>NZ_JBFATY010000011.1:0-240338 GCF_040678535.1 Nonomuraea sp. NPDC052634 | reverse complement strand
CGGTTACATTCCGAACCCGGAAGTTAAGCTTCTCAGCGCCGATGGTACTGCACTCGGGAGGGTGTGGGAGAGTAGGTCACCGCCGGACAATCTTTCAATTGAGGGGTTCTGACACTTGTTTTGGGTGTTGGGGCCCCTCTTTTGCATGCCCGGATATTTTCCAGAGGCTCTGGAGCTCGTGAGGCCATGTCGTCGCCGGCCTAGAGCTCGCCAACAGCGCCTCCTGCCCCGCGTCTGAGGAGGTTGCGAGCGATCCGTCAAGCCGCCTCAGCGCGCATCTCTGTAGCCGCTCCTGCGCAGGCCGCACGACTCTGAGAATCATGGGCAGGCCGCACGACTTTGAGAATCATGGTCGGTAGACACCGAGAATCAGTCGTCAGCGGCTCTGCGTGAGCCGCACGGAGACGGCCCCCTTGCGTCGAAGGCGACGCGCCGATGAGGGCCGGTTCTACACCACTTGAGGGGACGTAACCGCGGATTCTCCGCCCAGATCCTGGTACCGGCGTGAGGCCGAGTCAATTTCCGGGGAGGGTGGGCCAGCCGTGGGTGCCTATGCCTTGGTTGCGGTGGTAGTGCCGGAGGCCGGCGATCGTGTACGGGACCGTGTTCTCCGGGAGGCGGTGGGCGGGGAACCATTCGACGGCGGCGCACTTATGCGGCTCGGCGTTGACGATGGTGCCGGTCCACTGCGTGGTGGCGAAGAAGAAGCCGATGCGGGGCTGTCCCTCGGGGTTGAGGTGGCGCAGAACGGTCGCCGGTCGCAGCGCGGCGGGGTCGACGTGGACGCCGACCTCTTCGCGGGTCTCCCGTACCGCGCAGTCGATGACGGTCTCGCCCTCCTCGAGATGCCCTGAGGGGAGGCAGAACCAGCCGTCCCGGTAGCCGGTTCCCTGGCGCAGGCAGAGGAGGACGTCGTCGCCTCGTTCGAGGATCACGTGGACGTCGACGGTGACCTGCTGGCGTTGCGGCATCAGGCGTCTCCTCCCCAGAGGCCGTGCGGTGCTCAGAGCATTGTCGGCTGCATACGGCCTGCCGGGGCGTCGTCAGGTGGTGACGTGGGCGGCGATGATTTTGGCGCACTCAAGGGACTCGGCGCGCGTGGTGTCCACCTCCAGGTCGTACATGACGCCCTTGTGGACGAGCTCTGCCTGCTGCGCGGCCATGCCGCGAGTGCGGTCGCCGCGGGCGAGCTCCCGGCCGGCCGCCACCTCTTTGTCGCACTTGATGCCCACCCACAGCACGTCGAGCCCGGCGAGGGCCTTCTGCCAGCGTTCCTGGGAGGCGGCACCGCCGAGGAAGACGTCGTCGATGATGATGTGGGCGCCGGCCCGGGCCATCGCGGCCACGCCCTCCGACCAGGCGCGGTCAAGGGCGGCGAACTCGGCCCCGACGTTCACCGTGCCGTCGGGACTGATGTCGAGCCCCTCCTCCGACGCCTGCAGCGCCGCAGGCAGCGCGTCCACCATGGTGTCCACCCCGAGGGCGAGCCACGGGGTGGGGAGGATGGCCTGGAGGCACCGTACGATGCCGGTCTTACCGGAGCTGGAACCGCCGTTGAGCACGATAACGTCTGTTGCCACCCGGCTACCCTAAAAGGCCGCCGGGGCGGTCCGAAACCGGTTTTCGGCAGCTCAGCACCACCGCACCCGGCCGGCGCTGCTTGTTCAGACGTGGAGGGTGCCGGACATCACCGTGACCGCCTGCCCCGCCAAGTGGACGCGGTCACCGGCGTGCGTGACGTGGATGATGCCGCCGCGCTTGGACAGCTGCGCCCCCACCAAAGACGTACGCCCGAGGCGCGCCGCCCAGTACGGCGCGAGCGCGCAATGAGCGGAGCCCGTCACCGGGTCTTCGGGGACGCCGACGTTCGGCGCGAAGAAACGGGAGACGAAGTCCGTGTCGGTGCCGAGGGCGGTGACGATGACGGCTCTCGCGTCCACCTCGGCCAGCGCCGCGATATCGGGCGTCAGGTCGCGTACGGTTTCCGCCGAGTCCAGCTCCACCAGCAGGTCGAGTCGGCTTTTTCCGACCCGGACCGGGGTGACGCCGAGCGCTTTCTCCAGGCCGGGTGGAACGGCGACAGGGGTCACGTCCTTGGCCGGGAAATCCATTGTGATCATGTCGTCGGGACGGCGATTCACGGTAAGGGTGCCGCTGGCGGTGCTGAATTCGAGCGGGCCCGTCGCGGCTCCGGTCGAATAGAGGACGTGCGCGGTGGCCAGCGTGGCGTGACCACACAGCGTCACCTCGACGGCCGGGGTGAACCAGCGCAGGGAATCTCCAAGCAGGAAAGCGGTCTCAGAGAGGTTCATCTCGGCCGCTACGCTCTGCATCCATCGATCAGTAACCGGAGAGTCCAGCAGGCAGACGGCGGCGGGATTACCCTTGAAAGCCGTGCCGGTGAAGGCGTCGACGGTGAACAGGCGCATGGGCCCGATGGTATACGGGGGGCGGATATCCAGCTGCAAGCGGGCTGCAAGCTGTACAAAATGGAATTAGGGCTGGGCGTGTCGCGTGGCGAATGCGGAATCGTCGGTTACCGTCCAATGTGTAGGGACGTGCCGATTACGGTGAGTTCCTGAGGAAAGGACAAGCCGATGGGGGCAGTGCACAAGGTGGTGAGCTACCTTGGATTGAGCGGGGTCGAGCACTACGACGAGGGCTACGAGTACGACGACCAGTACGAGGACGAGTACGTCCCGGCGACCGAGCGGGCAGCCCGCAGGTGGCGTGCGAATGTCGACTCGTCGCGCATCGTCATGGTGCAGCCGCTCAAGTACAACGACGCACCGGTGATCGGCCAGCATTTCCGTGACGGTCAGACGGTGATCATGGACGTCACGGCCATGTCGATGTCTGAGGCGACGCGGATGGTGGACTTCGCGGCCGGGCTGGTGTTCGGGTGCGAGGGGCGGATCGAGCGCATTGCGGAGCGGGTGTTCCTGCTCGCGCCGGCGCACGTGGAGATCGAGGTCACCTGACCGGGCCACACCGGTTCCTGCCGGTGGTTCCGCGCGCCGGGCCCGGCCGAGGTGGCCGGGTTTCTTTCCGGTGCCGTCATGAGGTCGTCTCGGTGTCGTGCGGATGCCGCGCGTGCGGGCTCGGGCCGTCGCCCTGGGGCGATGCCTTCTTCCTGGGTCGATGTCGTGCAGGGCCAGGCCGTCTTCCGGATCGATGCCGTGCGGGTCTCGGTAGTTCTCCGGGTTGATGTCGTTGCGGGTTTGGGCCGTCTCCCTCCCGGTCCCAGGCCGCCTGCCTTTCTCCTGTTTCTGCCGAGGGGCTCCTGGGCGCCTCGGTCATCACCCTTCGTGAGCGCTCGAGTGCGGAGCCAGGAGAACGACGTCACCGGCCTGCCGCGGAGCCTCGCAGCGAGCGGTAATCGGTGTGCGCCTGACGTGGGCGGCCCCCGTGATCTGCGCCTGACGCGGGTGTGAGTCGGTGTGCGCCTCACGCGGGTAGTTCTCGTGATCTGCGCCTGACGCGGGCGTGACTCGGTGTGCGCCCCATGCCGTTCGCCCTCGCGATATGTGCGCGACGCAGGCATGACTTGGTCTGTGCCCCACGCGGGCGGTCCTCGCGATCTGCAGCCGTCCAAGCGCCCGTGGGCGGCGTCTTGCGGCACCGCGACGAAGGTGGTGGCCGGCCGTGGGGCTCTCCCGCTGCGGCGCGGTGACAGTGGCGGGGCTCGGCGGCTCTCCTGCTGCGTCAGGCCGGTGGTCCGCTCCCGCCGTCACCCGCGCTGCGTCAGTGACGGTGACGCTCACGTGGCGGGTTGTACCAGGTGGTGGATGCCGGGCGTCAGGGCGGTCAGTGGGCGGCGCGGGGGCCGCGGCGGATGAGGCGGGTGAGCTCGGTGGCGTCTTCGGCGGCCTGCTTGGCGCGGGCCTCGGCCTCACGGGCGTACGCGTGCAGCGCCCACACCGCCCCTTCGGCCAGCTCACGAAGCTCGCTGACCTGCTTGTCGACGTAACGAGCATCCGCCTCGATCTTCTTGCGGCGCTGCCAGAGCCGCCAGCCGGCCAGACCGATCATGGCGACGGCCGCGGCGGCGAGCAGCAATTCGGCCACGACGGCGCCGACCAGGCAGGCCACGCCGAGGACGATGAGGACGATCGCGGCCCACGGCCGCCCGGGCGGCGTCATGCCCTCCGTGCGGATGGACTCCTCGGCCGCGGCCAGCGACGTCTGGTCGGGGCCCTCGGGACGCAGCCGGATGCGGTGGCCGAGCAGCGGCACGGTGAGCGTCTCGGGAGGCTCGAGGCGGCTGTCGGCCTCAAGCTCCTCGGCCGCGCCGCGCAGGATCGGGGCGGCCACGTGCAGCGCGATCGCCGCGAGGTGCGGGTCTGCGCCGGGACGCAGGTCGTCGAGCAGGTACGTGTGGAGCGAGGCCATCGGCCCCGCGGGCCCGCCCTGGCCGATGAGCGAGCGCAGCACGGCGAGCGGTTCGTCCTCGGCCCAGTTGGTGACGGGTTCGCCCGCGCTGTTGTCGAGCGGGGCGCCGGCGGTCTGATCGCCCTGCCGGGCGGAGGTGATCTCGGCGCAGCGGGCGCGCAGCCTGGCCAGGCGGGCGGCGGCCATGGCGGGCTTGGCCAGCTCGGGGATCTCCGCCATCTCGGGGAAGTCGGCCAGCGACGGCGGCACGACGACGGAGGGCTCACCGGGCACCAGCGCCTGGATCCACTGCTCGGCGTCGGCGTGGTCCTGGACGGCGAGCGCGTCGAGCTTGCGCAGCACGAAGATCTTGCCGGCGGGGCCGTACGCGCCTCTGGCGGCGGCCAGCCAGAGCGAGCGCTGGCCGTGGGTGACGGGCCGGTCGACCGACAGCTCGCCGAAGGCGGTGCCGAGCCACGAGGCGTGGATGCGGCTGCCCTGACCGGAGACGGCCAGGGCGAGGCAGAGGAAGAGCGCGGTCTGCTGCTGGTCGCGCCCGGCGGCCCGGCTCAGCGGCTCCATCGGGTCTTCGCCGGCGAGCAGCGCGACCAGCGCCTCGACGGCGGGCGGCAGCCAGTAGCCGGGTATGTCGCTGAAGCTCGGTGCGGCCGGTGGCGCGGTGCCCTTGGCGGCGAGGTGCGCGATCAGCGCCTCGGCATAGCGATGCAGCTCGGTCGCTGCTGGGGGGCTCGCAGTCAGGTCCGTGCTCAAGGCAGAGAACTCCCCGTTTCGGCCGCGGTTCATGACCGCGTAAAGCCTAGCCGTTGGGGCGCGCCAACCCGGTGGAGGCGCGCCCATGACGGTACGGGAGACTTTGAGCCAACGTGCCGGTTTACATGCGCTCGGGGACAGGGACACCGAGGAGGTTGAGCCCCGTCTCCATCACCCGCAGCGTCAGCGCGCACAGGGCGAGCCTGGAGGCCCGGGTCTCGGGGTCGACGCCTTCCTTGAGCACCGGGCACTGCTCGAAGAAGTCGGTGAAGGCGGAGGCGGTGGCGTAGAGGTACGCGCACAGCCGGTGGGGCTCGCTCAGCTCCGTGGCCTGCTCGACGACGGTGCCGAAGCCGAGCAGCTGCAGGGCGAGCGCCCGCTCGGGTGCGGCGCCCAGCCTGATGGGGCCGGTCGCGTCGTCGGGATCGAGGCCGCCCCTGCGGAAGATGGAGCGGATGCGGGCCTGGGCGTATTGCAGGTAGGGGCCGGTGTTGCCGGTGAAGGCCACCATGCGGTCGAGGTCGAAGACGTATTCGCTGTCGTGGCTGACCGACAGGTCGGCGTACTTCACCGCGGCCATGCCGACCGCCCGCGCGATCTCCTTGCGGGTCTCCTCGTCGTAGCCGCGCTCGGCGATCAGCGCGTACGCCTTGTCGACGGCCGACTGGAGCAGGTCCATCAGCTTGACCGACTCGCCGGAGCGGGTCTTGAAGCGGCGGCCGTCCTTGCCGAGCATCATGCCGATCTGGACGTGTTCGGCCGAGACGCTGTCGGGCAGCCAGCCGGCCATCTTGGCGGCGGCGAACACCATGCGGAAGTGCAGCGCCTGGTCGCTGCCGACGACGTAGAGGATGCGGTCGGCCTTGAGGTCGTGGACGCGGTAGCGGATGGCCGCCATGTCGGTGGTGGCGTAGCCGTAGCCGCCGTCGCTCTTTCTGATGATGAGCGGCAGCGGCTTGTCGTCGGGGCCGGTGAAGCCGGGCGGGAAGACGCAGAGCGCGCCCTCGCTGATCTTCGCGGTGCCGGACGCCTCAAGGTCGTCGCAGGTCTTCTGCAGCATGGGGTTGTACATGCTCTCGCCGGCGATGTCGGCGTCGGTGAGCGTGACGCCCAGCAGGTCGTAGACCTTGTTGAAGTAGCGCACGGTGGCGTCCATGAAGACGTGCCACAGGCGCAGCGTCTCGGGGTCGCCCGACTGGAGGGTGCCGACGCGCTTGCGGGCGCGGGCCTTGAAGTCGTCGTCGCTGTCGAACTTGGCGCGCGCCGCCTGGTAGAACTCCGTGCCCTGACCGGCTTCGAGCTGGGCGATGGCGGTCGGCTCGCCGATGTCGAGCAGGTGCTCGATGAGCATGCCGAACGGGGTGCCCCAGTCGCCGAGGTGGTTCTGCCTGATGACGGTGTTGCCCACGTGTTCGTGCAGGCGGGCCAGCGCGTCGCCGACGATGGTGGTGCGCAGGTGGCCGACGTGCATCTCCTTGGCCGCGTTGGGCGCGGAGTAGTCGATCACGACGGTCTGCGGCGGGGTGCTGAGGCCGACGCCGAGCCGCTTGTCGCCGAGCATCTCGTCGGCCTCGGACGCGATCCAGCCGTCGGCGAGCGTGATGTTGAGGAAGCCGGGGCCGCTGACCTCGACCGTGCCGGGGAAGTCGGACAGCTCCGCCTTGATCGCCTCGGCGACCTCCCGCGGGCTCCGTCGCAGGCGCTTGGCCAGGCTCATCGCGACGTTCGCCTGGAAGTCGGCGAACTGGGAGGGCCGGATCAGCGGGTCTGCGTCGGCGTACTCGGAGCCGAACGCGCGGCCCAGCGCCTGCTGGACGCGCTCGGTGAGCACTTTCTGCGGGTCGGTCATGGTCTAAGGGTACCGGCGAGCTTGACCGCCACGCTTATCGTTACCGCCGCCACGAGCGAGATGCCGACGGCGGTCAGAACGTCGCCGAGACCGCCCGGTTCGAGTGCGAAGAACTTCCTGACGAACGGCAGCGCGAACCCGGCCGCGAACAGCGCCGCCATGGCCGCGACCAGCACGCCGCGCCACCAGGTGAGCGGCCTGGCGATGAGCACGAGCACCCACCATGTGGTGAGGAAGAGCGTGATCACGGCGGCGGTCTGGTTCTCCAGCAGCGGGGCGGCGGCGTCGTGTGCGGCCCAGAACGTCGCCATCACCGCCAGCGCGCACAGCACCCCGGCCGGTACGGCGAAGCGCAGCACCCGGGCCACGAACCCGGGCTGTGAGCGTTCGA
This sequence comes from Nonomuraea sp. NPDC052634, assembly GCF_040678535.1. NCBI lineage: Bacteria > Bacillati > Actinomycetota > Actinomycetes > Streptosporangiales > Streptosporangiaceae > Nonomuraea > Nonomuraea sp. NPDC052634. The sequence continues at coordinate 232,956 of NZ_JBFATY010000011.1, read as the reverse complement.
GTGTGGGCGCGAGCGCGAGGAAGATCGCGGGGATGCCGATGACCAGCAAGTTCGTCAGCGTCGAATGGCGGGGCGCGAACGGGAACGCGACGCCCGCCACGCCGACGAGCAGCGACAGCACGATCGCGTAGAAGGTCTTGGTGAGGAACAGGTTGGAGACGCGTTCGATGTTGGCGAGCACGCGGCGGCCCTCGCCGACGACGTGGGGCAGCGTGGCGAAGGTGTTGTCGAGCAGCACGACCTGCGCGACCGCCTTGGTGGCCGGACTGCCCGCGCCCATGGCGATGCCGAGGTCGGCGTCCTTGAGCGCGAGCACGTCGTTGACGCCGTCGCCGGTCATGGCGACGGTGTGGCCGCGGGCCTGCAGCGCGGTGACGAACTCGCGCTTCTGCTGCGGGGTGACGCGGCCGAAGACGGTGTGGGAGTCGAGCATCTCGCCGAGCGCGGCGGGGTCGTCGTGGGGGAGCGTACGGGCGTCCACCGCGTGTTCGGCGCCGGGGATGCCGAGGCCGGCGGCGATGGCCGAGACCGCGAGCGGGTTGTCGCCGGAGATGACCTTGACCGTGACGCCCTGTTCGGCGAAGTAGCGCAGGGTCTCGCGGGCGTCGGGCCTGATGCGCTGGCAGAACGTGACGAGCGCGACGGGCTCGACCACGGCGTGGCCGCGCTCGGCGGCATCCAGGCTGTCGGCGCGGCACAGCGCGAGGACCCGCGCGCCGGAGGCGGCCAGCTCGGCGGCCCTGTCGTAGGCGTCGCCGCCCTTGAGCAGCACGTCGGGCGCGCCGAGCAGCCAGGTGCCGCGCTCGCCGAAGTCGGCGCCGCTCCACTTGCGCGCCGAGGAGAACGGCACGGTGTCGCGGGCGGTCCAGCCGGCCGGCGGCGCGGGGTGGCGGGCCCTGATGGCCTCGGCGGTGGCGTTGGGCCGGGCGTCGAGGTGCGCCATGGCGGCCAGCGCTGGCTCGACCGGCTCGTCGTCGCGTACGGGCAGCACCTGGTCGAGGTCCATGCCGCCGGCGGTGAGCGTGCCGGTCTTGTCGAGGCAGAGCACATCGACCCTGGCCAGCCCCTCGATGGCGGGCAGCTCCTGGACCAGGCAGCGGCGCCGGCCGAGGCGTACGACGCCGACGGCGAACGCGATGGACGTCATCAGCACCAGCCCCTCGGGGATCATGGTGACGATGCCCGCGACCGCGCCGGTGATGGCGGTGCCCAGGTCGGCCGAGTTGTGCAGCTGGCTGTAGATCAGCAGGGCGCCGATCGGGACGACCAGCCAGGTGATGTACTTGATGAAGTCGGCCACGCCGGCGCGCAGCTCGGAGTGCGCGAGGTGGAAGCGGCTCGCCTCCTCGGCCAGCCGTACGGCGTAGGCGTCGGTGCCGACCCTGGTCGAGACGAACGCGCCGCTGCCCGCCACCGCGAAGCTGCCCGACAGCACCTGATCGCCCGGCCGCTTGTGCACGGGGTCGGCCTCGCCGGTCAGCAGCGACTCGTCGACCTCCAGGCCGTCGGATTCCACGACCTCGCCGTCCACCAGCAGCCGGTCGCCGGGGCCCAGCAGGATGAGGTCGCCGAGCACCACCTCGCGGGGGCTGATCAGGCGTTCCTCGCCGTCGCGGCGCACGCGTACGGGAGCCTCGTTGATGACCGCGAGCCGGTCGAGCGTGCGCTTGGCGCGCACCTCCTGGACGATGCCGATCAGCGCGTTGGCCACGATGACCAGCCCGAACAGGCCGTCCTGCCACTCGCCGAAGATCAGGATCAGCGCCCAGAGCACGCCGATGACGAGGTTGAACCGGGTCAGCACGTTCGCCCTGAGGATGGCGCTCAGCGACCTGCTGGAACGCCGCGGCACGTGGTTGGCCTTGGCCCTCGCTACCTGGGCGGATGTGAGCCCGTGGACCACCGAGGTGAGCCCGTCCACATAACCCCCCGTTTCTGTGGATCGGTGACACACCCTAAAGGGTCGGCACCCTTCCTCGGGGGTGACTTCGCCCTATTACCACAATCGATGCGGCCGGCCCGTCGCCGACATCCGCTCGCCGATGGCGGGCACGATGCCGGCGGCCGCCAGGTCGGCGGCGAGCCGGCAGGCGGCGCTGATGCCCTGGGCCTTGGAGGCGCCGTGGGCGATGACCACAGTACCGTTCAGCCCGAGCAGCACCGCACCGCCGTAGGCCTCGGCATCGAGTCGGCGGCGCAGCTCGCGGATGCGGGAGCGTTGCAGCGCCGCGCCCAGCCTGGCCAGCCGGCTGTCGCCGATGGCCTCGCGCAGCTCGGTGAAGGCGTAGCGGACGGCGCCCTCCATGGTCTTCAGCGCGACGTTGCCGGTGAAGCCGTCGGAGGCGATGACATCGACCTTGCCGGTCAGCAGGTCGTGGCCCTCGACGTTGCCGGCGAAGTTCACGCCGGGCGCGGCCTGGAGCAGCTCGTGGGCGCGCCTGACGACCTTGTTGCCCTTCTCCGCCTCGCTGCCGATCGTGAGCAGGCCCACCCTGGGCTCGGCGACGCCGTGGGCGAGCTCGGCGTACGTGGTGCCGAGCTGGGCGAACTGCACCAGCATCTCCGGTTTGGCCTCGGCGTTGGCGCCGGCGTCCACGAGCACGGTCGGGGTGGGCTGTGTGGGGAGCGAGACGGCGATGGCGGGCCTGAGCACGCCCTGCTGGCCCTTGAGCCGCAGCCTGCCGGTGGCGACGACGCCGGCGGTGGACCCTGCGGAGACGACCGCTGCGGCGTCGCCGCGGCGGACGAGGTGGCAGGCGATCGCGATGCTGGAGCGGGGGCGGCGCAGGCTGGCCAGCGCGCCCTCGTCCATGGCCAGGGCCTCCTCGGCCCGGACGATCGGGATCTCCTTGGTGGCGTCGTGGTCGGCGAGCGCCTCGTACAGCACGCGGGGCGAGCCGACGAGCACGACGGGCAGGCCGCGCTCGCGTACGGCGTGCACGGCCCCCGCCACGATCTCGTGCGGGGCGTGGTCGCCGCCCATGGCGTCGAGCGCGATCGGCCTGGTGTCTGACAAATGGTCACCTCGTACGGCTTCGAGCCCGCCGTCACGGCATGGGCCGGTGGGCGGGCTCGGATGTCCGCACCGCAGGCAAGGCAGCTGCCAGGTTAACCGGCAGGTAGGCCCTCATGGTGCCCGGCCGGGGGCGTTCCACTCGCACGTCGAGGCTAGTGCAGGTTCCAGTCGTCCTTTCCGCGCGTGACGATCACCTTGGAGAACGCCGAGGAACCGGTCAGCCTGATCAGCGGGCCGTCGCCGCGGTCGCCCGCGTTCACGTTGCGCTTGCCGAAGATCGAGCTGCCCTCGTCGATGACGTGGGCGTCGGCGGGCACCCTGACGATGACCTTGCTGAAATGCGCCCTGGTCTCGAGGGTGATCTCGCGGCCGGGCAGCACGGCGTCGGACAGATCGATGATGAGCGCGCCGAAGCCGGCCGAGAGCGTGAGGTGCCGGGAGGCCACCCACCGGCCCTTGCGGACGATCTTGCTGAAGGTGGAGTTGATGACCTGCTTCTCGATGGTCGAGGGCACCCCGGAGGCGGACACGTCGGGCAGGTCGCGGGTGAGGGGGACGAGCTCGCCGACGGTCTTGGCGTTGTACGCCAGGTCCAGGCGGTCGGCGTGCTCGACGCTGGTGAGTCTTCCTGTGGCGAGCGCCTCGGACAGGATGGCGGCCACGCGGTCGCGGTCGGCGTCTGAGGCGCGGAGCTCTGGATCCTGGGTCACGATAAGTCAGTCTATGCCGGATCGCGATATGTCGCGAGTGTCCCGAACCTCAAGGAAAACTTGGAGACCGGCGGAACCGGTGACGGTAGTGCGCGCGTCCGGGTATTAAGAACCGTAGACGCGCGACAGGGTCGTGAGGTTTACACCCGATCGAACAAAAAAGATGGGAAAGGCCTAGTGATCTTGAACCAAGCTGGCACGCGACGCTTCCGGGCGTACACGTCCAAGCACCTCGACGAGCTTCTGCGGCGTGCGGGGCTCGGGGACGACGAGCGCCTCAAGGTGCGCGCCGTCGCCACGGTGCTGCCTTTCCGGACCAACGCCTACGTCGTGGATGAACTCATAGATTGGTCGGCCGCACCCGACGACCCGATCTACCGGCTCGTCTTCCCACAGGAGGACATGCTGCCCGCTGCCGACGTCGCCCGGCTGGCCGACCTGCTCAAGGCCGAGGCGCCGAACGCTGAGATCCAGGCCGAGGCCAATCGAGTCCGCGCCCAGCTCAACCCGCACCCGGCGGGCCAGAAGGAGCTCAACGTCCCGAAGATCAACGACGAGCCCATCCCTGGCCTGCAGCACAAGTATCCGGAGACCGTGCTGATCTTCCCCAAACAGGGGCAGACCTGCCACGCCTACTGCACCTACTGCTTCCGGTGGGCGCAGTTCGTCGGCGACGCGGACCTGAAGTTCGCCTCGGACGACATCGACCAGATGGTCGGCTACATCCGGCAGCACCCCGAGGTGACCAGCGTGCTGATCACCGGCGGTGACGCGATGATCATGGGTGAGCCCGTGGTCAGGCGCTACATCGAGCCGCTCATGGAGCTTGAGCAGCTCGAGAGCATCAGGATCGGCACCAAGTCGCTCGCCTACTGGCCGCAGCGCTTCACCAGCGACCCCGACGCCGGCGACACCCTGCGGCTGTTCGAGCAGGTGGTCGCGTCGGGCAAGAACCTCGCGTTCATGGCCCACTTCTCGCACCCGCGGGAGCTGGAGTCGCCGCTGGTCGAGGAGGCGGTCAAGAACATCCTCGGCAGCGGGGCCACGATCAGGACGCAGGCGCCGCTGATCAAGTCGATCAACGACGACCCGGCCATCTGGGCGGGCATGTGGCGGCGGCAGCTCCGGATGGGGATGATCCCCTACTACATGTTCGTCGAGCGCGACACCGGTCCTCAGGACTACTTCGCGGTCCCGCTGGCGCGGGCGTACGAGATCTTCAGGGACGCCTACGCCTCGGTCTCCGGTCTGTGCCGGACCGTACGCGGGCCGTCCATGTCGGCCACGCCCGGCAAGGTGTGCGTCGACGGCGTCACCGAGATCGCCGGCGAGAAGGTGTTCGTCCTCCACTTCATCCAGGCTCGCGACCCGTCGCTCGTGGGACGGCCCTTCTTCGCGCGCTTCGACCCCAACGCGGTCTGGCTGACGGACCTGCGCCCGGCCTTCGCCGACCGTTTTCCGTTCGAGTCGGCGGACGCCCTGCTGCCCGCCTGATCCGGTCGCGCGCGTCCATCGCGACCCGGAAAATACCGCGCCCCCGGCCCGTGACATTTGTTTTCGCGACCCTTTGTTCACGGGCCGCCGGGGCGCTCCCCATTTCAGGCGGTCTTGTGCGTGCTATATCGGAAACAAGGCCGCCTGAATCCGTTTTGTCTCCCCGCTCAACGCCGCCCCTTTACTCGGTAACCGGGCTGCAAACCCCTGCTACATGGGCATTCATGCGCCTGCGAGCCGTTCCCCGCGGGTGGTAGAACTTCCTGCGTAGCTCAGCCGTTGCGACACGCTCAGTGTGGTGCCCATAGCGCGTACGCGACGGCATACGGGGGTTATCGATTCGCATTTCCATCGCATTCGAGAGCGATCGATCACGAGCCGGGAAGGCAACCATGAATCGAGTAGTCAAGACGGCCCTGGCCGTCACAGCATTCGGCTTGGCGGCGGCGGCCATGGCCGTGCCGGCGCAAGCCGATGGTCAAAAGGAGACCGCCGCGCACGCGACGGTCGACGCCGGGGGCACCACTGCGGCAGGCCCGCTCGGCGGCATCCTCGGCGGCCTGACCGGCGGCGATCTGCTGGGCGGCGACCTGCTGGGCGGCCTGCTCGGCAAGGCCAAGTCCGTCGCCCTCCCCTCCAGGCAGATGAGCGAGGTCGAGCGCGACAGGCTCAGCGAGCTGCAGGCGCAGCGTCGGGCCGATGCCAGGGGCAACGGGTTCGAGGACATCACCCGCACCGGCGGTCCGATTCCCGAGATCTCGCCCATCGTCTCCAACATGGCCTTCGGCGGCGGCGCCCTGACCTCGTCGCTGCCCCTCCTGGGCGCGGCGCGCATGGCGCAGCCGTCCGTCAAGGCCGATCGCGCTGTCCCGGCCGAGGCGGCGTTCAGCACGGTGAACGGTGTCCTGGCCTCGCCGGTCGGCGGCGCGTTCGGCGGGCTGCCCGGCACCGCCCTGCTGCCGGGCTCCGGCAGCGGCGTCGCCGACGCCGGCGTCCTCACCGCCGGCACCGTCAAGAGCGCCACCAAGAGCCTGCAGGCCGTCTCGGCCGACCGCTTCGTGGCCGGGCTGAGCGAGGCCGCCGCGCAGGCGCTGCCGCACGCGGGGAACGGCCGGCTCGCGCCGGTGGTCGGCAAGGTCGCGCCCGCCGAGGTCGCGCCGGTCGTCGAGGCGCTGCCCGCGACCTCGCAGGCCGTCGCCGTGGACGAGCTCGCGCCGCTCGTGTCGGGCTCCGCCGCCTTCGTCGCGAGCCGCGGCGTCAAGGCCGCCGGGGCCTACAGCGACGTGGTCACCGCTTTGGGCTGGACCACCGACGCGCTGACCGGATCGGTGCGCGGCGTGGCCGCCCACCACTAAGCCCGCGGGCCGGGTGGGCTCGCGAGCGTGACTCGTCCGGTGAGCCGGTATGGAGGTCCGCGGGCGTCTTCTAGGTGCCGACGCCCTCGTCTCCGTCCGGCGACACGACGCGCTTCGCGCGCTCCCCATGACGGGCTCCCTTCCTGCGATCGGCGTTCCCCGCAGTGGAACGACCGGTCGTGACACGGCGGATTCCCCCTCCGGCGGGTCCGGCGCTCCTCGCAGGGCGCCACAGGTCCCGCTTCCGGCGGGTCCGGCGCTCCTCGCGGGGTGCCACAGGTCCCGCTTCCGGCGGTCCGGCACTTCCTCGGCGGAAGGCCGGAACGCCGCGGCAATCCGCCTCCGGCGGATCCAGCGCTTCCCGGCGAGAGGCCGGCGGCCACGAGCAGGTGCCGCTCCTGGCGGGCCGGTGTCCCTCTCTTACGGGATCGACCGCCACCACACAGATCACGCCTTCGGCGGGCCGGGACCTCCTTCGGGTGCTCCGGCCGCTGTGGCGGGTCGTCTCCGGCCGGTCCGGTGCTCCCCTTATCAGCGGGGCATCGGTGGCCGTGGCCGAGCGCGGCAGCGCGACCAGGTCGTCTCAGGTGCCGGACGTCCGGTGCACTGACGCGCAGGGGATGACGTAGGGACCTTCGCACCGCGCGGACGGTCCGATGACGGGCCAGGGCGGACGCGCCCTCGCCCCGGGCGTGCTCGCGCGCGGCGCCGCCACTGCAGGGCAGCGGCGCCACGCGAGCCCCGCCCCGCCGCCGGCCCCCAGGGGGTCGGCGGCTTTCGCATGCCCGGCCCAAGCGACGCTCATCGGTCCTGTGGCCCCATCGGCCTCTGAGAGCCCGGGAGAGGCGCGTACGGCGCTCTCCTGCGGGCGCTCAGGGGGATAGCCTCCCTGCGGCGCTCAGGGGATGCGGACGCCCGTGCGGCGGGCGATCTGGGCCTGCAGCCGGGCCATCTGCCAGTGCAGCTCCAGCAGCTGCTCGGCCAGCTGCATCCGCGGGATCTCGGAGACGTCTTCGGAGGCCAGGTGGTCAATCGCGGCCGACAGCTCTCCCATGGCGCGCCCCCACTCCATCACCGTTCCTCGGATCGAATTGACGTTCGAATTCTAGCGGAACGGTCACCGCGCTGTCAGTCTTTCGCCCCAGGCGTCGCTCCCGTTTCGCACGGAGGATCGAATCGGACCTGGACATGCGAAACCCCCGCCATCAGGAGCGGGGGTCCTAGGAAGAGTGACGGGGCTCAGCCCTTGTTGTAGGCGGCGATGACCTCCTTGGGGTCGCCGTCCATCCGGATCTTGCCCTTGTGCAGCCAGATGACGCGGTTGCAGGTCTCCTCGATGACCCTCAGGTCGTGGGCCACGAGGAAGACGGTGCCGGCCTGCTCGCGGATCTGGCGGATGCGGGCCTCGCTCTTCTTGCGGAACTCGCGGTCACCGGTCGCCAGCGCCTCGTCGATGAGGAGGACGTCGTGGGTCTTGGCGGAGGAGATGGCGAAGCGCAGGCGGGCGCCCATGCCGGAGGAGTAGGTGGACATGGGCAGCTGGACGAACTCGTCGATGCCCGAGAAGTCGACGATCTCCTGGTACTTCTCCTTGACCTCGGCGGGCGTCATGCCCATGGCGTAGCAGCCGAGGACGATGTTGCGCTCACCGGTCAGCTCGCGCATCAGAGCCGCGTTGACGCCGAGCAGCGAGGGCTGGCCGTCGGTGTAGACGGCGCCTTTGTGCGGGGGCAGCAGGCCGGCGATGGCGCGCAGCAGCGTGGACTTGCCCGAGCCGTTGCGGCCCACGATGCCGATGGCGTCGCCGTGGTAGGCCACGAACGTCACGCCCTTGACCGCGTGGACCTCTTTCATCTGCGGGCGGCCCTGGCGCTTGAGAATGCGCGTGAGCGCGTTGACCGCGTTGCCCTTCTCGGCGTCGGTGGCGGCGCCGTAGACGCGGTAGACGATGTGGAGGTCGTCGACGATGACCGTGGGCGTGCCCGTGGGTACGTCGAGGGGCCGCTTGCCCGAAGGCTCCGGGGCGGGACGCTTCTTGGCGTCCTTGCCGGGGACGGCGGGCTTGTCGCCCTTCACCTGTGACAGCTCCTTGGTCAGTTCAGCCACGCCCGTACCTCTCTTCGGACCGCCAGAAGTACCAGAAGCCGAAGCCGAGTGCGAACACCGCCCAGAATACGCAAGACATCCACACCATCGGCGGGGGGTGGTGGCCGAACTCGGGCCTGTAGGTGGCGATGAGGATCTCGCGCATCCACTCGATGAACGACGCGGCCGGGTTGAGATACATCACATCGGCCACCCATTGGGGCAGGTGCGCCGACCCCACGACCTTGTCCTGAATGGAGAAGAAGACGCCGGAGGCGTACAGCCAGGTGCGGGTGATGAAGGGCAGCAGCTGGTTGAGGTCGCGCATCGTCGCACCGAGCCGGGCGACGATCAGGCCGGCCCCGATGTTGAAGAACGTCTGCAGCAGGAGCACCACGGGGATCATGAGCCAGAACCACGTGGGCATCTCGCCGGTGATGACGACCAGGACCAGCAGCACGGCCATCGAGATCACGAGCTGCTGGAGCTCTTGGATCGTGTAGGCCAGTGGCAGCGAGGCCCTCGGGAAGTGCAGCGCCCTGATGAGCGACAGGTTGCTGGAGATCGACTTGGCGCCCGCGGTGACCGTGCGCTGGGTGTAGGTGAAGATGAACATCCCGGTCAGCAGGAACGCCGGGTAGTTCTCGATGTCCTTGCCGCCGCCCAGGATGAGGCCGAACATCAGGAAGTAGATGGCGGCGTTGAGCAGCGGGGTCAGCACCTGCCAGAGCTGCCCGAGGGTGGAGCTGGAGTATTTCGAGACGTTGCGCGAGGTCGCGTACGTCAGGATGAAGTGTCGCCGCTCCCACAGCTGGCGCAGATATACAGGGAACCTCGGCCGCGCGATGGCACGGCGAAGTCCGTATCTCTGGGCGAGCTTGGCCAGCGGCTCCTGCCCGCTTCGGCCGCCCGCCTGGGCGTCCGCGACAGCGGATTCCGGCTGGCTCATGGCAAGGACTCTATTGGATCCCGGTGGGTGGGGTGCCTGTCGTACGGATCGACGACAGACAGTTGGACGATCGAAGGCGGCGCCGGGTTCCAAGGCGCTGCCAAGACCTGGTCAACCGTAGCTCAGGGAGCGGGCGCGCGGGGGCGGAGGCGCGACCACGGTCCTGTAGGGGGTAATTTTCATCGACTGTTCACACCCCGGCTTGGTCGGTCTGTTGAGTTTTGTACTATTTGCGAGGCATCAGGCGGATTGTCTGTGACGCTGGATAGGCACACGTGTGACCGAACTGCAACGCGCCAGAGACTCCCTGGTGGCAAGGAGTAAGGGATAGTCGCGATCGACTGGCAGGGCGTCGGCTGGTTTGACCATGTCAGCCAAATCCGGGGGGATACCAGGAACTCCCCGTCAGGCTGCTCACGATCACCGCAGCTCAGCGCTTGGCGCCCAACCTGTAGAGGGAGGAATTCTTTCACCATGCGTGTTACTAAGGGCGCACGGATCGTCGCCGGTACCGCGCTGCTCGCCCTCGCGGTTGCCGCGTGTGGCGGCGGTGCCTCGGACAACGGTGGCACCGCCGCGGGCGGCTCAGACACGCCGGTCCGCATGGAGATCGGAGAGCCCCAGGAGCTCCTGAACCCGCAGAACACCACTGAGACCGAGGGCTCTGAGGTTCTCGCAGCCGTCTTCTCTCCGCTCGTGCGTTACGACGAGAACAAGCAGCCGGTCGAGGAGGCCGCCGAGTCGATCACGACTGAGGACAGCAAGGTCTGGACGATCAAGCTGAAGCCCGGCTACACGTGGCACGACGGCAAGCCCGTCACCGCGGCCGACTATGCGCGTGCGTGGAACTACGCCGCGTACCAGGACAACGCCATGTCGTCGTCCTACTTCTTCGGCCGCATCGAGGGCTACGAGGACGTCCACCCGGGTGAGGGCAAGAAGCCGACCGCCAAGGAGATGAAGGGCCTGAAGGTCGTCGACGACCTGACGCTCGAGGTCACCTTGTCCGCGCCGTTCTCGCAGTTCAAGACGATGCTCGGCTACACCTGCTTCTACCCGATGCCGGAGTCGGCGATCGGCCCCGACGGCAAGGTCACGCAGGAGTACGGTGAGAAGCCGATCGGGCAGGGCCTGTTCAAGCTCGACAAGCCGTACAAGAAGGGCACCGACCCGACCATCGAGCTGTCGGTCTACGACAAGTTCCCCGGCAAGAAGCCGTCGAACTGGACCAAGCTCCAGTTCAAGGTCTACACCAGCTCCGAGACCGCCTGGAACGACCTGCAGGCCGAGGAACTGGACATCCACGACTCCCTGCCGGCGACCGCCATCGCCACCGCCAAGTCCGTCCTCGGTGACCGTTACTTCGACGAGCCCGACGCCTCCGTCGGCTACATCGGCGTCCCGCTGAAGTACAACAAGGACTTCGAGAACGTCGACGTCCGCCGGGCCATCTCCATGGCCATCGACCGGAAGACGATCGCCGACACGGTCTTCTCCGGCACCCGCGCCCCCGCCGACGACTTCATCAACCCGGCCATCCCCGGCTACCGCCAGGGCGCCTGCGAGGCGTGCACGTACAACCCGGCCGAGGCCAAGAAGCTGTACGAGCAGGCCGGTGGCCCCAAGAGCATCGAGCTCGGGTACAACGCCGACGGTGGCCACAAGGAGTGGATCGAGGCCGTCGCCAACAACCTGCGGGCGAACCTGGGCATCGAGGTCACGCCGAAGCCGTTCGAGAAGTTCCAGGGCATCCTGGACGCCCTGGACGCCAAGGAGTACAAGGGCCTGTTCCGTATGGGCTGGGCCATCGACTACCCGTCGGCCGAGAACTACCTGACCCCGATCTTCGGCACCGGTGCGATCGCCACCGGCTCCAACTACGGCGGCTACTCCAACAAGGAGTTCGACGAGCTGGTGGCCAAGGGCGACCAGGCGCCGACCGCCGAGGAGGGTCTGAAGTTCTACCAGCAGGCCGACGACATCCTGCTGAAGGACCTCCCCTACATCCCGGTTTACTTCTACCGGAGCAACTTCGGCCACTCCACCAAGGTCAAGAACGTCAAGCTCAATCTGCTGAACCAGATTGAGTGGGCGGACATCGAGAAGGCCTGACGTCGTTCGCCCGGCGGGCGGCTCTTGCCGCCCGCCCGTCGGAGGGCTGAGCTTGGAGGCAGTCACTCGGACCGGCTGAATCACGGACTCCGAGGGCTGCCTCCAAGTGTGTACCGGAGGGCTTAATGGGCCGTTATGTCATCAGGCGCTTGATCCAGGCGATACCCGTCCTGCTCGGCGCCACGCTACTCATCTTCTGCATCGTCTTCGCGCTGCCCGGCGACCCCATCGCGGCACTGTTCGGGGACAAGCGGCCGGATCCGGCCGTGGCCGAGGTGCTGCGCGAGCAGTACCACCTCAACGATCCGCTGCTTCTGCAGTACTGGTACTACATCAGCGGCGTGCTCTTCAGGGGCGACTTCGGCGTCAACTTCGCCGACGTGCCGGTCTCGGAGATGCTCGCCGGCAAGTTCCAGGTCACGCTGAACCTCGCACTGGTCGCCCTGGTCATGGAGGCGCTCATCGGCGTCGGCCTCGGCCTGTGGGCGGCGCTGCGCCGCGGCCGGGCCACCGACACCATGATCCTGGCCTCCACCCTGCTGCTGATCTCGGTGCCCACGCTGGTGACCGGTTTCGTGCTCCAGCTCGTGCTGGGCGTGCAGCTCAGGCAGTGGACGGGCGTGGACATCTTCCCCGTCGCGGGCACGTTCGCGGGCCTGCGCAGCTACCTGCTGCCGGGCTTCGTGCTGGCCGGCGTGTCCGTCGCGTACCTGACCAGGCTCACCAGGACGAGCCTGGTCGAGACGCTGCGGGCGGACTACATTCGCACGGCCGTCGCCAAGGGCCTGACCAGGCGGCGCGTCATCGGCAGGCACGGCCTGCGCAACGCGCTGATCCCGGTGGTCACCTATCTGGGCGCCGACCTCGGTAACCTCATGGGCGGCGCGGTGATCACAGAGACGATCTTCAACCTCCACGGAATCGGCAACCAGCTCTTCACCTCGGTCTACTTGCGTGAGCAGCCGGTTGTCGTCGGGATCGTCACCATCCTGGTGCTGATCTACATCCTGGCCAACCTGGTCGTCGACTTGTTGTACGCCGTGCTCGACCCGAGGATCCGCTATGAGTAACCCAACCCCAACGGGCGGGCCAGGACTCCCGGAGACGCAGACGCTGGTCCCCGACACGGTCGCCGCCCCAGCAACCGAGCCCGAGGGCGGTGAAGGCAAGGGCGGCAAGCCCGCCAGCCTGTGGACCGACGCCTGGCACGACCTGCGGCGCCGTCCGATGTTCATCATCTCGGTGATCATCATTCTGGTCCTGCTGGTCATGTCGTTCTGGCCGTCGCTGTTCAGCGCGATCGACCCGTACAACGCCAGGACCTGCGACCTGTCCACGGCGCGGCAGGGTCCCGGGCCGGGTCACCTGTTCGGCCGCGACAACCTGGGCTGCGACGTCTACGCCAGGACCATCTACGGCGCTCGCAACTCGATCGTCATCGGCGTGCTCACCACGCTCATGACCACGCTCATCGGTGGTCTGCTCGGCATCATCGCCGGTTTCCGCGGCGGCGTGACCGACACGGTCGCCTCGCGGGTCACGGAGATCTTCTTCGCGATCCCCTCGATCCTCGGCGCGCTGCTGATCGCGGCCACCTTCCGCGGCAAGGCCAACAGCATCCTGCTGGTCATCCTGGCGATGACGGTGCTCGGCTGGCCGATGGTCTTCCGTATCATGCGGGCGGCGGTGATCACGGCGAAGAGCCAGGACTTCGTGGTCGCCGCGAGAGCGCTGGGCGCGGGAGCGGGCCGGATCATGTTCCGTCACCTGCTGCCGAACTCGCTGGCGCCGGTCATCGTGGTCGCCACGATCAACCTGGGCACGTTCATCGCCGCCGAGGCGGCGCTGTCGTTCCTGGGCGTGGGCGTGCAGTCGCCGGACATCTCGTGGGGCCTGATGATCGCCGACGCGCGCAACAGGTTCCTTGAGGCGCCGCTGCCGCTGGTGTTCCCCGCCGTGTTCCTGAGCATCACCGTGCTCGCGTTCATCATGCTGGGCGACGCGGTGCGCGACGCGCTCGACCCGAAGCTCAGGTAGAAGGGGGGATCACGTGAAGAAGACGCAAACGGATGTGTTGCCCGCCGAGGGAGGGCCGGGCGACGGGCCGCTGCTCGCGGTCGACGACCTGCACGTGGAGTTCCACACGCGGGCCGGCGTCGTACGAGCGGTCAACGGCGTGAGCTACACGGTCAACCCCGGCGAGACGCTCGCGGTGCTGGGCGAGTCGGGCTCGGGCAAGTCGGTGACGGCGCAGGCCATCATGGGCATCCTCGACATGCCGCCGGCGGTGATCCCCAAGGGGCAGATCCGCTTCAAGGGCACCGACCTGCTCAAGCTGTCGGAGGAGGCGCGCACGCAGGTGCGCGGCCAGCGGATCGCGATGATCTTCCAGGACGCGCTGTCCGCGCTCAACCCGGTGTTCACCGTGGGCTGGCAGATCAGCGAGATGTTCCGGGTCCACCGGGGCATGTCCAAGTCCGACGCCATGAAGAAGGCCGTCGAGCTGATGGACCGGGTCCGCATCCCGGCCGCCAAGCAGCGGGTGAACGACTACCCGCACCAGTTCTCCGGCGGTATGCGCCAGCGCATCATGATCGCCATGTCGATCGCGCTGGACCCCGAGGTGCTGATCGCCGACGAGCCGACCACGGCGCTCGACGTGACCGTGCAGGCCCAGATCATGGAGCTGCTGGCCGAGCTGCAGCGCGAGAGCCAGATGGGCCTGATCCTCATCACCCACGACCTCGGCGTCGTGGCCGACGTGGCCGACAAGATCGCGGTCATGTACGGCGGCCGCATCGTCGAGCACGCCCCGGTGTACGACATCTACAAGGCCCCCGCGCACCCGTACACCAAGGGCCTGCTGGACTCGATCCCCAGGGTCGACCAGAAGGGCCAGGAGCTGTACGCGATCAAGGGCCTGCCGCCCAACCTGCTGAACCTGCCGAAGGGGTGCGCGTTCCATCCTCGGTGCCCGTTCCGTCAGGACAACTGCCAGACCGACGCCCCCCCGCTGTACGAGATCAGCGGCACGCGCGGCAGCGCCTGCCACTACTGGAGGGAGGTCCTCGATGGCGAGCGGCAGTGAGGCCATCCTGCAGGTACGCGACCTGGTCAAGCACTTCCCGCTGACCCAGGGCATCCTCTTCAAGAAGCAGGTCGGCGCGATCAAGGCCGTCGACGGCGTCTCGTTCGACCTGCACAAGGGCGAGACGCTGGGCATCGTGGGCGAGTCGGGCTGCGGCAAGTCCACGCTGGCCAAGCTGCTCATGGCCTTGGAGCGGCCGACGTCGGGCTCGGTGCTGATCAACGGCCGGGACATCGCCAAGGCCAGGGGCGCCGAGCTCAAGCGCATGCGCCGCAACATCCAGATGGTGATGCAGGACCCGTACACCTCGCTGAACCCCCGGATGACCGTCGGCGACATCGTCGGCGAGCCGTTCGAGATCCACACCGAGGTGGCGCCCAAGGGCGATCGGCGCAAGAAGGTGCAGGAGCTGCTGGAGGTGGTCGGCCTCAACCCCGACCACATCAACCGCTACCCGCACCAGTTCTCCGGCGGCCAGCGGCAGCGCATCGGCATCGCCCGTGGTCTGGCGCTGCAGCCGGAGATCATCGTCTGTGACGAGCCGGTCTCCGCGCTGGACGTGTCGATCCAGGCGCAGGTGGTCAACCTGCTGGAGCGGCTGCAGAACGAGTTCGGCCTGGCCTACATCTTCATCGCCCACGACCTGTCGGTGGTGCGCCACATCTCCGACCGCGTGGGCGTGATGTACCTGGGCAAGTTCGTGGAGCTGGGCAAGGACGCCGAGATCTACGACCGTCCCGCGCACCCGTACACGCAGGCGCTGCTGTCGGCGGTGCCGGTGCCCGACCCCGAGGGGCGCGAGCAGCGGGAGCGGATCATCCTCCAGGGCGACCCGCCCTCGCCGGCCAACCCGCCGAGCGGCTGCCGCTTCCGCACCCGCTGCTGGAAGGCGCAGGAGATCTGCGCGGAGGAGGAGCCGCTGCTGCAGATCAGGCCCGGCATCGGGCACGAGAGCGCCTGCCACTTCGCCGAAACGCACGACGTGGTGCACGCGGGCTGAACCGACACATGGAGACCCCCTGGGGAGCCCCAGGGGGTCTTCGCGTTCTCAGGCCGTGGCGATCAGCGCCGAGCCGTGGCCGAACAGGCCCTGGTTCGCGGCCAGGCCGGCAGCGCGGGTTGGGGCAGGAGCCGCGCCGGGCTTGCTAGGTCGAATCCCCGCGCCGCGACTGGGACCGCAGCACCACCCACCCCGACATCGCGATCGCCAGCACCACCATCCCCGCGACCACCGCCGTCCTGGAGGCGGGGCCGGAGCCGAAGTACGGCCCGGGACGCGGCGGCGCGGCGGTGGGGGCGGCCAGCCTGGCGGCCGCGCGCAGCGCGAGCGCCGCGTTCGCCACCCCGTGACCGTAGGCGGGGCTGTAGCCGTCCTGGCCCGGTCGCCGCCTGGTGCCCATCTCGATGGCCATCCGCACGTGGTACGGCGACAGGTGCGGATGCGCCGACTTGATGAGCGCGGCGATGCCCGCCACCATGGCGGCGGCCGAGCTGGTGCCGTCGCTCACCACGTACGAGCCGTCGCCGTCGGCCGTGACGATGTCCGTGCCCGGCGCGACCACCGACACGTAGTCCTGCCTGTTGGAGAAGCGGGCCACCCTGCCGCGCCGGTCCACCGCGCCCACGGCGATCACCCCGGGGTAGGCGGCGGGGAAGTTCTTCCTGTTCTCCGTGGCGCCGTCGTTGCCCGACGACGCCACGAGCACCGCGCCCTTGG
Organism: Nonomuraea sp. NPDC052634; assembly: GCF_040678535.1. Taxonomy (NCBI): domain Bacteria; kingdom Bacillati; phylum Actinomycetota; class Actinomycetes; order Streptosporangiales; family Streptosporangiaceae; genus Nonomuraea; species Nonomuraea sp. NPDC052634. The sequence goes on along the minus strand of NZ_JBFATY010000011.1, from coordinate 216,430 downwards.
CGATGGCGTACTGGACGGCCTCCTCCTCGGCGGCCGAGCCCTCCCACGCGCCGCTGCCGCCGCCGAGGGACATGCTGATCACGCCGGCGCCGTGGTCGGCGGCGTACCTGATGCCTCTGGCCAGCGCGTCGCGCCAGCTCGGGCGGCTGCGGGCGCGGCGCGGGTCGCCGTTCTCCAGCGTGACCCTGATCGACAGCACCCGGGCGGCGGGCGCGATGCCGAGCACCCCGCCCTTGTGACCCTCGCCGTGCCCGCGGCCGGCGATCAGCCCGGCCATCGCTGTGCCGTGCGGCCCCCAGCGCCGCCCGTTCCCCGATCCGCCGGGTGCGGTCAGGTCGGGGCCCTGGACGACGGCGCCTTTCAGGTCGGGGTGGTCGGCGTTGACACCGGTGTCGAGCACCGCCACCGTGACGCCCTCGCCCTTGGTGGTCCGCCACGCCTCGGACAGGCGCAGCGCGCCGAGCTGCCACTGCCCGGCCCTCGCGGCCGCGGCCACCTCGTCAGCGCCGTCTCCCGCGCCGTCTCCCATGCCGCCGGCGAACGCCGCGGGAGCGCTCCCGGCGAGGAGCGCGGCCGACACCAGGCATGCGACGATCGGTTTCATCGCGTCAGCGCCTGGTGCAGTGCGGTCGCGACCTGGCGGGCGGCGCCGCGCAGGCGGGAGGGGACGGGCGCGCCCGGCCGGTACGCCCGCCCGTCGGCGTACCCGGCCGCCGTCGCCACCACGTAACGCTCGCCCGAGCCGAGCACCACGCCGGTGACGTACTGCCGGTCGCCGAAGCGCGCGGCGGGACCGCCGGAGAACGCCGCCGGCCGCACGGTCGCGGGCCGCCCCGAGCGGTGGACGGGCGTCCCGGGGCCGTCGAGCACGCCGATGCCGGCGGTGACGACGAAGGTCTGCGTGCTGTCGGCGTACGTGGCGCGCAGGGCGACGCGGCAGCCCGGCCGCACGGCGCCGGGCTGGAAGGCGGACGCGCAGGCGGTCTCGGGCGCGACCCCGGCCAGCACGTACGTGACCCGCGCCCCCGACGGGCTGTGCCCAGGCACCAGCGGCGGGAAGATGCGGGCCACCGGCCAGGAGCGCCAGCGTTCGGAGACGGGGGTGACGGGAGCGGGCCAGGCCGCGGACAGCAGCAAGATCAGTACAACGGACAACTGGAACACGTCGACCTCGGCAGGAGGGGAGGGACCTCCGGTCAGCTCGCATTCTGACACGCGTGTGCGCCGACGTAAGGACGCTTCCGTAAACAGTCCGATACGTGGAGTAGTTCCGAACTGTCTTCTATTTCCTATAAGTAGGTGAAAGTCGGACGTGCGCGCCGGGCGGGAGTCCCAGCCGCTGGGCCGCGTCGCCGCAGTTGACCGCGATCGCGATCAGCCCCGCCGAGTCCGTGAAGGCCACCAGCTCGCCCGGCGGCACCGCCGCGTACGTCTCCCGATACGGCAGCGAGAACCGCCGCCGCCCCAGCCAGACCCCCAGCGTGTCGCCCACCCGCACGCCCAGCGCCTGCAGATCGCCCGCGCCGATGGACAACTGCGTGTTGCCGAAGCGGTCCACCGAGACCACCTCGCCCTCCACCGAGCCGTCGCGCAGCACCGTGGTCGGCTCGGGCAGCGTGACCAGCCCGGACACCGGTACCTGCGGCCCTACCTCGGCTAGGGCCAGCCCGCCGTACAGGTGCGCGGCCACCGGCGCGAACACGTCGCGTCCAGGGAACGTCGGGGATGCGGGGCGCAGGAAGCAGTCGTCGTTGCTGATCTCGTACGCCGCCCGCGCGCCGCCGCCGGCGTGCACCGCCCACGACAGCAGCCCGTTGTCGGGCCCGATGAACACCCGGCCGCCCGCCTCGATGGCCACCGCGCGCCGGGAGCCACCCGCTCCGGGATCGACCGCGCCGATGTGGATACCCTCGGGAAGGTACGGAATCGTCTGCGCCAGGACCGCCGCGCCGCGCCGCACGTCGCCCGCGGGGATCAGGTGGCAGACGTCGATCACCCTGGCCTCCGGGGCCAGCCGGGCGATCACTCCATGACAGGCCGCCACATACCCATCCTCTAACCCGTAGTCGGTGAGGAGCGTGATGACAGAGGTCACATTTCGTGACTGTACGTCTCCCAATCCATCGTGAACAGCCGCACTTCGCACATTACGATGGCGAACGGGCCGCGTGCGGGCGGCGAGATCGTCACCCGCCCCTTTCGAGGAGGACACCATGGGAGCACCGCTCAGCGGTGACAATGCTGCCCAGGAACCGTCCCGACGACCACTTACCCAACGCGATCTCGATCTCCTCGCCTTCGAGCGCCAGTGGTGGCGCTACGCGGGCGCTAAGGAGCAGGCCATCAAGGAGACGTTCGGCTTCTCCGCCACGCGCTACTACCAGCTTCTCGGCGAGTTGATCGACCGGCCTGAGGCGCTCGAACAGGACCCCATGCTGGTCAAGCGGTTGCGCAGATTACGCTCTGCGCGCAGGCGTGATCGTGCGGCCAGGAGGCTCGGCATGCGTCCCTGACCCTCTGGGTACGGCAGCCGCGTGAAGAACATCCCTGCAATGGAAGCGATCGTGAACGATCCGGCGGGCGCCGTGATCGGGCTCGACTTCGACGGCACCCTGTCGCCGATCGTGCCCGACCCGGCCCAGGCCGTGATCCATCCGAAGGCGCCCGGCGTGCTCGCCGAGCTGGGCGCCCGCGTCCGTGCGGTGGCCATCGTGACCGGCAGGCCCGCGGCCACCGCACTGGAGCTCGGTCCCGGCCTGGCCGACGTGCCCGGCCTGGTGGTGCTCGGCCACTACGGCTTCGAGCGCTGGGAGGACGGCCGCATCTCCGCGCCACCGCCGCCGCCCGGCGTGCCGCGCGCGAAGGCCGAGCTGCCGCTGCTGCTGGAGTCGCTCGGCGTGCGCGGCGTCAGCATCGAGGACAAAAGGCGCGCCGTGGCCGTGCACACCCGGCGCAGCCCCGACCCCGAGGGCACGCTGGAGGCGCTGCGCGAGCCGCTGGCCAAGCTGGCCGGCGAGCACGGCCTGGTGGTCGAGCCCGGCCGCATGGTGCTGGAGCTGCGGCCGCCCGGCATGGACAAGGGGCAGGCGCTCAGTCTGTTCCTGGCCGAGCGTTCGGCGAGGTCGGTCATGTTCGTGGGCGACGACCTCGGCGATCTCGCGGCGTTCGAGGCCGTGCGCGCGTCCGGGCTGCCCGGCGTGACCGTGTGCAGCGGCTCGGCCGAGGTGACCGCGCTCGCCGAGCGTGCCGACATCGTGGTGGACGGTCCCGACGGCGTGGTGGCGCTGCTCGAAGAGCTGGTCTCGGCGATCGGCGGCACGTGAGCCGCGCTTGCGGGCCGTCCCGCGGTTTTCGCCCTCGGTCGGGACAGGCGGTTTTCAGCCGTCAGTAAGCGGGACTCCGTACAGTGCTCGCATGATCACGTCTCGTTTCGCCGCCGCGGGAGTGGCGGCGGCCGCTCTCGTCTCGCTGTCCCCGGTGGCGGCGCTGTTGACGGCGCTGCCCGCCGAAGCCGCGTCCACCCGCACGCTCGAGCTCAGAGGCGGGCTCACGCTCCGGCTTCCGGCCGAGTGGAGGGTGTACGAGGTCCGCTCCGACTGGACCCGCGTGGTCACCGGCAGGTGCGCCAAGCCGAAGGGGAGCTACTTCACTCCGGGATGCGACGGGTTCTGGATCCTCGGCCCCAAGGCGATCAAGGTGGGGCACGAGAGCTTCAACCCCTACACCGGCAAGACGCCCTTCTACCCCGCGACCGACGTGCAGCTCTGCCCGGCCGACCGCAAGTGGGGCCTGTCCTTCGCCTCGGCGAAGCCGAGGGTGCAGGGGCTGCGCCAGGTCGGCCCGGGGCACAAGGCGGCCTACCGCGAGTGGGCGGTCGTCTGCCGCTCCACCACGGGCAAGGTCAAATCCCGCCTCACCCAGCGCGAGTGGTACCTGCCCCAGACCCGGATCCTGGTCGTGGACCAGTGGAACACGCCGGGCCTTTCCGGCGTGCTGGCGCGCGCCCGGTGGCGCTGAGCACGGCGATGATCTCAGGCCAGGGCTTCGAGCTGGGCGGCGAGCCACTTCTGCGGCGGCAGCGCGGTCGCGGCCGCGCGCAGCCTGTCGCGGCGCATGCGCCGCTCGTCCTCCGGCATCATCAGCGCCTGGTGCAGGGCGGCGGCGGTCCCGCTGATGTCGTACGGGTTCACCATGAGCGCGTGCGGGCCCAGCTCGGCCGCCGCCCCCGCCTCCCGCGACAGCACGAGCGCGCAGCGCGGCGACAGCACGGGGCCCTCCTTGGCCACCAGGTTCATGCCGTCGCGGATGGGGTTGACCAGCAGCACGTCGGCCAGCCGGTAGGCCGCCAGCGAGCGCGGGTAGTCGTCGTCGACGTTGAGTATCAGCGGGTCCCAGTCCTCGGTGGCGTACTCGTCCTCGATCTCCTGGGCGCAGCGCTGCACCGAGGCGGTGTACTCGCGATATTCGGGCAGGTCGTGCCTGCTGGGGTAGGCGAAGGCGAGGTGCACCACGCGGCCGTGCCACTCGGGGTGTGCGGCGAGGAACTCGCGGTAGGCGATGAGCCCGCGCACGATGTTCTTCGACAGCTCGGTGCGGTCGATGCGGACGATCAGCTTGCGCTCGCCGACCTGCTCCCTGAGCGCGGCCATGTGCGACTCGACGTCGGGCTCGCTGGCCCGCTCCCACAGCGCCGCGCCGTCCACGCCCAGGCTGTGGACGCCGATGCGGGTGGTCCTGCCCGCGTGGGTGACGCTGCGGCCGACCCGGTCGGCCTCGGCGCCGAGCAGCCGCTCGCAGCAGTCCATGAACGCCTGCGCCCACCGGTCGGTGAGGAACCCGGCGTGGTCGGCGCCGAGGATGCCTTCGAGCACCTCTCTGGCGACGTCGTCGGGCAGCAGGGAGAAGTACTCGGGCGGTGCCCAGGGGGTGTGGCTGAAATGGGCGATGCGCAGGTCCGGCCGTTCGGCCCTGAGCATGGCCGGCGTCAGCGTAAGGTGGTAGTCCTGCACCATCACGCGCGCGCCGTGCCCGGCCTCTTCGGCGAGCGCCAGCGCGAAGGCGCCGTTGTAGTCGCGGTAGGACTCCCACTCGCGCTCGAAACGGGTGCCGAAATTGGGCGAGTTGGGGATGTCGTAGAGCAGATGGTTGACGAACCACAGGGTCGAGTTGGCCACCGCGTTGTAGGCGCGGTGGAAGGTGGCGGGCGCGATGTCCAGCATGCGCATCGGGCCCGTGTCGTAGCCGGCGTGGTCGATGCGGCCGCCGCCGGCCAGGCGTACGGCGCTGCGGTCGCCGTCGGACAGCGCGGCGCAGACCCACAGCACGCCGTCGCCCTTGGCCACGCCCGACAGCCCGGAGACGAGACCGCCTCCGCCGCGCTTCATGGTGAGTTCGCCGTCGTCGGAGACGGTGAAGGAGACCGGCCCCCTGTTGGAGGCCAACAGCACGCTGTTCATCCAGGCTCCTTTCGATCATAGGATCCCAGCTATGGCGCTTGATGAGCTAACCGAGGAACTCGCTCGCTCAGCCGCCGCCGGAGACCATCGCGCACTCGGTGAGCTCCTGGCGCGGATAGAGCCCGATGTGATGCGGCATTGCGCCCGAATCCTGCCTTATCACCAGGACGCGGAGGAGGCCTCGCAAGATACGTTGCTGGCCGTCGCGCGCAATATCAGCCGTTTCGAGGGGCGGGCCAGGTTCAGTACGTGGCTGCACATCGTGACGGCCAACTGCGCCCGCACGACGTACCGGTCGCTCAAGCGTCGGGCGGCCGAGCAGAGCTCGGACGAGCTGCCCGTGCAGAAGCCCGACGTGCGGCGGGTCAGCGTGATCGCGGGCTCGCGGCTCGACCTGCTCGACGCCATGGAGGCGCTGGAGGCCGACAAGCCCGATCTCGCGCAGGCGCTGGTGCTGCGCGACATCGTCCAGCTCGATTACAACGAGGTGGCCGAGCAGCTCGGCATCCCGCTGGGCACCGCGAAGTCCCGCATCCACCAGGCCCGCAAATACGTGCAGAGCGTGCTGGGAGAGGACTACCGATGAGACCACCCGTCTCACATCTTGAGACGGGTGGTAATTTCGTCCACTTCAGCGGGTAGAGTCCAATTCAACAACTTCATACAGCTCATCCAGAGGGGTGGAGGGACCGGCCCTGTGAAGCCCCGGCAACCCTCCCGGCTTTCGAGACTCGCGACCTGGCGAGGCCGACCGGGACAAGGTGCCAATTCCGGTTCGCGGTCAAGGTGGCCGCGGGCGAAGATGAGGGAAGGCCTCGCTTCATGTCGCTTGACTTTGGTCCTGCCGTCGGTCTGTCCTGCCGCGAGTGCGGCGCTCGTTACCCGCTGGGTCCCAGCTTCGCCTGTCTGGAGTGTTTCGGGCCGCTTGAGGCGGCCTACGACTTCGGCGAAGTGACCCGCGAACAGATCGAATCGGGTCCCGCCAACATCTGGCGTTACCGGGCGCTGCTTCCGGTGCCGGCCGACGTGACCGAAAAGCCGAATATGAACCCCGGCTGGACGAAATTGGTCAAGGCCGGAAACCTCGGTCGAACGCTCGGAATCAAGTCCCTTTACGTGAAGGACGACTCGGGCAACCCCACCCACTCGTTCAAAGACCGGGTCGTCGCCATGGCCGTGGAAGCGGCCAGGAACTTCGGATTCCACACCCTTTCCTGCTCCTCCACCGGCAACCTCGCGGGCGCGGTCACCGCCGCCGCGGCGCGCGCCGGGCTGGAGGCGTGCGTGTTCATCCCGGCCAACCTGGAGCAGGCGAAAATCGCCATGGCGCGGGTCTTCGGCGGCAAGCTCATCGGCATCGAGGGCACGTACGACGACGTCAACCGGTTCTGCTCGGAGCTCATCGGCGACCCGCTCGGCGACAAGTGGGGCTTCGTCAACGTCAACCTGCGGCCCTACTACGCGGAGGGCTCCAAGACGCTCGCGTACGAGATCGCCGAGCAGCTCGGCTGGCGGCTGCCCGAGCAGATCATCATCCCCATCGCCTCCGGCTCCCAGCTCACGAAGATCGACAAGGGCTTCCAGGAGCTCATCAAGCTGGGGCTCGTCGAGGACACGCCGTACAAGATCTTCGGCGCGCAGGCGGCCGGGTGCTCGCCGGTGTCCACCGCGTTCAAGGCGGGCCACGACGTCGTGCGGCCGGTCAAGCCCGACACCATCGCCAAGTCGCTGGCCATCGGCAACCCGGCCGACGGGCCGTACGTGCTGGACATCGCCCGGCGCACCGGCGGGGCCGTCGAGGACGTCACCGACGAGGAGATCGTGGCCGCCATCAAGCTGCTGGCCTCGACGGAGGGCGTCTTCGCCGAGACCGCGGGCGGCGTCACGGTGGGCGTGCTGAAGAAGCTCACCGAGAACGGCGTGCTCGACCCCGAGGCCCTGACCGTGGTGCTCAACACCGGTGACGGGCTCAAGACGCTCGACGCGATCAGCGACGACGCCGTACCCACGGCCGTGATCCGGCCCTCCCTCGACGCGTTCCGCGCGACTGTCTGATCAATCAGGAAAGGCGACTATAACCATGAGCGTTTCTGTGCGGATTCCCACCATTCTGCGCACATACACCGGGGGCAACGCCGAGGTCAGTGGCGAGGGCGCGACTCTTCGTGACGTGCTCACCAAGCTCGACGCGGACTACCCGGGCATCGGCGCCAGAATTCTGGATGAATCGGGCAAGATTCGTCGTTTTGTCAACGTTTACGTGGGAGAAGAGGACGTCCGATTCGCCCAGGGGCTCGACACTCCGGCCCCCGACGGCGTTCAGATCTCCATCATCCCGGCCGTCGCCGGCGGCTGAGTGTCGAGGATCACATCCTGAAGGCGCCCCTAGTGGGCGCCTTCTCCTTTTCCAGGCCCAATTCAACGTTGAACGACCTTCGGATGGGTGAAATAGGCTGTTTGCAGATTGACTCTGTTGCCAAACCCCTTGCCACAGGTATGGTCGAGGCGATCGTCCGGCTGATTTTCCGTTAAGTCGGGCGATTACAGGTCTCGCGGAGGAATGGGCGAGATCTGGTAGACCAGTAAGAGGAGTCGGAAGTGGCGCAGGGCACCGTCAAGTGGTTCAACGCGGACAAGGGCTACGGCTTCATCGCGGTAGACGGTGGTAAGGATGTATTCGTCCATTACTCAGCGATCCTGATGGACGGGTACCGATCTCTCGAGCAGGGACAGCGCGTCGAGTTCGAGATCACGCAGGGCCAGAAGGGACCGCAGGCGGAGTCCGTCCGCACTGTCTGATCCACGACCTGGTACGCACCGGGTGGGTTCGCACGGCAGCGCAGTCCGTGCGAGCCCTCATCACTCTTTCGTCGACTCGCGTACGGTGGGCCGCCCGGCGGCTCGCCGTACCGGCGCATATGAGCGCAGACCAGCAAAAGGCCGTTGACCTGGGAGAAAGCAGGGAGAGCAGGGGCGTTCGCTTGCACTCGGCAGGGTAGAGTGCTAAACAGTTCGTTGGCACTCTGTGCAGTAGAGTGCCAACACCGGATCGGGACGATGGGGTCTGCCGAAGGAGATGCTGACCCATGCCGTCGCGGGCGTCGGCTCGGTCCACGACAAGCCACCCTGCAACTGGGAGGTCTAGCCTTATGGCAGCCAAGATGATCGCGTTTGACGAGGACGCCCGGCGCGGTCTCGAGCGCGGTATGAACCAGCTCGCCGACGCCGTGAAGGTGACCCTGGGCCCGAAGGGCCGCAACGTCGTGCTGGAGAAGAAGTGGGGCGCCCCCACGATCACCAACGACGGTGTGTCCATCGCCAAGGAGATCGAGCTCGAGGACCCCTGGGAGAAGATCGGCGCCGAGCTGGTCAAGGAGGTCGCCAAGAAGACCGACGACGTGGCCGGTGACGGCACCACCACGGCCACCGTGCTCGCCCAGGCGCTGGTGCGCGAGGGTCTGCGTAACGTCGCCGCCGGGGCCAACCCGATGGCCCTGAAGAAGGGCATCGAGGCCGCCGTCGAGCGCGTCAGCGAGGAGCTCTCCAAGCTGGCCAAGGACGTGGAGACCAAGGAGCAGATCGCTTCGACCGCCTCCATCTCCGCCGCCGACCCCGAGATCGGCTCGCTCATCGCCGAGGCGATGGACAAGGTCGGCAAGGAAGGCGTCATCACCGTCGAGGAGAGCAACACCTTCGGCCTGGAGCTCGAGCTCACCGAGGGTATGCGCTTCGACAAGGGCATGACCTCGATGTACTTCGTGACCGACTCCGACCGCATGGAGGCCGTTCTCGAAGACCCCTACATCCTGATCGTCAACAGCAAGGTCTCCGCCAACAAGGACCTGCTGCCGCTGCTCGACAAGGTCGTCCAGTCGGGCAAGCCGCTGCTGATCATCGCCGAGGACATCGAGGGCGAGGCCCTGGCCACCCTGGTCGTCAACAAGATCCGCGGCCTGTTCCGCTCCGTCGCCGTCAAGGCTCCGGGCTTCGGTGACCGCCGCAAGGCGATGCTCAACGACATCGCGATCCTGACCGGCGGCCAGGTCATCGCCGAGGAGGTCGGTCTCAAGCTCGAGAACGCCACCCTCGACCTGCTCGGCCGCGCCCGCAAGGTCGTCGTGACCAAGGACGAGACCACGATCGTCGACGGCGCCGGTGACGCCGAGCAGATCGCCGGCCGGGTCAACGAGATCCGCGCCGAGATCGAGCGCACCGACTCCGACTACGACCGCGAGAAGCTCCAGGAGCGTCTGGCCAAGCTGGCCGGCGGTGTCGCCGTCATCAAGGCCGGTGCCGCCACCGAGGTCGAGCTCAAGGAGCGCAAGCACCGCATCGAGGACGCCGTCCGCAACGCGAAGGCGGCCGTCGAGGAGGGCATCGTCCCCGGCGGTGGCGTGGCGCTGCTGCAGGCCGGCGCCAAGGCCTTCGACAAGCTGGAGCTCAACGGCGACGAGGCCACCGGTGCCGCCATCGTCAAGAAGGCGCTGGAGGAGCCGCTCAAGCAGATCGCGGTCAACGCCGGCCTCGAGGGCGGCGTCGTGGTCGAGCGCGTCCGCAACCTCACCCCGGGTGAGGGCCTCAACGCCGCGACCGGCGAGTACGTCAACATGTTCGAGTCCGGCATCATCGACCCGGCCAAGGTGACGCGCTCCGCGCTGCAGAACGCCGCCTCCATCGCGGCGCTGTTCCTGACCACCGAGGCCGTCATCGCCGAGAAGCCGGAGAAGGCTCCGGCTGCTGCCGGCGCGGGCATGCCCGGCGGCGGCGACATGGACTTCTAAGTCTTCATCCGTCGCACAGACGAAGAGCGGTCCGGGATTCTCCGGGCCGCTCTTTTCTTGTCGACCGGCCGGTACTTTCCGTATGGGATCCGCTACCTCTGGCGAGGAAGGGGGAGTGGCCGCGACTTCCCCTGGCACGAACACGAAGGAGTGGCGGATGTTCGCTTGCGGCAAGCGCACGCCGCTCGACGTCTCGCGGACGGTCGCTCGCTGCGGCGCGTGCCGGAACGCGTTCGCCGGAAAAGGGGGCGTGAAAAAGGGCCTGCCGGGAAAGGACCGGCAGGCCCGTCGGAAAAGGTCACTCGGATGGGCTGATCAGACGCCGAAGTGGGCGACGATGAAGCCGCGGGCCAGCAGATTGGCGTTGATGTTGAAGCCGACCACGGCGGGGCTGGCGTCGCTGTCCACACCCAGCTTCTCGACGCTCAGCGCGTGCACGGTGAACACGTAGCGGTGCGGGTCACCGGGCGGCGGGGCGGCGCCGCCGTACGCCTTGGTGCCGTAGTCGGTGCGGGCGTGCACGGCGCCCTCGGGCAGGCCCTTGAAGTCGGGGGCCGTGCCGGCGCCCGTGGGCAGCTCGGTCACCGAGGCGGGCAGGTCGAACAGCACCCAGTGCCAGAAGCCGCTGCCGGTGGGCGCGTCGGGGTCGAAGCAGGTGACGGCGTAGCCGCGGGTGCCATCGGGAGCACCGGACCAGCGCAGGTGCGGCGACAGGTTGCCGCCCGTCATGCCCCAGTCGTTGAAGACGTGGAGGTCGGGCAGGCGTTCGCCGTCCTGGATGTCGTCGCTCTCGACCACGAGCGCGGGGACCGATGGCAGGAATTCATGGGGAAGCGGTGCGGGCACGGCATCCTCCTTGGGTGAGAGCTAGGTGCTTGCCCAGCCATCCTAGAAGCGGCCGTGCCCGCGCAGCTCACACCTGAAGCTCGGCGGGCAGCGGCTTGTCGTGCAGGACGGTCAGCGAGGTGACCGCACGGGTCAGCACGACGTACAGCCGGGCCAGGCCCCTGGGCTCGGCGGCCACGATGTCGGCCGGCTCGACGACGATGACGTGGTCGTATTCGAGACCCTTGGCCAGCGTGGCGGGCACGACGAGCAGGCGGTGCTCCTCGGTGGAGTCGGGGTCGAGCACGGCGTGCGGCAGGGCGGACAGCGCCTGCGAGACGGTCTCCACCAGGGCGTCGGGGGCGATGACGGCGATCGAGCCCTCCTTGGCGAGCGCCTGCTCCGCCGCCTCGGCGACCGAGCCGCCGGGCAGCACGGTGAGCGAGCCGACGCCGGGGCGCAGCGAGCGCGGTGCGGCCAGGCCGGGGGCGATGGACGGCAGCAGCCGGGCCGCGTAGTCGAGCACCTCGCGCGGCACGCGGAAGCCGAGCGTCAGCTCCGTCACCTCGCCGTCGCGCTGGCCGAGGTGTTCGAGCACGGTCTCCCACGAGGTGGCAGACCACGGGGTGGTGCCCTGGGCGAGGTCGCCGAGCACGGTGGCCGAGCCGTTGCGGCAGCGCCGGCCGAGCGCCCTGAGCTGCATCTCGGACAGGTCCTGGGCCTCGTCCACGACCAGGTGGCCGAGGGAGGGCGTGCGTTCCATGAGGTCGTTCAGCTCGTCGAGGAGCGCCGCGTCCGCCGCCGACCACTTCGCCGACTTCCAGCTCCGGTACGGCTTGCGCCAGATGAGCAGCTCCTGCTCCTCGGCCGTCAGGTCGGACTTGGCGGCCTTGGCGAGGAAGCCGGGGTCTGACAGCAGGCGGTAGAGCACCTGGTCGGCCGTCAGCTTGGGCCAGACGGCGTCCACGAGCTGCTTGACCGGCTTCGACCTGGCCACCGCGTCCTGGACGCGGTCGTCGGGCGACTCGCCGCGCTGCTCCATGCGGACGAGCACCATGTGGGCGAGGCGCTGGGCGAGCGCCGCGCGGCCCGGGTTGTAGCGGGTGGTGCCGCGCAGGGAGGCGACGATCTCGCGTACCTCGTAGTCGGCCACCCGGTAGCGGTAGGCGCCCTTGGTGTAGACGAGGCCGTCTTCCGGCTTGGTGATGTGCAGCCAGAGCGCGCGCTCCAGGACGGCGGCCATCCTGGCGTCGCCCTTCACGGCGGCGACCTCGGGAGCCTCGGGCGCGGCGTGCTCGCCGAGCAGCCCGGCCACCGTGGTCTGGTCGACCTTGACCTCGCCGAGCGCGGGCAGCACGGAGGAGATGTACGACAGGAAGGCCCGGTTGGGGCCGACGATCATGACGCCCGACCTGGCCAGCCGCTCGCGGTGGGTGAACAGCAGGTAGGCGGCGCGGTGCAGGCCGACGGCGGTCTTCCCGGTGCCGGGCGCGCCCTGGACACAGACGGTCTTGGCGAGCGTGGAGCGGACGATCTCGTCCTGGTCGGGCTGGATGGTGGCGACGATGTCGCGCATCGGGCCCGTACGGGGGCGCTCGATCTCCTCGGTGAGGATCTTCGACGGGCCGATCTCGCCGCCCTCGGCCAGCGGCTCGTCCTCGTACGCGGTGAGCGTCCCGCCCTGGTAGCCGAAGCGGCGCCGCAGGATGACGCCCATCGGGTCGGCCGGGCTGGCCTGGTAGAACGGGCGGGACACCGGCGCCCGCCAGTCGATCACCAGGGGCTTGCTGTGGGCGTCGTGGACGTGGCGGCGCCCGACGTAGATGGTGCCGGGCAGCTCGTCGCCCTCGGCGCGGTCGAGCCGGCCGAAGAACAGCGGGGTGTCGGGGTGGTCGGCCAGCGCGGCCACCCGCTGGTCGAGCAGGGATTGCAGGATCTGCTGGGAGACCCAGTCGCCGGCGGCGTCGGCCGACAGGGACTCGGCATGCTCACGCATGGCCTTGAGCGCGGCTCTGGACTCCGCCAGGTGCCGTTGCTCGGCCGCGAGTACGTCGGATGGGTCGTCGGCGTCGATGCCGCTCCCTGGGCCGCTCCCTGGGCCGCTCCCTGGGCCGGTCCCTGGGCCGGTCTCCGGGCCGGTCGCTGGGCGTATGTCAGGGGCCATCTGGTGTCCGGGCATGCGGAAGTGCCTCCCTGGAGTACGTGAACGGAGGTGGTCAAGGCAGCGAATCCGCCAGTTTAGTGCCGAGTCCGGCGGCCCTCCAAAGCATTTACTCGCGGGCGACCGGGTACGCATAGGAGGTGCTCCGGCTCCGTGTCTCACCGATCGTGCCCACGATCGCGAGCTTCCTGCTCGCGGCGCTGTGGGCCGCTTCGGTGTTCGCCGGTTGGGGGCTTCAGGCGTTTTGCGCCGGCGATGAGAGCCCATCGACGTGCGCGCAGCGGCTTGATACCGTCTCCACGGTGTCCGCGCTGTTCGCCGCGCTGGCAGCCTGCTGCACGGCGGCCGCCTGGCTGTTCCCGTGGTCCAGGGCCGATTCGCGCACGTTCGCGCGCCTCATGGGCGCGGGGGTGCTGGCCTGGATCGTGGCCGAGGGCGTGTTGTTCCTCGGGGGACTGCTGGCGCGCTGAGCCGGGCGGAAAGGTGCGACAGCCGTCATCCTGGAAATACCGAAAAATTCGGGCATTTCAGGTGCGTTTGTCGGATCATGGGGGTATGTCGCAGGCGGCGTGATAGTACGCAGGTGAGGGGGGTGGTTCGAATGTCGTCGGCCCGCGGAGTCTCGTGGACGTGACACCACGGTGAATGCTCGGCCGCTCGGGTGAGAGCGGCCGGGCATCGCGACCGATCCTCACACCCCGCCGAGCACGTCGTCGGCGTCGATGATCTGGTACGCGTATCCCTGCTCGGCCAGGAACCGCTGCCGGTGCGCCGCGAACTCCTGATCGACGGTGTCCCTGCTGACCACTGTGTAGAACCGGGCGCCACCGCCGTCGGCCTTGGGCCGCAGCACCCGCCCGAGCCGCTGCGCCTCCTCCTGGCGGGAGCCGAACGTCCCCGACACCTGGATCGCGACGGCCGCCTCCGGCAGGTCGATGGAGAAGTTGGCCACCTTCGACACCACCAGCACCTGAATCTCCTTGTCGCGGAACGCCTGATAGAGGCGCTCGCGCTCCTTGACCCTGGTGTCGCCCTTGATTACCGGCGCGTTGAGGTGCTCGCCCAGCTCGTCGAGCTGATCGATGTACTGCCCGATGACCAGCACCTGCTCGCCCAGGTGCCGCCGCACCAGCGCCTCGGTGACGCGCGTCTTCGACGGCGTGGTGGCGCAGAAGCGGTAGCGCTCCTCGGCCTCGGCCATCGCGTACGCCAGCCGCTCGTCGTCGGTCAGCGTCACCCGCACCTCGACGCAGTCGGCGGGGGCGATCCAGCCCTGGTTCTCCATCTCCTTCCAGGGCGCGTCGTAGCGCTTGGGGCCGATCAGCGAGAACACGTCGCCCTCGCGGCCGTCCTCGCGCACCAGCGTCGCGGTCAGGCCGATGCGCCTGCGCGCCTGGAGGTCGGCGGTCATCCGGAAGATCGGCGCGGGCAGCAGGTGCACCTCGTCGTAGACGATCAGGCCCCAGTCGCGGGCGTCGAACAGCTCCAGATGGCTGTAGACGCCTTTGCGCCTGGTGGTCATCACCTGGTACGTGGCGATGGTGACCGGGCGGATCTCCTTCTTGTTGCCGGAGTATTCGCCGATCTCGTCCTCGGTCAGGGACGTGCGCTTGAGCAGCTCGGTCTTCCACTGGTGGGCCGAGACCGTGTTGGTGACGAGGATGAGCGTGGTGGCCTGGGCGTGGGCCATGGCCGCCGCGCCGACGATCGTCTTACCCGCGCCGCAGGGCAGCACGATCACGCCGGAGCCGCCGTTCCAGAACGCGTCGGCCGCCTCGCGCTGGTAGGGGCGCAGCGCCCAGCCGTCCTCGCGCAGCTTGATCGGGTGGGCCTCGCCGTCGACGTAACCGGCCAGGTCCTCGGCCGGCCAGCCCAGCTTGAGCAGCGCCTGCTTGACGTTGCCGCGGTCGCTCGGGTGCACGATGACCGAGTCGTCGCCTACGCGCTCGCCCAGCATCGGCTGGATCTTCTTCGAGCGCAGCACCTCTTCGAGCACGGCCTTGTCGGTGGAGGTGAGGATCAGGCCGTGTACGGGGTGCTTCTCCAGGCGCAGCCGCCCGTAGCGGGCCATCGTCTCGGCGATGTCCACGAGCAGCGCGTGGGGCACCGGGTAGCGGCTGTAGGTGATGAGCGCGTCGATGACCTGCTCGGCGTCGTGGCCCGCGGCTCGGGCGTTCCACAGCGCCAGCGGCGTGACGCGGTAGGTGTGGACGTGTTCTGGAGCGCGCTCGAGCTCGGCGAACGGCGCGATCGCCTTACGGCAGGCGTCGGCCTGCTCGTGGTCGACCTCGAGCAGCAGCGTCTTGTCCGACTGGACGATCAGCGGTCCATCGCTCACTGGCTTGTCTCCGTGGGGTTGCGGACGGGGCTCTGACGCATCGGGACCATCGTCTCGTGATCCCGGCTCCCCCGCTCCGTGTCTCCAACAACGGACACGCCAGGATTAGTCCTGGACGGCGCCAGTGCGGGTCCGGCCTCAGTCGTCCAGGTGGCCGTTGGCGCCCAGGAACACGAACGTGCCGAGCGTGAAGACGAGGCCCGCGCCGAAGAGCACCCAGCTCCAGACGAGCATCGTGCGGGCGGTCTGCGGGCGGGTGGTGGCCCTGCCGAGCGCGAGACCGGCCAGGATCGCGCCCGGGATGCCGAAGATGTTGCAGCAGGACACGACCGAGAAGCAGTTGAGCACGAGCGCGACGATGGCGTTGGCCGTGGGGCCGCTGCTGGGGGCGGGCGGAGGAGAGCCGTAGCCATGACCGTATTGGGGCGGCGGCTGCTCGCCGTACGGCGCCCCGTAAGGGATGTACGGGTAGCCCGACGAGTCTTCCTGGCTCATCTTCACCTCCAGACGGATCAACAGATATCACGGAATCGGCACGTGGCTGACCGGTATGTAGAAGAGCGAAACCCTCGCAGGCCCGGCGCCGCGCCCGGTTGAGCGCAGTGTCTCTGGCGGGGCTTGGGGGAGCAGTCTCTCCCGGCGTGGTCGGTGTGGCGCCTGGTCGGGCGTGGTGTCTCTGGCGGGGCTTGGGGGAGCAGTCTCTCCCGGCGTGATCGGTGCGGCGCCCGGTTGAGCGCGGCGTCTCTGGCGGGGCTTGGCAGGAGCCCACCCCGGTGTCAGGGCGGTCGGCCGGTGGCAGGCCGGCGCTAGCCACCCGGCGGCCCGGCGGGTCGAACGGGGTGACCGCGCTGGTCTCGGTGTGGCCGTAGCCCTCCAGGATCTGCACGCCGGGCGTCCTGCGCCCGAATCGCGCAAGGCGTCATTGCCCAGCTCGTCCGGCGGCACCAGGGACACCGCCGGCGCCACCGCCGCGCCCGCCGCCCACAGCGCCTGGTAGACGATCGGCGCCTCGGGGGAGTCGGCCATCATCACCACGACCCGGTCGCCGGGCCCGATGCCCGCCTCCGTGGAGCCGCCGCACATCCGGCGGGCGCGTTCGGTGAGCGCGTGACCGCGATGCCACACGCCTTCGTCGAACACCGAGTCGTAGCCGTCGAAACGCTGCCGGGACTCCTCGGCCGGGCGACCCAGCGCGTGCTCGGTCACATTCACAACCTGACGGGAGCGGGGACAGGGAGTCAAGAGCCGGGGACTTGACTCGTCATTGTGGACATGTGTGTCGTAGCCCGTAAATAGAGATAAATCTCGCTATATTGGCTTTGGAGGTTGCATACGATCTTCGATCGTGTATTGGTTGATATCTACGGGCCGTGAGGCTCGAAGAGGGCAATGCCAGGCATGATCCACATGTCTGAACCGTTGTGAAGGGCGGCGGATTTCCGCAGGTCAGGCGCGGGATGATGACGCTCCGTCACCTCTTGTGCGAAAACAAAGAAACCCCTTGACGCGTGGGTCTTCTTTCCGGAGAAAACTTCCGCCCTATTACGAGGTGCTTCGTGACAGATACGCCTGATCCGGGCGAGATAGACCTCGACCACTTAACGCTCACAGGCAGCATCAAAGCGGTCAACGACCACCTGCGCGCCACCGCCGGTCCCGCCACCGGAGACCTGACCAGGCGGGAGGCCGACGCGCGGCTCAGGTCGTACCTGGAGCCGGGGTGCTTCCCCGAGGCGGTGCGGCGGCTCGCCGCGCGCCACCTGCTCGTTCTCGTCGGCGAGGAGGACAGCGGGCGGCGGCTCGGAGCCATCGCGCTGCTGTCGCGCATGTCGCTGGCCGAGAGCACGATCACCGTGCTGTCCCCGGCCGCCGGCGTGGCGGAGCTGCTGACGGGCATCGAGTACGAGCCGGGCCGGGCGTACCTGCTGCACGACTGGATCGCCGCCTCCGCGGGCCGCACCGACCTGGTCGATCTGGCGCGCAAGCTGGCCGAGCTGGGGTCGTACCTGGTCGTCACCAGGAGCGGCGCGCTGTCGGCCGCCGCCGAGGTCGAGCTCGCGTGGGCCGCGCCCGACCCCGGCGAGCTGTACGACCTGTGCCTGAGCAGCCTCGACCGGCGCGCCGGCGTCGCGGCGGACGAGCTGGCCCGCGGCAGGGAGCTGGCGCTACGGCTGCCCACCCCCGCCGAGGTCGTCCGCCTGGCGGCCCGGCTCGCCCGCGGCGAGCCGCCCGCCGACGAGGTCGCCACCTGGTTCGACACCAAGCCGCCCATGGGCGAGGTGCTGGCCGTGGCCGCGCTGGCGTTCACGCACCGGCTCGCCGAGCGCGCCTTCGACGAGCAGCTCGCCCGGCTCGAACGCCTCTGCCGCGACACCGCGGCAGGACCGCTCACCCGGTCGATCGGCGGCCCCCTCGTCGATGTCGCGGACGGGCGCGTGACCTTCCGCGCCGCGCACCAGCGCGGGCAGGTGCTCGCCGAGCTGGCCGGGCGGTACGGGTTCTGGCTGTGGCAGCCGCTGCGCGCCTGGGTGCGCTCGCTGCCCTCGCAAGGGGCGGCCGTCCAGGTGCGCGCCGCCGCCGGGCTCGCGCTGCTCGCGCGGCACTCGGTCAAGGAGGTACGCCAGGAGTTCCTGGAGGTGTGGGCGCTGGGGAGCGCGGCGGAGCGGGTGGCGGCGGCCAACGTGTTGTCGTACATGTGCGCCGACGACACCCTCGCCCCCGAGGCGCTGCGGATCGCGCTGGAGTGGTCGGACGACCCCCGCGACCGGCGCGCCGAGGTGGCGGCGGTGGCGCTCGGCGGCGGCACCGCCGTCCGCTACCCGGCCGACTGCCTGCGCCGCCTGCGGGACTTGGAGTCGGCGGGCGGCCCGGTAGGCGCGGTGGCCGCCCAGTCACTGGCCCTGCTGCCCTGACCGGTGGCGCTCACAGGCCGGAGACGCCGGTGATGCGGTGGAGGGCGAAGCGGTGCACGGCGGCGCGCGTCTCGTCGTACGCCGTGAGATAACCGCCCTCCATCCTGGCCGGCTCCAGGATGCGCGAGGTCGCGTTGCCCTGCGAGTCGAGGTAGCCGATCCACACGCGCACGCCCTGCTTGATGGCCTCCTGCAGGGCCGAGATGGTGGCCGTGGCGGGCCCGCGCGGGATGCCGCCGGGGGCGTCCACGGGCTCGCGCCGCGACAGGTGCGCCGCGTCGCCGGCCCGTAGCGCGCGTACGGCCGCCGCCGCCACCTCGGGATCGAGGCCGTTCGGCGCCGACACCGCGCGGACCGGGGCGACGCCCTCGGTGCGGCGGCTCTCCAGCTGCGAAATGATCACGTCGCCGTCGAGCGACTCGGCGACCGGCGCGTACCCCATGGCACGCAGCGAGTCGACCAGCGCCGCCCTGGACGAACGCGAGGCGATCACGGTCGGGGCCAGCCGCCGCAGCCGCAGCGCGGCAGAGCGCCGGTCGGCGGTGATCTGGTCGAGCAGGGCGGGGTCGTCGCACCTGATGTACGCGCTCGCCGTGCCCACCCGGATCCGGCCGTGCCGCCTGGCGACGTCGGTCACCAGGTACGACAGCGCCTGCGGCACCGGCGTCGCCGAGTGACGGGCCAGCATCGACACCAGCTCCTCGGCCCCATGCCCGGCGTCGAGCGCCCGCCTGATCGACTCTTCGCTGAAGCGGTAGACGGTGGCGCCGCCCTTCGACTCGACGTCGGCGGTCAGCGTCATCCACCGGTTGAGCTCGCTGGTGAGCGGCCCCGGTGCGACGGCGGTGAGGTCGGCCTGGAGCAGCACGTGATCGACGGGCTCGGGCAGCAGCGGCGCGAGCGCGGCGGCCGCGTCTCCGCCCTCGGCGAGCAGCCGCCCGTGCACGGACAGCGCGCCCAGCCCCGTCACGCCCACCTGCTCGGCCTCCCGCAGCGTGAACTCGGTGAGCTGCTCGCGCAGCGGCCCCCGGCGGCGCGGCTGCTCCCACGCCAGGCGTTCGAGCACCGAGTCGCGGTCGGGCGCGAGGCCGGGCTCCGCCGCGAGCACGCCCAGCGTGGCCGCCCGCACCCCGGGCGCGGACGAGCGCCGCAGGTCGGTGTGCAGGGCGTTCAGCGGTCTGTCACGATCGTCGCGGTCGCCGACCAGGCCCGGCACGCGGTCCATGTGCAGCCACGTGGACGCCAGCGTCACCCACCGGTCGGCGGTGGGCCTGACCCGCCACAGGTCGTAGCCGGAGGTCGGCAGCCACTCGCCGTCCACGCCGCCGCCCGCCGCGATCAGACCGGCCGCGTGCGCGACCTCCACCACCAGCGCCGCCACCCACTCGGGCACGTCGAGCTCGGCGGCGGTCCGCTTCAGATCGCGGACGCCCAGCCCACCGGTACGCAGCACGCCCGGCGGATCGACGCTCCACCGCTCGCACAGCTCCTCAACCGACCTGACGAACGAGAACGCCTGCCCCGCCGCCGTACGGTCGGCCAGCTTCTGATCGCGCGCCTTCCCCCGCAGCGGCGGCGGCACGGCGAGCAGGCCCCGGTGCACCCGGCCGCCGCGCAGATACAGCGCGACCTCGCGGGGCAGCGTCACGCTCTCCTCGCCGGTCGCCGCGAGCAGGCCGCGCGCCAGCAGCTCCTCGATGGGGGAGCGGGCCGAGGCGATGCGCACCTCGCGCCTGGCGTTCGGTACGCGGCCGGTCGGCGGGCCCCAGGCGAGCTGGTCGAGCGCGGCCCTGGCCTCGGGGGAGACGTCGGCGATCAAGTCGGCGGGGTCGGCGAGCGCCGCCGCGAGGCGTTCCTTGCCCGAGCCCGTGGTGCCGGGCGCGATGTCGTCGGCCATCTCCGCGAGCTGCTCGGGTGCGTGGTGGCGGAACGCGTCGGCCGCGCACGGGCCGAGCCCCGCCGGGTCGTCGAGCACCTTGCGGACGCCGGGGCCGAGGCGCAGGGCGTCGTCGCAGCCGTACACGAGGGCCAGCTCGCGCAACTTGTCGAGCGCGCAGGTCAGCGCCGGCTCGGGATCACGTGCTTCATCATCATCGGAGAGGGCGGCGGCGATCAGATCGCGCAGGGCGTCCTTCGGCAGCGGCTCCTCGCGTACGGCCAGCGTCTCCACCACCGCCAGCGTGAACCGGTCGAGCCGGTCGAGCACCCTGGCGATGGCCGACGGACTCGCCGCGCGGGAGGCGAGACCTTCCAGATGCGCGGGCACCGGAGTGATCAGCTCGGGACGCGCGGAGACGAGCGCCCGTAGCTGTTCGTCGGTGCGCCCCCTGATCCACTCCGTGAACTCCATCGTTGCCATGGTATGTCCCACCTCATTGAGGCAGCATTGCTAGGCGTGAGAGAGCGCGCTGACCAGCTCGTGCTGAACTACGTCTCCAAGGCCGCCGACGCCGCCCACGGCGTGCTGCGCGCCGACCAGCGGCTCGACTTCACGCGGCGGCTGCGGGCCAGGATCGAGGCGGAGGTCGGCGGCAGCGCGGACGCGCGGCACGTGGAGCGGGTGCTGGCCAGGTACGGCGATCCGGTGGCGCTGGTCGAGCGGGAGGTCCGCAGGCTGGCCGAGGCGGGCGAGCCCACCGGCGGGCCCACCGCCAGGCCCGCTGCCAGGGCCACCGCCAGGCCCGCTGTGACGGCCCGCGCCATGGCAGGGACGGCCGGTGCCGAGGCCGGGGCCTCGGGAGGCGCTTCGGTCCCGCTCGCCGCACCCGTATCCGAGCCTGCCGCTCAGAACGGCGGGGCGGCGGCGGGCGGTGACACGGCGATCCTCCCCGTCGCCGCGAACGGCACGCGCCGGCTGCCGCCCCTCGTGGACGACCGGGACGCGCCGCCGGGCGTACGCGTGTACCGCAGGCTCGCCCACGAGCGGCTCGCCAGGGAGGAGCGGGGCTACGGGCTGCCGTTCGCGGGCCTGCGCAGGGTGGCCATGTCGCGCGCCAACCCGCTGGCCACCGGCGGCAGGGACGCCAGGACCATCGTCAAGGAGTACCCGCGCGACGCGGCCGCCCTGGTGATCCTCGTGCTGGCCGCGCTGCTGGTGCCGTTCCACCTGGCGCCGCTGGCGATCTTCCAGGTGCCGGTGGTGGTGTGGGCGCTCGGCGCGGCGCTGGTGCTGTTCAGCGAGAACTGGAACGTACGCGACAAACTGCTCGGCATCGGCGCGCCCATGCTGGGCTACTCCGTCGGCGGGGTGCTCGTCGGCGGCCTGCGGGTCGGTCTTGAGGCCGGGTGGCAGCCGTTCGTCACGCAGTTCTTCGACGTCAGCGGCACGATGTTCATGATCGGTACGGGGCTGGGCGTCGTCTGGCTGGGCTACCGGCTGCTCGCGCTCGAGGACCGCTGAACGTCAGCTGACCGGGGCGGGGCTGGGCAGCAGGCCGAGCGCCAGGCGTACCCAGGCGGCGACGAACTGGTCCTTCTCCGCGTGGCCCGGCACGTCGCCGATCGTCTCCTGGAACAGCCGGTAGTGCACCACCGAGCCGCCCAGCACGGCCGCGATGCCGGTCCAGTCGAGGTCGGCGTCGCGGTATTCGGGCTGCTCCTTGAACCAGCTCACGATGGCGTCGAACATCGGCTGCAGCAGGCCCTCGCGGACGACCGCGACCAGCTCGGGGAACTGGCTCAGGTCGCGGAAGAAGACCCGGGTCAGCTCCGACTCCTCGCGCACCTTGGCCAGGCCGGCGCGGCACACGTGCGCCAGGCGCTCCTCCAGGGCGACCGAGGTCTCCATGGCGCTCAGCTCCGCCAGGCTCTCCGCCACCTGGATCCTGGTACGCGCGGCGTGCTCGTTGATGGCCGCGGCGAGGACCTCGTACTTGGACTTGAAGTGCCGGTAGAGCCCGCCGGCGCCCGGAGACAGCCCCGATGCCGCCTCGATCTCGGCCACGGACGTGGCTGAGTAGCCCCGTTCCGCGAACAGTCGCAGGGCCTCGTCGACGATCCGCTCGCGGGTCGATCTGCTCATGTCTGTGCTGATACCTCCGTAAGGAGCGTAGTCGCTACCGCGAGGTACGCCGGATGAGGCCCGCCACGGCGGAGCCGATGATCAACCAGACGATCGCCGCGAGGCCGTACCGCGTAGAGCAGCACGGACAGCGCCGCGACCCGGGCGGCCAGGCTCACCAGCCCGGCCAGCACGCCCGTCACGCGCCGCCACGGCGTCGCGCCCCTGCCGCCGGGACGGGCGGGGCGGTGCGGACGGGGCGCGGAGCCACGCTCGGTGCGCGATGCGGCCGGGCCGCTCTTCGCGTGCGGCCCTGCGGAGTCGCTTTCGGCGCGCGATACCACCCGCTCCACGGGACCGCCGGTGGCGTGCGGCGCGGCCGGGCCGCTCTTCGCGTGCGGCGCTGCGGAAGAGCTCGCGGTGCGGGACGCGGCGGTGGAGGCGACGAGCCGGTCTCCGGCGTGCGGCGGGTGGGGGGTCGGTCACGGCCGCTCCTCTCCGATAAGTAATTCCTTTCTTCCCATTCCCATGCTCCCAGAACAAGGCCCGTTACGGGTGGTAGGGGAGCGTTTGGCATCCTTCACACGTGACGACTTCGGTGGGATTCGACCTTGACATGACATTGGCGGACACGCGGGAGGGCATCGCGGCCGTTTACGACGAGCTGGCCGTGCGATTGGGCGTGCCTTTTGACAGTGCGGCGATCGTGCAACGGCTGGGGCCGCCGTTGGAGGTGGAGCTGGCCAACTGGTTGCCGCCCGAGGAGGTGCCCGCGGCCGCCGACCTGTATCGCGAGATATATCCGAAAATCGGAGTTCCGGTGCACAAGCCCATGGCCGGCGCGTACGAGGCGATCGACGCCGTGCGCCGCGCCGGCGGCCGGGTCATCGTCGTGACCGGCAAGAATCCCCGGGACGCGGTCGGCACCGTGCGGACGCTGGGCCTGGAGGTGGACGAAGTGGTCGGCTCGCTTTTCGGTGCGGCCAAGGGATCGGCACTCGCGCGCTTCGGCGCGGCGGCTTATGTTGGTGACCATGTCGCGGACATCGAGGCGGCACGCGCAGGCGGCGCCGTGAGCGTGACAGTCGCGACCGGTCCTTACACGGTGGGAGAGCTGCGTGAGCACGGAGCGGATGTGGCACTGGGCGACCTGACCGAATTCGCCGCCTGGTTCGACCGATGGTGCGATCAAGGGGCTCCCGCGTAATTCTCCGGCATTTACCCGGTCGCCCTGGCGCTTCCCGGGGCATAACCTACTTCCATCCGTCCTTCTTTTCGACTGTTTGAACGAGGTCCTCCTGTGCCGAGTGGCAAGGTCAAGTGGTACGACGCCGACAAGGGATTCGGCTTCCTCACCCGCGACGACGGCGGTGAGGTCTTCGTGCATTCATCCGCGCTGCCCGCCGGTGCGGGGCCGCTCAAGCCCGGCCAGAAGGTCGAGTTCGGCGTTGCCGAGGGCCGCCGGGGCCAGCAGGCGCTGTCGGTCAGGATCTTGGAGCAGCCGCCGTCGCTCGCCAAGGTCAAGGCCAAGAGCAAGCGGAAGAAGCCGGACGAGATGGTGGTCATCGTCGAAGACCTGATCAAGTTGCTCGACGACGTCTCGACGTCGTACCGGCGAGGCAAGCACCCCGACGCCGGGCACGCCAGGAAGATCGCCCAGGTCCTCCGCGCCGTCGCCGACGACCTCGACGCCTGACACCCCGCCCCCACCCCATACGGCACGATTTCGGGTCCGCTCCTCCCTGCTCGCGAGGGAGGAGCGGCAACGCGGCGTCCCCCGTTCCGTTCCTCGTGAGGACGGCCGTTCCGCACCCTCTGCGGCTTCGCCGTCGCCTGAGACAGGGTGCGGGCTACGTGAGAGAGTCCTTTGGAGCGCGTCCTTCACCGGGGGAGGCCGGTGTCCGCCGATCAGGTGTTGGGGTTCGTCAGGGGCTTGGTGGGGTCGACAGGGTCCGGGCGGTGCGCAGGCTCGGCGGTGGCGCGTTCGCGGTCAAGCCGTTCCTCGACCGCGCGTACGCGACGGCGCCGGGTCGCCAGGAGCCGGCCGAGCGCGGCCGTCAGCGCGACGGCGAGCGTGACCAGCCCGGCCGTGCTGCTCCGCGTGAGCGACAGCACCAGCCCCACCAGCCCGCCGAACACCCACGCGAGCTGCAACACCGCCTCGACCACGCCGAACGTGGACGACCGCACCTCCTCGCCGATCTCCCGCTGCACGATCGCGTCGAGCGCGAGCTTGCCCAGCTCCTGCGCGAAGGCGGTGACGAGGGAGATGCCCAGCGCCGCCCAGACGCCGAAGAAGACGGCGGTGAGGATGATGGCGACCACGGCGACGGCCAGCGTGAGCAGCACGATGAGCTGCGGCGCGTTCTTACGCGTCCAGTTCGCGACCACGGCACCGGCCAGACCGCCGAGCCCGGCCGCGCCCGCCAGCAGTGCGATCGTCTTCGTCACGTCGAAGAACGGGTCGCGCGCCGCCGGATCGTCGGCCGACAGCCACGGCACGGCCGCGTCCTGCACCAGGAAGAGCAGGAAGAACAGCAGGAAGCCGGAGAAGACGCGGATGGCCACGTTCGCCCAGACGGCCTCCGCGACCGTGGGGCCGACCTTGAGCAGCGTGCGCCAGCGCGGCGCGGCGCCTTCCTCCTCCAGGTCGGGCGAGTCGACGTGGCGCGGCAGGCGTACGGCGACGACACCGAGCAGCAGGAACGCCACCATCGCGACGCGCAGCACCACCGCGCTGCCCAGCCACGCGGTCAGCCCCGCGCCGATCGGCAGCACGATCCCGGCGGAGACCAGCGTGAACAGCGCCACCCGCGCGTTCGCCGACACGAGCGTGATGTCGGCGGGCAGCACCGACGGCATGATCGCCGCCCGTGACACGTTGTACGCCTTCGACAGCACCAGCACGCCGAGCGCCCCGATGAACAGCGTGGGCAGGTCACCGGGTCCCACGGCGGCGGCCATCGCGAAGCAGAGCAGGCCGCGCCCGAACAGCGTGCCGGCCATGACATAGCGCCGGCCCGATCGGAAACGGTCGAGTATCGGCCCCACGAACGGCGCGAGCAGCGCGAACGGCAACATCGTGATGACCAGGTAGAGCGCGACCGAGCCGCGGGCCTCGCCGACCGGGACGCCGAAGAACACGGTGCTGGCGAGCGCGACGGTGACGAGCGCGTCGCCGGCGCTGTTGCCCGCCGACAGCTCGATCAGGCGGCCGAGCCCGGTGCGGCCCGCGCCGTTGGCGTGGGTGAGCCGCCGGGTGGCCTGGCCGACCTTGCGCGCTCCCGTGGCCGTGGCCTTGCCCGCTCGTATGGTGCCGCTCGCGGTGGCCTTGGTCGCGCGCGCGGTCGCACGTCCCGCGTCGGCGGCGCCGCGCGCCACCCGCCGCGAGATCTCGCGTGCTCGCTCCCAGCCACCACCCTCCACGCCTTCCAGTCTTACCCGACCGGCTACGCGATCTCAGTGCGGGTCCGGCCTCCGACCTCGGCTGCTTCGCCGGCGGTGGTTCCGGCTGACGTCGAACGCGACCGGTGCCTCGCGGGCACTCGCCTCCGCTGGTGTGCGCCCACCGGGCGACTTGACCTGAGGCACGTGTGCCGGGCACCGCGGCGTCACCCGTCGCGGCGGCGGCACGCCGGGCGCGGTCAGTGGGGCCGACGCCGGCTCGGCGTGTGTGCGGATCGCCGGCCTGGGGAGGCGCGGGGGGATGGGCGGACGAAGGGGGCAGGCCGTCGGCGGGGAGGCCCGTCGGTGGGCATGGAGGCTCGTTGGGCGGGTGGCGAGGCCCGCCGGAGGGAGGGGAGGCGCGCCGGTGGGCAGGGTGGTCGATGTGCGGCGGGGAGGTCGGTGGGCGGGGTGGTCGCGGTGCGGCGGGAGGTCGGTGGGCGGGGTGGGCTGAGGCGGTGAGGTGTTGGGGCGGTGAGGTGTTCAGGCGGCGTCCGGGTGGTGGGAAGGGTGGGTTTCGGAAAGTGAGAAGGGCGGGTTCCGATCGGTGGGAAGGTGCGGGGGATTTGGGGGCGGGATGCGCGGTTGTGGGCCCCGCGGGTCCTTCGATGGGTGAGAATGAAGTGTGAGCGAACAGCACCTTTCGGCGGAGGCGGGCCGATGAGCCGCACCAGGGCCCGTGTCTCCGCTCCCGACCAGGCCTGTGTCGCCGCCGTCGATCTGGCGCGCGCCGCGGCCGAGGAGCTCGCGCGGCCGGGCGAGCCCGGCGAGCACCTCGGCTACGAGAGCGAAGGCGACCGGATCGTCACCCACTACTTCGCCTGCCAGGATCGCGCCTATCGCGGCTGGCGCTGGGCCGTCACCGTCACGCGTGCCTCGCGCGCGCGTAAGGTCACGGTCAGCGAGGCGTGCCTGCTGCCCGGCGCGGGCGCGCTGCTGGCGCCCGAGTGGCTGCCGTGGAGTGAGCGGCTGCGTCCTGGCGACCTCGGCGTGGGCGACCTGCTGCCGACCCCTGAAGACGACGACAGGCTGGCGCCGGGTTTCACAGAGACCGACGACGACGTCGAGCATCAGGCGGTTTTCGAGTACGGCCTGGGCCGAGCACGTGTGCTCTCGGCCATCGGCAGAGACCGGGCTGCCAGACGCTGGCACTCGGGCGAGCACGGGCCGCACACGCCGATCGCACACGCCGCTCCCGCGCAGTGCTCCACCTGCGGCTTCTACTGGATGCTCTCGGGTGGTCTGCGGCAGATGTTCGGAGTTTGCACTAACGAGTACGCACCCGACGACGGCAAGGTCGTCTCGGCCGACCACGGCTGCGGCGCCCATTCCGAGGCCGCGGTGCAGCCGCCGCCCGTCGAGCAGGCGATCCCGATCCTCGACGACCTGGGCTACGACCTCATGGAGGAGGAGGGCTCGGTCGACGAGTCGGCTTCCGAGGAGCTCGGCCACTCCTGATCGTGAGTGTCGGTTCCTGATCGTGAGTGTCGGTGAAGGCCGCTAACCTACGGTGGCCCCCAACCCTCTACCAGGATCGTGATCGATGAGCGACACCTACGGCACTGACCGGATGCGCGCGGCCGTCCTGTCCGCGTGGACGGCTTCGCCCGCCCGGTTCCGCGAAGACGCCAACGCGGAGGAGGACTTCGCGCTCGGCGGTTACCGCGACCGGCTGATCGTCGAGCTGGCCCAGAACGCGGCCGACGCGGCGCTGCGGGCGGGCGTGCCTGGAGTGCTGCGGCTGACGTTGCGCGGCGAGGTGCTGACGGCCGCCAACACGGGCGCGCCGCTCGACCGTACAGGAGTGGAGAGCCTGTCCACGCTGCGCGCCTCGGGCAAGCGTGACGAGGCGGGCGCGGCGGGCAGGTTCGGTGTCGGGTTCGCGGCGGTGGTGTCGGTCTGCGACGCGCCAGCGATCGGCTCGCGCGGCCACGGCGCGGTCCGCTGGTCCCGTACGGAGACGGCGGCCCTGGTGGCCGACATCCCCGAGCTGGCCGGTGAGCTGGCCGACCGGGGCGGCCATGTGCCGCTGCTGCGGCTGCCGTTCGACGAGCCGCCGTTCATCGACATCCCCGAAGGCTTCGACACGCTCGTACGCCTGCCGCTGCGTGACAAGGACAGCGTCGAGGCGGTCCGGCGGATGCTGGCCGAGACCAGCCCGGCGCTGCTGCTGGGCCTGCCTGCGCTGGAGCGCATCGAGATCGAGCTCGACGGCGAGACCCGCACGGTGGTCGCCGAGGGCTGGCACGTGGTGTCGGAGTCCGGCGAGTTCACCCAGGAAGAGGTCGCGAGGCTGTTCGCCGACCGGCCCACCGAGGAGCGGGCCCGCCCCTACTGGTCGCTGCGCTGGGCCGTCCCCGTCACCGAGACGGGCGAGCCGGGGCCGCTGCCGTCCACCGTGCCGCCGGTGCTCCACGCGCCGACGCCGAGCGACGAGCCGATCGACCTGCCCGCGCTGCTGATCGCGTCGTTCCCGATGGCCACCGACCGGCGCCACGTCGCCAAGGGTCCGCTGACCGACTTCCTGGTCGAGCGGGTCGCCGACGCCTACGTACGCCTGCTGCGCGAGCTGCCCCGCACGCCCAAGCTGCTCGACCTCGTGCCGTCGCTGATGGGCAAGGGCGAGCTCGACGCCCGCATCCGGCGGGCGGTGCTGGAGCGGCTGCCCGGCACGCCGCTGCTGCCCGCGCTGTCGGCGCCCGCGCCCGTGGTGGAGACCCCGTCGTTCGCCGAGGAGCGGGTCTACGAGCCCGACGCCCAGTGGCGGGTCGAGCATCCCGTGCCCGAGCCCGAGGGTGACGGCTGGGTGGTGTCGGGCCGCGAGGCGTCCGTCGTGCCGGGGGCCTCGTCGGAGTTCCTGGCGGCGGTGTCCGACTTCGTACCCGGCCTGCTGCCCTCCGGCTGGAACGCCCGCCATCCCGCGATGGCCTCGCTCGGCGTGCGCCGGGTGGAGCTGGCCGACGTGGTCGACATGCTGTCGGGCGAGGCGCTGGAGGGGCGCGAGCCGTCGTGGTGGCGTTCGCTCTATGAGGTGCTGCCGGTCGACGACCCCGAGTCGCTGGGCGCGCTGCCGGTGCCGCTGACCGACGGCCGGCTCGTACGCGGCCCGCGCGGCACCCTCATCCTCAGCGACGGCGGCGCCGAGCTCGACCTGACCCCGCTGGGGCTGCGCATCGTGCACCCCGAGGCGGCCCATCCCGTGCTGCTGCGGCTCGGCGCGGCCGAGGCGACGCCCCGCACGGTCCTCGAAGACCCGCTGACCAAGGCCGCGGTCGCGCAGTCGCTCGACAGCCCAGACCCCGAGCCGGTGGCGAAGGCGGTGCTGTCGCTGGTCGAGGCGTCGGGGCTGGCGCCCGGCGAGGCTCCGTGGCTGGCCGAGCTGGCGCTGCGCGGCACCGACGGCGACCTCTACCCGGCCGGCGAGCTGATGCTGGCCGACGGCGCGCTGGCCGGGCTGCTGGAGCCCGACACGCACCTCGGCGTGGCGGCGTCCGAGCTGGAGGAGACCTACGGGCCGAGGGTGCTGGCGGCGGCCGGCGTGCTCGACGGGTTCGCCGTCGTACGCGACGCCGACGTGCTGCTCGACCCCGACGACTGCGACCACGACCTCGACGGCGAGGCCGACTGGATCGACCACGTGCTCGACCTGCTGCCCGACCTCGACGTGCCGCCGTTGATCCCCGAGTTCATGGCCGTACGCGACCTGGAGCTGGTGGCCGACTGGCCGGCCGCGCTGCGGCTGCTGACCACCCCGCCGCTGCGCGCCGCGCTGCACCCGCTGCGCATCCAGGGCGTGGAGGTGCCGTCCTACACCGCGTGGTGGCTGGCCAACCATCCGGTGCTCGACGGCCGCAAGCCGCTTGAGCTGCGGCTGCCCGGCGCCGACCCGCTGCTTCAGGGCCTTTACGCCGACGCGCCCGCCGGGCTCGACGAGGCCGCGCTGTCCATGATCGGCGTCCGTACGACGCTGCCCGAGCTGCTGGCCTCCCACGGCGGCCCCGAGGAGCTGCTCGACCTGATGGCCGACGAGTCGATCGAGGTGGACCGGGCGCAGCTGCGGGCGCTGTGGGTGGCGCTCGCGGGTGTGGACCCGTCGCGGGTGGCGCCGCCCGCCAAGGTGCGTGCCGTGCTCGGCGGCGACATCGTGGTGGCCTCGGCCGATGACGCCGTCGTGGTGGAGGCGCCCGACCTGCTCCAGCTCGTCACCGACAGGCCGCTGATCCTGGCCCCGTACGACCTGGCCGAGGCGCTGTCCGAGCTGCTCGACCTGCCGCTCGCCGGTGAGCTGACCGCCGGTGAGGTCACCTCGGAGGGCGTCACACGGCCGGTGCCGGCCGAGGTGCGCTCGCTGCTGCCCACCGCGCCCGAGACGTACGTCGAGCACGAGAAGCTGCTGGTCGACGGCGT
Source organism: Nonomuraea sp. NPDC052634 (assembly GCF_040678535.1). NCBI lineage: Bacteria > Bacillati > Actinomycetota > Actinomycetes > Streptosporangiales > Streptosporangiaceae > Nonomuraea > Nonomuraea sp. NPDC052634. Next base: position 186,106 of record NZ_JBFATY010000011.1, on the reverse strand, counting down.
GGAGTGCGCGTGGCGCTACTTCGAGGGCACGGTCCACTGCACGGGCGTCGACGGGCTGGCGAGGGGGCTTGCCTGGGCGACCGGCCAGTGGAACGACCGGCTCGCGGTGGCCGCGCTGCTGCGCGACCCTGCGGCGGTGCCGCTGCTGCTCGCCGAGGCCGACCTGGCCGAGTCCGTGCTGAACCTCTGAGGTCCGGTCTCATCTCGTCGTCAGGCCGGGGCGGCCGAGCAGCGGTCTGACGACGAGCGGCTGCGCGACGGCCAGGAGCAGGGCGATGAGCGCCAGCGTGCCCCACAGCCCCGTGGGTCCCGCGTACGCGATGAGCCGGGTGGCGCACAGCGGGGCGAGCACGAGGGCGAATCCCCACGAGGTGCCGTAGACCGACAGGTAGCGGGCACGCGCGTGCTCGGGGGCGATGCCGGACACCTGAGCGTATATGCGGCCGAACATCAGCAGCTCGCCGCCGCCTAGCACGACCGTGGCGGCGAGGTGGCCGGGCACCGAACGCGGCCGTGATGAGCCCCGCGATCGCGGGATCGGTGCCGAAACCGGTGGTGAGCAGGACGGTGAGGAAGCCTACGGAGAAGGCTCCGAGCCGGTTGACAGCCCGTGCGAGCAGCAGCCACCACACGGTGCGCGGCATCTGAGTGTGTCCCCCTGCGATGACCATCGAAAGTGATAACGTGAGTTACCGATGCACGCTATGGTCTTAGAGGTGACTGGTCAAGTGCTATTCGATAGTCATGTGGCGATCCTGCTCGACACGGCGGTCGGGCTCGTCAACGCGCTGACCGACGGTCACCAGGGCAGCAGGCCGTACACCGCGCCTAGAGGCGATGCGCTCCCGGCGGCCATCGAGGAGGTGCTGCCGGGTGGGGTGACGGTGTCCATGGACGAGGCGCTCTACCTGGCGAGCACCGCGCTCAAGGTGCGGCGGGTCTTCGAGGCCATGGAGGCCGGCAGGGAGGACGACGCCGCCGCCGTCGTCAACGCCCTCATCATCAGCACCGGCGCCCGGCCGCAGCTCGACCGGGCGCCGGGGGAGCCCTGGCAGGTGCACTTCCACGGGGCCGACGACTCGATCTCCGTCGGCTGGAGCGCGGGCTTCGCCTCCGCGCTCACCCTGGCCATCGGCAGCGACCTGGGCGGGCGGCTCGGAGTCTGCCGGGCCGAGCCGTGCGACCGCGTGTACGTCGACTCCTCACGCAACGCCGTACGCCAGTTCTGCTCGCGCTCGTGCCAGAGCCGCGTCAAGGCGGCGGCCTTCCGCGCCCGCATGAGCTCTGGCAGCGGCCCTGCCTGAGCGGCACAGACGGGCGCCTACCGTCCCGTCTTGAGCGGTCACGACGAGCGGCTTGGCATGGAAGGCCCGCCCAGGCTGCCCCCGCTGTGCCTGGGCGGGCCGTGATGCCGGCCTGGTCGTCAGGCGGGACAGGTGGTGCCGGAGGCGGGGAGCTTGCCGTCCACCAGGTACGCGTTCACCAGCCCCGCCACGCACTGGCTGCCGCTCAGGTAGGCGCCGTGGCCCTCGCCCTCGTACGTGACCAGGACGCCCGTCTTGAGCTGGTCGGTGAGTTTCGTCGCCCACTCGTACGGCGTGGCCGGGTCGCCCTTGCCGCCGATGACCACGATGGGGGCCGAGCCGGTGGCGTCGATGCGCTTGGCCGCGTCGTCCCCCTCCACCGGCCAGTGGGCGCACGCCGAGGTGGAGCCGCCGGTCGCCAGGATGGGGAAGATCTTGCGAACGCGGGCGTCGAGCTTCGCGGCCTCGGCGAGGGTGGGCCGCTCGCTGGTGTCGGCGCAGTTGATGGCGAGCAGGCTGCTCATCATCGTGTTGTACGTCCCGTCGGCGCGCCGCCCGGTGTAGGCGTCGGCCAGCGAGAGCAGTATGGAGGCGTCGCCCTTGCGCGCGGCGGCCACGGCCTGCTCGAGCACCGGCCAGGTCTGCTCGGCGTAGAGCGGGGTGATGACGGCGAACTGGGCCAGCCCGTACGTCAGCTCGCGCTCGCCCACCTTGATGGGCTTGGTCTCGAGCTGTTCGAGCAGGTTCACCACGGTCTTTTCGACCTCGGCGGGTGAGCCGCCGATCTCGCAGCCCTTGGCGACGCAGTCCTTGGCGAACGCCTCGAAGGCCGCGTCGAACCCGCGCGCCTGGGTGACCGCCCGCTCCTCGAACGTCCCCGTCGGGTCGAAGGCGCCGTCGAGCACGAAGCGGCCGACGTTCCCGGGGAAGTGGGTGGCGTAGACGGCGCCGAGGTGGGTGCCGTAGGAGAAGCCGAGGTAGTTGAGCTTGTCGTCGCCGAGCGCGGCCCGCAGCAGGTCGAGGTCCTTGGCGGCGTTCACGGTGCCGACGTGCGGCAGGACCTTGCTGGAGTCCTTTTCGCAGGCGGCGGCGAACTCCGCCGCGAGCTTGTCCTGGTCGGCGCTGGGGCCGGCGGAGAGGAATTCGTCGACGGTGTCGCCGCAGCGTACGCCGGCGCTGCGATCGACGCCGCGCGGGTCGAAGCTGACCAGGTCGTAGCGGTTGCCCAGCGCCGCGAATATGGGCGCGGTGGTGGCGAGGGTGTCCACGCCCGACGCGCCGGGGCCGCCGAAGTTGAACACGAGCGAGCCGAGGCGCTCGCCGGTGGCCTTGACGCGGATGAGGGCGAGGTCGATCTTCTCGCCGTCCGGCTTGGCGTGGTCGAGGGGGACCGGCAGCTTGCCGCACTCGACGCCGGGGCCGGGGGTGGCGGGCTTGCCGTCGGCGCCGATGAGGTCGGTGCAGGGGCCCCAGGCGATCGCGCCCGCCTGGCCGTCGCTCGTCGCCGGGGTCGTGGCGGGCGGTGTGGAGCCTCCGGTGCCGCAGGCGGTCAGGAACGCAGCTCCCAGAAGGAGCGTCACGATGGGCTTCTTCATGCCGTCCAGCATGATTTGGCGGGCATATGCCGATGTAGTGGGTGATAACACCACTTCCTGATGACTTCGGCGAGCGGCCCGGGATGACGAATGTCAGCTCCCACCGAGGACCCCTGTCAGAACCCCCTCGTCGTCCGCCGCCCTCCACCGCATCGTGTCGGTCACCCGTCGCCTGCTCCGGCGCCTCGCCGCCAGGCTCTGCCGTCTTGCCGTCCCGCCGCCCTGCCGTGCTGTCCGGTCTCAGCGCCTCGCCGCTCCGCTCCAGTGCCCCGCCGCCCGGTCGGCGCGCCACGGGGTCAGGGGGACGCCCTGGTGGCCGAGGGTGGTTGGGGTGGGGAGGGCCGGAGGAATGGCTGTCAGTTGGGCGATTACGACGGGAACGGGGGTGGAAGTGCGGGGCGAGGGAAGGGCGTCGGCGCTGCGGGTTGGCGTGCGTGGGGCGGGGTGCGGGTGCCGGCTCGGCCGGCTGTGTGGGGCGGGGTGCGGGTGCCGGGGCCGGGGGTCAGTTGCGGCCGGGGCGGCGGACGAACCAGATGCCGAAGAGGCCGAAGGCCACGCCCGTCACGCAGGTCCAGATCCACCACGTGTTCTCAGGCACAGGGCGGAAGATCAGCAGGACGACCAGCGCGAGCGCCCAAAGGCCGGTGCCGACGGCGATGGCGGCCGTGTCGTTCGTTTTGATGGGCGGCGGGTCGGGATGCCACTGCTTGTCCACGTATCCAGCCTAGCTTCCAATAGGGTCTCGATCTCATCACTGGCTCTTTTCGCAGCTCACGACCTACTGCCACTCTTCGCCCGTGAGTGACACTCGTTCTGCAATCGACCGTTTCTTCGCGATCTCCGAACGCGGCTCGACGATCTCCCAGGAGATACGTGGCGGTCTGGCCACGTTCTTCACCATGGCGTACATCGTCGTGCTGAACCCTCTGATCATCGGCACCGGCAAGGACGTGACCGGCGAGTACATCGGCGACGGCTCCGCCCCCAACATCGCGCTGGTCGCCGCGGGCACGGCCTTCGTGGCCGGTGTGATGTCGATTCTCATGGGCGTCATCGGCAAGGTGCCGTTCGCCATGGCGGCCGGGCTCGGATTGAACGCCTTCGTGACGTTCACCATCGCCTCGGTGATGACCTGGGAAGAGGCCATGGGCCTGGTCTTCCTTGAGGGCATCATCATCACGATCCTGGTGCTGACCGGGCTCAGGACGGCGATCTTCCATGCCATCCCCGCCCCGTTGAAGACCGCGATCAGCGTGGGCATCGGCCTGTTCATCGCGCTCATCGGGTTCGTGGACGCCGGGTTCGTCCGCAAGGCGGAGGGCACGCCGCTGGAGCTGGGCATCGCCGGCAACCTCACCTCGTGGCCGATCTTCGTTTTCATCGTCGGCCTGCTCGCCACGGCCGCCATGGTCGCCCGCAAGGTCAAGGGCGCGATCCTCATCGGCATCGTCGGCACCACGATCCTGGCGATCATCGTGGAGGCGATCGCCAAGGCCGGGTCGTTCTCGCCCGACAATCCCGGCGGCTGGCAGCTCAACCGCCCCACCGTGCCCGACGAGATCTTCGGCTTCCACAACCCGCTGACGCTGTTCACCGAGTTCGACCCGTTCGGCGGCTTCGTACGCATCGATGTGCTGCTGGCGGGGCTGTTCGTGTTCACCCTGCTCATCACCGACTTCTTCGACACCATGGGCACGATGGTCGGCGTCGGCCGCCAGGCGGGCCTGGTGCAGGAGGACGGGACGCTGCCGCGTACCAAGCAGATCCTGCTCGTCGACTCGATCGGCGCGGCGGCCGGCGGCGCGGGCTCGGTCTCCTCCAACACCACCTACATCGAGTCGGCGGCGGGTGTCGCCGAGGGCGCGCGCACCGGCCTGGCCAGCGTGGTCACCGGCGTGCTCTTCCTCATCGCCATCTTCTTCGCGCCGCTCGTCACGGTCGTGCCGTACGAGGCCGCCGCCCCGGCGCTGGTGCTGGTGGGCTTCATGATGATGACCGCGGTCCGTGACATCGACTGGAACGACTTCGAGATCGCCATCCCGGCGTTCCTCACCGTCGTGATCATGCCGTTCACGTACTCGGTGTCGAACGGTATCGGCGCCGGCTTCATCAGCTACGTGCTGATCAAGGTCGTCCGCGGCAAGGCGCGCGAGCTGCACCCGCTGCTGTGGGTCGTGGCCGTGCTGTTCGGCCTGTACTTCGCGATCGGGCCCATCAGGGCGCTGCTCGGCATCTGAGAAACCGGCCGTACGGGGGACCCGAAGGACCGGTCAGGGAGCCGCTTCGCGCACGCGGGGCGGCTCTCGGGTATCAAGGGGGCAAGAGTCTTTGCTCAAGGAAATATCTTGCCATGCCGTATAGTTAGCAAAGGTAATGACTCATGCTAACCAACACCCAGCCAAAGATGGACCTGCGCAGCGACGCAGGTCTCGCTTCAGCGCTGCGCGTTTCACTCGCCAGGCTGAACCGAAGACTCCGACGACAGGCGGCGGCGCACTCACTGACGCCCACCCAGTTCGCGACACTCGCCGCAGTGGAACGGCATTCCGGGATAACCCCCGGCGAATTGGCCGAGCTCGAGAAGGTGCAGCCGCCCTCGATGACGCGCGTGATCGCCGCGCTCGAGGAGCGCGGCCTGGTCTCGCGCACCCCGCATCCGACCGACCGGCGGCAGGTGACCGTCTCGGTGACCGAGCCCGCCCAGAAGCTGCTGAAGGAGGAGCGCCGGCGCAAGGAGGCCTGGCTGGCGCAACGACTGAAGGAGCTGTCACCGGAGGAGAGAGCCGTGCTCAGACAGGCGGCGCCGATTCTGGAGAAGCTCAGCAAGATCTAGAGCCTGAAGAACCCAGGACCGGAATGTTCCGGTCTCTCAGGGTTCGCAACTACCGCATGTTCGCAGCCGGGGGCGCGGTCTCCAACGTGGGCACCTGGCTGCAGCGCACCGCCCAGGACTGGCTCGTCCTCGACCTGACGCACGGCAGCGCCTCCGCGCTCGGCACGGCCACCGCCCTGCAGTTCCTGCCGATGCTGCTGTTCGGGATGTTCGGCGGCGTGCTCGCCGACCGCTACCCCAAGCGGCCCATCCTCATCACGGCCCAGACCCTCATGGCCGGGCTCGCGCTGACCATCGGCATCCTGACGATGACCGGCAGCGCCCAGGTGTGGCACGTGTACGTGATGGCGTTCCTGCTCGGCATGATCTCCTGCGTGGAGGTGCCGACCCGGCAGGCGTTCGTGGTCGAGATGGTCGGCCGTACGGACCTGCCCAACGCGATCGCGCTCAACAGCTCCATCTTCAACCTGGCGCGCGTGGTCGGCCCGGCTCTGGCCGGTGTGCTGATCTACGTGCTGGGCGGCACCGGACCGATCTTCCTGATCAACGCGCTGACGTTCGGCGGCGTGATCTCCAGCCTGGTCTTCATGCGCAAGTCCGAGCTGAACGAGTCCGAACCCGTGCCGCGGGCCAAGGGGCAGCTCCGCGAGGGCCTGAAGTACGTGCTGCAGCACGAGGAGATCCTCATGCCGGTGCTGCTGATCGCGTTCGTGTCGATGTTCTCGCAGTCGTTCTCGATGTCCATCGCGCTGATGGCGCGCGAGGTGTTCGGCGCGGGTGCGTCCTCGTTCGGGCTGGCCTCCAGCATGTTCGCGGTCGGCGCGCTCGCCGGCGCCCTGCTGGCCGCGCGGCGGGCCAGGCTGACCCGCAAGGTGCTGTTCGCGGGGGCGATCGGGTTCGGGCTGTTCCAGATCGCCACGGCCGTCGCGCCGTTCTACCCGATCTACCTGCTGCTGCTGGTGCCGACCGGGATCGCGTTGATCACCATCAACACGGCCGCGAACTCCAGCGTGCAGATCGCCACCTCGCCCGACATGCGGGGCCGCGTCATGGGCATCTACATGCTCGTCTTCACCGGCGGGGCGCCGCTCGGCGCGCCGCTGATCGGCTGGCTGTCCGAGCTGGGCGGCCCGCGGATGGGCGTGCTGCTCTCCGGCGTGCTGGTCCTCGTGGGCACGGGCCTGGCGGTGCTGATGACCCGCCTGATCACCGCTCGGGTGGGGAGGTCGGCGCTCGCGGTGGCATGAGTCATGAGCCCACGTCGTGGGTGCTGAACGTGGGGAGAGGCGGGCGTCCGTACGCGGGCGCCCGTTTTCTTTGCCCGGCTGTCCTCTGCCCGGGTCTTCTGCCCGGCTGTTCTTCGCCCGGCTGCTTCTTCGCCCGGCTGCTTCTTCGTACGGCTATCCGTACGGCTGAGTGCGCGGCTTTCCGTGCTGAGTACACGGCTTTCCGTACGGCTGAGTGCCGTCAGCGGGCGAACAGGGCCCAGACGACGCGTTCGCCTATCCGCGTCAGGCCCGTGCCCCAGCAGCCGCCCGTCAGGCCGTGCACCAGCCACAGGCCACGCCCCCGCGTGTCCTCGGGCCCCGGCGTGCGCGGCAGCGGCACATCTCCGTTCCTGCCCGGGTCGATGACGGCGAGCCGCCAGTAGTGCCGGCCCTCCTCCTGTACGGGGAGCAGGCTCATCCGCACCCACGGGCCGCCTCCGTGCTCCAGCGCGTTGGCCACCAGCTCGGAGGCGGCGAGCTGGAGATCCGCCAGCGCCGGATGGTCCGGCACCCACTCGCGCAGCTCGCGCCGCGCCAGCGCCGGCAGCCGGCCCGGGTCGTCCAGGTCGTCGATGAGCCAGACCTTCACGCTGGTGTACGAGTTCGCTGCTACCGCTCTCTGCATGGTCACCTCGGCCCGTCAGGCGTACAACGCCGATCCCGGCTCGTACGCTCTCCCGCCGCACGCCATCCGGCGCGCGCTGGAGGGGTCTCATCAGCATGGGCTTTCATCGGCCGGGTTGGGGGCGGAATTCGGGCGTACAGTTTCCGTACAGTTAGTAGCCGAGCACGGTGCGTGTCGATCCGCCGAATTACCCAAGGAGCGCGATATGGCACCAGAGGGGGACGATCCGAGCAGAGAGGCGTGGCGGGAGTACGCCAGGCGGCAGCGCAGCTTCCGGCTGGGCAGGGGCCTGAGCCAGGAGCGCCTGGCGAGCCTGCTGCCGTACAGCGAGAGCGCCGTGGGCCACGTCGAGCGCCTCGTGCGCAAGCCCACCGGCGACTACACGCGCGCGGTCGAGCGGGCGCTCGGCCTGGACGGCCAGCTCATGGAGCTGGTGCCGGTGATCCAGGGGCAGACCATGGCCCCGAAGTGGTTCAGGGAGTGGCCGAGGGTCGAGACGTCGGCGCACACGATCCGTACGTGGGAGCCGATGCTGATCCCCGGCCTGCTCCAGACGGAGGGCTACGCGACGCGGGTGTTCCTGGGCGAGCCGGGGGCCACCGACGAGGAGACGCGGCAGGCGGTGCGCTTCCGGATGCACCGGCAGTCCGTCTTCTCCCGCGCCCGCCCGCCGCTGTACTCCGCGCTCATCGACGAGAGCGTCCTGCGGCGCCCCGTCGGCGGGAAGGAGGTGATGCGGGCGCAGCTGGCCAAGATCCTCGACGTCCTGCGTCCTCCGTACGTCACGGTGCGCATCGTGCCGCTGGCCGCGGGCCTGACGACGGGCTGTCTCGGCGCGTTCGAGGTGGCGACGCTCATGGACGGCGGCGCGGACCACGCCTATTTGGAAAGCGCGGAGGAAGGGCGGGTCACTTGTCGCGCCGAGACCGTGCAAGCCCTTATCGTGCGGTGGGAGATTCTTTCCAGCATCGCGTACCCGGTCGATCAGAGCCGGGAGACGATCCGTGAGGTGATGGCGAGCTATGGCTGATGCGGGCGGGCTGACCGTTGGCGTGTGGACCAAGGCCAAGGCGTCGGGAGGAAACGGTGGCAGCTGCGTCGAGGTGATGCGGCGTGCCGACGACAGCGTTCTCGTGCGTGACACGAAGGACCGCGGGAAGGGGCCGGTGCTGACCTTCACCCGGGACGAGTGGCGCGCCTTCCTGGACGGTGCGTCCAAGGGGGAGTTCGACCTCTCCTGACGGGCCCGGCAGGCGGACGATCCTTTTTCCTGCCGCCGATGGTTCGGCAGGATGAGGAGATATGAGGTTGTTCGCGGCGGTGGTGCCGCCCGATGCGGTGCTGGACGAGATCGCCGACGCCATCGCCCCCTACGTCGGGCAGGTGCCCGGCCTGCGCTGGCCTGACCGTGCGCTGTGGCACATCACGCTCGGCTTCTTCGGCGAGGTGCCCGAGGCGGTGCTGCCGGAGCTGGAGGTGCGCCTGGCCCGGGCCGTACGCCGCCACTCCGCGCTCGACCTGGCCTTCGAAGGATTCGGAGCCTTCTCGTCCGCACGCCGGGCACGCGTGTTCTGGGCGGGCGTCACCGGCGACTCGATGGTCAGGCTGGCCGACTCCGTCAGGGCGGGCGCGCGGCGGGCCGGGGCCGCGCAGACGGACGAGAAACGGTTCCATCCGCATCTCACGCTGGCCCGCGCCAAGACGGAGACCGATCTGCGGCCGCTGGTCGAGGCGCTGTCGGGGTTCAGCGGGTCGCGGTGGCGGGCCGAGCGGGTACGGCTCGTCCGCAGCCACACCGGTCCCGCGATGAGGTACGAGTCACTCGCCGAATGGGCGCTGGCACCCGCCGAGCGGGGCTAGGCTCCAGGGCGTGGACCGTCCTCGCCCCTGGTTGCTGCCCGTCGTTCTGGGCCTGCTGCTGCTGATCGTGATCGTCGGAGCCGTGCTGGCCTGACCGCCCGGCTCGCCGGCGTGCGTGCCTGATGATGGGCCGCGTCGCCGACCGCCCAGGGCGGGCGGCCGGCGAACGGTCACACCTCAAGACGCGGCCGGCTTACCAGGCGTAGTCCTCCGGGGCGGTGCGGTGGCCCGGGAAGATCTCGTCCAGGCGGGCCAGCGCGGCCTCGTCCAGCTCGATCTCCAGGGCGCGCAGGCTGCCCTCAAGCTGCTCCATCGTGCGCGGGCCGATGATCGGCGCGGCGACCGCGCGCTGCTTGAGCAGCCAGGCCAGCGCCACGTTGGCCGGGTGCTCGCCCAGCTCGTCGCAGAACTTCTCGTACTGCTCGATCTTGTCGCGGTGCTTCTCGAGCTGCTTGACCATGTTGTCGGCGGCCGAGCGGCCCTTGTCGATCTTGCGCAGCACGCCGCCGAGCAGGCCGCCGGCCAGCGGGCTCCACGGGATCACGCCGAGGCCGTAGTCCTCGGCCGCGGGCAGCACCTCCAGCTCCGGCGCGCGGGTCAGCAGGTTGTAGTGGGTCTGCTCGCTGATCAGGCCCATGAAGTTGCGGCGGGCCGCCGTCTCCTGCGCCTTGGCGAGGTGCCAGCCGGCGAAGTTCGACGAACCCACGTAAATGATCTTGCCCTGCTGCCGCAGGACCTCCATGGCCTCCCAGAACTCCTCGAACGGGGTCAGCCTGTCGACGTGGTGTGCCTGGTAGATGTCGATGTAGTCGGTCTGCATCCGCTTCAGCGAGGCGTCGCACGCCCGGCGGATGTTGAGCGCCGACAGCCGGCGCTCGTTGGGCCAGTCGCCCATGTCGCCGTAGACCTTGGTCGCGATGACCGTACGCTCCCTGCGGCCCCCGCCCTTGGCGAACCACTTGCCCAGGATGGTCTCGGTGATGCCCTCGCCCTTGACACCGCCGTAGACGTTGGCCGTGTCGAAGAAGTTGATCCCCAGCTCGTGGGCCCGGTCCATGATGGCGAAGGAGTCCTCCTCCGTCGTCCGCGGGCCGAAGTTCATGGTGCCGAGGCAGAGCGGGCTCACCAGGAGTCCGCTGCGTCCGAGGTTGACGTAATCCATGGCTCACAACCCTAAAGACCTGGAGTGCACTCCAGGCCATACCATTTCTCGGGTGATTTCCGGCGCGACGGCATCCGGCGGCCGTCCCCCTTCCTTAGCGATCACCCTCCTGCGTTCGGCCGTGCCGATCTGTCTGGCGATGATCGCCGGAATGATCGGCTCGCTGCTGGTCACCTCGGTGCTCGGGCAGCACGACACGGTGACGCTGGCCGCGTACGCGGTGGTCACGGCCGTGCTCAACCCGGCCTCCTCGGCCGTGACGGGGGCGCTGCGCGGGCTCGGGCCGTTCGTCGCGCCCTTCCGCGACGACCCCGCGTCCGCCGTTCCGGTGATCCGCGACGCGCGCTGGCTCAGCCTGTCGGTCGGCACGATGGGCGCGCTCGCCGTCTTATGCGTGCCGCTGCTCGCCACGGCCACCGGGGTGCCCGGCCAGGTGGTGGCCGAGATGGGGCTGCTGCCCTGGTTCCTTGCGGGGTACGTGCTGCTCTTCGCCTCCACCGGCGGCGCGGGCACCATCCTGGTCGCGCTCGGCCGCAGCCGTAACATGCTCTGGCCCACCCTCGGCTTCGGCCTGGTGCAGGGCGGGCTCACCGCGCTGCTCGTGCCGTCGATGGGGCTGACCGGGGCGGGCATCGCCTGGCTGACGGGCGGCGTGGTGTCGGCGCTGGTGGGGGCGCTCAACGTACGGCTGGCCGTGGGCCGCCCGATCGGACAGAGCCGGCCGCGGCCGCGCGAGATCGCCAAGCTGGCGCGGGTCAGCATCCCGCTGGCCGCCACCGTGCTCATCAAGTTCGCGGTGCTGGGCGCGGTGACGTTCGCGGCCGGCACCACGAGCCCCCGCGACACCGCCGCCCACGCCGTGCTGACCACGCTGACCAGCCTGATCATGATGATGTCGCTGGCCATCGCGCAGGCCGCGGTGCCGGAGATCGCCCGCGCCACCGACACCGCCGGCGCGCGGCGGGCCGGGCGGGTCGCCGCGCTGCTCGCCGTGTCGGGGACGCTCGTGATGGCGGCGCTGCTGCTTATGGCGGGCGGGCCGCTGACGGCGCTGTTCACCGACGATCCGGCCGTGCGCGACCGGGTGCTCGGGCTGCTGCCGCTCATGCTGCTCTCGGCGGCGCTCGACGCCGCCCAGGCGGTGCGCGGCTTCGGTCTCACGGCGCTCAAGCGGTCGTCGTCCAGCCTGGGCTCCTTCGCGGTGGCGTACGGGCTGCTGCTCCTCTCCGTCGTGCCCGTGGCGCGGACCTGGGGCATCACCGGGCTGTGGACGGCCATGACGGCGGCCAACGCGCTGCTGGTGGTGCTGCAGGGGCTGGGCTTCCACCGGCACAGCGCCAGGGTCGGCGCGGCCGTGACCGTCTGAGCGCGGCGTTGGGCCGGGATGCCCGGCTTGTGGTGCATGATGGCGAGCGTGGGGGACTTCGTGATCAGGATGCTCGCCGTCGTCGCGGCCGTGTGCCTGCTGCCCGCCGCGCCCGCGCTCGCGGCGCCTGGCGATGACGGCATGGAGAAGCTGTTCACCTTCCGGGACGAACGCATCACGGAGTCCAGCGGCCTGGCCGTGTCGCCGACCCACGACGGCGTCTACTACACCCACAACGACAGCTCAGCCGCCCCCGTCTTCTACGCGGTGGACGGCAAGGGGCGCACGCTCGCCACTTTCCATCTCCGTGGCGCCGAGGCCCGCGACTGGGAGGCCATGGCCGCGAGCAAGGACCCGGCGACCGGTCGCGGCGTGCTCTGGTTCGCCGACATCGGCGACAACCTCGACGGCGCGTGGCCCGACGTCTCCGTCTACAAGGTGGCCGAGCCGCGCACTCTCGCCGACGCCACGCTGCCCGCCGTCCGTTACCGCCTCCGCTACGCCGACGGGGCGCGCAACGCCGAGGGCATCATGGTGCACCCGAAGACCGGGCGGCTGTACGTCGTGTCCAAGGAGTTCGCCGGGTCGGTCTACGCCGCGCCGAAGAAGCTGCGCAGCGACCGGGTCAACGTGCTGCGCCGGGTCGCCTCCGCGCCCATCATGGCCACGGACGCCGCGTACGCGCCCGACGGGTCGTCGTACGTCGTGCGCACCTACTTCTCCGCCACCCTCTACAAGCCCAATGGCGAGGTGCTGGCCAGGGTGACGATGCCGGATCTGAAGCAGGCCGAGTCGATCGCGTACACGGCCGACGGCAAGGCGCTGCTCACCGGCAGCGAGGGGCCGCGCAGTCCGGTCTATCGGGTGCCGCTCCCGAGCTCCGCCGAGCCCTCGCCCACACCGACGCCGACCCCGTCGGAGACGTCATCGAAGGACGGGGGCGGTGACGGTGAGAGCCCACAGGCGGCGCCCGCGGACTCGTCGGGCGGGCTGACCGGCAGGGACGTGCTCATCTGGCTGGCCGCCGCGGCCATCGCGATCAGCGTGATCACGTTCCTGGCCCGCCGCACCCGCTGAACCGCCGCCGGGTCTGTGGGCTTTCACCGGTGCCCGCGAGCTTTTGCCAGTGCACGCGGCTTTTGCTGGCACTCGCGGCTTTGCCGGTGCTCGCGAGCGCGCCCGCGTCGGCGCTCGTCAGCGCCCGTCAGGGCCGATCAGAGGCAGGGCAGGCTGGTCAGGCCGGGTCGGGGTTGGACAGGCTGGCCAGTCGGGCCGCTCAGGACCGGTCAGGGCTGGTCGGGCCGGTTGGGTCCGGTCAGGGCTGGTCGGGCCGGTTGGGTCCGGTCCGGTCGCGGCCGGTCGGTGCCGGTCGGGGACGGTGAGCGCGGCCTTCGGGGCGCATGGTGGCGGTGAACATGTCGCCTCTCAGCGCGCGCTCGACCACCTCGATCGAGCGCGACAGCCGCACCAGCCGCGGCCCCTCCTCGCGGTAGGTGTCGAGCACGGCCTCGATGGCGTGCGGCGGCAGGTGGCCCTTCAGGTCGACGGCGGCGGCGCGGTAGCCGGCGCGGGCGGCCTCGACGGCGGACTTCACGTGGTGGCGGGCCATCGCGGCCAGCGCCACGGGGTGCCGTCTGAGCACCTCGTACGCCCGATAGTCCGGCGGCACCGCATCGAGCAGCCAGGCCACGGCTGAGGTCTCCCAGTCGGGCACGCTGGGCGGGCGGACCTCGGCGGGCCACTCTGGCGGGACGTACATACCGCCAATCGTACTGAAGTTCGATTAAGGGTGGGAGGGCGCCCCGGCGCGGTCCCGGACCAGCCGGATATGGCGGCGACGGGCGGTAAGTCGGACAATCGGCGTGTGACGGAGAAGATCGGAGTCGTGGGCGCGGGCATCGTCGGGCTGGCGGTGGCGCGCGAGCTGGCCGGCACCAGAGGCGCCGAGGTGACCGTGCTGGAGAAGGAGGACCGCGTCGGGGCCCACCAGACCGGCCACAACAGCGGCGTCGTGCACGCGGGCATCTACTACCCGCCGGGCTCGCTCAAGGCGCGGCTCTGCAGGGAGGGCGTGGCGCTGCTCAAGGAGTACTGCTCCGGGCACGGGCTGCCGTACGAGGAGGTCGGCAAGCTCGTGGTGGCGAGCACCCGTGCCGAGCGGCCGCTGCTCGCGGCGCTGGCCCAGCGGGCGCGCGCCAACGGCGTGCCGGACGTCGCCGAGCTGGACGGGCTCGGGCTGCGCGAGATCGAGCCGCACGCGGTCGGCGTCGGCGCGATCCACTCGCCGCGCACCGCGATCTGCGACTTCCCCGCCGTCGCGCGCCGGCTCGCCCAGGACGTGGCCGAGCTGGGCGGCTCGGTACGCCTGTCCGCCCCCGTCAGGGCCATCAGGGAACGCGCAGGCAAGGTGGAGGTGGTGGCCGGGCGGCAGCGGCTGGCCTTCGACCGCCTGGTGGTCTGCGCCGGCCTGGGCACCGACGCGGTGGCCGAGATGGCGGGCGCGCCGGGCGAGGTGCGGATCGTGCCGTTCAGGGGCGAGTACTACGCGCTCAAGGGCGCCGCAGCCGGCCTCGTGCGCGGCCTGATCTACCCGGTGCCCGACCCGCGGTATCCGTTCCTGGGCGTGCATCTGACGCGGCGGATCGACGGGGGCGTGCTGGTGGGGCCGAACGCGGTGCTGGCGCTCGCCTACGAAGGCTACAAGTGGCGAAATCTCGGCAATTTTCGGCAAATCTTGGGGTGGCCGGGGACGCTGCGCATGGCCAGGGCCCACTGGCGTACCGGCATCAAGGAGATCTACGGCTCGCTCGTCAAGGGCGCGTTCTTCGAAGCCGCCCGCCGCTACGTACCCGAGCTGACCGCCGATGACCTGGAGAGAGCTCCGGGCGGCGTCCGCGCCCAGGCCGTCGCCAGAAACGGCCGCCTGGTGGACGACTTCGTCGTGGACGTGCACGGCAAGGTCGTCCTGGTCCGCAACGCGCCCTCACCCGCGGCCACGTCGAGCCTGGCGATCGCCCGGCACATTGCCGGAATTGTCCCAGCACTCGTCCGATGAGGGCATCCTTGGATGTGATGGAATCACGCCTGCTGATAGTCGAGGACGACCCGAACATCCTCGAACTCCTCGCCGCGAGCCTGAGGTTCGCGGGTTTCGACGTGACCACGGCTAAGAGCGGACTCGACGCCGTCGCCGCCGTCCAACGCCACCGCCCCGACCTCGTGGTGCTCGACGTCATGCTGCCCGACCTGGACGGTTTCGAGATCGTCAAGCGGATGCGCGGCGGCGGGATGCACACGCCGGTGGTGTTCCTGACCGCGCGCGACGAGACCGAGGACAAGATCCGCGGTCTCACGATCGGCGGCGACGACTACGTGACCAAGCCGTTCAGCCTGGAGGAGGTGGTCGCCAGGATCCACGCCGTGCTGCGCCGTACGAGCGGTGACGCGCAGGCGGCCCCGCCCAGGCTGACGTTCGCCGACATCGAGCTGGACGAGGAGAGCCACGAGGTGTGGCGCGGCGGCACCGCCGTCGCGCTGTCGCCCACCGAGTTCAAGCTCCTGCGCTACTTCATGACGAACGCGGGTCGCGTCCTGTCCAAGCCGCAGATCCTCGACCACGTGTGGGACTACGACTTCCGCGGCGAGGTGGGGATCGTCGAGTCGTACGTGTCCGTGCTGCGCCGCAAGATCGACAACCGGAGCCCCAGGCTCATCCACACCCTGCGCGGCGTCGGATACGTCATGCGCCTGCCGCCGGGCAGCTGATGCGCGGTCTGCCGCTGCGGATCAAGCTCATCGCGTCGATGCTGGCGCTGCTCGGCCTCGGCATGTTCTTCATCGGCCTGGTGAGCGTCTCCGTCCTGCACGGCTACCTGATCGACCGGGTGGACAGCCAGCTCCACCTGCTCAGCGCGCGCATGGAGAAGAAGGTCAGGAGCGACTGGCGCAAGGACAGGGAGACGCCCGAGCGGCCGATCCTCATCGAGTCCGACGCGATCGCGCTGGTCAAGGAGCGGGGCGGCGAGTTCGTCCCCATGCTGAACGACCGCGACGTGGACGCCAAGCCGAAGCCCGTGCTCGCGGCCAGGCCGGGCCACGAGCCCTACACCGCGCCCGCCGTGAGCGGCGACGGCGAGTGGCGGGTGCTGGAGACCGAGGGGCCGTGGCGCACGCTCGTCGTCGCGGTCGACCTGGAAGAGGTGGACGCCATCACCCGCAGGCTCGTGCTCATCGAGCTGTGCGGCGGTGGCGGGATCCTGCTCATCCTGGCGGTCGCCGGCGTCACGATCGTGCGGCGCAGCATGCGTCCGCTGGCCGAGATCGAGCGTACGGCCGAGGCCATCGCGGGCGGCGAGCTGGGCCGCAGGGTGCCCGACGGCGACCCCCGCACCGAGGTGGGCGGCCTGGCCAGGTCGCTCAACGGCATGCTGGCCCAGATCGAGGCCGCGTTCGCCGCCAGGTCGGCCTCCGAGGCCGCGGCCCGCCGCTCGGAGGACCGCATGCGGCAGTTCGTCGGCGACGCCTCCCACGAGCTGCGCACCCCGCTCACCTCGATCCGCGGTTTCGCCGAGTACGCCAGGCAGAACCCGCAGGCCGACTCCGCCGAGCTGATGCAGCGCGTGGAGAAGGCGGCGGCCAGGATGAGCCTGCTGGTGGACGACCTGCTGCTGCTCGCCAGGGTGGACCAGCAGCGTCCGCTGCGCATGCAGCCGGTGGACATGCTGGCGCTGGCGGCGGACGCCGTACAGGATGCCCGGATCCTCGCCCCCGACCGGGAGATCAAGCTGGACGTGGTCGGCGGTGCGGCGCTCATCGTCTCCGGCGACGAGGTGCGGCTGCGCCAGGTCATCAGCAACCTCGTCACCAACGCCATCGTGCACACCGAGCCGGGCTCCCCGATCGTGGTGCGGGCCGGCGGCACCGCCGACAAGGTGTTCGTCGAGGTCGTCGACAGTGGCCCAGGACTCACGCCCGAGCAGGTCGAGCACGTCTTCGAGCGCTTCTACCGGGCCGACTCCGCCCGCTCGCGCCGCCGCTCCGCCGAGGACCGCGGCAGCGGCCTGGGCCTGGCCATCGTGCAGGCCCTCGTCGAGGCCCACGACGGCACCGTCACCGTGCAGAGCTCGCCCGAGGCCGGCTCCACCTTCCGCGTCGAACTCCCACTCGCCTTGGAGTGAGCGTTCAGCTAACCCTCAGAATGCTGCGTCACTCTAAGTAGGTGACGAATGCCGAGGCGTTGATCATGGTCGTGGACGACGAGCCCAGCATCAGGGACCTGCTCGCCGCCAGCCTGCGCTTCTCCGGGTTCGAGGTGCTGACCGCCGCCGACGGCGAGGAGGCCGTCGAGGTCGCCGTACGCGCCTCGCCCGACCTTGTGGTGCTCGACGTCATGCTGCCCGACCTCGACGGGTTCGAGGTGGCCAAGCGCATCGACGCGCCCGTGCTGTTCCTCACCGCCCGCGACGCCACCGAGGACAAGATCGCCGGGCTGCGCGTCGGCGACGACTACGTGACCAAGCCGTTCAGCCTGGAAGAGGTGCAGGCCAGGATCCGCGCGGTGCTGCGCCGCACCCGGGGCGACGCCGCGCCGGTCAGCAAGCTCAAGGTGGCCGACCTGGAGCTGGACGAGGAGACGCGCGAGGTGTGGCGGGCAGGGCGGCAGGTACGCCTGTCGCCGACCGAGTTCAAGCTGCTGCACTACTTCATGATCAACGCGGGTCGGGTGCTGTCGAAGGCGCAGATCCTCGACCACGTGTGGAACTACGACTTCGGCGGCGACGCGGGCGTGGTCGAGTCGTACGTGTCGTACCTGCGGCGCAAGGTGGACGACGTCGAGCCGCGGCTCATTCACACGCTGCGCAGCGTGGGTTACGTGTTGAGGGAGCCACCTGCGGGTTAGCGTGCAGGTATGGACCTGCTCGGCGCGCTCGAGTCGTTGCGTCGGCCGCTGGACCGGGAGCTGTTCCCGCTGGCCGTCGGCGACGCCGCGGCCGACCGGCGTGCGCTGCGCGCGCTGACCGGGCAGCTCGACGACTACCTGCTGCCCCGGCTGCGCGCGCTCGACGCGCCGCTGCTCGCCGTCGTCGGCGGCTCCACCGGCGCCGGCAAGTCCACGCTGGTCAACTCGCTCGTCGGCGCCAACGTCGCCGAGCCTGGCGTGCTGCGGCCCACCACGCTCGTGCCCACGCTCGTCGTCAACCCCGCCGACCGGGCCTGGTTCATGGGCAAGAACGTGCTGCCCGGCCTGTCGCGCGCCACCGGCGAAGGGCCCGGCGACCTGAGCCTTGTCACCTCGTCCGCGCTCGGAGCCGGGCTCGCGCTGCTCGACGCGCCCGACATCGACTCCGTGGTCACCGCCAACCGCGAGCTGGCGGCCCAGCTCCTGGCCGCCGCCGACCTGTGGCTGTTCGTCACCACCGCCGCCCGCTACGCCGACGAGGTGCCGTGGGGCTTCCTGCGCTCGGCCCGCGAACGCAGCACCGCGCTCGCCGTCGTACTCGACCGGGTGCCGCCCGAAGCCGTCGAGCCCGTCTCCCGCGACCTGGGCCGGCTGCTGCGCGAGAACGGTCTTGAGGGCACCCGGCTGTTCACCGTGCCCGAGGCGGCGCTGCCCGATGAGAAGGCCCGGCTGCCCGCCGAGTCCGTACGGCCCATCGCCGACTGGCTGGCCGGGCTGGCCGCCGACGCCGCCCAGCGGTCCATGGTCGTGCGGCAGACGCTCACCGGGGCGCTCGACAGCCTGGCCACCCGCGTGCCGGCGCTCGCCGCCGCCGTCGAACGCCAGCAGGACGCCTTCGACGGGCTGCGCGACATCGTGGAGGCCGCGTACGCGGGCGGCATGGCCGACTTCGACGAGGGCATGCGCGACGGCTCGCTGCTGCGCGGCGAGGTGCTGGCCCGCTGGCAGGACTTCATCGGCACCGGCGATCTCATGCGTTCCCTGGAGAGCCGCGTCGGGTGGCTGCGTGACCGCGTCGTCGGGTTCTTCACCGGGCGGATGCCCGAGGTGCAGCTCCGCGACGCACTGGAGAGCGGGGTCGAATCGCTCATCAGAGGCGCCGCCGACGGGGCCGCCGAGCGGGCGCTCGAAGGCTGGTCGGCCGCGCCAGGCGGTCCTGGGCTGCTCGACCGCCTCGGCGCCGTCGAGTCCGCTCGTCTCGGCCGGGCATCCCCTGATCTCGGACGGCGGGCCGAGGCGGCGGTGCGGGGGTGGCAGGCGTACGTGCTGGACCTCGTCCGCGAGGAGGGCGCCGAACGGCGCACCGCCGCCCGGGCGGCCTCCTTCGGCGTGAACGGCGCCGGGCTGCTGCTCATGCTGGCCGTCTTCGCCTCCACCGGAGGGCTCACCGGAATCGAGGTCGGCATCGCGGGCGGCACCAGCGTGCTGTCGCAGAAGCTCCTTGAGGCCGTCTTCGGTGATCAGGCCGTACGTACGCTCACCGCCCTGGCCCGCGAGGACCTGCGGGAGCGCGTGCGGGAGCTGCTCGCCGAGGAGGCGGACCGGTTCCTCGACCTCCTGGCGACCGTCGAACCGCCCGGGGACACCGCCGACGCCCTCCGCTTGGCCGCCCGCCGCATCCAGGAACACCGCACCGAACTCCCCGGCACCGCCCCGACGGCCGAGCTTCCGGTCCCTGGCGCGGTCGAAGACCGCCCTCTCCCGCCCGGCCCTGGCTCTGGAGAAGGCGCGTCGCCGGACGCGGACCCGCGCCAAGGTGGCGAGGGCCCGGCTCAGGGCGGCGAGGGTCTGCGGGGCGGTGGCGAGGAGCCGACTGGGGGCGGCGGAGGCCGACGGCCGGGCGGTGAAGGGCCGGGTGGTGAAGGGCTGGGCGGTGAAGGGCCGGGTGGTGAAGGGCTGGGCGGCGGTCCCGAAAGACCGGAGCCTGGGGCAGGGGGGCCGGAACCCGGGGCCGGGGAGCGCGGGCCGGGCGGGCGTCCTGAGCGGGGGGAGGGCGCGTGAAGCTGCTGCGCCGCAAGGAGGGGCCGTCGCTCGACTCCCGGCTCGCCGCCCTGATCGAGGCCGCCGACCTGGGCGCGGGACGGCTCCCCGACGAGGCCGTGGCGGCGGCCCGCGAGGTGGCCGGACGCGCGGGGGCACGGCGCGAGCTGTCACTCGACCACACCGTGGTCGCCCTGGCCGGCGCCACGGGCAGCGGCAAGTCCTCGCTGTACAACGCGCTGGCCGGGAAGAAGCTCGCGGACGTCGGCGTCACCAGGCCCACGACCTCGGCCGCCCAGGCCGCCCTGTGGGACGGCGACGGCGCGGGCCCGCTCCTCGACTGGCTGGAGGTGCCGTACCGCCACTCGGCGAGCGAGGCGACCGGGGCGGGCGACCTGGCCGGTCTCGTCCTGCTCGACCTGCCCGACCACGACTCCATCCGCCTGTCGCACCGCCTGGAGGTGGACCGCCTGGTGAGCCAGGTGGACCTGCTGGTGTGGGTGGTGGACCCGCAGAAGTACGCCGACGCCGCGCTGCACGAACGCTACCTGCGTCCGCTGGCCGGGCACCGCGATGTGACGGTGATGGTGCTCAACCAGGTGGACAGGTTGCCTCCGGCCGCCGTCGAGCGCTGTCTCGACGATCTGCGCCGCCTTCTGGAGGGCGACGGGCTGACCGGCGTCCCTGTTCTCGCCGTCTCGGCCACGACCGGGCAGGGCCTCGACGCCCTGCGTACGCTGCTCGCCCAGCGCGTCGCGGACCGCCGCTCGTGGTCGGCCCGCCTGTCGGCCGACCTCACGACCGCCGCCGACCACCTCGCCGCCGGCGAGCCGCCTCCGATCGGCAGCGTCCACCTTGCTCCCGGCGAGCCGCCTCCGATCGGCAGCGTCCACCTTGCTCCCGGCGAGCCGTCCGCGACACCCGGTGGCCGGCATGCCCCCGGTCAGCCGCCCGCGATCGCCGCTGGTGGCGGTCCTGGTAAGGACGAGGTGGCCAAGCGGCTGGACGGGGCCGGGCGGGGGCTGACCGGGGCGTTGTGCGCGGCGGCCGGTGTGCCGGTGATCGTGGAGGCCGTGGCGAAGGGGCACCGGCACCGCGCGGTGGTGGCCACCGGGTGGCCGGTGACGAGGTGGCTGCGGAGGTTCAGGCCGGATCCGCTGCGGAGGCTGCGCATCGAGCCGCCACGGGGCAGGCGGGATGGGGACGGCAGGGAGGTCGTCGGGCGTACGTCGGTGCCCGCCGCGTCGGTCGCGCAGCGCGCCCAGGTCGAGACCGCGATCAGGGACGTCGCCGAGGTGGCGGCCGGCGGGCTGCCGGGCCCCTGGGCGGCCGCCGTACGGCAGGCGGCCAGGTCGCGCGCCACCGAGCTGACGGACGCCGTCGACCGGGTCGTGGCCACGACCTCGGCGGGTGCGACCAGGCGGCCACGGTGGTGGCGGGCGGTGAACCTCCTCCAGTGGCTGGTCTTCGCCGCCCTGCTGGCGGGCGCGATCTGGCTGGGCGTGCTGTTCGCGATGGACTATCTGCGTCTGCCGCAGCCGCCGCTCCCGACCGCCGGGCCGGTGCCGTGGCCGACGGTGCTGCTGGTGGGCGGCGCGGTAGCGGGCGTGGTCATCGCGCTGCTGTCACGCCTTGCGGCCTGGGCAGGCGGGCGGCGCAGGGCCCGCCGTACGGCGAAGGCGCTGCGTACGGCCATCGGCCAGGTCGGCCACGAGCTGGTGATCGAGCCCGCCCAGGCGGAACTCGCCACCTACGCCCGCTTCACCGAGGCGCTCGAAGTGGCGCGCGGCTGAGGCACTCAGAGGGGGCGGCGGCGGATGAGGGTGGCGGCGAGGGCGGCGCCGCCCAAGGCGAATGCGGCGGCGGCGAGGAAGGGTGCCGAGGGGCCGACATGCTCGCCCACCGTACCGGCGGCGGCGGATCCCAGCGCGCCGCCGATGCCGAGCGTCGTGGACACCCAGCCGAACGCCTCCGCCTGCGCGGCGGGCGCGTACTCGTCCACCAGCAGCGACGACGTCGTGAGAGACGGGTTGAGCATGAGCCCGCCCGCGAAGAGCATGATCCAGAACACGGCCAGCGCCCCCACCAGGATCAGCGGCGCGAGTACGAGCCCCAGCGCCAGCAGCAGCCCGGCCAGCCGTACGGGGACGGGCAGCCGCCAGACGCGGGCTCCGTAGGCGGCGGCGCCCGCGATGCCGCCCAGCGATAGGGCGGCCACGAGCACTCCGGTGGCGGCGGGTATGTCGCGGGCGGCGGCCAGCGCGGGCACGCCCACCTGCAGCGCCCCGACGACGGCGCCGAGCAGCGTGGTGACGGCCAGCAGCATGAGCATCCGCCGGTCGGCGAACACCCGCCCCCGCTGCCGTATGGCCGTGGTCCTCCCCGTGCGCAGCGCGCGGGCGAAGGCCAGTGTCCCGGCCCCGGCCGCCGCCGCGACCACGCCCAGCGCCATCGACGACGAGGTGACCGCGATCAGCAGCCCGAACGCCAGCGGCCCCATCATCATGGCCAGCTCCTGCACCAGGTAGACGAGGCTGTAGGCGGCGGTGCGCCCCTCGGCGGCCATCCTGGCGCCCCACGCGATGCGCATGCTGACCGAGATCGGCGGCAGCCCCATGCCCGCCGTCCAGGCGAGCACCGGCAGCGGCCACCACGGCAGGCCGTCGCGGGCGCAGGCGAGCAGCGCCAGCAGCGCCGCCACGTGCAGGAGCGCCGTGCCGGCCAGCACCGGCCCGGCGTCGTGCCGGTCCATCAGCCGCCCCTGCACCGGACGTCCCATGCCCGCGCCCACCGAGAACGCCGCCGCCGTCGCCCCCGCGAAGGCCAGCGACCCGGTGGCGTGCTGCGTCACGAGCACGATGCCGACGGGCGCCACCTGCTGGGTGAGCTGGGCGAGGAACCCGAGCACGGCCTGCGCCGCGACGCCGGGCAGGCCGAGCAGCCTCCGGTAGGGGAGACCGCCCGGCCCGTCGCGCGTCATGCGCCGCAGGCTACCTGGCGAAGATCACACGATCGGGCAGCCGTACGCCCGCAGCGACTTCTCATTCAGGAAGGTGATCTTCTCCTGGGGCATCGGGTCCTTCGAGACCGACAGGAAAGCCACGCCGGGTTCGGTGAGCGCGCCGCCGTCGACGTGCCAGTCGCCGGGCACCGATTCGAGCCTGGCGGTGCCGTCGTCCCTGCCGACGAGGGTGGAGTCGAAGTATTCGTTGACCCGCACCCCGCGCTCCTTCAGCATGGCCAGCACGTCGCTGACCCTCTTGTTGAGGTAGCGCACACAGTGCATCGGCTCGCCCTTGGCGTTGAACTCGGTGATGCTCTCATACTTCTCGCCGGGCTGTGCCTGGCGGAACACGTCGATCGTGGCGGTGCCGGAGAAGTCCTTGGGGATCTTGACGCCGACGGCGCAGCCGCTCTGGTTGTGGCAAGGGCCCGGCGGGAGGATGCTCTTGATCTCCTTGATGTACGTGTAGTCGGGCCGTACGGGGCGGATCAGGCGTTCGTAGGCGGCGGTCGCGGGCCGGACGCGGAGCGTGATGTCGAGGCCGACCCTGCGCAGCTCCTGCTCGTACACCTTAGGGTTGGCGTACAGGTCCTTGATCTCGATGACGTAGTAGCCGCCCTCCTGCTTGATGCTGAGCGCGGAGGCGGGCTGGGCGGGGAAGACCCAGGCGGTGGCGGCCACGGCGCCGGCGGCGAGCAGCGCGCCGGCGGGGAGCGCCACGCGCAGGCCCAGGCGCTTGCGGGACTTCGCGGGGGCGGGGGCGGGCGAGGCGGCGATGATCTGGTGCATCAGGTCGCGGGCGCCCTCGCTGACGGAGGTGACGGCGGGGGCGGCGAACCGGGAGACGACGTCGTCGATGTCCTGCTTGGTCATGGTCAGTGTCCCTTCGCTAGGGAGACGGCACGGCTGCCGTAGGCGGCGATGTGGGGTCGAGGGCGGCCAGCTCTTTGGCCAGCCGCTTGCGTGCGCGGTGCAGCCGGATGCGGGCGGCGCCGCGCGAGCAGCCGAGCACCTTGGCGATCTCGGGTCCGCTGAGTCCTTCCCAGGCGACCAGCGAGAGCAGTTCCCTGTCGTCGTCGCTGAGTCGCTGAAACGCCTGGTATGCCGGGTCGTGCGTCCTGTCGGGCACGGCCCAGGAGGCGGCCTCCTCGCGGAGCCTGGCGGCCAGGGCGGTCCTGCGCTCCTCGGCGCGGAAGTGGTTGGCGAGCACCCGCCTGGCGACGCCGTACAGCCAGAGTCTGGCCTCCTCCTCGCGCCGGGGGATGTCGTCGAGCCGCCGCCAGGCCGTGGTGAAGGTCTCGGCGATCACGTCGGCGATGTCGTCCGGGACGCGCGCCGCCTGACATATGTGGCGATGGCGGGATAGTCGCCACATAAAGCTCCTCGAAGCGTTGCTCGGGCTCAGGTGGGCCCATGGAGTGGTCCTTCCGATCGGCGAACACACCCGAGGAGATGTCCGGATATGACAGGAGTGTTTCAGCCCGTTCCGAGCGATCCGGCCACCTCGCGGAGCGCGGCGAGGAGCGGGCGCAGCAGGGGATGGGCGTCGGAGCCCCGGCGTACGGCGGCGAAGACGCGGCGTTCGGGACCCGGCGTGTGGCGCACCACGACCCCGCGCAGCGCCATGTCGCGCAGCGCGAGCCGGGGGACGAGCGCCACCCCGGCACCGGCGCCGACCAGGGCGACCACGGCGCGGAAGTCGTCGGAGCAGTGGACGAGGTCGGGCGTGAAACCGGCCTGCTGGCAGGCGAACGTGATCACGTCGTGCACCGGGTTGCCCGGGTAGGGGCCGATCCAGGTCTCGCGGGCCAGCGACACCAGCGTCGCGGAACCGGCCAGCGGATGATCGCGGGGGAGCACCAGGTCGAACGGCTCGGCGTACAGGGGATGGCGCGACAGGCGGCGGTCGGCGGCGTCGGGCGCGCCGCGGTACTCCACCGCGATGGCCAGGTCGGCGCGCTCGTCGAGCAGCATGGCCAGGCCCTGGTCGCCCTCGGCGTCGAGGACGCGGACGCGCACGCCGGGCGCGGTGGTGCGCAGCGCGGTGATCGCGGGGGAGAGCACGGCGCTGATCGCGGTGGCGAAGCAGGTCACGGTGACCTCGCCGGCCTCGCCCGTCGTGTACGCCGCCACCTCCGCCTCGGCGCGTTCGAGCTGGGCGAGCACCTCGTTGGCATGGGCCAGCATGATCTTGCCGACAGCGGTGAGGTGCACGCCGCGCCCGTCGCGATTGAGCAGGCGGTGGCCCACCTCGTGCTCCAGCGCGGCCAGTTGCTGGGACACGGCGGAGGGCGTCAGGTGCAGCGCGGCCGCCGCGGCGGTGACCGTGCCGTGGTCGGCCACCGCCCGCAGCGTACGCAGCCGCCGCGTGTCAATCACGCAGCGAGAATACGCTGCTCAGCCGCTCCCGCGGCCCCGGCCCCACCCTGTTCTGGGTTCTGGCGGGCTGAGGGCCGGGCGGGCCCGGAGCCGAGGCGCGGAGTCCCCAGGCGCGGAGCCCCGAGGCGCGGTGGTCAGGCGGCGCGGGCCTGGGTGAACGCCTCGATCGCGCGGTCCACGTCCTCGGGCGAGTGGGCGGCCGAGAGCTGCACGCGGATGCGCGCCTGCCCGTGCGGGACGACGGGGTAGGAGAAGCCGATCACGTAGATGCCCAGGTCGAGCAGGCGCTCGGCCATCGCGGCGGCCTCGGCGGCGTCGCCGATCATGACGGGCACGATCGGGTGGTCGCCCGGCAGGATGTCGAACCCGGCCTTCGTCATCCCCTCGCGGAAGCGCACGGTGTTGGCGCGCAGCCGTTCACGGGCCTCGCTGGTGGTCTCCAGCAGGTCGAGGATGCGCAGCGACGCCGATGCGATGACGGGCGCGAGCGAGTTGGAGAACAGGTACGGGCGGGAGCGCTGCCGCAGCAGCTCGCAGATCTCCTTGCGGGCCGAGACGTAGCCGCCGCTGGCCCCGCCGAGCGCCTTGCCCAGGGTGCCGGTGATGATGTCGATCCGGTCGGTCACGCCGTGCAGCTCCGGCGTGCCGCGCCCGGTGGGGCCGACGAAGCCGACCGCGTGGGAGTCGTCGACCATGACCATGGCGTCGTACCGGTCGGCCAGGTCGCAGATCTCGCGCAGCGGCGCGACGTAGCCGTCCATGGAGAACACGCCGTCGGTCACGATGAGCCGCCGCCGCGCGTCCGACGCCTCCTTCAGCCGCGACTCCAGCTCGGCCATGTCACGGTTGGCGTAGCGCAGGCGCTTGGCCTTGGACAGGCGGATGCCGTCGATGATGCTGGCGTGGTTGAGCGCGTCGGAGATCACCGCGTCCTGGGCGTCGAGCAGGGTCTCGAACACGCCGCCGTTGGCGTCGAAGCAGGAGCTGTACAGGACGGTGTCCTCCATGCCGAGGAAGTCGGACAGGCGGGACTCCAGCTCCTTGTGCACCTCCTGGGTGCCGCAGATGAACCGCACGGAGGCCATGCCGAACCCCCAACGGTCGAGCGCCTGCTTGGCCGCCTCGATCACCCGGGGGTCGTCGGCCAGGCCCAGGTAGTTGTTGGCGCAGAAGTTGAGCACCTCGCGCCCGGCCACGCTCACCTGGGAGCTCTGCGGGGTGGAGATGACGCGCTCGGGCTTGAGCAGCCCGGCCTCGGTGATCTCGTCGAGCGTCGCACGCAGCTGCTCGCGCACGTTGGTGAACATCAAGCGCTCCTGTTCATGGTCGATGACGCTGCGGTCTCCGTCGGCTCGTGGCCCGTGCTCACGGCTCACTCGCTCCAGTCGAGGATGACCTTGCCCGTACGGCCGCTCGCCGCCGTGTCGAAGGCGGCGTCGAAGTCCCGGTACGAGAACCGGTCGGTGATCACCGGGGTGAGGTCGAGGCCCTTCTCCAGCAGGACCGACATGTTGTACCAGGTCTCGTACATCTCACGGCCGTAGACGCCCTTGATGGTGAGCATGGAGGTGACGACCGTCGACCAGTCGATGGCGAACTCCTCGGCGGGCAGCCCCAGCATGGCGATCTTGCCGCCGTGGGTCATGCCGGCGATCATGTCGCGCAGGGCCACCGGGTTGCCGGACATCTCCAGCCCGACGTCGAAGCCCTCGCGCAGGTGGAGCTGGCGCATGCCCTCGGCGATGGAGGAGCGGGCGACGTTCACGGCGAGCGTGACGCCGAGCTTGCCGGCCAGGTCGAGCCGCTCGTCGCTGACGTCGGTGATCATCACGTTGCGCGCGCCCACGTGGGTGGCGACGGCGGCCGCCATGAGGCCGATCGGGCCCGCGCCGGTGATCAGCACGTCCTCGCCGACCAGGGGGAACGACAGCGCGGTGTGCACGGCGTTGCCGAAGGGGTCGAAGATGGCGGCGACGTCGGGGTGCACGGGGTTGCGGTGGACCCACACGTTGGTGGCGGGCAGCGTGACGTACTCGGCGAAGGCGCCGTCCCTGTTGACGCCGAGCCCGATAGTGTTGCGGCACAGGTGGCGGCGTCCCGCCATGCAGTTGCGGCACTTGCCGCAGACGATGTGGCCCTCGCCGCTGACCAGGTCGCCGACCGCGATGTCCTCGACGCCGGGCGCGACCTCGACGACCTCGCCGCTGAACTCGTGGCCCACGATGAGCGGGAGCTCCAGCGTGTGGCGCGCCCAATCGTCAAATTTCCGGATATGCAGGTCCGTGCCGCAGATCCCGGTACGCAGCACCCGGATCTTCACCTCGCCGGGACCGACCTCCGGCTCGGGCACGTCCACCAGCCACAGGCCAGGCTCGGCCTGGTTCTTGACCAGCGCTTTCATGACGTCGCTCCCCCTGTCACAACCTACTGACGAGCCCCCGGCCCGTCACCCCGCCGCCCCGCAGGGCCGGCGAGCCGCCGGATGTGACTCGTCGGAACGCACTGTGCCGCTTCGGCTCGGGACGTGTCCATCGAGGAGTTCTTAAGTGCCCCCACAGCTCCGCTTCACGCGGCCCCACGCCAGGCGGATCTGCCCCCCATATCCCCTCGCGCAAAGTCGGCCCGCTTCACGCGGCCCTTGTGGCAGCCGGGCCGGCTTCCACGACTGGGGCCCGCAGGCGGACCCGTTTCGCGCTGAGGGTGGCAGAATTAGGCAACCGACTTGGCATAAACGGAGGGGAGGCCGGATGACCCGGCGAAGCGGTGACGCCTCCCTCCTGGGGAGGCCGCGATGACCCGGCGAAGCGGCGACGCCTCTCTCCTGCGCAGGCTCAACTCGGCGGCGATCCTGCGCGTCCTGCGCGAGAGCGGACCGTCCACCGTGTCCGAGCTGGCGGGCGCGGCCCGGGTGTCCCGCCCCACAGCCGAGGTCATCGTGGACGAGCTGGTCGCGGGCGGCTGGGCCGAGGAGTGCGGCGACGAGCCCGCCGACCGCAGGCGGGGCCGCCCGGCGCGCCGCTTCAGGTTCCGGGCCGCTGCCGGTCACGTGGCAGGCGTGGGCGTCGGCTCGTCCTGGCTGCGCGCGATGGTGAGCGACCTCGACGGCACGGTGGTGGCCGCGCATCGCGTACGCCACCACGCCTCGATGCCCGCGGCCGACCGGCTCGACGCCATCGCGGAGCTGGTCGAGACGGTGGCGGCGCGGGCCGGGCTGCCGGTGTCGGGCCTTGCGGCGGTGTGCGCCGGCACGACGGGCACGGTCGACGGCTCGGGGCGGGTGGTCAAGAGCGTCGCGCTGGCCGGGTGGACGGGGCTCGACCTGCGCGGCGAGCTGGCCCGCAGGCTGCCCGCCCCCGTGCTGGTCGAGAACGACATGCGCCTCGCGGTGCTGGCCGAGCACTGGCGCGGGCGGGCGCGCGGCCACGACGACGTGGTCTACCTGTTCACCGGCAGCAGGCTCGGTCTGGGCCTGCTCATCGGCGGCCGGCCGCACCGGGGCGCGCACACGGCGTCGGGCGAGATCGGCCGCCGATCCGGCGATCACTGGCTGGCGCACCGGCACGTCGTCGACTACGCGCTCGCCGCCGAGCCGGGGGAGATGCGCTCGCAGCGCGAGGCCGCCGAGTTCGCGATCGAGCGGGCGCGGGCCGGGGACGAGAAGGCCGTCGCCGCCGTCCGCGCGTTCGCCCGCCACCTCGGCGACGGCCTGCTCACCGTGGTCAGCCCGCTCGATCCGGAGCTGGTGGTGATCGGCGGCGTCCTGGCCGAGGCCGGTGACCTGCTGCTCGGGCCGATCGCGGAGCGTTTCGCGGACGTCTGCCTCTATCCGCCGCCGGTGGTGGCCTCGACGCTGGGCCGCGAGTGCGTCGTGCTGGGCGCGATCAGATGGGCCCTCGACCACGCCGAACGTGACCTTTTTACGCTGCCCGCTTGACTGATCCGCTGCGCGCTCGTGCGCGATTCCCCGGTGTCTTGACCTGCTTCGGAAAAGCGTGCCAGATTTAGGCAACCAACTTACGTAATGCATGGGCTGCCCCGGCCCCAGGGCATCGCCGGCTCGCAGCGACCGCGGGAAGGACATCAGTGGAAGATCTGCGCATCGGAGTCATCGGGCTCGGCCTGCGGACCAGCATCGCCCTGGCCGCCGACCGGCCGGGCAAGGGCGCCGTGGTGGCCGCCCTGTGCGACCTCGATCCCGCCGTGCTCAAGCGGCAATCGGCGAAGTTCCCTTCGGCCGGCTTCCTCACCCGGGACCACCGCGAGCTGCTCGACCGGCCCGACATCGACGCCGTCATCGTCAACACCCCCGACGACACGCACGAGGCGCTGGCCATCGACGCGCTGCGCGCCGGCAAGACCGTCTACCTGGAAAAGCCGATGGCCATCACCATCGACGGCTGCGACGCCATCCTGCGCACCGCGCGCGAGAGCGGCACCCGCCTGTACGTCGGGCACAACATGCGCCACATGGGCGTCGTCCGGCTGATGCGCGACATCATCGCCAAGGGCGTCATCGGCGAGCCCAAGACCGTCTGGGTACGTCACTTCGTCGGCTACGGCACCGAGTTCTACTACAAGGACTGGCACGCCGACCGCACCCGTACGACGGGGCTGCTGCTGCAGAAGGCCACCCACGACATCGACGTCGTCCACTGGCTGGCCGGCGGCTACACCACCAGGGTCAACGCGCTCGGTGACCTGCTGCTCCACGGCGACCTGCCGCGCCGCGCCCCCGGCACGCCCCGGCCGGACGACTGGCTGATGGAGAACGACTGGCCGCCCACCGCGCGCAAGGACCTCAACCCCGTCGTGGACGTCGAGGACGTCTCCGTCATGAACATGCGGCTCGACAACGGCGTCATCGCCGCCTACCAGCAGTGCCACTTCACGCCCGACTACGTGCGCAACTACACGGTCATCGGCTCCGAAGGCCGGCTGGAGAACTTCGGCGACGGGCCGGGGGCCACGGTCAAGGTGTGGAACACCGGGCCCACGCAGTATCGGGAGGACTGCGACATCGCGTACAAGGTGCCCGACGCGCAGGGCACGCACGGTGGCGCGGACGTGCAGATCATGTCGGAGTTCGTGCGGTTCGCCAGGGAGGGCGGGGTGACCGACACCTCGCCGGTGGCGGCCAGGATGAGCGTCGCGGCCGGCTACCTCGCCACGCGCTCGCTGCGCGACGGCGGCCGGCCGTACGACGTGCCGCCGCTGGACGCCGACCTCGCGGCCTACTTCGACCGGGGCCAGCAAGAAGCCGCCTGACGTCTTCACCTCGGGAGGGGACCGAGCGGCCGGCCCCTGAGGCGGCCCGTCCCGCGAGGCCTGACGCCGTCACGCGCGGGGGAGCGAGCGGCCGGCCAGCCCTGCTCAAGGCCGCCCGCCGCGCGAGGCCGGCAGGAAGCCGCCTGACGCCGCCCCTGCCCGGTGGGCGGCGTCGCGCGTGTTCAGCTCGCCCGGCCTCGGCGGGCGGCGTCGTGAGGCCCCAGCGGTGCTCGGCCTCAGTGGCGTTCGGCCTCGGTGGGCTGCTTGTCGAGGTCGCCCAACGGCGACGGCTCCGGAACGGCCTGGGTGAGCTGGCGCGGGCCGGTGGAGTCGCCCTCCTGGGCGTCGGCGACCGCCTCGGCCGCCGCCTCCGCCGCCTTGGCGACCTCCTCGTCCGCGGCGGAGGTCTCGGGCAGGTCCTCCCTGGCCGCGGTACGGGGCAGCGCCTCGGTGAACGCCTTGGACACGCCCTGCAGCGCGGAGGTGACCTCGCTGGGGATCACCCAGAACGTGTTGCCGCTGCCCTGGGCGAGCTGCGGCAGCACCTGGAGGTACTGGTAGGCGAGCAGCTTGGGGTCGGGGTCGTTGCGGTGCACGGCCTGGAAGACCTGGTCGATGGCCCGCGACTGGCCTTCGGCCTCCAGGATCGCGGCGGTGCGCTGGCCCTCGGCCCGCAGGATGCGGCTCTGCTTGTCACCCTCGGCGGTGAGGATCTGCGACTGCCGCTGGCCTTCTGCGGTGAGGATGGCGGCCCGCTTGTCGCGCTCGGCCCGCATCTGCTTCTCCATCGCGTCCTTGATGGTCTTGGGCGGGTCGATGGCCTTGATCTCGACGCGGTTGACGCGGATGCCCCACTTGCCGGTGGCCTCGTCGAGCACGCCGCGGAGCTGGCTGTTGATGGTGTCGCGGGAGGTGAGGGTCTTCTCCAGGTCCATCGAGCCGACGACGTTGCGCAGCGTGGTGACCGTGAGCTGCTCGACCGCCTGGATGTAGTTGGCGATCTCGTACGCCGCCGCCCGCGGGTCGGTGACCTGGAAGTAGAGCACGGTGTCGATCTCGACGACGAGGTTGTCCTCGGTGATGACCGGCTGGGGGCGGAAGGACACGACCTGCTCACGCAGGTCGATCATGGGGTAGACGCGGTCGATGTACGGGATGACGAAGTTCAAACCGGGTTTGAGCGTGCGGTGGTAGCGGCCGAGCCGCTCGACGTTGCGCGCCCGGGCCTGCGGGACGATCCGCACCGCTTTCAGCAGCGTGATCACCGCGAACAGGATGACGAACACTCCGACCAGCAACAGCGGGTCCATGGATCACTCCCGGGGATATACGAGGGCTGTCGCCCCTTCGATCTCGATGACGTCGACGGTCGCCCCGGTAGGGATCACCAGGGTTTCGTCATAGGCGCGCGCCGACCACTCCTCGCCCCCGATGCGCACGCGACCGCCTCTGCCCGTCACCTCGGAGACGACGTAGGCGGGCTTGCCTACGAGCGCTTCCACGCCGAACCGTGGCAATTGCGGTTGTTTGACATGGCGCATCGCGATAGGTCTGAGCACCAGCAAACCGGCGGTGGACGTCAGGGCGAAGAACAGTAACTGCAGTGGAACGGGCAGTCCGATGGCCGCGGTCGCGGCGGTGAGCAGAGCGGCGACGCCGAGCAGACCGAGGGACGCCGTCAAAGTAAAGATTTCGGCCACACCGAGGACGATCGCGAGGATTACCCAGATGACCCATTCGTCCATGTCGGCCCTCCTTTAAGGTATAACGGGCCTGCGCTCTTATCTGGTTCCCTCAATCTCCACCGTAATCCTGATTTCAACCCCTCGGCACCACACCGCGCACGGCCACGGTTCTCGGCAGCGCGCTTCCCTGCCGCCATTTCTCCCACGGCAGTTGCCAATAGCCCCACCCGTTGTGCCATTCGAGCGGGCGGTCGGTGCCCGTGATGAGCACGGGGTCGCCGCGCAGTGAGGTCTCGTAGAACCAGGCCGCCTGGTCGGGGCGGGCGTTGACGCATCCGTGACTGACATTGACCCTGCCCTGGGCCCAGACATTGTCCTTGGCGTGCACGTATTCGCCGCTGTCGGAGATGCGTACGGCGTGGTCGATCATCAGGTCGTAATAACCGGGGTCGCCTTTTTCCCTGCCCGGAGAGATCATCCGGACCGGATGGCCCTTGTCCATGGTCAAATGCCATCCGCTGGTCGTGGTGTATTCGACGGTGGTGGCCATACCGGCGCTGATGGCCATGCGCTGGGCCACCTTTCCGTCGCGGTAGACGACCATCTGGTGGGTCCTGGTGTCGATCGTGCTGGTCTGCTTGCGGCCCACGGTGAAGGCGAACGTGGTGTCGGTGCCGCCGTAGAATCCGTCGCCGGCGCGCACGCCGGCCAGGTGTGCGGTGACCGTGACCTGCTGCCGCGGCGTCCAGAAGCGGCGAGGGCGGTAGACGACCCTGGCGTCGTCGAGCCAGCGCCAGGCGCCCTCGACGGGGGCGGCGGCGCGCACTTCGAGCGCCTCCTCGACGGCGGCGCGGTCGCGGACCGGGGTGTCGAACTCGAGGATGATCGGCATGCCGACGCCGACGGTCTCGCCGGGCAGCGGCGTGGTGCGGGCCACGTGGAACGTGCTGGAGACCGCGCGCGTGCGGATGCGGCCCATGGCGACCGTGGCGGGCGCGCCCTCGCGGGTGGCGGTGGCGGTGACCGTGTATTCGGTGGCGGGCTTGAGCGTCCAGCTCGTACGCCACGTCGTACGCGAGGCGTCGAGCCGCCCGGGCACCGGCTCGCCGTCCTGGTAGACGAGCACCTGGCTGAGCGTGCCGCCCTGGGCCCTGACGATGAGCCCCCGATCGGGCCTGGCACGCTTGCTGTCGAACGGCGGCCAGACCCGCACGACGGGCGGCGCGGCCGGGGCCTGCGCCGTGACGGACGAACACCCGCAGACCAGGAGGAAGGCGACACAGAACATCGCGACACGACGCATGTGACTCCTGCTTTCCGAGGGAGAGGGAGATCCCAGGGTAGCGGTGCGTCACGATGTAAGCACGTCGAGTTACTTATCCGACGGTTCCGGAAACCTCCCCCAAGGTCAGGTCGCCGGCCGTGGCCCGGATCGTGACCGTGTCGCCGTCTTCGAGGAACGTGCGGGTCTCACCCCCGGCCAGCTTGATCGGGTCGGCCC
This sequence comes from Nonomuraea sp. NPDC052634, assembly GCF_040678535.1. Classification (NCBI taxonomy): domain Bacteria; kingdom Bacillati; phylum Actinomycetota; class Actinomycetes; order Streptosporangiales; family Streptosporangiaceae; genus Nonomuraea; species Nonomuraea sp. NPDC052634. Next base: position 152,320 of record NZ_JBFATY010000011.1, on the reverse strand, counting down.
CGTTCCAGGTCAGCTCCATGAGGGAGCCGCGCTGATCGCGCTCGGGCCCGGAGATCGTGCCGCTGGCGAACAGGTCGCCGGTGCGCAGCGAGGCGCCGTTCACCGTCATGTGGGCGAGCATCTGGTCGGGCGTCCAGTACATGCCGGAATAGGGCGGACGGGAGATCACCTCGCCGTTCAGCAGTACCTCAAGGGTGATGTCGAGCCCCCAGTCGCCCTGCCGCCGCAGGTACGCGGCGGGCTCGGGGTCCTGCGCCCGCCCGGGTACGCGCGGCAGCGCCTCGAGCGGCGTCACCCAGGGCGAGATCGACGTGGCGAACGACTTGCCGAGGAACGGCCCGAGCGGCACGTACTCCCAGGCCTGGATGTCGCGCGCGCTCCAGTCGTTGACCAGCGTCACCCCGAACACGTGCTCTTCGAGCGGCCCCGCCGGCTCGCCGGGCTCGGTCGGCACGCCGACCACGAACCCCAGCTCCGCCTCGATGTCGAGCTTCCTGCACGGCCCGAACGCGCCGGGCCCGAGCTGCCCGCCCGGCCGCCTGACCGGCGTGCCGGAGACCACGACCGTGCCCGCCCTGCCGTGGTAGCCGACGGGCAGGTGCCGCCAGTTGGGCTGGAGCGGCTCGGTGCCGGGGCGCAGGATCTGGCCGAGCGCGCTCGCGTGCTCCAGCGAGGCGTAGAAGTCGACGTAGTCGGCCACCTCGAACGGCATGTGCAGGCGCACCTGGTCGAGCGGGATCAGGTGGTCCTCGATGACCGCCAGGTCGGTGGTGAGCTTGTTGCGGATCAGCTCTCTGGTGGCGTGCCAGGCCGCGCGCCCCCTTGCCATGAACGGGTTGAGCGAAGGCGCGGCGAAGATCTCGTCGTGCAGCGCGGGCGCCAGGTCGAGCACCCTGTCGCCGTACCTGACGCCGACCCTGGGCCGCTCCCCGGGACAGGAGAAGACCCCGTACGGCAGGTTGTCGACACCCCAGCTCACCGGGTGCCCTCCTCGATGAGTCCGAGCGCGCGCAGGTCGTCGAGCGGCGCGGTGGTGTTGCACGAGCCGTAGCTGACCAGCAGCCGCCGGGCGCGCTCTGCGGTCCCGTCGGACACGGCGCGGGCCATGTGCACGAGGCGGGGCACGTCGGTCATGCGCAGGACGTGCGTCGGGTCGCGTCCCTCGACGGCCTCGCAGACCGCGAGCAGCAGGTTGAGGAAGCCGTGGCGGTCGACGCCGAGCGAGGGGTCGAAGTGGCGTACGGCGTGGTGCAGCCCGGCCGTCGCCTTGAACGGGATGCCGGTGTCCGCGCATGACTTGATGAACTGCGCGAGGTGCTCGACCGGCGGGAACTCCTCGGCCGACGCACCGCCGCAGCGCACCTTCAGCCCGGTGCCCGGCGGCACGTCGCCGGCCGTCTTGTGTGCGGGCACCTCGGCGAACAGCCGCACGCCCGGAGGCAGGCCGAGCCGCCCGGCCAGCTCTTCGACCGTGCTGTCCGGCGGCAGCCTCGTCTCGACGTAGTCCACCGGCAGGTCGCCGAAGTCGGGCAGCTCGTCGGTGTCGGCGATGAGCCCGATGCGACGCGGCCGGTAGTCGGAGCCGCGCAGCCGGTCGAGCCGGCTCGCCGGGCAGAGGAAGCGGTGGGTGAGCACCTCGTTGCCGTGCTCCAGGTCGCGCCGGTTGCGGGCCAGCGCCTCGGTCATGTGCAGGGACGACGGCGGGAACAGTCCTGCGTCGTCGACGAGTGCGGCGTAAAGCTTCATCGTGCCCACGTCCAGGCATAGTTGGGATCCTCGCAGGACAGCGCGCCCTGCCCGAGGTCCAGCGGGCGGAAGGTGTCGACCATGACGGCCATCTCGCTCGTCGCGGTCACACCCCGTGCGACGGCGTCGATCACCGCCTCGACCGCGCCGGGCTGCGGCCCGTGGGTGAACCCGGCGGGGTGCAGCGAGATGGAGCCGACGTCGATGCCGGAGCCCGCCCGCGCGGAGTAGTCGCCGCCCACGTAGAACATGAACTCGTCGGAGTCCACGTTGTGGTGGTTGTACGGGATCGGCACCGCCTCGGGGTGGTAGTCGAGCGGCCGGGGACAGAACGAGCAGACCACGAAGCCGGGCCCCTCGAACGTCTGGTGCACGGGCGGCGGCGCGTGCGTCTTCTTCACGATCGGCTCGAAGTCGTTGATGTTGAACGCGTACGGGTAGAGGCAGCCGTCCCAGCCGACCACGTCGAACGGATGGTGGCGGTAGACGAGCCGGCTCAGCCCGCCGCGCGTGCGCACCAGCACCGGCACCTCCTCGCCCGAGACGATGTACGGCTCGGTGGGCGCGCGCAGGTCCCGCTCGCAGTAGGGGGCGTGTTCGAGGAACTGGCCGTACTGCGACAGGTAGCGCTTGGGCGGCCTGATGTGCCCGGACGCTTCGATGGCCAGCACGTTGACCTGGCCGTCGGGGACCCAGCGGTGGATGGTCCCGGTCGGGACGATCACGTAGTCGCCCTCGCCGGCCTCGATGACGCCGTACGTGGACTCGAAGCGCACCCGCCCGCGCTGCACGTAGACGCACTCGTCGCCCATGGAGTTGCGGTAGAGCTCGCTCGGCTGGTCGCTGGTGGCGTACGACAGCCGGACGTCGGCGTTGCCCGCCAGCACCATGCGGCCCGTGACGAGGTCGCCTGCGCTGGCGAGCTCCTGGGTGCGGAAGTGGCGGGGCGAGAGCGGCAGGTTGGGCCGCAGCGTGGTCTCCACGGACGGGGTGACGGCCTCGGCCTTGACGATGGCCGTCGGCAGGTGGCGGTGGTAGAGCAGCGAGGAGTCGGACGAGAAGCCCTCCTCGCCCATCAGCTCTTCGGCGTAGAGGCCGCCGTCCGGACGCCTGAACTGCACGTGTCGCTTTCGCGGCACCTCTCCCACGACGCGGTAGTACGGCATCCACCCTCCACACATGTCCGTTTATCGGACGGCAGTGTCCTTTATGTGGAACAACCGTCCGTCATCGGCCGGGAGATGTCAACCGAGCCCGGCGGTCAGCTCCGCGGCCAGCTCGGCTGCCGCCGCCACCACGCGCGGCCCCGTGGACTCCCCCAAGGGCCCGAACGTCACCACGCCGACCGACGCCTCCAGCCACGGCAACCCGGTGACGGGCGCGGCGACGCCACGTGCCCCTTCCTGCAACTGCCCCTCCGTGACGAAGTAATCGCGGTGGTCGTGCCGGCCGTCGCGCAGCGCCAGGATCGCCCGCCCCGCCGCGCCTTTGGTGAGCGGATGGCGCGAACCCTCGCGGTAGGCCACGTGCATGTCGGTCCACGACGGCTCGACCACCGCCACGGCCAGCCCGTCGTCGCCCTCGGCCACCGTCAGGTGCGCGGTCGCGCCCACCTCCTCGGCCAGCCGCCGCAGCGTCGGCGTGGCCGCCGCGCGCAGCAGCGGCTGCACGGCCTGGGCCAGCGCGAGCACCCCGAACCCGAGGTGCACCCGCCCCTCGGCGTCCCTGCGTACGAAGCCCTCGGCCAGCAGCGTCGTCAGCAGCCGGTAGACCACGGGCCTGCTCAGCGACAGCTCGCCGCTCAGCTCGGTCGGCGTGCGCCCGCCCTTGCCGTCGGCGAGCAGGCGCAGCAGGCGGAGCCCGCGTTCGAGGGTCTGAGCGGATTCTGCGGCCATGCGACCGATTATCCAGCCGGCCGCAGGTCGTGGTGACGCTGCGCTGCTGGAGGGGTACGTAAGGGCAGGGGACGAGCCGGGGGGTTGAAAGATGCGCTTTGGGTGGGTTCTGTTGCTCGCCGGGCTGGCGGTGTGCGCGTTGTCGCCTGCCGTGCCGCCGCTCACCGCGAGCCTCGTCCACCAGGCCTCGCTCGCCACCCCCCAAAGCGACAGCCTGGTCGAGGACACCTTCTACGTCACCCAGGGCATCGAGGTCAGCCAGCGGCTGCTGCCCAGGGACAAGGGCGTCACGTTCACGCCCGCCTACCTCGCCTCCGGGCTGCGCGTCGACGGCGAAGGCCGCCTCTACGGCAGGCCCGAGCATCCCGGCACCTACAGCGCCCCCGTACGCGTCTGCTCGGCAGGCTCGTGCAAGGAGCAGGAGCTGACGCTGGTGGTGCTGTCGTACGAGCCGTGGGAGCCGCGCGAGCTGACCTTCCCAGGACGGGTCGGCACGCCGCTCGACGGCGAGATCGGCATCAACGGCGGCCCGAGCGGCGTGATGCCCACGTTCACCGTCACCGACCACGACAAGGTGCCCGCCGGGGTCAGCATCGGCCCCGACGGCCACGTGGGCGGCGTCCCGGTCAAGCCCGGCATCTCCGAGGTGCCGGTGCGCATCTGCGTGGCCGGCAACTGCGCGGGCGTGGTCGTCCGGCTCATCGTCGTCTGATAGCTGTCCGACCGCTGTTCCGACCGCTGTTCCGACCGCTGTTCTGATCGCTGTCCTGATCGCTCTTGCGGCGGCCCGGTTTTGTGGTCACCGTGGAGGCATGAAATCGGTCATTGTGGTTGGAGCCGGTATTTGGGGGACGTCTTTGGCGTTGCGGCTGGCCGAAACCGGCTGGCAGGTGACGCTGGTCGAGCAGCACAAACCAGGACACGTACGGCAGTCCAGCGCGGGTGAGACCCGGCTGCTGCGCTGCTCGCACGGGTCCGACGACTGGTACGCCCGCCTCGCATGGCAGGCCAGGGAGGGCTGGCTGCGGCTGAGCGAGCGCGCGGGCGAGGAGCTGTACATCGAGGCGGGCATGGTGTGGTTCGCCAGGACGCCCGACGGGTGGGAGCACGCCAGCGCCCAAGTACTGAAAAATTTGGACATCGGGTGTGAGGTGCTGGACCCGAGCGACGGCGGCCGCTTCTTCCCCGAGTTCCGCGGCGACGACCTCAGCTTCCTGCTCTGGGAGCCCAGCGCCGGCGTGCTGCGGGCCAGGCGGGCCACCCAGGTCACCGCCGCGCTCGCCAAGGACGCGGGCGTGCGGCTGGTCAGAGGCAGGGCGACGCCGGTCCCCGGCGACGGTACGCGGTACCGGAGCGCGGTCGAGATCGACGGCGAGACGCACCACGCCGACCGGGTGGTCTGGGCGTGCGGCGCGTGGCTGCCCAGGCTCTTCGACGGCCTGCCGATCACCGTGACCAAGCAGGACACCCTGCACTTCGCCGTCCCGTCCGCGTGGTCGCTGCCCGAGACGCCGGCCTGGGTGGACCACGGCGCGTCCGCCTACGGCCACGGCGACGTGGACGGGACCGGTATGAAGGCCACGTCCGACGCCGAGGGGCCGCCGTACGAGCCCGAGCACGGCTCGCGCGCCGTGGACCCTGACAGCGTCGAGCAGGCGCGCGGCTACCTGCGCCGCCGCTTCCCCGGCCTCGCCGACGCGCCGGTGTTGTTCAGCCAGGTCTGCCAGTACGCGCTGACGCCCGACGCCGAGTGGCTGCTGACCGAGATCTCGCCCGGCGTGTGGGTGCTGGGCGGCGACTCCGGGCACGGCTTCAAGCACGGCCCCGCCTGGGCCGGTTACGTGGCGGGCGTGCTCGACGGCGCGTACGAGCCGGAACCGCGCTTCGGCGACCACCCGCGCACCCCCAGCCGGGGCCTGCGCACCAGCGGTCAGACCTGGTAGCTCACAGCGGGCTCGCGTCGGGCTGTGCGGCGGCGCGCGGCTCCGGCCGGGGCGCGCGCAGGTTGCGCACGCCGGGGGAGAGCAGCGCGGCCAGCGTGGAGATCACGATGATGGCCGCGCAGCCGAGCAGCGACTCCCTGGTGCCGATGAACGTCGCCGCCGGCCCGGCAAGCAGCAGCCCGACGGGGCCGAACATCAGCGAGCCGAGCACGTCGTACGAGCTGACCCGCGACAGTGACTCGGGCGGCACCTCGCGCTGCATCGTGGTCTGCCAGAGCACGCCGAAGACGTCGAAGCAGACGCCGAGCACGAACGCCGAGCCCACGATCGCCCAGAGCGGCGCGCCGACCCCGAGCACCACGTACGGCAGCGCGGGCGGCAGGCACAGCAGCACCGCGACCAGGATGGGCCTGCGCGGGCGCAGCCGCAGCGACACCAGCACCCCGGCGATCGTCCCCACGGCTTCGCCGGTGAGGAACGCCGACCAGGCGGCGGGCCCGCCGAGCGACTCCTTGGCCATCAGCGGCCCGAGCACGCCGTGCCCGGCCTGCACCGCCATGACCAGCAGCGAGAACTGCGCGACCACCACCCAGATCCACTGGCGGGAGCGGAACTCGCGCCAGCCCTCGCGCAGGTCGGCGAGCACCGAGTGGGCCTCCTGGTGCGCGCGCTCGCCGGGCTTGAGCCGCAGGTTGGCGATCATCGCGGCGGCCACGGCGAACATCGCGGCGCTGACCGCGAGCGCCCAGCCGCCGCCGAACAGCACGACCGTGCCGCCGCCGAGCACCGCGCCGGCCACCCGGGAGGAGTTGGCGCCCAGGCCGAGCAGCGCGTTGCCGGTCTGCAGCCGGTCGGCAGGGACGACCTCGGGGATGATCCCGGTCAGCGCGGGATACACGACCGAGCTGGCCACCCCGGTCAGGGCCGCCGCCGCGGCCAGCGCGGGCAGCGGGGTCCAGCCGATCAGCAGCATGAGCGCCAGCCCGGCGTACCCGGCGGCCATCAGCAGCTCTCCGGCCATCATCACCCGCTGGCGCGGCATGCGGTCCGCGATCACGCCGCCGACCAGCATGAACGCGATCAGGGGCACCGACTGGGCGGCGAGCACCACCGACAGGGTCGAGGCGGTGGCGCCGGGCAGGTTGAGCACGCCGAACGCCAGCGCCACAGGGGCGAACGCGCTGCCCAGCATGGAGATGGTGCGCGCGGACAGCAGCAGGGCGAAGCGGCGGTCCCGAAGCAGCCCGAGATCGCCAAGATAGGAACGCATACGCCCGACCCCCTGAAAGATGCCAAACCCCGTCATTGTGTCTCAGTGGGCGGGGCGTTGTCGCGAACATATTCCGGGGTGCGGGTCAGGCGGTGAACGCGCAGGTGAGCCGGGCGGCGGCGGGTGGATGAATGGCCGGTGCACGGCGTCGACAGCGATGGCTACAGCCCGTGGAGAAATGGGTGAAAAACGTTACTGATCTCATTGAACGATGGTGATCATCCCGATAGTGTGCGATATGCCAACGATCACCCCCTGGAAGTAAAGGTGCCATGAGACGGCGGCTACGGCAGGTCCTCATCATCGGGCTCACCCTCTCCCTCCTCGGCATCGGCGTTCCCGCGTGGTCGGAGGACGGCGACCGCAACTGCAACGACCTGATGGCCGCCGACACTCCGGCGTTCGTCGTCTGCACCTGGCTGGCCAAGCCCGACGAGGCCGCCGACATCGCCAGGTTCTGGCTCGACGACGACGGCCAGAACATGATCGACTCCGGCCCGCTCGACCGGATCACCATCGACTGCCAGGAGCCGGGCACCGAGTGCCCGACCGGCGGTGAGGGCGACGGCGAGATGCACGACATCGGCGACCCCGACGTGCCGGGCGCCGAGGACGGCGGCACCCCCGAGTGCCAGAACGGCGAGGAGTGCTACATCGACCCGACGGGCGTCACCGCCGCGGAGAAGAGCGCCGCCAAGGCCACCCCGGCCGGCCGGGCCGCGCAGGCCGCCGCCCAGACCCCGATGCGCGTCTGGATCGACACCGAGCTCGCCGACGACTACAAGGCGGGCAAGCTCGACGAGGCCGTCAAGAAAGTGGCCGCGCTGGTCGCCGCGCAGCCCGGCGTCGTGGGCGTCAGGTTCACCTCGCAGCTCGGCTACAACCAGACCTTCAGCACCGCCGAGGAGCTGGACGCGTTCGTCAGCCAGACCGCGACCGCGCTGCGCAAGGTGCTGCCGGGCAAGAAGCTGTCGGCGCACACCGTGGTCCCGCTGTTCGGCTGCGGCGCCAACGACGCCTGCAAGGCCGCGATGACCGAGAAGTACCCGCTGCTCGACCCCGAGCGCATCGGCGCCTGGCTGAGCAAGGGCTACATCGACCAGCTCGCCCTGGACGACGGCCACCTCGCCACCCTGTACGCCGCCTGGCAGATCGACGCCAAGGAGGCCCAGCGCAACCAGTGGATCCAGGTCCGCGCCCGCGCCTGGGACGCCTACGCCCAGATCGCCGCCGAGGACGCCACCTTCGCCGGCACCCAGCTCACCGGCGAGCAGCTCACCCAGGCCATCTCCGAGCGCGTCGCCGCCCCGCTGCAGGACGCCGCCGCCCAGACCGTCACCCTGTGGACCCGCTGGCAGGACGCTAGCGGCGAGGTCAACCGGGTCTACGGCGAGAAGTGGCAGGCCAGCGACACCTGGGAGCAGCTCAAGAAGCTCGGCTCCATCCGGCCCCGCCTCGCCACCCTCTACGACCCGGCCAACCCCGAGGTGGACCCGGCCACCGACCTGAAGCACCTGTCCGAGGTGTTCGGCCAGGTCTACCTGCACGCCGCCTGACGCTTCCGCCGCTGTCACCGGCTTCGCCGAGGCCGGGCGCTCCTCCGCCGGGGCGCCCGGCCTTCGTCATGAGGGGGTCCTGTACGGCCGGGGCGCCTGCCTTCGTGTGCCGTTTCGGTCGTCCGATAAGTCCGGTAGGCAGTGGTTCGGTATCTTGCGTAGCTGCGAAAGAGTCCCGACAACCTGCGACAGAAGGGAACGGCACGTGCCCGACGACGCCGGCCTGCAGGCGCTCCGCGAGGCGGCCCGCCTGTCCCCGGACAACCTGCCACTTCGCCAGCACCTCGCCGGGCAGCTCCTGGCCAAGGGCTACCTCGCCGACGCCGAGGCCGAGTTCAGGGCGGCGCTCGTGCTCTCGCCCGGCAACCCGGAGATCATCGCCGGGCTGGCGGAGGCGTTCGTCAGGCAGAGCGCGTACGGCGAGGCGCTGGCCGCGCTCGAACCGCTGCTCGCCGAGCCCGGCTACCCGCCCGAGATCGGGGTGCTCGCGGCCAGGGCGCTGGCGGGCGAGGGCGACCTGGCGCGGGCCGCGTACCGGTACTTCGAGGCGATCTCCAGGGACCCTTCGCTCGCCGACCCCGAGTTCGCCGCCCGGCTGAACCCGCCGTCGCAGCCTCAAACCCCGCCGCAGCCCCAGCCTTCCGCCCAGCCTTCCGCCCAGCCGCAGACCCCGCCGTACGCCGCCCCCCAGCCCGTCGCCCAGACGCCGAACGGGCCCGCCACGGCGTTCACCGCGGCCCCCGCGGCCTCGTACGGGCAGCCCATGGTCAACCCGCGGCCGGGCTCGCCGCCCGAGCCCGAGAGCAACGCCGAGGTGCAGCAGGCCGGGCTGACGTTCGCCGACGTGGCCGGCATGGAGTCGGTCAAGGAGGCGCTGCGCATCAAGCTGCTGCTGCCGATCCAGCAGCCGGACCTGTTCGCCGCGTTCGGCAAGCGCGCGGGCGGCGGCGTCCTGCTGTACGGCCCGCCGGGCGCGGGCAAGACCCACCTCGCCAGGGCGGCCGCCGGCGAGCTCGGCGCGGCGTTCATCAACGTCGGCCTCGCCGACATCCTCGACATGTACATCGGGTCGAGCGAGCGCAACCTGCACGCCACCTTCGACATGGCCCGCCGCAACCGCCCGTGCGTGCTCTTCTTCGACGAGGTGGACGCGCTCGCCGCCCGCCGCTCCGACATGCGCCAGGCGCACACCAGGCAGCTCGTCAACCAGTTCCTCGCCGAGCTGGACGGCGTGGACCAGAACGCCAACGAGGGCGTCCTGGTGCTGGCCGCCACCAACGCCCCCTGGTACGTGGACGCCGCCTTCCGCCGCCCCGGCCGGCTCGACCAGCCGGTGTTCGTGCCGCCGCCGGACGCCGCCGCGCGCGCCGCCATCCTGCGCATCCTGTGCCGCGACAAGCCGCTCGCCGAGATGGACTTCGACGCCGTGGCCAAGGTGACCGAGCACTTCGTCGGCGCCGACCTCAAGGGCCTGGTGGACCGCGCCGTCGAGGCCAAGCTCCAGCAGTCGATCAGTGCGGGCCGCCCGATCCCGCTGACCACCGCCGACCTGCTCGCGGCGGCCAAGACCGTGCGCCCGACGGCCGTACGCGAATGGATGGCCACCGCCCGCAACTACGTCATGCACGCCAACGACTCAGGCGCCTGGGACGAGCTCATGCCCTGGGTCAAGGGCAAGTGGTGAAGGTCGGCGACCCCGTCGAGCGGGCGCGCACGCTCCTGCAGATGCGCCGCCCGGCCGACGCCGAGCGGGAGCTGCGCGGCCTGCTGGCACAGGAGCCACAGCACATCTCCGGCCACGCCCTGCTCGGGCTCGCCCTCATCGAGCAGCGCAAGGTCGCCGAGGCGGTGTCGGAGGCGGAGGAGGCCGTACGCCTCGCGCCCGACCAGTGGTTCACCCACTACGCCGCCGCCCAGGTGTTCCTGCGCGCCCGCGACCTCGACAGGGCCATGGCCGCCGTACGCGCGGCCCTCGACCTCGAACCGCAGTACGCGCCCGCCTGGGAGGTGCTGTCACGCGTCCACATGCTCAAAGGCGAGTGGCCGCTCATGGCGGGCGCGGCCCGGCAGGGGCTGTCCATCGATCCCGAGGACACCGACCTGGTGAGCCTGCTGGCGCTGGCCCACGCCAACGCGGGCGAGGCCGAGCCGGCGCGGGCCGCCGCCGCGCACGCCGTACGGCTCGACCCCGAGAGCCCCGCCGCGCACTTCGTCTACGGGCGGGTGGCGCTGCGCCTCGGCGACGCGCGGCAGGCCGCCGACTCCTTCCGCGAGGTGCTGCGCCTCGACCCCGGCTACGGCGCGGCCGGCGACCTGCTGGTGGTGGCGCTCAAGCAGCGCAACCCGATCTACCGGTGGCTGTCGCGGCTGCGCGGCAGGTTCCCCGGCGGGTGGCGGCTGATCTTCCTGCTGCCCGTCGCGCCGCCGCTCATCGCGGTCTTCATCGTGCTCGCGCTGCTGCACTGGGTGGCGTGGGTGGCCGAGGCGTGGACCACGCTGCGGCTGGCCGTCGGCACGTCCACCCGGCTGCTGTTCGAAGGCGCGCCCGCCCGGGTCGCGGCGGCCTGCCTGCTGCTGGTCGCGGCGGGCGCGGCCCTGCTCGGCACGGGCATCGCGGTCGGCCAGGACGCGCTGAGCACCGCGGGCGTGGCCGTCATGGCGCTCGTCACCCCCGCGCAGGAGGCCGCGCACACCGGCGCGCCCCGCCGCAGAGCCGTCCTGTACGGCTGGACCGGGCTGCTCGCCCTGGCCGCGGCCGCGGGGGTGGTCTTCGGGTGGCCCGCCGTGGCGCTGCTCGCCGCGTACGCCGCGCTCGCCTCGGTCTGGCTCGCCACCGCCGTCAGGGGCCGCCTGGCCACCGACGGCCTCTGATCCCCCGTCTTCAGAGGCCGTGTCGGCGGGGTCACAGGAGGGTGCCGCCGCTCACCTCGAAGCGGGACAGCGCCTCGTCGATCCTGGCCAGCGTGTCCGGGTGCAGGGTGATGTCGGCGGCGGCCAGGTTCTCCTCGATGTGGGCCGGCGTGCGGCTGCCCGGGATCGGCACCACGTGCTCGTCCTGGTGCAGCAGCCAGGCCAGGGCGAGCTGGGCCGGGGTGATGCCGAGCAGCGCGGCGAGGTCCTTGACGGGCGCGTAGCGGTCGTTGTTGCGCGTCAGGTTCTCGGCCGAGAAGCGGGGCGCGTTGTGGCGGAAGTCGTCCACGCCCAGTTCGGTGACCGTGCCGGTGAGGAAGCCGTTGCCGAGGGGGCTCCAGGCGACGATGCCGACGCCCAGCTCGCGGGTCGCGGCGAGCAGCTCGGCGTCGATCGGCCGCCACATCGACCACTCGTACTGCACCGCCGTCACCGGATGCACCGCGTGCGCGGCCCTGACCTGGCCCGCCGTCACGTTGGACAGGCCGATGTGCCTGACCAGCCCGTCGCGCACCAGCTCGGCCATCGCTGCCACCGTGTCCTCGATGGGCACGCCGGGGTCCGGATAGTGGAGGTAGTACAGGTCGATGGCGTCGATGCCCAGGTTGCGCAGGCTGCGCTCGGCGTAGCGGCGCACCAGGCGGGGCTCGGCGTTCACGTGCAGCTCGCCGAAGGCGTAGCCGACGGGGTGGGCGCGGCTCGGCTCGCCCTCCGGAACCGCCAGCCCGAACTTGGTCGCGACCACCACCTCGTCCCTGCGCCCCTTGATCGCCCGGCCGACCAGGCGCTCGTTGTGGCCGTCAGGCCCGTAGGCGTCGCTGGTGTCCACGTGCGTGGCGCCGGCGTCGAGCGCCGCCTTGATCGCGGCCTCGCCGCGGGCGTCGTCCACCTCACCGTAGATGCCCGGCGACAGCACCATCGCGCCGTAACCGATCGCCGGGACCTCCAGCTCGCCGAGAGTTCGTGTCTTCATGCCGTCGATCGTGCGGCCGCGGCCGCTGGCGCGTCCAAGACCCTTTGCGATAACCATCGGTTATGGACGTCCACCTGCGCGAGCTGCGGTACTTCGTGGCCGTGGCCGACGAGCTGAACGTCACCCGCGCGGCCGAGCGGCTCTTCGTCTCCCAGCCCGCGCTGTCCAAGCAGCTCAGGGCGCTGGAAGGGCGGCTCGGGTACCGGCTGTTCGAGCGGGTGCCGAGCGGGGTGACGCTCACCCGGCAGGGCGCCGAGCTGCTGCCGGTCGCCCGTGACGTGCTCGAACGCTGGGAGGCCGGGGTCGAGCAGGCACGCGCGGCGGCGTCCGCGGGCACCCTCGTCATCGGGCTGCAGACCGCCGTGGGCCGTGGGCTGCAGCAGGAGGCGCTGCGCCGGTTCCGCGCCGTGATGCCGGGGTGGGAGGTGTCGCTGCGGCTCGTCGGCTGGGACGACCCCAGCGGCGGGCTGGCCGACGGGACGTCCGACGTGGCATTCCTGTGGCTGCCGCTGCCGCCGGGTGTGCGGGCGTACGTGCTGGCCACCGAGCGGCGCGGCGTCGCCATGCCCGCCGATCACCCGCTGGCCGATCTGGCGGAGGTGCCGTTCGAGGCGCTGGCCGACGAGCCGTTCATCGCGCTGCCGCCCGAGGCGGGGCCGCTGCGCGACTTCTGGCTCGCGGTCGGGCAGCGCACCCGCCCGCCGGTGATCGGCGTCACCGCGAGCACCGCTGAGGAGGTGTTCGAGGCGGTGTCGAGCGGCCTCGGCGTCGTACTGGTGGCTGAGGGCAACGCCGAGCTGTACCGCCGGCCTGGGGTGACGTACCGGCCCGTGAGCGGGCTGCCTCCAGGAGAACTCGCCATCGCCTGGCGCGAAAGGGATAACAGGCCGCAAGTGATGGCATTCGTCGACGCGTTGCGGCATGCCGCCACTAAGGTCTGACCCGACGAACGGATCAACCGGAAGGGCGAGCCCTCATGAGCGACTACGCGACGACTTTCCACCTCATCGACGCCGACCAGGACGGCCGTATCTCGGCCGAGGAGCTGGTCCGGCTGATGGACGTGCTCGGCCAGCCGGTCACGCTGGAGGCCGCGCAGGAGGGCGTACGGAAGCTGGACAAGGACGGCGACGGGCTGATCGACGTGGAGGAGTTCGGCGCTTTTCTTCGGAAGTGATAACAAACAAGCACTTGCTTAGCGTCCTCCTGTTGCCCACGTCACAGTGGCGGCAGGAGGGACGATCGCCAACCGAGTGACACCAGCGAGAAGCGTGCACCCGCGGACATCGTGCGCGCGCACAGGTCCTGCCCGGCGGGCTGCTGCGGTGCTCCGACCACATGGCCACGATGGTGCTGTTCAAGGACGAGGCGCTGATCAGCGCGCTGGCCGAGGTGCGGCCCTCGCCACCCGCTGACTCCGGCCGTGTCCGCCTGGGCGGGCAGGGCCGGGACGCCTAGCATGGGGCGATGCCGACACCGGTGATCCTCGATTGTGACCCCGGGCACGACGACGTCTTCGCGATCTGGCTGGCGGCCGGCGACCCCGAGATCGACCTGCGGGCCGTCACCACGGTCGGCGGCAACGGCCGCCTCTACCACACCACCTACAACGCCAGGGTGGTGATCAGCCTGGCGGGCATCAAGGGCGTGCCGATCGCGCCGGGCGCGGACAGCCCCATGGTGCGGCTGCTGAAGCCGGCCGAATGGATCCACGGCGACAACGCGCTGGGCGGCCCCGAGCTGCCGAAGCCCACCGTCGAGGCCGACCCGCGCACCGCCATCGAGCTGATCAGGGACACCCTCGACGCCTCCGACGAGCCGGTGACGATCGTGGCGACCGGCCCGCTGACGAACGTGGCGATGTTCGCCCGCACCTGCCCCGACCGCCTGCCGATGATCAAGGAGGTGGTCTGGATGGGCGGCTCGACGGGGCGGGGGAACGTCACCCCGTACGCGGAGTTCAACGCCTGGACCGACCCCGAGGCGGTGGCGATCGTGCTGGGCACCGGGGTGCCGTTCACCATGGTCGGGCTGAACGTCACCCACCAGGTCCTGGCCACGCGCGAGGTGATCGCCAGGATCGGGGCGGTGGGCAACAGGACGGCGGCGTTCGGGGTGGAGCTGCTGAACTTCTTCAACTCCACGTACGAGACCGATCAGGGCATGCCGGACGGCCCGCTGCACGACCCGGTGGCGGTGGCGCTGGTGGCCAGGCCGGGCCTGGTGACGACGGTGCGCACCCGCGTGGACGTCGAGCTGCACGGCACGGAGACGGCGGGCGCGACGTGCGTGGACCTGCTGGGCAAGCTGAACCGCCCGCCGAACGCGAACGTGGCGACCGGCGTGGACGTGCCCGCGTTCTGGCGGCTCGTGGAGGACGCCATCAGAACGCTCGACTGAGCCGGGGATGCGGGCGGCGGAGCTGGGTAGCGGAAGCGGATGCGACTGACCTGCACCAGCGACGTATGGCATAAGAACGCCGTCGTCTACTGCCTGGACGTCGAGACGTTCAAGGACGGCAACGGCGACGGCGTGGGCGACTTCCGTGGCCTGACCCAGCAGATCGACTACCTGGCGGGGCTCGGCGTGACCTGCCTGTGGCTCATGCCGTTCTTCCCGACCCCCAACCAGGACGACGGCTACGACATCACCGATTTCTACACCGTCGATCCCCGCCTGGGCACGCTGGGCGACTTCGTGGAGTTCATGCGCACGGCGCACGACCGCGGCCTGCGCGTCATCGCGGACCTGGTGGTCAACCACACCTCGGACCGGCATCCGTGGTTCGTGGAGTCGCGGTCGAGCCGGGACTCGCCGCTGCGCGACTGGTACGTCTGGAACGACGTCCCGGAGCCCGACGTCCCGGAGCAGATCGTCTTCCCCGACAAGGAGAGCAGCGTCTGGGAGTACGACGAGGGCACCGGCCAGTACTACCTGCACAGCTTCTACCGGCACCAGCCCGACCTCAACGTGAGCAACCCGCAGGTCAGGGACGAGATCGCGCGCATTCTCGGGTTCTGGATGGAGCTGGGGCTGTCGGGTTTCCGGGTGGACGCGGTGCCGTTCCTCATCGAGAACGTCGACCCGCAGCTCGCGAACCCGCACGAGTTCCTGGCGGACCTGCGGGCGTTCATGACCCGGCGCATGGGCGGGTCGATCCTGCTCGGCGAGGTGAACCTGCACTACGAGGAGCTGATGTCGTACTTCGGCGACGGCCTGGGCGACCAGCTCACCATGTGCTTCGACTTCGTCGGCATGCAGCGGGCGTGGCTGTCGCTGGCACGCGGCGACGCGCGGCCGCTGGCCGAGGCGCTGCGCGCGCGTCCCGAGCCGCCCAAGGACTGCCAGTGGGCGATGTTCCTGCGCAACCACGACGAGCTGACGCTGGACAAGCTCACCGACGGCGAGCGGCAGGAGGTCTTCGCGGCGTTCGGGCCCGAGGAGGACATGCAGATCTTCGGGCGTGGCCTGCGCCGCCGGTTGCCGCCGATGATGGGCGGCGACGAGCGGCGCGTGAAGATGGCCTACAGCCTGCTGTTCTCACTTCCCAGCACCCCGGTGATCTTCTACGGCGAGGAGATCGGCATGGGGGAGGACCTCGGGGCGGAGGGCAGGATGGCGGTCCGCACGCCCATGCAGTGGTCGCCGGACGGCGGTTTCGGCCGGGCCGAGCCGGTACGCGCGATGCCCAAGGGCGACTTCGGCCCCGAGCACGTCAACGTGGCGGCGCAGAAGCGGGACGGCGGCTCGTTACTGCGCTGGATCCAGCTCCTCATCGAGCGCTACCGGGAGTGTCCCGAGCTGGCATGGGGCGAGTACACGGTGCTGGACGGCGGCCCGGACGCCGTGCTCGCGCACCGCTGCGACGCCGACGGTGCCACGGTGGTGGTCGCGCACAACCTGTCGGACGCGCCGCAGGACGTGGAGCTGCGGCTGGCCGGCCTCGAGGGCTGCCGGCTGACGGACCTGCTGGTGGACGGGGCGGTGGAGGTGCCGGACGACGGCGTGGTGCGGCTGACGCTCGACGCGTACGGGTGCCGCTGGCTGCGCGCGTCGGAGCCGGCGGTCGCGCCGGAAGACGCCTCGGTCAAGTCGCGCTGACGCCTTGGCCGCAGGGGCACGTCGCGGGCACGCCCTCGCCGCGGGGCCGGGCGCTCATAGGCTTCACGTCGCGGGCACGCCCTCGCCGCGGGGCCAGGCGGTCATGGGCGTCACGTCGCGGTGACGGTCTCTGCCGAGGGCCAGGCGGCCATGGCGCGATCGGCGATGGCGAGCAGCTCCTCGCGGGTGGCGCCGTCGCGGGCCTGGGTGGACATGCCCTGGATGATCGCGGCGTAGAAGGTGGCGAGCCCGGCGGTGTCGGTGCCGGGCGGCAGCCGGCCCGCGCTGACGTCGCCGTCGATGCGCTGCTTGATCGCCGCCTTCGTCGCCTCCCTGAACCCGCGCAGCAGCTCGGTCACCTCGGCCGACTCGCAGTTGACGGCGGCACTGATGATCATGCAGCCGTGCGGGTGGTCGGGACGGGAGTACTCGTCGGCGGCCTCGCGCAGCATCCGCTCGACGGCCTCGCGGCCGGTGGGCTCCTCGGCCAGGGCGCGGGCGGTGAAGGCGCCGTAGGTCCGCTGGTAGCGCTGGACGGCCTCCTCGAACAGGCCGCGCTTGTCGCCGAACGCGGCGTACAGGCTGGGCGGGTTGATGCCCATCGCGGCCGTCAGCGTGGCGACCGAGGTGGCCTCGTAGCCGTGCCGCCAGAACTCCCGCAACGCGCTCTCCAGCGCCTCGTCCCTGTCGAACCCCCGCCGTCTGGCCATACGGCCATTCTATAGCGATCGCTATGTTATGTTCTGTAGCGATCGCTAAAGATAGGAGTGTTCGAGATGCCGCAGATCTCTCACGAGACAGGAACCGTCCACTACCGCAAGGAGGGCGGCGGGCCCGGCCTGGTGCTGGTGCACGGCGCGGGTGGCGACGCGGAGACCAACTGGGCCCACCTGATGCCCGGCTTCGCCGACATCCGCACGGTCATCGCCCCCGACTACGCCGGCAGCGGCCGGACCGAGGGCCCCGGCGGCGACCTCACGCTCGACCTGCTCGCCGACCAGGTCGCCGCGACCTTCGACGGGCCTTCGGACCTGGTCGGGTTCTCGCTGGGCTCGGCGGTCGCGGTCACCATCGCGGCCCGGCGGCCCGAGCTGGTCAGGCGGCTGGTGCTGATCGCGGGCTGGACCCACCTCGCCGACTCCCGGCTCGAGCTGGGCCTGCGTACGTGGGCGCGGCTGGCGGACACCGACCCCGAGAGCTTCGCCGCGTACGGGCCGCTGGTGGCCTTCAGCCCCGGCTTCGTCAGCGCGGTCGGCGCCAAGTCCCTGATGGCGGGGGAGGCGCCGCCCGGCACCGTGCGCCAGATCGACCTGGCCCTGCGCGTGGACGTCAGGGACCTGCTGCCGAAGATCGCCGTGCCCACCCTGGTCATCGGCGCGACCAAGGACTACCTGATCCCGGTCGAGCACCACCGGGCGCTGCACGCGGCCATCCCCGGCAGCGCGTACGCCGAGATCGACAGCGGCCACGTGGTGCTGCACGAGCACCCGGACGAGGTCACCCGGCTGATCAGGAATTTCGTCACCGATGAGACCAACGGGTGATTCATCCCAGTTAGCCTCGCCAACCATGCAGACCACACGACTCGCCATCGCCGGGACCGCCGCGCTCAGCGCGCTGGTCCTGGCGGCACCTCCCGCGCAGGCCGCCAAACCGGCCAAGACGGTCACGGTCACGGTCATGGGCACGTCCGACATCCACAGCAACGCGCTCAACTGGGACTACTACAAGGACGCCGCCTACGCCGACAGCCAGGGCAACTCCATCGGCCTCGCGAAGGTGTCCTCGCTCGTCAACAAGATCAGGGCCGAGCGGGGAGCGGATCACACGCTGCTGTTCGACTCCGGTGACACCATCCAGGGCACGCCGCTGGCGTACTACTACGCCAAGATCGAGCCGATCACCACGACCGGTCAGATCCACCCCATGGCCAAGGCCATGAACGCCATCGGCTACGACGCCGTGACCCTGGGCAACCACGAGTTCAACTACGGTCTGCCGCTGCTCGCCACCTGGATCGAGCAGATGAAGGCGCCCGTGCTCGGCGCGAACGCGGTGCACGCCAAGACCGGGCTGCCGGCGTACAAGCCGTTCGTCATCAAGACCATGAAGGTCAAGGGCGAGAAGCCGATCAAGGTCGGCGTGCTCGGGCTCACCAACCCCGGCGTGGCCATCTGGGACAAGGCGAACGTCGAGGGCAAGCTCCGCTTCACCGACCTCGTCGAGTCGGCGAAGAAGTGGGTGCCGGTCATCCGCGGCCACGGCGCGGACGTCGTCGTGGTGACCGCGCACGCGGGCGACGACGGCATGTCCTCCTACGGCGACGAGCTGCCGATCGAGAACGCCTCGGCGATGGTGGCCGAGCAGGTGCCGGGCATCGACGCCGTGCTGTTCGGGCACGCGCACAACGAGGTGCCCGAGAAGTTCGTGACCAACAAGGTCACCGGGCAGCAGGTGCTGCTGAGCGAGCCGAGCAAGTGGGGCCAGCGCCTGTCGGTGCTGGACTTCCAGCTCACCAAGAAGCGCGGCAAGTGGGTGGTCACCGGCAAGTCGGCCACCACGCTCAACACCAACACGGTCCCCGAGGACCCGAAGATCGTCGAGCTGCTGAAGCCGCAGCACGAGGCCACGGTCGGCTACGTCAACAAGCCCGTCGCCAAGTCGGCGCAGGAGCTGTCGGCGGCCGAGTCGCCCTACAAGGACACCCCGATCCTCGACTACATCCAGCACGTGCAGGTCGAGACCGTCAAGCAGGCGCTGCCCGGCAACACGCTGCCGGTGCTGTCGATCGCCGCGCCGTTCAGCCGCAGCGCCGTCTTCCCCGCGGGTGACGTCCGCGTCAGGGACGTGGCCGGCCTGTACGTCTACGACAACACGCTCATGGCCGTGAAGCTGACCGGCGCGCAGATCAAGGAGTACCTGGAGTACTCGGCCAAGTACTTCAACCAGCTCGCGCCCGGCGAGCCGGTGGACGTCTCCAAGCTCACCAACGCGGGCGGCACCCCCGACTACAACTACGACCAGCTCTCCGGCGTCTCGTACGACATCGACGTCGCCAAGCCGGCCGGGCAGCGCATCGCGAACCTGACCTACGACGGCCAGCCGGTCGCCGACGACCAGGAGTTCGTGGTCGCGATCAACAACTACCGCCAGTCGGGCGGCGGCGGGTTCCCGCACGTCACCGGGGCCGAGGTGGTCTACAACGCGCAGGTCGAGATCCGGCAGGCGCTCATCGAGTACGCCACCGAGCAGGGCACCATCGACCCGGCCGACTTCGCCGTCGCCAACTGGAAGCTCACCAGGGACGGCGAGCCGCTGTTCTAGTCACAGGTAGGAGGGCCCGCTGACCCGGTGCCGGAACGTCCACCACACCCACGCCTGTGCCGCCACCAGGAACGGCAGCAGGGTGAGGACGACCGGCACCAGCAGCGGCCCCGACGTGCCGGGCTCCAGCGGCAGCCGGATCCCGGCCAGCACCCCCACCACCAGCAGCGCCACCGAGGTCAGCGCGTACGTGCGCCACTCGCCCGCGCCGCCCGACGGCGGCCCCGACGGCAGGGCCGCCCGCGCCCGCAGCGCGCCTTGCAGCCGCAGTGCCGCGAACGCGAGCCCGTGGACGGCGAACAGCGCGGCCAGCACCAGCGCGCCGAGCAGCGCCACCGGCCCCCCGAAGCCGAGCAGCGCGCCGGACAGGATCACGCCCAGGCTCAGCGCCAGCCCCCAGCTCCCGGCCACGATCGCGCCGTCCCAGAACGTCTGCCAGCGCGTCCCCGGCACACGTCCGCGCAGCCACAGCCCCGCGTCGCGCACCACCCACGACAGCAGCAGCGTGACCACCATCGTGAAGTTGCCGTGCAGCAGCTCCCCCTCCAGCCGGGGGAACAGCCCGGCCAGCACCCCGGCCGTGGCCACCAGCCACACCTCGTTGCCGAGGAAGAACGGCGCGATCGCGGCGATCACCTCACGCCGCTCGCCCGGCGTCCTGCCCAGGTACGGCAGCGCCATCCCCACCCCGATGTCGGCCCCGGCCAGCACGAGGTAACCGAGCGCGAAGAAGGCCAGTACGAAGATCTCCATCTGCGGGCTCCCAGAGGCTTGTCAGAACGAAGGGACGGGGACAGGCGCCTCGATCGGCCGGTCGCCCAGCGCCACCGCGCCGAGCCCGCGCCGCGCGTACCGGGCGAGCAGCCAGGTGTTGACCGCGATCAGCGCCGCGAAGACGGTGGTGAAGGCCAGCAGGGAGAGCGTCGCCTGTGCCTTCGTGACCGGCGACATGGCCTCCGACGTGCGCAGCAGCCCGTACACCACCCAGGGCTGGCGGCCCATCTCGCGGAACACCCAGCCGCCCAGCGTGGCCACGAACGGAACCGGGATCATCAGCGTCAGCACCCAGTGCCACGGCCGGAACCGGTACACGGCGGGCTTGGCGAACATGAGCAGGAAGCTCGGCACGCCCACCATCATCATCAGCAGCCAGAGCATGATCATCACGATGCCGCCGGTCCGCACCCAGCCCACGTCGGGCAGGTAGTCGCCGGGCCCGAACCTGGCGGCGAACTCCGCCTGCACCTCGGCCAGCTTGCTCGCCGAGCCGGACCAGGCGGCCGCCTTCGCGGGCTGCAGGGTCCCGAACGAGATACCGCCGAACGCCGCGTTCAGGAAGGTCGTCGGCAGCGCCACGCCGACGCCGATGCGCAGCGACTTGCGGAACACCTCGTGTTCGGGCGTACGGCGGCGCAGATGGTACGCGCTCACCCCCGCCATGAAGAAGCCGCCCACGATCAGCCCGCCGACCAGCACGTGCCAGAACGCCGCCTGCGCCGCCGGGTTCGCCACCATCGCGCCGAAGTCGGTCAGCCGCAGCCGCCCGTTCTCCACCACGTGGCCCACCGGGTTCTGCAGGAAGCCGTTGGCCACCAGGATCCAGAACGCCGACGCGTACGCGGTGAGCGTCACCACCCAGATGAGCGCCAGGTGCGCCCACCGGTTCAGCTTGTTCCAGCCGAAGATCCACAGCCCCAGGAACGTCGACTCGACGAAGAACGCCACCAGCGTCTCGATCGCCAGCGCCGAGCCGAACACGTCACCCGCGTAGTTCGTCAGCCCGCTCCACGACAGCCCGAGCTGGAACTCCATCACCAGGCCGGTGACGATGCCCATCGCGTAGTTGATGATGTAGAGCTGGCCCCAGAACCGCGTCATCCGCAGGTGCACGTCGTTCCGTGAGAGCGTCGCCGCCGTCTGGACGACCGCCAGCAGCGTCGCCAGGCCGAGCGTCAGCGCCACGAACAGGAAGTGTGCGCCCGCAGTAAGCGCGAACTGCAAGCGGGCGAGGTCAACGGTGTCCATGCTGACGAGCTTGCGTGCACGGTTTCGCCTGCCGCGTCAGCCTCGGGCGGTCACCCGGCGTACTTCCCGGGATGACAGCCGCCCGCCGGCGTACTCCTCAGGGAGTAAGCCAGCCCGGGGTGATCATGCCGGCCTCGTACGCGATGACCACGAGCTGCGCCCTGTCCCGCACGCCGAGCTTGGTCATGATGCGGCTGACGTGCGTCTTCGCCGTGGCGGGGCTGAGCACGAGCCGGGTCGCGATCTCGTCGTTGGACAGGCCGCCGGCCACCAGCGTCATGACCTCGCGCTCGCGTTCGGTGAGCGCGTTGAGCTCAGGGCCCGGCTCCGGGCGCTTGACCCGGCCGGCGAACTCGGCGATCAGGCGCCGCGTGATCGACGGCGCGATGAGCGCGTCGCCCCTCGCCACCACCCGGACGGCGTGGATCAGCTCGGCGGGCTCGGTGTCCTTGACCAGGAAGCCGCTCGCGCCCGCGCGCAGCGCCCCGTAGACGTAGTCGTCCAGGTCGAACGTGGTCAGGATGATCACCTTGACGTCGCCGAGCGCCGGGTCGCCCGCGATGCGGCGGGTTGCCTCAAGGCCGTCGAGCTCGGGCATGCGGATGTCCATGAGCACCACGTCGGGGCGGTGCTCGCGGGCTCCGGCGATCGCCGCCTCGCCGGTGGCGGCCTCGGCCACCACCTCGATGTCGTCTTCGTCGCTGAGTATGGACCTGAACCCGGCGCGGACCAGGGTCTGGTCGTCGGCGAGCAGTACGCGGATCATCGGCTCTCGTTCATGGGTGGGGCTTACGGGTGGATCGTGGGTTCACCGGCAGGGCGGGTCATGAGGCGGCGGGGTGGCCGATGGGTTCTTTCATGAGCTCGCCGGAGGACTCAGGGGGAGGCGGGCGGTGACGCGGAAGCCGCCCTCGGGGCGGGGACCGGCCTCGAGCGAGCCGCCGAGGGCGATGGCGCGCTCGCGCATGCCCTGGATGCCGTAGCCGCTGCCCTCCTCGTACATGCTGCCCGGACCATCATCTTCCACGCAAATGATGATATTTCCGGACGTGTTGCTGATGGTGAGCGTCGCCTGGTCGGTGCCCGCGTGGCGGGACACGTTCGTCAGCGCCTCCCTGATGATGCGGACGGCGGCCAGATCGACCTCGGCGGGCAGCGCGTCCAGCGGGCCCGACGTCTCCGTACGGACCTGCAGCCCCGACGCCGCCACCAGCTCGTCCAGCCGCGCGAGCCCGGCGGCGGGACCGGTCGGCGCATCCTCGTCCACCTGGCGCAGCACGCCCAGCGTGCTGCGCAGCTCGCGCAGCGTCTCCTTGCTCGTCTCCTTGATCGTGCGCAGCGCCGCCTCGGCGTCCTCCGGCCGCTTCTTCAGGCCGTGCAGCGCCGCCGCGGCCTGAACGTTGATCATGGAGATGTTGTGGCCGATCACGTCGTGCAGCTCTCTGGCGATGCGCAGCCGCTCCTCGCCGGCCCGCCGCCTGGCCTCCTCCTCCTTCGTACGCAGCGCGTCGAGCGCGTGCCGGCGTGCCTCCTCCAGGTACGCGCGCCGGTTGCGGGTGACGCCGCCGAACGCGATCGCGGCCAGCACCCAGCCCGCGATCATCACGAACAAGCTGTCGTCCACGTGCCGGACGCCGCCGGCCTCGCCGCACCCCATGGCGAGCAGTGACGCGCCGCCCGTCGTCACGGCGGCGGCCAGATGCCCCTGGTCGGCGGCGGTGTAGAGGGCGACGAAGACCAGCACGACGAGCGGCCCGTCGAGCCCCGCGAACGGGTAGTAGACGGCGGCGCAGACCGACACCACGATCAGCGCCGCGACCGGGTGCCGCCGCCGCGCCAGCAGCGCGCCGCAGGCGATGAGCGGCAGCACGAAGTCGAGCGCGTTGAGCCGGGCGGGGCGCAGCGCGTAGGTGATGACGAGGCCGGCGAGCACGGCGGCGCAGGTCGCGAGCGACACGATCGTGCTGGTGGAGGGCCTCGGCATGGCTACCATTGTGGACGTTGCGCTCGACATCCGGTAATCGGACGGCCGCTGCTGGGTAGTGCCCGTTCATGAGCATCAAGGACGAACTGGAGCAGGTCGAGGCGGATCTGGCCCGGCTACGCGCCGAGAACCAGGAGATCCGCGACCAGATCCGGGACATCGGCGCGACCGATCAGGTGGAGATCGCGTCGATGATCAGCCAGGCGGACGAGCAGGCCGAGCTGATCTCCGAGCTGGAACGCCGCCGCGACGGGCTGCTGCAGCGGCTGAAGCAGGAGGAGGGCGCGCGCTGACCACGCCCTCCATCCCGCGTACGGCCTGAGCCGACCGCCGCGCCTTGGGCGGTACGCCTCAGCCGACCGCCGCGCCATGGGTGGTAGGCGTCAGCCGACGGCCGCGCCTTGGGCGGGAGGCCGCCGCAGCACCGCGCCCACCTCGTGCAGGTGCCCGAGGGCCTGCCCGTACGACGCGAACAGCCCGGTCTGCAGGTACGGGACGCCGATCTCGGCGCAGTACCGCTCGACGATGGGCTGCGCCTTGCGCAGGTTGGGCGCCGGCATGTTGGGGAACAGGTGGTGCTCGATCTGGTAGTTGAGCTGGCCGAGCGCGATGTCGATGAACAGCCCGCCGCGCACGTTCCGTGACGTCAGCACCTGCTTGCGGAGGAAGTCCAGCTTGTCCTCCTTGGTGAGCATGGGCATGCCCTTGTGGTTGGGCGCGAACGTGGAGCCCAGGTAGAGCCCGAACACCCCCTGGTGGACGAGCAGGAAGAGCACCGCCTTGCCGGGGGAGAGCACGGCGAAGACCGCACCGACGTAGATGACAAAGTGCACGATGAGCAGGGCGAGTTCCAGCTTGCGGCGCTTGGCGGCGGGGTTCATCAGCGCTCTGAAGCTGGCGACGTGCAGGTGCCAGGCTTCGAGGGTGAGCAGCGGGAAGAACCAGAAAGCCTGATATTTCGCGATAAAACGAGGCAATCCCGAGCTGTGCGCCACCTGATCCCGCGACCACACGATCACCGCGGGGGAGACATCCGGGTCGTGGTCCTCGTGGTTGGGGTTGGCGTGGTGGCGGTTGTGCTTGGTGTTCCACCAGCCCCAGCCGAGGCCGATGCAGAGGTTGCCGACGATCAGCCCGGCGATGTCGCTCGGGCGGCGGGTTCTGAAGACCTGGCGGTGGCCGAGGTCGTGCGCGATGAAGCCGAACTGCCCGAAGACCACGGCCAGCGCGGCGGCGACGAGGAGTTGCAGCCAGGAGTCGCCCAGCCAGGCGAACAGCGCCCAGCAACCGGCGTAGACGACGGCGGCGATGCTCATCCGCACGGCGTAGTAGACGGGACGCCGGTCCAGCAGGCCGGCCTCCGCGATGCGTTGGGCGAGTCGGGCGTAGTCACTGCCTCGCGTGTCGATCGTGCCGGTATTGGCCACAGGTCTCCTTACCTCTTACCTCGCGGTGGGATCTGCCCTAACCATGGCGCATCCCGCAGCAAACTGAAAGGACGCCACGTACTCCATGATCAGGTCATCGTGTGACGTCCGCTGTCATCTCCGGCACCGGTCCGGCAGGACGCTGACAGCGATCCGGCAGCGGGCTCGGGCACCGTCACGGGCATGACGCACGTACTGATCGTCGGCTCCGGGCCGGCCGGACTGACCCTCGCCATCGAACTCGCCCGCAGGGGCGTGGACCTGCGCATCGTCGAACGCTCGCCGCGACCGCCCGGCGGCGTGCGCGGCAAGGGCCTGCAACCCCGCACACTTGAGGTCTTCGACGACCTCGGCGTGATCGACGAGATCCTCGCCACCGGCGCCGTCTACCCCGGGCTGCGCAGCTACATCGGGGACGAGGTGGTGTGGGAAGGCCGGATGGACGAGCTGCGCGAGCCCTCGCCCGGCGTGCCCTACCCCAACGTGATCATGCAGCCGCAGTGGCGCACCGAGCGCATCCTGCGCGACCGGCTCGCCGAGCTGGGACACCGCGTGGAGTACGGGGCCGAGGTGACCGGCGTCGAGCAGGACGCAGAAGGCGTGACCGCCACCCTCGCCACCGGCGAGCGCGTGCGCAGCGCCTACCTGGTGGGGGCCGACGGCGGGCGCAGCACCGTACGCAAGGCGGCCGGCATCGGGTTCACCGGCGTGACCCACGAGAGCGAGCGCATGCTGCTGGCCGACGTCAAGGCCCGTGGCGTCGACCGCGAGCACTGGCACCTGTGGGGGTCGCTGCAGAGCCGGTCACTGCACTTCTCGCTGTGCCCGCTGCCCGGCACCGACATCTTCCAGCTCGTGGCGCCCTACCCCGGCCACGACGACCTGGCCGCGCTCGTCGCCGAGCACGCGCCCCACGTACGGATCGAGGAGATCGTGTGGCGCTCGGAGTACCGGGTCAACATCCGGCTCGCCGAGCGGTTCAGGGCCGGCCGGATCTTCCTCGCCGGCGACGCCGCCCACGTGCACACGCCGGCGGGCGGTCAAGGGCTCAACACCGGCGTGCAGGACGCGTACAACCTGGGGTGGAAGCTGGCCATCGGGTCGGAGGCGCTGCTGGAGACGTACGAGGACGAGCGCAAGGCGGTCGCCGAGCACGTGCTCGGCCTGAGCACCCGGCTCTACCGCGAGGGCGACCACAGGCGCGGCGACGACACCAACCAGCTCGACCTCGCCTACCTCGGCAGCGCGCTGTCGGTGGGCGAGCGCGGGGGCGAGCGGCTCGGGGCTTACTTCGCCGAGCAGCGCGGCACCGGCTTCCTGCTACTCGCCGACCGGGCTCCCGGCTTTGCGTCCACCGCGGAGATCGTGCTGCCGCCGCTCGACGGGCAGCGCGGCGTCATCCTCGTCAGGCCCGACGGCTACATCGGCTATCACGGGGACGAGAGCGGGCTGAGCGCGTACCTCTCGGGGTTCGGGATCGCCGCGCCCCTGTCCAGCGCGGCCCGGTAGGCGGCGGCGCCGAGCGCCTGCTCGCAGCGGGCGGCCAGGGCGTTGACGTGGGGATCGGCCGACTCGGTGATGCCGCGCAGCGCCCGCGCCGCCCCCAGCAGCTCGGCCGCGAGCCCCGGCGGCACGTGCTCGGCCACCCCCTCGAGCACGGCGGCCCTGATCGTACGGTCGGAGCAGCCCTCCATCAGGTGGAGCGCCTGGCGCAGCGGCTCCTCGGGGTCGGGGCAGACGCGGGCGTACTCGACCGCCATCAGCGCCCGGAACTGCGCGGACTCCTGGACGCCGAGCGCCCGCGCCCGCTCGAGCAGCTCGCGGGCCGTCTCCCGGTCGCCGGTCCTGCGGGCCAGCTCGGCGCGGGCGTGCAGCACCCGCGCCACCACGGCGTCGTCCTTCGAGCGCACGGCGGCCGCCCACGCGCGTTCCAGCGCCCGCGCCGCACCCGCGTGGTCGCCCGCGCGCGCCTTGAGCTGCCCGAGCCGGATCAGGAACGTCATCGGGCCGAGCGGCGTCTCCAGCATCGCCAGCTCGGCCGCCGGCCGCTCAGGCTCCTCGGTCAGCGCGACCGCCGCCGCGAAGTCGCCGCGGTTCTCCGCCGCCAGCGACAGGAAGTAGTACGTGGCCCACTGGCCCCACCGGTCGCCGGTCCGCCTGAACCCGGCCAGTGCCGGCTCCAGCAGGTCCTCCGCGCCCGTCACCGCGCCGTACTCGAACCGCACCGCCCCCGCGAGCAGCATCGCCGCCGACCGGGTCCACAGGTCGGGGTGGGTGCGCAGCCGGGCCAGGCCCTTCTCGGCCAGCTCCACCACCTCGCCGCGCGGGCCGTTCGCGCCGCCCACGGCCCACGCGGCCAGCGCCGCGGGGTGGTCGGACTCGCGTACGACGTCGCTCACCGGGCCGCCCGTCATCGCCACGCACAACCCGTGCTCCAGCTCCCTGCCGGGCGGCGGCACGTCGCCGACCCTGGCCAGCACCGCGCGAGCCTGCTCGACCAGCTCGCGATGCCGGCCGCGGACGATCCACGGCCAGAAGCGCAACGCGATCAGCCCCAGCGGGTCGTCGGTGTGGCGCAGCGCCGCGTCCAGGTTGCCGCGCTCGGCGTCCAGCACCGCCAGCCACTCAAGCTGCTCGCCCGTCCGCAGGTACGCGTCCGCCGTCGTGGCCAGCTCCGTGTAGTAGCGGGCGTGGGCGCGGCGCAGCTCGGGCAGGTCGGCGGCGGCGTACTGCCTGATCGTCTCCAGCATCGTGTAGCGGTCGCCCTGGAGCGCGATGAGCGACTTGTCCACCAGTGAGGAGAGCAGGTCCAGGTCGCCGCCGCAGACCGCCGCGATCGCCTCGTACGTGGCGCCGCCCGCGAACACCGTCAGCCCGCGCAGCAGCTCACGCTCCGGCTCCGACAGCAGGTTCCAGCTCCAGTCGATGACCGCGCGCAGCGTGCGGTGCCGGGGCTCCGACGTGCGGCCGCCGCGGAACGCCAGCCGGTCGCCGAGCTGCCGCATCAGCACCGGCACCGGCATCGTCCGCAGGCGGGCGGCGGCCAGCTCGATCGCCAGCGGGATGCCGTCGAGCTCGCGGCAGATCCGCTCCGCGTCCTTCGCCGTCACCGTAGCGTCCGGCCTGGCCGCCGCCGCCCGGTCCAGGAACAGCTCCACCGCCGGGCCCGGCGGCAGTGGCCGTACGTGGTGCAGGCTCTCGCCGGGGACGTCCAGCGGCTCCCTGCTGGTGGCGAGTATGCGCAGTCCGGTCGCCTCCGACAGCAGCCACTGGGCGACCCTGGCGGCGTCGTCGATGACGTGCTCGCAGTTGTCCAGTATGAGCAGCGCCGGTCCTGGGGCGGCGCGCAGCGTCGCCACGGGGTCGGCCGTCCTGAGCACCTGCTCGACGGCCGCCCGCACATCACCGGCCGCCGCCAGCTCCACCATCCAGACCCGCTCGGGCACGAACGACGACGCTCTTTCCCCCGCACCGGACTCCGCGCGGCCGCTGCTCACCGAGGCGGCCTGCTGGAGAGGCGGAGTCATCCGGGCGGCGGGGGAGACGGAAGGACCGATCATCGCCGAGGCGGTCTCGATGGCGAGGCGGGTCTTGCCCGCGCCACCCGGGCCGACGAGCGTGACCAGGCGGGCGGTGCCGAGCAGCCGGCCGACCCTGGCGATGTCCTCCGACCGCCCCACGAACCTCGTCAGCCGGGCCGGCAGATTGCTCCCGGGCGGCTCTGGGCCACGGCCGGGCGACGGCTCCTGGTCCTGGAGCGCCGCCAGGTGCGCCTCGCGCAGCTCCGGCCCCGGGTCCACGCCGAGCTCCTCGGCCAGCGCGTTCCTGATCCGTTCGAACGCCGCCAGCGCCTCGGCCCGCCGCCCCACCGCCGTCAGCGCCCGGACGAGCAGCGCGTGGAACGGCTCACGCAGCGGATGCGCCGCCACCAGCTCCTCCAGCTCGGCCACCAGCTCCTCAGGCCCGGGAGCGACAGGCGGGGCCGCGGCGGGGCCGGTGGCGACGGGCGGCGAGGAGGTCGAGCGGGCGGCACTCGAAGAGACGGTGCGGGATGCGGCGAGGTCGAGGTCGGCGGCGATGCGGGCGGCCAGGGCCGTCAGGCGCAGCTCCTCAAGCCGGGCGGCCGGACCCGTGGCGAAGGGCAGTGCGGCCGCGTCGGCGAGGGGCGCGCCCCGCCAGAGCGCCAGCGCCCGCCGTACGTCGCCCTGCCGGACGAGCCGTTCGAACGCCCACGCGTCCACCTCGTCGGGCGCCACGTCGAGCAGGTAACCGGCGGGATGCGAGGCGATGAGCCCCGGCGCCTCCCTGCGGGCCCTGGACACCAGCGACTGCAGCGCCGCCGGCGGATGCGCGGGCGGGTCGCCGGGCCACAGGTCGTCGATGAGCCGCTCGGCGGTGACCACCCGGCCGGGGTCGAGCGCGAGCCGGACCAGCAGCGCGCGTACGCGGGCGCCGCCGACCTCGCTGCCCGCCACCCGCAGCGGCCCCAGTATCCCGACCCGCATCGCCCCTCCACGCCCGCGTGCCGCAGTCCACAGTACGCATCGAGCCGCATCACGGGCAGCGGACCACCATCCCGGCTACGACAGATTGCCGCCGAACCCGAACAGCAGCATCGGCGCCCCCTTGGCCACCTTCCCCTCCTCCAGCAGCTTCGACAGCGCGAGCGGCACGCTGGCGGCCGAGGTGTTGCCCGACTCCACGACGTCCTTGGCGACGACGGCGTTGACCGCGCCGAGCCGGGCGGCGACGGGTTTGATGATGCGCAGGTTCGCCTGGTGCAGCACGACCGCCGCCAGCTCCTCGGGACGGACGCCGCCGCGCTCACATGCCTGCCTGGCGATCTCGGGCAGCCGGGTGGTGGCCCACCGGTAGACGGTCTGACCGTCCTGGGAGAAGCGGATGGGGGTGCCCTCGATGCGTACGGCGGTGCCGAGCTCGGGCGCGGACCCCACACGACGGGCCCGATCTCCGGCTCATCGGCCGCCTCGACGACGGCCGCGCCGGCCCCGTCGCCGGTCAGCACGCAGGTGGTGCGGTCGGTCCAGTCGGTCACGGCGGTCATCATGTCGGCGCCGACGACCAGGGCGCGGGGGGCGGCGCCCGCCCTGATGGCGTGGTCGGCCTGGGCGAGCGCGCCCGCCAAGCCTTCACCGCCTGCCTCGGCACCCCGAACGGCAAGACGGCAGGAGCCACCCCCTGACCGGTCAGGGGCGTGTGGAGGCCGGCGCGCCGCATCTTGATCGCGCGAGGCGGGTCTCGGGGACTCGGGGGAGAGGCGCGCCGGCCGGAAACGGCCGCCCCCTGCTGAGCCGGGGTGAGCATGCCGGGACCCGCGCTCCGGTCGGGCGGGGCGCGTCGCTCAGGCGGGCAGCGCGACGGCGATCGACGGCACGCTGGGTGGCGCCACCGGCGCGGTCAGTGCCGGTATCTCGTCACGCGTCGGCGGTGGCGAGGCGGTCGAACAGGGCCAGGGCGGCCTCGCGGACTTCGGCCGGGGTCACCCCGTCGAGGGTCTTTCTCGCCGAGTCGATGTCGCGCGTCGTGGCCAGGGTGATGGCCACGGACGTGGCGGCGGCGCGGTCGATCGATCCCGTCGGGGCGGCGTCTGCGAGTTCCTGGGCGCTGGCGGCGAGGTCGAGGTTGTCTCTCAACGGATCTCCTCGGGTGAAAACGGCTCGGCCCATTGCATCACTTGAGGTCGTGCCGCATCCACCATTCGGTGAATTCCCGGCACCGCCCGTCGGGTGCGAACCGGATCACCCATAGATTGCTGAACGTTTTGTCCGGATATGTCGTGACTCCCTGGATAATGCTCACGTCATCGGTGACGCAAACCGGATGCCACTGGAAGTCCGTCTCGCCCGGCTTGTCCTGGCGGGCCAGCCACTGCGAGATGATCTCCTCGCGCCCCTGCCAGGGCCTGCTGTACGGCTCCGGGTAGTACACCGCGCCCTCGGTGAACAGGGCGGCGATGTCGTCAGGGTCGTTGGAGTTCCAGGCTCGGACGTACCCCTCGATCCAGGGACGCGGGTCGATCATGCGGTCATCCTCTCAGCGGGTCGTGCCCCACCGTCATCAGCTCCCTTCTGGACTCGTCGTCCGTACGGTCGCCGACGGTCTCGACAAGCTCCACCACCCGGCGCATCACGTCGAGGTCGGTGCCGGTGAGGTCGCCCTTGCGCTTGGCCAGGACATGCAGCACGCCCCGGCCCAGCTCGTCGATGCCCAGGTCGGGGTCGGCGGGGGAGCCTTCCTCGCCGGATGCGTCGGCGAGCAGGAAGACGCGCAGCTCCTCGGAGTTCATGTTGACGGTCCGGTGGAACTGCTCCCACAGCATGTCGGTGTCGAAGGCATCGGTCATACGGGGCCGCCTACCCGGCCGACCTGGCCTTACGCGCCTTCTGCCGCCGCCCGCGACCCTGCGCGAAACCGCCTGCGCCCCTGCGCGCATCGCCTGCGTCTCTGCGCGAACCGTCCGCGTCCCTTCGCGCACCGACTGCGACCCTGCGCGGAACGCCTGCGACCCTGCGCGAAAGGTTACGATTAGCTCCCTTTCAGGTCACGTTCGGGTACAGAGGTACTCAGCAGGTCTCTCGCGCACTCGTTCTGTACGGAGCCGTCTCCGCGCGGGGGACGCGGAGGCGGCCCTGAAGGAAACGCCGCGAAGGAGGGGACGGCACGTGCCGCGAGAGCGGGGAGAGGCGGTCTGCCAGCCGCCCCGCCCATCGCCCGCGGCACGTGCCGCGCAGGGACTCCGTCAGGCGGCGGGGCCGGTGCTGCCACGCGGGGTGAGGCTGGCGGCCTGGTCTTCGTACGGGGGCACGCTCTCGCCCGCGATCAAGGCGAGCAGGCGCTGTGCCGCGTGCGCGCCGTACGCGGGGATGTCGCGGGTGAGAGCGGTCAACGGCGGGCGTACGACCCGGGCCAGCGGCGAGTCGTCCCATGCCACGATGGACAGGTCGCGCGGCACCTCCACCCGCATCTCCTGCGCCACCGACAGCCCGGCGACGGCCATGATGTCGTTGTCGTACACGATGGCGGTGGGCCGGTCGGGCGAGCTGAGCAGCCGCCTGGTGGCGCGCGCCCCCTCCTCGCCGGTGTAGTCGGTGTGCACGATGACGTGCTGTGCCACGCCCTCGCACGCCTGCACGAACGCCTGGTCGCGCACCGCCGTGTGCACCAGCTCGGGCAGCCCGGCCACCCTGGCGATGCGGCGGTGGCCGAGCGCCACCAGGTAGCCGACGGTCTCGCGTACGGCCTGGCCGTCGTCGGACCAGATGGCCGACAGCGAGCCCGACTCCGACGGGTGCCCGATGACCACGACGGGCATGCCGAGGCGTTCGAGCTCGGCCACGCGGGAGTCGGAGTAGTGCAGGTCGACGAGGAAGACGCCGTCGATGCGGCTCTCGCCCCACCAGGTGCGGTAGACCTCGATCTCCTGCTGGTGGCTGGTGACGACCTGCAGCAGCAGGGCGTACGAGCGGTCGGCGAGCACGCCCTCGATGCCGCTGATCAGCTCCATGAAGAACGGCTCGACGCCGAGGACGCGCGCGGGCCGGCAGAGCGCGAGCCCCACGCAGTTGGCCCGCGCGCCGTTGAGTGCGCGGGCCGCGCTGTTGGGCCGCCAGCCGATCTCCTCGGCGATGGCGACGATCCTGGCCCGCGTCGCCTCCGACACCCCGGGCTGACCGTTGAGCGCGTAGGAGACCGCTACTTTGGAGACCCCCGCCCGGCTGGCGATGTCGGCGATCGTGGGACGTTTCACGGACTGATATTAACCGCTTAAGCCGCGTGCCAGGGCTTGGTGTCCTGCGTCTCCTTGGCGCCCGCGGCCACGCGCAGCGCGTACGTCGGGCGTTCCGCCCCCTCGACGGGCCCGAGGTAGGTGTGCCCGGTCAGATGGCACCACGCGGGAAGGTCCACGGAGGCGGCGGGATCGGTGGCGATGAGGTGGATCACCGCGCCGGGGCCGGCCTTGCGCACGTGGCCGCGCAACTCGATGAGCAACTGCACGCACAGCTTGTCGCCGCCGTCCACCACGAGATCAGGCATGGGTATAGGAAACCACCCCGGAGATCGTGCGTCCGCACCGCCCTCACGAACCGCCCGCCCGCCGGTGGCCGGGCGTGCGGTCCAGGGGAAGGGGCGGGCGGTGCGCCCGACGCGGGTCTCCGGGGTGGCGGCCGATCGCGAGCCGCTGCGGAGGCAGGGCCGCGCCGGCTCCGGGGTGGCGGGTCCGCGGCTCTCGGGCCAAGGCGGGCATGGGCCCGCGCCCACGGCCGGTCAGGAGATGCCGGGTGGGGCCGTGCTGTCGCGGATGACGAGCTGGCAGGGCAGCGCGTGCACGCCGGGCGTCGCCTTGCCGTCGATGGCCGCGAACAGGTGCTGGGCCGCCGTCCTGCCGAGCACCTCCAGGTTCATGTCCACGGTGGTCAGCGCGGGCCTGGTCTCGGTGGAGAGCACCTCCCAGTTGTCGTAGCCGACGACCGCGATGTCGTCGGGCACCCGGCGGCCCCGCTCCCGGGCGGCTTCGACGAACCCGGCGGCGATCTGGTCGCTGACGCAGAACACCGCGTCGATCTCCGGCTCGGCCATGAGCAGCATCTCGGCGGCGTGCCGCCCCCACCGCTGCGACCACACGCCGGACAGGGTGCCGCCCGCCTGCTCGACGCCCGCCGCGGCGAGGGCCCTGCGCAGGCCCTCCTCGCGGTCGCGGGCCGCCTTGTAGTGCATGGGGCCGGTGATGTGGGCGATGCGGCGGCGGCCGAGCGCCAGCAGGTGGTTGACGGCCATCTCGGCGGCGCCCACGTCGTCGGGGACGAACGAGACGTCGTCGGGGTCCTCGGAAGGGCCGTAGGCGTACACGACGGGGACCGGCAGGTCCTTGCTGATCGACGGCCGCGGGTTGGTGCTCTCGCCCACGACGATCAGCCCGTCGACGCGCCGCGACAGCAGCGCGCGGATGTGGTGCTGCTCCCTGATGGCGTCGCCGCGCGCGTCGCACAGCAGCACCGCCATCTCTCCTGCCCCGAACGCGTCCTCCGCGCCCAGCAGCACCGGGATGCCGAACCGGCCGACGCTGTCGGAGGTGAGCAGCCCCACGGTCCGCGTCTGCCCGGACAGCAGATGCGGCCCGTGCACGTGCCCACCCTCGTGGGCGTGCTGCCGAAGCTGCCGGACACCGTCGAGACCGTCTACGCCGACGGCGCGCGCAGCCGGGCTCCGGTCACCTGGCAGCAGGTGCCGCCCGACCAGGTCGAGACCGGCGGCACCGGCTTCACCGTCGCCGGGCTCGCCGAGGGCGTGCGCGAGCCCGCCCAGGCCACCGTGTACGTGCGCGCCACCGACGCGGTGACCATCACCTCGATCGCCGAGGAGGCCGTCACGACCAGGGCGGGGGTCGCGCCGGTGCTGCCGAAGACGGTCGTGGCGACGTACAACGACGGCTCCAAGGACAGCTCGGTGGCCGTCACCTGGGAGGCCGTCGATCCCGAGCGGTACGCCGAGCCGGGCACGTTCACCGTGACCGGGCAGGTGGCGGGCACGACCATCGCCGCCAAGGCCACCGTGACGGTCCGCTGACGCCTGTCCCGGCCCCGGAACCCTCCGCCGGGGCCGGGACGGGCCGCCCTCCTCCCCCTGGGTAGCTATGGGGGAGGAGGGCTCTTCCACGTCAGGAGGCCGCGCAGGTGAAGGACGAGACGGTGGCGGTGTCGCCGCTCGGCCGGTTCACCTGGAAGCCGAAGCCGGTCGAGCCGCCCGGGGCGAGCGTGCCGTTGTAGGCGGCGTTCCTGGCCGTGACCGTCTGGCCGCTCACCGACAGCGAGGCGTTCCACGACCCGGCCGGCGTGTGCCCGGCGGGCAGCGTGAAGGTGACCGTCCAGCCGGTGATGCCGGAGTCGCCGTCGTTGGTGACGGTGACCGGCTGCACCACGTACCCGTCGCTCCACTGGGTCTGTACGGTGCCCTCGGCGGTGCAGCCGCCGTCGCCGTTCCCGCCGCCGGGTTCGGTGGTGAACGTCGTGGCCGGCGAGGCCGCCGACTGGTTGCCCGCGCCGTCGCGGGCCCTGACGTACACCTCGTACTCGGTGCCGGGGGTCAGGCCGGTGAGCGTGATCGAGTTCGTGGCGCTCTGGCCGAGCAGCGTGTCGTCGTCGCCTTGCTCGCGGTAGACGTCATAGCCGGCGAGGCCCGAGCCGCCCGCGTCGGTGGAGGTCGCCCAGGTGAGGGTGGCGCCGGTGGCGGTCACGCCGGACGCGGATGGGGTGCCGGGCGTCGTGGGGGCGGTGGTGTCGGAGGTGCCGCCGCTGAAGAACGTCGCCTCGCGCGAGGTCTGGCCGATGCCGTTCGCGCCGTTGAAGATGCGCTCACCCCAGGAGGTCAGGCTGGCCGGGTCGAAATCATCGACCATGTCGAGGTATTCGACGCCGCCGCCGTTGCCGCTCCACGACCAGCCGATGTAGCCGATGCCGCGCGCCTGGGCCTGCGCCATGATCGTGTCCTCGTCGGGGTCGCCGTCGGAGTGGTTGTGCCCGAACTCGCCGATCACCAGCGGCAGCCCGGCGGTCCTGAACGCGTCCAGGTACGCCGTGATCTCGGCGGCGGTGTCGAAGACGCCGTACATGTGGATGGAGAAGACCGTGTTGCCCTGCGGGTCGGCGTCGGCCACCCGCTGGGCGTTGTCGCGCATCGTGAACTGCCAGTCCTGGCCCCAGTTGGGCGCGTCCACCATCAGCAGGTGCTGGAAGCCCAGGCCGCGCATGCGGGTGATGGCGTCGATCGTGGCGTCCGTCCAGGCCGAGACGTTGTTGTTGCCGTACGGCTCGTTGCCGATGTTGACGATGATGAAGTCCTCGGTGCCGGTGAGCGCGCTCTTGACGCTGTTCCAGTAGTCGACGGCCTGGTCCAGCGTGTACGCGCCGCTCTGCTCGCCGTACCCGGTGGTGTCGTGGTTTTCGAGCACGCATATTAACCGGTTCTGCCGACAGAGCGAGACGACGTTGGCGACATCGGATGTGCCGTTGGCCGGCCACCTGCCGCCGCTCAGCACCACGCGTACGGTGTTGGCGCGCAGCGCCTTGATGTGCGCGAAGGCGCCCGTCTGGCTCGTGTACCAGGTGTGCGCGTGGCTGACGCCGCGGATGACGAACGCGTTCCCGTTGGCCTCGACGATCCTGGTGCCGTCCACCCGCAGCCCGGCGGCGGCCTGCGCCGGCGAGGCGGGGGCGATCAGCATCGTGAGGAGGAGCGACAGGAGCGCCGCCGCGGCGGCCCCGAATCGTGTGCTCATGGAGGGGTGCCCTTCTCTGTTAACCGGTTAGGTTGGCGGGCACACATGGTCCGTGCAAATCGCTCCGATGTACAGGTCGAGGGGCTCAGGCGGTCGGGAATGCCTGGATCCGGGTGAAAGTTTCAGCCCGGCTGCTGCTCGCGCAGCGCCGGCAGGCCCGCAGCGAGCGCCGTGAGCGCGCGGGCGAGCGAGGGCTCCATCTTGGGGCAGGCGGCGTCCAGCGCGGGGTCCTCGGCGTAGACCTGGGCGAGCGCGGGTGGCGGGTTGGACGCCTGGTAGAGCATGCCGGCCAGCGCGCACGCCGCGCCGACCAGCTCCGCGCCCTCGCGCGGGCTCAGCCCCGCGGCCGCGGCCACGTGCTCGCCCAGCTCGGCGACCAGCGAGAGCGCGGTGACCTTGTACGCGCGCGCGGCCTCGACGGAGACGTTGTGCTCCAGAGTGGTCGACGAGTGGCTGAGCAGGTCGCAGAAGAGCGGGCGCTCGATCAGGGTGTCGGCCAGCAGCGTCGCGATCCGATGCGGCGAGCCGGGCTCGGAGCTTTGGCGGAGAGCGGCGCGTACGGCGTCGGCCCAGGAGCGCCACTCCTCGGCGAGCAGCACGAGGTAGATCTCCTCACGGGTGCCGAAATAGCGGACGATGTTGGACTTCGCCAGCCCGACGGCCTCGGCGACCGCGCCCAGGCTGACGTTGCGCACACCGGAGGTACGGGCGAGCTCGCGGGCCGCGGTGAGGATCGCCTCCCGCCGCTGTTGCTTGTGCTCGGGCCGCCTGGCCCGGCGAAACGCCGCCCTCGTCATGACTTCAGCAGCATAGCTCGCGGCGATAAGAGAACGCCGTTCTCTTGTTAGGTGAACGCTGTCCTGTTACCGTCCCGCCTAGACCGCACCGTGAGGAGATCGCGTGACCGATATACGGATGAAAGTGAACGGCGACGTCGTCAGCCTCGACATCGAGCCATGGGTGAGCCTGCTCGACGCGCTGCGCGACCGGCTCGGCGTCACCGGCCCCAAGAAGGGCTGCGATCAGGGTGCCTGCGGCGCGTGCACGGTCCTGGTCGACGGCATCCGGATCAACTCGTGCCTGGCGCTGGCCGTCCAGTACGACGGTCGCGAGATCACCACCATCGAGGGCGTCGACCACCCGCTGCAGGAGGCGTTCGTCCGCCACGACGGCCTCCAGTGCGGCTACTGCACTCCGGGACAGATCTGCTCGGCCATCGGCATGCTGGCCGAACACGCCGCCGGCCAGCCCAGCGTGGTCACGACCGGGCAGGACGCGCCGCCCCGTCTGACCGAGCAGGAGATCAGGGAACGGATGAGCGGCAACCTGTGCCGCTGCGGCGCCTACAACGGCATCGTCCAGGCGATCTTGGACGTTTCCACGGACGGGGCGGGGGAGCCGGGACGATGAAGCCGTTCACGTACGTCAAGCCCGCCGACATCGAGGCCGCCGTGCGGGCCGCCACCGCCGAGCCGCGCGCCCGCTACCTCGGCGGCGGCACCAACCTCGTGGACCTCATGCGCGAGGGCATCGAGCAGCCGGACACCGTCGTGGACGTCACCGGCCTGCCGCTCGACACCATCGACGACCTGCCCGGCGGAGGGCTGCGGGTCGGCGCGCTCGTCCGCAACAGCGTCCTGGCCGCCGACCGGCGGGTCCGCACCCGCTACCGGATGCTGTCGCAGGCGCTGCTCGCCGGGGCCTCCGCGCAGCTGCGCAACATGGCCACCGTGGGCGGCAACCTGCTGCAGCGCACGCGCTGCCCGTACTTCTACGACACCGACGCCTCCTGCAACAAGCGCGAGCGCGGCGCGGGCTGCGACGCGCTCGACGGGTTCAACCGGGGCTCGGCGATCCTCGGCGTGAGCGAGCACTGCATCGCCACCCACCCCTCCGACATGGCCGTGGCGCTGGCCGCCCTCGACGCCGTCGTCGAGGTACAAGGTCTCGACGGCACCCGCCGCATCCCGCTCACCGACTTCCACCGCCTGCCCGGGGACACCCCCGACGTGGAGCACGCGCTGGCGCCCGGCGAGCTGATCACCGCCGTGGAGCTGCCGCCGTTCGCCGCGCCCTCCCGCTACCGCAAGGTCCGCGACCGCGCCTCGTACGCCTTCGCCCTCGTCTCGGTCGCGGCGGCGCTCGACGTGCGCGACGGCGTGATCGCCGAGGTCCGGCTGGCGCTCGGCGGCGTCGCCACCAAGCCGTGGCGGGCCAGGGAGGCCGAGCGGCTGCTGGCCGGCGGCCCGGCCGACGAGGACGCCTTCCGCCGCGCCGCCGAGGCCGAGCTGGCGGCGGCCACCGTACGTCCGGCCAACGCGTTCAAGGCCGGGCTCGCCCGCAGCACGATCGTGGCCACCCTGCGCGAGCTGACCACGGAAGGAACCGCCCGATGACCACCATCACCCGCGCC
Organism: Nonomuraea sp. NPDC052634; assembly: GCF_040678535.1. NCBI lineage: Bacteria > Bacillati > Actinomycetota > Actinomycetes > Streptosporangiales > Streptosporangiaceae > Nonomuraea > Nonomuraea sp. NPDC052634. Next base: position 113,460 of record NZ_JBFATY010000011.1, on the reverse strand, counting down.
GAGCCCGTCACCCGCACCCCCTACGTCGGCCGGGCCGTGGACCGGATCGACGGCACCGCCAAGGCCACCGGCCAGGCCCGCTTCGCCGCCGAGCACCACTACCCGGGCCTCGCCCACGCCGCGCTCGTGCACTCTACGGTCGCCCGGGGCCGCATCACCGCCATCGACGCCTCCGCCGCCCGCGCGGTGCCCGGCGTGATCGAGGTGCTCACCCACGAGAACGCCCCCGCCATGAAGCCACTCGGCAAAGGGGGCCCGATCGACCTCAGCGCCATGGCGTCCGGCACGAACGTCGACTACCTCGCCACCGACGAGGTGCACTGGAACGGCCAGCCGGTCGCGGTCGTGGTCGCCGAGACGCCCGAGACCGCCAGGTACGCGGCGGGGCTGGTGAAGGTGACGTACCAGGAGCTGCCCTCGGTGGTCGACTTCGCCGCCGAGCTGCCCAACGCCGTACCGCTCAAGAACAGCATGATCATGGAGCACAACGCGGAGAAGGGCGACGCCGAGTCGGCGCTGGCCGCCGCGCCGGTCTCCGTCGATCTGACGTTCACCACGCCGCCGCTCAACCACAACGCGATCGAGCCGCACGCCACCACCGCCGTCTGGGACGGCGACAAGCTGACCGTGCACGAGCCCTCGCAGTGCATCGCCTTCCTGCGCAAGCACCTCGCGAAGCGGTTCGGGGTGCCGGAGCCCGACATCCGGGTGCTCTCGCCGTACGTCGGCGGCGGGTTCGGCGGCAAAGGCTCGGTCTGGCCCGGCACGCTGCTCGCCGTCTTGGCCGCCCGCGCCACCGGCCGCCCCGTACGCCTCGTGCTCACCCGCGAAGGCGTCTACCGTACGGTCGGCGGGCGCACCCCCAGCACGCAGCGGGTCGCGCTGGGCGCCGACGAGCAGGGCCGGCTGACCGCGCTCATCCACACCAGCGTGGCCAGGACCAGCAGGATCGGCGGCGCGCCCGAGCCGATCACCTCCGCCTCCCGCCACCTTTATGCGGCACCGAACATCCTGCTGCGCGAGTCGGGCATCACCCTCGACCTGCTGTCCCCCACGTTCATGCGGGCTCCAGGCGAGGCCATCGGCACCTTCGCGCTGGAGTCGGCCGTGGACGAGCTGGCCTGGAAGCTCGGCATGGACCCGATCGAGCTGCGCCTGGCCAACCTGCCCGAGCGCGACCCGGTGGGCGGGCAGCAGCTCACCCGGCGGACGCTGCGGCAGGCGTACACGAAAGGGGCCGAGCTGTTCGGCTGGCGGCGGCGCGACCCGCGTGCCGGCGCCATGCGCGACGGGCGGCTGCTCGTCGGCATGGGCGTGGCCACCGCGTACCACCCGGCGATGATCCTGCCCGCGAGCGTCACCGTGCGGCTGCACGCCGACGGCACGGTGGTGGTGCGCTGCGGGATGCAGGAGATGGGCATGGGCGCGGCGACCGCGCAGGCCCAGATCGCGGCCGACGAGCTGGGGGTGCCCCTTGAGTCCGTACGCGTCGAGTACGGCGACTCCGACCTCCCCGACGGCCCGATGGCCGGAGGCTCGGTGCAGACCGCGAGCGTCGCCGCCGGTGTGATCGCCGCCTGCGCCAAGGTGAAGAAGGAGGTGCTCGCCCTGGCCCGCCGGGTGCCCGGCTCGCCGCTGCGCGGCCACCGCCTCGACGACCTCCACGCCCGCGACAGCGGCCTGCACCACGCCGGGGGCGGGCAGACGTACGCCGACATCCTCACCGCCGCGGGGCGCGACCACGTCGAAGCCGCGATCAAGTCGGGCATGCTCGGCTTCGTCCTGCGCACGCTGCGCGACCGCCGCCGCTACGTCAAGGCGGCCACCGCCGTCCACTTCTGCGAGGTGCGCGTCGATCCCGACACCATGGAGGTGCGCGTCGCGCGCTGGCTCAGCGCCTTCGACGCCGGCCGGATCGTCAACGCCAAGACGGCGGCGAGCCAGATGCGCGGCGGCGTCGTCATGGGCATCGGGCTCGCGCTGTCGGAGCAGACGCTGGTCGACCCGCGCAACGGCCGCATCGTGAACCCCAGCCTGTCGGAGTACCACGTGCCGGTGCACGCCGACATCCCGCGCATCGAGGTGCACGACGTCGGCGTCCCCGACCCGACCATGCCGCTCGGCGTCGTCGGCATCGGTGAGGTCGGCATCACGGGGGTCGCGGCGGCGGTCGCGAACGCCGTACGGCACGCCACTGGGAAGCGCGTCGGAGACCTGCCGATCACACTCGACAAGCTGCTGTGAGGCGGCTGGGCGGGCCTGTCGTGGGTACGTGCCTAAGCTGACCCGACCGACGATCAGCTGAGGAGGCCTGCACATGTCACGCCCGCCCTTCCCGCCCTTCACCGAGGAGACCGCCCGCGTCAAGGTCCAGGCCGCCGAGGACGCCTGGAACACCCGCGACCCGGAGAAGGTGGCGCTCGCGTACACGGAGGACACCGTCTGGCGCAACCGCGACGAGCACCTGATCGGCCGCGCCGCGGTGATCGACTTCCTGCGCCGCAAGTGGGCCAGGGAGCTGGACTACGCGCTGCGCAAGGAGCTGTGGGCGGTGCTCGGCAACCGGATCGCGGTGCGCTTCCAGTACGAGTCCCGCGACCCGTCAGGGCAGTGGTGGCGCAGTTACGGCAACGAGCAGTGGGAGTTCGACGAGTCGGGGCTGATGCGGCGCAGGGAGGCCAGCATCAACGACGTACGGATCGCCGAGTCGGAGCGCCGCATCTTCGGGGTGCGCAGCGAGGAGGAACGCGGCGTGGACGTCCTGCCGATCTTCTAGCGGACGCTCGCTGTCACGGACGTTGCAGCAGGACGCTGAATGCCGAAACAGACGTCCGACGGGCCGATACCGCCGTCCGATGGGATGGAAGGTCGTCTTCTCAGGGGGTGCGAATCCACCGGGGGTCGCCGTACCGCTGCTCCACCCCCTCACCCGGCACGAAGTCGGGCGCCGTGGCCAGCACCACGAGACCCTGCACCTCTAGATAACGGATCAGCCCGGCCGCCACCGAGAACACCGTCTCCATCGAGCCGCACTCCGGCGGCATGTGCTCCTGCAGCACCGCCACCACATCCGGCAACCCGAACTCCGCGGGCAGCAGCTCCGCCACCTCCCTGACGAAGTCCTCGGTCACCTGCGCCTGCACCACCACCGCGCCCGGCCGGCCCGCTCCCGAGCCGGCGCAGCTCTCGCAGCCGTCGCTGTGGAAAGGGGCGATCGAGACCGTGCCCGACCCCAGGCACACCACGCACCGGCCCCACTCGGCCGCGTGCAGCGTCGCCGCCTCCCGGTCCAGCAGCGGGACCGCGCAGGTGCAGCGGAAGGTGTTGTACGTGCCCGCGACGTAGTCGCGGTAGGAGATGTCGTCGGGGGCGTCGACCCACTCGGTGGTGATCACGTGCGGCTCGTCCATGAGAACTCTTGTCCGTCGCTGTGCGGGGATGTCCCACAAGATAGCTCCGCCGGCGGGCCCGTATCACGGAATCGGCTCAACTCTTCACGTTCCGTAAGGCTCCGGTTGGCGGGGCGGGCCGCCCTTGAGCTCGTGGAAGCCCGGGGTTGATGCGACCAGCAACGTCCCGTCCCAGAGCCGCCCGGCGTCCTCACCGGTGGGCACCTTGGAGATGACGGGCCCGAAGAACGCGACCGGGGCGGCTCCTTCTTCGCTCACGGCCACGATCGGAGTCCCCACATGGTCACCGCCGATGATGCGCAGAGCCTCGGCCGTCGAGGCCCGCAGCTCGTCGTCGTACTCGGTTCCGAGCCCTGCCTCGGCGAGGTCGGGCGGCAGACCGGCCGCTTCCAGCGCCGTACGCAGATCACCGGGCCAGTCGCCCTCGCCCGTCGTCCACAGTGCTGTGTAGAACCGTCCCAGCGCCTCCTGCCCGTGCGCGCGCCTGACCGCCGCACAGACCCGCGCCGGCACCCACAGATAGCCCTCGGTGTCCCCTTCCGGGTCCTCGTCACGGCCCTCGTTGAGCACCGACAGGCTCAAGACGTGCCATCGCACCTCGACCGGCCGCACCCGGCTCACCTCGAGCAGCCAGCGCGAGGTCAGCCAGGAGTACGGGCAGGACGGATCGAACCACATGTCCGCCACCCTCATGATCGCCACCCTGGAATCACCCCTTCTACCTGCCCTGTTATTGGAGAAGGCGTCACGGAGGGAAAGAGCCGCCACACCTCCTGAGCCCAGCGGCTGTCGCCATCCACCCCCGCGAAAACCGGCAAAGGCCGCCACCCCGACCCCCGACGAGTCGGACACCGCCGCAACAGAAGGCTGGATAGCCCCTCCCCACCCGTGTCAGGGACGGCTGAGCACGTCGAGCACCCTGAGCCTGCCGACTTCGCCCAAAGGGGAAGCTCGGCGGCGGGAACGACGTACTGGGCCGCGTCTTCGTACCAGAACTCAGCCTCACCCACGACCTCGCCCTGACCAGGGGTTAGTGAGACCGCACCGGGAACGTCCACCTCAGCCCCGAGCAGCAGCGGCCGCCCCTGCTCATCGGTCCCGATACGAGCCATGAGCGACCGAGTCGGGAGCGGCATCGGCTGCCTCAGCCCAGGAACCCGCAACGCCACCCTCGCCCGCACCGTCATCGGAAAACCCTCACCAGCCTGACCAGCCGCACCAGCCCGTTCCGCAGGAAGTACGCGGGCCCTTCCCCGGCCGCCGCGATGGACTCCGCCTTCGCCAGGTGCCGCGCGTCGATCTCCGCCTGCGTGACCACGTACGTCCCCCATCCTCGCTCCCCGGCGAGCCGCTTGAAACTCTCCGCCTGCTCCCGCGTCGGAAAGAAGTACTTGCCCTCAAGCCCCTGAATGACGGTGTAGGCCCCCTTCTCCTCGACCGACTTCAGCTCCGCCTCAGTACGGCCCTCCATAACGTCACCACCCCGGCCGCTTCAAGCGCCGGCAGCTCAGGCCCCGGCAGTTGCCCGCTCACGACAAGGAACTGCCGGCACGACGCCCCGAGGTCATCCCCTTCCCGAGCCCCGACGACGATGCAGATCTGGCCGCTGTAGGGACCGTTCACCCGTTCGTGACCCGCTGACAAGGCGGAACCTCCATCGTCCCCGTCACCGGCACCGTCTCAGGCGGAACGGTCGGATCGATGTAGGGAGGAAAGGTCACCCGCTGGTAGGCGGTGAACGAAACGTGGCTCCGGACCCAGCACTCGATCCGGAACCGCGCCACCGACGAGGTCTCCTCAAGCCGCCGGCTCCCCAGCAACCCGGTCAGCGTGATCCGCCCACCTGCAGAGGCCGCCACCACCTTCGGCCCCCCGATCCCGCAGGCTGTCGGCGGAAATCTGCGCATGCGCCCGCTCGGTATACGCCTCGTAGATGAGCGGCATAGCCGGGCGAGGCCCATCGGCCGCCCCGGAGTCAACGGCATACGCCACCCCACCGACCAGCGCCACGAGCACCGCCGCGATCAGCCCGAGCTTCCGCATCACACCCACGCCCCTCCGCCGACGTCACCAGCGCGTACGGGAGGAGCGGGAAGACAGGTTCGATTACCTGCGTATCCGGCATAACTGGGACTCACCTGCCACGAACGCACAGGCACGCCGGCGATCGTGAGGGAGCTGGCCACGGATGCGAAGGACGGGTCGCCGGAACTGTTGCCGGGGTGCACAAACGTGTACTAGAGGACCGCTCTCAGGGGGTTAGGTGTCCCCTGAGGCTCCGCAGAAGATCGGAAATTCTTTACCTTTGGTGCGGTGCCAATTGTCCGGTTCCGATTGCGGGATTGTCAGCCAGGCGCGCTAGTCTCGCTCGTATGTTCGGCATCTGGCTGCACGGCGGCCACTACCGTCTCAACGGCCGTGGCCAGTGCTTCGTGCTCCCAAAGCCGGATCACCCGCCAGCCGGCTGCTTCGAGGGCGGCGTTGACGCGCTGATCGCGTTCCATGTTCCGGCGCAACTTTGGCGCCCAGTACCACTCGTTCGTCGTGGGCTGGCGACCGTGCTCCGGGCAGACGTGCCAGAAGCAGCCGTCGACGAAGACCGCGACCTTCTTGGCCGTGAAGACGATGTCAGGGCGGACCTTGACCTCGCCCAGATCAAGGCGGAGGTCCTTTCTGTAGCGCAAGCCACGGCGGTGCAGCGCACTCCGCAGGGCAACCTCGGGTTTGGTGTTAGATCGCCGATTGGCCTGCATGTTGCGCGACCGACCCTCGTTGAGCGGCGCAGGATAGGTCCTCCGCTCATGAGCCCGTTGCCGGGCTTGGGCTCTCTTGCTCTCGCTCACACTCGTCCCAACGGGCGTACAGCCAACAGTGCTCTCCGCGAAGATACAGTTGACCGCTTGTCCCTTGCCTCCTCTGGGCTACGAAAGGGGTCCTTGTGACCAGAAAGCACTCTCACGTCCTCGAGACCCTGGCGAAAGCTGATGATCAGCCAGTAAGCCCGGGAAGTGCCAGCTCAGAGCGGGATCAAGCTGCGATGTCCGATGCCGCCAGCACCTTGGCGGGGACGCCTGAGGGCTCACTCAGAGTTGTGGAAATCTGTGCCGGCGCTGGGGGGCAGTCCCTCGGGCTGGAACGGGCAGGTTTCCGGCATGCCCTGGCGATTGAGCTCGACCCGCAAGCAGCAAAGACACTCCGGCATAACCTCGTCAAAGTTTTTCACTATGACAAGAAGGAGGCTGAGGAAACCGTCAGGATTGGCGACGTGGCTGACCCCTCCGTGTGGAAGCCAAAGGAATACGAGGGCGTGGATTTGCTAGCTGGAGGCGTGCCATGCCCGCCCTTCAGCATCGCGGGCAAGCAGCTTGGAGCCACTGACGAGCGCGATCTGTTTGCGTGGGCGGTGGAACTGTGTGGCCAGATGAAGCCGAAGGCGCTCCTGCTAGAGAACGTCAAAGGTCTGGCTGGCACCAGGTTCACCGCTTATCGCCAGCGTGTCCTAGACCGGCTGAAGGAGCATGGCTATGTCGCCCAGTGGAAGCTCCTGCAGGCAAACGACTACGGCGTCTCGCAGCTCCGCCCCCGGTTCGTGCTGGTCGCTTTGCGGCCCGAATACGCAGAGTACTTTGACTGGCCTGAGAAGAATACCGAAAAGCCGCCTACGGTGGGCGAGCTGCTCAGGGACCTCATGGCCCGCGGAGACTGGTCGCCCGAGAGGCTCGAAGAGTGGGTTCGAGGGGCGAACGACATCGCTCCCACCATCGTGGGAGGGTCAAAGAAGCATGGTGGAGCAGACCTCGGCCCCAGTAGAGCCAAGGCCGCGTGGGAAGCGATGGGAGTGGATGGGAAGGGCGTGGCCGACGTCCCGCCTGGGCCCAATAATCCACGGGTGAAGGGCGCCAAGCATCCGATGCTGACCGTCGAAATGGTGGCTCGCATTCAGGGATGGTACGGCGAGGAATTCGCCGCTTGGGAGTTTCTTGGCGGGAAGACGTCTAAGTACCGGCAGATCGGCAATGCCTTTCCCCCGCCTGTAGCAAAGGCGCTAGGCGTAGCTATCAGAAAAGCGCTGCTCAAGGAAGGCCCGCGCCGCACCTTGGTGGAAGACACCGATACGCCGACCGATCCGGTCTACAAGATCCTGGTCAAGAACAGTCGGCCGCTAACTGTCGAGCAGATCGTGCAGAAGCTTGCGGATGATGGCAAGCCGATGGAGCTGCCTGAGGTCGAACGCCATCTCAACCATCTCAGTCACGACTTCGAGCTGCTGGAAGTTCCCCGATCGAATGGTGACGTGGCGTACAAGCTCGGTGAGTTCAAGGCGTTCCTCGGGCAGGAAGACCATCGACGGCACGAGTTGTTCAATAAGTATCGGTCGAAGATCAGCTGATACTGCTAGGTTCGCCATCCATCTAAGCCGCAGTTGCGGGTATCCGGCACTCGGCGTGGCTTCAGTGGAAGATGCGTAGCGGGGAGAAGCAGCCTCTCGAAGGAGGCCCGGCTTCTCCCCGTCGGCTGAAGCTGATCTGGTGCTTATCGCCTTTTTGCCTAAGCCGATGCTGACGCCGTCGGTAGGCGCGTGGCAGCGTGTCTCATCTGCCTAGCGGGCCGATGTCGGGTAGCTCGGGTGCCATTTCTGGAGGATCATCTGGCAAGGCTGCCACCCATTCTTCGCCGTTCAGCGTGATGGACGGCAGCCCAGCATGGTGTGCACGCTTACGCGCCAGCCGAATGCTCATCGACTCTCCGGGGCCAAGGGTAGGGAGGCCAAGAGCCTTGGCTGCCTCAACGTGATTACGGTACTGCCCGAAAATCACGATGCCTTCCGGACGTAGTGCTGAACGAGCCCCGCCATTGCCGCGTACCCGCTTCATGTAGTCCTCCTGCATCGCCACCGTTGCAACTACCGTGCGGCTTATGCGTCTGCCCTGGACACGCCGGAAAAGTTCATTGATTCTCTTCTGCCCGCTCGTGGAGCGGAAGATGGCGTCGATGTCGTCGTCGGGCAAGGAGAGGAGGATGTTCTCCTGAAGCGGTTCGTCCTTGAACAGCCAGCGAATAGCCTGTCGGCCGGTATGATTTAAGGTGCGCTTGACGTCCCTGTTTCTCCCAGGGTTGAGGTTTTCCTCGCTGGCTCGGACCAGACCAGCGCTCCAGCGCCCCTTCTTGTCGTTGGCCCAGAGCCCCAGGATGAGTTGGTCAACAGCCTCGGGGGGAATCATCCAGCTCGCTATGTTCTGTGCATATTTGCAATCAACTTCATGTCCCGCGATGGAGTAGTCGAGAACATGTCCATCAGCGAATCCGAACTCGCGTTGCAGGTTGATCTCAATCAGCGTTCCGCAGTGCGTCTTTTCCGTTTTATGGAGTTGCTCCCATCGGAAGCGGCCGGTGTGCTGGCCGTCAAGAAGCATGTCGAAGGTGCGGCGGACTACCTTTCCTAGCCGTGGTCCAAGTTCATCCAGCATCATGAGATGTGAGAAGACTTCTTCCAGTGCGGGATCGTAATCGTCCATCGCCGCTTCCTGTCTCTGCGTAGAACCCGATCATTTGCGCCCCTTATCATGCCTCCCCGATGGGTCATCTGCACTAGGTTTCCGGCCTGTATGGGCATCCCCTTGATCGCTCGCGTGTTTGTGGTGCTCCGCTCTGCAGATCAGCCCAAATGTCGCAGGAGCTCCCGAATGTCTCCGGCATCCAGCCCATAGCTATCGGCAGGTGCCTCCTCGAGGTCGGCTAGCTGGCGCACATCCGGATCGTCCAGGATGCTTCCTAGGAACTCCATTTTTGTCTTGAGGCGTAGCTGGACCACTTCATCGATAGTTCCTTCCGCGGCGAGTACGGTGACCCGGGTTTCTGCGTCGGGTGCGAGACCTAAGCGGTGTATTCGATCCAAGCTCTGGAGGAATCGGCCGGCCATGAAATCACGGTCAATGTAGATCGCGTCATGGCAGACTTGATGGAGACTGATTCCTTCCCCAAGGGTCGCAGGATTTGAGATCAGCACCATACAGTCTGCATCTTCGCGGAACCGCCGTATCTGCTCGTCTCGATCTATTGTTCCGCCATGAACAACGGCGGGATGGTGAGGAGCGAGCAGGTGTGCCAAAGTAGTAATGTTACGTACGAAGTTTGTCCATACAATCGTCTTGCGGCCCAGTGTTGCGTTGGCAGCAATCAGGTGAATTGTTTCCTGATACTTAGGTGATAGTTCATAGCTGGGCAGGTTGCGCAGCAGGTCGTAGAGCGAGTCATCAGGGTTGATCTCCAGAGGGGCTGGCCTATACGCGAGTGGCTCATATGGGCTGCCTCCCTCGATGAGAAGAGCCGGGCTTGTGGCCGCCATAATCAGACGCAGCGCAGTACGGCCGAGCGCTTCAATATCATCGCGGGAAGCTTCGGCCCGTGCAGATAAGTTTCCCTTCAGCGCTTCATATATCTCGCGGTGAATGGGTGGGAGCTTGACGTAGCGGATCTTCGGCTCGAACGGAGGGAGGCCTAGTTCGCTCTTGGTGGTGCGGGTGAAGAGCGGCCTCAGTACGGTACTGGCGTAGGCCAGATCGCCACCACGTACGGCATCGGATACCACGCGTTTGCCCCGTCCAGGCCAGACAAACGACAGCAGATTCTCCAGATCTCGAGCCCCGTTTGGGGCAGGGGTGCCCGTAAGGATGAGCCGCCGCGCGGCAGAAGGCCCAAGCGTCAGGCATGCTGATCCGTAGGTTCCGCTGGCGCCAAGCTTCATGCGGTGAGCCTCGTCGAGCACCAGCATCGAAGGTGCGCTGGTCAGCCACGACACGAGCCCGGGGACAGCCCGGGATAGCCGCTCGTAGTTGACGAGCATTATCTCGGCGTCATAGTCCGGCGCCCGGCCCATCACTGCCGCGCGTGGCGGTGTGCGGAAGCACACCTGGCTTTCTGACAGCCAAGCCTCGTAGGCGGACTTTGGCCCGACAACGAGGAGCCGCCTGACCAGGCCCTGCTCGCGGATAGCAGAGTAGACGGCTAGGGTCACCCGGGTCTTGCCGGCACCAGGCACGCTGAAGTTCGCACCGTGACTGAGTGACAGCAGATGGGCTGCATCACGCAGCTGGAAGTCGGTGAGATCACCAATCCAGTTCTCGCCAAGCATCTTCAGTACGTCACCTGGCGCGATCGTTCTCCCGGGGAGGTCAGCTTCGCCGCTGAGCGTGCGCTCGGCCTGTTCGGCGTCATCGAGGACGCTGTTGACGAGCTGGAGAAGCGCCTCATCCCACTCAACATCATCGTGATGCCAGTTGCCGAGCTCGATGAGGCGGTCGAGGAAGTCGTCAAGATCGAACTCTCCCACCAGCGGCGCACGCTGCCCCCCTGGCGCGATGCGGGCAGCCAGATCCGCGAAATCCTGCTCGTACCCCGGCCTGCTGCGGAGAACCACGCGTGTCTTCGAGACATCGAGCGAAATCCGCAGAGACGGCTCTGAATGTGGCGCGGTCACTGGTCTCTCCCTACAGCTTTCTGCAGCCAGGTGAGCCCGTCGCCTGGCAGGGTAATGCTCTTGCTGGCCTCTTTGGCGACGCGCTCCAAGATGGAGCGCAGCTGCAGCAGGGCGTCGTCAAAGGCGCCTTCATCCAGGCTTCCGTTGCCGCGGGCCAGGACGAGGTCGGTGACGCACTGCTCTAGGTCTTTACATGCGTCAGTCACGCGGTCAGGGGCGGCGAGGCGCTTCTTGCGGAGCCGGAAGTCCCTGCCTGCGAACTCCAGCGCCTCATTGAAAACGTCTTTTGCGCGCCTGAACTGCTCGGTTGCTGTACTCCGCTCCTCCTCGGTGGCGGTGGACCCAGGAGCCTTGACAGCCTTGACTCGCAGGAGAGAGTCGGTAAGAGCCTTTGCGGCCGTGACCCTGACTCCGGCCGCTTGGACAGTACGGCCGAGGCCAGGAATCGCGACAGCCGCAGCCTCGGGCTCGGGATCTGGCATAAGATCGGCGGGAAGCCGCTGATTCAGGAAGCGCTCATAGAAATCAGGCTGGATGAACCGGACGTCTGTTTTGGCGAACTCGAGCACGATAGCGGCGAAGCGCCCCTCCTTTATCAGATCTGCGCGTTCTTGGTTACGCGCGGCCTCAGCTTTGTACGCCCGATAAAGCTCGAAGAGTCGTTCTTTCGCGTCTTCGAAGTCCATCAGCCGCAGCGACGTGGTGCCTGTGGCGCTGCGGTCGATAAGGTCCCTCAACTGAGCGAGAATCCACAAGTCACGGTCACAGGCCGGCGTGGTGGTGTGGAAGTTCCGGGCGATCTCCGGTAGTGGCTTACCAAGTTTTACCTGCTCTTCCAGGGCGAGCAGATGATTGATGTAGGAGTACTCCCGGCGCCTGTCCGGGCGCAGCTGGAGTGAAAGCTCAACGGCGTGTATGTCGTCCCATGTACAGCTTGCGGGCAGGACGCCTACTCGCATGCTGGGCCGTCCTATCTCCTTGAGAGCGGCCCGTCGTGTGTTGCCGTTGACCAAGATGCCATCACGGGTGATGAGGCCAGGTTCGTTCTGGCCGTACTCGCGCAGGCTTTCCATGAGATCCTCGAAGGCCTTGTCGGTCACGGAAGGATCCGCCGGCAACGCCTTCAGCAAGAAGTGCAGATAGTCCTGGCTCTCGGGGCTCCACGGATCGTCGGTCAGGGCTTGGTCCCTTATCGGGTCGAAGGCACGCTGGGCACGGATACGGTGGGTGCCAGGGTTATACCGCAGTGCCTCAACCGGCATGTCGATGACTTCGACGTGCGTGAGCTTGCCACGCCACTCGACCGTCAGAGTCTCCGGGACTCCGCTGCCATTCCGCAGTTCCTTGAGCCGCTGTTCTACGAGTTCGCGGTTGCTAGCAGCCTCGCGAGGCTGGCCAAAGTCGATCGACATGGTTGAGTTCCTTCCAGGAGTAAGTCAGCAGGGGATCGGAGGGGGCGGTGGCCGGCTGTGCTCGGCGCCGGCCTTCCGCTCAGGGCTGCAGGAGCATGCTGCGGAATTGGTTGCGTGCGGGCGTCGGCAAGGTGCGGTAGAGGCCCCACAGCTTCTCGACATCGTTGAAGCTGCGGGAGTCCTGCTCAATCCAGGCGGACAGCATCTTGCGCTCATAGGCTGACAGCCGCTCCAGCGCCGCTGTGAGAGTCCGCAGGTCGCTGACAACATCGCGTCCCCCCACACGGCACCGGTTGCACTCCGTGACGAGCTGCACTTCCTTGTCGCCGCTGGGTAGCGTGACCTGCCGGCGTGCGATATCGAGCTGTGAAGTGGTTCCGTAGCCGTCGGAATACGCTTCGCCGATGCCGATACCGCACGATCGGCATAGATAGTTGTCCTCCATGAGAACGGTACGGCGCTGTGACGCGCTTATAGCCTCCGCGGCCTTCCGGTTAGCGACGCCCGGTTCCCATACGGGAAGCCCCTGGCGAACGAACCTGTGCTCCCAGGACTCCAGAGTCGAATCCTCCCGGTTTGTGTCGATCTGCCACTCGTAGTCCCGTAGCTCCCTCATGCGGCGGTCGATTTGACTGACTCCGTCGAACGCTGCGCGCAGCTGTTCTTTGGTGAAGATGCTTCCTGGTCCGACTTCCTGTATGAGCCACAGCGCTACCCGCTTCATGGTGCCGAGCTTCTTGTCCGTCCAGGACGGCATCGCCAACATTCGTCTGTTCCTCTCATGGGAGATAAGCGACAGAGAGACCCGCTGCGTTGTCTGTTAGCGAAGCGGATCCAGGCACCTCAGGGAAGTCTTTTCTGTCCCGGTGTGTCCCGCGTGGTGTCCCGCTGTGTCTCGCTGATCCGGCAAAGGCGTAATTTGTCACAGGCGTCCGTCAAGATGGCTCCAGAACCGGAGGGGATACCAAGGAGCTGACCATGCCTCCTCGTGCGCGAAGGAAGCCTCTTCCAGCATCTCTCTCGCCTGCCCGGCGTGAACTCGCTGAGGCGGTGCGAACGCTTTTAGATGATGCGGGCGGGTCGTTACGAAGCGTTGCAAACCAGATACATAGTTCTCGCTCCGCTCTCGGTCGCTTGGCCGCGGGACAGGTGGGATATCCCGACAAAAAGACGGTCCTCAACCTCCTTCGCCTCGCGGCCCGCAAAAATCCGGCCGTGACTATGACGGAAGAAGAGCTGGAACGCCTGGTGCAGCAAGTGTGGGATGAGGATCCGCATGTTGCCAGGCCGGCTGGTGCACTTGCCGATGGCGGCACGACGACCGCCGGTCCCGGTACTCCACACGTTGCGCCGGTCCTGGTGGGAGGAGGGGACCGGCGCAACTGCTTGACGGCATACGTCCGGTGGCCGATCGAAGAGCTCGCCAAGCATGTGGACAACGCTCGCTATGAGCACGCCATGGGCATGCTCGACTATGCCGGCGGGAGGGCACCTGCGAAGGAGGCTGCTGACGCAATACAGGCCTGCCGCGACTGGGGACTGGCGGAGGCTGTGGATACCCTGCTCAGGATGGTCGGACGCCGGCCTGGCACGCAAGTCCTCGCGGTGGTGGGTCACCTGATGGACGTCGGCAACATCGCGGACGCTCGCGCTCTTCTGCGAATCACTGGCGACCTCCAGGAGGTGTGAACCCGTCGGCGTACCCACCCGGCGCCTGGGCCGATCGGCAGGTGACACGGAGGCGGCGCCAAGAATCTGGGCCGGCCGCGAAGTTGTCAGGCGCCCAAGTTATCCGGACTCCTTAAACAAGATCGGCTTGAGCTGCCGGACGAGTTCGATGGCGTCCGCCCGGTGGTCTCTGCCTGGTGCGCCCGGGGCGATCCAGATGGAGAGGCGGCGGCTGGCGTCGGGGGTCCAGGCGTAGGCGTACGTCTTCATGCCGTCCTCGCCTTCGATCTGTGCCGTGAAGCCAGGGCCGAGGTCGGCTGGCAGGTCTTGGCCGCGGTCGTGCTGCTTGGTGCCCTCCAGCTCTTCCACGGTGAGCGCGGACGGGTTGTCGAAGGTGATCGACAGCGCCGCCCCGATCGCGTCTCCTCCCTCTTTTCTGACGATGCAGCGGTCGAAGGGCTCTCCGGGGCGGCTGCCCGTGGCGCGGAACTCGTCCAGGCCCGTGATGCGGGCGATGACCTGCCTTGAGATCAGACCGCACTCCTGCGGTCCGGCCATCACATCGCCCAGAGGGCGGGTGTCGGGGGGTGGAGGCGACGGCGAACAAGCCGCGCTTACGAGTGCTCCCGCGATGAGCAGCGCAGGGAGGGAGACCTTTCTCATCCGCCTTGTCCTCCGGCGTCGTTGGCCTGGTTGAAGCCCTCGGTGACAGCGTTGGAAGGGTTGCGGAACACGGCTCCTGTGTCAGGGCTGGTGATCCATTCCGTGTACGCCTCACGCTGCTTGGCGGTCATCTTGCTCCACGGGATGATCTTGTCGCCGTCCATGAAGTCGCCCTCCGAGCCGCGCGGGTAGTTCACCGACGCGTGCGGGTGGGTCCTCGCCGGCACCTCTCCGTCGCCGAAGAGCCCGTGCCGCATCATCGCGTCGGCCGTGAGGTCCATGAACATGTCCACGGTCTGACCCGTCGTCGTGGCGGCCTCGCTGCGCGCCGCCGCTCCTGCCCCGGCGGTGAACTGGTCTGCCACCTGGGATTTGGCTCTGTCGAAGAGCCATCCGGCGATCTTCCCTTGAGGACCGGGGGCCAGGTCCGCCACGCTGGTGACCGCTTCTTTGAAGGCGTTGAACATTTTGTCGTGTTGGTCTGCGCTTTCGATCTTGGCGATGTTGCCCGCATCCGTGATCACAAAGAGGGTGCGGCTGAGCCGTTCGATGGCCTGGCTGAAAACCGCGCCGTCCGCGCCGTTCATCCGCTCTTCCAGGATCTTCTGACGCTGCGCGGCGATCTCGGCGGCGGTCGCGTTCGGGTGTGCCTTGTGCCATTTCTCGAAATCGGCGCGATTCTGCTCAGCGAGCCTTGCGGCGCGCTCGTCCAGCACTTCGATGCTGTACTGGCCGTGGCCCGTCACGACGGTCTTGAGCACGTCAGTGTCCGCGAAGGCCCACTTCATGACGCCGCTGATACCGTCACGATCGAAGACGGCACCGTACGGCTGTGTGCCGGCCAGCATTGTGTCGGGGTCGCGCGTGATCACCCCCGGCTTGTGAGCCACCCGATCCACAGAAGCGCGGTGTAAGTCGCTCATGTACGCGCTGATGATGTTCCCCACGTTCTGCCGGGTGTGGGGGAGGTTGTTCTGCACCTGCGGGTTGCCCCAGAAGTGCATCGCCCATGAGGCGATCAGCGCCGACTTGTATCCGCGTGACTGCTCCGGCGGCTGGTCGTGGTCGCGGAAGGTCCTGGTGGCGGCTTCGAGGGCGTTGCCGAGGTCGGTGTCGGTGTACTCGTGCCAGGGGCGTTCGCGCATCAGGTAGTCGAGGGGCTTGCGTTTCGGGTCGGTGAAGAAGTCTTGGGCGGCCCGGGAATTGTTGGCGAGCGCGGCGGCGACGGCGGCCATCGGATCCTTATAGGCGGCCGGGAGATCGTTGGCCGGTTGGGTGGTGGGCGTGAAGTTAAGCCAGTACGGGGACTGCCGGGGCTGCTTGCGCTCGTAGTCGTAGACCTTGGTGGCGATCTCGAGGAGGAAGGCGTCGTCGTAGGTGCCGCTGCGCAGGAGCTTGTTCAGCGCGAACGCGGTCTCCGGGATGTCGAGGTGTTTCAGCAGCTCATCGACGTACCCCTTGGGCAGCTTCATGCCGCCGGCCCCACGTGATGCGGTGCCGAGGATGGTGCCGAGCGCGGCCGACAGCTTGTCCAGCTGGGCCATGACCTCCGGGTCGGCGCCGGCCGGGGTGGTCTGGCCGCGGTAGAGCTTCGCGATGAGGCTCTTCAGCTCGTGCGGCGGCATCTGGGTGGCGAACGCCACGGCGAAGTACGGGTCCTCCTGGTGCTTTTGCAGCTCGGCGAGCGTCTTGGCGTCGATCGTGCCCTTCTTCAATCCAGTACGCAGCGCGTCCGCGAGGCGCTTGGCCGTGGCGGCGCCGGCGGCGGGCGTGTCGGACAGCCACTTGGATTCGTCGGCCCAGAGCGCTTTCGAGGTGTCGAGCGCGACCTTCTGCGCGGCCAGCATGAGGTCGAGCCGCCGCTGCAGGTCGGGCACCTTGCCGGCGATCTGCCGGCCGATGTCGCGGGCTGTGCCGGGGCCGTACAGCTGGAGCTGCACCGTGGCGAGACTTCTGTCCACCTGGGCGCCCATGTCGGGGATGGTGGTGCTGAGCCGCTTCATCAGGTTGATGAGCTGCGTCATCAGCGCCGGGTCGATGCCGAGCGGCACGGGCTGCGGGCTCATCGGCCGGCACCGTCCGGGCGGAGCGTGTCGAGCATGGCAAGGGCGCGGTCGAACATGCCCTTCAGCGCTCGATCCCAGCCCTGGGCCTCGCTTACCAGCGCGTCGGCGGCGGGGCCTTTCATCGCGCCGGAGTTGATGAGGTGGATCACCCCGCGGACGTCGCCACCGTGTTGATCCCGCAATTGCTCGATCTGCCGGCGCACGGCGTCGATCTGCTCCTGCGTCGCCATTCCGCGTCCCCTGAGGCTGCCGACAACTGGGTGACGCGAACAGCGTAACCAGCGGTGACGCGCTGCAGCGGGCGTTCGTTGCGCCGTACAACCGAGAAGGCATGGAAACGCGAATACGGTTCGTCGCTATTGCGCATTTGAGTGTGTGTCAGTGGCGGCTTCGCGACGTTCTCATGCGGCACGACGGCGGCCCGGCGATGTGCCGCGACACGATTTTCAGGATGGCGGCCACGCCCAAGCCGGTGACTGATGCGGTGCGGTGGTGTTCGACGGCCGTCAGGTGGTCGGTGGCCGGCCCAGCGCGGTGGTGCTCGCCTGCTGTCAGGCGGTCAAGTGGCCGGTGCCTTGGTCGAGGGCTTTCAGGTGGTCGCGAGCGGGGCTGACGCCTGGGTCGACTCCTAGGTGGTCAGCGGGCGAGCGCCGCGGTGGCGTTCCACCGCGGTGGCGGTGCGCGCGAGGTCGCCCGCCGCGATGGCCTCGACCAGCTCGGCGTGCACCTCGACGCGATGCCGCAGGTACTCGTCCTGGTCGGCGCTGCCGTCGGGGTCGGCGCGTTCCGACAGGTCGGACACGCAGCGGGTCATGGCCAGGTAGACCGCTTTGGCCAGGTGGTTGGGGGTGATCTCGGCGATCCGCTCGTGGAGCGCCCAGTTGGCGCGCATGAAGCGGTCGCGGTCGGCGGTCGATCGCTTGAGCGCGGTGAGGAGTCTGCGCAGGTCGGTGATGTCCTGGCGGGTGCGGTGGCGGGCCGCGTCGGCGGCGATCAGGGGCTCCAGAGATTCGCGTACGGCGATCGCGTCGGCCACCGTGGCCGGCATCGAGCGTACGGTGAGCAGCGTGTGCCGCAGCCGCACGATCGGGTTGGGCGCGGCCACGAACAGGCCGCCGTTGCGGCCGGGCCTGATCTCGACCGTGCCGCGGTCGCTGAGCAGGCGGGCCGCCTCGCTGATGGTCGCGCGGCCGTAACCCGACATGTCACGGAACTCGTCCATCGTGCCGATCAGGTCGCCAGGCCCGAGACCGCGCTCGGCGATCAGCGCTTCGATGTCGGCGGCCAGGGACTCGGCGCGGGTCGGAGGCGTACCAGAAAACACCCGAACCATTCTGGTCTTTCGAGCGCGGCGGCGCTACGCTCCGGTCAAGCCTTTGGAGGACTATGTGACCCCGCTGCTGCGACAGGTCCTGAGCCAGATCGACGGGCCCGACCCCCGGATCAACGAGGTGGTCTCCGCGCTCGTCCGTCACCTGCACGCCTTCGTCGAGGAGGTGCGGCCCACGGAAGGCGAGTGGAACGCAGGGCTCGACTTCCTCATCGAGACCGGCCGCATGTGCACCGCGCACCGCAACGAGTTCATCCTGCTGTCCGACATGCTGGGCCTGACCAGCGCGGTGGACGCGGTCAATAACGAGGGCCCCGAGGGCATGACGCCATCGTCGGTGGAGGGCCCGTTCCACTCGCCCGCCCCGGAGCGGCAGCCGGGCGCGTGGATCAGCAACGGGCCCGAGCGGGAGCGCGGCGTGCCGACCGTGGTGCACGGGCGGGTGCTCGACTGCGACGGCATGCCGCTGCCCGGCGCGGTGGTGGACGTCTGGCAGGCCAACGACACCGGCCTGTACGACACCCAGGACGACAGGCAGGACCTGGGCAACCTGCGCGGCCTGTTCACCACCGACGTGGAGGGGCGCTACTGGTTCCGTACGATCCGGCCGAGCAGCTACCCCGTGCCCACCGACGGCACCGCGGGACGGCTGCTGGACGCCATCGGACGCCACCCCATGCGTCCCGCGCACTTCCACTACCGGGTCACCGCCACCGGATACCGGCCGCTGACCACGCACGTGTTCCTGGCCGGCGACCCCTACCTGGGCTCCGACGCCGCGTACGCGGTGAAGGACGAGCTGATCCGCGAGCCGGTGCCGCGTACGGAGGGATGGGGGATGGACGGGCCGTACGAGGAGATCGAGTTCGACCTCAAGCTGGTGCCGCTCGACTGGAAGGAGGAGCGGTGAAGCTGGTCGGTGTCCGTGTGCGCGGGGACGACGTCGTACGGGTGGCGCGGCTCGACGGCGAGACGGTGACGCTGCTCGCCGAGGTGAACGAGTTCTGGGCGGACGCGCGGTGGCTGGTCGCCGAGGTGGCCGGCATCCGCGGCGGGCTGCGGCTGGCCGACGAGCACGCCACGCTGTCCACCGAGGCGGTGGAGTTCGTGCCGCCGGTGCCGCCGTCCGCGCGGGTGATCTGCGTGGGGCTCAACTACCGGGCGCACGCGGCGGAGGGGGCGTTCGAGGTGCCGGAGCATCCGACGCTGTTCGGGCGGTGGACGGCGTCGCTGAGCGTGGGCGGGGCTCCGGTGGCGGTCCCGGCTGGCGAGGACGGGCTGGACTGGGAGGGCGAGGTGGCCGCGTACGTCGCCGAACCGCTGCGCTACGCCGACCCCGACACCGCGCTGAAGGCCGTGCTCGGCTACTCCACCTTTAACGACCTCACCGCCCGCCGCGCCCAGAAGCTCACCAGCCAGTGGACGCTCGGCAAGAACGCCGACCGCAGCGGCCCACTCGGGCCGATCATCACCGCCGATGAGGTGGGCGACCTGCGTGACGGGCTGCGGGTGCGTACCAGGGTGAACGGGACGCTCGTCCAGGACGGCAACACGCGCGACATGATCTTCGGCGTGGGCGAGGTGTTGTCGCTGATCAGCCGTACGCTCACGCTCAATCCCGGCGACGTGATCGCCACCGGCACTCCGGAAGGGGTCGGTTACGTGCGCAACCCGCCGTGGTTGCTGCGGCCCGGCGACGTGGTGGAGGTGGAGATCGACCGCCTCGGCGTGCTGCGCACCCCTGTGACGGGCGGCCTTACGTAGGAAGCCTGCGCATCCTGTGAGTGGCGGCCTTACGTAAGAAGCCTGCGCATCCTGTGAGAGGTGGCCTTGCGCAAGCCTGCGGACCTCCGTGGCGGACGGACATCCGTAAGCCTGGCGCACCCGTGACGCGGGGCCCTACATGAGCCTGGGGTGTGCGGTCCACTGCCATAACTTCTGGTGACGGGCGCGGCGGACCGGCGGCCAGAAATTGTCGGTTCTCGGTGGTACACATCAAGTCCACGCACACCCACCGTCACCGGCCTGGGGGAGGCCATGTCCGTCACCACGCCCGCCACCACGACGAACTCCGAGTTCGACGTCTCCGGGCCGCGCTACGACCAGCGCGGGCCGGTGCGCTGGCTCTGGTCCCACCTGCGCCGGCATCCGGTCCAGCTCGTCGGGTTCCTCGGCGGCTCCGTCATCATGACGGCACTCAACGCCTCGGTCCCGCAGCTCACCGGGGCCGCGTTCGACGCCGTGCTCGGCACGAGCGGAGACCCGGCAAGGGCGCTGACGCTCATCGTGCTCGTGCTGCTGGTCATCGTGCTCGCGCGCGGCCTGTTCGACCTGATGGCCAGGCTGTCCAGCGAGGTGCTGGCCAAGCGGCTCGAACGCGACGCGCGCGACGAGCTCTACGTGAGCCTGCTCGGCAAGAGCCAGACCTTCCACAACCGGCAACGGGTAGGCGACCTGATGGCCCGCGCCGCCAACGACATCAGGCAGCTGTCCGTCATGATCTCGCCGGGGGTCGATCTGATCGTCGACTCCAGCCTGGCCGGGCTGGTGCCGCTGCTCTTCATCGCCGCCATCGACCCGCGGCTGCTGCTGGTGCCCTGCGCGTTCGCGGTCGTCTTCGTGCTCGCGCTGTGGCACTACATGCGCCAGCTCAACCCGGTCGCCACGCGCATGCGCGAAGAGTTCGGCGACCTCAACGCGGGGCTCAGCCAGGCGGTGCGCGGCATCGAAGTGATCAAGGTGATGGCGCAGGAGGGGCAGGAACGCACGCGGTTCCGCGCCCGCGCGCGCCGCTACCGTGACTCCTTCGTACGCAACGGGCTCGTCCAGGCCCGTTACCTCCCGACGCTGCTGTTCGCCGGCGCGCTCGCCGCCGCCCTGTGGCACGCCATCCACCTCCAGAGCATCGGCGTGATCACGGTCGGCGACCTGGTGGCGTTCATGGGGCTGATGGTCATGCTGGGCTTTCCCACCCAGATGTCGATCTGGACGTTCTCGCTGGTGCAGATCGGCATCGCCTCCGCCGGCCGCATCCTCGGCATCGTCACCGCCGAGACCGAGCTGTGCCAGCCCGCCGACGGCCACGCCGCACGCATCTCCGGCGAGATCGTCTTCGACGATGTCACGTTCGGCTACGACGACGGCGGGGAGCCGGCGCTGCGCGGCATCAGCTTCACCGTCAAGCCCGGCGAGACCGTCGCGATCGTCGGCGAGACCGGGTCGGGCAAGAGCACGCTGACCAAGCTGGTGCCGCGCATCTACGACGTCACGTCGGGGCGCATCCTCATCGACGGCGTCGACGTACGCGCATGGGACCTCGACTCGCTGCGCTCCCAGATCTCCACCATCGAGCAGGACATCGTGCTCTTCTCCCGCTCGGTGGCCGAGAACATCGCCTTCAGCCTCGGCCAGCGCGCCGACCGCGAGGCCGTGATCAGGGCGGCGGAGGACGCGCAGGCCGCCGAGTTCATCGCCGAGCTGGACGACGGCTATGACACGGTGATCGGCGAGCGCGGCGTCACGCTGTCGGGTGGGCAGCGGCAGCGGCTGGCCATCGCGCGGGCGCTGCTCACCGACCCGGCGATCCTCATCCTGGACGACTCCACCAGCGCCATCGACTCGGCCACCGAGGACAAGATCCAGCAGGCCATCGAGCGGGTGTTGGAAGGGCGTACGACGTTGATGATCACTCATCGGCTCTCGCAGATCCGCTGGGCCGACAAGGTCGTGCTGCTGCGCAGGGGCGAGCTGGTCGACTGCGGCACCCACGACGAGCTCATCGCCCGCAGCCCGCTCTACCGCCGCATCTTCGCCCACTACGACGAGGCCGACTACGGCCCGGTGGGCGACGACGACGTCTCAGCGAGTGAAGCGGCCGGAGACGGCACCGCCGGGGCCGGTGCGGCTGAGGATGGCGCGGCCGAGGCCGGGGCCGGCGCGGCTGAGGATGGCGCGGCCGAGGCCGGGGCCGGTGCGGCCGTGGCCGGCGTGGCCGGAGGGCGCGGGGCCGATGGTGGCATGGCCGGGGATGGCCCGTCCGGCGACGCCGCGTCCAAGGATGACGGACCTCCGGAAGACATGTCCAAGGATGACGGACCCCGGGAAGGCGCGTCCGGGTCCGGGGCCGGGACGGCTGTTCTCAGTGGCGAGCAGGGGAGCGTGCGCTGATGGGCTTCATCATGGACGGCCTCGACGCCGAGGACTACGACCGCACCTACAACGACCGCGACCTGCTGCGCCGGATCCTGTCCTACTTCCGGCCCAAGCTCTGGTCGATGGTGCTGGTGGCCGTGATGATCGTGCTGTCGTCCACCAGCCAGGCGTTCGTGCCGCTGCTGACCAGCTACGTCGTCGACGCGATCGCCGACGGCACGATCGGGCGGGTCGGCTGGATGTTCGTCGTCGGGCTGCTGCTGACCGGGGCGCTCGGGTGGGTGTTCAACTTCGTACGCCAATACTTCAGCGCCCGCGTCACCGGCGACGTCGTGCTCAAGCTGCGCGAAGACGCCTTCGACGCGGTGCTCGAGCGCGACATGTCGTTCTACGACGAGACGCCGTCCGGGCGCATCGTCAGCCGGGTGACCTCCGACACCGACGACTTCGCCACCGTCTCCACGCTGACGATGGACCTGATCAGCCAGGTGCTGATGGTCGGGTTCGTCACGTTCCTGCTGTTCCTGCGCAGCGTCGAGCTGGCGCTGCTGACGCTGCTGGTCGCGCCCGTGGTGGTGGGGCTCGCGCTGCTGTTCCGCCGCATCGCGCGGGCCAGCACCCGCCAGGCCCAGCGCTCGCTGAGCCGGGTCAACGCCAACCTCCAGGAGACGATGGGCGGCATCGCCGTCGCGAAGAACTTCCGCCAGGAGCAGCAGGTCTACGACGAGTTCCGGCCGATCAACCAGCAGAGCTACCAGGTGACGCTGCGCCAGGGGTTCGTCTTCTCCGGCATCTTCCCGGTGCTCTTCCTCGTGGCGGGGCTCGCCACCGTCGCGCTCGTCCAGCTCGGCGGCACCGCCGTGCTGGACGAGCGGCTGAGCGCCGGTGACTGGTATCTGTTCCTGCAGGGCGTCGCGCTCTTCTGGATGCCGCTCACCTCGATCGCCGCGTTCTGGTCGCAGTTCCAGCAGGGGCTGTCGGCGTCCGAACGCGTCTTCGCGCTGATCGACGCGCCGCCCCGGGTGGTGCAGACCGACGCGCGGCAGGTCGGGCGGCTGGCCGGGCGCATCGAGTTCGACGGCGTGACCTTCGGCTACGACCCCGCCCATCCCGTACTGCGCGACTTCGATCTGACCATCGAGGCCGGCGAGAGCGTGGCGCTGGTCGGGCACACCGGGGCCGGCAAGTCCACGCTCAGCAAGCTGATCACCCGCTTCTACGAGTTCCAGGACGGCCGGCTGCTGATCGACGGCCACGACATCCGCACCCTCGACCTCGCCTCCTACCGGCGGCAGATCGGCGCGGTGCCGCAGGCGCCGTTCCTGTTCAGCGGCACCGTCGCCGACAACATCCGCTACCCGCGCCCCGACGCGACCGACGACGAGGTGCTCGCCGCCGCCTCGGCCGTGGGCGGCGGCGACTGGATCGACGCGCTGCCCGACGGGCTGCAGACCGACGTCGGCGAGCACGGGCGGGCGCTGTCCATGGGGCAGCGGCAGCTCGTCGCGCTGGCCCGGCTGCTCATCCAGGACCCGGCCATCGTCGTGCTGGACGAGGCCACCGCCAGCGTCGACCCGCTCACCGAGGCGCAGATCCAGGAAGGGCTCGACGTGGTGCTCGCCGGCCGCACCTCCATCGTCATCGCCCACCGGCTGTCCACGATCGAGCACGTCGACCGCATCATCGTGCTCGACCACGGGCGCATCGTGGAGGAGGGCGACCACGCCACGCTGCTCGCCCGCGGCGGCCGCTACTGCCAGGTCTACAACACCTACTTCCGCCACCAGTCGCCGAATTACCGGGCAGGCACGGGCTTCGTCCCGGTGGGCACCGGCGAGACCGCCGGCACCGGTTGAGGGCGGCGGCGCCGGCGGTGGCGCGCGAACACACTCGGGGAGCCGGCGTGGGACGCGGCGTCGGGGTGATGGCTGTGCGGGGACTCACCTCGGGGTCGGCGTTCGCGTGCCGGTGGGCGGGCGAGGCCGGGGGGTCGGTGTGTGGGTGGGTTTTCGGGTGGCGGTGTGGTTGGGCTTGAGGGTTGGGTGTGTGGTTGGGCTGGGGGGGGTCGGTGTGTGGGTGGGTTTTCGGGTGGCGGTGTGGTTGGGCTTGAGGGTTGGGTGTGTGGTTGGGCCGGGGGTCGGTGTGTGGGTGGGTTTTCGGGCGGCCGTGTGGTCGCGCCTGAGGGCTGGGTGCTCGGTCGGGCCCGGAAGGCGGTGCGCGAGTGGACGCGGGGGCCGGGGCGGGGCCGAGCCTGGGGCTGGTGCGTGGTCGGCCCCGCCGGCCGGTGTGCGGTCGTGCGCAGGGGCCGGTGCGTGAGCGAGCCCGGGACTCTGTGCGCAGGGCGGCGGGGAGCCGGTGCGCGACTGAGCTCGGTGCCAACGGCATGCGGGTGGGCTCGCGAGCGTCCGTTCGCAGGGTTCGGCCGACGTTCGATTCGACCGAGGTGCACAACGACGGCGCCGCGGTGGAGATGGGGGATCTCCTGAGCGGACTGCTGAGGGCGTCTGCGGTGCTTACGAGGCTGACGTTGTGCGGGCGCGGGCGCCCAGGTTCGGGACGCCTAGTTGGCGTTTGAGCAGCTCTGCCTCGTGGTCTGGGAGTTCGCGGCGGATCGTGAGGGCGTTGTCGAGGAGGGGGTTGGCGGTGAGGCGGACTCGGCGGACGCCTTGGGCGAAGGCGTCCGGGTCCCAGCCGCCCTTGGCCTCGGCGGTGGACGCCATCGCCGAGATCTGCTCGGCGGTGGGCGGGGTGGGGATGCCGAGGCGGGTGGTGAGGCGGTCGCCGACGAGCAGGCCGGCCAGGTAGCTGCGGCCTGAGGCCGGGGAGCGGCGGGGGCGCGGGTCGGTGCCGTGGACCCAGGCGGTGACGATGTCGGCGACGAGGCGGGCGGCGGCGTGGCTCGGACGGTCGGAGAGGCCGAGGTCGCCGAGGTCGTACTGGTTGGTGGAGATCACCAGCACAACGCGGTCTTCGGTCCAGCCGCGCGTGAAGTGGTTCCAGCCCCACAGGTACTCGCCGCCGTGCCCGATGTACGGGTGCTCGCCGCCGTCGAACACGTTGAAGACGAAGCCGACCGACGCCGAAGGGCTGGGCCCCATGCGGGTGCCGCCGGACGCCTGGGCGGTGATCATCTGCCGGGCGGTCTCCTGCGCGAGGACCGCTCCCGAGTCCAGGCGGCCGCCGTTGAGCAGGGCCAGGATGAAGCGGGCGTGGTCGGACGGCGTGCTCAGCGCCGACCCCGCCGGATAGTCGCCGGGGTAGAGCGGCGGCAGCGTGAGCCGGAGACCCGGCAGCGTGGCGTACCCGGTGGAGCGGCGGGCGAGCAGCTCGGCCGGCACGTGGTCGGGGTGCTGCGCCGGCGGGAACACGGTCGAGCCCATCTTCAGCGGCTCGAACACGTGCCGCGCCACCCACTCGGAGAAGCTCACCCCGTCGGGATTGAGCAGCTCCACCAGGTGGCCGACCAGGGCGATGCCGATGTTGCTGTAGGTGTAGCGCTCGCCGACGGGCGCGGCCCAGAACGGCAGCAGCGTGCCCCCGTACGCGTCCGACCTGGCCTCGGTGAGCACGCGCCGCAGGTGCTCGCCCAGCGGCGGGGGCGGGACGTGGTCCCAGTTGCCCATGTTCGTGCCCAGCCCGCTGCGGTGGGTCAGCAGGTCCCGCAGCGTGATGGAACGTTCCCCGAGCGGGTTGCGCACGTGCTCGTCCAGCGGGTCGTCCAGCCCGATGAGGCCGCGTTCGACGAGTTGCAGGGCGGCGACGGCGGTGTACGCCTTGCAGTCGGAGCCCGTGGGGCCGACCGTGTCGGTGGTCATGGGG
The DNA here is from genome assembly GCF_040678535.1 of Nonomuraea sp. NPDC052634. Lineage (NCBI taxonomy): Bacteria > Bacillati > Actinomycetota > Actinomycetes > Streptosporangiales > Streptosporangiaceae > Nonomuraea > Nonomuraea sp. NPDC052634. Next base: position 87,463 of record NZ_JBFATY010000011.1, on the reverse strand, counting down.
CGGCCGCTGGCGACGTCCGCCAGCCCGTACGCCCTGGTCAGCGCCACCTCGGTGCCCACGCCGACGGCGAGGGAGAGTCCGGGTGCGCCGCAGTGGTCGAGGATCTCCGGCGTGAGGACGTCCAGTGCCTCCGCCAGCTTCGCGATGTCCATGCGTCAACGATGTCCTTGACGTTCGCAAAGTGTCAAGGATTACGTTGACAGCATAATGGGAGGGTGCCCGAGCTACCCGACCTCACCGCCCTGCTGTCGATCGTCGAAGAACGCAGCGACAGCGCCGACCCGCTGACCCGCCTCTCCGTCGCCGAGGGCGTGCTGTCGGAGCTGCAGGGCGTCGGCGACCGGCTGCTCGGCTACCTCGTCGAGCTGGCCAGGGCCGAAGGCTGCTCGTGGTCCGACATCGGCGACCACCTCGGCATCAGCCGCCAGGCCGCCCAGCAGCGTTACGGCCGCCGCTGGGCCAGCCTCACCGTGGCCGACCTCGCGCAGACCGGTGCGTTCGACCGCTACACCGCCCGCGCCAAGGAGGCGCTCGAACGCGCTGAGGCGCACGCCCGCCGCACCGGCAGCACCGCCGTCGGCGCCGACCACCTGCTGCTCGGCATCCTCGACGATCAGCAGACGCTGGCCGTACGCGCGATCGCCGCCCAGGGCGCCGACCCCGCCGTGCTCCGCGCCGACCTCGAACGGGAGCTCACCACCGGCCCCGGGTCACCCGACACGCTTCCCATCGGCGCTGACGCCCGCCGCGCCCTCCAGGCCGCGCTGCTGGAGACGGCCGAGCTGCGGCACAACTACGTCGGCACCGAGCACATGCTGCTCGGCCTGCTCCGCGAGAAGTCCGTCGGATTGCTGCGGGAACGCGGGGTCATGCTCGAACCGACGCGGGCCGCCGTACGGGCGGCACTGGAGGCGATCCTGCGCGCCCGGGAGGCGTAGGCGGGAGGACGGGGGCTCAGGTGCGGCGATCCGCCGGTCGGCGGGGCCCGTGATGGCGGGTGCGGACGTCCTCGGCCGGGCGGGCGGGCCGCTGCTCGACCCTTGTGATCAGCGGGCGTTCAGGCGCGGGCGGGTGTACCGCTGCCCTGCACGCGGTGATCAGCGGGATCGTGAAGGGAGGGTGCGCAACTTCTCGACCGGGCGGATAGCCGCCACTCCGCCCGTGGCGGTGCCGGGATGGTACAGGTAGCCCTACCTAGGGTGTCGCGTCTGCGGGATCGATGGCGCCAGGTGCCCGTCAGTAGCTTGGGCGCATGATCACTCGACGCACCCTTCGCTGGACCGGCACCTCCGCCCTCGCCCTCGCCGTCCTGGCCGGCCCCGCCGTGACCGCCGCACACGCCGCCACGGCCATGTACGCCACCAAGACCGCCGACGCCTCGGGCGCCGTCGTGCAGGACCTCCTCGACGACCTGGTCACCAAGGACAAGTTCCCCGCCGCCATCGCCACCGTGCAGGACAGGGACGGCGAGATGACCGACTACACGGCCGGGAAGGGCGAGCCGCCCGCCGACGGGTACGTGCGCATCGGCAGCAACACCAAGACGTTCACGGCGGTGACGATCCTGCAGCTCGTGGGCGAAGGCAAGATCAAGCTGGACGGCCCGGTCGAGAAGTACCTGCCGGGGCTGCTGCGCGGCAAGGGCATCGACGGCCGCCGCATCACCGTACGGCAGCTGCTCCAGCACACCAGCGGCCTGCCCGAGTACACGGACTTCCTGGCCAAGGGCGCGCTGCCGTACCAGCACCGCTACTTCCAGCCGCGTGACCTGCTGGACATGGCGCTGAAGAAGAAAGCGCAGTTCGCGCCGGGCACGAAGTGGTCGTACACGAACACCAACTACATCGTCGCCGGCCTGATCATCGAGAAGGTCACCGGCCGTCCGGCGGCCGAGGAGATCACCAAGCGGACGATCAAGAAGATCGGCCTGACCCACACCTACTTCCCGGGCGTCGGCGAGCAGAAGATCCGCGACCCCCACCCCACCGGTTACCACCGTGACGACCCGGCCAAGCCGATGACCGACGTGTCCGTCTCCGACCCGTCCAGCGCGTGGACCGCCGGCCAGATGATCTCGACGCCGAGCGACCTGAACCGCTTCTTCACCGCGCTGCTCGACGGCAAGCTGCTCAAGCCCGCGCAGCTCAAGCAGATGCGCACCACGGTCAAGGCGCCCCAGCTCGGCCCCGGCGGCCGGTACGGGCTCGGCCTGAGCGCGGTCAAGCTGTCCTGCGGCGGCACGGCGTGGGGTCACGGCGGCGCCATCCCCGGCTACTACACGACGAATGCCGCCACCGAGGACGGCCGCGCCGCCGCCATCGCGGTCACCCACCTGCCGACCACGGTCGAGGGGCAGCAGCACGTCGAGGGCGCCCTGGACAAGGCCCTCTGCGCCCTGAAGGGGTGACGGTCCGCCGCAGCGGGGACCGGTCAGTCGTTCTGGAACAGGCGGGCAGGGAAGCCGCCCGTCGCGATGGGCCCCCACCGCTCGATGGTGATGCGGATCAGCGACTTGTCCTGGCGGCGCATGGCCTCGCGGTATTCGTCCCAGTCGGGGTGCTCGCCCGCGATGCACCGGTAGTACTCGACCAGCGGCTCCAGTGCCTCCGGCATGTCGAGCACTTCGGCCCGTCCGTCGACCTGCACGTACGGGCCGTTCCAGTCGTCGGACAGCACGCAGATCGACACCCGAGGGTCGCGCCGGGCGTTGATGGCCTTGGCGCGGTCGGGGTAGGTGGAGACCACGATCCGGCCGGAGTCGTCCACACCGCATGAGACCGGCGAGAGCTGGGGCCGCCCGTCGGAGCGGGTGGTGGAGAGCAGGCCGTGGTGGCGGGGGCGGAGGAAGTCGAGCAGTTCGGGGAGCTCGACGCGGCGGGCGGTGGCGATGTTGGGTGCCATCTGCGGGTGCCTCTCATGACGCGTGAGGTGGAACACGCCCGATCCTGCCATCAGCGCCGGCACCGCCTCGCGGGTGGTGCCGGCGTCAGAGCGCGGTCAGGCCGATACCGGTCAGGACGAGGCTCACCGCGCAGGCCACGGTCCTGATCGTGTTCCAGCGCGTCCAGCGCGGCGCGTACTTCTGGTACGGCATCGTGCCCGCGTCCAAGGCGTTGTTCATCGGTACGTTGATCGCCACGGTGACCAGGAACGAGCCGACGCCGTTGGCCACCGCCGCGGCGTAGAACCAGACGGACCCGGTGACGATCCCGGTCACCAAAGCCGCCAGCGGCGAGCCCATGAACACGATGAACAGCCACGGGTTGAGGATCTTGCGGTTGATACTGCGCATCGCCGCCCCCGCGTGGGCCGGGTCGATGGCGTTCAGGCCCGGCATGACGGACATGGAGAAGGCGTAGAAGAGACCCATGAGGGCGCCGTGCAGCAGGAGGGTGACGAGAGCCAGAACCAGCATGCCTTCATGGTGACGGCCATACAGTGAGACGGTCCATGGTCATTACGCTCATCTGCATAAGTGAGCGTCTCAACATCGGAGTGTGACGGCCGTCACGGTCGTTGTGCGTATTCGTCCACAGTTGATCGGGGTGAAGCTCCGTACTGTCCCTGTCATCAAGCGGAACACACCGAATGACGGGGAGGAACCCGAAATGCGGAAGACCTTGGCGATCGCCGCCCTTGCCGGTTCGATGGCCGTTACCGGCCTGGCGATCAGCAGTCCGGCGCAGGCCGCTTCGGCCACGACCGCGAGCACCGCTCACTCTGCAACGGTCACGTGGGGGAAGTTCTTCTCCAGCGACTACAAGGCGTACACGTTCGGTGAGACGTGGAAGTCGCACGGCAAGGTGTTCACGAAGTGGTACGGCGTGGACAAGCGCGGTGGTAAGAAGGGCTGGGTCTGGTTCGAGGTGTACCGGAACGGCCGTTGGGTGAAGTTCAACAAGGCGTGGGACGGCAAGGTCGTCGGCACGTGGAGCGGCCGGGGGATCCAGAAGGTGTACACGTTCACCTGCTGGGCCGGGAAGTTCGACAACTGCGGCAAGAAGTACCGCATCTACTGAGAATCATGAGCGGAACTTGGGGAGAACCGCCGCGTGTCTCCCCGTGCCGCGACGGGTGATCAGGTGACGCTTGCCTGGACAGGTTCCGGCACGACAGGCAGGCTCTCATGCTCGGACGATCCTTCGCCGCTCTCGCCATGACCACCGCCGTCCTGGTGTACCCGGCTCCGGCGTACGCCGTGACGCTGGAGCAGAAGCTGGCCGCGCTCGCCGCGTTCACCCAGCCCACCGACGAAAGCGCCGCCGCCTGGCGGAGCGCCTGGGCCGATCAGGCGTCATGGGCCGCGTACGCCTTCGACTGGTCCACCGACCAGTGCTCGGCGAGCCCCGACAAGCCGCTCGGCTTCGACTTCACGATGCCCTGCACGCGGCACGACTTCGGCTACCGCAACTACAAGGCGGTGAGCCGGTTCGACGAGAACAAGGCCCACGTGGACGACGCTTTCCTGCATGACATGCGCCAGGTGTGCGCGGGTCACCAAGGGGCGCGCAGGAGAGTGTGCGACCGCCTGGCCTGGTCGTACTACCAGGCGGTGCGCAGGGTCGGCGCGCTGGTGTCGGGGGATCGGCTCGCCGGCTTCATGTGACGGGCCCGTCCGGAACTGCGGACCGGACCGAGCCGACGGGACCGGACGGAGCCAGCCGGACTGTACGGAGCGCCGGCAGGGCCGGACGGGACATGGGACGGCCCGCCACACGGGGGCGGGCGGGCCGTCCAGGAAGGGACCGCCGCTCGGTAAGAGCGGGCTGTCCGGGGAGGCATCAGCAGGACAGGTTGCCGCCCGGGGAGACGCCGAGCATCTGGGTGAAGCGCTGGTAGGTGGTGATCCGGCTCTGCACCTGGGCCGGGTTGCCGCCGTTGCACTCCACGCCGCCGTTGATGCTGCGGATGGTCTCGCCGAAGCCGTGCCCGCCCACGATCGCGTTGTGCGGGGTCATGATGCCGGGGCCGGTCTGGGTCATCCAGTACCACACGGCCGCCTTCCAGGCGACGGACGCGTCCTGCTCGACCAGCCACGGGTTGGTGAGCAGCGGCAGGCCGAGCGCGTCACCGGCGGCCTTGTAGTTGTAGTTCCAGCTCAGCTGCATGGGGCCGCGGCCGTAGTAGGCGGACTGGCCGGCCGGGCAGCCGTACGACTGGCGGGTGTCGCAGTAGTGGGAGTAGTTGGCGGTGTTCTGCTCCACGATGTGGACGAGGCCGCCGGTCTCGTGGCTGACGTTGGCGAGGAAGGCCGCCGCCTCCTGCTTCCTGACGGTGTCGCTGCCGGTCTCGGTGAAGGCGGGGAACGAGCTGAGCGCCGCGACGAGGCCGCTGTAGGTGTAGAAGCCGTTCCGGTTCGGGAACATCTGCTCGAACTGCGCCTGGCTCACCACGAACCCGGACGGGTCGGGGTTCGGGTCGGTGGAGCCGCCGTCACAGGTGTACGGGTCCCAGTACCAGTGGCTGATCACCGGGTCGTAGCCGGGGTTCTCGTGGACGGCGATGTAGTGGTTGCCGTCGGTGTAGCGGACGATGCTGCCCACCGGGTACCACTGCCCGGCCACCCAGTTCGGGTAATTGCAGCTCGTCCCGCCCCCGCTGCTGCCGCCGGTGCAGGAGCCCTGGTCGGACCAGACTTCGGCGCTGCCCGGGGTCTCGCCCTGGGTCCACCACCGGGCCTGGTAGTTGCGCCCGTTGTACGACACCAGCGCCCCGCCGGTGTAGACCGCCGAGGAGCTCCAGGGGCTCGCGCAGGCGGCGGCGTTCGCCGCGCTCGGCATCAGCACCGCGAGCACCCCCGCGGCCAGGCATAACGCGGCCAGGTGGGCCAGGAGTCTACGCACGAGATCTCTCCCTCGATTTTCTTAGGAAACTTTCCTAAGAGTTAACGGACGCCCTGGCCCCGCGCAAGGCCCAAAGTCAGCCCGCGCCCTCCTCGGCGGTCGCGGTGCGTCCGGCCAGGCGCTCGTAGCGCTGTCTCGCCGCCTGCGCCGTTCCGAGGCCCAGGCCGTACGCGATCTCCTGCCAGGTCATGCCGCGTCCGCGCGCCATCCGCAGCAGCCCGGCCTCCAGCGCGTCGAGCTCGCCGCGCACCAGCGGGACGAGGGTCAGTGCGGCGGTGATGTCGGCCCTGTCCACCTCCGGCTCGCCGTCGTCGAGCTGTGCGGCCCCGCTGAGCAGGAACGTCACAAGCCTGACGGCCTCGTGCGGCGCGAGCGCCGAGGGGTGGACCTGACGGCTGCGCTGCTCGTCGGTGGCGGCGTGGCGCTCGGCGATGCGGAAGAGGGAGGCGTGGACCCGCCCGGCGCGCGCCCGTTCGGGATCCGGCGCGGCAAAGGGGTCGGTTTGCTCACTGTGCATGAACCCACGGTCCCGCGCCTCATGCAGTGTTGTCAACATAACGTTTTGAACAGACTGTTTAAGGCCTGTAGGTGTGCCCCTGCTAAGCGCCAGTCGGGCCGTCGAGGCGGGAGGTTTCTGTTAATCGGCGGTTGTCCGATTTTCTAGCCATTTGCGCACGGCCTATGGAGGCTCTGTCAGCGCGACTTCGGTCAGGCTCAATTGCTAAATTGCAGATTTCCCGCAATAATCGCGCTCATGGCGGACGGCGAGGCGGGTCAGCTCTCGATGCTTCTGGCGTTCCGGGCGGAGAATGCCTACTCGTTCTATGACGAGTTGGACTTCTCGCTTGAGGCGACGGCTCAAGCGGAGAAGGGCGTGCCGAGAGAGGTTCACTGGCACCGCAAAGGCGGCCGTCCCCTCCGGGTTCTCCCCGCGGCAGGCGTGTTCGGCGCCAACGCCTCGGGCAAGACCAACCTGCTCAAGGCGCTGCACCATCTCAGAGACCTCGTGCTGTTCTCGTTTCGGTCCGGTGACCCGTCTGGGGGCGTTCACCGGCACAGCTTCCGGCTCGATCCCGAGGCGGCCGACAAGCCGACCCGCTACGAGATCGATCTCGTGCTCAACGGCGTCCGTCACGAGTACGGCGTCATCGTGGACAGCCGGCGCGTTCTCCAGGAGTGGGCATACCGTTATCCGCATGGCCGCGCGGCCTTGATCTTCAACCGGACACACGGCGAACAGATCGAGATACCCGCAGGAAAGCGGACGATAGGAAGGGCGATCGAGCGCATCGTCAGGCCGAACGCCCTCTTCCTGTCGGCTGCGGCAGCGGGCGAGCATCCGGATCTGCTTCCGCTCTACGACTGGTTCGGTCGCAACCTGAAGCTCGCGGAGGCGTCGAGCAGGCAGGCGCGATGGGCGTTCACCGCACAGCTCCTTCGCGAGGACGCGAGCCGGGAGCAGGTATTGGCGCTGCTTCGCGCCGCGGACCTCGGCATCGCGGATGTCAGGATCCGGCCACCCGACCCCAAGGTGCTCGAACGGGTCCGCCGCGCCATTCTCATCCTGGCCGGGCATGAGGACGATGCCGAGGGATTTCCGGAGATCGACCTCACTGAGCTGGGTTTAGTGCTCAGTCACCGCGGCGTGCGGGATGACGTGGACTTCAACGTGTCGGAGGAGTCGCTGGGCACTCTCGTCTGGCTCGGGATCGTGGGGCCCGTCTTCGAGGCTCTGCAGTCGGGGACCGTCCTCCTGGTCGACGAACTGGAGTCGAGTCTGCATCCCCTGCTCACGGAGCGGCTCATCGGTCTGTTCCAGGACCCGGAGGCCAACCCCCACGGTGCGCAGCTGATCTTCAGCTCCCATGCTCCGTCGCTTCTGGGCAGCACCACGCGTTCGCGGTCCCTGGGACGCGATCAGATCTGGTTCACCGAGAAGCTCGCGGATGGCCGCAGCCGTCTCTACCCCTTGTCGGATCTGTCGCCGCGCCAGGAGGAAGCCATAGGGAAGCGGTACCTTTCCGGCCGCTACGGTGCGACGCCGATCGTCAGCCACGAGGAGTTCATCGAAGTCGCTCGTCTCATAGCGGGCGGTCACCAGTGACCCGCAAACCGCGAAGCCGCTCGCAAAGGGTTCCGGCGGCGCAGAGCACCAGGCGCACCCTCTACGTGTTCACCGAAGGCACCAAGACCGAGGTGCTGTATTTGCAGTACTGGTATCGGCTCTGCAGGGAGCGCGTCATCGTGGAGATCGATGACTTCCATGGCGTTCCGCTCGACCTCGTACGCGCTGCCTGTGCTCGCAAACGAGCGGACCAGCGTGAGGCGAAACGCGGTCGTGGCAGTGCCTTCGACGAGTACTGGTGCATGTTCGATGTGGACGAGTTCCCGAACCTCCCGGAGACCTATCGGCTGGCCGCCGACAACCAGATCAACATCGCTGTCTCGAACCCGTGTGTCGAGCTGTGGTTCCTGCTCCACTTCCAGAATCAGACGGCCGCGCTCGAACGAGGCTTAGCGCAGACGCTGGCCAAGAAGCACCTGTCCTGCGAGAAGGCGCTGACCCCACGTGCGCTTGAGCAGCTGACCGACCGCTACGACGTCGCCCGTGACCGCGCGCAGAAGCTGGACACCAAACACGAGGGTGACGGCTCACCCCCGAGATCCAACCCGAGTTCGGGCGTCTGGCGACTCATCGAGAGCATCCAAGGCCACCGGGGAACAAGCGGCTGATCCGCGCGGAGCGACGATGGCGGCGTCGGAGTGGAGGCGGATCGCGCTGACGCTGAGCCCGGTACGGCGGGCCGCGTCCCCGATCGAGTAGAGCTCGTCCATGCCCGCCACTATCGGACCTCAAGTCGCTTGAGACGCGACCTCCGGCATGGACAGCCGCCAGGCGTGGGGCTCGACGGTCCAGGTGCGTTCGGCGTAGGGGCCGGTCAGCTCGCCGTCGGCGTTCACGTGCACGGCGGGACCGCTGATCCGGACCCGCGTCCCGCGCACGGCGGCCACCTCCGGCCTGTCCACGTGCCGCCCGAGCTTGAGCAGCACCCCGTACCGCAGCCGCTGCCACGGCCCCGTGGCGAACGAGACCACCACGTCGGCCTGCCCGTCCGAGGGGTGGGCGCCGGGGGTGAGGGGCGTGCCGCCGCCGATCGAGGTGCCGTTGCCGATGCCGACCATGAGGACCCTGCGCCGTCCGTCCGCGACCACCCGGCCGTCCACCTCCACCTTGAGCGGCGATCCTTTGGTACGCGCGCCCGCCACCAGGCTGCCGACCGCGTACGCGAAGCTGCGCAGCACCGGCTTGAGCGGCGTCGCCGTACGGGCGGCCTCCACGCCCACGCCGATGTGCACGGCGTTGACCACGACGCCGCCCTCGTCGTCGCGCAGCAGGTCGATCGGCCGGGGCCGGCCCAGAGCCGCCGCCCGCGCCGCCTCCTTGGGATCGAGTGGTACGCCGAGTCCGCGCGCCAGGTCGTTGCCGGTGCCGAGCGGGATCAGGCCGACGGTCCTGCTGGCCAGCTCTCCTCGCTCGGCCAGAGTGGCGACGAGGCGGTGCAGGCTGCCGTCGCCGCCCAGCACCACCGGGTCCCGGTCGGGATGCTCGTCCAGGGCCTTGGCCAGCGCATCGGGCGCGTCGAGCCGGACCTCTGCGGTGTCGGCGTGCTCGCGCAGCACGTTCACGATGTCCGAGACGACGTCGTCGGCGGCGCCGCCCGCCGCCGCGTTGACGATCGCCAGCAACCGGCGCATCGAAGCCCTCCCTCGCCGCGTCCTCCGGGGCCGACGCCTACCCCGCCCCGCGCCCCCAAACCTCCACACCCCGCCGCGGGGTGGAAGCATTGCGGTGCGGCTTCCGGCTGTCCCGGCCGGACCGGCGCCCCCGATCACCCCACCGCCGCGGCTGCGAACTTCATGGGGAAGAGAAAGGAGGGCGGAACCCGGTGGCGGGGCCGCCGCTCGGCTGCGGGCCGATCGCTGAGAAGGGGACGCAGTCCGGTGGTGGCGGCGTCGCCCGGCTGCGGGGCTTCTTGGGGAGAGGGGGCGGCGCGCGGCTGCGGGGCCAGGCGTGGAGAGGGGGAGGCGGAACGCGGGCGTGGACGGTCTGGCCTTGGTGGTCGGATACTTGGTGGTCGGATATGCGGGTGGTCGGCACTGCTACCTCCGCCGCTACAAAACCCAGACTCCCAGCCGGTTCTCATGAAGTTCTCAGGCGAAGTTTGTAGCACTTTCGCCTGAGATTTATGACTATGGGGCGATGGAGCGCGTGCCGCAGGCGGACGGCGCGGCCGAGGCTCAGGAGGCTCAGACGCCCCCGAAAGCCGAAGCCGGTAAGCGGGTCCGATGGTTCGTCGTCGGGGGTGCGGCGCTGGTCATCGTGGCGGTGCTGGCGTACGCCCTGGGCAGCATCGGCGCAGGCGGCCGGGAGGCCGCGCCGAGCCCCAGCCCGACGCCGTCACCCAGTGCCACGTTGAGCGTGTCCGACGTCTTCGAACGGGTCGGGCCGTCGGTGGTGGTCATCCAGGCGGGCAAGTCGCTCGGCACCGGAGTGATCGCGGCCGACGACGGAACGGTCCTGACCGCGTACCACGTGATCAAAGGCGCGAAGGACGTCACGCTGCGCTTCTCCGACGGCACCAAGAGCAAGGCCGCCGTCACCTCAGCGAACCCCAAGCGTGACGTCGCCACGCTCAAGCCGCAGAAGCTGCCCGAGGTCGTCGTCCCAGCGACGCTCGGCGGCGCCGTGTCCGTCGGAGCGCCCGTGATCGCGATCGGCAACCCCCTCGGCCTGACCTACAGCGTCTCGACCGGCGTCGTGTCCGGCCTGAACAGGTCCGCCGACCGCGACTCCGACGACGGCGACCTGAACGGGCTCATCCAGTTCGACGCCGCCGCCAACCCGGGCAGCTCGGGCGGCCCGCTCCTCGACTCGCGCGGCCTGGTGATCGGGATCGTCGTCTCGATCGCCGACCCGGGAGGCGACGAGGCGTTCGCCGGCATCGCGTTCGCGGTGCCGATCGGCGCGGCCCTGGGCGGCGACGACGGCGAAGGACCGCCCGGCGAAGGGCTGCAGATATGACGCGAAGGGACCCCATGACCCGACCAGAGCCGGACCAGGCCCACCCGCTCGAACAGGTGCTGTTCGAGGTCAAACGTACGATCGTCGGGCAGGACGTGCTGCTCGAACGCATGGCGGTCGCGCTCATCGCCGACGGTCACCTCCTGGTGGAGGGCGTGCCCGGCCTGGCCAAGACCCTCGCCGTACGGTCGCTGGCCGCCGCCGTCCACGGCACCTTCCAGCGCGTGCAGTTCACCCCCGACCTGGTGCCCGCCGACCTCATCGGCACCCGCGTCTACCACCAGCACTCCGGCGAGTTCAAGACGGAGCTCGGCCCGGTGTTCGCGAACCTGCTGCTCGCCGACGAGATCAACCGTGCCCCCGCCAAGGTGCAGAGCGCCCTGCTGGAGGTCATGCAGGAGCACCAGGTGACGATCGGCCGGGAGACGTTCCAGGTGCCGGAGCCGTTCCTGGTCATGGCGACGGAGAACCCGATCGAGTCGGAGGGCACGTACCCGCTGCCCGAGGCGCAGGTGGACCGGTTCATGATGAAGGTGATCGTGGACTATCCGTCGAACGCAGAGGAGCACGCGATCGTCGCGCGGGCGCTGCGCCCGCCGGAGCCGCCGCAGCCGATGCTCACCCCCGGCGACCTGATGGCCATGCGCGAACGCGCCCGCCAGGTGTACGTCGACCCGTCGATCATCGACTACGCGGTCCGCCTGGTCTCCGCCACCCGCTCGCCGGCGACCGCCGGGCTCGGCGAGCTGGAGCGGTACGTCACCCACGGCGCCAGCCCGCGTGCCTCCATCGCGCTCGTCACCGGGGCGAGGGCCCTCGCGTTCCTGCGCGGCCGCGACTACGTGCTGCCGCACGACCTGGCCGAACTGGCGCTCGACGTGCTGCGCCACCGGCTGGTCCTGTCGTACGAGGCCCTCGCCGACGACGTCGATCCCGACACGATCGTCACCAGGGTGCTCGGCGCGGTCCGCGCCCCCGACGTCGTCCTGCAGAACCGCTGAGCCGCCATGGCGACCGCCCCAGAGAAACTCCTGCTCCGCCTGGAGTGGAAGGTCGTGCGCAGGCTCGACGGCCGGCTCCAGGGGGCCCACCGCACCACGTACCGGGGGGCCGGGATCGACTTCACGGGGCTGCGCGCGTACAGCGAGGGCGACGACGCCCGCCACATCGACTGGAACGTGACCGCCCGGCTGGACGAGCCGCACCTGCGGGTCTTCACCGAGGACCGCGAGCTGACCGTGTGGCTGGTGCTGGACCGGTCGGCCTCGATGGCGGCGGGCCGCCCGGGGCGGGCCAAGCATGACGTGCTGGCCGAGCTGGCGCTGGTTCTCGCCCGGCTGTTCGGGCGCAGCGGGAACCGGGTGGGCGCGCTGCTGTACGACACGGGCATGCTGCGCGTGGTGCCACCCGGGACGACGCGCAAGCACGCGCTGCGCATCGCCGCCGAGCTGGAACGCACCGCGGAGCGCGCCGCCAAGCGGGGCGCCACGACCGACCTGGCCGCGATGCTGGACGCGGCCGGACGGCTGGCCCGCCGCCGCGCCCTCGTGCTCGTGCTGTCCGACTTCATCGGCGAGGGCGACTGGGAACGCTCGCTGCAGCGCCTGGCCCGCCGGCACGAGGTGGTCGCGCTGCGCATCGTGGACAGCGCCGACGACGTGCTGCCCGAGGCCGGGCTGATCGTGGTCGAGGACGCCGAGACCGGCGAGCAGCTCGTCGTGGACTCCGCCGATCCGCTGCTGCGGGTGCGGTTCCGCGAGGCGGTGGAGGCCCGCGACGCCGGGCTCGCGGCGGGCATGCGCCGCGCCGGGGTGCCCGTGCACCGCGTCGAGACCGACCGCGACCTGGCCGAGACGCTCGTCGAGGTGGTCGCCAAGACCAGGGACAGGCGCTCATGATCACAGGACCCATCGCCCCGGTGGAGGAGGCGTCATGACCCTGTCCTCCCCGCTGCTGCTCGTCGCCGGGCTGCTCGTGACGGCGGCGCTCGCCTGGGCGGCCGTCGTCTCGGCCCGCCGCCGCAGGGCGGCGCTGGCCGCCGCGGGTGTCGTCCTGTCAGGAGGCCGCCGTACGTCGTTCGGCGCCGGCCTCGGCACCGGCCTGACGATCGCCGGCGTCGCCGTCCTGGCGATCGCCACGGCGGGTCCCACGGCCATGGTGCCGGTGCCCCGTACGGCGGGCACCGTCATCCTCGCCATCGACGTCTCCAACAGCATGGGCGCCGACGACGTCGCACCCAACCGGCTGGCGGCGGCGCAGCGGGCGGCGCGCGCGTTCGTCGAGGCGCAGCCCGACAGCGTGGACATCGGGGTCGTCGCGTTCGAACGCGGTGCGCTCACCACCGCGCGCCCCGATCCCGACCACGCCAAGGCGCTCAAGGCCATCGACCGGCTGAAGATCTCCGGCGGCACCTCGCTGGGCGCGGCCATCGCGGTCTCGCTGACGGCGATCAGCGGCAAGCAGGTGACGATCGGCAAGGACGGCGACATACCCGACATCGGCTACTGGCCGTCGGCGACGATCGTGCTGTTCTCCGACGGCCAGAACCAGGGCCGGGACCTCGAAAAGGCCACCGAGATCGCGCAGACGGCCGGCGTACAGGTGCACACCGTCGGCGTCGGCACCACCGCGGGGGCCACGGTCAAGGTGGACGGCTACCACCTGCAGACCTCGCTGGACGAGGAGACCCTGACGCAGATCGCACGCGCCACCGGCGGCGAGTACCACCCCGCCTCCGACGCCGCGCGGCTCGACGGCATCGCCGACTCCATCGACCTGCGGCTCACCGTCTCCGACGAGCCGCTGCCCCTCGCCGGAGGGCTCATCTGGCTCGCCATCGCGCTGCTCACCGCAGGAGCGGCGCTCACCGTGCTCCGCTCTGGACGGGTGATCTGAATGCCGCCGACATCGACATGCTCGGGGGTGATCTGACGTGACGTTCTCGTGGCCGTGGGCTCTGCTGTTCGCGCTGGTCATCCCGCTGATCTTCGCCGTGCGCTGGTGGGCGCTGCGCCGCCGCAGACGGGCCGCCGTACGTGTCACCTCGATCGCGCTCGTACGCGCCGCCGTGCCGGGACGCACCCGGTGGATCAGGAAGGTCCCGCCGGCGCTGTTCGTCGCGGGGCTCGCGCTGCTCGCGGTCGGCGCCGCCCGGCCGCAGGCGGAGGTACCGGTGCCGCAGCGGTCGGCGACGATCCTGCTCGCCCTCGACACGTCCATGTCCATGTGCTCGACGGATGTGGAACCCAACCGCCTGACCGCCGCGAAGAAGGCCGCCGCCGAGTTCGTCGAGTCGCAGCGGGGCGGGCCGCGCATCGGGCTCGTCACGTTCTCCGGCACCTCGGGACTGCTCGTCCCGCCCACCGACGACACCGACGCGCTGATCGAGGCCCTGGACGACCTCGTCACCGGCCGCGGCACCGCCATCGGGCAGGCCATGCTCACATCGATCGACGCGATCGCCGAGGTGGACCCGTCCGTCGCGCCCACCGGCGCCACCCCGCCCGCCGGTGAGGCCGGTTACGCCGCCGCCGCGATCGTCGTGCTCACCGATGGCGCCAACACCCAGGGAGTCGATCCGCAGACCGCCGCCCAGGAGGCGGCGCTGCGCCACGTACGCGTCTTCCCGATCGGCTTCGGCACCACCACCCCCGCGCCCATGGTGTGCGACAGCTCCCAGTTCGACGGGCGCGGCTTCGGCTCATGGGGCGGCTGGGGCAGGGGCGGTTTCGACCGCGGACGCAACGTCCGCAACATCGACGAGGCCACGCTGAAGAAGATCGCCGAGACCACCGGCGGCTCCTACCACCGCGCCGAGAACGCCGACGAGCTGCAGACCGCGCTCGGCTCCCTGCCTGCCGCGTTCACCGTGGTGCGGGAGAAGGTGGACACGGCCGCGCTGTTCGCGGCCGGGGGAGCGCTGCTCATCGGCACCGCCTTGGGGCTCTCCCTGTGGTGGAACCGGCCCCGCACGCCCGCCCGCTGAGCGCTTGCCGCACGGCGGGCGCTCAGTCGCGGCGGGCCTGCCGGCCGAGCAGCCGCTCGATGTCGCGGCGCTCGCGCTTGGTGGGGCGGCCCGCGCCACGCGCGCGTACGGCGACCGGCACGATCTCCTCGCGGGGCGGCGGCGGAGGGCTCTTGTCGACGTAGCACTCGGCGGCCACGGCGGCGCCCACCCGCTTGTTGATGATCTTGGAGACGACGACGATCCGCTCGCGCCCCTCGTGGCGCAGCCGCACCTCGTCGCCGGGGCGGACGGCGTGGGCGGGCTTGACGCGTACGCCGTTGACCCGCACGTGACCGCCCCGGCAGGCGTCGGCCGCCATCGACCTGGTCTTGATCAGGCGTACCGCCCAGATCCAGCTGTCCACGCGCGCACTCGGCTGCTGCTCACCTGCCACGCCGTCACTCTACTGACCCGAGGCCCTGCTGACTCGCCGCCCTACTGACTCACCCCGGTGAGCAGATCAGCGGCCGTGCGGACGTCCTCGTCCAGCGGCCGGTCCGGGTCGATCGGCGGGATCGCCTCGGCCAGCGCGTCGAGCAGCTCCGCGCAGGCCGGGGCGGTGGGCCGGCGCGCGCCGACGTGCGCCGCCTGCCGCAGCCCCACGGCCAGCGAGCCGCACAGCAGCCGCAGCAGCCCCGCCATGTCGTACGCCCGCAGCGCCGCCTGCGTCCCGAACGGCACCACGTCCTGGTTGTGCAGGTTCGTGGGCAGGCTCTGCATCCCCGCCGGCACCGCCGCGCGCCGCAGCTCGGCGACGAACGCCGTCGTGGCGAGCTGCACGCCCTGCATGCCGTGCTGCCGGCCGGGCCCGGCGGCCAGCATCGGCGGCAGCCCGCCGTTGCGCCCCGGATCGACGAGCAGATCGAGCTGCCGCTCGGCGAGGTTGCCGAGCTGCGCGATCACCATCGCCAGCACGTCGGATGCGAACGCGGCCGGCTGGCCGAAGAAGTTGCCGCCGTGCACCACGAGGTCGTCCTCAGGGAAGAACAGCGGGTTGTCGCTGACGCTCGCGAGGTCGGCCGCGACGACGCCGTCCACGTACCGCAGCGCGTCCTCGGCCGCGCCCAGGAGCTGCGGCGAGCAGCGGATGCTGTACGGCTCCTGCAGCGCCCGCGTCCCCGAAGGCCGTGTCCCCGACAGCGTCTTGCGCATGCCGCCGGCGACGTCCGCCGCGCCGCGATGCCCGTACGCGGCGAGCAGGCGGGCATCGAGGAACTGCGGATCGCAGCCGAGCAGGTCGGCCAGCAGGCAGGTGAGCGTCTGCACGGCCCGGTGCGAGGCGCGCACGCTGTCCAGGGCGAGCGCGGTCGCGGCGGTGGTGAGCGAGGTGCCGTTGACGAGGGCCAGCGCGTCCCGCCCGTCGAGCGAGAGCGGCTTCAGCCCGGCCGCGTCCAGCGCGTCGGCGGCGGGCATGCGCCGCCCGTCCACGTACGCGTGACCACGGCCGCGCAGCGCCTGGGCGGCGTAGGCGAGCGGGATGAGGTCGCCGCTCGCGCCCACCGAGCCGTAGCGGGGGACCGCCGGGACGAACGTCGTGCCGAACATCGCCGCGAGCCCGTCCACCACGTGCGCCGACACCCCGGACAGGCCCTGGGCCAGCGACCACACGCGGACCAGCAGCGCCGCCCTGGCCACCTCCAGCGGCAGGTCGGGGCCCTGACCCGCGCCGAGATGGGCGAGCGTGTTGTCGCACTGGTCGGCCTCATCCTCCCGGCCGGCGAAGCCGACGAGCGCCCCGAAACCGGTGGTCGCGCCGTACACCGGGCGATCCTCCTCGCTCAGCACCTCGCGCAGGTAGCCGCGGCCGCGCTCGACGCGGCCGCGCACGCTCGGATCGACGAGAACGGACACGGGAGCCGCGGCGCGGCGGAGATCGGCGGGACACAGCGGAGCGGTGAGTTCGATGTCGCGCATGACCGGACGATAGGGCGGTGATTCTCAGAATCCTCTGAGAATTCGTCCCTAGCTTCCAGATCATGGCGCATGACTACGTGATCATCGGAGCCGGACCGGCCGGGCTGCAGCTCGCCGCACTTCTCGAACGCCACGGTCATGACTACGTCGTCCTCGAACGCGGGTCGGGGCCGGGCACCTTCTTCACCCGCTTCCCGCGGCACCGCCAGCTCATCTCCATCAACAAGGTGCACACCGGGTACGCCGACCCGGAGCTGCGGCTGCGCATGGACTGGAACTCGCTGCTGAGCGACGATCCCGACCTGCTGTTCACCCGCTACAGCGAGGAGTACTTCCCGCAGGCCGACGACCTCGTGCGCTATCTCGCCGACTACGCCGAACGGACCGGGGTGCGCGCCGAGTACGGCGTGGACGTCGTGCGGATCGGCCGCGACGACGACGGCTTCCGCATCCTCGACGCCTCGGGCCGCACCTGGCGGGGCCGCCGGCTCATCATGGCCACCGGCGTCTCCCGCCTGTACGTCCCGCCGATCCCCGGCATCGAGCACGCCGAGCGCTACGACACGTTCGACACCGACCCCGCCTCCTTCACCGGCCAGCGGGTGCTCGTCATCGGCAAGGGCAACTCCGGCTTCGAGACCGCCGACGCGCTCGTGGCCAAGGCCGCCGTCATCCACGTCGCCGGGCCGCACTCGATCAGGATGGCCTGGCAGTCCCACTACGTCGGCCACCTGCGCGCGGTCAACAACAACTTCCTCGACACCTACCAGCTCAAGTCGCAGAACTCGGTGCTCGACGGCACGGTGGAGAGCATCGAGCCCCTCCCCGAGGGCGGCTACCGCGTCATCTTCCGCTACGCCCGCACCGTGGAGGCGCTGCGCGAGCTGCGCTACGACCGGGTGATCGCGTGCACCGGCTTCCGGTTCGACGCCTCGGTGTTCGACGACTCCTGCCGGCCCGCGCTCGTCGTCAACGACCGCTTCCCCGAGCAGACCTCCGCGTACGAGTCCGTCAACGTCCCCGACCTGTACTTCGCCGGCACGCTCACCCAGCAGCGCGACTTCAAGAAGGGCACCAGCGGCTTCATCCACGGCTTCAGGTACGGCGTGCGCGCCCTGCACCGCATCCTCACCACCCGCTACCACGGCGGCTCCTGGCCGGCGAACGAGATCGAGCCCAGCCCCGAGGCGGTCAGCGACGCGATCATCGAGCGGGTCAACAGGTCGTCGGCGCTGTGGCAGCAGTTCTCCGTGCTCGGGGACGTCGTCACCGTCAACGGCGGGGCCCTCTACCAGGAGGAGGTGCCGGTGGCGTACGTCGCCGACGGCGGGCTCGGCCCGGCCAGGCACCGGTTCGTCGTCACCCTCGAATACGGCCCCGGCCACGACACCACGGACCCGTTCGACATCTCGGTCCCGCGCGTCAAGGAGAACGACTGGGAGCACGCCCAGGACTCCAGCTACCTGCACCCGGTGGTGCGCTACTACCGCGACGGCGAGCTGAACGCCGTACACCACCTGGCCGAGAACCTGGAGAACGAGTGGGACCTGCCGGTGGTGCACCGCCAGCCGCTGACCGCCTTCGCCAAGGAATGCCTGGCCGATGCCGGTTGATCCGTACCCCCGTCCCGTCCTCGACCTGCTGGCCGCCGCCGGCGACCGCCCCGTGTTCGAGCACGGGGACCGGGCGGTCACCGGCGCGCGGCTGCTCGGCATGGTCCGCCGGTGCGCGGCCGGGCTGCGCGCCGCCGGCGTCGGCCCCGGTGACGGGCTGGCGCTGCTGCTCGGCATCTCGCCCGAGGCGTTCGCCGCGATCATCGCCGGGTATGTCGTGGGCGCCCGCGTCGTCGGCGTCCGTCCCGGACTGCCCGACGCCCAGCTCCGCCACCTGCTGAGCCAGGACATCACCGCCGCCGTGACCGACGGGGAGCCGGGCCCCGGCGACCTGCGCCTGGACGACCTGCTGTCGGCGCCCGACGACGGCGGGCCACTCGTACTGTCCGGCCGTCATGACGACGTCGCCAGGATCGTCCATACCAGCGGCAGCACCGGCACGCCCAAGGCGTGCGCGCAGACGTACGCCGCCATGAACGCCGCCTGGACCGCCCGCCCCGAGTCGTGGCCGCCCGCGATCAGGGAGCTGGCCTCCCGGCTCCAGCGCTATCTCGTGTTCGGCACGCTGAGCAGCCAGGTCATGATGGAGTACGGCATACTCACGCTCGCCGCAGGCGGCACCCTCGTCGCCGCCGAGGCGCCGTCGCTGCCCGAGGCGATCGTCAAGCACCGGGCCAGCGCCGGCGTCATCACCGTGCCCCGCCTGTACAAGCTGGTGGCCGCCCAGCGCGCCACCCCGGCCGACCTGAGCAGCCTGCGCGCGCTCATGGTGTCCGGCTCGCCGGTCCAGGCCGCCCGGCTGCGCGAGGCCCGCGAGGTGCTCGGCCCGGTCGTGTTCCACGGCTACGGGCAGACCGAGACCGGCACGATCTCCATGGCCACCCCCGACGACCCGCCCCCGTCGCTCGGCGTCCCGCCCGACGTGATCGACATCTCGATCAGGGACGCCTCCGGCGCCCCCGTGCCGCCCGGCCAGGACGGCGAGCTGTACGTCCGCACCCCGTCCCAGGCCGTCGGCTACTGGGGCGACCCCGAGGAGACGGCGCGGGTCTTCGTGGACGGCTGGGTGCGCACCCGCGACCTCGGCCACTTCGACGCCGACGGCCGCCTCCACCTGATCGGCCGCACCAGGGACGTCATCATCGTCAACGCCGAGCTGCACTACGCGGGCCCCATCGAGCGCGCCCTGGCCGCCTCGCCCGACCTCGCCGAGGCGTACGTGATCGGCGCGCCCGACGAGGACACCGGCGAGGCCGTGCACGCCTTCGTCGTCCCCGCACCCGGCCGCACCCCCGACTTCGACGCCCTGCGCCACCTGGTCAGGGAGCGGCTCGGGGCCGCCTGCGTGCCCGCCACGATCACGGTCATCGACGAGGTGCCCGCAGGCCCGAACGGCAAGCCGGACAAGCGCCTGCTGAAAGCCCCCGGTTAGCCGGGACGGCTCCTGCCCGCCGTGCGTGCCGCCGGGCTTCCGCCTCCACCGCACGGGCAGCCCGGCCCTGCCTCCCCGCACGGGCAGCCCGGCCCTGCCTCCCCCGCGCACGCTCGGCTCGGTGGGGGAAGGCCCCCTTTTCCCTCGAGGCCGTGCACCCTTGGCGGCGGGTGAGGTTGTGGACGGACGTGCCTCGACAGGTCCTGCCTTCTCCCCTCCTGAAAAGGCCGTGCACGCACGGCGGCGGGAGGGGCTGTGGACGGTGGGATGACTCGCCTTGACAGACCCCGGTCGGGATCGTTTAGTGGTCCCTAGGTTGACAACGTTGTCTACGGGCGGACCCGCCGACCGCGGCAGTGCGGGCCCGCAGCAACGCGAGCCCCTCATGGAGGAGCCTTGTCCCGTTCAGCATGGGTGGCGGCCTTAGCCGCCGCCGTCACACTCCCCAGCCTCTCCTTACCCGCCCAGGCCGCAGCCCCGCCGGCCGACCTCGCCGCGTACGTCAACCCGTTCATGGGCACCCAGGACGGCGGCCCCGACTTCGGGCACGGCGGCGGCGCGGGGATGAACTTCCCCGGCGCGGCCCTGCCGTTCGGCATGATGCAGTGGAGCCCCGACACCGTCCGCGCCTCGGGCGGCGGCTACAAGTACGAGGACAACCGCCTGCGCGGCCTGTCGCTCACCCACATCTCCGGCCCCGGCTGCACCGGCGCCCAGGACTTCCCGGTGCTCCCCATCTCGGGCACCGTCGAGAGCTCCCCCGCCACGGACTTCGACGACTACGTCCAGACGTTCAAGCACGAGAACGAGAGCGCCTCGCCCGGCTATTACGGGGTCACTTTAGACAGCGGTGTCAAAGCCGAGGTCACCGCCACGACCAGGGCGGGCGTCGGCCGCTTCACCGGTCCCGCGGGCCAGCCGCTCACCCTGCTGCTCAACGTCAGCGGCTCCGTCAACGGCGTGGACGACGCCGAGGCCACGATCAGCCGCGACGGTGGTCTCACCGTGAGCGGCTGGGCCAAGACGGGCGGCTTCTGCGGCGCGCAGAGCCGGTACTACGTCTACTTCCACGCCACCTTCGATAAGCCGGTACGCGCGTTCGGCACCTGGCGCGACGGCTCGGTTGTGCCCGGCGAGCTGCGGGTGAAGGGCCGTTCCGGCGCTAAAGTGCCGCCCGCGGTGAAGCCGCACGGCCTGGCCGGCGTCACGACCGCCCCCGCCGAGAAGCGGGAGCCCGCCGCCGGGAAGGGGGAGCCCGCCGCCGGGGAGGGGAGGCCCGCCGTACAGCCGAGCCCGCCCGCCGAACAGCGGCAGGCCAGGCAGGCCGCGCGTGACGTGATCGTCAAGGGCCCGGGCATCGGGGTGTATCTCCAGTTCGACCCGCAGACGCCGGTGCAGATGCGCGTCGGCCTGTCGTACGTCAGCATCGACGGCGCGAAGCGCAACCTGCGCGCCGAGGTCGGCTCTCAGGGCTTCGACCGCATCGCCGGGAACGCCAGGCGCGTCTGGAACGAGCGCCTCGGCCAGATCAAGGTGACCGGCGGCGACGAGAGCAGGAAGCGCACGTTCTACAGCAACCTGTACCACGCGCTGCTCCAGCCGTACGTCTTCGACGACGTGGACGGCACCTACACCGGCTTCGACTACCGCACACACCAGGTCAGGCGCGGACACCACCACTACGCGACGTTCTCCGGCTGGGACGTCTACCGCAGCCAGATGCAGCTCATCGCGCTGCTCGCGCCCGACGTGGCGAGCGACATCGCCCAGTCCATGTACGAGAACGCGCACGCCATCGGCGACGTCTGGGACCGCTGGTCGCACCAGAACACGATCACCGGCGTCATGAACGGCGACCCGTACCACTCGATCATCTCCAGCATCCACGCCTTCGGCGCGCGCGACTTCGATGCCAAGGGCGCGCTGGCCGCGATGGTCAAGGGCGCGGAGCGCATCGGCGCCGACCCGGCCACCGGCTACACGGAACGGCCGGGCAACGCCTCGTACCTGAAGAACGGCTACGTCCCCACGGACCCCTCGACCACGCTCGAATACGCCATCGCCGACTTCGGCATCGCCCAGCTCGCCGAGCGGCTCGGCGACACGAAGACGCGCGATGCGTTCATGCGGCGCGCCCAGTCCTGGCAGAACACCTACAACCCGGCCAACGCCTGGATCCAGCCGCGCTTCGGCGACGGCTCGTTCACGCCGGACTTCGACCCGGCCAGCCCGTCCATGTACGTGGAGGGCAACGGCGCCCAGTACCACTGGATGGTGCCGCACAACCCGCGCGGGCTGTTCGACGCCATGGGCGGGGTCGACAAGGCGATCGCGCGGCTGGATGAGTTCTTCGCCGAGCTGAACGCCGGGCCCAACAAGCCGCACGCCTACCTGGGCAACGAGCCGTCGCTGCTCAGCCCGTGGCTGTACGTGTGGGCGGGTCAGCCGTACAAGACGCAGGATCTGGTGGCGCGGGCCAGGAACGAGCTGTTCAAGCCCACGCCGGACGGCCTGACCGGGAACGACGACCTGGGCACGATGGGCGCCTGGTACGTCTGGGCATCGATGGGGATTTATCCCGCCATCCCGGGGCGTGCGGAGCTGATCCTCCACAGCCCCGCGTTCGAGAAGATCACCGTCACCCGCTCCAACGGCAAGACGATCACCATCAACGCCCCCGGCGCCTCCGACACCAACCGCTACATCCAGGCGGTCAAGGTCAACGGCAAGGCGACGGACCGGGCGTGGCTGCCCGAAGGGTTCACCAGCGGCAGGCTCGACTTCGCGCTCGGCTCCCGGCCCGACACCTCGTTCGGTGCGGAGGAGCCGCCGCCGAGCTTCCAGGCGGGCATGAAGCCGTACCTGGTGAGCCTCGACCCCGGCGCGTCCCCCGTCGAACCCGGCGGAACCGTCACCGCCACGCTCACCGTCCAGGCCGTCGGCGAGGGCGGCACGCTCACCTGGACCGCCGAGCCGCCCACCGGCGTCACCGTGACCCCGGAGAGCGGCACCCTCGACGTCCCCGCCAACGGCAAGGCCACCGCCGAGATCACCCTCGCCACCGCCGCCGATCTGCCGACCGGCTTCACCACCGTGCCCGTCGAGCTCGACGCGGACGGCGTCACCGCCGCGGTCAAGCTCAACGTCGCCGAGCGCGGCACCATCGAGTGGCACCAGAACAACGCCGGCATCGGCGACGACGAGCAGGCCGGCCTGGCCAACTTCGACGGCATCGGCTGGAGCTACAGCGCCCAGGCGCTCGCCGCCGCCGGCGCCCGCCCCGGCGCCGAGCTCACCTGGAAGGGCCACACGTTCACCTGGCCCGACCGGGCGCCGGGGGAGTGGGACAACGTCCAGGCCACCGGCCAGACCATCGACGTCTCCGCCCCCGAAGGCGCCACCACCCTCGCCTTCCTCGGCGCCGGCGCCTCCGGCGACATCGAGACCGACATCACCATCACGTACACCGACGGCTCGACCCAGCAGGCCCGGGTGGGCTTCAGCGACTGGGCGCTCGCCCGCGACGCCTACCCGCCCCGCTTCGGCAACGAGATCGTCCTGCGCACGCCGTACCGGCTGGACGGCGGTGGCGGCCGCCAGGACATCAACGTGTACGTCTTCGCCACGACCCCGATCGAGCTCGACCCCGGCAAACAGGTCAAGTCCCTGACCCTGCCCGCACCGGCGACCGCGGCCACGGCGCACATCTTCGCCTGGTCCTTCGGCACGTGACATGGTGAGGTGGGTGAGGACCGGCGTGCCCTCACCCACCTCATAGAGGGCGTCAGTTCTGGCGGTGGTCGGTGGAGGCCAGGTAGGCCGGGCTGAGGCCGACCGCCGGTTCGGGCTCCCAGAAGACGGTGTCGGGCCACGGGGCGATGCGGTGGTCCATGACCCGGTGGATCTGGACGGGGGTGCGGATCTCGACGGCGTGCGGCGGGATCGCCGCGTCCGAGAAGGCGTACGGGGAGGAGGGCCGGTCGGGCCCGAGGCCGCGAGGGTACGACTCGGCGGTGTTCACGTGCCACACGCTGGCCCGCAAGGACAGCGAGTCGACCAGCCACAGCTCGTAGTCGTCCCGGTTGTCGGCCAGGTGGTTGATGTAGCTGGTGAGCACGGTCTGCGCGACCGTCTCGGCCCGGTCCGCCAGCGTCATTCCACTGGATTCATCGCTGGGCGCCGGATACCAGCCCTTGGCATGCCGGTCGGTGTATTCAATGAGATAAGCGAATTCCTGGCGCGCTTCAGGCTCCTCCGACGCGCCGAGCTGCTCGGCCGCCTCTGCCGACAGCCGCGCCCACGCGGCGATGCCGGCGTACAGCGCGGCCTGGTGGTTCGTGTACGGAGCCCCGTCCTCGCGCACGGCATTCTCGTCGAGACGCGGCATGTTCAGCAGGGCCGCAACCTGGTGAAGCTCGCGGGGGGAGATCAGGCGGTCCCGCGCGTCGGTGAGATCTTTCGTCACGGCCTTCAGTTTGCTGGCTCGTCAAAAGTGCGGCCCAGCGAAACCCCAAAAGATCTTCGAAAGAGCCCGTGTGCCGTAGTGTTCTATCGCGCTACGAAGGTGAATGGCGTATATTTCCGGACTTGTAAGGCTGTGCTATGCGCCGTCCAGGTTCGTGGGCTTTAGTCTAGGTTTCCTGCCGGCGCCTTGGGTGGCAGGGGCAACGGCTTGGCGGCGTTCCAGATCGCGTTGAACTGGTCGAGCCAGTACGTATACCAATACGGCGCGTTCTTCTTGGTCAACTCCAAATGCATTCTGCCGGACGTCGATGAATTGCGTACCCCGTGGATCTCGACGATGATGACCCCGTCCGGCCGGGTGGGGTTGAACGCCACCAGGCTGAATCCGGGATTGTAGCCGAACAGCCGGAATTCGCGGCCGCCCGGCAACGGCCACGACGCCATCGCGGCCATTCTGCTTCTCGTGGCGACGATGCTGTCGGCCAGCGTCTGCAGCGGATATTCCAGCCCGTTGTCGAGCTGCTGGGTGGCGATCCGCACCGCCTCGGACTCCTCGTGGTCGAGGACCACCATCTTGACGCTCCCATCATGCCGGTTCAGCACCGTCGAACGGATCGCGCCGCAGTGGTCCTCTGACAGGAAGTTGACGCCCGACGGCGCGAACATCCAGATTTCCTGGCTCGTGCGCAGCCGGTCCTTCAAGGAGACGCGTTCGAAACCGGTCCGGTCCTCGAGAACCCGATCCGTCAAGGCGCCCTCGTTCCGAGGCACGGTGATCTGATGGACGAGGACGCCTACGCCGGCCAGCAGCACGGCCCACTTCAACTGATCATCGACCTTATCGCCGATCAGCGTCAGCGCCGCGAACACGATGGCGAGCAGGGAGATGACGTAGGCCTCGATATTCCTGCGTTCGCGTATGTCGTGGAGTACGCGCCGGGCATATTGGAGCATGACACCTCCCCTTTGATGGTAGGCCGCACTCGGAGAATGCGGGCGCCGTCAAATGAAAGGTGTCATGACCCGATACGTCATTGATTGCGTTCGCGCCAAAGGGAGCGATGCCGGTCGGCGGCTCCGGCGGCCAGGGCAGCGGCCTCGGCCGGTACGGGCTCGCGCGCCCACTCGTCGAGCCTGCGCGCCATGCGCCGGACGAAGACCTCGCCGGGCTCGGTCAGCGCGCCGCTGTCGAGGAGGGTGTCCGCGACCTGGCGTGCCCCGGCACGCCAGCGGGCGAACTCCGCGTTCGCGCGAATCGCCGCTTCCCCGCTCTCCAGGTGCCGCTGGCGTTCCCAGAAGTCGGTGACGCCGACATAGGCGTACGTGCCCTGGAGCAGGCCGGCGGCCGGACGAGGGTCGGGACGCCACGGCGCGTAGTAGCGCGCGCCGTTGTCGGGCTTGGTCAGGGGCACGACGTCGAGCAGGGCCGAGAGCTTGGCGTGCTGGGTTTCGTGCGTCAGGGTGACGGCCAGCGCGTGGGCGTCGGGCGGAGTCGACATGGCGATGCAGCCGAACGTCTCCCGCGAGGTGGCGCTGGACATGCCGTCGGGCGGCGGGGCCAGGGGAGTGAACACGCTGATCGCCGTCGACACCTCTTCGGCCACCGGGTGGTGGTTGCGTACCAGCAGGTCCCATCCCTCTTCCAGGAGATCCTGCCAGCGCCGCGCCTCCTCCGGAGTGAGGGGGTCGCGCAGGGCGTCGGACCCGGGCATGCGGTGCGGGTCCAGGTCGTCGATCAGTACATCGAGCCGCAGGTCGTCGGCCTGCGCGGACAGCGGGCGCAGCGGCCGCCAGTTCGGCTCGTCGTCGGTGAGCTCCAGGAACCTGCCCCCGGCGGAGACCTCCACGCCGTCGGGCGAGCAGTGCAGGGTCGCGACGGCGACGCCGTGACCCACGGTGAACTGCCCGAGAGACGGCAGGTTGATCACTCCGTCCATCGCGGCGACGTCGAGGTCGCACGCGACGCCGGCCCGGATGGCCGCGGCGGCCGCCAGCGCGGACATCTGCTCGGGAGCCTCAAGGGTCTGGATCGTGTGCCGCGCCCACGCGCCGACGGAGGGGTGGTGCACCACGGCGTTGACCGCTTCGGGGTGCGCGGCCTGGATGCCGGCGAGCAGGTCGTAGGCCCGGCGCACCTCGGGCCAGCTCGGATGACCGTCGGTGCGCGTCTTCTCGAGAACGCCCCGGAGCAGCAGAAGATGCTTGCTGCGCTGGCCGGCCTTGAGCTGCTCTACCGTTGCCGTTCCCCCGGCGCCAGAGGCCAATTCGTCGAAGGCCGCAGCAGAAATGCGGTGCTCTGCGAGGTTCATCTGTGGTCCTTCTGCAGTGCGGTGATGTCGCGCTGGATCGTGTTTCGAATGTGTGTGATGAGCCGCAGCAAGTCGGCGCAGTAGACAGACGGATTGAGAAAGCCGCTGCCAGGCCGATAACGATGAGCGTAGTGACCACCGCCGCAGACCCGGCCCACAGGGCAGGCTTTGCACGTGTCAGAGAGCGCCGACCAGCCGATTTGGCGTGCCGCGATGGACGGCAGCCGCAGAACGTCATCGAAGGAGTCGCGGAAGACGTGAAATCCGGTGCTCGGCGCACCCGGGTAGGCGGATTTCAGGATGTCCGACTGCTCGATCTCACCGTCGGTCTCGATGACCACCATGGCGGCGGCGGCCAGGCCGACCTGTTCGCCCTT
Source organism: Nonomuraea sp. NPDC052634 (assembly GCF_040678535.1). Taxonomy (NCBI): domain Bacteria; kingdom Bacillati; phylum Actinomycetota; class Actinomycetes; order Streptosporangiales; family Streptosporangiaceae; genus Nonomuraea; species Nonomuraea sp. NPDC052634. The sequence goes on along the minus strand of NZ_JBFATY010000011.1, from coordinate 60,422 downwards.
GGTGGACCTGCCACCGAGAAGCAGGTGGATGATGTCGTCGAACAACCGCACGCCGACTGGTTGAGCCGGCGTGGAATACCACTGATCGAAGATCGCGATCAGCCAATCGGCGTAGGGCGTGGCGGGATCGCCGCTGCCCAGCCCGGGAGGAGGTTCCGACCATGTGCCGTGCGGAAGCAGCAGGTCGATGGTCGGAGGGTCGAATGCCAAAAGCGCCTGATAGGTCTCAAGGGGGTCGTTGCGCAGGTCCACCGTGCAGAGCAGGCCGCGGAACAGGCGCTGGAAGGGCGGTTCTGTCAGCATCCGCAGGCCGGCTGCGACCTTGTGGTAGCTTCCTCGGCCGTCGGCGGTTCTGCGGTTGCGGTCGTGTGCCTGCTCGCCCCCGTCGAGACTGACGGCCACACCGATCTCGTGCCGGTCGAACAGGTCCAGATACGCTCTGTCCAGCCTCGTCCCGTTGGTGACCAGTCTCAGGTCGACGGGGACGTCGACGGTGCCGCGTACCGTTCCGACCAGCTTGTCGATCTCCTCGGGACGCATGAGGAGCGGCTCGCCCCCGTGCAGGATGACCTCGACCGACGGGAGATCGTGAGCCTGTACGTGCTCGGCGATCCGCGCCGCCACCGCCTCGACCACGTCGGGCGCCATGCGCTTCGGCCGTGACCGCCAGCTCTGGTCGGCCATCTCGTACATGTAGCAATAAGTGCAGGCCAGATCACATCTGCTGTGGATCTTCAGAATGAACTGCCTGAACGGCGTCGGCCGCCGGCCGGTCCCGGCCAGCGCGGCCACATCGAGAGTCAGCGGCCATTCGGGCAATGTCTGCCGGCCCGTGAAGCGTGCGTCATGGGCGTGAGCATAATGAATCAGTCCGGATCGCGAAGTGTCCGCAGCGCTTCCTGGACAAGACCTGACGGAAGACCGGCGAGAATCGTCTCGGCGGCCTTGGGGGTGCTCGACCGTTTGAGGGCCCTGGCCAGGGCTATCTGGGCCGACACGTCGTTGGGCGCATAGTCCAGCGCCGTCTTGATGCGCTGGATGGCCTGGACTGAGTCGTTCTGGTCCAGCCACAGGAGCCCCTCTTTGGTCAGTACGCGGGCCACGCCGTCGAAGCGCTGGTACTCGGAGAAGATCCCCGCCGCCTCCTCGCAGTGCCGCCGGGCGCTGGGGATGTCGCCCCGGGCGTGCGCAACCCATGCGTAGATCTCCGCCGCTTCCGCGCGTACCCATGCCTCGCCCACGTCGGCGGCGCGTTCGGCCGCGTCCGCCAGGCGTTCCGCACGGTCCCAGTCGTGTTCCTCCACCGCCTGGCGAGCCTCCTTCAGGTAGGACTCCGGCGAGTGGGATCTGGTGACGGGGGCGATGAGCCGGTCGTGGGTCAGCTCGTACCAGCGGATGCCGAGCCGGTGCTCGGCGCGGAGGAGATGGCGTTCCTCAAGGGCACGCGGCACCGCGTTCGGCATGCCCTTGGTCTCCGTCAGTCCTTCATAGACGGCGTTCCTGGTGCCGTGCTCGGTGATGAAGGCGTTGCGCATCCACAGGCGGAGCTTGCTCGCCGGCAGGCCGTGCTCGGCGGCCACTTCGGCCACGGTGCGCTTGTAGTAGGCGAAGAGGAACTCCTCCACCCTGGCGTACAGGCGGGCGTGTTCCTCGGTGATCTCGGTGACCTCCGGCGGCAGCGCCTCCCACAGGGCGGAGCACACCACCTGGAGCTGGATGGGCTCCACCGTGTCGAGCCGGATGGTGGAGGTCTCGCCCGCCTCGTTGACGAAGACGACCGTTCGGAGGTCGTCGATGAGGAGCTCGGCGGCGGCCTGTGTGATGGTCCTGCCGGTCTGCGGCAACGGCCCGTGCACCACCTCCATGGCCTGTTCCGGGGTGAGGGGTTCCAGGTGGAAACGCGTACGCGAGCCCTGCCCGATCCGGCGTTCGTGCGGGAGGACGAGGAACAGGTACTCCTCGCGCAGGGCCAGCAGGACGTGCAGCCCGGGGTGCTTGGCGACGGCCTTGGCCAGCTGGTCCAGGAAGGCCTTGCGCTCCTTCTCCAGCACCGGCGAGCCGTGGAAGATCTCCTCCGCCTGGTCGATGGCCGCGAGGATCGGTACGGGATCGCCGTACATGTCCGTACGCTCCGGCCGGTCGTTCAGGAAGTCCGAGATCGTCATGCCGGCGAGGCGCTCGCGGTCGAGGTCCGGCGCCCAGGACGACAGCAGAGCCATGACGTACGGGTTCTCGCCTGCCTTGGGCCTGTTCATGCGGGGAGCGATGCGCGCGACGGGCAGCACGTCGGTGCGATCCGGCTCCAGCAGCGGCAGTACCCCGGCGTGCAGCAGGGAGGTCTTCCCCACGCCGGAGGCGCCGTAGAGGACGGTGAGTCCCGCGGCCTGCCAGAGCGTCGCGACCTCCCGGGCCTCCCGGCCGCGCCCGTGGAAAAGCGCGCTCTCCTCACGGCGGTAAGGACGCAATCCCACGTACGGTTGCACCTGCGGGTCCGTCACTGGCATGCGCCCCCTCACATCCTGCTACGCAGTTCTTCGAAGAACTCCTCGGTACTGCCGATGAAGATCGTGATGTTCCAGCCGTCGAGGTACCGCTGAAGGTATTCCCGCGCTTTGTTCGCGGCATCCGCCACGGACGTGTTGAGATCCGGCATCAGTTGGACACTCACGTGCCGCCGTCTCATGTTCGCCGGCATTCCTTTGAGCAGTCCGTAGAACAGCACCCGGAAGTTCCAGTCGCGCAGGCTGTAGCCGACGAAGAGCAACGGGCTGACGGTCATGGTGTTCAGCACCGGGCTGGGCAGAGGTGACTCGGCGGACGCGCTCATCTCCACCAGGTTGCCCAGGTACGTCAGGTAGTCGTCCTCGGTGAGCACCAGCGAGCGGGGATCGTTCCACCGGCCGTGCAGGTGGTAGATCAGCGGCTCGTCCTCGGTCGGCTGCTCGAGGTACGGCTTCTTCTCCCCGACGTCCCACCAGGTGCAGACCTGGCTGACCGGCTGCTTGCGCCCCCCGCTCTCCTGCTGCAAGGCCCGCATCATGAAATCGTCATAGTTTGTGGTGAGATACGTCTTGATGGGGAAATTTGCCAGGATTGTATGGGGGTCCGTGTCGCAGACATCGTCCGTCGGCAGGTACTCCTGAAGATAGGTGCAGACCTCGTGCTTCAACTCCACGGGGTCGCCGCTCGCCCAGGCCGCGTATTGCATGACTCGGGCCAGGTCATGCGTGTCGGCGAAGGGGTACTCGTAACGTTCTGCGAAATGTTGGGCGAGCTGGCTGCCCGTCGGTAAGCGTCCGAAACATGCACCGGCGCCGAGCAGAGGCGTGCAGTCTCCACGGCTCAGTTGTCTGATCAGCCGCTCCCAATCCGGCTCTCTCACACACCCGCCCCGACCGTCACGTCGCCTGCCCAAGGCCGCCGTACATAATTGTTTGGTACAGGCTAGAACGTGTCAGTCAGAAGTCAAAGAGCTGATTGAAAGCCCGCGACCGGTCCGGAGTCAACCTCATCGACAAGGCGCTTCAGAGCCGTGGTCAAGCGGGAGGCCGGCAGGCTTTCAAGTTCGGTCAAGCTCAACCCGCTCACGTCGACAAGGCCGCCGCCGTACTCTGTCTCCTTGCTGGTCATGGTGTTCCCCGATCCATAAGCTGTGATAGTTCAGCCTTATCTTCCCATGGTTAGGACGGCATGGCGATACCGCCCCGCCACAAAGGGTTCACCAGAGTCGGCGTGACGTCTAAGCTTGATTTCAAAGTCCGGTTCTAGCGTAGGCGGTATTGTGTCGGTTTCGCACCTTTCGCCGGATTCGGGGCGTGTGCCTCCCATCTGGGGACGTGTGCCTCAGCGCAACAACAACTTTACGGGCCGCGCCGAATTGCTGCGAGAGCTGCACGAAAGCTTGATGTCCAACGTTGCCGCGGTCGTTCCGCATGCGCTCCATGGACTAGGGGGCGTGGGCAAAACGCAGCTGGCCATCGAATACGCCTACCGCTATCGCCGTGAATACGACGTCGTCTGGTATATCCCTGCCGACCAGCCGATGCTGGTGAAGTCATCGCTGGCCGGGTTGGCGCGCGAGCTGCGGCTGCCCGTCAGTGCCTCGACGGGTGTCGAGGAAGCGGCCGACGCCGCGCTCGACGCGTTGCGGCGCGGTGACCCGTACGAGAAGTGGCTGCTGATCTTCGACAACGCCGACGAGGTCGACGAGATCAACAGGATCGCGCCCCGAGGGCCGGGCCACGTGCTGATCACCTCACGCAACCACAGCTGGCAGGGCGTGGTTCCCACGGTGCCGGTCAACGTCTTCCCGCGCGAGGAGAGCATCGAGTTCCTCATCAAGCGGTCCCGCCAGGGGATCACGGAGGCCGAGGCCGACCGCCTGGCCGAGGCGCTGGGGGACCTGCCGCTGGCTCTGGAGCAGGCGGGTGCCCTGCAGGTCGAGACCGGCATCGCGGTCGAGGATTACCTGGAGCTGCTCGAAAGGGAGACGACCCGGCTGCTGGGCACCAACAAGCCGGCCGACTACCCGCTGTCGATGTCGGCCGCATGGGCCCTGTCGGTGACACAGCTCACCGATCGGATGCCGGTGGCGGTCGAGCTGCTGCGCTGCTGCGCGTTCCTCGGGCCCGAGCCGATCCCGCGCGACCTCTTCCAGCGGCTGCCCGAGAGCTACGCCGAGGGCTCGAGACTGGCGGAGATTCTCGCCGACCCCATCCTGACCAGCCGCGTCATCCGCGAGCTCGGCCGCTATGCCCTGGTCAAGATTGACTCCGCCAGCCGTACGCTCCAGGTGCACCGCCTGATCCAGGCGCTGCTCCGTGACGAACTGCCCAAAGTCGAGCACGCCGCGATGCGCGGTGAGGCACATCGCCTCCTCGCGGCCTCGGTGGCCTCGTCCGAGCCGGACAGCAACGCGTCCTGGCCTCGCTACAGCGCCCTCCTGGGCCACATCGGGCCCTCCGAGGTGCGCAGCTCTCGTGATCCGCGCATTCGGGAGTTCGCTCTCAAGATCGTCCGCTATCTCTACTCCTCGGGTGACTTCAAGTCGGCGCAGGTGATGGTCGAGGGGTTCATCGAGAAGTGGCGGGCCGACGGCGAAGACGGCGAACACGTTCTGGCCGCGCAGCGCCACCAGGCCATCATCCGCCGGGAGCTGGGGGACATCGAGGGGTCGTTCGCGCTGAACCAGCGACTTCTCGAGCGGATGCGTCGCGTGCTCGGTGAGTATCACGAGCAGACGTTGCTGCTGCTCAACAGCCATGGCGCCGACCTCCGGTTCCGAGGCGACTTCGCGGCGGCGCTCGAACACGACCGCGAGTCGCTCCGCCTCCACGAGGAGAAATGGGGGCCGGAGAGCCGGCGCACGCTGCGGGCACAGAACAACCTGGCGCTGGACTACCTGCTGCTCGGCAAGTACACAGAAGCCCTTGAGCTGCAGCAGAAGACCTTTGAGACGCAACGGGCGCGCACCGACGTCAGCAGCATGAACGTCCTATCGTCGTGGAACGGCCTCGCCCGCCTCACCCGGCTGCTCGGTCAGTATCGCGAGGCGTGTGACATCGGCGAGGACGCCTACGAGTACGGCGTCGAGCAACTCGGCCCCGAGCACCCGTGGACCCTGCGCGTCGCCAAGGACCTGTCCATCGCCATGCGGCGCGACGGCCGGATCGAGGAGGCCCTGGAGCTGGCGCGCCGCACCTTCGAGGTGCAGGTGCGCAACGTCGACCTCGACCACCCCGACACCCTGGCCGCCGGCCTGTGCCTGGCCAACGCGCGGCGGGCCTCGGGAGAGGTGGTCGAGGCGCTGCGGCTCCTTGAGGATCTGTCGCCGCGCTTCAAGAAGATGTACGGCAAGGATCACCCGTTCAAGTTCGGCTGCGACACCAACCACGCGCTGCTGCTGAGGATCAACGGACGTGTGCAGGAGGCGGTCGACCTCGACAGAGAGGCGTTCGAGGGCCTCAAGCGGAGGCTGACCCGCCATCACCAGTTCACCCTCACCTGCGCGATCAACCTTGCCAGCGACCTGGCCGCGATGGGCGAGCACGAGCAGGCACGCTCACTTGGGGAGGCAACGAAGGAGCGGCTGAGCGATCTACTCGGCCCTGAGCATCCGCTCACCCTGGCGGCGTCCGCGAACCTGGTCGTCGATCTCCGGCAGCTCGGCGCGTACCGCGAGGCGGACGCGCTCAGGAACGAGACGCTGCAGCGTTACACGCAGATCCTGGGCCGAGGGCACCCCGATGTGCTCGTCGCGGAGAGGGGCCGGCGCCTCGACTTCGACTTCGACCCGCCCGTGCTCTGATGGACTGACAGGCCCACGTCTCGTGGCCGAGGAGGGCTCGGTGACGGCGGCGGCCGAGGTGCTGCGGTCGCCCGGCCGGCCGTTTCGCAGTAGATCCGCAACCTGGAGCGGGAGCTCGGCGTCACGCTGTTCACCCGTATGCCGACCGGTTGAGTGCCCACGGTGGCCGGTGGCGCGACGTCGTCGCGGTCTTGGAGAAGAGGCGCAACACCGCGCACACGATCGACCGCCCGGCTCGGAGGGGCCCACGCGGGCCCCTCCACTCATACGGAGGACGGTTTCCCGGCTTCGCGTTCGGCTGCGGGCTTGCTCCTGTCGCCCGGCCAGGCGCTGCGTCCGCACGTCTCGCCGTACACATAGGGGCGGATGAGGGAGACGTTGGAGCCTGGGCTGAGGTGGCGCTGCTCGGGCTTCGCCCGCGTCTTGATGAAGCCGGGCTTCACGGCCGGCACCTCGCCGCGCGGAGCCGCAGGTCTTTCCCATGTCTGCAGCCGCTCGGCGGCGCTCTCGTGCCGCTCCTGCAGCTCCTGGACCTGACGCAGCGCCTTCTCCGGCTTGTCCTCCTTTTCGAGAACGAGGTTGCGCAGCGCCTTCATCTCCTTCTCGACGCTTTCCAGCCGGAACCTCATGAACGCCAGCTCATCGTGCGCCGTCTTGGAACTCGCCGGACAATCGCCCTGCTCGGCGGTTTCCAGACGGCTCACGAGGTCACGCCAGGCGCACCACTGCTCGCGCGGGACGTCGAGGGCGTACAGAATGCCGATGAGATAACTGACCCTGGGCCGCTTTTCGCCGGTGAATATGCGTTGCAGCGTCGACTTGCTGGGGACGCTGTCCGAGGTCAGCACGTTGTCCCGGTTGCCGCGCACCATTTTGTCATGCAGGTGGCGGTAGCTCTGCCGGGGTTTCGTCGCCCGTATCTTCCTCAGCTCGGCAATGGCCTCCGGCCATGTCGTGATGGTGCTCAAGTCGGTGGTCACAGCTGTTTTGCACATGGCACGAGCACTACTCCTTCCTTGGTAGTGCGGCGAGGGGGGCGGCCGTACCGAGAGCGGCCATCGATGGCGTGATCGTACCGATGGCGGGCGGTTGACGAGCGTCCTCGACCGGTCGTCAGGTGTCCCAATCGGTCTCAGCTTGACTCCCGGCCCGAGCGTACAGCGTCCCAATCCGTCCTCGGGGTGGTTTTCCGCGTACCGGTGCGGCCCACGAAGTCTCTATACGGCGGGGAGCCGGCTTAAGCCGTCCCAACTCAGCTCGAAATCTGGCGTCCGCCGCCGGCCATGCGTTTCGCTGTAGACGTCGCAGGGCGCCGCTTTTCCGCGGCTCCTTCCATCTCTTCCTGTCGTCATTCCGAGAAAGGCCGGCATCGCCATGCGTGGGAATTACCGCAGTACCTTGGCCGTGCTCCTCGTAGTGGCGGGAACCGCGTTGACGGTTCTCGCTTTCCACGACCACACCCTGGTCATCGTCGCGGGCTCGCTCGCCACCGTGCTCGCCGCCGTCGTCGCCACATACCGGGCGTTCTGCGAGGGAGGCGGGTCCCAGCGGCGGGCGTGTGACGGCCGTCACGGTCGTTGTGCGTATTCGTCCACAGTTGATCGGGGTGAAGCTCCGTACTGTCCCTGTCATCAAGCGGAACACACCGAATGACGGGGAGGAACCCGAAATGCGGAAGACCTTGGCGATCGCCGCCCTTGCCGGTTCGATGGCCGTTACCGGCCTGGCGATCAGCAGTCCGGCGCAGGCCGCTTCGGCCACGACCGCGAGCGCCGCTTCCTCGGCGGGGACGAGCTGGGGGAGGTTCTTCTCCAGCGACTACAAGGCGTACACGTTCGGTGAGACGTGGAAGTCGCACGGCAAGGTGTTCACGAAGTGGTACGGCGTGGACAAGCGCGGTGGTAAGAAGGGCTGGGTCTGGTTCGAGGTGTACCGGAACGGCCGTTGGGTGAAGTTCAACAAGGCGTGGGACGGCAAGGTCGTCGGTACGTGGAGTGGCCGGGGGATCCAGAAGGTGTACACGTTCTCCTGCTGGGCCGGGAAGTTCGACAACTGCGGCAAGAAGTACCGCATCTACTGATAAATCCGACGGATGCCTCATCGGGTTGCTTCCCACCCTCACTCCACCTCATGATCGACCGGAGGGACAGCGGCGGCGTCGGAGGAGGTGCGGTGAGCCGGTACTACCGGGTAGGCGATGACGTGTTGTGGAACCCGTCGAACGGGGTCTCCGCGCTGTTCCTGCGTACGGCCGAGGCCCTCGCACCGGAGACGGGCCTGCCGACGGGGCTCGGCCCGATCAGGTGAGCGGCCCCGGCACCCGGCTGCCCGGGGATGGCGCCGAAGCCCGATGGGCGGAGCTGGTGGCGCGGCACGCCCGCGCGATGCCCCGCTGACCCGGCGACCCCCGCTTTCGGCGCGCTCAACGCGGAGCCTTTCGGCGCGCGCTCAACGCGGAGCCTTTCGGCGCGCGCTCGGAGCCGGTCCTTTCGGCGCGTGCTCGGAGCCGGTCGGGGAGCCCGCGCCTCTGGCTCGGCGTTCAGATCCAGCCCTGCTGCTTGGCCAGCAGCGCGCCCTGGAAGCGGTTCGCCGCACCCAGCCGTTCGAGCAGCGCGGCCACGTGCCGCCGGTATGTCCGCAGGCTCACGCCCATCTCCCTGGCCGCCACCTCGTCCTTATGGGTGCTGGCCAGCAGGTAGAGCACCCGCCGCTCGCGCGGGGTGAGGCCGGGCGCGTGGCAGGGTTCGAGGTCCTGCGCGTGCGCCCAGACGCGTTCGAACAGATCGGTCATGGCCGCGACGACCCCAGTCTGGGAGATCATCAGGGCGCTCCGGTGGCCTCCGTCGGGCTCGCTGGGCACGAACACCACCGACCGGTCGACGATCACCATGGCCTGCCCGTCGTCGTCCATGAGCCGATGGTGGTCGCCGGCGCGGTGCAGCGTGACGCAGAGATCCATGACCGCCGGATCCAGCAGGCTCTTCCTGGAGATGATCGTGCGCCAGCGGGCGCCCTCCGCGATCCGCTGCAGGCGGGCCGAGAGCCCGTCGGTGCACGGGCGGAGGTGTTCCGGCTGCATGATCAGCACTTCCTGCGCGTCGAGCGCCAGGGAGCAGATGCGCTCGTAGATCCGGTCGGTGCCGTCGATCTGCTCGATGGTGACCGTACGGCAGGAGTCGCGCTGCTGCGCGTTCAGCAGGTGGACCGCCTCCCACGCCGCCGAGATGCGCCGCTGCTGCACGTGCGTCTCCAGCAGCCGCCGCCGGATCAGGCGGCTGACGCCGATCTCCGGCTCCACGGGGACGGGGTGTCCGGCCTCGTCGAAGCGTACGAGGCCGAGATCGGCCAGCCGGTGCAGCGCGGCAGGTAAGTCGTCCGGATCGTCCGTCGCCGTCTCGCGGCCGCTCAGGAGGTCTCGGTAGACGCACTCCTCGAAATCGGTCAGTCCGAGACTGCTGAGGCTCATGTGGCTCCCGATGGACGTGACAGGAAGCTGCACGGCACTACAGCATGCTGCCAGCGCTGACTGCTTATGTCAGTTGATCATCCGTGGTTATTGTCCAGGTGTCGTCGTAGATCACCCAAATCGCGAACGGCGCCCCTTTGCCGGCGTTTCCGCCGCCGGCTCGCACCACAAGGAGGACCCCTGTGATCCGTGCACTCAACGAGCTGAGCGACCGGCTGCTCAGCAGGTTCCTGCCCACCACCACCGCGGAGGCCGAGCCCTGCTGGTGGACCGACACCGGTATCCACTGCTGCATCTACGCCGGCAAGACGTACTGCCGCTGAGTTCCCGGCCTCACGGATCAGCGGCATGGAGTACGTCGCGGTGACCGCCCGCTGCACCTTGGGGATCGTCTTCCTGGTGGCGGTGGTCGGCAAGGTGCGCGGGCGTGCGGCGTTCGAGGCGTTCCGGCGCTCGGTGCCGGCGCTCGTCCCGCTGCCGCGGGGCCGGGTGCCGGCCGCGCTGCCCGCCGCGGTGGTCGCCGTCGAGTCCGCCACCGTCGTGCTGCTGACGACGAGGTCCACGGCACCGGCCGGGCTGGTCCTGGCCGGTGCCGCGCTGCTGGCCTTCTCCCTCGGCATCGGGCACGCGCTCCGCTCGGGGACCCGGGCCTCCTGCAACTGCTTCGGAACGCCGGCGGCGCCGCTCGGGCGCAGACACCTCGTACGCAACCTCGCCCTCGTCGCCGTGGCCGTCGCCGGGGCGGCCACCTCGTACGGGGACGCGCGGTTGCACGTCGCCGGGGCGGTGCTGGCGATCGCCGCCGGGGGCCTGCTCGCGCTGCTCGCCGTCTTCACCGACGACCTCGCCGACCTGTTCGCGAAGCCGCACTGAGCTCACGCGCCGTGCCTGCCCGCCCCGAGCCCCGGGCCCCGAGCCCTGAGTCCCCGCCTCCCACGCCGCGCCCCCTTCCGCCCCGTTCAACCGTACGTAAGGGTCGCCGATGTCCTTCCTCGTCGCCGCCGTCGTCTTCGTCGGCGCGCTGAGCGCCCTCAACCTCTTCCTGCTCCTCGCCGTCATACGCCGCCTGCGCGAGCACGCGAACGTCCTGCGGCACGTGACCGCGCCGCCCGCCTTCACCCCGCCGGGCACCAGGCTGCCGGACTTCACCGCGACCGCCGTCACCGGCGCGGCCGCCGGCAGGGCCACGTTCGGCGCAGGAGGCGGGCCGACCGTCGTCGGCATGTTCTCCACCGACTGCTCCGCCTGTGACGAGCACCTGCCCGTGTTCGCCGAACGGATCCGCCACCTGGGCCGCGACCGCGTCGTGGCGCTGGTCGTGGGCGGCGGGCCGAAGGAGGAGACGTTCACCGCCGCGCTCGCGGACGTCGCGACCGTGGTCACCGAGCAGCGCGACGGCCCCATGTACACGGCCTTCGGGCGCCCGCCGTTCCCCGGCTTCTACCTCGTGGACGGCGCGGGCGTCGTGACGGCGTCGGCGCGCTCCACGGACGAGCTGCCGATCCCGGCGACCCTCTGACCGTCATGGCGAACCCCCTGCTCGGCCGTATACGCGTCGCCGCCGCACTCGCCTGGACGGCCCACCCCGCCGCCGCCGTCAGCGCGGCCGTGCTCGGCGTGCTCAGCGGGGTGGCGCCGGTCGCGACCGCCTGGCTGACGAAGCTCGTACTGGACGCGATCATCAGGGGCGACGGCTTCGCCGCGCTGGCCCCGGCGGCGGCCGGGCTCGCCGTCGCGGGACTGGCCGTGATCGTGCTGCCGCACCTGGCCGAATACGCCAAGGCGCAGCTGCGCAGGTCGCTGCGCGTGCTCATCTACGACCGGCTGTTCCGCGCGGTCAACCGCCATCCAGGGCTCAGCCGGTTCGAGACGCCGGGCTTCCACGACACGCTCAGGCTGGCGTACGACGCGAGCGGCAACGCCCCCGACCGCCTGGTCATCGGCGTGCTGGCCATCGGGCAGGCGATCATCACTCTGGCCGGCTTCGCCGCAAGCCTGGCCGCCATCAACCCGCTCATGATCGTCGTCATCGCCCTCGCCGCGCTGCCCACGGCGCGCGTCGAGCTGATGCTCAGCCGCAAACGTGCCGAGGTGATGTGGGACATCACCCCCGCCATGCGGCGCCAGGTGTTCTTCGGTGACCTGCTCACCCGGCCCGAGGCGGCCAAGGAGGTGCGGCTGTTCGGGCTGGGCGACTATCTGCGTACCCGGATGCTCGACGAGGTGCGCGACATCAACAGGGCCGAGCGCGACGTCGATCGCCGCGCTCTGCGCAGCCAGGGCGCGATGGCGCTGCTCGGCAGCGCGGTGGCGGCCGGCGGGCTGATCTGGGCCATCGCCGGCGCCGCGTCGGGGGACATCAGCGTGGGCGACGTGACGGTCTTCGTCGCGGCCGTCGCGGGCGTCCAGGCGGCGCTGACCGCGATCGTCAGGCACTGGGCCGACGTGCACAACGCGCTGCTGATGTTCGGCCACTACATGGAGGTGGTGGCGGCCGAGCCCGACCTGCCCGTCCCGCGCGAGCCCGTCGCGCTGCCCGCGCTGCGGCGCGGGATCGAGCTGCGCGACGTGTGGTTCCGCTACAGCGACGAGCACCCCTGGATCCTGCGCGGGGTGGACCTGTTCATCCCGTACGGCCGCACGGTGGCGCTCGTCGGCGTGAACGGCGCGGGCAAGAGCACCCTGGTCAAGCTGCTGTGCCGGATGTACGACCCGAGCAAGGGCCGGATCACCTGGGACGGCGTGGACCTGCGCGATGTGAACCCGGCCGACCTGCGCGGGCGCATCGGCGCGGTCTTCCAGGACTACATGGACTACGACCTCACCGCCGCCGAGAACATCCAGCTCGGCGACCTGTCAGCGGGGCGCGACCAGGTGCGGGAGGCGGCCCGCCGGGCGGGCGTCCACGACACGATCGCCGCGCTGCCCCGCGGCTACGACACCATGCTCAGCCGCCTCTTCGGCGACCGCGACGAGCAGTCGGGGGTCTCGCTGTCCGGCGGGCAGTGGCAGCGGCTCGCGCTGGCCCGCGCGTACCTGCGGCAGCGCCAGGACCTGCTGATTCTCGACGAGCCCAGCTCCGGCCTCGACGCCCAGGCCGAGCACGAGGTCCACACCGGCCTGCGGGCCTACCGCGGCGAGCGCACCAGCGTGCTCATCTCGCACCGGCTCGGCACCGTACGCGACGCCGACCTCATCGTGGTGCTGAGCGAGGGCCGCATCGCGGAACGCGGTACGCACGACGAGCTGATGGCGTCGGACGGCGAGTACGCCAGGCTGTTCACGCTGCAGGCGGCCGGCTACGAAACCGGCTCGTCCGGCGGCGCGGGGGACGACGGGCCTGCCGAGAGCCTGCGTACGACCACGCCGAGCACCCGGTCGGCGGGCAGATAGCCGTACACCCGGGAGTCGGCGCTGGACGTGCCGTCACCGACGACCACCAGCGCCCTCTCGGGCACCCGCTCACCCGGCCCGGCCTTGGCCGCCCCGGCCACGTCATCCGGCACGGGATCGCCGGGCAGCGCGGTCACCCGCTTGATCGCCCACGGCGGCCGTGGCGGCCCCGTGCCCCACCCGCCGGGCCGCGTCGACTCGAAGACGATCACCTGGCCGCGCCGCACCGCCGAGGTCCTGCGTACCAGCACCCGATCACCGGGAAGGAAGGTCGGCGCCATGCTCACGCCGCTCACCTGGACGACGACGAGCCTGCGCCGGGCGACGACCGCCGGAACGACGACGAGCACCGCGACGGCGGCGAGCGCGAACCACACGCCCTCACCCTAAACCGGCAAGATCAACGTACGCCACGGGCTCATCGTCGGCCTGACCGTCTGCATGGACGGCCTGCTCGCCCTCGTCACCGGAATCATCACCGCTGAGGCCGCATAGTCCACCGGGCGGATGCACGCCGTTGATCCGCACGCTCCCGCGCAAGAAAGGCCACCACACGCCCGTCGAGCCGAATCGCTCCTACGGCATGACCGGCGCAGCCGCTTCACACTTCACCGGCTTCCCCAAAAGGCGACGCCTGCCTTGGTCATGGTGAGACCTGGGCAGGCGTCATCATTCTCCGACCATAAGAGGATGGTGACGTTCGAAGAAGAGACCGGCGTTGTCTAAGCCGAATGCGAGTCAGGTCATTGACTTCGCCGATGAAGAATTCCCCGTTGAAAACCCCGTACGCGTCGTCTTATGACGGACGCTTCCCCGTGTCGCCCAGGCGCCCCTGCCTGGGCCGCCGTTCACGCTGAACAGCGTGTCCCCCGCAGATCCAGCTGGAAGCAGAGCGCCACTGGATGCGCGCTCACCCCGTGATCTCCAACGGGGTCAGTTGCTGACCCTGATCTTGGCGATGACGGTGCCGTCGTTGTCCTTCAGGCAGCCGTCGGCGTCGTTCACGCGAAGCTGCAGGAAACCGGCCTGGCGGGCACGGAAGACGCCGCGCGTCCCGACCCGGTAGTGGTCGCCGTTGACCCTGGCGATCAGCGTGCCGTACGGGAGCCCGCGCAGGATCTTGCAGCCCTGGTAGATCTTGCGGTCGGTGTAGCGGTGGTAGCCGTTGGCCGACACGTACGGGAACTTGCGGTGGTCGACCGTCCAGCGGCCGTCGGTGGCGCGGATCCGCACCAGGTCGCCGGGCTCGACGTACACGCCCGTGTGCTGCCAGCCCTTGGTGGCGCTGATCCACTTGCTCTTGCCGTACGCGGACGTCGTCGCCGCGGCGGGCGAGGCGGTAGCGGCGACGCAGGCGCCGGCGGTGACGGCCGTGAGGATCAGGGCGGCGAGCTTGGATCGCATCGGTATATGTCCCCTCTGGAAGCTCATTGTCCCGTGGTGCATCAGGTTGGATAGCGCTGTGGCGGCAGAGGTTCGCGGCGATCTGAGGTTTTTTCGCGGCGCGTCGGCGACCAGGCAATTCGCGCGATAGGCGCCCCTCAGCACGAATGATGTTCGGTTGTGAATTCCGACATTTCGCCTTAAGTGGTGAAATGTCGGGGAGTCCTGAACGGCTGTCGGTGGCCCTCTGTACCATCCGAGGCTGCTGAACACCGGAACCGGCTGAATGGCCGCGCCGGTCCTCTTTTGCCGTGCCCACCGTTCACCAGAAAGAGGACATTCAACCCGTCATGGAAGCGCTGTCCCCGGGGGACTCCCAGCGCATCGGCGACCACTGGCTCGCCGGGCGGCTCGGCTCCGGCGGCCAGGGCGTCGTCCACGACGCCTACGACGACGCCGGCAACCGGGTCGCGGTCAAGGTGCTGCACGTCGCCGCCGACTCCACGCTGCGCGCCATACCTGCTGGACGTCGCGACCGGCGAGCGGTTCGGCGGGCCCGTCTCCGAGCGGCGCGGCGGGAAGGTGGTGAGCCATCCGGTCGTGGACCCCACAGGAACCACCCTGTCGCGGACCCCGCAGGAAAACGCCTGCTGCTGCCGGGGGACCGCCTCGATCAGATCGCGCTGCCGGGGTGGCGGAGCGAGCGGCCGTTCGCCGCCTGCGCGAAGCGGCCGCAGGCGGTGGCGATCGGCGACGACGGCAAGACGCTCGCCTGCGGCGGCCGTACCGACATCGCCCTCGTCGACGCCGTCTCAGGCCGACCGCGCGGCGCGGCCGTCCCCTGCGACGCCTGCGGAACCGGCGGCCGGTTGCGCTTCAGCCAGGACGGCCGCCACCTCGTCTCCTTCCGCGGCCGGGACGTCCAGGTCTGGGACCTGCGCACCCGCCACACCGTGCTCGACCACCGCGCCGACGGCGAGCCGACCGACGTCGCGTCCGACCCTTCAGGCGGCATACTCCCCGCCCTCCCCAGGGCCGCCGGCGAGGTCGACTTCCTGGCCTTCTCACCCGACGGCAAGACCCTTGCCACCGCCTCGCTGGACGGCGTACTCCAGCTCTGGGACATCCCCGCCCGGCGCCGGCTCGGCGGCTCCTACCTGGTGCGGGCGGGCCGGCCGTGGTCGCTCGCGTTCAACGCCGACGGGACGGCCCTGCACGCCGGGATGGAGGGTGCCGTACGGACGATCCCCGTTGACGGGCGGCGGGTGCCCGAGGAGGCGTGCGACCGTGTCGGGCGGACGTTGACGCCCGCCGAGTGGGACCGGTACCTGGGCGGAGCGCCGTATCAGGACGTCTGCCGCCGGGCCCCATGAGCGGTTGACACGAACGGATTGCGGCCGATCACCCTGAGTGACAAGATGTGGCGGCGTGATCGGCAGGGCGTTGAACACCGGCCGGCCCGCGCCCGCCGCTCAGAAGCGACCATGCCCCCGCCGATCCACCGACGCCCCGACCACCACAACTCGAAAAGCCCAAGAGAAAAGTCCTAACCCCGCAACTCCAGGAGAAGACGCCCGACCCCCGCAGCCTGACAGAGAGCTTCGGAACCCCCTACAACTCCGACAGAAGGCTTACAGAAGACGCTAAGGAGCGGGTGTGCTGACCGACGCCGCCTCCCGTCAGCTTCCCCAGTGGTCCCGCCAGCGCAAGCCGGGCCTCGCCGCCCTGGCCGTGCTGCTGGTGCTCGGCGGCGCACTGACCACGATGATGCTGGTGATGAGCGCCGATGAGCGTATGTCCGTCATCCGCGTCACCGGCCGGGTCGGCGCCGGCCAGCCCTTCGGCCCCGCCGTGCTGCAGGAGGCTCGTGTCGCCGACGACGGCGGCACGTACTGGCCCTGGTCGCAACGGGCTCGGCTCGCGACCACGGTGGCGTCGGTCACGGTCCCGCCCGGCACGCTCCTCACCCCGGCGATGGTCGCAGGCGCCGATGGCGGCACGACGGCGGGACACCCCGTCCGCCTGGGCCTGGCACTCAAGCCAGGCCAAGCCCCCTACGACCTGCGACGGGGCGAACGCGTCCAGCTCATCCACGTACCGAGCCGCAGAAACCACGCCACGGAACCGGTCGTCATCGCGGAGGAAGCCGTGGTGGACGGCGTCAGCTACAGCTCCGGCTCAGCCTCCCAAGCGACGGTGATCGTCGACAGCGTGGTAGCACCACGGGTGGCGAACCACGCCGTCAACGGCGAAATAGCCATAGCCGTCCTCGCCACCCGTCCTTGAGAACCGGTCTACATACAGGTCGACTAACGACGGCTGGTGTCAGTGTGACACGTGCCTATTTGAGGCTTGTTCAGCCAGACGTTTGCGTTCGGCGGCAAGGACTTCCTTGACAAGTTGTGCCTCGGTGAGGTCCACGGCCTCTGGCGTCGACTCGGCCATCTCGCTCACTCGAGCGAATTCATCGAACAGGGCCTTCTTCTCCGCGAGCAGCTCGGTTATCCGTTGATCGACGTTGTCTTCCGACAGCAGCCGGTGGACCTGTACCGATTGGACCTGGCCCATCCGGTGTGCGCGGGCTATGGCCTGGGCCTCTGTGGTCGGCTTGAGCTGCGGCTCGCAAATGATGATGACAGACGCGGACTGGATGTTGAGCCCCACGCCACCGGCCACGATTTGAGCGACGAGCACCGCGCCGTGCCTGGCCGCCGAGAACTGGTCCACCATGTGCTGGCGGTGATGCGCCGGAATCGACCCCGTCAACGGTCCGAACACCGGGCCGGGAAGGGACTGGCAAACCAGGTCCAATACCCGCCGGAAGTGCGAGAAAACGATGACCTTCCGCTCGTTCTCTTCGGCCTCACGGACGATCTCGATGAGCCGTTTCATTTTCTCGGAGTCGCGCCCTTCCAAGAGGGCTGCTTGCCGCATCTCCATGAAGTTTCCGCTCTGCACGGCCGCTCTATAACGGGAAGCATCAGCCGAGCTCATCGGCAACCATTCATCAATCTCAATGAGCTCGGGAAGCTCGGTCAGCACGTCCTCCTGGTTGCGACGGAGGTACGCCGGTGCTATCTGCCGCCGAAACATCCGTGGCGAAAGATCGGAGGCGTCGACAGTAAGGTCGGGGCGCACGTACGACGCGAGATTTCGAAATTCGGCCACTCTGTTCTCCAGCGGTGTGCCCGTGAGGAGAATCGCCCGATCGGCGCGCGCGATCAGCTCCGTCGTCCGCACCGTGCGCTTGGCCTGCGGGTTCTTGATGTAGTGAGCCTCATCGACCACGATGCATGCGAGGTCACGGTGCCGGCTCAAGGTCGGTCCCCACCACGCCAGCGTCTCGTACGTCGTGACAGCGACTCCGCCGTCTCGCATCCAGGCTCGGCTGGCACGTTCCCGATCAGGACCGTGGACTCGATGCGCCCGCAGCTTCGACTTGCCGGCCACCTCACGCATCCAGTTGGTCACCACCGCTGCCGGGCAAACCACCAGGAAGTGGCTTTCACCCCGGCTTCGTAGATGGGCGAGGACCGCGATGGCCTCGACGGTCTTCCCGAGGCCCATCTCGTCACCGATGATGACCTTGCGCTGTACCAGGGCGAAGCGGGCCGCGAAGCTCTGGTAACCACGAAGAGACGCGGTCATGTGTTCACCGCTGAGTGTCTGGTCGCGAACGGCCTTGATGATCTCTTCGGGCAGGTCGCCGTGCGCTGCGTTCTCGTCTTCGGTGATGAAGCCCAGTTCCGCGAGCATGGCGTAGTAGTCCGCGGGACGGCTGAGGAAGTCATCCCATGGGTCGCCACCAAGAGTCGGCCCGCCGGACGACAGAGAGGAGTCGAGCAGCTCGGCACGCCGTTTGACGATGTGGATGCTCTCACGGAGCTCCCCGGCAGTGAGCTCCCTGGTCGGAATCACCAGGAGATGGCTCGTTCCACCGGTGATAGTCGTCCTCAGCGGAGCGAGCTCGGCGGCACGTTCAAGGTCGGCTGATGCGCCTCTGGTCTGGCGGCATGAGTCCCACTCGGCGAGTCGCCGCAGGAGTGTGGTTGTTTCGGGTGATCGGTTGCTGATGTCGATCCGTACCGGCATCTCGTCGTAGGTCGTCTGCCACAACGTGTGTGCGGCTCCCAGTATCCGCCAGGCGGACGTCCCTCCGATGCCCGGTAACTCTGTCAGGGCTGCGTCCCAGTCGAGCACCTCCTGGACCGTTCGAATGCCTGCCTGGGACAGGACGCCTACCCGAAGGCGTTCGCGGGTGGCGGTACGCAAGGCATCGACCGGCATTTCCTGCAGCATCCGCCGAACGTCGGCGCGCCGTACCTTCTCGGCCGCATCGGATGCGGCAGCACGGTACTGCTCCTCGCTCGCGATGACCCTGGCGATGACGTCCAGAGCCTCAGGCAGACCCTGGAAAATCGAACTGTCCAAAAGCTCAGGCCGCGAACTCGCATACCTGGCCACAAGGGAGAAACCAAGGGCGGGATCGAGAAGCGCGCCGAATCCCGAGCGCCCCTGGTCGAAGGTGCCCCTGAAGGCGCCGAGCCGCTCCGCCCGGTTCGGCCAGCCGGTGAGCGCCGCGTGGTGACCGCGCAGGAATGCGGCGGCGGCCTCTGCCGTCTGCTTCGTCGCCGCTCCGGTGAAGAAACGGCGCATACCAAGAAGAGGCTGAACATCGTCGATGGCGCGGGGGATGTCGTCGGTGAGCAGCCGCATGACGGCGTGATCCTCTGCCGTGACCAGAGGAAGATGCGCCCGTTCCCATAGAAGCCTGACGACGTCCCTGTCGTCCATCCCGAGGGGAACCACTCCCCAGGCGATCTCGCCTGCTCGGGCGATCCCGACGCTACGTGCGGCCAATCCTTGTTCTGCACGATCGGCGGCTACGTGCACGGCCGAGTGCCAAGCTCGTACGCCGGCGGCTTGCCGGCCCCACTGCTGGAAGTCCGCTACGAGGCGCCGTATCTCTGTGCGATCTGTTTTATTCATGCCTCGTTAAGTGATGGATGGACATCAGAGTACGTGATGGTAAAGCACCTACCTCCTATGGAGGAATAGCCTTAGACGGCTCACCCGGCGTTCGCCGATGAGGCCGGACGCCTGACACTCTGGAGGTAGCCGGTGCGGCTTGAGGATCTCTGTTCCGGTGTGCGGGTAGCCGGAGTCATGCCTGGCGAGTCCGTTCTGGTGATCGCCGCACAGTGGCACGGCTCCGACGCTCTGGAGCTGACCTACAAGACCCTGGACGGAGGGCTGCGTCAGCAAGTGCTCTTCCGCTCGGATGAAAGCAGGCTCAGCCTGTCTGATTCCGGCAGCCGTCCGTTCGACGCCGATGCCGAAGACTTTCGGCTGGCCGCTGAGACACAGCGGATCTCCCTAGCCGGGCTGTTCGATCCGATGCTCGCCGTGGCGACCAGCGACGTACAGCCATTGCCACACCAGATTCGGGCCGTCTATGGCGAGATGCTGGACCGCACACCGCTGCGCTTCCTTCTCGCCGACGACCCGGGCGCCGGCAAAACAATCATGGCGGGCCTGTACGTGAAGGAATTGCTCCTCCGTGACGACGTCAAGCGGTGTCTGATCGTGGCCCCTGGCGGGTTGGTGGAGCAGTGGCAGGACGAGCTCTACTTCAAGTTCGGGCTGCGTTTCGACATTCTCTCCCCAGCAATGGTGGACGGCGCGTTCGGGCAAAACGTTTTCGAGCAATACCCGCTCCTCATCGCGAGGATGGACCAGCTGGCCCGGAACGACAGTATGTTCGCGCAGCTCGATGAGGCCGAGTTCGATCTCGTTATCGTCGACGAGGCCCACCGGATGGGCGCGCACTACTTCGCCGGCAAGCTGAACAAGACTCGCCGGTTCCAACTCGGCGAAACCTTGCGTGACCACACCCGTCACCTGCTCCTGATGACCGCCACCCCGCACGCAGGCAAGGAAGAGGATTTCCAGTTGTTCCTCACCTTGCTCGAGCGCGACGGCTTTGAGGGCCGGTTCAAGTCGGGTATCCACAACGCCGACACCATGGGACTCATGCGTCGTATGGTCAAGGAGGACCTGCTCACTTTCGACGGCAAACCCCTCTTCCCTGAGCGGATCGCCCAGACGGTCCCTTATCAGCTCACTGCCGACGAGCAGCACCTTTATCAGTGCGTCACCGAGTACGTGCGCGAAGGAATGAACCGGGCCGCGCGGCTGGATGACAAGCGCCGCAACACCGTCGGATTCGCGCTCACGGTGCTGCAACGGCGTCTGGCGTCAAGCCCGGAAGCGATCCATCAGTCTCTGGTCCGACGTGCGGACCGGCTGAGGCGCCGCCGCGACGACCTACTGAACGGCCGTAGCGTCGCCGATGAGTTCGCACAAGTCGATTTGGACGACTGGGACGAGGAGGAACGCAGCGCCGCCGACATCGAGCAGGTCGAGGAGGACTTGATCGACACCGCCACTGCGGCGCGCACCATCGAGGAGCTCAATGCCGAGCTGGCCGACCTCGACCAGCTCATCCATCTCGCGCAGCGAGTTCGCAACCTTGACACGGATCGCAAGTGGGTCGAGCTGCGAAAGATTCTGGAGGACAACGACCTCATCCACCCCGGCGCAGCGAAACCACGCAAGCTGATCATTTTTACCGAGCACCGCGATACCCTCCACTACCTTGCTCGCAAGATTCGCGCGGTGTTCGGCAGGAACGACACGGTGCAGACCATCCACGGTGGTATGCGCCGGGCCGAACGGCGCGCCATCACCGAGGAATTCACCAAGAGTCCAACCTGCCAGGTGCTGGTGGCGACCGATGCGGCCGGCGAAGGACTCAATCTTCAAGCCGCGCACCTCATGGTCAACTATGACCTGCCGTGGAACCCCAACCGCATCGAACAGCGTTTTGGCCGCATTCACCGCATAGGCCAGACCGAGGTCTGCCGCCTATGGAACCTCGTGGCCGCAAACACCCGGGAGGGCGAGGTATTCGCCCGGCTGCTCCACAAGGTCGAAGAGCAGCGTAAAGCCTACGGCGGCAAGGTCTTCGACGTTCTCGGTGCGGCCTTTGACGAGACGCCGCTCCGCGAACTGCTGATCGACGCCATCCGGTACGGCGACCTGCCGGAGACGCGGGCAAGGATGGAACAGGTGATCGATGACTCGGTCGCCAATGGCCTGAATGAACTCCTCAAAGAGCGCGCACTCGCCAACGACGCCATGTCAGAGATCGATCTGGCGCACACTCAGCGGATGATGGAAGAGGCCCGAGCCCGTCGGCTGCAGCCGTACTACATCGAGTGGGCGTTCCGCCGTGCCTTTCAGCGCCTCGGTGGGCGACTCACGCGACGCGAGCCCGGCCGGTACGAAATAACCCAGGTTCCGCCGGCGGTCCGGGCGGTCACCAAGCACGGGCCGGTCGCCGTGCGCTACGAGCGTGTCACCTTCGATTTGGAACGCATCAACGTCGACGGCAGGCCGCGTGCCGACCTGCTCGCCCCAGGACATCCTCTCCACGACGCCGTTGCCGAGCTCACCATTGGCCAGCTGCGGCACTGCCTTGAGCGCGGCACCGTTCTGGTGTCACCACAGGTCGAGGAGCCCACCCTTCTGGTCGGAGTGGTGGAGGAGGTCGTAGACGGCACCGGAGAGTCGATCGCGCGCAGGTTCGGCTACGCCTTTGTCAATCCTGCCGGCGAGGTCCGCCCGGCGGGGCCCGCACCGTATCTTGACTGCATGCCGGCTCCGCGGACTCCTTCTGTAGTCGCGGCCACGAGGTTGCCCTGGCTCAGCGTGGCTGAGTCACAGGCCCGCACGTGGATCATCGGTCACCAGCTCAAGGACTTCCTCGCCGAAGTGTCGGTTCGCCGGCTCGTCGAGCTGCAAAGGACTCGTGAGCGGGTCGACCAGCGCCTGAGCCATGAGTACCGCCGGCTTGCCGATGAGGCCAGGGCGGCCATGAGCAAAGAGCAGGCGGGCATCAAGCCGAAGGAAAGCTCCGACAGCCTCATGCGGAAGGCGCACGACCTGAAGATTCGCAGGCAAGCACGGTTGGCGCTGCTTGACCAGCAGGCCCAGCTGGCCACCAAACCACCGCAGCTGATGACCGCCGCGCTGGTGCTGCCGCTGGCCATGGTGGCCGCCGAGATTCCCGCGAGCGCTCCTCTGCACGCCAAGGAGGCCGCGGTCGTCGAACGGCGGGGGATCGATGCGGTGCTGGCCGCAGAGCGTGCGCTCGGCCGCCTGCCGCAAGAGCAGGCGTTCAACAACCCTGGCTACGACGTCCTATCTCTGCCATCTGATAATGGTCCATCCATCCGTATCGAGGTCAAGGCACGCCTTGAAGGGGCCGAAGATTTCTTCGTCACCCACAACGAGGTCCTTACCGGCATGAACTCGGCTCCGCATTACCGCCTCGCACTGGTCACGGTCAGCAAGGCAGGCCCCAAGTACGACCAGGTCCGGTATCTGGCCAACCCGTTCGCCAACGTCGATGCCGGCAGCCTCGCCGCGCCCGGCGTACGCGCGAGCTGGTCGGCGGCCTGGAACGCTGGATCAGCACCTTTCTGAACCAGCGACCACCTAAGGCGCGTGGCGACCGCCGTCCAACTGTTCGAGGAGGTGGCCACCGGCTACGAAGACGGCCCGGGTCAGTCGTAGGGGCGGCCGTGTTTGCGGGTGCGTGTGTGCCACTCGGAGCGGACCTGCTTGGAGACTCGGGCCCCGTCATGTCGTATATCGCGGACGTGCCTCCGCAGGATCGCCATCTCGGTCAGGAACTCATCGGCGTCCGGCACCCAGGACAGGCCCTGATCGAGGGCTTCGATGGCCGAGGAGAGGAGGGTCTCGGCCGCGTCGATGTCATCACGAAGCAAGGCGTCCGCGGCACGAAGCCTCGCTTCCTGGGCATCGTGGAAGAGCCGTTCGGCTCGCACCGCGAGGTCGGGCACGACCTCGGCCGCCCGATCTCCGGGGATGACACGGATCGACACCGGCTTGGTGACGGTGCGAGTCGTCAGCGTCCGGCTTTCCACATACGTGAGCGTGAGCTCGACGACGACGATCGCACCGAGAGTCGCCATGCGGGGCACGGGCAGGTGCAGAAGCAGCTTGCGCGTCTCACCGCCGTAGAAGTCGCCCAGTTCCGCGACGACGGTGCCGTCGGTGCGGCGGGTGCACGGCAGCTCGCCGTACAGCCGGAGGCCGGGGACGGGCATGCGCGGTGTGATCGTGAGACTGGCGGCCTGGACGACCTTGGACATGATGACGCCCATTTCGGCTGCGATGAGCCGGACGGCGCTGTCGGCGTCGGTGGCGTGCAGGGAGCTTCCCGCACCGCCGTCGGCTATCGCCGCCATGAGGCGTTCGTCGTAGTCCAGGCCGTAGCCGAGGGCGGTCGTGGTGACGCCGTTCCGGTGGCCGTCGCGAGCGATGTCCGCGAGGAGCTCGTGATTGACGATGCCCTCGTTGGCGTGACCGTCCGAGATGAGCAGCACTGTGGCGCCGTGATCGCCGATGACGCGACGGACCTCCTGCATGCCACGGAGCAGACCGCTGGACAGGTCGGTGAATCCGCTCGGGTGCAGAGTGTTGATCGCCCGCTTTGTTGCGGCCTTGTCGGCCAGCGGGCCGGCCGGCACCTCGACCTGGGCAGTGTCGCTGAAGCTGACCAGGCCGAAGGTGTCGGCAGGAGTGAGGCGGTCCACCAGGCCCAGCAGTGCACGCTGGGCACCGGCGAGGCGGGCGCCGGCCATCGATCCACTGCGATCGAGGACGACCTGCACGGTCACAGGCGGCCGGTCGGCAGGTGAGGAAGGCGGGGCGACGAGCTGCAACAACAGAGTGACGTCGTGGTCCCTGTTCTGGGGGACGGCGCTCATGTCGAGCCGGACGGTGAGGTGCACGGCGTTCTCCTGTCAGCGGCGCTTGAGCGTCCATGAACCGTCGGCCTTCACCACGACCAGACGGGTGCCTGCGGGGAGCAGCGTCTTGCCCCGGTACGTGCCGAACGCAGCGCCCCGATCTGGACCGATCTCAACGACCTGATCCGTGACAGGCGCACCGACCTGTACGACCCGCTGCTCGGCTACACACTGGGCCACGTGGCGCCGCGCTGACATGGTTACCGTCACTGCACCGGGTAGCGCCGTCGGTCGCCGTCTTGCCGCCGCTGCCACGGTCGCGGCCCTGGCCGCACTGCTTGCGATCGGGCTGATGGCCATCCGGCCCGCGTTGCCGGCCATCGTGCCCGACTACACCTCCTGGGACCTGGGGTACACCGACCTGACCTGGTACGTGTACTGGATCATCGGTGACACCACCGAAGCCACGTTGGCCAAGTCGGCGTTCGGCGGCCTGCTGATGATCGCGGGGGCCTGGCTGGCGCACACCGCGCGCCTCCGTGGGAAGCGCTGGCAGGGATTCGCCCTGGCCTGCGGCACCGGCGTGCTGTGGCCGTGGGTGCTGGTCGCCGCCGGGCTGGGGCTGCTGCTGAGCAACCTGCTGTGGGGCTGGACAATCGACGGCTGGCAGCCCACGTTCGCCCCGATGGTGTCCGTGCCACCGGCTGTCGTCATCGTGTACGGCCCCGGCTGGCGAGTAGCGGTGACCGGCGCGCTGCTCGGCGCGACGGTGATCACGCCGCTCGCCATGGTGCTGGTCAACCTGGTGTTCTCGCCCTTCGGCCTGTCGCCCGTGGTCGGCAGCACGCTGGCCATGTCCGTCGGCGGGCTCGGCGCCTTCTGGCTGTGCCGGAGGCTGCCCTGGCTGCCACCGCCGTGGACGCCGCCACCATCCGAGCCGTCGTCCGAGCCGTCGTCCACGGCACCGGTCCGGCATGGAGCGTCATGGGTGCCGCGCCGCATCCTGGCCGACTTCACCGAGGCGCACTTCTTCGGCAACGAGTGGGCGGGAGCGGGGCTGCTGCTGGGCTGCGTCCTGCACTATCTCCTCAATCCCGCCGCACCCGCGTACGGCAGCGGACTGCTGCCGCACCTGCTGGCGGCGCAGGTCCTGACCGCGGCCTGCGGGGTGCTGATGTGGGGCGGGCGGTGGGCGGCCTCCGGCTGGTACCCGACCTTCGTTCCCATCGTCTCGGTAACGCCGGCCACGGTGCTGGCCTTCGGCGGCACCGTGCCCTCGATCGTCGCCGGAGCCGTGCTGGGCGCCGCCATCGCTCCTCCGCTCGCCGCGGCGCTGGCCCGGCATCTGCCCGACGACGTCCACCCCATGGTCGCCTACACGGCGTCCATGGCCGTGTGCACGGCGACGATCATCCCGCTCCTCGACCTGCTTCCTGGTTTCTGACAAACATGACCGAACCCACGACGCCTCGACCACGACCGGCCGCACCATGACGAGAAGGGACTTCATGCTGGAAGCCGAAAGCTCCCTCCGTGCGCCCGAAGGCTATTTCACCGGGTGGACGCTCGGCGCGCTCGGGCGGGACCTGCGCGCCGGGCGCATCACGTCGGTGGAGCTCACGAGGCACGCCCTCGACGCCATCGCCGCGCTCGACCCCTTGCTCAATGCGTTCATCACCGTGGACGCCGAAGGTGCGATGGCCGCCGCCCGCCAGGCCGACGCCGAGCTGTCCCGGGGCGTGGACCGGGGCCCGCTGCACGGCATGCCGGCGGGGGTCAAGGACGTCATCATGGTCAAGGGCCTCCCGGCGACCATGGGCTCGCGGCACTTCGCCGACCATGTGGCCGATGCCGATGCCTCCTGCGTGACCCTCCTGCGCGAAGCGGGAGCCGTCATCGTCGGCATGACGAACACTCATGAGTTCGCGTACGGCCCGACCGGCGACCGCTCCGCCGCCGGGCCGACGCGCAACCCCTGCGACGTCTCCCGCATGTCAGGCGGCTCCAGCGGCGGCAGCGCGGTCGCCGTAGCGGCGGGCATGATCCCGCTCGCGCTCGGCACCGACACCGGCGGCTCGGTCCGGATCCCGGCTGCGCTGTCCGGGGCCACCGGTTTCAAGCCCGCCTACGGGGTGCTCCCGGCGGACGGCGTCTTCCCTCTGTCGAAGACCCTCGACCACGTCGGGCTGTTCGCGCGCGACGCCCAGGACTGCCTCGTCGCCTACCGCGCTCTCATGCCCGGCGACCGTCAGTTTCCCCCCAGGCGACCCGGGGCCGAGCGCCCGCGGGTCGCCTGGCTCGACCCCGGTGCCGTAATCCCTTGCGATCCGCGGGTCGTCCGCGCCACGCGCCGGTTCCTGGAGGGAGGAGCCGGGCCCGCGCCGGAGCGCCGCCTGTCACGGGAGGACGCCGACGATCTGCGCGAGACGTTCTTCTCGATCCAGAGCCACGAGGTGATCGAGGTGCACGCCGGGCGCATGGCGCAGGCTCCCGGCCTGTTCGACGACGAGGTGCTGGAACGCCTGCGTACCGCCGCCACCGTGTCGCGCGGGCGCTACGCCCGCGCCATGGGGGCCCGCAGCCGACTGGCCGAGGCGGTCCGCTCGCTGTTCGGTCACGACGACGTGCTGGCGATGCCGACCGTTCCGATCACCGCGCCGGCGCTCGGCCGGCGGGAGGTGGACGTGAACGGCACACCCGTCGCCGTACGCGACGCCCTCCTATCGCTGACCAGCCCATGGAACGTGCTGGGCCTGCCCGCGCTCAGCATCACCGCCGGAACGGTGGACGGTCTCCCCGTCGGCCTTCAGCTCGTCTGCCTGCCCGGCCGTGAGCATCTGCTCTTTCAGACCGCCGCACTCTGCACATCTACCGGAGAAGTCCATGTATGAGATCTACGAGCTGCCGTCGTTCCACCTCGACGGCGGCGCCGTCCTCGACCCGGCCAGGCTCGCCTACCGGACGTACGGCGAGTTGAACGCGACCCGGACGAACGCCGTCCTCTTCCCCACCTGGTTCGCCGGGGACCACACCTCCAACGAATGGCTCATCGGTCCGGGCAAGGCGCTGGACCCGCGGAAGTACTTCATCATCGTGCCGAATCTCTTCGGCAACGGCCTGTCCTCCTCGCCGTCGAACACCCCACCGCCCCACGCCGCCGCCGACTTCCCCACGATCACCATCCGTGACAACGTCAGGGCGCAGCACCGGCTGGTCACTGAGCACTTCGGCATCGAACGGCTGGCGCTGGTCCTCGGCTGCTCTATGGGAGCCCTGCAGACCTATCAGTGGGCGGTCAGCCATCCGAACATGGTCGAGCGCGCCCTGCCGTACTGCGGGTCCCCGAGGACCTCGCCGCACAATGCGGTCTTCATCGAGAGCCTGCGGGCGGCTCTCACGCTCGACGCGGCCTTCGACGGCGGGCGCTATCAGGAGCCGCCGTTGGCCGGTATCAGGGCGTTCGCCCGCATCTATGCGGGATGGGGCTTCTCCCAGGCCTTCTACTGGGAGGAAGCGTGGCGGCGGCTGGGCTTCGGGTCGCGGGAGGAGTTCGTGATCGGCTTCTGGGAGGCCAACTTCATCGGCCAGGACGCCAACAACCTCCTCGCGATGCTCCGTACGTGGCAGGACGCCGACGTCTCGGGCACCCCAGGACACGACGGTGACATCGAAGCGGCCCTCGGCTCCATCCAGGCCAAGCTCATCGCGCTTCCCGCGGAGAAGGACCTGTACTTCCCTCCGGAGGACGAGGTCCGTGCTGTCCGGCACATCCCGAACGGGGAAGTCCGCGTGATCCCGGGGATCTGGGGCCATATGTCGGGTGGCGGCGCCAATCCCGCAGACGCCGCCTTCATCGACGCCGCGGTGCGGGAACTGCTCGCCGCTCCTTCACCCGTCGCCGTACCGGCCACCTGAGCGCCCGCCCGCTCCTGACCGGCCGAGGCCGCCGAGCCGGCCGTATTCGACCCCGTGTCCCCGGAGTTCGCCTGGTTGCCGGCGGAGAAGGAGCAGCAGCTCATCCGGAGCGGCGGTCCGCGCGAGCGAGCCGGCCGACCTCAGCGGCCCGCTGGACCGGTTGAGCGCCGAGGTACGCGAGCGTGAGGCCCGCCGGTGGGGCCGCCAGGCCGATGGAATGGATCTGGCGGCCCGAGCGGGCGGCAGCATCGCCCTGGCTGCGCTGTCCCCTCCCCATGGGGTGCCACCGGAATGCGGCGGAAAGGGGCCGCCGAGAGAAGTTCGGTCCGGTCAGACTCCGCGATGGGGACCGGGCTTGCCAACGGGTGAGGGCGTCGAAAGATATAGGCGGGTGTAGCGGGCCAGACTGGCGACCGAGGCGTGATCCGGGGGCGCGCCGCTCGGTGATGAACACCGGCCCCTTGCCGCGGCCGACGAGCAATCTCGGTGGAAGACACGCAGTGCGGGCCTGCCAAATGCCCTGGCCACGTCCCTCGGTCGACCCAGATGCCGCGCAAGCCCGCAGCTTGACCGCCCGCGACGTCCGCGACGAGGTCGTCACCTACTGTCCAACCGCCCTCGGCAAGACGGGCTCCATACCGCTACGCCGCCATCTGGCAGAGACGCGCATCCGTCCTCTGGACGCCCTGCCGACTCCTGGCGCGGCATGGTCGCCGACCACGTCAGCCAGGCCGGATCGGCGGAGTTGACCGAGCCGGTTGTCGGCTACGCCGTTGGCGGCTATTCCGACGCGTCTTGAATCCCACGCCGTTGATCTCATGGAAGGATCACGCTGCCGTCCGCCTGTCGATGATGACGGCCACGCCGTTCCTGGCATGGCGGGGCGCGGATCTGATCACCGGCCGCTCTGCGTTGCGCACGTATTCGGCACGATCAGCGGATGAGCTGGTGCGTGCTCGGGCGGTTTCAGCGGTAGCCGGAGGCTGGAGCGGCCGGAATTACAGCCTTGACCTGGGGAAACAGCGCCAAGATCATCCCCCATATGCCCCCTGATCATGGTCGTACGGCTGCGTACGGGCGCTGTCCGCTGCCCTGTCGAGGGTGGCGAAACACAAGAGTTGCGGCTGTGAAACCGCAGGTCAGGGGCCATTTCTGGCGATCTAGGTGAGTGCCCCCGGCAGGATTCGAACCTGCGGCACCCGCTTTAGGAGAGCGGTGGCTGTACGGCTGGCTCAACCGATGTGAACTGCGTGAACGTCCCGCTCAACCCGCGTCCTTTGCAAGATCATCTCGTACATGTTCCGCACCCTCCGAGGCTGGCCACATCACGTCACTCAGTGATAAGACCCGACGTGATCCATAGGAAAGGCAGGCCTCTCGCGATGGCCTGCCGCTCTGCTCGGTCGATAGGTACTGGCTGGTGAGTTGTGATTGTGTAGGACGGCGTTGCGGTACGGCTGCTGTAAGGCAGCCGTACGCTCAGAGGCCGTAGTTTCTCCAATCACGTCGGCGACTCGCCAAGTGAACCGATGCGTGGATTGCCATGCGATCTCGAGCCGAATCAGACGGTGGCCTGCGTGGAGTCGTCATCTTCGTCAGGTTCAACCTCGTCATCGACATGGCGGACCACTGGATCAGTCGTCGATTCCGACCACGCGATGCCGAGCCAGTCCTTCAGCCGTGCGTAGGCGAGTCGAAGGAGAACATCAGCTCGCCGATCCATGAACTCTGGGTCCCACTCCACATCGCGTTGCCCGAGTGCTCGCAGGTGCGGCAGGTATCGAGACATCTTGGCCAGTTCCTCGGTCGACTGCGCGAACGCGAAGCCCGAACCCTTGAGGATGGCCTTTGCCTCCTCGGTGGTCGTAGCACCAAGTGCCGCGTACAGCACCTTCTTCTCAGTCCATGGTCGCGAACTTAGTGACGCGTTGGCGGCCCCTGGTGCAAGGACCAAGTTGCCGATCTTGTCAACGGTCTCCTTCTCACTGTAAAAGCCCTGATCCCATCCACCAGTCTCTTGCTGCGGAGCGATGTGCTCGATCGTGAAGTGAGTTTCATCAGACCAGCCGTCTGATGTGAAGCACGGAGCCACCCCTGCCTTTCCCTGCTTTATAAGGCCTGGATTTTCAGGGTCTTCAATGGTGTCGTGGTAGGCCGCCAGCAGAAGGAAGCGTGTCAGCGGTCGGCTGATCTTGTAGAGAGGCAGAGCTTTTGCCGCCGCCAGAAACGACGCAAGATTCGGGATGCCGCCGTATTTCTTGTCCGTATTGGACAAGCGCGCCGCGAGCTCCTTCTTCAGGGCTTCAGCGTCCACCGTTGGCTCAGGCTTCTCTGAGTTTGGCACTGCCCACTGACGCGCGAGAGGTCCCATGCCAGTCAGCGAGTCACCCGCCATGACGGCTCGATACTGGCTGTCGATGTTCCCGGTGCCACGTCGCGTTGCTCGCCAGAAGACCGTGAAGGCGGTAATCGCTTTGATAGCCGTTTCAAACTCCGCGACTCGTTTATCCCGCTCCTCACCCTCTTCTGCATGAACAGCCTCGGAGTAGAACCGCACCAGGGGTGCAATGGCGATCGTGTGGTTGAGATCTTTTAAGAACCCTAGACAGAGCTTGACCGTGTCCGTCATGGCGGAGGCGGGGAGCCCGACGAGCTGACGAGGATCATCCTTCGCCGGCTCCCATGTCGCGCCAATGAAGGTCGCCGTGTCACTCAGATGACGTAAGTAAGCAACGCGATCATCGTCGGAATCCTTATGACGGTCGAAGGTGTCCTTCATGTAGACGCGTTGCTCAGGTAGCCGCTTCGAGAGCTTCTTGGCCGTCTCTGCTAGGGCAAACGTCACCAGCAGCTCGCGGGTCGCATTTTGCAGCTTCTCTCCCACGCCAAATCGATTGAGGTAGCTCTGGACGGCCTTCATGTGCTTGTGCGCGTCAGAGCCCTGGTAGTCCTGAACTCTTTCCGCCATCACTACGCGCGGCAAGAACGTCTCGAAGGCAGTCAAGGGCTCACCGGTCGTGTTCAGTGACTCGAAGATGGTAAAGGCGTAGTCCTCGTCCTTGCCCTGCACCACAGTCAGCGCGATGCGGTTCAGGACGTACGCGGCAAACATCACGAGCCGCATCAGCACAGCCTCGGGCTCGTTCTCCAGCTCACGAAGCCACTTGCACAGCTCGGGATCGAGTTCATGGTTGAACAGCGCACGCTGAAACTCGATCTTATCAGCCAAGATTGAGAGCGGCGGCAAATCCTCAAGCTCCTCAATCGTTTTAAGGTGAGCAAGCTTGATCAGGGCAGCACGGATCTCGCCGAACCGCTTGATTAGATCGTCTTCGCCTTCACCCGCACCGGAACGCGCCTTCGGCTTGAAGTCAGTCGGCTTCGCGGTCGGCGGCTCCGCGTCTGCCTTGACTGAGTAAGTATAGATCAGATTCGCAATCGGAGACTCATAAAGTTTGAGCTTTGCATCCTTGGACCACTGGTCGACGAAGGCACGGATCAAGCGGGGGTAGATCGGCGCGTCGCCGAAGTTCTTTCGCTCGTAGAAAGCAGTGCTGAGGGTCTGCAAGATGCCGACGGTTTCTGAGTAGAGCGAGGCGTGCGCAGCGTCCGTAAAATCGGATGTCTGACCCTTGAAGACCTTCCATGAGTGCTGGCGGATCAGATTGTGAAGGCACACGAGCATAAGGAGCAGGCTCGACAGACGTTGCTGCCCGTCGATCACAGTGAGCACCTTGGACGGCACTTCGGGCTTTACAATCGGCTGTACCGTAACGTGGTTGACGTCATGGATGGTAATCACGGTGCCCAGGAAGGTGAAGCTGTCGGGAGCCTCGCCGAGATTCTTCAAACCATGAAGGGTGTCGTCGAGCAGCTTCTCGACCTTGTCCCTGCCCCAGCCATACGGTCGCTGATACGGGGGAAGGTACAGGCCGAGGCCATTGTCCGACAGCAACTCACGAAGGCTCTTGCTCTGCGCCTCAAATATCTCTCTGGCCTGGGTGGGCATGGGTCGTCCTTCGAATGTAACAGGTTGGTCAGGTTAGGTATGGCACGCCATGCAGGCGTCATCGCCACCGTCCTCCACGAGGACATCATCGAACACGTCGATGATACGTGTCCACGGCTGGTTGGGGCGGACCGATCCATCCAGACGCGGTCAGTTCTCTCACCTCCACCATGCCCTGTCGACACAACGCCGGGGTGAAAGCTGATCCGCCGGCGACCACAACATCATCCACATTGGAACGGCTAATCGTCAAAGGAATCACCCCGATAGCAAGGGGATTGGCGGTGACCCGGGACGAACTGGAAGCGCGAAGGCTGGCTCATACGCCCATGTGCCCGCTAACCGAGTTGAACTCGTAGAGTCCGCCGGGTCGTGATCTTGTGGTTGCTGGCGTATGCCGGGAGTATGAGGTATGCGCAGCGGGGCGGGTACACGCCCGCCGAGCGGCAGCGGCGTGAGCGGTTGCGGCTGCAGGCGGCCGAGCGGTTCGCGCACGGAGACAGCGCCGGCGGCATCGCCGCCGACCTGCGGATCACGGCAAGCAGCGTGCGGCGGTGGCGCCGGGCCTGGCGCCAGGGCGGGACCGAGGCACTGAAGTCGACCGGGCCGGTCTCGCGCGAGAGGCTGAGCCCCCGGCAGTGGGCCCGGCTGGAGGCCGAACTGGCCAAAGGGCCCCTGGTCCACGGGTTCGCCGATGACCAGCGCTGGACGCTGAAGCGGATCAAGACCGTGATTGGCCGGTTGTTCCATGTGGGATACACGGTTCAGGGGGCGGGCAAGCTGATGCGGCGGCACGGCTGGCCGGTCCAGGTCCCGGTCCGCCAGGCGACCGAACGGGACGCCGAGGCGATCGAGGCACGGAAGGCCGAGGTGTGGCCGCAGGTAAAAGCGTGGCCGCGGATCTGGGCGCCTATATCTGTTTCGAGGACGAGGCGGGGCAAGGGCTGAGTCCGCCCAAGGGACGCACCTGGGCGCCGCGCGGGGCCCGCCCGGTGGTGGTCGTGCGTGGCGCGGGAGGGGGTCAGGTCGGCATCGCCGGCGTGGTGTGCTTTCGCCCCGGCGATCGCTCGCGCCTGTTCTACCAGGTGTTGGTCTGGCGTCGACGCAAGGGCGAGCCGAAGGGGTTTGCCTGGTACCACTACCGGGACCTGATCATCTCGGTGCATCGGCGGCTGGACGCGCCGGTGGTGTGGTGCTGGGATAACCTCAACCTTCGCCTGGCGTCGGCGCTGGCCGACTTTGCCCGGGAGAACAAGCAGTGGCTGCGGGTGTTCCAGATGCCGTCCTACGCCCCCGAGCTCAGCCCTGCCGAAGGCGTCTGGTCCCTGCTCAAGCGCGCCATGGCCAACTTCACCGCGGCCAACGTGGACTGCCTGGTCCGCATCATCAAACGCAAGCTGAAGAAGATCTAGTATCAGCTCCACCTGATCGAGGGCTGTCTAGCCAAGACCGGCCTGGCCGTCGAGCCCTGGTGATCGCTCGAACTCTACGAGTTCAACTTGGTTAGCTCGGTTGGTGTTGTCAGTCAGGCGTGAGACGCTCCCCCCTATGACCACCAATCACACGGAGGGCGTTTGCCTGCCCTCCTACCGCACGCTGGCGGCACTCGCGCTCGCTGCGCCCGAGGAACACGTCCGTGAGCTCACCGATTGGGTGGAGCACGCCTCTGTCGTACGCGGTGGGGCTGCCGAACGGGCAGGTTGGGAGAGCGCTTATAAGTGGCTCCGGCTTGCCCAGGGGCTACGCACAGTGACCTTCGACATGTCGTATGACGATGGGGATATGTGCGCCGTCGGCGGCGACTTCGACGCCGTCTGGTCGGAGATGATGGCGGAGTGGCAGCTGCACCTAGTGCGGCTCGGCTATGTTCGAGCGGCGCTCGAAGGATTCGTCAGAGTGCTGTGCTCGGACGGCTCGCAGCCCGCTATCGCCATCGAAAGGGCGGAGCACCAGCTGTCTCGCCGCACCGACGTCTGGCCACTACACGCACGCGAAGTCGCCCAGCACCTCACGGCCCACGCCCGGGATCGGGCTGACAGCACCACTGTGTCCGTCGCGTCCGGTGTCGCCCAGGCGATCGCCGTGCACCGTCAGGCGGTGCACGGCCTCGCAGGAGTCCCCGAGCCGATCACCGACGCGGATGCGAAGATCCACGCAGCCGGTCACGAGGAAATTTGCGCCGCCAGGGAGGCTTCCACGGCCGTAATGCTGGGCATCCAGCTTGCTGGCGGCAGCGCTGGCCGAGGGGAGGGTCGCGGTTCTCGACGAGGACAAGTACCTCTTCGATGGCAGGTGGATCCCCGATCGCGCTGGCGGCAGCCGGTGGGTGGATGAAGAGATGCCCTACAGCGAGTATCTTGCAGTTCTCCACCTTGAGCCTGGCGAGCCGCCCGAGCGCTGACTCAGGTGCTCCAACTTGGCGGTCGGCTCTGTTCTGCATCTGGCAGGAGGGAACGACGGACGGGGACGGAAGCTAGGCTTCCCCCGTCCCGCTGATTCAGGTCATGCACCAGCCGGAGTCGCAGGAACCATCCCCCTGGTCGACGGTGCTGTCTGCCAAGCCGTCTTCAGGGATTGCCTGCGCGAGCGGGCGACCGTACCTCGTGAGATACACAGAATCTCGCCCAAGCGCAGCCCGGCGTTCGTTGATCGTCTTCTCAAGCCGCACTGAAAGGGCGAACAGCTCGGGTTCGTGCCTACGTTGGTGTCGCCACTCGTCGACGGTGCGAAAGGGGCAGAAGAAGCAGGAGCTTTTTGGTGGCACCGGCATGCCGGCCTCCGTGATGATGTGCTCGCAGTCGCTCCTGCGGAGCCCAAGATCGAGAAGGGGGTACTCGATGAGCTCGTGGGGCTCTCGTCGGCGCCGGTTGGCGCGGTGGATCTCGTCGAGCGATATACCGATCCCCACCGCAGCAGGATGCTCTGCGGTGGCTCCGTGCTCTCGGAGCCACCGCCCGATCACCTTGATTTTGAAGTCCGTCGTGCAGTTACGCCGGCCCGGAGCCCCGTTCGCCATACGCACTGGGATGGGGATCGATCGCGTGGCCGGCCGGTTCATGCGCTGCATGAGCGTCTCGGTGGTTCCGTCACGTTGGCGCCGCCTGAGCTCATGGACTTCGAGCCCCGCTCGGGCCGCGTACGGGATGGCGATCTCACGAACGTAGGCGAGTGTCGCCGGATGCTCGCTGTCGTCGCCCACGTTGGCGAAGAGGAAGGTCTGGAAATCGATCTGTCTACGAGCCGCTAGCACGAGCAGCGCTGTTGATTGCACGCCACCTCCGTAGGAGACGACCTTCACGGAGGTGAGGCTCGGCTGGCCGGAAGCGGCCTGGAGATCGGAGGCGGTTGGGTTGGCGCCATGGGCTCCGGGGGTACGCTGCAGGATCGACATGTGAGAGATATTATGGATCCCCCGCTAGCACATCAAGTGTTTATCTCATAGCTGTCGGCCGATGGGGTACCCAGTCGCAGGCGGCGTTGGGCACCGTGCGTCGTAACTGTGGACGGACAGTTGACTCAGGGCTGAGGCTTGATCACGACGGAGTAGCCCTGGGCCAGTATCGATGCGAGGAACTCCACAGCGGCGGCCTGGTCGGCGCCCGTGAACGTACGTGCTGCGGGCAGCACCTCTTGCGGTGGACGCACCACGGTGGGGCTGCCGGACCTGCGGCCGCGGGGCTTCTGTGGAGCGCGCTGTCCCGCGCGGAGCATGGTGATTTCGGCGGGAACCACGGATCGCTGCCGGTGTTGCGCGTCCGCGAGAATCGTTTCTAGGAGCCAGAGGGGAGAACCGGAGAGGACGAGGTCTGCCTCGGCGATACGTCGCCGGTTACGCCACCGGGAAACCGTCTGGGCATCTCGACCGAGGACACGACCTACCTCCTGAATGCCGAGGATGACAGGCAGTTGTTCGTTGTCCTGCAGGACATAGCCGTGAGGGATGGCGGCCTTGTAGGCCTCGAGCTGCCTCTCATCAACCTGACGGTCTCCGATATCGCTGATGCGCAATACCGTCGCCAGCAGCCAGTACGGATTGCCGGAAGCGACTAGGTCGGGCTCGGGAAGTGTGCCTTCTGTGCGCCACTTCTGTGACGTTTGGCGCGCGACTCGGAAGAGGGAAGCGATCTCAGCGTGCCCGAGCAGGTACGGGACCCGCACTTGAGCCATGAGAACCATCCCAGCATCTGCGCTCCTACCGTAAGACCGCCAGGCGGTACGCTGCTGCCACACCTGGCTGTCCGTACAGATCCTAGGCACACCAGCGGGTCAGGGCCGGGGCCGACAGCGACTCAACATCAATCAGGTTTCGGGTAGCGGCCGACCTCAGTACCGATGTCGGCGTCACTTCAGGCGGGCGGCTACGACAGCTCCCGTCCGTGCCTGATCTCCCACGTCCCGACATCGGTATAGAAGCGGCCGAAGTGCCGAAGCCACGCGGCGATGGTCTCGGTCGCTCTTTTGGCTTGCTCATCGGTCAAGCCTGCCTGGTCCTGCAGCGCATGCTGCAGCTCCACGTTGGTCAGGCGATCACCCTCCACCAGCGCCCGGAGGGCAGGAATCTCCCGCAGGCGGCTTTCGACCCAGTCTGAGAACTCCGCCTCGGTCAAGCCTACCGGTACGCCCAGGAACGCAAGGTCCCGCAGGATGGCTGTTTCCACGGATCGCCCGAATCGAGCCCTTCCGCTGTAGTACAGGTAGACGGCCTCCGGGCGTCGTGTAACCGGGTACCAGCCCTGCCGTGCTTCCTCTCGTAGCTGGTCGGAGGCAGTTGGGCGGTGTTCCTTCAGCAGCTCCGCTTGTCTTCTCACCAAGGCGGCCATGTGGGGCGTCGCCTCGATTGCACATGCCTCGATCTCAGCGAGTACGCGTCCGACTTCCGGATGTGCCGCGGATGCCTCGATAAGGATCTCAATGTTCGGATTCGTGACCCGCCCGGTGGCCTTCCCTGTCAAGTTGGCCGACCCGATCAGACAACGCTCGTCTGCGAGGTAGAGCTTGGCGTGCAGGCTCGGGCACAGGGCGATGCGCAGCCGCTTGTCGTTCTCTGCGAGCTCAATGATCTCGGGGTCCGATACTCCTGCCGCCACCTCCTCGGGGACCCATCGTGTGGTGCACTCGATGCTCTCGACAGAGGCGGGGACGGCGGAGAGTGCGGCTATCAGAACTTCTCGCTTGATGAAGGGCGCCACAAGGGTTACGCGTCCATAGGCGCCCATCATCAGTTCTTCGATCTGCCGCCAGATGTGGGCAGGGTCGGTCACGCGTCGCTGGCCTTTCCGTCCACAAAGTCGCGGGCGTACTTTCCCCACTCACGGCGGGCGTCCGCGATGCGTTCGCGTTCGCGTTCGGGGTAGGTCTCGTCCTCCATACGCGCCCAGGAGAAGAGCAGCAGCTTGAAGGTCTCCGCGACACGGTTGAGCCGGTCGCGCAGGTCGTCCACGTCCGCGTCTTCCGGGACGTCTTCAAGGACCGCCATCAACTGAGCGTGCAGGGGGTGCTTCTCGTTGAAAATCACCTGCAGCATGCCGGCCATGAGGTCGATGCTGAAGAAGGCGGGGGTGTCCTGGAAGCTGGAGATCCACCGCGCGCGGAGATCCTTCTCCAGGGCCTCTTCGACCATGGACTGTGCAGTGTCCTCGTCAAGATGGTGTCGCTGGGTGAGGGCCTCGACCTGTTCTTGCCGCTTGGTCTCGGTGGTCGCCCCTTCCTCCAGCTCGTCCGTCTTTCCGGTGTAGCCCTCCTCGCTTCGGCGCTTGACGGCGTCGGTGGCCCTGGAAGCGACGTCATCGTCGTGCCGCTTCTTGCTCTTACGTGTGCCGACCGTCTGCTGCTTCAGCTGCCGCCGAATGGCTGGCAGGAGCTTCTCCTCTAGGTAGAGCACGAGATCGATGAGAGGAAGACGCGGATCGCTGAACTCGGCAAGACGCTCCTTGAACCCCTTGAAGGACTCGCCGGCCTCAGCGTGGGCCTTCCAGTCGAAGTGAGCCAGGGAGGAGAAGACGGTGGCACTCTGCTTGTTGTTCGTCACGCCGAAGATGGCGTCGAGTTCCGGCGGGAACTCCACCTCGATGCCCCACCACCGTTCTGTCGGGTCGTACCCGATGGCCCAGGATGCGTCGAGGTCGAGTTCCCTGCCCTGGCGTACGAGCGAGATGCCGACGTTGCGCCTGGCGTGCTTGCCCCACGGAAGAGTTCCAGGGTCGGTCGCGCGGCTGATTCCGTCGGGCCACGGGTAGCCTTCGACATCGGCGCGGCGTGCCTCCGGGCGAGCGATGGAGGCCCGGACCGTGATGTTGTGCTTCTTGCCCTCATGGAGCACGGGGAAGCGTGTCACGCCGGGCTCGGACTCGCTGCCCATGGAGAAAGGCATGAACATCGGCCTATCTGAGAACGGCGCCGGGGTGGAAGTGGGCGCCATCAGGTAGAGGGGGTCGTTGGGTACAGCGTGGTATTCGCCATCGACGACCTTGCCCTCTCGGACGGGCGCCATTCGGATGTCGACCCGTCCTTCATGGAGGTAGTGCCGGTAGACGCGGCCGATCAGCTCGGCGGTGTTCTTCAGGGTGGCCGCGGCTCCGTACCAGTTGACCTTGTCCAGCTTGGTCCAGACGACAAGCGTGCCGGTATCGCCGAGCCCCTCGCTCAGGTTCCGCCAGTAGTCGGGCAGCGGGTCGTGTGTGGGTTCGGGGACGTCATCGCTCAGCCCCATTTCGATCTCCTCGAGATCGAGGTAGGTGTGCATGGCGTTGCCCGCGCCGTTGGTCCAGGACCAGACGTCGAGACGGGTGCACTGGGACATGCTGGAGTTAGGCAGGCCCATGCCGAAACGGCCGATGCGGGTGGGGTCGGCGCCCTGTCCATCACCGTACTTCAGGGCGCGCCGCAGTTGCGTCGGCTCCATGCCGTGGCCGTTGTCGAGGACAGCGATGGTCTCCACACGGTGGTTGGTCCGAGCGCCGACTTTCACGGGGTTTTCGCAGGCAAAGACCTCTACGAGGGTGGCCTTGGCGTCGATGCTGTTGTCAATCAGTTCGGCGAGGGCGTAGGCGGTGTTCTTGTAGCCACTGTCCCGCATGGCCTTGACGGTCAGCGAGGGACTGACGATCCGGTAGTTGCTGCCGTCACTGGTCACGCTGTCTCCCATACGTCTTCCCAGTTGGTGAATGCCTCTGCCACGTCGCCGAACCCGGGAAGCTCTGGGTTCACGACGGTGATGATCTCGCAGGTGGCAGTCCCGCCAGCCTTTGGACCGCGGATGACGCGGCCGACCATCTGGCTGTAGAGCACCAGGGACTTGGTCGGGCGGGCGATCACTGCAGCGCTAGCGGCGGGGGCGTCGAAGCCGGTCGTCAAGACCCCGAAGTTACACAGAACCATGGGGCGCCGACTGGCGCCCTTGAACCGAGAGATCACCTGGCTGCGATGTCGAGGGGAGGACTCGCCGGTCACGAACTCAGCATCGATGCCAGCCGCGGACAGGACGGCCGCGATCAGCCGGCAATGGTCGACAGAGGCGGCGAAAACCAGAATCCGGCGGTGCTGCTGGAGCAGCTCCATGATCACCTGGATGATCTTGAGGTTCCATTGCTCGTCCCGCGCGATCTCGGCCATCATCACAGCCGGAATGTCGAACGACCGCGCAAGGAGTTGTTGATCTCGAGCCGACAGGTGTATACCTGGCTCAGAGGCCACTGTTCTCATCAGCGGCTTGGCCAGGTATCCCTGCTCAATTAGGGCCGTCACCGGATTGGTGTAGCCCTCGATCTCCAACATGACCTTTTGCCGCGAAAAGTAGTCGGAGAGCTCCTCGTCCTTCGAGATATCCGCCCACGTTCGTCCCGGCGTGGCCGTCAACCCCAGGAGGCTAGCGTCATGGCGGATCGTCAGTTCATCGACCACTCGTTGGAAGGTGGGAGCGATGATCTGATGAGCCTCATCGAAGACGGTAAGGGTGTTGCGTGCCGCAAGAGTGGCCAGGAATTGCGGATCCGACTTGGCTGTCGAGACGGCCTTCTCCAGGCCGAGGACGACCAGCCCATCGGTCATCCCCGTGAGCTCTACAGGGGCGTTGCCCCATACACGAAGAACGGGGAGCGGACGGTCACCGACCTTGGCCCAGGCGCGCTCAAACTCTGAGGCGGCCTGCTCCAGCAGCTCTTGCCCGTGCGCCAGCCACACCACCACGGTCGGTTCGCGCTGCCGTAGATGATCGCAGATCAGGCTCATGCCTGTTCGGGTCTTGCCAACGCCAGTGGGCAGATGGAGCACTGTCCGCCGCGAGCCGTCGTACAGCAGTTCCTTGACCCGAGCCGCCGCATGACGCTGATGCGGGAACAAGGCATACTCGGGCGTCGCCTCCTGCTTGAACGCTGGCGGGAGGGGCGGCGCCCGGTCGATCGTGAAGCCGAAGAACTCAAGCAGCTCGCGCCGCTCGTCAGCCGTCCACTTCAGGCTTTGCAGATAGTCCAGCGGTGCCTGTACATCGCCTACGGAGCCAAGCCGCTGTGCCAGCTCAGCCTGCTTGGGGCTCGGAACCATCTCTAAGAGAGCTGAGCGTTCGGCCTCGTCAGCGACCAGGCGCTCGGCGTCGATTACGATCGGGGCAACAGCCCTCAGCCGGTCGTCTGGCGCTGTGCCCCCCTCGATCAGATCGAGCAGGGCACACAGCCGCTCGCCGAGATGTGCCCGGATGTACGACACGGGCGCATCAGCGAGGAGCGCCTTGAAGGACATCCCCGGTGACCAAGTCGTCACGGATTCACCTGCCGATGCGGAGCAGACAACAGCCCACATGCGCCTCGGTCGGCATAGTTGTCATGAACTTCCATCCCCACCTCCATGACGCCAAGCACCACCCCAACGCCCAGGGACTGCAACGTCGCAGCGTGCGAACCACCTTAATAAGGGGCACTGACAGCAGGGGCACTATTAGTCGAAAACCCAGCCAAGGGCGGGGATTTGTCACCTTTTCGACCAGAATCCTCGGCCCTTGAGCGCCTCTTGCTACAGGCGAGCTGCGCGCCACGCCCAAGTGCCAGGTGTAGAACATTCGTTCAGTAAGTGGCCTCTGACGCCATGCGTTTGAGTGATTCGAGCAGTGGATCTTGCTGTATGACTAGGATCGACTTGCTCCTGGTGGAAACCCGGATGCGGGGCGCGCTTTCCCCCAGTAGTACATTGGGTGTGACACAAGTGAGACGGAGTGGCAGATGATGAACAGGCTCAATGGGTCGGGCATCGCCTACCTTGACTACAATGCCACCGCACCGATCCGACCCGAGGCCGCCGCAGCCGTCATTGAAGCCATGCAGTTGGTCGGAAACGCCTCAAGTACGCACCAACCGGGACGACAGGCGGCGCATCGGGTCGACCTTGCTCGTCGACAGCTAGCCGACCTGCTCAACTGCTCACCGGGCGAGATCATCTTCACGTCCGGGGCGACGGAGGCGAACAACCTGGCCCTCCACTCTACATACATCCCTGGAAATTCCCTGGTGACGAGCCCGGTAGAGCATCCTGCTGTTCTAGAGACAGCCCGGATGATGACCGCCGAACGGCCAGAGGATCTTGTGCTGCTGCCGGTCGGCTCCGACGGCCTGGTGGATCTCAACGCCTTAGAGCAGGTCTTCGCGAAACGAAGCGGTGGGATCGTCTCCCTGATGGCAGCGAACAACGAGACTGGTGTCCTAACCGACCTTCGAGTCGTGGCCAAGGCGGCCCGTGAGGCTGGCGCCCTCGTTCATACGGACGCCACCCAAATCGTCGGCCGCCTGCCTGTAGACGTTGCTGAACTCGATGTTGATCTGCTGTCGCTGTCGGCTCACAAGTTCGGTGGCCCGCAGGGCGTCGGCGCGCTGTATGTGCGACGTGGCACGCCACTGCGGCACCGGCCACTCCTGGTGGGTGGCGGACAAGAGCGTGGCTGGCGCGCGGGTACTTTGAACGTGGCGGGGATTATTGGTCTGGGTGCTGCGGCCGACGCTGCACGACGCAACCTCGGTGAGGAAGCCGAGCGTGTCGCCGCACTGCGCGACCGCCTCGAAAGCCTGCTGACCCGTGCTCTGCCTGACTGTCGTATCAATGGCCGGCGGGATCAGCGGCTCCCCGGTGTGACAAGCATCACCTTCTCGGGGGTGCCAGCGGATGCTGTGCTGGCGGCCATGCCCGACGTCGCTGCTTCGGAGGGCAGCGCGTGTGCATCCGGTGCCCCGACGCCGAGTCACGTGCTCCTGGCGATGGGACTGTCGCGTGAGGACGCAGACAGCACGATCCGCTTCTCGCTGGGCTACGCCACCACGGACGACGAGATTGAGCACGCGGCGCGAGCCGTGGTACGGGCCGTGACGCAGGTTCGTTCTGCGCTGGCCGAAGCCGATGGCCCTCGCTAACTGTTACCCCGTTTAAACACCTCCTTAGGGCAACCGTACTTGAACACGGAGAGGTTCCTAATGTCAGACAGCCGGCTTGGGGAAGCCGCCCATTTTTCCTTCGCGCGACATGAGACCTTCGCGCCCCGCTTCGGCTGGCTACGCAAGGCGTATACGCAGATCAAAGACGACCCGAGTGCGTTCCTCGCGGATGACGCCCCGGTGCTGTTCGGCGTGGGCAAGAACATGGTCAACGCCATGCGCTACTGGTCGCGGGCCTTCAAGCTGACCCGCGAGCACTACCCGACGAGTGGGGCGCGCTCCAAGTACTCCTTCCCCACGTGGGAGGCCCGCTGGCTGCTCGACGATGACGGCGCTGACCCCTACCTGGAAGAAAACGGCAGCCTATGGTTGCTGCACTGGTGGCTGGTCTCTTCCCGTCCCGGGGCTAAATGCTGGGCGCCGACCTGGTACACGGCCTTCCATCTCGCGCCGTTCTCCCGGTTCACGGTGGCGGACATGACGCAGGTTGTTACCCGGCACGTGAACTTTTCCTACAAGGAGAGCCCGGTCGAAGCCTCGATCGTCCGTGATATCGACTGCTTGACCAAGATGTACGCGCGCAGCGCTCCGGAGAAGGCCGGCTCCCCGGGCAGCTATGAGGACTTGCTCGCTTGCCCCTTCCGCGACCTTGACCTGCTTACCTTTGTTGGCACGCGTGGCAAGCCGGAGTGGCAGTTCACTAGCGGGCACCGCACCACGCTACCCGCCCGGGTCCTGGCTTATGCCTGCCTCGACTACGCCGCCAAGTTTTCCCGTCAGGCCAACT
The DNA here is from genome assembly GCF_040678535.1 of Nonomuraea sp. NPDC052634. Taxonomy (NCBI): domain Bacteria; kingdom Bacillati; phylum Actinomycetota; class Actinomycetes; order Streptosporangiales; family Streptosporangiaceae; genus Nonomuraea; species Nonomuraea sp. NPDC052634. Next base: position 16,911 of record NZ_JBFATY010000011.1, on the reverse strand, counting down.
CGATCTCTGTTGCCCGCCTGGCCAACGAGCCGGGTTCCCCGGGGCGCGCCTTCCGCGTTAGAGAAAACGAGATCGTCATGGCGCTGCAGAAGGTCGCCGCGGACCACCCGCAACTCAACCTGACCGAGGCCGTGGGACAGCGCAGCCTCGCATTCGCGGCCGACCCCTTCGTCCTGGCTTGGGAGGTGCTCGACGAGCAGTACGGCTTCGTCACCCACCGCCCCGGTTTCCCTACCCGCGAAGATTGGGCCGCCAAGTTCCCCAAGCTCGCCGAGGCCGAGCAGAAGGAACTCACCATCAATACCGCCGACACCGCCGAGCCACTCTTTGAGGAGACCGCGTGACCACCACAATCCCCACGCGGACCCCTAGCAGCCCCGCAACCTCCGCCCCGCAGTTTCCCGCCGGCATCAAACTCGTCGGCTCCCAGATGCGCTCGACGAACCTCGAGCGGGACGTCACGGATGCACTGCACGACCCCTACGTCGGCGCCCGAGCGGTCGACGTTCTGGAACGCATCGCAAGCGCGCTGGCCGACCAACGCCGGACCCGCGCCTGGTCGTTCACCGGCCCATACGGATCCGGCAAGTCCACCCTGGCCAACTTCATCGACGCCTTGCTCGGGCGGGACGCCAAGCGGCGTAGCCAGGCCGAGCGCATCCTCGACGAGGCCAGCCCGGCCCTCGCCCAGCGCCTGGCCGCAGCACGCGACGCCATCGCCCCCGACGGGTTCCTCGGCGCCGTAGCCACCGCACGCCGCGAATCCTTGGTGGCTACGCTCGCCCGGGCCCTGCACACTGCGGTGGAGCGACGCTGGGGCAAGCACATCTCTAAGGCCATCACTGCGGCCCTCGCGGCATGCGACGACCCCGACACTGCCAGCGCCAAGGACATCCTCGACGCCGTTACCGCACTGACGGCGGATGGGCAGCAGCCCCTACTCCTCATCATCGACGAGTTCGGTAAGACGCTGGAACACCTCGCCGGCCACAATGAGTTCGCCGACGCCCAGCACGACCTATTCCTGCTGCAGGAACTCGCCGAGAAGTCGGCCGGCCCCAATGGGCTGCCCGTCTACCTGATGACCCTCCAGCACCTGTCGTTCATGGATTACGCCTCACGATCCAGCGAACTCAAAACCCGCGAATGGGCCAAGATTCAGGGGCGCTTCGAGGACATCACCTTCGTCCCTCACCACGGCGACTCCCTGCACCTGCTGCGCCGCTGCCTCGACCACTCGGCCGTCAGCCCCGCAGGGCATGCACTGATTGCCGTGTCGGCCCAGGCATCCGCGGAGATCTGGACAGAGCGTGGTCTCGGGGTTCTAGCTGAACTCGGACCCGATCACTTCGCGGACCTCTATCCGCTGCACCCGATCACGGCCCTCGCTGCACCGATCCTCGCTGCCCAAATCGGCCAGCACGACCGCAGCATCTCAGGCTTCCTCAACAGCGGGGAGCCCAATACCGTCCGCCACTCGCTAGCCCGGCACAGCAGCGAGAAGGCCGACCGTGCCAGCACGGTGCGACTGCCGCAGCTGTACGACTACTTCCTCAACTCTGGGCGCACCACCCTGCTCGCTTCCGCCAACGCCAGCCGATGGATCGAGGTCGACTCGCGCATTCGGGAGGCCAACGGCCTTCCGGACACCGATCAGGACATTCTGAAGACCATCGGTGTCCTCAACCTGATCGACTCCGATGGGGTCCTCAGCGCCACCGCGCCGATGATCCACTTCGCTCTCCACGACCCTACTGAGGTCGCCGATCCCGAGGCCTTCGCGGCGCTCGAAGAGCGACTCGCCGACCTTGTCCGCCGGGGTTTCGTGGTCCACCGTGAGTTCAGTGGTGAGTACCGGGTTTGGCAGGGCACGGACGTCGACATCGACGGCCGGCTCAAGGAAATCATTAGCCGCTTCGATGAAGCCTCGGTCATCGATCGTCTCGGCAGTCTCGTCCCGCAGGCATTCGTAGCTGGCCGCCATAGCCAGGTCACCGGCATGATGCGCGTGTTCTACACCGCGGTCAGCGGTCCGGGGACCAAGACAGTTGCCGCCCCGGACGAATTGAGGGAGCCTGCCGACGGTCTCGTCGTCTTCCACCTCGGCACCGACGCCGACCGGCCGAATGTCGACTCACCCCTGCCAGTGCTCGTCGGCACCACGCCACACCCCGACGTGGTGCTCACAACGGCGACCTACCTGGTCGCGCTGAAGGAACTCAGTAATGACCTGGGCCTCGACCACGTCGCCCGGCGGGAAGTCACCGAGCGGATCGTGCAGGCCGAAGCGGAACTGCTGGAGCTGATGCAGGACGCCTTCTACCCGCCATCCTCCAAGGCGTCATGGAGCCTGTGGCAGAGCGGCATCGCCCCCGGCGAAGAACCGACCGCCTCCAACCTGACGGCCCGGAGCCTCAGCGGACTGGTCTCCCTGGCCTGCGAGTCGGTGTACCCGCACACGCCTCACATCCGCAACGAGATGCTCGGCCGCCACGTCCTGACCAGCCAGGCCGCCCAGGCCCGCGGCATACTGCTGACGGCTATGTTGTCCGCCTCAGGGCAGAAGAACCTCGGCTTCACGGACGGCTACAAGCCCGAGCGCGCCATGTACAGCGGCGCGCTGGCCTACCTCGGCCTGCACCGCGAGAACGGCGTGGCCCAGGCCGAGAGCCAGCAGGAAAGCCTGCTCCCGTACGGCTTCTCCCCGCCTGGCGAAGGTCACGAGCACGCCCAGCCCGCCTGGAACGCGTTGAACGAGGTACTCACCGGTGCCACCGAGCGCCTGAGCATGGAGAAGGTCATCCGGACCCTGATGAGCCCGCCCTTCGGGCTCAAGGCCGGAGTCATTCCGGTGTTCCTCGTGCCAGCCCTCGTCATTCGCCGGCACGACGTCGCCCTGTTCGAGGAAGGCACCTACCTGCCTCGGCTGACCATCGACGTGGTCGAACGCCTCGTCAAGGGCCCGGGACGCTTCTCGGTGAAGTACACGCCAGCCGGGGACGGCCAGCGCGGCAGCATTATTAAGAAGCTGATGGTCTCTCTCGGCGTGGAAGCACCACGCTCTAAGGCTCTGCGCAACCCCGACCTGCTCGCGGTCGCCAGTGCCCTGATCATGCGGGTGGCCGACCTCAGCAAGTACGCCCGCACCACCAAGAATATCTCCGCCGATGCTCGCGCCGTGCGCGAGACCATCGCGAAGGCGGTGGATCCCGACGAGCTAGTCTTCCACGCACTGCCGAAGGCTCTCGGCCTCCCAGAGGTCCCCGCACGCACGCGCGCCAACACGGAGGCGGCAAATACTTACGTCGAACGCCTCACCGCGGCTGCCGACGAACTCGTCGCGATCGACAAGCGGCTGCGCGCGGAGGTCGTCCGAGTACTGGCCAAGGAGTTCCGCCTACCGGCCGAACTGTCCCAGCTGCGTACCCAGCTCGCGGCCCGTCTGCGAGGCTTCGCAGACGCCGTGCTGACACCGGAACTGCGGGGCTTCGTCGACTTCGTCCTCAGTGACAGCCTCGAAGACGACGACTGGCTTGAGCCCATCGTCGTACGCCTGACCAACTCCGCCCTCGGAGACTGGGACGACCACGAAGCCAAGGTCTTCCCCCAGAAAGCCCGGGCAATGGCTGCAGCCCTCGACCGCGTCGGGCACCTGCACCATGCCGGGCGTGAGATCCGTGGCCGGGAAGAGAAGCTCGACGCGCAGCTGTTGACCTTGACCGACAGTGCCGGCGTAGAGCAGCGCACCCTGATCTACATGCCCGAACAGGTCCGCGGCGAGGCCGACACTCTCGCCGTCGACGTTCTAAACCAGGCCGAGAAGACGCTCGGCCCGGATGGAGCACGCATTCTGCTCGCTGCCCTCGTCCAGCGCGTGACCGATGCCGCCACAGCGGCAAGTGAAAGGAAGGCAGAGGGATGATTGAAGGAGCCGGCACCAAGAAGGTCCGACACGTGCTCGGTATCTCCGGCGGCAAGGACTCCTCCGCGCTCGCTGTCTATATGCGCGACCGAGTCCCGGAGATGGAATACTTCTTTTGCGACACCGGCGCCGAGCTGCCTGAGACCTACGAGTACCTCAACCGGCTTGAGGCCGCCTTGGGCAAGTCAATCGTGCGGCTGAACGCCGACCGTGACTTCGACCACTGGATGGAGGTCTACCAGGGCACCCTGCCCAGCCCCCAGATGCGTTGGTGCACGAAGAACCTAAAGATCAAGCCCCTGGAAGACTGGGTTGGCGATGACAAGGTCATCTCCTACGTAGCCATCCGCGCTGACGAGAACCGCCTCGGCTACGTCAGCACCAAGCCGAACATCGAGGCCGTCTTTCCCTTCCGCGAGGACGGCATCGACAAGGACGGCGTGATGCGGATCCTCGACGAGGCTGGCATCGGTCTTCCCGACTACTACGAGTGGCGCACTCGCTCAGGCTGCTACTTCTGCTTCTTCCAGCGCAAGCACGAGTGGGTCGGCCTCAAGGAGCGTCACCCCGACCTGTTTGAACGGGCCGTCGAGTACGAGAAGAAGGTCCGATACCGCCACACTGCCATGAAGGGCCGCAACTACACCTGGTCGCAGGGTGAGTCCCTTCTGGAGCTAATAGCGCGCAAGGATGAGATCGAGGCTAAGCACCAGGAGGCCTTGGAGCGCGCCGCCAAGCGCGTCAAGCCCAACCGCCCCCTCCTGGAAGTTCTCAGCGACGCCCTCGACTCCGATGATGACGAGGCTGGCTGCTCTGTCTGCCACCTCTGAAGGGCTGGTTCATGTGCCCAACTGCTCAGGCCCGCCTCGCGGATGCTCTCCGTGAAGCGGGCCGTTGCCGCCTTCAGAAGGACGTCATTGCCTCATTCGATGGCGAGTGGACCCGCATTGCAGACCGCCAGGTCTGAGCAACTGAAGCCATGCGACAGCCTTCGGAGGAATTGCTGCTAGCCCGGAAGGCGTTCCTGGCCCGAATGTTTGCCCGGTGGACGTCTAGACGAGTAAGTCCTAAGTCGGTTAGTGGTCGTAGGCGATCAAGGATCGGGTGATGGGCTGGCCGGTGGCCCGGTTGTGCCAGATGGCCGCGGTCAGGGCCAGGATGCGCTGGGCGATGCGAGCGCCTACGCCACTGACCGTGCGGCCGCCGTGTAACTCCAGGCCGAGCTGGCCTTTGAGGGTGTCGTTGACCGATTCGATGCGCTGGCGGATCGGTTTGAGCAGGTGCTCGCCGGGACGAGGGGTGCGGTTGCGGTAGGACGGGCGCAGCAGCCGCACGCCGCGCTCGGCCAGGAAGGCGTCCAGTTCGGCGGAGATGTAGCCCTTGTCGGCGATGAGGAGCAGGCCGGGGCGCTCGGCCAGCAACTGCGGGTCGTGGTCGCAGATGGCCATCAGCACCTGGCGTTCATCGATCGTCGGGCTGGCCAGGGCCCAGGTGATGGGCAGCCCGGCGGGGGTGCAGATCAGGTGCAGGCCCCAATACCAGCGGGAGTGGGCGCGGCAGTAGCCATAGCCGGCCCAGCCGGCCAGCGCCGAGCGGCGGACGGTGGGCCGGGAGCGGCCGCATTCGACGGGGGTGGAATCGACCACCCAGACCGGGGTCTTGCCACAGGTCGGTGTCGGCTGCCAGGACACGGATCGCGGATTTGAGCAGGGGTAGGGCCTTGTGCAGGCGTTTGTTGTAGCCGGACTGGCCGGGCAGGTACGGAAAGGCCCCGGGCAGATGCCCGGGCACGTAGCGGAGCCAGCGTGCCTGAGAGTCGATGCCGAGCAGGACCTGGGCCACCGCCAGGGTCAGCAATTCGGCGTCGGTCAGCTTGGGCGGACGTCCCATCCGGGGTGATTTGCCGAGCCAGTCGTCGATCGTCACATACAGTGCGGTGAGAAGGGTGTTGAGGTCTGTTGTCACGAACCGATCGTCAACACCCTTCGTCGTGCTTGCATCCCAAACGACTTAGGACTTACTCGTCTAGCTGTACTGACCACAGAGGTTGAGTACATGGGGCGACACGATCTCTCGGGTCGTTGAAAGGAGGAAGGGCCTGCGGATTCGGTGTGGATTGCGATATCTACGCCAAGCTCCGGAGGCCCTTCATGCCCCACAGTAACGCGCTGCTGTCTGAGCGCGGGCGGCTTTGCCTCGCCCGCTGTGTCGTGGAGGACGGCTGGCCCCTGCGTCGTGCCGCGGAACGCTTCCAGGTGGCGGTGAGCACGGCCAAGCGCTGGGCCGACCGCTACCGCCAGCTCGGCCCCGCTGGGATGACCGATCGATCCTCCCGACCGCATCACAGCCCCCGCCGCACCCCGACCCGGACCGAACGACGCACCATCAAGATACGCATCCTGCGCCGGTGGGGACCGGCCCGCATCGCCTATCTGCTGGGCCTGCATCCCTCCACGGTGCACCGGGTCCTGTCCCGCTACGGCCTGGCCCGACTGCGGCACCTGGATCGGGCTACCGCCCGTCCGGTTCGGCGCTACGAACACGACCGACCCGGCGATCTGGTGCACGTGGACGTCAAGAAACTCGGCAACATCCCCGATGGCGGCGGCCACCGGATCACCGACCGGCAAACCGGACACCACCATCGCAAGGCCACCACGACCGCCCGCTACCCGCACGGCAAACCCAAGATCGGCTACAGCTACCTGCACACCGCGCTCGACGATCACTCCCGGCTGGCCTACACCGAGATCCTGCCGGATGAGACCAAGCAGACCGCGGCCGCCTTCTGGCACCGCGCCCACGCCCACTTCGCCGGCCTGGGCATCACCATCCGCCGGGTGCTGACCGACAATGGCAGTTGCTACACGTCCTTCCTGTGGCGCGACACCCTCGCCGGCCTGGGCATCAGCCACAAACGCACACGCCCTTACCGGCCCCAGACCAACGGCAAGGTGGAACGCTTCCACCGCACCCTGGCCGACGAGTGGGCCTATGCCCAGCCCTACACCAGCGAGTCCGAACGCCGACAAGCGTTCGGACCCTGGCTGCATGCCTACAATCACCACCGAGCACACACCGCACTCGGCGGGCACCCACCAGCTAGCCGCGTACCTAACCTCTCAGGTCAGAACATCTAGCGCGTGGGTGGCGCGGGCCGCGACCGGCCGGAGAGCCGCAGCGCGGCCCGCTTGCCGCCCCGACGCGCGCCGGGCCGCCGTAGGCGGGCCGGCCTTGAAGTCGTGAAGAAAGTCCTCATCGAGCGATCTTGTGTTCGAAGGTGTGAGGGCTCTGACCTGCGGTTCCGTGGCCCTATAGCCGTGGCTGCGGTCGAGTAGCTGTCTTAGCGGTTGTCGATGCGGCGGGGGCACGGCTATCGGCGTGGCTGCCTTCACAGCTGCCATGTCTCGCTCAGCTCTTGGCGTCGCTGGACGGGGTGCTTTCGCCGGCCTGGTCGTGGGGTTTGACGAAGCTGCCGAGGTTGGGGACGGTGTAGATCTTGTCGGCGGCCCTCAGCCGCTCCATGGCCTTACGTATGGTGGGGCGGGAGACGCCGAACTCCTCCATCAGCTTGACCTCGGAGATCTTGAACTTCGGCCCCCACTCGGCCGAGTCGATGCGCTCAAGCAGGACCTCAAGGATCTGTTCCCAGCGGGAGCGGTCCTCGTCGAAGACCCAGGTGCGCGTGTGCTCGACATATCTGGCCACGATATGAGAGTAGGAGGGCGTTTCACGGCCCTTCTTACCGGATCACGCAGTTCCATGGAGCTGCATGGTGTGGACAGGTACTTACAGGCTTGGTAGCCTCAGGGTGTGGCGTTGGTGAGCGACGGCCGCGAGCCCCTCCGGGTGGGGTATCTCGCGCGCTCCCAGGCGGGTCCCGCTAGAGCGCGCTGCACGGCTGACGTCCGATGCTCGCTCACCAACGCCCTCTCTGTATCCGTGGCTCTTGGACGTCCGGTCGGCGGGCGCGGATGTGGGCGCGCGAAGGGTGGTGGCCTGATGGCTGAGTTCGGTGAGTGTTACGGCGTGCACCCCGTCCCGCCTCGTCCCGACGCGGTTCCGGTCCAGTGGGGGCGGAAGCAGAAGCGGGCGGGCAGTGTCCGCGTACGCGCGTACACCTGCGACTGTGTGCCTGTGTTCTTCGAGCAGTGCGTGGCCGGCGGGCTCGGGTTCGTCAGGCGCTATGACCGTACGGGCGCTGCAGTGGTCATAGCGGACAGTCCTTGGGTGAGGGTTTCCGAGGCGCAGCTTCTGTGGCAGCGGCTCATGACCGGTGAGGCCAGGTGACGCCCGGAGGTCGTCTGTGGGTGCAAGACCTCGCTTGCGAGCCAATGTGATGTGAATCACAGCAGCGGCTCATCGGTGCGATCATTGCGGCGATGTAGCCCCTTTGTCGGTGCGGGGGAGTGTCGGTAATTGCCGCGTTTGGGGTGCTATCGGGGGGTGGCTCATCTGCCTCCCGACTCATAGCCGCGGCTCTGAGCTGCGAAAACACGGGAACTGCGGAATGTAGCCGAACCGTTACTCTGGCGTACCGACAAGCTCGCGCAAGGAGTTGCGATTGGCCCTGCAAGGTCCTGTCCTCGCTGTACGCACAACCGCCCGGTCGCGCGGTTGCGAGCTGTGAGGAGAAGGTCCAGGGTGCTCGGCAAGAGCATGAAGCATCGACTGGTCCCGGCGGTGCGGGACAAGGCTACGGCTGGACGGGTGCGCTCCGTGTCGTCGCCGGAAGGTAGCCCGTGGCTTGGGGCCACGGCGGTCAACAACGTATCGGGGGAAGTGCTGGAAACGCTCCTCTCGCCGTCGTTCGCTCAGGTGCAGGCTGAGGTCGACGCGGCGGCGAAGGTCCGTGCGGGCCGGCGAGGCCGCGCGGTGTACTCGTTCATGACGGCGGAGACGCGTACGGCGCGATCCGCGACGCTCACCCACAAGGAAGAGGACGGTCTCAAGGGCGCCGAGTGATGCCTCCTCGCGCCCGGCCGGAGGAGACGTCGGCGGTATCGGGGGAGCCGCCGGCGTACGGGCTGGACATCCGACGGCACGACAGCATCATGCCCGCCGAGGCGGTGGGCGGGATGCTCGGCCTCGACAACGCGGCTCACCGCAGTGGTGGGCCGAATCCCCACCCGTCAGGTAACCCGGGGTCGCTTCGGCGGCCTGCCTTCACGAACGGGGAAGCAACTCGTGGGTCTCAGTGAGATGGAAAGGCAGGTCTTGCTCCGCGAGCTGGCAGAACTCGCGGCGGACCTGGCCGAGCTTCAGCGCCGTGCAAGCAGGATCACTTCTCGTCTCGATCAGGGCGAGTCCGAGCGTCCAGCTCGTCCAACCTGATCGTCAGCTTCTCCACGTGCTCGCGGATCTCGCGTAGCTGCTCGGAGATGATGCGGAACTCTTCGCTGTATCCGCCCGGAGTGGTGCCGGCGGCGGTGTCGTCGTCGGGTGTACGGCTGACGAAGCTGCCGGCGCCCTGGCGGGTCTCGATGAGTCCTTCATCGCGGAGGACGGCCAGGGCGTTGCCGATGGTCATCATGGCGACGCCGTACTTGTCGGCCAGCTCGCGGGCCACCGGGAGGCGCTCGCCGACCGCGTACCGGCCTGATGCGATGTCGCGGCGGATGTCGTCGGCGATCCTCAGGTAGGGCCGGCGCCGGTCGGTGGTTGCCATACCTCCACAGTAGCGGTTCTAGGTGCCTAGGTCTCTGGGCAATGGTTCGGGAAACTTGGGGCTCCCACCAGCTAACTCAGTTTCGAAGTCTAGATACCTAGGTATCTTTGTATCTAGAACATCGACTCAAGGAGATCAGCTCTCATGCGCACTATCCCTATCCCTGTCGACACCTCCAAGCTCGTGATCACCTGCGTGAAGTCGCCCAAGCCGCGGCTCCTCAACAAGGACACGGGCGAGATCAAGACCGACAAGAACGGCAACACCGTGTACGAGGTGACCGTGTCGGTCGAGGACGAGTTCGGCCGGATCGAGCTCGTCAGGATCGGCACCTCGGGCGAGCCGCCCATCACCGCCGGCCAGCAGGTCAACCCGACCGGCCTCGTCGGCTACGTGTGGGAGATGGCCGGCCGGTGGGGCATCTCGTACCGCGCCGACACGATCGTCCCGGCCGACACGGGGGAGCCCCTCCGTGTCTGACACGCTCTCCCTGGTGCTCGGAGTCCTGGCCGCTGCGGCGGCCGGGCTCTGGGCCTGGCGCCGCTGGCACTACCGGTCGTACTGGCTGGTGGTCGCCTTCCCGCTCGCTGCGATCAGCGTGTGGGCCACCTGGCGCAAGGTCGCCCTCGGCTGCGGGCTGACCAAGAAGCGGCAGTGCTTCTGGTTCACCACCGTGCCGGGGATGGTCGCCTCGACCGGCGTCGTACGGGTCAGGCGCAGGTTCCAGCGCGTGGCCGTGGACACCAGGCCGTTCATGTGGCTGCCCAAGCCGACCCGGCACGGATGGCGGGTCACCGTCCACACCCTCGAAGGACAGATCCCGGCCGACTATGCGAACGCCGCCGAACGGCTGGCGCACTCCTGGGGCGTCCATGCCGTTCGCGTCTCCTCGCCGCGACCCGGGCGCGTCGTCCTGGCCGCCACAGTGCGGGATCCGCTCGTCCGGGTCGATACGGTGCCCGCCTCGCCCGAACTGCTCAAGGTCATCGTAGGCAGGCTGGAGACCGGCGGGCCGTGGGTGATCGACTTCAGGACCGTCCCGCACTGGCTCAACGCCGGTGCCACGCAGTCCGGCAAGTCCAACCTCGCGAACGTCCTGGTACAGGGCCTCGCCCCGCAACCGGTCGCTCTGGTCGGTTTCGACCTCAAAGGCGGTGTGGAGCTGACGCCGTACGGGCCGAGGCTCTCGGCGCTGGCCACCACGAGGGCCGAGTCCGTCACGCTCCTCGACGACCTTGTCAGCCTGATGACCAGCCGCATGGCCGTGTGCCGCGAGGCCGGCGCCCGCAACATCTGGCAACTGCCGGACGAGCAGCGCCCCACACCCGTCGTGGTCCTGGTGGACGAGCTGGCCGAGCTGTATCTGATGGCCGACAAGAGCGAGAAGGACGAGGTCGCCAGGACCTCCACCGCGCTCCTGCGGGTCGCGCAGCTCGGAAGGGCGTTCGGGATCTACCTGTTCTGCTCCGGGCAGCGCATCGGCTCCGACCTCGGTCCCGGCGTCACCGCCCTGCGCGCGCAGTGCTCCGGGCGGATCTGCCACCGGGTCAACGATCCCGAGACCGCCACCATGACCCTCGGCGACCTCGACCCCGCCGCCCTCGCCTCGGCGCGGGCCATCCCCGCCGAGACTCCGGGCGTCGCGATCGTCGCCTCGCAGGACGGCCAGTGGTACCGCGCCCGCTCCTTCTACGTCAGCGAGCAGGACGCCGAACACGCCGCCACCGCGTACGCCGAGCTGGCCCCGTCATGGGAGGACCTCGTCTCCGGCAATGCCGCCCGGATGAGCGACGCCGACCTCGCCGACTTCCTCGACTCCATCCCGAACCCGCGGAAGGCGTGAGGCCGATGCGATGCCTGGCCCGCTGGCTCATCGACACCGGCCCCGTTCTGGTCCTGGCGGTCATCGCCGGGGCGGGCTCGTTCACCCACATCCGCGACACCGCCCGCGAGCACGGCCAGTCCGGCTGGATGGCCTGGGCCGTGGCCGTCTGCATCGAGCTGACCTGCGTCATGGCCGCCCGCGAACGCCAGCGCGACAAGAAGACCGGCCGCGCCCGGCGTGGCCCGATCTCCTGGCCCGTCCTCGTCCTGACCGGAGGAATCGTCCTGTCACTCGCCGCCAACCTCGCCCAAGCCGAACCGACCGTCTGGGGCTGGATCACCGCCGCGACACCACCGGCCGCCTTCCTCGTCGCCGTCTCGATGCTCGAACGCCGGGCGTCGGGCGCTGACACCGCTCCGCCGGTCCAGGCCCCTGAGACGGCGCCACCAGCCGTACCCGCCCCTGATCGTCCCGCCCTCGACACCGGCCAGGACGAGCGGCCCGGACCGTCACCCGCACTCGTCGACTTCGCCCGCCGGGTCGCCGCCGAGCACCACGCCAAGCACGGCAAGGCGATCACCCGGGACGCGCTCCGCGCCCGCCTGGGCGTGTCCGACCAGCTCGCCACCGACCTCCTCCACACCCTGCACACCACATGAAAGGCCAGATCACCATGCAGAACGACCGAGACACCCTCATCGCCGGCCTCATCGCCCTGGCCGGCCTCCTCAAGGCCGAGCCCGAGCTGCCCCTGCCGTTCCCGGTCATCGCCCATGCCTTCCCGGCCAAGGGACCGGACGACGAGATGCGCGCCGAGGTCGATCGGGTCGCCGCCCTGCTCGGCACCGAGATCGACCCCGACCTCACGCCGTACGGCCACTACAAGACGGCCATCGAGTTCGGGCCGGTCCGGTACGAGTTCACCGCCATCCTCGCCGCCGCGCGTGCCCGCCACGCCGCCGTCGACAGCTACCGCGACTCCATCCAGATCGACAACCTCTAGGGAGACAGCACCATGCGCATCCGCCTCGAAGGCAGCCGAGCCGAACTCACCCTCGGCATGATCCACCTCCGGCAGCTCTTCACCGTCACCTCCATGTCGCGCGCCTACCCCGCCCGCCATCGGGCCCGGCAGTACCGCATCTATCTGACGATCAGCCCGCGCAAGGACCAGTGACCGATGACCGCTGAAGAACCCGTCACGCGCGGCCGCTGCTGCACCTGCAACGGCACCGGCCTCGACGGAGACGGCGAGACCTGCCGCGACTGCCACGGCACCGGCATCGACAACCACGGCGCATAGCCGAAGAACCCCTCACCTGGCCACACAACCGCCAAGTTCCGCGCCAGGTGAGGGGCCATCCCCATCCAGATCTCATCCGGATAGGACGGATCCATCTTGCATCACCCACACGCCATCGCCGGGATGATCGCCCGGCTCCATGACCCAGAATTCAGCCGCTGGGCGTGCCAGATCAAGCGCGCCGGCGGTTGCCGCCAGCCGATCCACCTGCGCGGCAAGGTCGAGCACTACGACCGCGCGACCGGCCGCCTCCTGCGCCGATACAGCACGCTGCACGAGCCGAACGGCGTCCTGCGCGTGCCCTGCAAAACCCGCCGCGCCTCCCGCTGCCCGGCCTGCGCCGAGGTCTACCGCGCCGACACCTACCAGCTCATCCGGGCCGGCCTCGTCGGTGGCAAGGGCGTGCCGGAGACGGTCAGCACGCACCCGTGCCTGTTCATCACCCTCACCGCACCGTCCTTCGGAGCCGTCCACACGCGACGGGAGAACAACGGCAAGGCCCTGCCCTGCCACGCCCGCCGCGACGCCGGGACCTGCCCGCACGGCCGGACGATGTCCTGCACTCAACGGCACCGCGCCGACGATCCCTGCCTGGGCGAACCGCTCTGCCCGGACTGCTACGACTACGACGGCTCGGTCCTGTTCAACGCGATCAGCCCCGAGCTGTGGCGGCGCTTCACGCTCGCCCTGCGCCGCCGCTTCGCCCGGCTCAACGGCCTGACCGTCAAAGCGCTCAGCGAGTACGCCGGAATCGCGTTCGCCAAGGTCGCCGAATACCAGCGACGCGGCGTCGTCCACTTCCACGCCGTCATCCGCCTCGACGGCCCGGACGGGCCCAGCTCACCGCCACCGCCCTGGGCTGACTCTCTTGAGGAGGCCGTCCGTCATGCGGCGGCCGTCGTGACGGCGGAGGTCAAACCGCTGGGCCGGACCTTCCGCTGGGGGACGCAGCTCGACATCCGCCGTATCAGCCTGGACGGCGACCTCACCGAGCAGGCCGTGGCCGCGTACATCGCCAAGTACGCCACCAAGGCCGCCGAATGCGTCGGCACCCTGGACCGCCGCGTCCAGCCGCTCGACGACCTCGACGCCCTTCCCGTTCGCGACCACGCCCGCCGCCTGATCGCCGCCTGCATGCGCCTGGGCAGCGACGTCGCGCTGGCCGACCTGCGGCTCACTCACTGGGCGCACATGCTCGGCTTCCGCGGTCACTTCTCCACCAAGAGCCGCCGGTACTCCACCACCCTGGGCGCTCTGCGTGCCGCCCGCGAGGAGCACCGGCGTACGGAGGAGATCACCACCGGGCGCCTGCCGCTCCTCGATGAGGACACCGTCCTGGTGGTCGCGCATTGGCAGTACGCCGGACAGGGCCTGTCCCTGGGCGAGCAACTCCTGGCGGCGGCGCTGACCGGCGTCCCCCTACCGAGCGTGGGTGGTGGTCCTCGATGACCAGGAACGACCGGCTGATGACCGTCCCGGAGGTCTGCGCCGAACTGGGCGGGGTTTCTCGCCGCACCTTCTACCGCTGGCGGGAGCTCGGCCAGGCACCGGCCTGCGTCCAGCTTCCCAACCACGAGCTCCGTATCTGGCGGAGCGACCTCATGACCTGGCTCAACGCGCGGCGGGAGGGAAAGTGAAGACCACGTACGACGTCAAGCTCGACCAGGTCCAGCAGCGCACCGACCGGGCCAGCTCGTTCATCGCCCGCTGGCGGGTGGCCGGCAAGCAGAGGTCGAAGAGCTTCCGCACCAAGGGGCTGGCCAACGCCTTCATATCGGACCTGTGGCAGGCGGCGAAGGCAGGGGAGGAGTTCGACGTCGCCACCGGCCTGCCGGTGTCGATGCTGGCGGCCGAGCCGGAGGGGCCGTCGTTCCTGGAGTTCGGGCAGGCGTACGTCTTGCGGCGCTGGAACTCCTCGGCGGCCCGGACCCGCGAGACAGACGCGTACGCGCTGCTCACGCTGATCCCCGCTTTGGTCGAGGACGCTCCGTACCGCCCCGCCGACGAGGCACTGCGCGAGGTGCTGCGCATCCACGCCCTCCTTCCGGAGAGCAGGCGCGTCCCGCTGAACCCGTCGCAAGCCGCGGCGTTGCGCTGGCTGGAAGGAGCGTCTCTGCCTCTGTCGGCGCTGGGGGAGGCGGACGTGCTGCACAGGGCGCTCGATGCCATCACGGTCACGTTCTCCGGAACCCCGGCAGGGGCGAACACGGTGCGCCGCAAGCGAGCCGTCCTGCATCACCTGCTGGAGCATGCGGTGGAGCAGAAGGCGTTCAGCAGCAACCCGCTCGACGGCATCAAATGGAACGTGCCAAAGGCGGTCACCTCCGTCGATCCCCGCACCGTCGTCAACCCGGCTCAAGCCCGGATGCTTCTGGAGGCCGTGGCCAAGGTCGGCCGCAAGCGAGGGGCGCGGCTCAAGGCGATGTTCGCCTGCATGTACTACGCGGCGCTCCGGCCGGAGGAGGCCGCCGACCTGCGGCTGCGGAACTGCACGCTGCCCGAGGAGGGATGGGGGCTGATCGTGCTGGAGAAGGCCCGGCCGCAGGGCACGAAACGGTGGACCAACTCCGGCGAGACCCACGAGTCGCGCAGCCTCAAGCACCGCGCCGACAGGGAGACCCGCGAGATCCCGATCCCGCCCGTCCTCGTCACGATGCTTCGGGAGCACATCGCCACGTACGGCACCGCCGACGACGGGCGCATTTTCCATACGAGCACCGGCGGCACCTACTCCAGCTCGGCGCACTCCTACGTCTGGCAGGAGGCGCGGAGGCTCGCCCTCACGCCGGAGCAGGTCGCCTCGTCGCTGGCCGCCCGCCCGTACGACCTGCGTCACGCGGCCGTCTCGCTCTGGCTCAACGCCGGAGTCCCGGCCGTCGAGGTCGCCAAGCGCGCCGGTCACAGCGTCGACGTCCTCCTGCGGGTCTATGCCAAATGCATCGACGGGCAGCAGGACCGGATCAACGGCAAGATCCACAACGCTCTGAACGGCTGATCCCGTTCTCACCAGTTTTGGCCCCGGTCCGGCCGGGGCCTTGACCTTCGATACCCGAGTCGTTCCCGCAGGTGCCCGTCGTGCTGGGCCACTCTGACGTGCACGGGCAGCGAGAGGAGGACCATGACCAGCGATCCGAGAACCTCCGAAGAGCCGCGCCGCGTGGGGCGCCCGCCGTACGGACTGCCGATGCGTGACCGGCGCCGGTCCACCGCCTTGTCCGACTCGCTCAGCTGGAGACGGTACGCCACGCCGACCCCGCCCGGTCCTCGCGGCCGGCGTCTGCGGCTGCCCAGGGCCGTGATCGTCGCCGGGCTGCTCGGGTGCATCAGCGTCGGCGTCTGGTCGATCTCATGGCAGGCCAACGGCTCCTCGCCGCAGAAAGCAACCGCCGCGATGCCCACTGCGGAGGCCCCGGTGACGACGCTTACGCCGTCTCCGACCTCCCCGCCTTCCAGCGGGCCTCCCCGAACACCGCCGCCCTCCGCGAAGGCGAAGGCCCGGCCGCGTCCACCTAAGGCTGCGAAACAGGACAGGAAGCATCGGCGACGAGCCGCACCAGCCGTGCGTCGTCCGCTCCCGCCTCCGGTGAGGAGTCGTGGGGGACAGCAGCACCGGGTGCACCGTCCCAAGCGGGCCGAGGCACGTCGGCACGTTCACCGCGCGCCGCGCAGGCTTTCGATGTTCGGCAACAGGTGCGACCAGATGTTCCCGCCGTCCCGGCCCGAGCAGCGGATCCGCAACCGGGCATGCCACGTGCTGCTGGGGTAGAGCGGCCAACACAAGATTGCAAGCGGGAATGATTTCCCGCTTGCAGCGTCTGTACAGAACAATTAGCAGCGTCTCGGCTGCGAAGGCTCGAATCAATTGCGTGCGGAGCGGCGACGAGGCTCTTGGAACGCTCGATCGCGTAGCAGGTTTTCATCCCGAACGGTGATGGGATGCCCTGATTCGATGATGCCTTCTGCTACCAGTTCTGCTAGTGCGTGATTGACCGTTTGCCGACTGCAGCCCATCCAATTTGCTATCTCGTCCTGGGTGAGAGGAACTTGCAGGGGAGCGCTGCGAGTCGAGCTCCTACCGTAGCGGTTGTGCAGCTCAAATACGGCAGCCGTAGATTGTTGTGATCATGGTGTTGTCTCGGCGTAGGTATGCCATCGCTGGTGGCAGAGGCGCGCTCGATATTGGTGCCGTCGCC
>NZ_JBFATY010000010.1:0-289695 GCF_040678535.1 Nonomuraea sp. NPDC052634 | reverse complement strand
AGTGGCGACGTCGGCATCAAGCCCGCGCCCGCCGCTGCCATTACCAGCGACAGCGACGAATCATCGATCACTAAATGCGGCTGGAGTACTAAGCCCACGGTCAGGGGCAGCGTTGCCACCTATGCTGATGCTGCCGGGGTCGGGGCCGATCTTGTTGTGACGGCGTTGCCGACTGGATTCCGTTACGAGGTGGTGCTGCGACACCGCCCGTCCAAGCCGCTGGAGCTCCGTATAGGCGTCGAGGACGAGGGACTGACTCTTTCTCAAAGTGAGGGCGGGCACTTGCTCATGAGGGGCAAGGGCAAGGAGCCGGTTGCCCGATGGGCGCGGCCCATCATGACGGATGCCGGTGTCAACAGGGCCAAGCGCGGGCAAGTCAAGATGGCCTTGGCCGACGAGGAACGTCACACGTCCCTGGTCATCAAGCCTGACCAGGCGCTCCTGGCGAAGCCGGACACGGTCTACCCGGTACGAGTGGCCGCTGCGGTCACCGTGCCTCTCAGCGCCGACATGGACGTGACCACGAACGATACTGAAGACTGGCCCGCGTATCCTGACAACCAGTACCTACTGGCCGGTACGATGACGGGCGGGCTGAAGGCCCGCGTACACCTGCGATTCGACACTACGGGTCTCCAAGGCAGCACGGTGACCGACGCCACGCTGGCGATGAATACCGTCGACAGTCATGATTGCGGTGCCACCCTTGCTGATGGCATCCAAGTGGCGCGGATTACCAGCACGTGGACTCCGGACAACCTCTACTGGGACAACAAGCCCACTTACACGACCGAGGACGCATCGACCAACTTCAAAGGTGTCAGCGGCGACTGCGCCCCTTACCCGGACAGCTTGGACTGGAACGTCACCGGCATCGTTCAGGACTGGGCGGCCGGCGCACCCAACCACGGTTTGGTGCTCAAGTCGCCCAACGAAGCGAACATCGACAATTACCGAGTCTTCACGTCCTCCGAAGACACCGACTTCAACCTGCCGCCCAAGCTGATCATTACGACCAGCGGTCCCGCGTCGGCGCCTGCGATCGCCGGACTGCTGATCACGCCCTCAGAAGTCGTATCTGGGACCACTGTTACGACCTCGCTTACGCCGCAGTTGTCCGCTACTGTTTCCGACACGGTCGACGGCGAGCTGACCGGGCAATTCGAGATCGAGCACGACCCCTCCGCGACAGAGCAGGGCAGCGGTCAGATCTGGGCGGGAACGTCAGCAGCCGTCGCTTCGGGCGGGCAGGTCACCGTGTCCGTTCCCGCAGGCAAACTCGCCACAGGATGGAAGATTCGGTGGCGTGGCAGGGCGGCCAACACCAGCGCCGGAACAACATCGGCATGGTCTGCATGGCAATCCGTCACCGTGAGTGCGCCATCGCAGGACCCCGAGCCACAGATAGCCGCTCTGCAGATCGAGCCGTCCCAACTGGTGGACGGTACGATTGTGACCACCTCTCTCACCCCTACGCTGCTCGCTCAAGTCACCGGCAACGGCACTCTCCGCGCGGAATATGAGGTAGAGCATGATCCCGCAGCGTCAGAGCAGGGCAGTGGCCAGATATGGGCGGCATCAGTAGACGGGCTTCTTCCTG
The DNA here is from genome assembly GCF_040678535.1 of Nonomuraea sp. NPDC052634. Classification (NCBI taxonomy): domain Bacteria; kingdom Bacillati; phylum Actinomycetota; class Actinomycetes; order Streptosporangiales; family Streptosporangiaceae; genus Nonomuraea; species Nonomuraea sp. NPDC052634. The sequence continues at coordinate 288,095 of NZ_JBFATY010000010.1, read as the reverse complement.
GATCTCAGGCCCGGGTAACGGTACCGGCGGGGAAGCTGGTCGATGGCTGGAAGGTGCGCTGGCGGGCCAGAGCGGTCGCCGAGGGCGCGAGTTCCGCCTGGTCAGACTGGCAGCTGTTCACCGTACGGACCGCACAACCCGGCGGGGAACCATTGGCTCTGACTGCCGGACCGGTTATCCGCACGGATGGCAGTTTCACCGTTGCGGCATGGTTGCGTTGGGCGGATGATCAAGGCGCCTACAAGGTAGTCGAACAGATGGGGACCCATAAGGCTCCCTTCCTTCTGGGTAACGCACCCGAGCGAGGTCTCATTTTCGCCTTCACGAGCGCTGACGCCGTGGACGCAACGACGGAAACGTTGTTCTCCGATGTGGCGCCTCCGGTCGACGAGTGGTTCCACTTGGCTGGCGTATACGAGGCGACGAGCAGGACCGCCACGCTGTACCTGAACGGAACTGAGATAAAGTCAGGAAAGATCAACTTTCCGGCCTGGAACGCTGAGGGGGCGCTTTCGCTCGGCACTGATATGAGCGGAGCCCTTGACGAGGTACGCCTTTATAGCAAGGCCCTGGACGCAGACGAGATCTCGGCGCTCGCAGGTGGTCCGGGGCAAGGTGGTACAGAATCGCGAAAGCGGACCACCGGCCGGCCGGTGGCTGCGGCCAACAATAACTTCGTGTACGATCGCGTCGGCTACGACGAATGCGTGAACGCGAAAGCGTATCGGAGCGCCTATGTGGCTGCCGGCAAGACCAGGCCGGCCATCAATCCCCGAGGCTACACGAAAAACCACTTCTCCTGGTGCACGAAGCAGATTCCGATGCTCGCCGTCGAGGTGTACAATCGCGCCAGGAAGCAGTGGGAAACAACGGACCTTGCTGCAGCCGAACTGGTGACGATCGGGCGTACCTTCCAAGGAAGCCGCGAGATCGAGTTCGACGTCTATATGCCTCGTCTCAACGATGCGGTGATGGGTACTGCCTTCATGGGCAAGAATTTCACCGTCGGGCTGAATGTGACGGGGGATCCCAGTTCGGCCGCCTGTAAACAGGTGGTGAACAGCCAGTATCCCGCAGTGTTCTCTGGGCCCGCACAGTACTGGGCTGGTCGCAAGGTGACCTTCAAGGTCGAGTCACCCGCGTCTGGCTGGGTGCCGGGGCCGAACAACAGGGAGCTCATCGCCACGTGTACGACCCAGCTCACCTTTACGGCTCCGAGTGTCGTCGGTATCCGGTACAACAACAAAACGGCACAGCAGGTCATCCGCTGCGATTCTGCGGAATATATCACCTGGTACCGGTCGGGGTGTATTTTTGCTCACCTCGTACCGTCCATCAAGCTCCGGCAGAAGCAGTTCCCGAACGCATACGCTCACATTTCCAAGGCGTTCTTGGCGCCGGACACCACCGTTCCGGAGACGAACACGACGGATGAGAGGATCTGGCCTCCCAAGACGAGGGTTCCGTTAGGGACTCCCAAGCTCTTCCCTGGGTTCTCGAAAACCAACACCATTCACCGTCTCTACTGGGATGAAAATCGCATAGATCGAAATAGATGGCGATCGCAGCGGATATGCGGCTACAGGTGGCATCCCTGGTGGCAGGGGAGAGATCCCGTGCCTTGGGACCCGGCGGTCCAACAGTGCGACGAGTTCCCCTTCGCCAGCACATACGAAGGATCATGGGCGGTGTGGCAGAAAACGCCTCCTGACGACCCCTGCTGCACATATCCCAAGCGGGCCAACATCACGGTGGACCTGATCCCTGCCCAAGAAAATCAAGCCTGGGGGGCAAACTGGGACACCGGCGGCCTCGGCCGCTTCTACATGGTCGATCGCATCCTGGATGAAGACGATTTCTTCATTCGGCTATATGATTCGAACGACAAGCTGGTGAACGTCAACTGATCATCGGCTGTGCTGGAGTCCGTCCGCTGAGCACATCTTGTGCGGCGGGCGGACTCCAACGTGACGACCCCGTCGCGGTATCAACGATCAGGCCAGAATTGCAGGCGATACATTTCCAAGCCTGATGGAGGGCCGTCCTCGGCGTAGCGCTCGCCCTTGCCTGGCCCCAGGCTGCATCGAACCATCCATGTCCGGTTCGGGGCTCCAAGGTTCAGAACTCGACGCGACGGGCGGCCGAGAGTCTGAACCGGTCGGACAAATCCTGAGCTGCAATACATGCGGCTGGTGATGTCCTTGACCCACCTACCTTGATCACCTGGTGGCCTATCGTCCCAGAGCTCTAGGACGATATCGGCGATATGCCAGTCTGCGGCGCTGCTTTTTATCATCGCTAGGTTGGCCGTCGTGACGAACCAGACTTTTTCATCTCGCAGCCGATGGCCCAGGTCTTCAATTGTCAGCGCGTCAGAGGGTCTATTGGCGGCGCCGTCGCGGTCGACCAGCATAAATTGATATGCGTCTACTTTGATTTCATCTTCGATGCGTTCCAGCAGCTGGGCCATTACTCTTCTTTCGCGTATCCGAGGTGAAGGGTGGTGGGGCAGGAGCGTTGTACGCTTGAAATTGCTAGAGAGTGCGGAGACGGCTTGGTCGCGGACGTCGAGCCGGTGCCCTGGGACATTGCCGTCGAATGATTATACAGAGTCTGTGCTTCTGTTTCTCAGCCGTGATCGAGAGAACTGTGGCCGGCCCGCCAAAAGCACTCGAGGGTGTCCCGGCTCGGGTCATGCTTCCCGTGCACTCGACCGCGGAACCGTTCACGCCGATGAGGGCGAGTCTTCACACGCGACCCAGCAGTGCCTGTGGTCCTGCAAAATGCGATGCACCATCACAGAGCCGGGGTGTCCGGAGCGCACCGGCAAACGGCGCAGAAGTCATGGCGGGCGAGGAGGCAGCCTTGCCGTCTTCTTCGTAGAAGAGGCCGGCATCACGTATCAGAGGCAACCAGCGTTCACTCAATCGACCCTCTTGCAGATTTCCTCTGTGTGTGCGGTGAAGGGTTTCCGGCTGTGTGTTGTTGTTAGACCGTGGGCTTCGGCCGCCATGTCAGAGCCCATGTGGCGGTGTGCTCCACCCCATTCTTCGGTTCAATCGGTGAGCACTGCACCACTCGGGCGGTGATCTGGGATGGGGAGGTCGATCGCCAGGTCTTTGCGGCGAGGGATCTCTTGATTTCGGCCATCCGCAGATTGTTGGACCGGATTTAGGGGCTGTTTGAGGTGTGGATCTTGGTGATGGCCGGAGGCGGTCCTGGCCATGGCTTGTAGAACTCGGATGCGGCGCGCTTTGATAAGACCGATGCCGAATGGGCCTTGATCGAGCCGCATCTGCTGATGGCGGCCACTGGGCCGCTGCCGCGGCGAGTACATGATCAGTTCAATGAGGCGCCGCCCTCCTGGCCACAACCCGGCCCACCGTGGCCACGACGTCCCGACTCGACAGCGCCGCCACTCACTGATCCTTCCGCACTCCCGCCCGGCCGGGGCAGAAGGGCGGGGCAGCGACGGGGATGCGAGCGTCAGCCGGCGGCGTCGAGGACCTCGCGCGGCTTGCGGGCGGAAGGCCCCAGGCCGGCCCGCCTGAGCACCCGGGCGCGTACAACGCCAACGACCGGCACATCAGCGACAAGCTTCGATCAGCGGTCGATGGCGGCCATGTCGTCCGCGTCGTAGCGCTCGCCGGAGGCCGGAGGGAGGTCGTTCAGGCGGGCGACGTGGCCGGCGGCGGTGTTCTCCGCCAGTCCGGAGACAAGCTCGGTGCCGGGGATGGGCGCGAGTCGTCACCCTGGGCGAGCAGCCAGGCCAAGGCGACCTGTGCGGGCGTGGCGTCGATCTCGGCGGGCAGGCCCGGACCTCGTCGACGATGCGCAGGTTGCGGCACCGGCGCGTACACGATGCACTCCATCCTGCGGCGCTCCCTGCAACGCGTCCGCCCGGACGAAATCCGCAAAGCCCACGAGGTCCTGGCCCGGCACTACGGCGAGCGCGAGGAGTTCACCGCCGAGCTAGAGGCCGCCTACCACCCCAGCCACCTCGACTCCAGCGAAGGAGTCGCGGCCTGGGTCGCGCTGATGGACCGCAGCCTGGCCACCGGCCGCTTCGACCGCTGCCGTGCCCTGGCCACCCTCCTCAGCGACCTGCGCATCGACAGCGACGAGGACAAAGGCCGCTGCCTGTACCGGGTCGCCCGCGCCCACCTCGGCCTCGGCAATTGGGCTGATCAGTGCCTCGCGGGTTGCTGAGTCGGTGATGCCGGCGAGAGCGAGGTACTGGGTGGCGTCAGCTGTGGTGAGGTGGCCGACGAGGCGGTGGTCGATGTACTGGTCAGGGCTGGGGTAGACGGGGCGTTGGGCCATGGCGGGTGGATGCGGCCGGCCGCGAAGGCGATGATCCGGGCGCCGAGGTCGAGGTGGCCGAGCAGGCAGCGCAGCCATTCGTCGCGCATGAGCTTGTCGGCGTGGATGAGGCTGTCGGCGTCACCGATGGCTTCGCCGTAGAACGCTTCGTGGGTGTCGAAGAGGAGCACGATCCGGGCGTGGTCGGCGGTGGCCTCGTTCAGGTCCTGGGCGAACAGGCGTGGCAGCTCATGCAGCAGATCCGGTTCGGGGACGAGGGCGAGGATGTGGTCGGCGTCTTCGTGGGAGAGGCGGCGGCGCATGCGGCGGCGGGTGAAGCTCTCGTCCAGGCGATCGTGGTGTTCTTCGCCACCGGACGTGGCTCGGGTGCGGTCGCGAATGTCGCCGATCAGCACGGCGCGGTCAGCCGGTGGTCTCGGAGTGCGCCCGCCCGGGTGCGGCCCAGCTGCTCAGCAGCCGCAGCGCGTCGGCGGTGGGGGAGCCGGGCTCGACGTTGTAGACGCACAGCATCTGGTCGGTGTCACCGGGCGGCAGGAAGCTCTCGTACGAGAAGTGCAGCTCGCCCACCTCAGGGTGATAGTAGACCTTGGTGCCGTGGGTACGGCGCAGCACCCGATGGTCGTTCCACCAGGTCGTGAACTCGGGCGAGCGCAGCGTCAGCTCACCGACCAGGTCGGCGAGGCGCCGGTCGTTGGGGTAGCGGCCGGCCTCCAGCCGGAGCATCGCCACGGTCTCCGACGCGACCCGCTCCCAGTCGCCCACCCGCTCGCGGGCGGCGGGGTCGAGGAGGTAGTAGCGGGCGAGGTTGCGCTGCGTCGCGGGCAGGGCGTCGAAGTCGGTCAGCACCTGCCGGGCCAGGAAGTTGGCGGCGAGGACGTCCGTACGCCGCCCGACGATGAACGCCGGCACGTGTTCCAGCGTCTGCAAGGTCAGGTGCAGCCCCGGCCTGACCCGCTGCGGAGCCACCGGGGCCCGCCGCGCCGGCGTGGGCCGGGCGAGCAGGTCGAGCAGGTGCTCGTGCTCGGCGGGATCGAGCTGCAGCGCCCGGGAGAGCGACTCGATCACCTCGGGGGACGGCGACCCGGCGCGGCCCTGCTCCAGGCGGGTGTAGTACTCGGTGCTGACGCCGGCCAGCCTGGCCACCTCGTCGCGGCGCAGCCCCGGCACCCGGCGTGCCCGGCCGTCCTCGGGCAGGCCCGTCCCGTCGGGGCTGAGGCGGGCGCGCCGGGAACGGAGAAAGCCGGCGAGTTCGCTCTTGCGGTCCATGTCCTCAGTGTCGCGTGATCTCGGGCGGCCGGGCCGCGCGTAAGTGGCCCTGCCAGTACCTGTCTCCGCAATACCTGCCCGCGCAGGGCCTGCTCAGGCCCCCTTTCCGCAGGGTTTCCGGTGGTGTGCTTGACGTGGGCCGCAAAGCCGGTCCGGTTCACGTTCGTTCTCCACCTGAGGGGTACTCGATGTCCATGATGTCCACCACTTCCGGCCCGCGCACCTACCGCGCCGCCCAGGTCGGCACCGCCGGCGGCCCGTTCAGCATCGTCGAGCGCGAGCTGGCCGAGCCGCAGCCCGGGCACGTCCGCGTCGCCGTCGAGGCGTGCGGGGTGTGCCGGTCCGACTCCGGCTTCGTCAACGCGGGTTTCCCGAACGTGTCGTTCCCGCTGGTCACCGGCCATGAGATCGCCGGGCGCATCGACGCGGTCGGCGACGGCGTCGAGGACTGGAACGCCGGTGACCGCGTGGCGATCGGCTGGTTCGGCGGCAACTGCGGCACCTGCAGATCCTGCCGCGCCGGCGACTTCATCCACTGCACCCGCATGCAGGTGCCCGGCTGGGCCTACCCCGGCGGCTACGCCGAGTACACCACCGTGCCCGCCTCCGCGCTGGCCCGCATCCCCGACCAGCTGAGCGCCGTCGAGGCCGCGCCCATGGGCTGTGCGGGCGTCACCACGTTCAACTCGCTGCGGCGCAGCGCCGCGCGGCCCGGCGACCTGGTCGCCGTCCTCGGCATCGGCGGGCTCGGCCACCTGGGCGTGCAGTTCGCCAACAAGCTCGGCTTCGAGACGGTCGCCGTCGCGCGCGGCGCGGACAAGGCCGACACCGCCAAGCAGCTCGGCGCCCACCACTACATCGACTCCAACGCCGGTGACGTGGCCGGGCGGCTCCAGGCGCTCGGCGGCGCGAAGGTCGTGCTCGCCACCGCCGCCAGCTCCGAGGCGATGACCGCGGCCATCGACGGGCTCGGCAACGGCGGTGAGCTGATCGTGCTCGGTGCGACGCCCGAGCCCATCCAGGTCAGCCCGTTCCAGCTCATCTCGGCCAGCAGGACCGTGCACGGCCACCCGTCGGGCACGGCGAGCGAGGTCGAGGAGACGATGCGGTTCGCCGCGCTGACCGGCGTGCGGGCGCTCACCGAGACCCGGCCGCTCGAGGACGTCGCCGCGGCCTACGACCGCATGATGTCCGGCCAGGCCCGCTACCGCATGGTTCTCACGACCGGCCGCTGACCGCCCCTCCGCCCGCGCTTCCACTTCCACTTCCACTTCCATTTCCGCTTCCGCTTCTGCTTCCGTCGGTGGCCGTTCCCGTTTCCTGCCCCGTCGGTGGCAGGAGGTGGGGGTCCTGGTGTTGTCCCGTCGGTGGCGGGAGGTGGGGGCGGGTCCTGTCTCCTGGTGGCGGGAGGTGCGGCAGTGGACTCCGGTCTCGCCCGTGCGATGACGTACGCCGTCCGCCCCTGGATCGACTCCGGTGGGTGGGCGTCGTGCGCGCCTCCGGTGGCACTACGCTGATCGCGTAGGAGATCGCCGGATCTGACGGGGGACCGCCGTGACCGCCCATCGTGCTCCCGACCACCCGAAGCTGGGTGATCATCGCGTTCTCGACCGGCTGGGCGAGGGCGGCCAGGGCACGGTCTACCTGGCGGAGTCGCCGGGCGGGGCGCGGGTGGCCATCAAGGTGCTGCACGCCTCGCTCGCCGCCGACCCGGAGACGCGCCGCAGGTTCCTGCGCGAGGCCGAGGTCGCCGGGCGGGTCGCCCCGTTCTGCACGGCCAAGGTGCTCGGCACGGGGCTGGCGGGCGAGCAGCCGTACATCGTCAGCGAGTACGTGCCGGGGCCGTCGCTCGACGAGCTGGTCAAGCGCGACGGCCCGCGCACCGGCAGCGGTCTGGAACGGCTGGCGGTCGCCACGCTCACCGCGCTGGCCTCGATCCACGCGGCCGGCATCGTCCACCGCGACGTCAAGCCGGGCAACGTGATCCTCGGCCCCGAGGGGCCCGTCCTCATCGACTTCGGCATCGCCAGGGCGCTCGATGCCCGCACCAGCAGCGGCCTGGTGGTGGGCACGCCGTCGTACATGTCGCCCGAGCAGCTCTCCGACCAGCGGCTCACGCCGGCGTCCGACATGTTCTCGTAGGCCGGGACGATGGTGTTCGCCGCGACCGGACGCGCGCCGTTCCGCGCCTCGACGGTGCCCGCGACGCTGCACGCCGTGCTGCACGGCGAGCCCGACCTGACGGGGGTGCCCGAGCCGCTGCGCGGGCTGGTGGCGGCCTGTCTGGCCAAGGATCCTGCCGCGCGCCCGTCCGCCGGCCTGCTGCTGCGCGACCTCACCGGCGGCGAACGACCGGCGGCCGGGGCATCGGGGCCGGGCACGCTGGTCGACCTGCCGACCGAGCCCACGCGCCGCAGGCGTCTGTCGGGCAAGTGGGCCGGTGCGGCGGCGGTCGCGGCGGCGCTGCTGGTGACGGCGGGTGTGCTGGTGGCTCCTTCGTGGTTCGATACGAAGGCCGCGGCCGTCCACCTGGTGCCGGGCCCGACCCTCGACGTGGAGGCGTACGAGCACATCGACGTCGCCGACGCGTTCACCGCCGACACCACGGGCCGCTACACCGCCTACCGGCCGTTTCCCGACAACGAGGTGCTGCCGCGCACCTCGGCGGGCGGCGGGGCCTGCACCGGCACCGGCGACAGCCCGTACTTCGGGCTCATGGCCGGGCCCGTGCTCTCCTCCGGCCAGGCGGTGGTGACGGTGACGTTCGGCTCGTTCGCCGCCACCGGCGCGGAGGAGGACAGCGTCTTCGTCGGCTGGATCAAGGACGCCGACGACTACATCACCGCCTGGTACAACAACAGCCGCGGCACCACCGGCTTCGACGTGCGGGTGGACGGCGAGCTCCGCACCGACGTGCCCGTGCAGATCCCGCACCGCTTCAGCCCGGGCGAGCGCCTGGCGCTGGTGCTGTCGGAGGCGACGATCACCGCGTACGCCGAGCACCAGGGCAGGTTCCAGCGGCTGCACACCGCGCCCATCAACGGCCTGCTCACCACCGACGAGGAGAGGCGGAGCTACCGCTACGGCTTCGGCCTGCGCGCCACCAGAGGCACGGTCTCGATCAGCCGCCTGGAGGGCCGCAGCGTGGAGGGCTGAGCCGGATCGAGACCTCGGCCCGGTCGCCGGTGACGGGGAACGGGCGAGGATCCTCGTGACCCCGTGTGACCTGCTGATATGCGCGTACAAGGCGGTCTGCGGCCTGGTTGGCGCTCCAGGTCGATGGCCGAAGTGGTGGTGACATTGGGATAAGTTGTCCGATGGATCATGATCGATCTGCGTCACCCCAGAAGGAAGATGAGAGTGACCAATCGTCTGGCGCGTTGGGTGGCCGGGATCCTGGTGTCGCCGGTCATCGTCTCCTGTTCCGCGCCGGTCACCGACCCGCTGCTGAAAGACCCGGCCCAGTGGCCGCTGATGACGTTGCGAGGATTGACCGAACACGGAGAGCTGCCCGAGCAGGCCGAGCACCCGCTGGCGCAGATCAAGGTCGGCTCCTACGACATGATCGCCTGGGTCAACTCCGAAGGCCATTGCGGGCTGTCCGGCTCCGACTGGACCCTCGACCTCGACCTCACCGCCAACCAGGGCCATCCGGCCCGGCAGCAGGGCTTCTCCGGGCCCATGGAGGCGGCCGTCAGCGGTTCGCGGGAGAGCGAGGCCAGCCTGTTCTGCACCCGTACCAGGATGCTGATCAGAGTCGAGGGGCAGACGAGCGACCCGTTCGTCTCCGGAGACGCGGTGGCGCAGATCGTGGACGGCGGGCTCAACGCCGTCGTCGGCCCGCAGGAGGCGCAGCGGGAGTCCCTCCCGCGCGCCCCCATCACAGTGGCGGGTCCCGGCGTCAATCCGCTGGTCTGAGCATCGGGGTCAGCGCGCCGACGGCAGCCGCGGCGCGTGGCGGGCCGGCTCGAGCCGCTCGTGGAAGCCGCCGTCGGGGGAGCGGACGATGACGCCGCTCTCCACGCCGTGCTCGGCGGCCTCCTCCTCCGCCTGCCGCAGCGCCAGGCAGATCCACCGGGTGACGACGAAGGCGACGACGGGGCCGAGGAACACCGCGTACCTGAAGAAGATCGTCACCGCCTCGACGGTCAGGTGGAAGTGGTGCGCGAGCTGGTCGTTGGCCGCCGCCGCCCACAGCAGGCCGTAGAAGGTGATGCCGGCGACGGCGAGCGCGGTCTTGACGGGCTTCTCGCGCGGCCGGTCGAGCAGGCCGGGCGGGGGCAGCGGCCGTCCTCGCCGCGCCGCGACGATGCGCTCGATCATCGGGTACGCGGCCAGCGCGCCGAAGAACGCGCCCGGCACCATCACGGTCGGTACCAGCACCGCGAGGCTGAGCGTGTAGCCGCCGACGGTCAGCTCCCAGCCCGGCATGATCCGCAGCGCGCCGTCGAGGAACCCCATGTACCAGTCGGGCACCGCGCCCGCCGAGATCTGCGTCGGCCTGGCCGGGCCGTACAGCCAGATGGGGGCGATCTGGAAGCCGAACCCCAGGATGACGAGCATGCCGGCCGTGGCGGCGGCCATCAGCGGGCGGCCGCCGCGGCGCACCGGCAGCGCGGCGACGAAGCGCGTGTGGCCGTTCCTGCGCAGCATCAGCTCGCGGGCGATCAGCAGCGCGCCGATGACGAGCGACAGCAGCAGGTGCCCGCCGTACAGGACCGGGACGACCTGCTCGCCGGGGAAGCCGGAGCCGAACAGCAGGGACGCCAGCCACGTCCCCACCACCGGCACCGACTGCAGGACCGAGACCATCAGCCACAGGCTGCCGCCCGACAGCATGTCGTCGGGCAGCGCGTTGCCGGTCTCGCCCGCGAACATGCCGAGCCCCAGCAGCGCCACCCAGATCAGCCACTGCCGCGTGCGCGGCCGGCGGAACGCGCCGGTGAGGAACATGCGCAGCAGGTGGAGCACGACCGCCGCCACGAACACCAGCGCCGCCCAGTGGTGCATCTGGCGGATGAGCAGGCCACCGCGCACCTCCAGGCTCAGCTGCATGGCCGAGTCGAACGCCCGGCTGACCAGGACCCCGCGCAGCGGCCCGTACGAGCCGTCATAGGTGACCTGGGTCATGGCGGGGTCGTAGAACACCATCAGCACGGCCCCGGTCACGGCAAGGACGACGAACGACCACAGGGCGATCTCGGCGAACATGAACGACCAGTGCGAGAGCTGGACCGAGCGGCTGACCGGCGATGAACGCATACGGGCCTCCCCTCCGAGGTGGTTACACCGTGGAGACGGCATAGCGCCGAGATATGTGACGGAAAGACAGGCTTTGGTGGCGGTGATCCGCGTCACTTACGCGCCGACCTGGCGATACGCCTGAAAGGCCGGGAAAAAATCGGTCGCCTGGACGGGCGGCGGACGGCACCATATCGAGGTCTGCGTCGGCGATCGGGGGAGGGCGGATGACTGTGCCGGAGACCGCGGAAGATCCCTCCGTAAGGAAATCGGCGATCGGGCTAGCGCTGCGTTACTACGCCGGCGAGATGCGCCGGCTCTGGCCGATCGCGGTGCCCACGCTGCTGCTGCCCGCGCTGGGCAACATCTGCCTGTACTACCTCGCGCCGCTCGCCGTGGCCGGGCTCGTCGGCCATCTGGCGGGCGACGGCGACGGCACGCTGCCCGCGCTGCTGCCGTACGTGCTCGGCTTCGGCGGCCTGCTGCTGGCCGGCGAGACGCTGTGGCGGCTTGGCCTGCACTTCATGAACCGCACCGACTCGCGCGGCGTCGAACGGCTGGCCATCATCGGCATGGACGAGCTGCTGGCCAAGGACGCCGCGTTCTTCCACGACAACTTCGCGGGCGCGCTGACCAAACGGGTGCTCGGCTTCGCGAACAGGTTCGAGGAGTTCGTCGACACGCTGACGTTCTCCGTCATGGCCAAGCTCGTCCCGCTGGCCTTCGCCTCCGTGGTGCTGTGGCAGTATCACCCGCTGCTGGTGGTCGTGCTCATCGGCCTGCTGATCGTCACCGGGGTGATCGTCGCGCCGCTCATCCGCCGCCGCCAGAAGCTGGTGGACGCGCGCGAGGCCGCACGCGTGCACGTGTCGGGCCACGTCGCCGACGTGCTGTCCAACATGGACACCGTACGCGCCTTCGCCGCCGAGCGCCGCGAGGCCGCCGAGCACCGCGTCAAGCTCGCCGAGCAGCAGCGGCTCACGCTCCGCTCGTGGGACTACGGCAACCTGCGGGTGGACACCGTCGTGTCCCCGCTGTCGGTCCTCGGCAGCTCGCTCGGCCTGCTGCTGGCCGTGGGACTGCGGGGCGGGCTGGGCGTCGAGGCGATCGTGGTGACGTTCACGTACTACACGAACGCCATCGGCATCATGTTCGAGTTCAACCAGATCTACCGGCGCATGGAGAGCATCATCACCGAGGCGGCGCAGTTCACCGAGCTGCTGCTCACGCCGCCCAAGGTGATCGACCCGCCCGACCCGCTGCCGCTGCGTCCCGCCGACGCCTCGGTGCGCTTCGAGCGGGTGACGTTCTCGTACAAGAGCGGCAGCCCGCTGTTCGAGGACCTCGACCTCGACATCCCCGCCGGCGCCAAGATCGGGCTGGTCGGGCAGTCGGGCGGCGGCAAGACCACGCTCACCCGGCTGCTGCTGCGCCTCATGGACATCGACTCAGGCCGCATCCTCATCGGCGGCCAGGACATCTCCCGGCTGCGCCAGGCCGACCTGCGCAGCCTCATCGCGTACGTGCCGCAGGAGCCCGCCATGTTCCACCGCACCGTACGCGACAACATCGCCTTCGCCCGGCCGGGCGCCACCGACGCCGAGATCAAGGCCGCGGCCGAGGCGGCGCACGTCATGGAGTTCGCCGACTCGCTGCCCGACGGCCTCGACACGCTGGTCGGCGAGCGCGGCGTCAAGCTCTCCGGCGGCCAGCGGCAGCGCATCGCGCTGGCCCGCGCCATCCTGCGCGACGCGCCGATCCTGCTGCTCGACGAGGCCACCAGCGCGCTCGACTCCGAGAGCGAGATCCTCGTCCAGGACGCGCTGTGGCGGCTCATGCAGGACCGCACCGCGGTCGTGGTCGCGCACCGGCTCAGCACGGTCGTCCGCATGGACCGCCTGGTCGTGCTCAACAAGGGCGCCATCGTCGAACAGGGCACCCACGCCGAGCTGCTGGAGGCCGACGGCGCGTACGCCCGCCTGTGGCGGCATCAGTCCGGCGGCTTCCTGGTGGACGACGACGCGCCCGGCGCGCTCTCCCACTGACCGCCGCCGGTCAGCCGCGGATCGGTGAGACCCCGGCTACCGCGGGGGAGCGTGGTCGCGCAGCGCGGCGCGGGCGCGGGCGGCCATCGCCTCGTCCACCATCTCGCCCTCGAACACGATCGCGCCCGCGCCGCGCGCCTGCGCCGCCTCCACGGCGGCGACCAGCCGGGCGTAGCGGTCCAGCTCCTCGGGGCCGGGGGAGAAGACCTCGTTGATCACCGGTACGTGCGAGGGGTGGATGGCCAGCATGCCCTCGTACCCGAGCGAGCGGTTCTGCTCGGCGAAGGCGCGCAGCCCGTCGAGGTCGCCGATCGCGGTCCACAGCCCGGCGACCGGGCACGGCACCCCGGCCGCCCGCACATCGAGCAGCACGCGCGAGCGCAGCTCCAGGGTCTCGGTCCCCGACGGGCTCCACCGGTAGCCGACCGCGCGTTCCACGTCGCCGCCCTTGCCGGTGACCGCGCCCAGGTAGGCGACGCGCGGCGCGGCCCGCCCGATCTCGTACGCCCCGCGCAGCGCGGCGGCGCTCTCCAGCAGCGGTACCAGCGCGACCCGCCCCTCGGGCATGCCGTGCTCGCGCTCGCACCAGGTCAGCATGCGGTCGGCGAGCACCACGTCCTCAGGACCGCGGGTCTTGGGCAGCAGCACGCCCGCCAGGCCGGGGCGGGCGACGGCGCGCAGGTCCTCGGCGGCCGCCCAGCGGTCGAGCGGGTTGATCCGCACGAAGATCGCCATCGTGCCCGAGGCGTTCGCGACGGCCTCGGCCACCCGCTCCCTGGCCGCCGCCTTCCCGCTCTCGGGGACGGCGTCTTCGAGGTCGAGCACGGCGGCGTCGGCTCCGGCTGCCTCCGCCTTGGCCAGCCACTCGACCTTGTTCCCCGGCACGAAGAGCAGCGAGCGCAGCTTGGGACGGTCAGATGACACCGCGCTTCTCCAGGTCGTCGATCTCCCGGCCGTCGAGGCCGAGCCATTCGCGGTAGACGAGGTCGTTGTCCTGCCCGAGCGCCGGGCCGGTGCGCCAGACGTTCCCCGGCTCGCGGTGGAAGTGCGGCAGCGCCGCCTGCATGCGGACGGGGCCCAGGTCGGGGTCGTCCACGGTGACGATGTCGCCGCGTTCGGCGTAGACGGGGTCGGCGGCGATGTCCGCGACCGTGAACACCCGCGAGGCGACCACCTCGGCCTCGGCGAACGCCCGCAGGCACTCCTCGGTGCCGCGCGCGGCCACCCACGACCGCAGCTCGCGATCCAGCCGTTCCCGGCCGGCGAGCTGCTGCTCGGTGGTGGCGTACTCGTCCTCGGGCAGGCCGAGCAGGCGTACGACGTTCAGCACCGAGCGGCGCGTCGCCGACGTCACGGTGATCCAGTCGCCGTCGCCCGACAGGTACGTGTTGATGACCGCCGCAGGCGCCACCGCGAGCTGGTTGCCCGACCTGCCGGGCACCACGCCGAGCTGGTCATGGGCGATGACCTGCCACTCGACCAGCCGGAACAGCGGCTCGAACAGCGCGAGGTCGATCCACTCGCCGTCGAAGTCCGGGTCGCCGGCGCGCCGGTGCAGGGCGGCGAGCACCGCGTACGCGCCCATCAACCCCGTCACCGCGTCGCCGTGGGAGAACCCGGTGTGCACCGGAGGTCCGTCCGGGAACCCGGTCAGGTGCACGACGCCGCTGCGCGCCTCGCCGACCTTGCCGAAGCCGGGCGCGTCCGCCTTCGACGACGTCGCGCCGAACCCGGAGATCTGCAGCAGCACCGCCTTCGGGTTGATCCGGTGCACGGCCTCCCAGTCCAGCTCCCAGGCCCGCAGCCGGGACGCGCGCAGCGTCACGATCACCACGTCGGCCCAGGCGACGAGCCGGTGCGCGACCCGCCGGCCGTCCGGATCGTGCAGGTCCAGGGTCACGGAACGCTTGTTGCGCCCGGCGACCTTGAACCACAGCGGCACGCCGTCCTTGGTGGGGCCCATGGCGCGGGCGGCGTCGCCGCCGCCCGGCGGCTCGACGTGGACGACGTCCGCCCCCTGGTCGGCCAGCATGGACCCGGCCAGCGGCCCGGCGACCACGTGAGCGAACTCCACCACCTTCAGTCCACGCAGTTGCCCGCGCTGTTCAGAGGCCACGCATGAGCTCCTTCGTCCGGTACGGCTGGCTTCATGGTGCCCATTCGGAGAAATGCAGGTCCAGCACGAAATTTCGATAAATTTATGCGCATATCGCATAGGTAGCTGTGTGCCTGCAGGCAGGGTGGGGCGGACAGCGGGTGATCCAGGAGACGCCGGTGCGGTGAGACGGGTCTGCGGGTGATCCGGCCCGCCGGTGCGGTGGGGCGGGTCAGCGGGTGATCCAGGAGGCGCCGGGCGGGACGTCGCGGCCCTCGGCGCGCGCCTCCTCCAGCAGGTCGAGGAAGGCCGCGGCGGCGGGCGGCAGCGTACGGCGGGCCCGGACCACGACGTCCAGCCGCCGCTCGACCACGGGCGCGACCAGCTCCCTGTGCACCACCCGGCCGGGCCCGAGCAGCGGCAGCACCAGCGCGGGCAGCGCCGACACGCCCAGCCCGGCCGCGACCAGGCCGCCCACCGTGGCCACGTTGCTCGCCTCGGCCGCCGGCGCCGCCCCGGCCCCCGCCTGCGCGAACGCCGCGTCGGTGAGCCGCCGGACGCTGGACTCCGGCCCCACCGCGAGGAACGGCTCGGCGGCCAGGTCCTCCCAGGTCAGCTCGTCACGTTCGGCCAGCGGATGACCCTCGGGCAGGACGGCGCGGAACCGGTCGCGGATCAGCGGACGGTGTTCGAGCCGGTCGGATGCGGCCCCCACGGTGGTCACCGCGAAGTCGGCGTCCCCGGAGAGCACCCGGCCGAGCACGGCCCGCTCAAGCCCGTCCATGATCCGCACGCTCACCTCGGGCCGCTGCCGCCGGAACGCGGAGATCAGGCCGGGCAGCAGCACGGCGGCCACGGACGGCAGCGTGGCCATGGCCACCACGCCCGACTCGCCGAGCAGGTACCGCCGCAGCTCCTTCATGCCGGAGCGGTGGGCGTCCACGATCTGCTCGGCCACCCGCAGCGTCTCCACCCCGGCGGCGGTGAGCTGCACGTTCCTGGTGTCGCGCTCCAGGAGCCGGACGCCCAGCACGCGTTCGAGGTCGGCGACGGCCCGGCTCAGCGTGGACTGCGAGAGGTGAAGCTGCGCGGCGGCGGCGGTGAACCCGGCCGACTTGGCGACGGCGACGTACGCGGCGAGCTGCCGCAGAGTGGCATCCACGCCCGCAACTCTTGCGCATGCTGCATGGATAAATCCAGTTTTGATGGTGGACGCGAAACGCGGGGTGCTCGGACACTTGCCCGTAACCTCCCGGACCCGGAAAGGACCCCGATGATCGCGCTCCTGGGTTTTCTCACCATCGGCCTGTTCCTGGCGCTCACCATGACCAAGCGCATCTCGGTCCTCACCGCCCTGGTGCTCGTGCCGGTGGCGGCGGCGCTGATCGGCGGGTTCGCGTCCGACCTGGGCCCGATGATCCTCGAAGGCCTCGGCAAGGTGGCGCCCACCGGCATCATGATCGCCTTCGCGGTCCTGTACTTCAGCCTCATGATCGACACCGGCCTGTTCGACCCGCTGATCCGCGGCATCCTGCGCCTGGCCAAGGACGATCCGCTGCGCATCGCGGTCGGCACCGCCGTCATCACGATGTGCGTGGCGCTCGACGGCGACGGCGCCTCCACGTTCCTCATCACCGTCTCGGCGCTGCTGCCCGTCTACCGGCGGCTCGGCATGAGCCCGCTCGTGCTCACCGGTGTGGTCTGCCTGGGCGCGGGCGTCATGAACATGGTGCCGTGGGGCGGTCCGACGGCCCGCGCGATGGCGGTGCTGAAGCTCGACGGCTCGCAGGTGTTCACGCCCGTGCTGCCCGCGATGGGGGCCGGGATCGCGTGGGTGCTGGTGGCGTCGTTCCTGATCGGGCTGCGCGAGCGCCGCCGCCTCGGGACCGTCGCGCTGCCCGCGGATGCGCAGGCCGGCCCCGCAGAGGCGCGGGCCGTGGGTGACGGTCCCGGCACCCCGCTCGCCCCGGCCCGCAAGGGGCGGCTGCTGACCGCGTTCAACCTGGTGCTGACCCTCGCCCTGCTGGTGTGCCTGGTGCTGCAGGTGATGCCGCTGCCGGTGCTGTTCGTGCTCGGCTTCACCATCGCCGCCGTGGTCAACCTGCCCACCTGGGACAAGCAGCAGGAGCTGCTCGAACGGCACGGCAAGAGCGTCGTCCTCGTCACCACCATGATCTTCGCCGCGGGCGTGTTCACCGGCGTGCTGACCGGCACCAAGATGATCGACGAGATGGCGACGGCGTTCGTCGGCCTCATCCCCGAGTCCTTCGGCGGGCACCTGCCGGTGCTCGTGGCGCTCACCGGCATGCCGCTCAGCCTCGTCTTCACCCCCGACGCGTACTACTTCGGCGTGCTGCCCGTCCTGGCGCAGACCGCGAGCGGCTTCGGCATCGACTCCGCCGAGATCGCCAGGGCGGCCATCCTCGGCCAGATGACCACCGGCTTCCCCCTGAGCCCGCTCACCGCCGCCACGTTCATCCTCGTCGGCATGAGCGGCGTGCAACTCGGCCAGCACCAGCGCTTCATCTTCGGCTGGGCGTTCGCCACCACGGCCGTCATGACCGTGGTCGCGCTCGCCACCACCGCCATCTCACTGTGAGGAGTCCCCGCCCCATGTCGCCCGCGCGCGTCCTCGCCGCCGCACTGACCGCCGCCCTGACGCTCCCGCTCACCGCCCACGCCCCGGCCTCCGCCGCGACAGGCGGCGAAACCCCCGCCGACCCCTTCTTCTCCTACGACCGTCCCGCCACCTACGCCGTCCGCACCGAACGCGTCTCCGTCCCCCTGCGCGACGGCGGCCACCTGGCCTGCGACCTGCACCGGCCCGACGCGGGCGGCCGCTTCCCCGTGATCGTCTACGACTACACCGCGTACGACGACCTCGCGAACCTCGGCAAGGCCGCCGCCTACTACGTCACCCGCGGCTACGTCGCCGCCGTCTGCAACGCCCGCGGTTCCGGTGACTCGCCAGGACGCCTCGACCCGTTCAGCGCGCAGGAGCAGCACGACAACTACGACCTCATCGAGTGGCTCGGCACGCGGCCCTGGTCCACCGGCAAGGTCGGGCAGATGGGCCTCAGCTACGGCGGCCACTCCACGCTGCTCGTCGCCGTCAACAAGCCGCCGCACCTGGCCGCGATCATCCCCGTGGACGGCATCAGCGACTGGTACGAGAACACCATCTACCGCGGCGGCATCTACTCCGCCAGGATCCGCGACTGGCAGCGGCAGGTGGCCCCCGACACCCTCACCACCTACGCCCGGCATCCGCTCTACGACGACTACTGGCGCGAGCGCAGCGTCAAGGCCCGCTGGGAGAACCTCGACGTGCCCACCCTGGAGATCGCCGGCTGGCGGGACAGGTACCGGGCGGGCATGGTGGAGAACTTCCTGGCCAGGCCGGGCAACGTGTGGCTGGTGGCCGGGCCTTGGGAGCACGGCTGGCCCGCCGGTCAGCCCGCCGCCATCGGCAACGGCGCCTACCTCGCCTGGTGGGACCGCTGGCTCGCCGGTCGCGACGACGCGCCGCTGCCCGCCGCCAAGGTGACGTCGTACGAGATGGAAGGGGCGGGCTGGAGGCAATTCCGCAGCTGGCCGCCGCCCGGCGCCCGCACGCGCAGGCTCGGTCTGAACGCCGACGGCACCATCACCGCCCGCCCCGGCGCCCAGGCCACCAGGACGTTCACCGTCAACACCGACCCGGGGCCGGGGACCGCCGGTGAGCGGCTCACCTTCCAGACCGAGCCCTACCAGCGTGACCTGGTGCTGGCCGGGGACATCACGGCCAGGGTCAAGGCCGCGTTCACCGCCGCCGACGGCAACATCGCCGTCATCGCCGAGGACGTCGCACCCGACGGCACCGCCACCCGCATCACGCAGGGCTGGCTCAAGGCGAGCCACCGCTTCGGCCACGAGCGGGCCGTCCCCGTCCGGCCGGGCAGGACGTACGAGCTGGACGTCACCACCTGGCCGGTCCACTACCGGCTGGCCGCCGGGCACCGCCTGCGGATCACCGTGGCGAGCGACGACTACCCGGAGATCGACTCCGACGCCCCGGCCGGGCAGGTGAAGCTGCGCCTGGGGCGCGGCGGCACCGAACTCCGCCTCACCACCCGCTGACCGCGACCGGCCGCCGGGCGGCTCGGTGCGCGGCCGGTGACCCGGCTGGGCGGCTCGACCCCCGGATGTGGCCCGGCCGGGGGAGTCAGGCCGATGTCTCGGACGCGGCGCTCAGCGCGGCCAGGTCGGCAGAGGTGAGCCGGAGGCCGGCGGCGGCCACGTTCTCGGCGAGGTGGTCGAGCGAGCCGGTGCCGGGGATCGGCAGCGTCACCGGTGAGACCGCGAGCAGCCAGGCCAGGGCGACCTGCGCCGGGGTCGCCCCGTGCCGCGCCGCGACCTCCGCCAGGCGAGTCTGGTCGATCGACGGACGCCCGCCGCCCAGCGGGAAGTACGGCACGTACGCGATCCCCGCCCGCTCGCACTCCGCGAGCACCGCGCGGTCGCCCTGGTCGTGGACGCTGAACGCGTTCTGCACGGCCGCCACGGGTGCGATCGACCTGGCCTCGGCGAGCTGGGCCGCGCTGACGTGGCTGAGCCCGAGATGCCGGATCAGCCCCTCACTCCGCAGCTTCGCCAGGGCCGCGAACCGCTCGCCGATCGGCTCGTCGCCCACCGGCCCCAGCCCGCCGACCCGCAGGTAGACCAGGTCGAGCCGGTCCACCCCGAGCCGGCGCAGGTCGTCCTCGACCAGGCCGCGGAGCTGGTCCGCGCGTGCCTCGCCGGCCGGGGCGAGGTTCGCCCCGAGCAGCGGGCCGACCTTGGTGGCGATCACCAGATCGTCCGGGTACGGCGCCAGCGCCCGCCTGATCAGCTCGTGCGCCCGCAGGTCGCCGAAGCCGTAGAAGCCGGCCGTGTCGATGTGGTTCACGCCCAGCTCCACGGCGCGGCGCAGCACGGCGACGCCCGCCTCGGAACCGCGCGCCGAGCGTCCGAGCGCGAGCCGCATCGCGCCGAAGCCGATCCGGTTCACCGGCGTCTCACCGCCCAACGGGAAGGTCGTCATCGGGCGCCTCACTTTCCGTAGCAGGCCGCGACGGCGGCGAACGCCGGCTTGGGGTCCCACCGCAGGCCGGGGTAGGTGTCGCCGTCCCGGTCCGCGTACACCTTGACGATGCCGAGGCTGGCCAGGTCGAGGTCGTCGCGCGGGTCGCCGTCCGGTCGGTGCGGCAGCGCGGGGAGCGCGAACGTGTGCACGAACGCCGAGTCCACGCCCTCCGCCTCGAAGATCTCCAGCAGCTCCCGCAGGTAGGTGGCCTGGCCCTCCTCGTCGCGCTCGTACTCACCGGTCAGGCGCACCGGGAGGCCGGTGACCTCGTCGTACTCGACGATCTCCATGCTGCGGGGCGCCACGTCGGCGGCGCCGCGCCAGGTCGCCGTGCCGAACCCGGTGATCGCGACCGGCCTGCCCTGGGCGACCAGGGCGCGCACGCCCTCCTGGAAGCGGTCGGCGACCTCGGCCGAGCGGATCAGCTCGATCGTGACGAAGTCGAACAGCGACCAGTCCACGGGCTCGAAGGGGATCGCGGCGTAGGTGACCTTGCCGCCGAAGCGCTCGCGGACCACGGTCGCGGCCTCGGCGAGGAACGCGGCGACCCGCTTGCCCGCCTCGGCGACGAGCTCGCGGCGGTTCAGCAGCGCGTCGAGCCGTTCCTTCAGGGTGTCGCCGGGCAGGAAGCCGCGGTCCATGACGGTCAGCTCGCTGCCCGCCACGAACACGACCTCCGCGCCGGACCGCCGGATCCGCTCCGCCCGCTCGGCGCAGTCGGCGAACAGCGCCAGCATCTCCTCAGCCGTCAGCTCCAGCGGGTACGGCGAGAACCACACCTCGAGGCCCAGCTCGGCGGCGCAGGCGGCGGCGCGCTCCAGGCGTTCCGGGTCGCCGCCGACGAGCTGGACGGCGGTGCAGTGCAGGTCGTCGCGGATGATCTCCAGCTCGCGCCGGACCACGTCGAGGTCGAAGCGCTCGACGGTGCCCGACCCGCCGGGGACGAAGCCGGTGTCGTAGCTGATGCCTTTGGCTCGCATAGTGCCGTCCTTTCGTGTTCGAGGGGGCATCAGCGTACGGACGAAAATTGCGTGCGCGCAAGTTTGCGTGAGTGCAAGTTTTCTGGCATGGTGGGGGCGTGATGGCGAGGCGTACGGGGTTGCGCGAGCAGAAGAAGCAGGCCACCCGGAAGGCGCTGCGCGAGGCCGCGCTGCGGCTGGCGCTCGAACGCGGGCCCGACAACGTCCGCGTGGACGACATCGCCGAGGCCGCCGGCGTCTCGCCGCGGACGTACAACAACTACTTCGCCAGCCGCGAGCAGGCGATCGTCGCCGCCGTCACCGCCGAGCGCGAGAGCCGCGTGGCGGAGGCCGTGGCCGCCAGGCCGCCGTCCGTACGCCTGGCCGACGCGGTCATCGACGCGATCGTGGAGCAGTACACCGATCCCGGCGAGGAGCATGCGGCCGCACTGCTGATGATCACCACCCGGCCCGCGCTTCGTGAGGCCTTCGTCGACGCTCCCGCCTCGATGGAGCTCCCCCTCGCCGCCGCCATCGCCGCCCGCCTCGCCGCCCGCCGGGAGGGCGGGGAAGCCGCCGACGCGGCCCGCGACAGTGGTGCCGATCGCGACGACGCCGGGAGCGACGACGACGATCGCGAGCACACCGCGCGCGTTCTGGCGGCCGCCGTGGCCGCCGCGGTGCGGGTCGCGATCGACCGGTGGGTGGGGCGGCCGGGTGCGGCCTCGGCCTCCGGGCTGGTCGTGCCGTCCGGGTCGCTGCCCGGCCTGCTCCGTGCCTCCCTCGCGCCCCTCGTCCCGGCCCTCGACGCGGCCGAACGCTGATCGCGCCGAGCCGTCGCGCGGGCCTTCGACGTGGCCTCCAGGTGATCGCGCACGGCTCTTGACGCGGGCCTCCAGGGGATCGCGCGCGGCTCCCGACGCGGGCTTCCAGGGGATCGCGCGCGGCTCTCGGCGCGGATGGAAACCGATCGCGCGCGATCTTCGGCGCGGTTGACGGCAGATCGTGCCGAACCCCTGCGTGGCCGCGCGATCGGCGATCCCTATCGCCCCGCCTCTCCGCACAATGTCCTATGGCAGGCGGTTAGCAAGTCTTGACATGACATGTCATAGGGAAACAGACTCTCCGCTAACCATTAAGCACTTGGCGTCAAACCGGAGATGTCCCTCAATGTCCGGGAAGGGTACGGATCGCCCCGCGCCGATCGTCCGGTGAGCGGCGTAGGAGAAACCATGGCCACCCCCACCAAGCTGGCGACCACCGGCACTCCCAAGCGACCACGCGACGACACGCGATTGGCGCTCCTGTTCATCCTCCCCGCGCTGATCGGCTTCCTGGTCTTCCTGCTCTGGCCGACGCTGCGCGGCATCTACCTCAGCTTCACCAAGTTCAACCTGCTCACGCCCGCCCGCTGGACCGGGCTGGACAACTACGTGCGCATGGTCGAGGACCCGGTCTTCTGGAACGCGCTGGGCGTGACCGTCTACTACGTGGTGGTCAACATCGGGATCCAGACGATCCTGGCGCTGATCATCGCGGTGCTGATGCAGCGGCTGACCCGCAAGACGTGGCTGCGCGGGCTGGTGCTGACGCCGTACCTCGTCTCGAACGTGGTCGCGGCGCTGATCTTCCTGTGGATCCTCGACTACCAGCTCGGCATCGGCAACACGGTCCTCGAGCTGCTCGGGCTCGACCGGATCGCGTTCCTCGCCGACTCCGCCTGGGTCATCCCGACCGTGGCGCTCATCAACGTCTGGCGGCACGTCGGCTACACCGCGCTGCTGATCTTCGCGGGCCTGCAGACGATCCCCGCGACCGTGTACGAGGCCGGCCGCGTGGACGGCGCCTCCGAGCTGCGCCTGTTCAGGAGCATCACGCTGCCGCTGCTGCGGCCCATCACGGCGGTCGTGCTGATCATCAGCGTCGTGGGCTCGTTCCAGGTGTTCGACACCATCGCGATCGCGACCAAGGGCGGCCCGGTCAACTCCTCGAAGGTGCTCCAGTACTACATCTACGAGGCCGCGTTCAGCCGCTTCCAGTTCGGTTACGCCTCGGCGATGTCCGTGGCGCTGCTGATCGTCCTGACGATCATCACGTTCCTTCAGTACCGGCTGACCCGGGCCGGCAGCTCCGATCTGGCCTAGGAAGAGTGTGACATGGCAACCGTCATGGCCCCCGCCCCGAGCGATGCCTCCGCCGCCGGTCACGAGCCGCCGCCGAAGCCCCGGCCCGGCATCGGCAGGATCCTCGCCTGGGCGTTCATGGTGCTGGTGATCTTCGCCAGTCTGTTCCCGTTCTACTGGGTGCTCAGGACCGCGCTGTCCGACAACAACGCCCTCTACGCGGGCAGCGACAGCCTGCTGCCCGTGCAGTTCTCCTGGGGCGGCTTCGAGCGCGTCTTCGGCCTGCAGACCGGGCAGGAGGCCATCGACGCCGGCGGTTCGGGACAGCCGTTCAACTTCTGGCGCTACCTGCTCAACTCGGTGCTCGTCGCGACCATGGTCACGGCCGGGCAGGTGTTCTTCTCCTCGATGGCCGCCTACGCCTTCGCCCGGCTGCGCTGGCGCTACCGCGAGCAGATCTTCGCGGTTTTCCTGGCCGGCCTCATGGTCCCGGCGATCTTCACGCTGCTGCCGAACTTCGTGCTCATCAAGGAGCTCGGCCTGATCGACACCGTGCTCGGCATCGCGCTGCCGACGATGCTGATGACGCCGTTCGCGGTGTTCTTCCTGCGCCAGTTCTTCCTCGGCATCTCCCGGGAGGTGGAGGAGGCGGCGATGGTGGAGGGCGCCTCGAAGGTGCGCATCTTCTTCAGGATCATCCTGCCGATGTCGGCCGCGCCCATCTCGACGCTGTCGATCCTCACGTACATCACCTCCTGGAACGAGTACTTCTGGCCGCTCATGGTCAGCTACACCGACAAGTCGCGCGTGCTCACCGTGGCGCTCGGCGTGTTCAAGTCGCAGAAGCCCCAGGCGGGCCCCGACTGGGCGGGACTGATGGCGGCCACGCTGGTGGCGGCGCTGCCGATGCTGCTGCTGTTCTTCGTCTTCGCCCGCCGTATCGTCAACTCCATCGGCTTCAGCGGGATCAAGTGATGCTCAGAAGAATCCTCCTGTCCGCGCTCCTGCTGACCACCACCGCCGCGTGCGGCACCGGCGGGAGCGGCGGGGCGAACGGCACCATCGAGTACTGGCTGTGGGACTCCGCGCAGCAGCCGGGCTACCAGAAGTGCGCCGACGCCTTCGAGAAGCAGAACCCCGGCCTGCGCATCAACATCTCGCAGTACAACTGGGACGACTACTGGTCCAAGCTGACCGCCAGCTTCATCGCCGGCACCGCCCCCGACGTCTTCACCGACCACCTGACGAAGTTCCCCCAGTTCGTCGACCTCGAGGTGCTGCGCCCGCTCGACGACCTCGGCCCGACCAGCGACATCAAGGACTCCGACTACCAGGCGGGCCTGGCCGAGCTGTGGAAGGGCAAGGACGGCAAGCGATACGGCGCCCCGAAGGACTGGGACACGATCGCGATGTTCTACAACGCCGACGCGCTCAAAGAGGCCGGAATCGACCCGGAGACGCTCGACGAGCTGACCTGGAACCCGCACGACGGCGGCACGTTCGAAAAGACCATCGCCCACCTGACCATCGACGCCAACGGCAAGCGCGGCGACGAGCCCGGCTTCGACAAGACCAAGGTCAAGAGGTACGGCCTCGCCGCCAACGGCGCCGGCGGCGACAACTGGGGACAGACGCAGTGGTCGGCCTTCACCGGCAGCGTCGGCTGGCAGCCCACCGACAAGAACCCCTGGGGCACCCGCTTCAACCTCGACGACCCGGTGCTCCACGAGACCCTGGAGTGGTACTTCGGGCTCGCCAAGAAGGGGTACATGGCGAGCTACGAAGCGATCGGCGGCACCAACGCGATCACCGCCGACAAGCAGATCCAGGCCGGCATCGCCGCGATGGGCCTGGACGGCTCGTGGACGATTTCGTCGTTCACCAAGCTCACCGACGCCGACGGCAAGAAGCTGAACATCGGCGTCGCGCCCACCCCGATCGGGCCGAAGGGCAAGCGGGCCTCGATGTTCAACGGGCTCGCCGACTCCATCACGACGTTCTCCGAGCAGCCGGAGAACGCCGCCAAGTGGGTCAAGTTCCTCTCCAGTGAGGAGTGCCAGAACATCATCGGCCAGTCCGGCGTGGTCTTCCCCGCCCGGCCCTCCGGGACGGAGCTGGCCATCGAGTACAACAAGAAGGAGCGCGGGCTCGACGTGTCGGCGTTCACCGACCACGTCAAGAACGGCACCACGTTCCCGCTGCCGGTGACCTCCAACGCGGCCGACATCTCGGCGCTGTCGAAGCCCGCGTTCGACGCCGTGTACATCGGGGACGAGCCGGTCAGCTCGCTCTCCAAACTGAACGATCAGCTCAACGAGCTGTTCGAGGTGGTCGGCTGAGCTGAGGGGCGGGCGCAGGCGCTCGCCCCCAGCCGTGTGGTCGGCCAGGCCGCACGCTCTCCCTGGGCGGGGCTTCGGGAGGGCACTCGGCGGGTCAGGCGGCGGGGCGGCCCACCTCGGGCACATCGTCGCCGGCCCGGTGCGGCCGCACGAGCACCGGCGCGTCCGACACCACCACGACGGAGTACACCGTCCCCGGCGGCAGGGCGCCCGCCAGCTCCTCCAGCGTCGCCGACCGGGTGCGCTGTGCCGGGAGCGTCACCCGGATCGGCCCGCGCGGCCGGCCGCCTCGCGCGCACAGCGTCAGCTCGACGTGCGCGGGGCCGGGGCTGGGGTTGAGCAGGCTCAGCCGGTCTCCGGGACGTCATCCGTCGGTGATCGTCATCTTCCAGCTCCCCGCCATGGTGCTCATGCGCCACTCCCGTTCTCCTGCCGCGGCAGCAGGCCGCTACCCCGGCGCGGCCCGCTCTATCACCCGGGTACGCCGTTCGTCCGGCATGGCCCGGCGGCTGCGTGGGCAGTAAACCTGCTACGACCGCCCTGACCAGGGACGACGTCGCCTTCGCCGGGCGCAGGGAAGGATGGCGATGCCGCATGAGAGCCGCCGTACTGCACGATTACGGGACGCCGCCGCACTACGACGAGTTCGACGAGCCGCGCCCCTCCGATGACGCCGCCGTCGTCGAGGTGGAGGCGGCCGGGCTCAGCCACCTCGACGTCGCCAAGGCGTCCGGCACCTTCTACACCGGGCCGCCGCCCCTGCCGTCGGTCGTCGGCAGCGACGGCGTCGGCCGCCTGCCGGACGGGCGGCGGGTGTTCTTCGACACGGTCGTGCCGCCGTACGGGTCGCTGGCCGAACGCGTCCTGGTGCCGTCCGGCGCGCTGTTCGACGTCGCCGAGGGGGTCGACAGCAGGATGGCGGCGGCGCTCGGCAACAGCGGCCTGGCCGCCTGGCTGGCGCTGGAGTGGCGGGCCGGGCTGCGGCCGGGGGAGACCGTCCTCGTCCTGGGCGCGACCGGCACGGTGGGGACGGCGGCCGTGCAGATCGCCCGCGCGCTCGGGGCGGGCCGGGTCGTCGCGGCGGCCCGGTCAAGCGAGCGCCTGCACCGCCTGGACGCGGACGCCGTCGTCGAGCTCGACGGCGCGGGCGGCGGCGGCGCGAGTGGCACCGATGGCCACGGCGGTGACGGCGGCAGGGGGGCCACCGGCGGCGGTGGTGAAGGAGCCGGCGGCGACCTGGTGGCCGCGATACGGGAGGCCACGGGTGGCGGGGCGGACGTCATCATCGACCCGCTGTGGGGCCCGCCCGCGCTGGCGGCGATGGGAGCGGCCCGCCACGGCGCCCGGCACATCCAGCTCGGCCAGCAGGCCGCCATGCGGATCGACCTGCCCGCGCCGCTCGTACGCTCGCCCGCGCTCGACATCTGCGGCTTCGCGATCTTCCACGCGCCTGTCGAGGTGCGCCGCGACGCCTACCTGCGGATGACCCGGCTCGCCGCGTCCGGCGGCCTCAAGCTGGACCTGCAGGTCGTTCCGCTCTCCGGCATCACCGGCGCCTGGGAACGCCAGCGCTGCGGCCCCGGCACCAAGCTCGTCGTCGCCTGCCATTGAAGAAGACCGACGCCCCGGCGGCAGACAGAACCGGGCCGGGCTCGCGTTGATGCTCGTGTTGGCGGGTCCTGTCGGGCCTGTGTCAGCGCTCGTGTTGGCGGGTCCTGTCGGGCCTGTGTCAGCGCTCGTGATGGCGGACCCTGTCGTGCGTGCTCAGGCACCGCCTGCCTTGGGCGGGAACGCCCGCGCCTCTCGTCATGCGCGCCCTGATGAGCCGGGCGGCGACGACGGCGCCGCAGGCTCCGGCGAGCAGCGCGGCCACCACCGCGGGCGCGGGCGCGCGCCGCCCCGCCACACGGCTCGCCATGCCGCCTGCCACGCTCCCGGCACGCCCGCCCGCGACGCTGGTCGTCACGACGGCGGCGGTCTCGGCGGCCGCCTCCCGGTCGAGCCGCCGCGTGTACGCCGTGTCGCGCTCGTCCCGCACCGGCTCCCCATGGTGCACTCGCATCACCACTACCTCCTTCGATACGCGCTCGGCAGCCCGCCATACCCGGAAAACACCCGGAAAACCGGCCGGCCGGGAACGCGTTAACGGCCCGCGCCCGCTGGGTAGCTGAAGGGTTCTGCAACGGGAGGCGACAATGACGTCACAGGTGGCGGAGATGCTCTCCGCGTACCCACAGGACCTCGGCCAGGTGGACCAGGACCGCCTCATCAGATGCATCGAGCAGTGCATGAGCTGCGCCCAGGCGTGTACGGCGTGCGCCGACGCCTGCCTGAGCGAGCCCGAGGTCACGGAGCTGGCCAAGTGCGTACGGGGCGACCTCGACTGCGCCGACCTGTGCGAGGCGACGGCACGGGTGCTGTCGCGGCACACGGGCTACGACGCGAACCTCACCAGGGCAGTGCTGGAGGCATGCGCGCTGGCGTGCAAGACGTGCGGGGACGAGTGCGCGCAGCACACCCACCACCCGCACTGCGTCACGTGCGCTCAGGCCTGCCGCGACTGCGAGCAGGCGTGCCGCGAGCTGATGGCCGCACTGGGCTGATCAAAAGCCGTGGCGGCCGGCGCCGTCAGGCTGGTCGGGGTCGTCGGGCCGGTCGGGGTCGTCGGGCCGGTCGGGGTCGTCGGGCCGGTCGGGGTCGTCGGGTCAGTCGGGGTCGTCGGGTCTGAACCTCATGAACAATTCGAGGCGCGACCGGCCGCCGGGATGGTCGAGCGCCACGCGATCGCAGACGCGCTGGATGACGAAGAGGCCCAGGCCGCGGCGCGGTGGCCAGGGCGGGGTGCCCCGGAGGTGCTCGTGGGTCAATGCGCCGCGCTCGTCCTCGACGTGCACGGTGATGCCGTCGGGGTCGCTGCGGGCGCTCACCGTGCCCGCCGCCTGGGCGTGTTCGAGCACGTTGCTCGCCGCCTCGCTGACCGCCAGGACGAGCGCCTCCGTACGTCGCCTGCTCAGGCCGGCCCCTGAGGCGAACGCGCCCACTGAAGCGCGGAGGAGGGCGAGATCGTCGTCGATCGGTACGCGCAGGCCGTAGGACTCGCCCATGGTCACCGCCTGATCCATCCCATCGGCCGCTTCTGTGACGAGCGCGTCGCTCGTCGTGTGCTCATCCCGTTGCCCGAAATCCTAAGCGCCGTCGTACGGCACTCGTCCGGACATTCACGGAAAGGTCTCCGGTGAGCGGCCCGATCCTGAGCCGGCGGACAGGGCGCGCCGCTATTCGACCTTCCGTACGCGGGTGGTGCCGGAGTCCAGAACGCCGCCGTCGGCGCCCACCGGCGTGACCTCGGGCACCGGGACGCCGTCCTTGTCCACCAGGATCGAATGGGGCTCGCCCGGCTCGAAGGCGTGCCGCTCGCCCCACTGGCGCAGGGTGACGATGACGGGGAAGAGGTCGCGTCCCGCGTCGGTGAGCACGTACTCCTGGCGGCGGCCCGACGGCGCGGCCCGCCGGGCGAGCAGCCCGTGAGCGGTCAGCCTGCGCAGGCGGTCGGTGAGGATGTTGCGGGCGATGCCCGTCCGCCGCTGGAACTCGGTGAACGACCGCGCGCCGTCCATCGCGTCCCTGATGACGAGCAGGCTCCACCGGTCGCCGACCAGGTCGAGCGCACGGGCGACCGGGCAGTGGGGGTCGGTCCAGTCGAGCTCGGGTACGCGCTCCGCGGTCGTCACCAGCACACCTCCAGTCGGTTGCAGATTGAAACCATTATGCCCTACGGTCGTGATTGGTTTCGAATTGCAACCAACGAGGGATGGGAGCGCGGCATGCGAGACGGGGCGCGATCGATGACTCGATCGATCAGCGGCGGCACTCGATCGACGGGTGGCGGGGCGCGATCGATCGGCGGCGGCACTCGATCGACGGGTGGCGGGGCGCGATCGATCGGCGGCGGCACTCGATCGATGGGTGGTGGCACTCGATCGATGGGCGATGGGGGCCGATCGATCGGCTGTGGTTCCCGATGAACGCCTGGCGGCGGGCGCTGCTCGCGGTGGTGTGCGGCGTCGCGGTGGCGAGCGTCTACGCCGCCCAGCCGGTCCTGGAGCCGATGGGGCGTGAGCTCGGCGTGCCCGCGGATCGCACCGGGTGGCTGGTCGCGACCGGCCAGCTCGGCTACCTCGCCGGGCTGGCGCTGCTCGTGCCGCTCGGCGACGTGCTCGACAGACGCCGGCTCATCGCCGCACACCTGGCGCTCACCGGCGCGGGCACGACCCTGACGGCCTTGGCGCCGGCAGGGTGGGCGGCGTTCGCCGGGCTCGCGGTGGCCGGGGTGTTCGCGGTCGTGGTGCAGACGACGGTGGCGTACGCCGCCTCGATCTCATCACCGGCGGAACGCGGACGCAGCATCGGCGTCGTCACCTCGGGCGTCGTGGTGGGCATCCTGGGCGCGCGGGTCGTCGCCGGCGCGTTGGCCGATGTGTGGGGGTGGCGAAGCGTCTACGCCGTGCTCGCGCTGCTCTCGTACGGCTTCGCGGCACTCGTGCTCGCGCTCCTGCCGAGTGAGGAACGTCGCCTGCGCGGGGAGGCTTCTGGGCTCGCGGCTCCGGTGCTTGCACTCCTGCCGGGAAGGAAGCGCCGTCGCCGGAGGGTGGACGCCTCGGGGCGAAGGCCGTTCGGGCAGCGGCTCTTTCTGACGCGCGGGCTCATCGCGTTCTTCCTTTTCGCGTCGTTCGGAACGCTGTGGAGCGGGCTCTCTCTGCCGCTGGCGGGCGCACCGTGGGGGCTGACCGAGAGCCAGATCGGGCTGTTCGGCGTCGCGGGACTCGCCGGTGCGCTCGGGGCCGCCCGCGCGGGACGGTGGGCGGACGCCGGACGCGCCGCCCCCGCGACCGGTCTCGCGCTCGCCCTGCTCATCTGCTCGTGGGCGGCCATCGCGCAGCTCCCGTGGTCGCTGTGGCTGCTCGTCGCCGGGATCGTGCTGCTCGACTTCGCCGTCCAGGTCGTACACGTGAGCAACCAGCACCTGCTCACCGCCGCCCACCCCGATCGCACCAGCGGCGTCGTCGGCAGCTACATGATCTTTTACTCGCTGGGCTCCGCGCTCGGCGCGGCCACGACCACCGCCGCCTTCGCCGCGTTCGGCTGGACGGGCTCCAGCCTCCTGGGCGCCGGTTTCGCCGCCTGCGCGCTGGCCGTGTGGGCGATCGGCCGCAGCCTGCCCGGCGATCGCGCGAACCCCGGATCGCGGTCCGCCGAACGCTGCTCGCTGACATCTCCGGCGGGATGCGACGGCCGAGGATGAGGC
Organism: Nonomuraea sp. NPDC052634; assembly: GCF_040678535.1. Lineage (NCBI taxonomy): Bacteria > Bacillati > Actinomycetota > Actinomycetes > Streptosporangiales > Streptosporangiaceae > Nonomuraea > Nonomuraea sp. NPDC052634. The sequence goes on along the minus strand of NZ_JBFATY010000010.1, from coordinate 257,295 downwards.
GCCGGCGCTCAGACGCTGCTCTCGGGTGCTGCGGCAGGCCCTGGCGCGGGAACCGCCAGTACGGCTACGGCCGCCAGCGCGGCGGCGACCGCACCCGCCAGGTACGGCAGCGCCGTCCCCGCGTCGAACAGCAGGCCCGCGAGCGCCGGGCCGACGACCCTGGCCGCCGCGGCGGCGGACTGGCCGGTGCCCAGGCGGGCGCCCCGGCGTTCCGAGGGGCCGCAGGCGGCCAGCAGGCTGGAGACGGTCGGGGTGAGCAGGCCGTGCCCGGCGGCCAGCAGGCAGACGGCGGCGAGGCCCTGCCACCAGGTGCCGGAGACGGCCACCGCGACCATGCACACGGTCATCGTGACCGCGCCGGCCGCCGCGACCCGGGAGTCGCCCCAGCGGCGGGCCAGCCACGGCACGAGCCCGGCCTGCGCGGCGGCCATCGCCACACCCGCCGCCGCCAGCGCCAGGCCGATCGAGGTGGCGTCCCAGCCGTAGCGGTCGCGGCCGAGGAACGCGAGTGTGGTCTCCATGCCCACGAACGCGGCCATCGCCAGAAACCCGGTGGCCGCAAGCAACGCCACCGGCGCCCGGCCACTGCTCTGCGCTGTTACGGCAGGCGCCGCACCGGCCGGCCTCGGGACCGCCCCGGCCCCGGCGCCGGCGTGGACCGTCTCGGGTGCGACCGGCTGACCGGATGCTCCGGGCTCGTGAGCGCCCGAAGATCCGGGCGTGCCGGCTTCAGGCGCGGCCGGGTGATCGGGCGTGGCGAGGGCGTGGGCCGGCGGCTGGCCGGGCGTGCCGATCGCGGCGGTCCGGGTGCGAGACGGTTCGGGCAGCCAGATCAGGGCGGCGATGAAGTTGAGCGCGGCCAGGGCCGCCGCCGCGTACGCGCATGCCGCGAACCCCAGCGGCGCCAGCAGCCCGCCGAGCGCGGGACCCAGCACGAAGGCCATCCCGATGGACGCCCCCATCTGCGCCATCGCCCCCGTACGCCGCTCCTCGGGCACCACGTCGGCCAGGTACGCCTGCGCCACGGAGATGCTCCCGCCGCTCGCCCCCGCCACGACGCGGCAGGCCAGCAGCGCGGGCAGAGAAGCGGACAGCCCGGTCAGCGCCATGGACACGGCGGTGCCCGCCAGTGCGAGCAGGACGAGCGGGCGCCGCCCGTACCGGTCGGACAGCCGGCCGAGCAGCGGCGCGGCGACGAGCTGTGCCACGGAGTACGCGCTCATCAACGCCCCGAACCACAGCCCGGTCGCGCCCAGCTCGGTGGCGTAGAACGGCAGCGCGGGCAGGATCAGGGTGAAGCCGAGCAGATCGACGAAGACCGTGGCCGAGATGATCAGCTGCGCCGGGCGCCGCATCGTGTCCCCTCCCTGCGGGTGCGCCACCGCTGTCTCACGGCGGTAACTCTACAGCCTGTAGTAGGCGCCCATTCCATGGATGACCGCCCCAACCTGCGCGTTCGCTTCTCAGAACGCCCGCCGCGCACAGCCGGCCCCCGCCGGGTCAGGTCGAAGCGGCGGCGCGGCGGGTGTCCACGGCGGAGGCGAGGAACGCGGCGCAGGCGACGAAGGCGAGCACCACCAGCATCGCCGGCCGCAGCCCCCAATGATCGCCGAGAAAGCCGAGACCGGGCGGTCCGACGAGGAAGGCCACGTACCCGATGGTGGCGACGAGGCTGACGCGGGCGGTCCCCTCCGGCCCGGTCTCGCCCGCGGCCGACAGCGCGACGGGGAAGCCGAGCGACGCGCCCAGACCCCAGAAGAGCACGGCGGCCCCGGCAAGGACCGCGCTGTCGGAGAAGATCACCAGGAGCAGGCCGATCGCACCCGAGACGGCGCTGGCGCGGACGACGAGCGTGCGGCCGAACCGGTCGAGTGCGTACGTGCCGCCGAACCGGCCGAGCGTCATCGCGGCGGCGAACGCCGTGTAGACCAGAGACCCGGAGGCGGCGTCTACGCCGTGCCCGTCCACCATGAGCAGCGGCAGCCAGTCGTTGGCCGCGCCCTCCGCCAGCGCCATCGCCAGCACGATCGCGCCGATCATGAGCAGCCGAGGCTCCTTCCAGATCTGCGCAGCCCGCCCGCCGGCCCGACCGGCCTCCTCCAGCCTGCCGGTGCCCGCGGGGATGGCGCGGATGGCGTACAGGAAGAGCGCGAGCGAGAACGCGGTGACGGCGGCCAGGTGCCAGTGCGCGGGAAGCCGGGCGGCGGTGGCCGCGATGCCGATCCCGGCGCCGGCCACCGTGCCCAGGCTGAAGCATCCGTGCAGGGTGGGCATCGTGGTCTTGCCGGTGACGCGCTCGACGTCGGTGGCGTCCACGTTGACCGCCACGTCGCCGGCGCCCACCCCCGCCCCGAACCCGAACAGCCCCGCCACCACCAGCGGCACCGACGACAGCAGGGTGCCGGTGCTCAGCACGGCCAGGCTCGCGACGAGTACGGCGGTGCCGCCCGCGATGACCGGCCGGGTGCCGAAGCGGGAGGTGAGCCGCCCCGAGCAGAGGATGCCGGCCATCGAGCCGAGCGACAGGCCGAACAGGATCCAGCCCATCTCGCCGGTGGACGCCTCCAGCCGGTCACGGATGTCGGGGGTGCGGGTCACCCACGACGACAGGGCGATGCCCGGAAGGAAGAAGAGCAGGAACAGTGCCTGCCGGCGCCGGCGGGTGGCGAGGTCCATGCAGGGGGTCTCCGGGCTCGGGGCGGCCGATGTACCCCTGCATGCTATGGGTGATCTCTCACGATAATTCGGGCGGGGTGTGCTGAAACGGTCAGGTCGCCGCCGGTGCCGACACCGGGCCCGCCGGCGTCGGCGCGGGGCCGGTCGCTGCCGCGGCGGGGCCCGTCGCGCGGGAGCGCAGCAGGTCCGCCACGTCCCGGAGACCGACCTCGATACGTCCGTGGACGCGCGGGTTGAGCAGGGTCGTGCCGTCGAAGTCGCCGGACGAGGCGAAGACCGCCACCGGCACGGTCAGCGCCTGGAAGAAGCCGAACAGCGGCCGCATCGCGTGTTCCAGCACGAGCGCGTGGTGCTCGCCCCCGCCCGTCGCGGCCAGCAGCACGGGTTTGTTCGCCAGCGCGTACTGCTCCACGAGGTCGAAGAAGTGCTTGAACATGCCCGGGTACGAGCCCCTGAACACCGGCGCCGCGGCCACCAGCAGATCGGCGCCCTCGGCCAGCCGCAGCGCGGCCTCCACCTCCGGCGGGACGTCGTCACGCTCGATCGCCCCGGTGAAGCCGGGGCCGAGCCGGTAGACGTGCACGCGGGACACCTCGATCGGCGTCATGCGCCCCAGCGTGCCGAGGATGACGTCCACGAGTCCCATCGTCTTGGACGGCTCGCTCGGGCTGCCGTTCACGACGACGACCCGCAAGGTCGCGCCCGTCACGCCGCGCTCCTCTCGCGCCGCGCCACCTCGTCGCGCACGATGGGCGCCACCTCGGTGCCGAGACGTTCGATGGCCGCCAGGTGCTCCTTCTGCGGCATGCCGCCGAAGCCCATCTGGATGATGGCCCGCGTCACGCCGTACAGCTCGTGGTAGGCGAGCAGCTTGCCGGCGACCTCCTGGGGGCTGCCGACCAGCAGCCCGGCGGCGGGCGTGGCCTGCGCGTCGAACACCGGCCTGGACAGCGGGTAGCCGGCGCCGCGCTGGTGGTTGTTGTCCATCATGCCCTTGGCGAAGTAGGGGTACATGGTGTCGCGGGCGTCCCGGCTGGTGCGCCCGACGTACCCGTGGGCGTTGATGCTGACGCGCAGCGCCGACGCGTCGTGCCCGGCCTGCGCGGCGGCGGCCCGGTACAGCCTGACCGTCTCCTGGTGCAGGGTCATCGGCCCGAGCAGCAGCGCCAGCGCCATCGGCAGGCCCAGCCTGCCGGTGCTGATCGCCGAGGCGGGCGAGCCGCCGACGCCCACCCAGATCGGGATCGTCTCGCCGTCGGCGCGCGGCGCGATGTCCGCATCGACCAGCGGCGGGCGGAAGCGGCCCCGCCAGGTCAGGGGGTTGCGCCCGCGGATGGCGAGCAGCAGGTCCAGCTTCTCGCGGAACAGGTCCGCGTAGTCCTCTAGGTCGTAGCCGAACAGCGGGAAGGACTCGGTGTACGAGCCGCGCCCGGCGATGATCTCGGCCCGTCCCTTGGACAGCAGGTCGATGGTGGCGAACTGCTCCCACACGCGTACCGGGTCCTCCGAGCTGAGCACGGTGACCGAGCTGGTGAGCCTGATCCGCTCGGTGCGCTCGGCGGCGGCGGCCAGCAGGATGGACGGCGCCGAGCCGACGAAGTCGGACCTGTGATGCTCGCCGACGCCGAAGACGTCCAGGCCCACCTGGTCGGCGACCTGCGCCTGCTCGATCGTCTCGCGGACGCGCTGCCTGGGGGAGGGATGGTGCCCCGTCAGGGGGTCCTCCGTCAGCTCGCCGAACGTCATGATGCCGATCTCGAACGGCATGTCGTCTCCTCTCCACATGCGCCCGGTACTCTCCGGACATCTGCATTAATCTGCTTGCGCAGGCAATTATTCCGCGAGGTTTCGCTGGTACAAGGCGGGATGGTGCTGAACGGTGCTTCGTAAGCTTTGCTGTGCAGGCAGATACGCGCGGCTGGCGCACCCGTACGCGGGCCGATACGGTGCTGCCCATGGCGACGGAAAGGCTGGACGAGCTCGAGGACGCGGCCTGGCGGGGGTTCCTGGTCACCCATGACCGCATCTGGCGGGAGATCGAGGCCGGGCTCGCGCCGCTCGGCGTGAGCATGGCCGAATACAGCGTGATGGCGCTGCTGGGGGAGGCGGGCCGCAAGGGCATGCGCATGTCGGAGCTGGCGCAGCGGCGGCTGATGTCCAGCGGCGGGTTCACCCGGCTGGCCGACCGGCTGGAGCGCCGGGGGCTCATCGAACGGCGGCGGTCGGCCGACGACGGGCGCGGCTTCGAGGTCTACCTCACCAAAGAGGGCCGGGCGCTGCTGCGCAAGGCGTGGCGCCGCCAGCACGAGGACCTGCGCAGGCTCTTCTTCGACCGGCTCGATGACGACCACCTGCGCAGCCTCGCCGAGATCTGGGCCAGGCTCGCCCCCACGGACGACGACAAGGCGTCACTCGAACACCCCTCCTGACGGCGCCGGCCCCGCCCATGGTGCCCGGCCTGTCGTGCGGGACCGGCGCGCCAGGGCCCGGCCTGACGTGCGGGACCGGCGCGCCAGGGCCCGGCCCGTCGCAGGCGCCGCGAGCCCGGCCTGGGAACATTTCTGCAATACGCCGCACCCGCCGCCCGGCACAGTGGCGGGCATGACCGTTCACGAAGACGGGCCGCGCGTGCTGGGCGGCCCCACCGAGAGCCGCACCCTGCGCCTGGACGACGGAGACCTCCATGTCCGCCAGGACGGCCCGCGCGACGCCCCCGCGCTCCTGCTCATCCACGGCTCCGCAAGCTCGCTGCGCTCGTGGGACGCGCTCGTCCCGCCGCTCGCGGAGACGTACCACGTCATACGGATCGACCTGCTCGGACACGGCAGGTCGGGCAAGCCGGACGACCGGAGCTACGCGACGGAGGACCAGGCGCGCCGCGCCGGAGAGGCGCTGGACCGGCTCGGGATCGAACGCGCCACCGTGGCCGGGCACTCCAGCGGCGGCGTGGTGGCGACCGCGCTCGCCGAGCAGCGGTCCGGCCTGGTGGACGCGCTCGTGCTCATCAACACCGGGCCGAGCCTGGAGGCGTTCATCCCGCAGGAGCCGCTGCCGCTCTCACCGGACCGCTGGCCGCCGGACGACGAGCAGATCCGCAGGTTCGGCGGCACCGGCTTCAGCCGTCCCGGCTTCGAGGTCCCCCAGGTGCTCCTGGACGAGGTGCGCCTCATGACCTTCCACTCGCTCACCACGACGATGCGGGAGACCACCGAGTACCTGCGGCGGCGGGCGCTCCCCGACCGGCTGGCCGGGCTCGGCAAGCCGCTGCTGGTGGTGTTCGGCGCGGACGACCGCAGGTGGCGCTCGTCGTCCGCCGCCGATTATCGCGCCGTGCCCGGGGCCAGGGTCGAGCTGCTGCCCGGGATCGGGCACACCCCGATCCTGGAGGACCCGCCGGGTACGGCCGCACTCCTGCTGGACTTCCTCGAACGCTGACAGCCGCGCTCACTTGAGCGGGTCGTGACCCCAGTTCATCAGCGAGTAGCGCCACTTGGTGTTCCTGACGTCCCCTGAGGGCCGCTGCGCGAGGTGCCGGTGAATGTAGCCGAGCACCTTGCGCATGTGGGCGTAGTCGTCGTCGGTCAGTTCCGACTTCTTGGCCCGCAGAAGCCGTACGATCCTGCGCCCCGACTCGTGGCCGGTGGACTCGCCGCCGCCGTCCTTCTGGCCGACCGCCTTGGACTCGTCGGTCTCCAGCCACTCCTCCAGCTCCCCGGCGGTCATGTTCACCGCCTCGCCGAACTCCTTCGCGATCGCCGCGCGGTCCTCGCTCACCGCGACCATCGGCTCACCCCTCGTCCTCGTGCAGCGCCGACGGCTTGTGCACGGCCTTCTTGCCGCTCTTCTCGCTGCGCACGACGTACTGGGGCTCCTCCGGCGAGGCCGCGACCGTGCGGCCGGCCTCCTCCTGCCGGCTGGTGACCTTCTTCTCGACCTTGCCATGGGCGGTGGAGCCGTGACTCTTCCAGGTGACCTCGTCACCCACGGACGGCACCTGCTTCCGCTTCTTCGTCATGATCTGCGCCCTACCCGCGCAGCCTTGCGGCGTCGTCGGCGGCGGGCACGGATAGGGCACGGATACCCCCAAGCCGAGGTCAAGGCCGGGGCTCAGCTTCTGTGGCGGGCGACCCACTGAAGCCGGTGCCGGGCGGCAGCGCGGCGGGCCCGCGCCGAGGCCTCGGCGGGGACGCGCTCGGCCCGCCAGGCCGCCAGCGTCTCGAGCATGCCCCTGACGAAGCGGCGGCCGAGCGGTGTGAGCGCGCCGCCGGCGAGCAGAGTCAGGCACACCTCGTACGCGGCGTCCCGCCAGCGCGCGAACTCGCTGTGCGCCACCTCGGGGTCTGCCGCCACGTGGCGCTCGGCCCGCCAGAACCCGGCCACCCCCATGTGCGCGTACGCGCCCTGCAGCAGCGCCGCCGCCGGGCGTGGATCGTCGCGCCACGGCGCGTAGTAGTGGTCACGCACGCCCGGGCGTACCAGGTCGAACAGGTCCATCAGCATGGTCAGCTTGGCGTGCTGAACCTCGTGGGCCAGCGTGAGCGCGGCGGACCTGGTGTCGTGCGGCCGCGACATGGCGACGCTGCCGTACGCCGTCCTGGCCGTCGCGCTGCGCGTGCCCGCCTCCGGAGGCGAGATCGGCACGACGACCTTGGTGACCTCCCGCAAGGCTCGCGCGACGCCCGGGTGACGGGCGTTGAGCAGCCGCATCGCCCGCCGCAGCCGCGTGCCCCAGGCCGCCGCCTCCGGACCGGCCAGCCGCTCCAGCGGCGGGATCGGCCCGGGGAAGCGCCACGGGTCCACGTCGTCGAGCAGGAACCCGGCATCCCGCACGCCCTCCCATCGAGCCCTCTCTCCGTGGGCGCCGCCTGCCTCGGCATCCGCGCGGAGCACGCGGGGCAGCGGGAAGCGCTCGCCGGCCACGTCCAGGCGGGCGGCGCCGGAGCCGTCCGCGACCAGCGCGACCGGCTCGCCGGCCGCGATACCCGGCAGCACCAGCCGCCCGAGGCCGGGCAGCTCCGCCGCGCCCGCATCCGTGTGGAAGCGGACGGTCAGGGGCAGCCGGGCGAGCAGGACGGCGGCGGCGGCCACGGCGGCGAGCCGGTGTGGCGCCGCGTCGTCGGCCCCGCGCTCCAGGGCCGCCACCGTGGCTGAGGCCCACGTGCCGAGCAGCGGATAACCCAGCGTCTGCGCCGCCGCCGCGGGGGCGGCCCGATGGACGTGCGTGAGCAGCCGGTACCCGTCGGCCGCCGCCTGTGCCCCCAGATGTCCGAGCTCGCGGCTGCGGGTGGCCACGGCATGCAGGAGCAGCGTGTTCTTGCCTCGCTCCATCGCGGCGGGCGCGCCGGGCCAAGCGCCGCCGTGTGCCAGCTCGTCGAGCGCCGCGGGAGGCAGCACAAACTCGCGGATCATCCGCACAGCCGGGCCAGGTCGCCGGACAAAACCGAGCCGATGTGCCCGATCAGCCGGTAGAGGTCGGGGCAGTAGACACTGGGCCGGTCGAAGCCGGCGCCGTCGCGGTAGCGGTGCGCGACGTGCCCGCCGCCGCACACCCGCACGTGCGGGCAGGACAGGCAGGCGGCCGGCGGCGGTCGGTGCACCGCCGCGCCGGGCAGGCCGAAAACCGCGTCGAACGGATCGGTGGCCACGTGCAGCCCGGTACGGGCCGCGCCGTGATAGGCGGACTTGAGCGCGTCGCTCTGCTCGATTGAGCCGTCGCTCTCCACCACCACGACGGCCGCCGGCTCCGGCCCGACGCCCTCGGTGCCTGACCGGCCGCCCAGGTACAGCGTGAGGATCGCCTCCAGGATGCGGACCGAGGTCTCCGGGGGCGATGCGCCGTACCACCGGTCGAAGACGGCGACCAGCCAGTCCCCGTACGGGGTGCCGCCCCCGGGCACGCGCCCAGGAGGCGGCTGCGACCAGTTGCCGTGGGGCAGCAGGAAGTCGATGGCCGGCGGTTTGAGCGCGATCAGTTCCTCGTATACCTCCACGGGGTCGTTGCGCAGGTCGATCGTGCACAGCAGCCCGGCGAAGCGGCCCTCACGGGCGGCCAGCGCCTCCACGCCCGCCCTGACCCGGTCGTAGCTGCCCCGCCCTGTACGGGTCTTGCGGTGCCGATCGTGGGCGGCGCGCCCGCCGTCCATGCTGACGCCGACTCGGACGGCGAACTCGTCGAAGAGGTCGAGGACGGCAGGGCCGAGCCGTAGCCCGTTGGTCTGGACGGTCAGGTTGGCGCGTACGGACATCCCGGAGAAGACGGCGAGCAGGGTACGCAGGTGGGCGGGGCCGCACAGCAGCGGCTCGCCGCCGTGCAGAACGACGTTGACCGAGCGCAGGCCGTGTGTCGCCGCGTGCTCCTCGATGCGGGCGGCCGTCGCCGACGCGATCGCGGCGCTCATCATGCGGGGACGGTGGCGCCAGCTCTGGTCGGCGGATTCGTAAACGTAGCAATGATCGCAGGCCAGATCACAACGGCTGTGAACTTTGAGAACGAATGTGCGAAAACTCTCCGGCATGGCTGCGGGAAATAAATGCACTGCCATCCAATTCTCGGGGAAACGCTCACCGGATAATATCGCGTTAACCGGAAATTGCCTACGATTTCGGCCCTGGGGGACAGGTGGAGGAGATTTTCCGTTCGGAGCTGCCGGATCTGCCGGAACTCGACCTCGACGTGGTCGCCCGGCTGCCCGACAGTGCGCTGAGCCGCGCCGTACGGCGGTTGCTGGCGGACGCGGGCGATCCGTCGGAGACTTATTTCCTCGGCCACGACACGTGCCTGCCCGGCACGGGCAAGGATTAGGTCGGTGGGCCCGGTCTCGGCATAGTGCGAAGCAGCGGCGGTGGAGACGATGACGAATGCTCGCGTGATCGGTTTTTTCTCGACCCGGGCCGGTCTCGGCCGCACCATGGCGCTGTGCAACTGCGCGCTTCTTCTCGCCGAGGCGGGAAAACGTGTTCTCGTCCTCGACGAGGAGCCACAGGCACCCGCTTTGTGGCACCATTTGAGCCGTTTCCTCCCCGAGCGCCCGGCCGAACCGCGGACGGTGGGGCCAGGTGACTGGTCCGCCCTGGAGATCGCCACCGAACTGCCCGGCCGGTCCGTGTGGCACGCGGTGCCGTCCGCCGGGGAGATCGACGCCTCCGCCCCCTACGACTACGTCCTGGTCAACCTGCGGCCGGGCCTGGAGCCGTCGCCGCTCATCCGTTCCTGCGACCACGTGGTGATCTGCTTCTGGCTCAGCCCGTACGGGATAGACGAGGCCGCGACGGCGGCTCGCCGGATACAGCGGGCGGGCACCCCCGTCACGCCCCTGCCCACCATGGTCTCCCCCGACGGTGACGACCTGCTGCAAGACGCCCGCCGCCGGGCCACCGGGGCCTTCGGCACGGACATCGCCGTCGAGGTGCCCTACGACAGCGCCGCCTACTTCTCCGATGACCTGGCCGTCATCAGCGAGCCGCCCGGCTCCGGCGGCACCCAGCGCGCCGCCTACGAGCGCCTGGTGGAGCTGCTCAGCGGTGGCGCGGTGACGACGCTGCGCCAGGTTTCGGTCGTTTCCGCGCCCGGCTACGACGTGTGGGGAGAGTGGATCGGCGCCCAGGTCGGTCTGTGGGGCGTCCCCACCGACATCGTCGGCAAGGACGACTACCTTGAGCGCACCCCGGTCGACCTGCTGGCCGGCGACACGCACACGGCCGTGATGTTCGTGGGCCCGGCCGGCGAGCCTACCGGCTTCGACTGGCGGCGCCGCCACGATCGGCCCGCCCCGATTCCCGGCCGAGGGCTCATCCGCGTGCTGGTGGACGGCAAGAGCGCGGGCGAGCCCCAGGCAGGCGAGATGGAGCTGGACCTGCGCGGCCTGGACGAGGCGGAGGCCGCCGACGCGCTGCAGGCCACGCTCGGCGTCGGGGGCGCGTTCGTGGCCGGCGGCGAGGGCGCGGGCACGGCCCGCTTCCCCGGCCGGCCGCCCGACCTGTCGAACCTGCCGCAGCGCAACGACGAGTTCGTCGGCCGACGCAAGCTGCTGGCGAGCCTGCGCGCCGCGCTCGGGCCCCGGTGGGACCGCACCGGCCGCTGCGTGCTCCAGGGCGCGGCAGGCCGCGGCAAGAGCGCCCTGGCCGCCGAATACGCCCACCGCTTCCGCAGCGCGTACGACGTCGTGCACTGGGTGCACGCCGAGGACACCTACACCGCCCGCGAGGGCCTGCGCCGGCTGGGCCAGGAGCTGGGCCTGCCGCCGCGCGAGGACGCGGTGACCACGCTGCGAGAGCACCTGGCCACTCCCCATGCGGGCCGCTGGCTGCTGATCTTCGACGAGGCCGACCACCCCGAGGAGATCCTTGATCTCATCCCGCAAGGTCCGTACGGCCATGTCGTCGTGACCTCGCGCGCGGATGGCTGGCCGGACGGTTTCACCCGCGTCGAGGTCGGCGGCCTGTCCACCGCGGACGCCGTCGAGCTGCTGACCTCGGGCGACGAGCTGCTCAGCGAGGACGGCGCGGCAAGGGTGGCCGAGGCCGTCGAGCGCCTGCCGCTGGCCGTCACCATGGCCAGGGCGTGGCTGGCACGGCAGCTGAGTAGCGCGCAGCGGCCCCGCCGCACGATCGAGGACCTGCGCACGATCACCGTCGACCGGTTCCTGTTCACCTACGAGCGGATCAAGCGCGAGCTGCGTGAACGCGGCCGCCCCGACGACGTGCACGCCGTTTTGGTCGAGATGATGCTCGACCTGCTGCACGGCGTGCCGGGCGGCACGGGCGCCCCCTGGCTGCTGGAGGCGCTGACCTTCGTCTCCTCTGACGGTGTCCCGCTGAGCCTAGCCCACTCCACCGCCTCACGTGACTACGCGGTCTCGCTGGTCCACGAGTACGGCGACGGCTTCATGGTCGACGCCCTGCTGCGGCTGCTGCACGTGCACGCCCTGGCCAGGGTGGAACCGGGGCCGGGCGGCCGGCTGCGCGTGCACCGTGTGACCGCGGCCCTGGTCCGCGCCCGCATGTCTGCCGGGCAGGTCGAGGAGCGCCGCCACCATGTGCTCACGCTGCTGGCCAGGCACGCACCCGCCGACACCGAGGGGCCGGACGCCGCCATGTATCTGGAGCTGGCCAAGCACGTCTTCCCCACGGGCGCTCTCGAATGCGCGGACGAGATGGTGCAGCGCTGGATCATCGGGCAGGTCCGCTACCTGTTCCTGCTAGGCGATCGCAGCGCATGGGAACAGGCGGTCGCCATCGGCGACGGCGCGCTGCGGAGCTGGACCGCCCCCGGCGCCGGGACCAAGCCTGAGCTGGTCAACCGGCTGCGCATGGAGCTGGCCAACACCTACCGCATGCTCGACCGGCCCCAGACCGCCCGGGCCCTGTCCCACCAAGCGCTGCAGGCCTTCAGCCTGGCCAGGCGCGACCACCCGCTCAAGTACATCGCTGCCCAGGTCCACGCGGCCGACCTGCGGGCGGCGGGCGACTTCGAGGAGGCCTACCACTGGGACTCGGTCGCCTACGGGGGCATGAACCGGGTGTTCGGGCCCGACCACGAGTGGACGAGCAAGGCGCTCAACAGCCTGGCGCTGTCCGCCTCGCTCAACGGCCAGCCGCACCGCGCGTACGAGCTGGCCAAGCAGCGCATGGACCGGCGGCGCGCGCTGTTCGGTGACAGCGACCTAGGCCTGCTGCGGACGGCGCAGACGGCCGGCGTGCTCCTGCGCGACCTGGGCAGGTACGCCGAGTCGTACGAGCTGACCCGCGCGGCCGCCGATCGGCTCGCCGGCCTGAGCGCCAAAGGGCAGCCGCGCACCATGCTCATGCTTCGGATGCAGGCCAGCCTCGCGGCGGCCGAACGAATGCTCGGGCGCTCGTTCGAAGCGCTGGCCCGCGACCGGGAGACGCTGGACGAGCTGCGCTCCCTGCTCGGCGCGACCCACCTCTACACGCTGATCTGCCAGGCCGGCCTGGCCGCCGACCTGCACGCACGGGGCGAGCACGCCGCCGCGGCCGGCAATGCGCGGCAGGTGGTCGCCGGGCTCGCCGCCATGCAGGCCGATCACCCCTTCACCCACGCCGCCCGGGTCAACCTGGCCATCTACCTGGCCGCGGCCGGAGCCGAGACCGAGGCGCTGGAACTGGCCGGGCAGGCCCACCGGGCGCTGCACAAGCGGCTGGGGACCCGGCATCCGTACACGCTGGCCGCCGCGGTGACGCTGGCGGACCGGCTGGTGCGGGACGACCCGGCGCAGGCCCTGGTGCTGGAGGAACGGGCGTGGGACCGCCTGGCCAGGATCTACGGCCCCGGGCACCCGCGCACGCTCGCCGTGCAGGAGAACCTGACCAACACCCGGCGCCGCGTGGTCGGCCATCCGGGGGCGGAGGACGTGCCCCGTCACGCCGCCGAGATCGAGATCCTCGGGAACTAAGATGCGGGAGGCCATGTGAGGACGACGCGCTCGCCCTTCGCCCATGCCGGGCACGAGCGGCTGATCACGTTCTGCGAGGAGGCGCTGCCAGGCCTGCCGGACGCCCAGGTGCTCGCCTTCTACGACCGCGGCTTCCACATCTTCACCATCGCGCAGGCGGACGACGAGGAGCGCGCGGCCCTGGAGCGCGCCTTCCGCCAGCTCGTCAACGAACACGTCCGCTTCGACGGCCTGCTACGCGGCTTCGGCACCGGCGAGCTGATACGCACGTTCGTGGTGACCGAGGACGCGGCCGTGCAGTGCGGGCACGTCTTCGAGGAGGAGTTTCTAATCGGCGTGACCCGCGACCTCGACGCCGCCGACGCCATGGACGAGCAGGTCTCCCGGCTCGTCACGCGCATCAGGAAGGAGGTCTACCTACAGGCCGACCAGCTCCCCGGTGGCCGGCACGGCCCCCGGGACCGGCCCGGCATCGCCACGCAGGTGCTCAGGACCACCGCGGGCGAGGGGGCCGATCCCGCGCTGATCGCCGACCTGGAAAGCTGCCTCGGCTCGCTCGCCTGTGTCGACGACCTGCACTACGTGGCCGTCTACCGCGACTGGCGCTTCCTGTGCGCGGCCGACGTCCTCGACAGCCCGGCGCTGGCGCCGTGGTTCGGCGGTGCGGCGGGCGGTGAGGGGGCGCGCAAGATGTATCAGGACTTCGCCGCCCGGCTCCGCTCCGATATGCCGGAGCTGGCGTACGCGCTGCGGCAGCTCTCGGAGGCGCCGCTGCGGCGGCTGGTCCTCGACGTCGTCTCAGGCGCACTCTACGTCTACCCGCTGCCCGGCACCCGGGGGTTCGTGGCCGGTCTCACCGTGTTCCAGCCGGAGGTCTTCGCCGCCGAGAACCGGCTGCGCGAGGGGCTGCACCGGATCGGCGAGCTGCTGGGGACGGGCTGATGTGGCGGCGCGGCCCATGGCCGGATGACCCGCGAGCGGCTACCGTCGCGTAGGGGCCCGGCCACGAGGGGAGAGGGCGTGCGTCCGTTACTGAACGACCCCGCCGCCGACCGGCTGGCGAAGGGAGTCGGCGTGGCACTGGCCGGCTGGGCCTTCGCCGCCCTCGGACTGGGCAGCCATGCCGGGCATCCGGTCTTCCTCTACGGTGTGACGGCCCTGCTCTGCCTCGGCCTGTACGGCAGCGTGCACGGCATCGACAAGGAGTCGGTCGCCGGTGACGTCAGGACGGTCGTGCTCGCGGTCACCGTGGGCGTGCTGCTGAAGACGGCGCTGATCGCGAGCGTCATGTGGCTGTTCTTCGGCGAACCCGCCGTCGTCCTGCTGGCGCTGGCGGTCGCCCAGATCGACCCGCTGTCGGTCGGCGCGCTGATCGGCCGGGCCCGCATGTCGCCGCGCGCCAGGTCGTTGCTGCTGGCCTGGGCCTCCTTCGACGACCCGATCACCGCGCTGCTGACCGTATACCTGTCGTCCCTCGTGCTGGGCGGTCTCGGCGACGGCTACGGCGACTACCTGGCGAACCTGGGGATCAACCTGCTCTTCGCCGCGGCGGTCCTGGCGGCCGTGACGACGGCCCGCCGCCTGGCAGGCCTCAGGCGGCCGCGGCCCGGCCTGGTCAGAGCCGTCTCGCTGCTGGTGCTCATCGCGCTGCTGGCGTTCGCCACCGCGCAGTTCCTTGTCCTCGGCATGGCCCTCATCGGGCTGTTCTTCCGCCCCGCGCTGGGCAGGCTGCTCGACGGGGCGCTGACCGGCGCCTTCTACCTGGCCACCTTCGCGGTGGGCACGCTGCTGGTCGCCGGGATCGAGCCGGCCATGGCGCTGGTGCTCGGCGGCGCGGCGTTCGCGGCGCAGGCCGTCGTCGGCGGCCTGCTCATCACCCGGGGCCTGCCCCTCCGCGACCGGGTGAGCCTCGCGCTCGGCCAGCAGAACGGCATCACCGCGATCCTGCTGGCGCTGACGCTGACGCCCGGCTACCCGCGGGCGGTGGCGATCATCGCGCCCGCCGTGCTGGTGGTGAACGTGCTGCATTTGGCGGCCAACAGCGGCCTGCGGCGAGCGGTCACGGCCGTACGGCGGAGATCACTCCGTTCAGCACCCGGCGGCCCAGCTCGTCCAGCACCCGGGTCCGCTCGTCCGGTCGCGGCGGACGCGTCGGACCCCGTTCAGGAGCCGCCGAGCTGAGCGGCGCAAGCGGCAGCGATTGCACGGTCACCTCGAAGGTGCGGCAGATCGCCCGTAGCTCCTCCTCCTGGGCGGGGCTCAGCCGCCCCGGCGGCGCGCTGGCCAAGAACCGCGCCACCCGCTCCTGAAACGCCCGCACCAGCAGCCGTTGCACCATGGCCGCGCCGGCCGCCTCCACCAGTTCCCGCGAGGCCAGCCGCCGCCGGGCGCGCAGGCTGTGCTCGCCGCCCGCCGGGTCGTCGAAGACGTCGTGCAGCAGCCGGTCGAGCTCGCCGGTGTCCTCGGTGACTGCGCCGGCCCGCTGGAACTGCTCGGCCACGGCCGGCGGCAGCGCCGTGAGCCCGGCTTGCGCGGAGCCGGACGACGGGGCGGACCTGAGCCCGGCGACCGACGCGTGCAACTGGTCGATCATGTTCTGGGTGGCGCTCTGCTGCCTGCTCAGCCGGTCCATCCGGCGGCGCAGGCCCTCCAGCACGTTCTCCTCCGCCGCGGCGGCCAGCCGGCCGAGCGCGCTCTCCAGCGTCTCCCTGAACCTCCTGCCGAAGTCCTGCATGTTGAACAGCAGCGGCTGGCGGCCGGTCAGGCCAGACACCTCGGCCCGCATCCCCGTGGCGAGGTGTCCGTTGACCACGGTGATCACCTCGCACGGCATCCGGCCGGCCCGCACCGCGGCCACCCGCCGTCCGAGCTGGGCGTCGTCGCCCTCGCTCAGCAGGGACCTGGTGACGAGCACGGCGACCGCGGCCCGGCCGTCGGCGTAGCGGACCCAGAAGTCGATGGGGTCGGTGTCGGCCGCGAGCACCACGTCGGTGCGGAAGTCGAGCCCGCTGTCCTCCAGGATGCGGCGTACGGTGGTGGTCACCTCCCACGGCTCGAACTCGTGGCGCTGCCTGACGGCCTCCCTGATCGTGGTGGTGGTCACCGGCCTGCCGGTCGGCTCGACGATCGCCTGCGCACGGCGGAACAACGAGAGGATCTCGCGCGGGTTGCCATCGGTGAGCTGCACCAGCGACTCGGCCACCGCCTCGCTCACCTGGTGGCCGCGCTTGGCGATGAGCTCGACCGTCTCCTCGCGGCCGAACGGCGAGGGCGTGATGATCCGGGTGCGCTGAAACGTGCCCCTGCTGACCAGCGGCAGGCTGTCGGTGGGCCCGCAGTAGATCAGCAGCCCTCTGGCGTCGATGAACACCTTGACCAGCTCTTCCAGGGAGTTGACCGCGTCGCGCGCGGCCTGGCCCTCGCCCCCGAGCAGCTTCTCGAACTCGTCGATCACCAGGACCGTGCGGCGGCGCATGCGGCCGCTGAGATAGACCAGCACCGACAGGGTGTGGTAGGCGTCGGCGGAGGTGTGGAGCTGGCGGTGTACGCCCCGCGCCTTCAGCTCGCGGCTCGGGGGAGCGCCGCTCAGCCACTCCCACACCGCGTCGGTCAGCTCGTCCATCACCATGAGCGCCAGCGCCGTCGCCCACACCGAGTGCTCGGTCAGGTGGCTCAGCACGCGCCGCAGCTCCTCCTGCAGCACCCGCTTGGCCAGGTGGAAGTGCTCGACCACCTTGCGCGGGTCGATCGTGCCCTCGCGCAGCCGCGACCGGATCTCCTCGGCCAGTTCGGGCCCTGCCTGGTCGTCGCCGATGCCGTCCGCGGTCACCTGACCGTAGTAGTCGATGACGAGGTCGTGCAGCCGCTCGCGGCCGAACTGCTCCAGCAGGATGTTGCGGAACAGGTAGCCGAACTCCGAGTGCGGGGTGTCCAGCTTGAGGATGACGGCGTCCTCGTGGCTGCGCGCGATACGGTGCAGCAGGGACGTGGCCAGGTGCGTCTTGCCCGACCCCAGGTCGCCGATCAGGGCAAGGGCGC
Organism: Nonomuraea sp. NPDC052634; assembly: GCF_040678535.1. Taxonomy (NCBI): domain Bacteria; kingdom Bacillati; phylum Actinomycetota; class Actinomycetes; order Streptosporangiales; family Streptosporangiaceae; genus Nonomuraea; species Nonomuraea sp. NPDC052634. The sequence continues at coordinate 240,169 of NZ_JBFATY010000010.1, read as the reverse complement.
GGCCGGACTCGCCGAGCCCGCCGCCGCTCGTCGCGAGGTAGCCGTCGACGAACCGGTGGGCGCTGTCGAAGGCCGGCGTGATCACGGTGATCCCGGTGGGATCGGCGTCGTCGGCGAGGCGCAGGGTGTAGGTAACGGGGACCTCGGGCTCGCGCGGTCCTGGGCCGGTTGTCATGACTGCCTGTCTCTTTCCCACTCGGCGAGCAGGCGCGGCACCAGCTTCTCCTTGAACGCCTTGATTTTCTCGAAGGTGATGTTTTCCGTGCCGTATTCGTCGAAGAAGACCGCCAGGTGTTCAAGGGCCTGCCTGGGTGTTGTGAAGTCGCGCACCGCTGCCGAGAGCTCGTTCATTTCCGCGTCCCCTAGGGAGACTTGACGTTTGACCAGAATTTCGCGGATATCGCTGCCCCCGCCGTCCAAGGAACCGATCGGCAGGAAAATCGTATGGCAGGTGGGAAGCCTGCCGAAGTGATGGGCGAGCTTGCCGGCGTCGTCCGAGTCGGACTCGGCGAAGAAGACCATCCGCCGGCGCGCCAGCTCCTGGAAGCCGCGCACCCAGGTGAGCGGCAGGTACGCGGGAAGGAGGATGACGGCGACTCCGTTGCGCTCGTTGAGCACATCCCTGATGCGGCCGAAGGCCGCATTCGGATCATCGGTCGTCTCCCGCAGCGACGCCACGTCCTCATGGACGGTCCACTCCTCCTCCTCCAGGAGGACGGTCATCTGGCGGGCCAGCCACAGCGCCATCTGGTGGAAGTCCTCGCAGTCCTGGTGGCCGGTCGCCTGGCTGTAGTCGGCGACGCAGACACGCTCCAGCTCGATCTCCTTGGCCAGCCGATAGGCACAGCGCTGGACGAAGGTGCTCTTGCCCGCGCCGCGCCGGCCGTACACCAGGATGAGGTGGCCGCGGACCAGGATCCGCTCCGCGGTGACCGCGGTGCCGAAGCGCTCGTTGAGCAGGTTGTACATGCCGTCGATGAACGCGAACAGCGGCAGGTGGTCCACCCGCTCGTCGAAGAAGAGCAGCGGCCCGGTGTAGGGGGAGCCGTCGGGGCTCGGCGGGTGGATGGGGTTGGTCATCGGCGGCGCACTTCCAGGTGGAGCCGCAACCGGTGGCGCAGCGCCAGGTTGACGGCCGCCAGCCGCTCCGCCAGCGCGGTCAGCTCGGGCTCGATGTCGCTGTCGTGGGCCCGTTCACGGGTGAGGCGCTCCAGGAGCAGCCGCCGGGCCACCGGCACCTGGCGCCAGCCGGGGCGGAAGCGGCTCACACGGGCCAGCTCGGCGGCCAGCTTCTCGTGGCTCTGCTCGTACGGCCCCGCCTGTGGCGTCCGGCCGGCCTGCAGGGCGGTACGGTACTCGCGCGCCGCCACGAGAAAGGCGTCGGCGGCGTCGCCCAGGTCGTCGGCGTGCTTGACCGCCAGCTCCGAGGAGTTGCGCCATTCGGTAGAGATCAGTGCCACCAGCCCGCCGGCCAGCACGGGAAGCAGGATGGCCACCGCGGCGGGTAACGGGCTCTCCGGGGACTTGGGCGGGGCGACGTAGGTCATGGCCCGGCAGGCCCGGGTGAAGGCGGCGCGGTCGGTTCTCGACCATGTGATCGGGTCGAGCGTGGCGGTGGGGGTGACGATGCGGTCTCCGGCGGCGGTCAGGCGGTGGTCGAGCGCCGCTGCCGCCGCCGCCAGCTCCGTTTGCCGAGTGGGGGAAAGGCACTGCACGATCTGGTCGTCACGCAACGGCTCCGCGGAATTCGAACATGCGGACAGCGAAATGAGGGCGCCGAAGAGCAGTGACCAGCCGGACACCCTCAAACGTCGCATACCTCATTCCTCGCCTCGCCGGTAATCGCCACGATAACCGGCCATCCGGCGTAAGCGTGAGATGTTCATGGTTCGTCATATGACAGCACAGAAAACCTTCCTGTGGAAGGGTGCTTTTCGTACGGGGCGGACGATGGAACGGCACATTCATGCCGTTTACGGAGCACTCGCCCCAAAGCGCGAGGCGGCTCAGCGCGGTGCCGGCGCCAGGCGGTAGCGGATCGGGAGGCGCTTCAGGCCGCCGACGAACGTCGTCGCCGTCCACGCCGGCTCCCCGTCCGGTTCGATGTCCCGCAGGCGCGGCAGCAGCGCGGCGAACAGCGCCTCCACCTCCATCCTGGCCAGCGCCGCACCCAGGCAGTAGTGCACGCCGGTCCCGAACGCGAGGTGCCGGTTCGGCTCGCGGCCGACGTCGAAGCGGAACGGCTCGTCGAAGACGTCCTCGTCGCGGTTGGCCGACGGGTACGACAGCAGCACCGACTCGCCCGCCGCGATCGGCACCCCGCGGACCTTGGTGTCGGCGGCGGCCGTGCGCATGAACGACTTGACCGGGCTCACCCAGCGGATCATCTCCTCGACGGCCGCCGGCAGCAGGCCGGGGTCGCGGCGCAGCCGGTCGAGCTGGTCGGGATGGCGGATCAGCGCCTCCAGGCCGCCCGCCACCGTGGAGCTGGTCGTGTCGTGCCCGGCGGTGGCGATGAGGATGTAGTACGAGGCGATCTCGTTGTCGGTGAGCAGCCGCCCGTCGATGCGGGCATGCGCGATGTGGGAGGCCAGGTCGCCGGTGGGGCGGGCGCGGCGCTCGGTGATGAGGTCGTGGAAGTAGACGAACAGGTCCTCGAGGGCGGTCGTGTAGCCCGCGCGGCTGCCGGCGTCGCGCCCCTTGTCGCGGTCGTCGTGGCCGAACAGCTCCTGCGTGAGCCGCAGCATGAGCGGATAGTCGGACTCGGGCAGCCCGAGCAGCGCGAGGATCGCATACAGCGGGTACGGCGCGGCGATCTGCTGCGCGAAGTCGCAGGACGGGCCGAGTTCGGCCATGAGGTCGACGTGGCGGCGGGCCAGCTCGCGCACCCGCTCGCCCATGTCGCGCATGGCCTTCGGGCGGAACCAGTCGGCGGCGATCGCCCGCAGCCGTCGGTGCTCGGGGTCGTCGAGGTGCACGAGGCTCGACAGCGCCCTGCCCCGCGCGCGGCGGGCGGCCAGCTCGGCGTCGAGCACGGCGGTGCGCAGCACCGGGCGGGGCGCGTTCAGCCAGAGCGTGTGGTCACGCTCGATGGCGTTCACGTCCTCGTGCCGGGTGATCGCCCAGAACGGGTTGTAGCCGGGCGCCCGCACGTGATGCACGGGGGCCTCACGGCGCAGCAGGGCGAGCGCGGCGTGCAGGCGGTGCTCGTCGGTGTAGGCGTCAGGGGTGGCGAGCGCCCTTCCCGCCTCCTCGATCGTCATGGCGAGGCCGGGGCGCGGCGTGGCAGGCGACATTGGCGGGCTCCTGGTCTGCGGGCGTGCGTACGGGTGGTGCGCCGCCTGCTGGGGAGGAGGGCTCCCGAGCTGCGGTGGAACAGGAGCCCGTCCTCGGCGGGACCGGCCCCGCCTGCATTATGCCGCCGGAAACGCCGGCGCGCCGGAGCCCGGCGGACTCCGGCGCGCTGTGTTCACGGGTACGTCAGCGGCGGGCCGAGTTGTCCACCTCCGCGACGAACCTGGCCAGCTCCACCCGGTCCACGTTCGGCCCCGGCCCGTCGGCGTTGCCGAGGACGAGCCCGCCCTGCCGGGTGGTCAGCGTCAGCGGCGTGGCCTGCGACCAGAAGCCGTCCCAGGCGTAGTTGTGCCGGAACACGCCGCGCACCGTCGCGCCGCCGTCCTCGGTGATGTCGAGGTACCGGCTGATCACGTCGGTGTTGTACGGGTGCCCGGTGTTCCTGTCGGCGTTGGCGTAGTGGACGACCAGCACGTACTCGCCGGGGCCGAACCCGCCGGGCCGGTCGAAGGCGAGCGTGTTGCCGGGGCCGCCGCCCAGGTCGCCGACGTACGCGCCGCGCGAGGCGTTCGACGCGCTCGTGGGCGGGACGGTCACCACCGTGGCGGTTCCGGCGAGCCGCGCCTGCTCGGCCTCCACCGCGTGCACAGTCTCGTCCGCCTGGGCGGCCCTGGCCGTGGTCAGCGTGCGCAGCTCGAGCCCGCCGGGGCCGCCCACCTCGACCTTGCTGATCCCGGCGGGCAGGTAGATCCGCGCCCGCGACGCGCCCTCGCCCGGCCGGGTGACGCGCAGGCCGGGGACCTGCCGTCCGTCCACGGTGACCCGCAGGTCGCCGCGCCCGGCGGCGTGATAGGCGAAGGTCAGGTCGTGGTAGCCGTCCTCGCGCGCGGCGACGAAGTACGTGGCCCGCGCCGTGCCGCCGAGGACCACGGCCGGCCCCTTGCCGCCACGGGTGATCTTCGCGCCGCCGGACAGCCGCGCCTCGTCGGCCCCGTGCACCGCCCGGTGCGGCCCGGTCACCTCGGTCAGGTCGAACTTGTCGAGCGTCACGTCGCTGCCCGGCAGCCGCGTGCCGTCACCCGCGCTGGTGCGCAGCGACAGCTCGTGCGCGCCCGCGCTCAGCTCGATCTCGACGTCGGTACGGCCGCGGTAGGTCCAGCCGAGGTCGGCCGGGTACTGCACGATCTGGTCGAGCCTGCCGTCCACGAAGAGCGCGTGCCGGCCGGGCGCCTTGTTCGTGCCCTGGTAGATGCCCAGGCGGTAGCGGCCGTCGCGGGGCACGGTGACGCTGAACGTGACGGCCGAGTCGTCCTGGCTCATGCCGCCGACGTCGCGCTTGCCGGAGGTGGCGTAGAGCTGCGGGTCGGCGGTGGTGTCCTGGTCGAAGACGCGGGCGGAGGTGAGCGTCGCCGACTCGGCCTCCACGGACACCGACCAGGGCGCGTTCGCGGCGGGCGCGGGGCCGCTCGCCGGCACGACGGTCACCCGGTAGGCCGCCATCACGTCGCCGCCCGGCACGTCCACCCGCAGCTCGCCGCCGGACACCTTGGCCCGGGTGGCGGCCACGACCGGCGGCTCCACGGCGTCACCCTCGTAGCCGGTCCAGGTCGTCTTCGACACCACGACGTCCACCCGGTCGCCGAAGACGCGGCGATCGAGGCCGGACAGGTCGAGCCTGACGGGCGCGGCGCCGCCGCCGACCAGGATCGTGCCGCGCCGCGCCGGCTCGTCGATCGCCGCCACGGCCTGCACCGTGTCGGCCTCGTTCAGGCGCGGCGGGGTCGTCTTGACCGTCTGCCCGGTCAGGTCGGCGTACCACTTGAGCAGCCACCAGCCGCCGTTCGCCTGCCGGGTGCGCACCGCGTGGTCGCCGAGGTTGCCGGCGTACGTCCAGTACGCCATGTCGGCGTCCACCTTGGTGTCCTCGAACAGCGAGATCCACTGGATCATCTGGCCGGGCACCGACATGTCGCGGCGGTTGCCGTACTCGTCGATGTTGATGGGCAGCGGCCCGATGCCGAGCTCCCGCTCCATCGCGCGGTAGTGCTCGTAGTGCCCGCGGTATTCGGCGAGCCGCTCGCGCTGCAGCTCGTGCCAGGCCATGATGTCCGGCAGGCAGTGGTCCTGCCCGGCGCAGGGCGTGTCCTTGGCCCAGGTGAGGAAGTCGCGCAGCCGCTCGGGACGGTAGAACGCCTCGTTCGGGCCGACGATGCGGGCCTTCGGGTCGATCGAGCGGATGCGCTCGTACACCGCCTTCCAGTCGGCGAAGAACCGCTCCTTCTCAGTGGCCCAGTCCTCGTACCAGATCCAGTCGGGCTCGTTGAACGGCACCCACACGAACCGGTCCTTGTCCTTCGGCCGCTCCTCGACGACCTTGCGGACCATCGTCTCGACCTTGGCCAGGTAGTCGTCGATGCCGAGCTCCTGGTACGGCCACCGGCTGTAGACGTCCTGCATGTAGATCACGACCTCTTCGCCGCCCGCCGCGAAGAAGCCGTCGGCGACCGCCAGCGCGTCGCCGTTGGGATGCTGCTCGCCGTCCGGGGCCTTCTGCGCGACCGTGCGCGGCCGGGCGCCGGCCAGCAGGCTGTCGCCGGGCACGCCGGGGTCGGACAGGGCGTACAGGCCGCCGGTCGCGCCGCCGTACACGGGGCCGGTGCGCTGCGAGAAGTCCACGGCGACCACATCGGGCGCCGCGGCGGAGGCCGAGGCGGCGGTGGCCGGGGCGAGCGCCGCCAGCGTCGCGACGGACAGTGCGGACGCCAGGGCGGGCCGCGCTAAGCGGTGTCTGGGCATGGAGGAACCTCCTCATAGGGGGTGCGACTAGGGACGTGGCTCTACTTGACGGCGCCGCCGGTGATGCCGGAGATGATCTTGCGCTGGGCGACGGCGAAGACGGCCAGCAGCGGCAGGCTCATGAGGATGATGTAGGCGAAGATCAGGTGCCAGTTGTCGAGGTACAGCCCGGCGTTGGCCACCTGGAACAGGTTCAGCGGCAGCGTGTCCAACCGGCCGCCGATGACGAAGAAGGCGTAGAAGACGTCGTTCCAGACGTACAGGCAGATGAGGATGGTCGCGGTGGCAAGCACCGGCCGCAGCAGCGGCAGGATGACCGAGAAGAACACCCGCAGCGGGCCCGCGCCGTCCATGCGGGCGGCCTCCTCCAGCGACAGCGGCACCGTACGCACGAAGCCCGTCACGAAGAAGATCACCGTGGACATGTAGATGCCGACGTACACGCCGATCATGCCGACCGGGCTGCCCGCCAGGCCGAGCAGGCGCAGCAGCAGCACGATCGTCACCACGGCGGGCGGCAGCACGATGCCGCTGATCGCCAGCGCGTACAGCACGGCGGTGAACCGCGAGGCACGACGGGCCAGGATCCACGACGCCATCGACCCCAGCGCCAGCACCAGCACCACCGACGGCGCCACCACCAGCACGCTGCCGATGAACGCCTTCGGCACCTCGCCCTGCTCCCAGACCTGGGCCAGGTTCTCCCACAGATGCCACTGCGACGGCAGCGACAGGTCCGGGGAGAGCGCCTCCGCCTGCGACTTGCCCGCCGTGACGACGACCAGCCACAGCGGCACGCCCATGACGAGCAGGACGAGCACGACCACCGCGACCGGCCGCAGCCGCGCCGCCAGGCCCCGCGAGATCGGCGGGCCGGCGGCACGCCGCCGCCCGGGACCGCCGAAGACAGGCGCCGTCACAGGATCTCCTCCCTCTTGCGCAGGATCCGGATCACCGGGAACGCCAGCAGCGCCACCATGAGGAACAGCACCAGGCTCATGGTCGTGGCCTGCGCGAACAGGCCCTGCCCGAACGTCCGGTAGATGAAGATGTTGAGGATCTCGGTGCTGCGGGCCGGGCCGCCGCCGGTGAGCGCCTGCACGATGTCGAAGCCGTTCATCGAGCCGAGCAGCGCCGTCGCGACGTTGAACGTCACCGCCGGCGCGAGCAGCGGGAAACGCACCGCCCAGAACGCCTGCCAGGGCGTCGCACCGTCGATGCGCGCCGCCTCCGAGACGTCCTCCGGCACCGACTTCAGCCCCGCCAGGTAGATGAGCATCGACAGCCCCATCCACTTCCAGGCGTGGATGACGGCGGCCAGCACCAGCGTCCACGTGGTGCTGCCCAGCCAGGCGATCTCCACCTGCTCGCCGGTCAGCGCCGACAGCAGCGCGTTCAGGCTGCCGTCCGGCTTGAGCAGCGCCTGGAAGACGTACCCGACGGCCAGCGCGGACATCAGCACCGGGATGACGAACACCAGCCTGGCCGCCCTGTTCAGCCAGGTGTCCCGCTCCAGCAGCACCGCCAGGCCGAAGCCGAACAGGTTCTGAAACAGCGCCACCAGCGCCGCGTAGATCACGGTGATGCGCAGCGACCCGAACAGGGTGCCGTCCGACAGCAGCGTGCGGAAGTTCTCCAGGCCCACCGGCCTGATCTCGCTCTTGAAGCTCGACCAGTCGGTGAACGCGTAGATGAAGTTGAACAGCGTCGGCAGGAAGAAGAAGACGAACAGGATCGCGAAGGCCGGGACGAGGAACCACAACGGATGGGTGCGGCCCCGCCCCGCCCCGGCGGGCGGGCGGCGGCGCGTCTCCTGGCCGGACGGCACGGTCTGCTCCTTGGTGAGAGACACGGGTACGGGGTCAGAAGCCGGGCGCGCCCGCGGCCTTGGCGAGCTGCGCGAACTGCTTCTGGGTCGCGGCGGCCACCTGCTCGGGCGACAGGCTGCCGGTAATCATGTCGGCCAGGTTCAGATACAGGTCGGGGTTCGCGACCGCGAGCGACTGCATCGACCCGACCGACTCGCCCAGCGAGGCGTGCACGTCCTTCAGCGCCTGCGGCACCCCGTCCGGCGTCGGCACGTCGGGCCGCAGCGAGACCGTCTTACGGTCGTCGACGAACGTCTGGTAGCCCGGCCCCATCCAGTACGCCAGGAGCTGCCGCGCCGCCGCCTCCCGCGTGGCATCACCGGTGCGGAAGGCCACCAGCGCGTTCGACTGGTCGGGGATCGACGTGGCGACGTTGCCCGACGGCGAGATCGGGAAGAAGCCGATCTTCTCGTCCAGCTCGGCGGTGTCCGCCATCGCCTGAAGCTGGCCGAAGAACGAGTTGACCTGCACGACCATGGCGGCCTTGCCGGACAGCAGCGCCTCGCCCTGGTCCTCGAACGTCGCCGTCTTGATGTCGTCGTTGAACAAGCCCTCGTCGATCAGACCCTTGTACGTCTTGATCGCATCGAGGATCGTCTTGTCCTCGAACGTCTCCTCGCCGGTGTTGATCCGGTCCCACAGCCCGTTCTTGGCGGCGTCGGCGAGCTGCACCTGCACCCACCACTGGGTGGCCCACTTGTCGCCGGCCATCTCGAAGAACGGGGTGACGCCCTTGGCCTTGAGCGTGCGGGCCAGCTCCACCATCTCGCCGAACGACTTCGGCGTCTCCTTGATCCCGTTGGCCTCGAAGACCTTCTTGTTGTAGTAGACGCCCTCGACGGCGGGGCTGGTGATGAGCGCCGCGTACCGGGTCTTGTCCAGGATCCCGGTGATGTCGCGCAGCTCGGGCGAGAGCTTGTCGATCCAGGGCGCGCCGTCCAGCGGCTGCAGGTTGGCGCGGGCGTTCAGCGCGGTCAGCATCGACGCCGTCGGCTGCCAGAACGCCAGGTCCGGCTTGTCGCCGGTGGCCACCTTGGTCTGCACGCCCTGCTCGTACGGGTCGGGGACGGTGACCACCTCCACCGTGGCCCCGGTGGCCTTCGAGAAGGCGTCGGTGATCGCCTTGGGGGTGGTGGTGCTGTTCTGGGCGGCCCAGATCGTCAGCGTCACCCCGTCCAGGCGGGCGGTGGGCTCGGGCCAGGCGGCCGGGGCCGAGTCGGTGGTCGCCGCCGGCCCGGCGGCGGGATCGCTGCAGGCGGTGAGCGCCAGGAGCGCGCTCGCCGCGACCATGATCGCGGTACGGGGGGCTCTACGCACGGTTACGTCGTCCTTCGGTCTCATAGCGCCGGTTCGGTGGGCTAGCGGGGGCGGAGGTGCAGGATGCGGGCGGTGGGCGGCGGGACGTGGGCCGTGACGGTCAGCTCGGCGGCACCCGGGTCCCAGTCGAGGCGCCAGCCCCCGGCCTGTGCCGGGTAGGCGACGGTGGCCTCCAGGTCGCGGCCGCGGAGGTGGGGGAGCGAGAGCACGGTGGACTCCGGCGCGCCGGGCCGCCTCCAGACCGTCACGTACGTGTCGCCGCTCGCGCCGGGGCTGTTGCGCGGGCCGCCGTCACTTCGTGGGCTGCCGTCGCCTGTCGGGATGGCGTCGCTTCGTGAGGTGCCGTCGCTCAGCGGGCCGCCGTCACTTCGTGGGCTGTCGTCGCGGAGGGCGAAGGCGAGCCAGGGATCGTCCCAGCCGGGCAGGCCGAGCGGCCAGCACGCGGTGGCGCGCGGCAGCACCGGGCGCAGCCGCCGGTGCACCGCCACGCCCTCCTTGACCAGGGCGAGCCTGGGGCCGTCCATGCGGTGCAGGTTGCCCGACAGATAGAGGCGGCCGAGTATGCCGGTGCACATCGTGAACGCCACCTCCTCCTCCGTCATCTCCGGCTGCGGGTAGGCCCAGTTGGCGGCCTGCTCGGGCAGCACCGACAGGGGAGCGGCGGCCGCGATCGGCGGGTAGCGCAGGAAGTCCTGCTGGTCGCTGGTGGACTGGAGCTGCAGGCGGGAGAGCATCGCGTAGTCCATGCGCATGGCGCCCGAGCCGCAGTTCTCCAGCACCAGGTGCGGGTGGCGGTCGAGCACCGACTCCAGCCAGGCCAGGTGGGCCCGGTTGTGCCCGAGCAGCCCGGCTCCCGCGCTGGGGGCGTCCACGTCGGTGCCCGCGCCCGGGTTGATGTTGTAGTCGAGCTTGAAGTAGCCGACGCCCAGTTCCGTGACCAGCCGGTCGATCACCTGGTCCACGTGCGCCACCGCGGCGGGATGGCGCAGGTCGAGGTGGTAGCGGCCGTGCTCGGCCACCCGTACGCCGCCGCGCTGCAGGAACGCCTCGTCCGGCAGTTTGCCTGCCATCGGGCTGCGCACCCCGATCACCTCGGGCTCCAGCCACAGGCCGGGCGTCATGCCGCGCTCCCTGATCCGGGCCAGCACCTCCTCGATGCCGCCAGGGAACCGGGTGCTCGACGGCCGCCACTCGCCGACGCTGTCCCACCAGTCGCCGCCGTCGTCGTACCAGCCGGCGTCCACGCAGAACACCTCCGCGCCCGCCTCGGCCGCCGCGTCGATGAGCGGCAGCAGCTTCTCCGTGGTCGGGTCGCCCATCAGCGTGTTCATGTAGTCGTTGAAAACGAGCGGCAACCTGTCCCGGTCGGGGTGGGGGCGCAGCGACGCGCGACGGTGCGCGGTCAGCGCGGCCGCCGCGCTTTCCAGGCCGTCGCCGGACACCGCCACCGACACCGGCACCGTGGTGAACGACTCGCCGGGCGCGAGCGGCTGGCTCCACTGGTGGTCCAGGTCCGTCGGGCCGGACAGCGCGGCGTACACGCCGTCCAGCCGGTCGCCGACCTCCCACCGCCAGGGGCCGTTGTGCTCGATCTGCCACAGCCACGTCCGGCCCGAGCCGCGCTCGGCCAGCCCGCCCATCGGGACGTACCGGCCGCTCGACCACGTGCCCAGACTGGTCAGCGCGTACGCGCCCCGCCCGTGGCCGTGCCCCTCCAGGCCCAGGTCGGGCAGGTGGCCGGCGAGCGGCTGCCTGGTCCAGCGGCTCTCGCCGAGCCAGGCGCTGCCCGCGTACAGGACGTCCAGATCGGCCGCCTCCAGGCCGTGGAATCCCGCCGCGAACGAGGTCACCGCCAGCAGCAGCACCGGCTGCGCGCCCAGGTTCGTCACCCGGACCGACGACCGCAGCGCCGGCACGCCCTCGTACGACTCCAGCAGCAGCTCCGCGCCCAGCCCCGACGACTCGTCACGCAGCCGCACCCGCAGCTCGTGCCGGCCGTCCTGGACCGAGCGGTCCGCGCCCGCGTACCGCAGCCGCAGGCCCACCGCCGTCTCCGACAGCCGCTGCGAGGCCCGCGCCCGGCCCTCGCCGGGCACCAGCACCTCCACGACCGGCTGGGACGTCCGCATGGGAGCCGCCGCCCCGCCCGGCGACAGCTCGCGCAGCGTCACCGGGCGATCCTGATGGATCTCCAGGGCGACCGCGAGACCCGAATGGCCCCAGCGGAGGGTCTCCACGACATCAGCAGGCATCAAGCTCTCTCTTTCGGCGTCACAGGGGACCGATCGCGGTGGCAGGGTTCGCGCGTACTGTCCTGGACGGGTGGGCGCTCCCGCAGTCATGTGACCGGTCACACGCCCGTCAGTGTGAACGGTCACACGGCCCCTGCGAAAGCCTTCTTTGCCGATTCGTTACGCACAGGTTTCCTGAGCGCGCGGCCTGGAACGAAGCTGACCAGGGCGCTGACCAGCAAGGTTGTCGGTGCTTCCGAGTCTGCGACGCCGCCTGTCGCATCCACGAATGGACGGAGGCGATGGTCTGGAAGGAGCCGCGGAAGAGGCTGCCAACGGGACGGAAGGCGAGCCGGCCGACCGCTGGCAGGAGCGGTGCGGCCGCCGACCGTGCGGCCGAGATCCCCTGGCCCATCGCCCGCGGCCCGGGGTCGGCGAGCGCCCAGCCTTGGGCCGAGCGCTAAGACGGCCGCGGCGATCCCTGCGCCAGGGGGCTCGGGAAGAAGGGCACGATCGAGTATCGGGTGCAGTACTAGGAGTAGTCGTCTCCAGGTGAAACCCGATGTCGTGAGACACGTGAGGCGCTGAGAATCGCTCTCAGCGCCTCACATTGCGACTGGCCTACGGAACGACCGGGGTGGCGCACGACTTCGGGCCTGGCCTGACGTTCTGCTCGTCATGGCCGCCCGCCTCGCCTGTTCGGCTCGGCCGTGATCCCGCCGATGGCCTCCCGAATCCGTGTGCTGCGCGCTCGGAGTTCGGCAACGCGACCACCCCTCCTCCTTCGAGCTCGGGCGGGCGCGTCATGCCCATGACGCAGCCGTCAGCAGGTGCGGGCGATGGCGTCGACCTTCTCGCCGAAGTTGGTGTCGTACGCCCTGGCGTAGTGGCCGGGCCTGACGCCTCGCCTTTCACGGCTGCCGGTGTCAATGAAGCAGCCTGAGGCGTTGGCGTAGAAGGAGTGGACGTGGTTGCGCATGTTGGCCGGCAACGTGCGATAGCCGTCGCCGGGGCTCCACTTCCACGGGACACCGTCGAAGTTCCGGTCCCGCCACAGGCAGATGTTGCCTGTGGGACAGCCCGCTGCCGCTCGCGTCAGGCTCACCTGTGCGGTGAGGGTAATCAACTCTCGGCGAGATGGCGCGGACGAACGAGCTGCCGAAACCGCGTACTGAGGCGACCGTCCGCACGCGCTCTCGCAGCGGGGCGGGACTTCACACGCGCACGGGACAGACCTCCGGCACCATGCCGGCAGGGCGCCGGACCCGGCTCCGCGTGCCGATCGGTCGCCAGGTGAGGCGCGAAGTGGGCTGGTGAATCGGCGTGGTGCGCAGAGCCGGCCTGTTGTGCGCGTGGCGGAGCGGTGTCACGCCGAATCGGGTGGTGCTCCACGAGCTGGATGCCGCGCCGAGCACATGGGACGCGCTGCGTTGGGGCGTGCGGATACCGAGAGCCCTCCAGAGCGAAGTTCGGTTCGCGCCCCTTCGCTGGCGATGCCGCTTGCCCGGTGCCGCCTGTCCTGTGTGGGCTGCGCCGGGAGCAAGGCGGGATGGGTCAGGTGGTAGGGGGTGGGGCGGTGGATTCGCGGATCATCAAGGCCGGGGGGACCAGGCGGGGCACCGGTTGCGGGAGGCCGGAGAGTTCGGCCATGGCGGCGTCGAAGCAGGCGCGGCCGAGGCCGGGGAAGTCCATGCGTACGGTGGTCAGCGCGGGCGTCCAGTATGCCGCCCCCGGGATGTCGTCGAAGCCCACGATGCTCACGTGACCCGGCACGTCCTTGCCCGCGTCGTACAGCGCCCGCCGGACGCCCTGCGCGATGTCGTCGTTGCCGCACAGAATGGCGGTGACCTGCGGGTCGGCGGCCAGACGGCGGCCCGCCTCGTACGCGGAGGCGATGTCCCACCCGCACCCCAGCACCTCGGGCACGGCCGCCCCCGCGGCGGTCAGCGCGTCGCGCCAGCCCGCCAGGCGGCCGCCCTGCCCGACCTCGGACGGGATCGCCACGTGGTGCACCGTGCGGTGGCCCAGGTCGAGCAGGTGCCGGGTGGCGTCGGCGGCGGCGCCGCGCTCGTCGAGCGCGATCGCGACCCTGCCCCGGTCGGGAGCGGCGGGTTCGGCCACCGCGACGGCGGGCACATGGGCGGGCAGCGCCTCCAGCACGGCGACGCCGATCGCGTCGAAGGCGATCACCACCACCGCGCCGGCGCTGGCGTCGCTGACGTACTCGACGGCCTGCCGCACCTCCGCGGGCTCGGCCGACTCCACGACCCTGACGCCCACGGACATGCCGGCCGCGCGGGCCGCCTCCTCGATGCCCTGGAGGGTGGCGGCGTAGCCGTACAGGACGGTGTCGGAGGTGACCACGGTGATGCCGCGAGCCCGGCCGAGGCTGAGCGCGCGGGCCGCGCGGCTGGGCCGGAAGCCGAGCCGCTCGATGGCCGCGAGCACCGTGGCGCGGGTTTCCGGGCGCACCCTGGGCGAGTCGTTGAGCACGCGCGAGACCGTCTGGTACGACACTCCGGCCTCGGCGGCGACGTCCCTGATGCTGGGCACGGCCGCGTCGCGGGCGGCCGCGCGAGACGCGCGCGGGGGAGTCGGAGTCACCTCCACATCGTATGACCTGATGATCCGCGCTCATGCCGGGCACCGTCCGTCCGCCTCGTCTTCGAGTTCCTGTCGGTCCGGGAACGTCCGAACTTCACATCGAGAACACGCTCTCTCGCATTCGAGCCCTTTTCGCAGGTGCCAATCGTCCTTTGGTGAAAGGAAATCACCTGGCTGAACGTGTGCCGGCGGGTGGGATTTCGGCGCGACGGGTCAGGGTGCCGCCCGGCCTGTTCGAGAGGTCAGGTGAGACGGGCGCGCGCGGAGTGATCAGGGGCCTGACGCCTAGTGCGGACCCGTGGATGGTCGAGGTGTGCGGGCGCTCGGGCGGCCGGCCGGAAACGGGGCCGATGGGCGTGGGAAGTGCGCAACGCCTCCTGGCGTAGGTCGCGTGATAGGGCTGGCTGGTGGTGGGTGCCGGGGGACCGTCCCCCACGGCCTGTGCCTTGGCGGTGCCGGCCTGCGCCCACCCTGACCGGCCGGGTGGGTGCGGCCGGCCTGCCCCATCCCGACCGCCGCGTGGGGTGGGCGGTCGGGATGGGGCCGCGCGGTGCGGGTGCACGGGGCCTTCCAGCCGGTCACGTGCGGGACCCCGATCGGGTCAGGTGCGGGTCCAGCGCTGGTTGGTGCCGCCCGTGCAGTCCCAGATCTGCAGGCGGGTGCCGTTGGCGGAGCTGACGTCGGTCGCGTCGAGGCACTTGCCGGACTGCGGGTTGACGATCTGCCCCGTGCCGGAGTCGTACGTCCAGCGCTGCGCCCCGGTGCCGTTGCAGTCGTAGAGCTGCACCTTGGCGCCGTTCGCCGTGGAGCCGGCGGTGACGTCCATGCACTTGCCGAGCGCGCGGACGGAGCCGTCGGAGTTCCAGGTCCAGGACTGGGCGGCGGTGCCGTTGCAGTCCCAGAGCTGGATGGGGGTGCCGTTGGCGGTCTCGGCGCCGGCGACGTCGACGCACTTGCCGCCGATCCCGGTGATCTGGCCGCCGGAGCCGCCGCTGTCGGTGGGCGGGGCGTAGACGCGGACGTAGTCGACGGTCAGCGTCTGCGGGAACGTGGTGGTGCCGTCGGGGTAACCGGGCCAGTCGCCGCCGACCGCGACGTTCATGATCATGAAGAACGGGTGGTCGAAGACCCAGCGGCGGCCGCCCAGGTCGGCGGGGGTGCGGCGCTGGTACTCGACGCCGTCCACGTACCAGACGATGAGGTTGGGCGACCAGTCGACGGCGAAGGTGTGGAACGCGTCGGCGAAGGGGGAGCCGATCGTGTAGCCGGCGCCGATGCCGCCGCCACCGCTGTAGCCGGGGCCGTGGATGGTGCCGTGGACGGTGTTCGGCTCGCGGCCGATGTTCTCCATGATGTCGATCTCGCCGTCGTCCGGCCAGTTGGTGCCGCCGAGCATCCAGAACGCCGGCCAGATGCCCTGCCCGCGCGGCAGCTTCATGCGTGCTTCGAACCGCCCGTACGTCTGGCTGAAGGTGCCGAGCGTGAGCAGGCGGGCGGAGGTGTACAGGCAGGTGCCGTAGTGGCACTGGTAGCCGGCCGGGTTCTCGCGGCGGGCGGTGATCACCAGGTTGCCGTTGCCGTCGAGGGCGGCGTTGCGGGTGCTGTCGGTGTAGTACTGGTGCTCGTTGTTGCCCCAGCCGCCACCGCCGATGTCGAAGCGCCACTTGGAGCCGTCGACCGGGCTTCCTGCGGGACCGTCGAACTCGTCCGACCACACGAGCGGGCCGGGGGCGGGCGCGGCGCTCGCGGTGCCGGTCATGGGGACGACCAGCGCGGCGATCGCGGCGAGGACGGTACCGATGGCGAACAGCAATCTTTTGCGGGGGGTGCGTGCCATGTGGGTTACCTCATGGGTCCACGGGGTGTGAGTTTACGGAAACCTTCCGGCAACGTGAGCGCTCCTGTCAAGAGAGCGCTCTCTCGCTTTCCCCCGCCCGTTTTCAGGCTGGCTTGTGCCGCTGGTAGTGGCGGGCGACGCGGACCCGGTTGCCGCAGCGGGCGGCGGCGCACCAGCGGCGGCGCGGATGGGCGGGCAGGAACAGCGTCACGCAGTCGTCCGCCTCGCACTTGCGGATCGTGGCCACCGCCGGGTTCGCCAGCAGGTCGGCGGCAGCCTCGGCGAGCCAGGCCGCCAGTCGCTCCGCCGCGGAGCCGTCGCGCCTGCGGGTGGCGGTGAGCGCGCCGTCATCCCAGGTCAGCTCGGTGACGGCGGGCGCGGCGCGCTGGGCGCGGTTGATCGCGTCGAGGGCTTCCTGAGGCGGTCGCTCGCCCCGCCGTACGTGCTCCAATGCCCGTGCCGTGTGACCGCGCAGCTCGCGTGCGGTCGCCAGCTCGGGCTCGCCCAGGTCGGCGGCGGCGAGGTCGCGCGCCTCGGGGAACCGGGCGGCCTCCAGGTCGAGCCAGGCGCGCAGGCTCTCCGGCGTGGCCAGGTGCTCACCGTCGGCGTTGCGGGTGTTGACCAGGTCGAGCGCCAGGGGCTCGCCGACCAGGGGACCGGGGTTGTTCATGCTTCTAATGCTACCTGACGCATTTGACGCATTAGGAAGCATACGGGTAGACCTAATGTGTCAGCCGCTCAGAAAGGCATTAAAGATGACCGCACCAGCCCGCACCGCGCACCGCTACGTGGACGTCGAAGGAGTCCGCGTCTTCTACCGCGAGTCCCTGCCCGACCGGGCCGACGCGCCCGTGCTGCTGCTGTTGCACGGCTTCCCGTCCGCCTCGCACCAGTACCGCGCGCTGTTCGACCGGCTCGGGTCCCGCTACCGGCTCATCGCGCCGGACCACCCGGGCTCCGGGCACACCGAGGCGCCCGCCGGTTACACCTACTCGTTCGACCGGCTCGCCGACCTCACCGAGGGCTTCGTCCGCGCGCTCGGCCTGACCCGCTTCGCCCTGTACGTCTTCGACTTCGGCGCCCCGATCGGCTTCCGCGTCGCCGAGCGGAACCCCGAGTGGATCGCCGGCCTGATCGTCCAGAACGGCAACGCCTACGCAGACGGCCTGTCAGAGGCCGCCCGCGACCTGCTCGCACAGCGTCCCGACACGCCCGGCGGCCCGGAGCGGGTGCACGCCGAGCTGACCCTGGAGGCCGTACGCGGCCAATACCTCACCGGCGTCCCCGACCCGAGCCTGGTCGCGCCCGACAACTGGACGCTCGACCACCACTTCCTCGGCCTGCCGGGGCACAGGGAGGCCCAGGCGGCGCTGCTGTTCGACTACCACACCAACGTCGAGAGCTACGACCGCTGGCAGGCGTGGCTGCGCAAGCACACCCCGCCCGCCCTCATCGTGTGGGGCGAGAACGACCCGTTCTTCACCGAGGCCGGAGCCCGCGCCTACCGGCGCGACCTGCCCGATGCCGAGCTGCACCTCTTCGACACCGGGCACTTCGCGCTGGAGACGCACGCCGAGGAGATCGCCCCGCTCGTCGCGGGCTTCCTCGACCGGCTCAACGAAGAGTGGCGGTGAACGTACGGCCGTACGCGTGCCGGGTCGTCGCCTGCACCAGGGTGCCGCCCGGCACTCGCCGTACGGTGACGCCCTCGTCGGCCTCCGCCACCCGCAGCGGGCGGCCCGGCACGACCACGGAGACGCGGTCGCGCTTCATCGTCGGGTCGGACAGGGCGACGGACGTGCGTCTGCCGGACTCCCGCACGATGACCGAGGCGGGACCGTCCACGAGCAGGCGGCCGGCCTGGCGCGGGCCCTTGGAGAAGACGTTGCACGCGATGATGCCGAGCTTCTGGTGCCGCACGGCCTGCACGTGGCGGTTGTTCGCCAGCACGCTCACCGGGCCGCGCGCGTAGCGGCGCAGCGCGTCCTCGGTGGCGTTCGGCACCAGCGCGTACGCCAGCTCGCCCTCGCCCGCGATGGTGGCGGTGAAGACGTTCTTGGTGACGGCGGTGTCGGGGTTGCCGGTCCGCACCACCCTGCGGCTGCGGGTGACGGTCTCCAGCCCGGCCGCGACCGGCCGCCGGTCGAGGAAGACGTAGCCGATGGAGGTACGGCGGGTGCCGTTGGCGTAGCGCAGCCACCGCAGGGGCGTGGCCGCGCCGCCCGGCCGCCAGCCGCGCCCGTCCCAGCGCTCGCCGGTGAGCGTGACCGCGTCGCCGGGCGCGGCGATGCGGCTGTCGACGGTCGTCACCACGTCGCGGCCGCCCTGACCTGCGACGTCCGCCGCCAGCACCACGATCTCGTCGTCGAACATGAACCACGACTTGGTGGCGCGGGCGTTGCGGTAGGCCACGAAGTCGTCGGGCAGCAGGCCCTGCTGCTTGGCGGTGTAGGCGACGTCGTCCGACTGCACCATGCCCGCCACGCCGTACGCGCCGAGCGTGGCGCCGCCGGAGAAGGCGTTCTCGCCGCACGGGAAGTACACGTAGGTGTTCTGCGACTCCGACGACGAGGTGAAGTTGAGCGGGTGGTCCGGGTTCTCGTACCACAGCCGCCCGTACAGCTCGGGGACCGTCCGCCGCTCCTCCACCGGAGCGGTCACCCCGGCCAGCCGGTACGGCGACACGGTCGTGTAGTAGTCGACCCCGTACACCTGCCCCTGGTCCTCGCCCGACAGGTAGAGGTAGTAGGCGCCGTCGCCCTGGAACCAGGGCATGAGGTTCTCGCCGCTCATGTACTCGTACTTGCTGATCCGCTCCGAGCTGCGGGCCAGCGCGAACGCGTAGCCGGGGCGGCGGTGCACGGTGCGGTCCATCGCGTTGAACGCCACCGACCGCGCGGGCGGGTTGAGGTCGGCCGCCGGGATGGACGCGTCGGCGCGCACGGCGGCGTAGCGGGCGATGCTGCCCGGCGAGACGAAGGCGGTGGTGTCGGCGGCCGGCAGGAATTTGAGGTACTTCTTCAGCGGCAGCGCGTCCTCGACGTGCTCGGTCAGGTCGGCGATGGCCTCCACGACCACGTTGAGATCGGTGTAGCCGCTGGCGGTACGCGAGACCGCCCGCCCCTTGACGATCTCCATCATCCAACCCTCGAAGATCAGCGGGGCGAAGCCGTCGGTGATCCACCGGTACACCACGGACGGCAGATCGCCGGAGCCGGACGTGACGCCCTGCAGCATGTTGAGCGTCTGCACGACGCGGGTCAGCAGGGCGCGGCCGTACGAGCCGGTGTAGGCGACCGAGTGGTGCTGGATGAACGAGCCGTCGGCGTAGTAGCCGTCGGTGTTGCCGTGCTGCAGGTTGTACGGATCGATCGTGGCGAACACCGTGGACTGGTCGGCGATGGCCTTGTTGACGCGGGCGTCGTCGCCGGTCAGCGCGCCCTGCAGGATGCGGTTGGCGGTGATGTCGGCCAGGTTCGCGCCGGTGTGGAAGCGGGAGTCGAGGTCGACGTCGCCGTCCTTGCCGTTGCGCAGGTAGGCGTCCATCGAGGCGATGTACGGCGCGGTCAGCTCGCCGCGCAGCTCCTCGGGCAGCAGGGCGAGGGTCCTGCTGACGTGGGTGGGGATGCCGATCTCCCAGTTGTGCCAGTTGCCGTAGTAGCCGGCCGACTGGTCGCCGAAGTAACGCTCGTGCAGCCAGGCCAGGCCGTCGGCCACCCGCCGCGCGGCGGCGGCGTCGCCCTCCAGCGCGCTGCCGGGGGCGCGGGTGGCCAGCGCGATCTCGTACAGGTACTGGTAGGCCAGGCGGAGGTTCACGTCGTCGGTGCCGAGCGCCAGGCCGGCGAACAGCTCGCCGTCGCCCGCCTGGTCCATAGCGGTCAGCCGCTGCCTGGCGGTGCCGGCGATGGCGGCGAGCTTGCCCGCCACTTCGGGGCGGGCGTTGACCTCGGGGGTGCCGGCGAGGATGGCGACGGAGTTGGCGAGCAGCCGGGCGTGGTCGATGGCCTGTGCGGCGGCCGTGCCGGTCATGACAGGGCCGGTCATGACGGGGCCGGTCGTGGCGGCGCGGGCGGGGGCGGCCACCGCCAGCAGGCCGGTGGCGGGGACGAGGGTGAGCACTTGGCGGCGGGACATGTGCGGCACTGCGAACTCCAGGCCGTTGGGGGGATACGCTGGGGCTCACCGTACATGATCGCCGACGCGCTTCACAGGGCGCGAGCCGCCTCCGTGGGGGTCTCCGTGGGGGCTCCGAGGAAGGCTCTCACCACTGCTTGATGCCGACGACCGTGATCACGACCGCGAGCAGCACCGCGAAGGCGATCACGATCGCGGCCGCCGCGACCGACGCCCGGCGCAGCGCCCGGTTGACCCGCCGCTGGTGCCGCATGGCACGACGAACCGCCCGCTCACCTCTTAATCGGGCGATATCCGTACGATCCATGACGCCACTCTGCTGCCGGACGCCCGCCGCACGCAAGCGCCGCCACGGAGCGCTCAGGCCGAGGGGCTCATGGCCTGGCGGAAGAACTCCTCGGCGGTGGTCGGCCGGACTCCCGGGTAGCGGTCGTTGTCGAGCGGGTCGAGCTTGCCCTTGCCGCTCACCATCGCCCACGTGTACTGCAGCAGCAGCCACGCGAACGGGTCGGCGCCGGCCGTCTTGAGCCGCGCGATCTCGGCCTCCAGCTCATCGACCCCGCCGAGCCGCCTGGGCCGCAGCCGCCGCCCCGAGCCGCGTTCCATGGCCTGGTGCAGCTCCCTGAGCGTCAGCACGTCTCCGGCGACCCGCACGATCCGCCCTGCGGCGGCCGGGTCCAGCGCCGCCTCCGCCGTCCACTCGGCGGTGTCGGGCATGGTGCTGAAGTCCACCGGCTGGTCGCCGTCGCCCCAGTAGCTGAACGTGCCGGACTCCCAGTCCACCCAGTTGTAGAAGGGCTGGTTGAGCACTTCGAGGAACGCCCCGCAGAGCACCGACGTGATCGCCACCGGGCTGCCCGCGAACGACCCGGCGGCCTTCTTGCGCAGGTCGGCGAAGTCGATGTCGCCGTAGTCGAGCCGGTCGATGGCGAGAGAGAAGTCGGACGGGATCAGCCGGGCGACCCCCGCCTGCTCGGCGGCGCGCAGCAGGTTGAGCTGGCCGTCGATGATGACGTCCGCGCCGCCCTGGACGGTCGAGATCACGGCGTCGGCGCCCTCCAGCGCGCGGGCGAGCCGGTCCGCGGGGTCGCGGATGTCGCCCTCGACGACCTCGACGGCAGGATCGAGCGCCCGGCGGCCCTCGACGTTGCCCGGCCTGACGAGAGCGCGGACCCGCGCGCCCCGCCTGTGGAGGCTGTCGATAACGAGACGGCCGAGAGCGCCGGTGGCGCCGGCCACGAACACGGTGGACATGAATGCCTTCCCTTCCCTGGCCCTGGGCGCGAGGTGCCGCAGAGGCCGGAATCTATCTGCACAGGCAACTATTGCATATTGTTGCTTGTGCAGATAAATGGTGGGAGGGGAGAAGGGGGCGGACGTGCGAGGGAGGGGCGCCGCGCCTGGCCCGCCGCCTCCCCGTACCCGAGGCGCCCGGCCCGCCACCGCGCTCGCCGTGCCCGGGGCGCCTGGCCCGCCGTGGCTGCCGTGCCCGAGACGCCCGGGGCGGGCGCGGGGCGGCGGGCAGGGGCGGCCGCAGGGTTTCAGTGCCCGGGTGGCTCAGGTGTGCAGCGGGCGCAGGGTGGCATGCAGGGGCGGGCGCGGGGCTTCGGTGCCCGGGGCTCAGGTGTGTGAGCCGTCGGGGCTCAGGTGTGTGACCTGTCAGGCGATCCGGCGGGTGGTGCCGTCGGCGGGGCCGAGGCGGGCGAGGAGCTGGAAGGCGGTGTCCTTGCCGAAGGCGGCGATGGCCGCCTCGCCCATCCGCTCGAGCTCGGGCGCGGGCGCGGGCGGGCTGCCGGGCGCGAACGTCGTCTCGTCGCGGACCAGCGCCTCCATCTCGTCGAGCAGGCTCCGCTGCTCGGCGGTCAGATCAGGACGCGCGGCGCGAAAGCGGATGAGCTGCTCCAGCCAGAGCCCGCTGCGCACTTCCGCCGGCAGGTCCTGGTAGAGCTCGCGTCTGCGGCTCACGGGATGGGTGATGAACTCGTCGTACGCCGCGGAACGCTGTTCGTCGTCCATGGACACCTGCCGGGTCGAGACGGGTGGACTCTCCCCCTGGGGGAGACCCCATGCTACCCGGAGCACGATCAGCCCTGAGGAGAAGCGAAGTATGACCATCGTGACCGGCGTCGAGCCCCGCGGCCTGCACCACTGCGAGACCACGGCGCTCGGTGTGCTGCTCCGCCACGAAGGACTCGACCTGCCGGAGCCGCTGATGTTCGGGCTCGGCTCCGGCCTGTCCTTCGTCTACTGGGACGCCAAGGCGATGCCGGTGCCCTTCCTCGGCGGCCGGGTCAAGCCGTTCGAGCTGACCAGGAACCTGGCCGCCAGGCTGGGGCTGACGCTGGCCGTCCAGGAGACCACCTCGCCCCGCCGGGCCTGGGAGAACGTGGCCGCGGTCATCGACGGCGGCCGCCCGGCCGGCCTCCAGCTCGACTGCTACCACCTCGACTACTTCACCTCGAAGGTGCACTTCGGCGGCCATGTGGTCGCCATGTACGGCTACGACGACCGCGACGCCTACCTCGTGGACACCGCGCAGCAGGGCGGCGCGGTGCGCACGAGTCTCGACGCGCTCGCCCGCGCCCGGGCCGAGCGCGGCCCGATGACCGCGAGGAACCGCTCGTTCACCATCACCCTGCCGCCGCACCCCGTCGCCTGGCAGGAGCAGCTCGTCCCCGCCATCAGGGACTGCGCGGCCGCGTTCCTCTCCCCGCCCATCGCGAACCTCGGTCACCGGGGCGTCGCCAAGGCCGCGACGAAGGTGCCCGGCTGGTGGGAGCGGGCGCAGGACCCGCGCCGCGACCTGCCGCAGGCGGCCCTCCTCATGGAGCGGGGCGGCACCGGCGGCGGCCTGTTCCGCGCGCTGTACCGGGACTTCCTCGCCCAGTGCGCCGAGCTGGTCGGCGGTGCGGACCTGCGTACGGGCCACCGGCTGTACGCCGAGGCGGCGGCCCTGTGGACCGATGTGGCGGCGCTGATCGGCAAGGCCGGCGAGAGCGGCGACCCCGGCCACCTGGAGGAGGCCGGGACGGTCCTGCGCGACCTGGCCCGCATCGAGCGCGAGGCCATGGAGGCGCTGGCCCGCCTGTGACGCACCGTTCCTAGGAGTCCTAGGTATAGCCTAGGAAGGCAAGCCAACAACCTAGGAAGGGTCGGTGACCTATGGCGCGTGCCGGGCTGACCGTGGAACGCGTGACGCTCGCCGCCGCGGAACTGGCCGACGAGGTCGGGCTCGACCACGTCACGATGTCGGCGGTGGCGCGCCGGCTCGGCGTCAAGGACGCCAGCCTGTACGCCCACGTACGCAACCTGGAGGACCTGCGCGGGCGCATCGCGCTGCTGGGCGCGGACGAGAAGACCATCCGCATCGCCGAGGCCACCGCAGGGCGGGCCGGCAAGGACGCGCTCGTCGCCTACGCCGACGCCTGGCGGTCCTACGCCCACGACCACCCGGGCAGGTACACCGCGACCCAGGTCCCGATCCCCATCGACCCCGAGCTGGCCGCCAAGGCGGCCGGGCCGCGCCGGGCGGTCGAGCTGACCTACAGCATGCTGCGCGCGTACCGGCTGGAGGAGCCCGACCTGACCGACGCGGTCCGGCTGATCCGCAGCGCGCTGCACGGATTCGTCAGCATCGAGGCCGCGGGCGGGTTCGCGCACGCGCGACCGGCCGGCGACTCCTGGGTCCGCTGCGTGGAAGCCCTGCACAACGCACTCGAACACTGGCCCTCCCGCACCGGAGGAGACCCCTGATGACCCCCGTGACCACGGGACGGCTGCGCGTCGACGGCGCCACCCTGCACTACGAGGTACGCGGCAGCGGGGCTGTCGCCGGACGCGCCCGTCCGCGTGGCCGGGTGCAGCTCCGGCGCGATCACCGCGCTCCACCTGCTCACCGCCCATCCGGAGCGGGCCGAACGGGTGATCGCGCACGAGCCGCCGGTGGTCGAGGTGCTGCCGGACGCCGCCGTCCACCGGGCGCTGATCGCCCGCGTCCAGGACACCCTGCGCAGGGAGGGCCTGATGCCCGCGGCGGCCGTCTTCGCGGCCGGCCTCCGAGCGCCCGCCCCGGCTCGGCCACGCGGGGAAGCGGCCGCCCCCGCGCTTGCGCCGCACGATGGCCGACGACGGCCGTACTTCCTCGGCCGCATCGTGCCGGGCTTCATGGCGTACGTCCCCGACCTCGGCCGCCTGCGTGAGCTGTCGGACCGGCTGGTGCTCGCGGCTCCAGGGGTCTTGTGGTCAGTGAGCGGCGAGCAGGTCGGCGAAGCGGCGGCTGTCGACGTTCCCGCCCGAGGCGATGAGCCCGATCCGGCGCGGTGTGCCCTCCACGCGGCCGGACAGCACGGCGGCGAGCGCCGTCGCGCCGCTGGGCTCAAGGACGATCTTCAGGTACTCGAACGCGAACCGCATCGCCTCCACGATCTCCGCGTCGCTCACCAGGACGACCCCGTCGGCGAGCCGCCGGTTGATGCCGAACGTCAGCTCGCCCGGCGTCGGCAGCGCCTGACCGTCGGCGATCGTCCTGGGGACGGGGATGGTGACGCGCTCGCCGCGTTCGAGCGACCGCTTGGTGTCGTCGCCGGCCTCCGGCTCGACGCCGATGACCCGGGTGGCGGGCCGCAGCGCCTTGGCCGCGATGGCGGTGCCCGCGAGCAGCCCGCCACCGCCGACGGGCGCGAGCAGCGCGTCCAGCTCGCCGACCTCGTCCAGCAGTTCCAGGGTGGCGGTGCCCTGGCCGGCGATGACGTCGGGGTGATCGAAGGGCGGGATGAGGGTCATGCCGCGCTCGTCGGCGAGGGCGCGGGAGAGCGCGATGCGGTCCTCCTTGTAGCGGTCGTAGGTGACGATCTCCGCGCCGTAGCCGGCGGTGGCCTCGCGCTTGAGACGCGGCGCGTCCTCGGGCATCAGGACGACGGCCGAGGTGCCCAGCTCGCGGGCGGCCAGGGCGATGGCCTGGGCGTGGTTGCCCGACGAGTGGGCGACGACGCCGCGCGCCCGCTGCTCGGGGGAGAGCAGGGCGACCGCGTTGTAGGCGCCGCGGAACTTGAAGGCGCCCACGCGCTGCAGGTTCTCGCACTTGATGAACACCTCGGCGCCGGCACGGGCGTTCAGGATGCGCGAGGTGAGCACGGGCGTGCGGTGGGCGATGCCGTCGAGCCTGGCTGCTGCGGCGCGGACGTCGTCGAAGGTCACGGACGTGGCGGTGGCCATGGTGTCACCTCAAGGCGGCCGGGGGCCGGTCGGGGGGTGGGGACCGGCCGGCATGATCAGTTGATCTTCCGATCCTAGGCCGCGGCGGGCGCGATGGCGGCGCTGTGCCGGACGAATCCGGTGATCTGCAGCACCCAGATGAGCGCGCCGGTCGCGGTCATGGCGGCCCACAGCCCGGCCAGCCCCCAGGTGCCGGACACCGGGATCACGGCCAGGGCGAGCAGGCCGTAGCCGGTGCCGACCGCGGCGAGTTGCCAGGTCGAGCGTTTGAGTCCGACCAGCCCGTACGCGGTGACGATCGCGCAGCCGTTCGCCAGCGCGAACCCCACGAGCAGCGGCGACAGCCCCGAGGCCAGGGCGAGCACGGCCGCGTCCCGCGTGAACAGCCGCAGCACCGCCTCGCCCGCGACGAGCAGCGCCGCCCCGCCCGCGAGCACCCCGGCCGCGCCGACCGTGACGGCCGCCACGACGAGCCGCCTGGCCTCGCGGGCCGACGTCGCCCGCGCCACCTCGGGCGTCACCGCCCGCGCGGCGGACGCCGCCGCGAGCCCCAGGAAGCCGTCGAGCGAGAGCAGGATCGCGTGAGCGGCGGCCTGCTGCACGCCGGTGCCGCGGCGGCGTACGCGACACCGCCCATCACCGTGAACTTGACGATCAGCGTGGCCGACAGCGGCAGCCCCACCCCGGCCATCCGCACGATCCGCCGCACGCGCGGCCGCCCCGGCCACCACGACTGCCCCGCCAGCTCCGGCAGCCGCCGCAGCAGCAGGTTGGAGACCGCGACGTGCACGGCGGTGGCGGCCACCATCGCCACGCCGGTGCCCGGCACGCCGTACGGAGGCACGAGCGCGAGCAGCAGGACGACCTGCGCCGCCGTGCCCGCCAGCCCGGACCACAGCACCTTCCCGCTGTGCCGCAGCGCGACCAGCATGCCTGCCGCGCCGCCGCCCGCCGCCGACAGCAGCACCTGCGCCGCCAGCAGCGCGGGCAGCGCGCCCAGCCCGGCGACCGCCGCCTCAGGCGCACCCCCGGCCCGCGCGATGAGGGGGACGGCGAGCATCACGCAGGCACCCGCGGACCCGAGAGCGAGCGCGAGCCAGCGCGCGTCCTTCAGCACCGCCACCGCCTCGGCGGGACGCTCCCGGCAGGCGGCGGCGAACGGCGACAGACCGCGCAGCCCGCCCGCCACCGCGGCGTTCACCGGGTTGAGCACGGCGCTCGCCAGCGCGAACGCCGCCAAGTCCGCGGTCGCGTGGCGGCCGAGCAGAGAGGTGCCGAGAAGCTGCGCGACGATGCCGGCGCTCATGGACAGCAGCAGCGGCACGGCCGCGCCCAGCACGATGCGGAAAGAAGAAGACATGAAACGGAGAATCCCGGGCGGCGGACCGCTCGGGACATGATCATTCTACCGCATACGCGCCTCAGACGACATGGTTACGCAGGCACAGCTCCTCCGGATAGGGCTCGAAGTACGTCTGCTCCGCCACGTACGTGGCCGCCGCGCCCCTGGCGTGGTGGCGCAGCAGCGCGAGCGGCACGCTGAGCGCCACCCGGCGCGCCTGGTAGGAGGCGATGACCTCGGCCACGTCGGCGCGGCGCACCGGGTCCAGCCCGTCGCCGATCATGCCCAGGCAATGCTGGAGCACGTTCACGTGCCGCCCGACCGTCGCAGGCACCGCGAGCGCCGAGCGGAACGCCGCGCTGTAGGCCGCGGCCACCTCCTCGCGCGGCCGGACGCCGGCCTGCGCCGCGACCCTGCCGGTCTCCCGGTAGCCCTCGGTGCTGTGGGCGAGCAGCTGCATCTTGTGCCGGGCCTGGAACGCCATCAGGTCGCGCGGCCGCCACGGTCCTGCCAGCAGCTCGCGCAGCCGGGCGTGCGCGAAGATCCGCTCGGTGAACGCCTCCCGCCGCACCGGGTCGTTCAGCCGGCCGTCGTCCTCGACCGGCAGCAGCGGGTGGGCCTCGATCACCGCGTCGGCGAACATGCCGCGCTGCTGCCGGGTCACCGCGGCGTCGCCGGCGTAGAGCGGGATGCCGTGGATGCCGCAGCTCGGGCTCTTGGCCTTGAACACGTAACCGTCGGCGGCCAGCCCCGCCGACCGCTCGGCCGCCAGCTCCGCCATGGCGGGGGTCAGGTCGCGGCGGCTGCGCCTGGTCATCAGCCGGGGGCCGGAGGGCGAGCGCTCCAGGCGCAGCGCCTCGCGGGGCGCGCCGAGGCCGATCTCCATCTCCGGGCAGAGCGGCACCCAGTCGACGAACGGCGCCAGCTCGTCGGTGAGGTAACGGCTGCGGCTGTGGCCGCCGTTGTGCCGTACCGGCTCGCCGAGCAGGCAGCTCGACACCGCCACCCGTGGCCTGCCGCAGACGTGACCGTCCCCCATGCTGGTCAGCTGCCCACAACAGGGGGTCGCACGCGCGGCCACGCGGCCCTCGTGTAACCCTCAGATTCGCGTGTTCCGGTTACACTGTGCGGGTGCCGGTCGTTCCCGCGTTTGACGTGAGCCACGTCGTCGCGTTCGTCAACGAGTACGCCGACCCGCCGCGCGAGGCCGCGGGCGAGCAGGAGACACCGTATCCCGACCCGGCCCCCCTGCTGGACTGGCCCGACGGCCTGCCGCTGCCCGCGGGCGGCGACCTCGTCAAGGCGGCGAACGCCGTCTTCCCCGTCTTCGCCGCCGCGCGTGACGGCCGGGCGCTCGACGAGCTGAACGCCCTGCTGCGCGCCGTACGTCCGCTGCCCGTCGCCGCCCCCGGCGGCCTGCGCTGGACGGTCGGCGACCCCGCCGACGTGCTGCCCGCCGCGCTGGCCACCTGCCTGCTCGCCTGGCTCATGACCCACGGGCAGGCCCGGCTCGGCATCTGCCAGGCGGCCAGGTGCGCCGACGTCTTCACCGACTCCTCGCCTGCGGGGCAGCGCCGGTTCTGCTCGGCCACCTGCCTCAACCGGCACAAGGTCGCCGCCTACCGCAGGCGCGCGTCGGCCCGTAAGGGCCGCTGACGCGAGGGGCTCAGCCGCCCTTGCGGGCCGGGCGCGGTGGTTCTGCTGCTCATGCGGGCCGGGCGCGGGGGTTCAGCCGCCCTTGCGCTTGCGCGCCGAGTGCGGAGGTTCAGCCGCTTTTGAGCGCCGAGCGTCCGGCGTAGCGGGCCTCCGTGCCGAGCTCCTCCTCGATGCGGATGAGCTGGTTGTACTTGGCGGTCCGCTCGGAGCGGGACAGCGAGCCGGTCTTGATCTGGCCGCAGCCGGCGGCCACGGCGAGGTCGGCGATCGTGGTGTCCTCGGTCTCGCCCGAACGGTGCGACATCACGACCCCGTACCCGGCCTCCTCGGCGGTCCGCACCGTGTCCAGCATCTCGGTGAGCGTGCCGATCTGGTTGACCTTGACCAGGATGGAGTTCGCGATGCCGGCGTCGATGCCCGCGCGCAGCAGCGCGGCGTTGGTGCAGAAGACGTCGTCGCCGACGAGCCGGCAGGTCGCGCCCAGCTCGCGGGTGACCAGCCGCCAGCCCTCGGTGTCGTCCTGGGCCATGGGGTCCTCGATGGACACGATGGGGTAGGCGGAGACGAGCCTCGACAGGTAGGCGGCGTGCTCCTCGACGGTGCGCCGCACGCCCTCGCCCGCGTAGTGGTAGGCGCCGTCGCGGTAGAACTCCGACGCGGCCGGGTCGAGCATGACGGCGATGTGCGTGCCGGGGGAGTAGCCGGCGTCGGAGATCGCGGTGACGATGAGGTCGAGCGCCTCCTCGGCGGTGCGCAGGTCGGGGGCGAAGCCGCCCTCGTCGCCGACGCCGGTGTGGTGGCCGGCCTTCTTGAGCGTGGCGCGCAGGGTGTGGAAGACCTCCGAGCCCATCCGTACGGCGTCGGCGAACGTCGTCGCGCCCACCGGCGCGATCATGAACTCCTGGAAGTCGAGCGGATTGTCGGCGTGCGCGCCGCCGTTGATGATGTTCATCATCGGCAGCGGCAGCAGCGCCGCTTCCGGGTCGAGGTAGCGGTAGAGCGGCAGCCGATGCGAGGCCGCGGCGGCCTTGGCCGTGGCCAGCGAGACGCCGAGCAGCGCGTTCGCGCCGAGCCTGGACTTGCCCGGGGTGCCGTCGAGCGCGATCATCGCCTCGTCCACGGCCGCCTGGTCCTCGGCGTCCATGCCGGTGACGGCCGCGGCGATCTCCCCGGTGACCGACTCGATCGCGCGGCGCACGCCCTTGCCGTGGAAGCGGCGCGGGTCGCCGTCGCGCCGCTCCACCGCCTCGTTCGTGCCCGTCGACGCGCCGGAAGGCACGGCCGCGCGGCCCAGTGAACCGTCCTCCAGGATGACGTCCACTTCCACGGTCGGATTGCCCCGGCTGTCGAGGATCTCCCGGCCCGCCACCCGGACGATTGTCGTCATGTCTGCCTACCCCCTGCGTCAGAGGTCCCGTCTGCGTGGATTTCAGATCGGAACTCACTCAGTTCCAGGAAGGAACTTACACTTGCTCCGGGCGCGGGCGCCATTCCGTACCCCCTTTGAAAGCGGGCTAGGAGGCG
This sequence comes from Nonomuraea sp. NPDC052634, assembly GCF_040678535.1. Classification (NCBI taxonomy): domain Bacteria; kingdom Bacillati; phylum Actinomycetota; class Actinomycetes; order Streptosporangiales; family Streptosporangiaceae; genus Nonomuraea; species Nonomuraea sp. NPDC052634. The sequence continues at coordinate 210,352 of NZ_JBFATY010000010.1, read as the reverse complement.
AGCTGGTGGCACGGGAGCTGCGGGAGCAGGACGCCGGATGCGCGATCGCGCAGGCCGCGGCGGTGGTGGGGGAGTGGTGGAGCCTGCTCATCGTGCGCGAGGTCACCCGTGGCCGCCACCGTTTCGACGACCTGCACGCGGAGCTGGGCATCTCGCGCCGGGTGCTCGCCGAACGGCTGAAGCACCTGCTCGACAACGGGGTGCTCGAACGGCGGCCGTACCAGCAGCGGCCCACCCGCTACGAGTACCGGCTGACGGCGGCCGGCCGGGCGCTCGCCCCGGTGCTGGCCGGGCTGCAGGACTGGGGTGAACGCTTCGTCCTCGGCGACGGCACTTCTGGCCCCGGCGCGACGCCCACCGAGATCGACCGCATGCACGGTCTGGTCGGCACCGCCGTTCCGCATCCGCTGGCGCTGCCGGTGATAGGTGGTGGCGAGGTCGCCGGGGATGGCGGGCTGGACGTGGTTGCGGCCGAGAAGGGCGGGCTGGACGTGGTGGCCTCCGATGCCCGCGTCACGGTCCTCCTCGCCGCTCCCGGTGATGCGCTGGCCGCATTTCTGGGTGCGCTGGGTGCGTCGGCCGCCGCGTTCGCCGAGGCCGGGGTGGCGGTGCGTGCGGTCACCACGCGGGAGCCGGGCGAGCCGCCGGGCGCGGACGCGTCAGGTGCGGAGGCGCCTACGGAGCTGCCGGGCGCGGAGGCGTCGGGTGCGGGGCGGCCGGATGCGGAGTCGCGTGCTGCGAGGGAGTCGGGTCCGGGGCGGGCGTTCCCGGTGCTGTCGGACGCCGAGCTGACGCTGTGCGCCGCGCTGCGGCTGCCGACGTTCCGTACCGGTCACACGCTGCACCTCAAGCCCGCCGTCATCGTCGCCGACGCTCGCCGGACGATCCGCCACGTGCTCTACCCGATCGCCGACGCCGGCGCCGCGATCAAGGACGCCCTCCGCCTGGCGACCGGCGTGACCAGTCGTTTCGTCCGGTGACCGCGCCGCGCGGAATGCCGCCGCCGAGCGGCGTGTTGCGTCTGGCATCCCCGTGATCTCCCGGACGAAAGGTCACCGATGAGCCGTCAGCAGCGCCAGGAGCTGGACGCCCTGCTGCGCAACGCGCCCAAGGCGCAGATCACCACTGTCGAGCAGGCCCGTGCGGACTTCGCCGCGCTCTTCGACGCCCAGGCCCCCGACGGCGTGGCCGTCCGCGAGACCACGCTCGCCGGCCGCCCGGCGCTGGAGTTCACGCCCGCCGATGTGGCCGGTGACGCGATGGTGCTGTACCTGCACGGCGGCGGCTACGTCATCGGCTCACCGCGCACGCACGCCGCCCTCACCGGCGAGCTGGCCAGACGCGCCCGCATCAGGATCGTCTCGCTGGACTACCGGCTCGCTCCCGAGCATCCGTTCCCCGCGGCGGTGGACGACGCCCTGGCCGCCTACCGCGAGCTGCTGGATGGCGGCACGAGCCCGGCCGCCATCGCGCTGGGCGGCGACTCGGCGGGCGGCGGGCTGTCCGTCGCGACGCTGCTCGCGGCCCGCGGCGCCGGGCTGCCGATGCCGGCGGGAGCCGTGCTGTTCTCCCCGTGGACCGACCTGACGCTGACCGGGGCCAGCATCGAGGAGAAGCTGGGGGCCGATCCCATCTTCGCCCGCGCCGACCTGGAGGGCTACCGCACCCACTACCTGGGCGCGGGCGACCCGGCCGCGCCGCTGGCCAGCCCCGCGCTCGCCGACCTGACGGGGCTGCCGCCGCTGCTAGTCCAGGCCGGGTCGAGCGAGCTGCTGCTGGACGACTCGGTACGCCTTGCCGGCCGCGCGGCGGCGGACGGCGTGGACGTGACGCTGCGCGTCTGGGGCGGCCTGTCGCACGTCTTCCAGCACCACACCGCCCTGGTGGAGGAGGCAGGGGAGGCGCTCGACGACGCGGCGCGCTTCCTCGCGCACGCCTACCGCACCGCGGCCGCCGCATGAATGCCGGCCAAGCCTGCGCGACCTCCCGCCGAACGCGACCTACCAGAGCTCGGTGATCGGTCCCGGCGGCAGCCGTCCAGACCCTGAGGCCGGCGTGACCTCGCCGAACGCCGGAGCCCGAGGGGGCGTCAGGCGTTCGCGCGGCGGAGGCGTTCTGCGGCCTGGGCGCGGACCGCGTCGCCGGAGACCGGCGTGTGACCGTACAGGGCCTCGTAGCGGGCGTTGTGCGCGGCGGTCCACAGGCTCGCCGCCCAGGCGACCTCACGCTCCTCGCCGGTGAACGCCCGCCCCCTCGCCTCCTGATAGGCCGCGAGGAAGGCTTGCGAGCTCTCGATCGGGGCCAGCGTCGGCTGCCCCGAGCCGGCGAACATCCCGCTCGCCGCACCCACCAGCGCCGCCTCCGGCTGCCAGGCGAGACTGTCCCAGTCGTGCACCGTCCACAGCCGCCCGTCCTGCCAGCGGAGGTTCTGCGCCTCGAAGTCGGCGTGTCCCAGCACGCGTGGCAGGCCGGTCGCCAGCAGCCGCTTGCGCCTGCTCACACCTCGCCCCCGGGCCGGAACTCCTCGGCGTGCACGGCCAGCGACTCCACCTCCACCACCGGCGTCAACGGCCGCGCGCACGGAAAGCCGCGTTCGGCGAGCCTGGCCTGCGCCGCGACGCACGACGCCGCCCGTCCGGTGCCGGGACGGGCCTTCACCACCACGTCGGCGCCGTCGGCCAGCCGCAGGCCGAACACCATCGACGTCTGCTGCAGCCGGAACAGCACACCCGCGGGTTCGCTGCCGAGGTGGGCGCGACACCAGTCCGGCAGCCAATCCGGCATATCGTTCATAGGCACGGAGAAGACTCTGCCAAAAGCGCTGTCCCCCGTGCGAGCTACCCGCGAATGTCCTCCCTACGGTGACGATCGGCGACTCCCCGATCTCTAGCGTTTTTCCTGAGGCCGCTAGGGGCCGATCGGATCTCGTCTGGGAGTTGTCATGCGATTGTTGACGCAACTCGTGGCCGTCGCGGCGGCCTCCTTCGTGGGCAGCGCCATCGCGGGGGCGGCGCCGGGGATGGCGCTCCGCACGCCGATCCTGGGAGTGGGTCTGCCGATCGGCCTTACCCCCGCGTACCTCTGGTGAGCGGCGTGATGCGGGTCCGCTCGGTGCGGCCCGAAGAGGGATTCGTCGTGCTCTGTCTGATGCTGGCCGGCATGTGGGGGATCAGCGGGTGGCTGCGCCCGCGCCGGGCCCTCGCCGCACATCGCACTGAACCCGCCCCTGATCGTCCTCCTGAGCCCGCTCCGGCCCCCGAGCGCCGTTCTGACAGCGCTCTCGCCGCCGCACACCGCGCATCCACCGCCCACGATCGCCCGGAAAGTGCCTTGACCATCGAACCCCGCCGTGAAAGCACCCCGCCCACCGAGGCCGACGCTGCCGCCGGCGGCACCGAGGCCGCAGGGGCGGGCGACGCCGCGTCCGCCTGGGACGCCGAACGCCACCGGATCGTCCGCGACCTCCACGACGTCGTGACCCACCAGGTGGCGGCGATGATCGTGCAGGCGGAGGCGGCCCGCTACCTGACCGGCACCCCGGAACGCCTCGACGCCGCCCTGACCGCCGTCACCGACACCGGCCGACGGGCCATCGCCGACCTGCGATACCTGTACGGCCTGCTCGCCTACGACCCCGGCCCGGGCAGGGCCGCGGTCGGTGAAGCCACGAGAGGAGCGCTCACCTCCGCCGCCCAGAACGCGGAGACCGCCGTCATCCCACCCCAACCGGCCGCCCCGGACGCCGCCGGGACATCCGGAGCCGCTGGTCCGAGCAGCACGGGGACGTTCGGGACCGCGACCCCTGGCGCCATCGGGAGGCCGGGCACCGCTGGTCCGGGCGGCACCGGGATGCCTGATCCGGACAGCACCGGGATGTCTGGTTCGGGCTTCATCGGGATGCCGGGAGCGGCTGGGATGTCTGGTTCGGGCTTCACCGGGAGGCCCGGAGCGGCTGGGATTCCGGGAGCCGCCGGCGCGGGGACCGTCATGGCGGCCGAGTCCGTCGGCTTGGGCGCCGCCGTGGTTTCCTCCGATCGGGCCGGCGGGCTTGAGATCGGGGCGCCCTGCGATGGTGACCTGCACGCGCTGGTCGAGGAGATGCGCCGGGCCGGGCAGCCGGTGGAGTTCGCCGAGGCGGGACAGGCGGCGCCGTCCTCCCGCGCCGCCGAACTCGTCGCCTACCGGGTCATCCAGGCGGCCCTCGTCGACGCGCTCCGGTACGCGCCCGGTAGCCGTACGTCGGTCGAGGTGCGGCACGGCGTACGGGAGGTCACCCTGCGGGTGCGCACCGACGGCGCGGTCTTCCACGCCGCGACCGGGCAGGACTTGGCGGGGGTGCGGGCGCGGGTGGAGGCGCTGGGCGGCGAGTTCCACCAGGAGCGCCGCCCGGACGGCACCTTCGTGATCACGGCCGTCATCCCCGCGACGCTCCCGGAGTGACGCTCCCCGTGAGGCGGCGGAGCGCCCGCGACCTCTGACCCGCGGAGCGCCCGCGACCTCTGACCCGCGGAGCGTCCGCGACCTCTGACCCGCGGAGCGCCCGCGACCTCTGACCCGCTGAGCGTCCGCGACCTCTGATCCGCCAGGCCGGGGGCCGACCGCAGCCCCCGGCCCCCGGGTGAAGGTCCTCGTGGTCAGCCGGTCAGCACGGGCTCTCGTAGAAGTCGAGGTAGCCGGTGCGGACGCCCCACGAGTCCACCCTTCCGTCGCACTCCTCGTACTTCTCGCCGACCACGGTGGTCTTGGTGGAGTCGCTGTAGAAGACGGTGACGCAGGCATGGCCGATCTTGCAGGCGCGGGCTTCGGCGGGGCTCGCGGTGACGGCCGTGACGGCGGCCACGGCAAGGACGGTGGCGGGCAGCAGGCGGCGGATCATGGGCTTCCTCCTGGAGGGGCGGGGGTGCTGCCTTGATGATCGGCTCAGGTGCCCGGCCCGGCAAGAGCCCGCTGCCAGCCCGGCCCGGCCGCCCGGCACAAGCCGCACGGGCCCGTCCGGCGAAGCCCCTGGCCCACCCAGCGAGAGCCGCTCACCCAGCGAGGGGCGCTCATCCAGCGAGAGTCGCCCGCCAGGACAGAGCCGCAGCGGCCCGTGCGGCGGGCCCCAAGGCGTGAGCCGCCCGGCCCTCGGCGGGGCGGGCGGCTCACGCATTCACCGGGGTCAGGTGACGGGTTCGATCCAGATGTCGCGGAAGCGGGGGTTCTCGCCGGGGTCGCCGTGGTCCTGGAGGCGGATGCCGGCTTCGGCCGCGTTCTCGGGGATGCTGTCGCCGGTGCCGCCGTCGATGGCGACGTCGTCGTGCACCACCGTGCCGTTCCAGACGACGGTGACCCGCGCGTCGTCCACCTTCTCGCCCGTGCCGGTGTAGCGGGCCGCGCGGAAGGTGATGTCGTACGTCTGCCACGTGCCGGGCGCGGTGGCCATGTTGCGGTCGGGTGCGCGCTTGGAGTAGATCGCGCCCGCCTCATCGGCCGCCGGCGTGGTGTCGCCGTACGACTCCAGCACCTGCACCTCGTAGCGTTCCTGGAGGTAGACGCCGCTGTTGCCGCGCTGCTGGCCGGTCACGTCCGGCGGGTAGTCCGGCTCGTACCACTCGACGTGCAGGCGGAAGTCGCCGAACGTGCGCCGGGTCTGGATGTCGCCGCCGTACGACTCCATCGAGCCGCCCGCGACCGGCCACGTCGCCGCCCCGCCCGACCGCTTCTCCCACGCCGCGAGGTGAGAGCCGTCGAACAGCGTGATCCGCTCGGCCCTGGCCACCGTGATGTGGTCGAGCCCGGCGTTCCCGCCGTCACCGGCGTCGTAGCGGTAGGTGACGGTGTTCGTGCCGCGCCGCAGCCGCAGCGGCTCGGCCTGCACCGCCCAGGCGTCCCGACCGCCGGTGGCGGCCAGCCGTACCTGCCTGACCTTCTTGCCGTTGACGTGCACGCTCACTGACGTGGTGGACTCCGCCGCGTAGCGCAGGCCCACGTTGTACGTGCCGGCGCTCTCGGCCCGCACCGTGAACGACGTGCTCGCGCCCGGCTTGGTGTACCCGTCGACGAAGCCCGTGCCGGTGAAGCCCCGGTGCGCGCTGCTGACGGTCGCGCCGCCGCGCAGCGTGGCCCGCTCCGCCTCCAGCACCGGGCGGGCGGCCACGGTGATCGCGTCGAGGTTGACGTTGCCCGCGTCGCCGGGATCGTACCGGTAGGCGATGGTGTTGACGCCCGCCTTCAGCGCCAGCGGCTCGACCCTGGTGGCCCACAGGTCCCAGGTGCCCGTGGACGGCAGCGGCACCTGCCGGACCTTGGTGCCGTTGACGTACACGGTCAAGGACTTGGTGCCGGGCGACGGGTCGGGGCCGTTGGAGTAGCGCAGGCCCACGTGGTACGTGCCGGGCTCGCGCACCCGTACGGCGAACCGCGTCGTGGCCCCCTCGTTCCAGTAGCCGTCCACGAAACCGGCACCCGAGTAGGAGCGGTGGTCGGTGTTGAACGTCGCGCCGCCGCTCTGCGCCGCGCTCTCCGCCTCGTACAGCGTCTCCGTGGTCTCCGTGGTCGTGGCGCCGGGCAGCGAGTTGAGCGTGTACCAGGCTTCCGTGCTCCACAGCGGCCGCCCCGACGCCGAGGTGAACGGGCGCGGCGAGCGCAGGTGCACCACCCGCCCCGGCTTCAGGCCCGCGACCTTCAGCGTGACCTTCCTGCCCTTCGCCTTCGCCGAGGTGACGGTCAGCGGCTCCTCGTCCACCTTCGGGCCGCCGTAGGTGACGGCGGCGACGTACCGCCACTGGGTGAGCCGGTAGCGGCTCGCGAGCGACGCGGCCGTCTCCGCCGACAGCGGCTCGGTGTACTCCAGCTCGAAGCCGCCCTCGATGGCCCGCATCTTCAGCATGTCGAACGCCTTCTCCTCGCCGGGCGTCAGCTTCTGCAGCCCGTACGTGAGCTTGCCCGGCTGCCCCCAGTTGCCGCCCGCGCCCAGGCCGCCCGCGTAGATGGCGCCGTCAGGGCCGAGGCTGATCCGGTTCACCCCCGCCTCCAGGCCCTGGGTGAAGCGGAACACCGCGCCCTGGTAGGCGCCGTTCACCTTCTCCAGGTACGCGCGCTGGATCCCGCCGTAGGTGACGTCGCCGAACAGCAGCTGCCCCGCGTACCTGCCGCGCTTCATCAGCGCCGGCGTGCTAGGGGAGTTGGCGATCTCGTTGTGCGGCAGCCACAGCACCGGCGGGGTCACCGCGTTCGCGTCGAACGGGCCCTCCGGCGTCGTGTAGTGGTTGAAGAAGCGGCCCTTCTCGATGTGCACGAGCTTCGACGCCGGCAGCCAGCCGCCCTGGTTGTCCAGCACGAACAGGTCGTCGCCCGGTCCCCAGCCGATGCCGTTCGGGGTGCGCAGGCCGCCCGCGAGGTATTCGATCTTCCCGGTCTTCTCGCTGACCTTGATCGTGACGCCCCGGTCGCGGGCCGGCTGCGGGACGGTGGTGGCCCCGCCGTAGTCGATGGCCACCGACAGGTTCAGGTAGAAGTGGCCGTCGCGGTAGAGCAGGCCGAAGGCGAACTCGTGGAAGTTCCCGCCGAACGGCCAGGTCGCGACGGTTCGGTAGTCGTCGATGACCTCGTCGCCATCGGTGTCGTTCAGCTCGACAAGGCGGGATTTCTCCGACACGTACAGCTTGCCGTCCACGTACTTGATGCCCATGGGCTCCTGCAGCCCCTCGGCGATCTTCTTGGCCGTCACCTTCTCGGGTGAGGTCGCGCCGGTCACGCCGCTGAGCAGGTACACCTCGCCGAGCCTGGTCTCCGAGCCGCCCCACGTGGTGATCGCCAGCCGCCCGTCAGGCAGCCAGTCCATCGCGCTCACCTGCGGCTCGAACCCGGCCGGCCGCAGGTCGGTGAGCGTGTAGTCGGGGTGCACGTCCCGCAGCGGCAGCCCGTCGCCGGGGGAGTCGGCGCCGCTCTCGCACTCCTTGCGGCCAGGGGAGGTCACCCGCACCACGTCGGCGTCCGTGCTCAGCGCCTCGGTCGGCACCAGCGTGAACGCCTGGGCGCCCGGCGGCTTCCACTCCAGCTTGAGCTGCTGGCCGTACAGGTGCTCGAAGTGGTCGATGCGCAGCGGGTGATGGCCCTCGGTCAGCGTGATCGTACCGTCGACCGAGACCGGGGCGTGTCGTCCGTCGTTGACGATCACGGCGGTGTCGCCGATGGTCAGCCGGGAGCCGTCGTCGCTGGTGAGCCGGAACTCGTACGTCCCGGCGGACGGCGTGTGCAGATAGCCGGTCACCTCGGTGACGAACATGTCGGTGAGGCCGAAGTCGGCGTCGGACGTCCAGTCGATCGTGGGCATCAGCTTGTCCACGTTCGGCGTCTGGCCGGGCTTGAGCGTGCATAACCGGGACAGCTCGATCTGGACGTCGTACGTGCGCAGCGTGACGCCGGGCTCCTGCGGCGGCAGGTCGTCGTTCGCGCGTGCGGGAGCGGTCAGGAAGGAGAGCGCGATGATCAGCGCAGCGGATAAGAGGGGTGATCTCCGCATGACTTATCCCATCTCGAGAGGGCGCCCATGGTGCGGCGCGGTGGGGGTGCGGCACCGCCGGGCCGGCCGTCGGCGGATGCCGGGTCTCGTGAATCGGTAAGTACGGGGGATAACGCTGCTCTGCGTCGTAATGTAAGCCCGGATTTATGACTTGCCCATACCCTTTCGCTGGAAATCGATAAAAGTCGGGATATGGCGGGGCGAAAGGGGTGCGTGAAACTCCGGCAGAAGCGCGTCACGAAACGCCGGATGGTAAGAAGCCGCCGGCGGCCGCGTGAGGGGCGTGCCGGAAGCAGGCGCGCGAGGGCGCGGACAGACGCCAGGGGCGCTCAGGGGTGCTCAGGGGCGCTCAGGGGTGGGCGAGTGCGAACGACACCAGTGTCTTGCCGCGCTTGATCCGCATGCTCGCCGTGATGTCACCGACCTCGGACGAGTCGCGCGGGTGCAGCCCGCCACAGGCCACGGTGTCGCCGGCGCAGTGCCACGAGCGCATGCCGGGGCCGCGCTCCTCATCTGCCCTGGTGACGATCGGATGGCCCTGGGCGGTGTGCGCGTTGGCCGCCTTGACGGCGCGTTCGAGCTGGTCGGGGCCGAAGCGGCCGGCGAAGGCGTAGTGACACTCGCCGCCGGTCTCCGACAGCGGCGCGCGTACGGGGTAGGGCAGGCTCGCGCCGATCTCGCGTTCCAGCGCCACGTGCAGGAAGTGGGCGGCCGAGTGCAGCCGCATCTGGTGGTAGCGGAACGGCCAGTCCAGCTCCTGGCGGGCCGGGCCGGGCGCGGGCGGCTCCTGGCCGGCGGCGAGGTAGTGGCGGATCTCGTCCTCGGCCTTGCGGGTGCCGACGACGTCGAGCACGAGGCCGCCGGCGAGGCGCAGCCGCCCGCGGTCGCCCTTCTGGCCGCCGCCCTGCGGGTAGAAGAGCGGCTCGGCGAGCACGACGTACGGGCCGCGGTCGTCCGTGCCGGACCGCACCACGGAGGTGTCGGCCTCGGTGCGGTACGGGTCCTCGAAGTACAACATCATCCGCATACTAGGGAGGCGCCCCGGCGGTCAGCCAGTGCTTTGAGCTCCCGGGTCCGGCAGGTCGTGCTCGGCGAACATGTCGATGAGCAGCCGCACCGGCAGGCCGGCCTCCGTCGGGTAGCGGAAGCGGCCGTCGGGGTTGAGCTTGTACTGGTTGCGCCGGCCGACGCGCTCGATCGTGACGTACCCGGCCTGGTGCAGATCCGAGACGATGCCCTGCACGGCGCGCTCGGTGATGCCGATGCTCGCCGCGATGTCGCGCACCCTGGCCTGGGGGGCGCGGGCGATCTCCAGCAGCACCCGGGCGTGGTTCGTCAGGAAGGTCCAGCCGTTCTGACGGTCGGCGGATGCGCTCACTGATTCTCTCCTCTTCTGCCGGGCGGCGGCTCGGCGCAGCGTGATCGAGCGCCTCTACTCATGATCACATACGAAGAATGCTTCCGGTATTACATTTCGGGTAATATGCTTCAGAGCAGGAGAAGCGAGCCGGCCCCCGGTCACATGCCCCTGAGGAAGTCATGCACGTACTCATCGCTTGCCTGTCTGGTGGCGGACGGCAGTCCGCCGCATCGCCCCTGACCTTGGGATGCCACACGATGGATGACGGCGTGCTGATCACAGCGAGCGGCGAGGCGGATATCACCAACGCCTCCCGCCTGGAGACCTACCTGCGCCGCCGGATGCTTCCCGGCAGGCCGATGGTGCTCGACCTGACCCTTCTGACGTTCATGGACAGCAACGGCCTGCGCGTCATCGAACGCCTGCACACCTCCTGCTCGAAGGAGGGCTCGGCGCTGCACCTGGCGGGCGTGCGCGGCATGCCGGCGCGGCTGCTGCAGATCACCGGCCTGTGGGACCTGCTGAACGTCCACGACAGCGCCGCCGACGCCGTGCACGCCGCACGGTCCGGGGCGCCGCCCGCGCAGTCCTGCGCCTCCTCCGCCGTCTGATCCTCCGCACGCCTGCTCGGAATCGTCCGCTCGAATCGTCTGCTCGAAATCGTCGCAGAACGCGGATGCGTCGGGGACGCGCGCGACGTTACGGTGAATGCCGCGGCATCGAGGGACCCGCAGCACACGGGTGCCGCGGAGGAGGAGACGACGATGACGAGCGCGACCAAACCGGCCACCCTGGCCACCGTCGCCGCCGCCGCGGGCGTGTCCGTGGCCACGGTGTCGAAGGTGCTCAACGACCGCGGCGACGTCGCCCCCGCCACCCGCGCACTGGTGCGGCGGCTGCTGGCCGAGCACGGCTACGTGCAGCGCCAGGCCCGCGCCAAACGAGGCACCACGGTGGAGCTGCAGCTCGACGGCCGGCTCTGCGGACACTCCGCCGAGATCGTCATGGGCGCGATGCAGGAGGCGGCCACGGCCGGCGCCGCCCTCGTCGTGACCAGCACCGACCACATGTCCGACGGCCTGTCCTGGGCGCGCGGCCTGGTCGACTCGGGACGGCACGCCGTGATCACCCTCGTCGCCGCGCCCAGCCAGGCCCAGCTCGACGTGCTGCTGGAGGCCAACCTGCCGATCGTCGTCATCGACCCGCTCAACGTGCCCGCGAGCCCCGTCACGAGCGTCGGCCCCACCAACTTCGCCGGCGGCATGGCCGCCACCCAGCACCTGCTCTCGCTCGGCCACCGCCGCATCGCCTACCTCGGCGGTCCCGCCCACGCCGCCTCCAACCAGGCCCGCATGCACGGCTACCGCGCCGCCATGGAGGCCGCCGGCGTGCCCGTGCGCCCCGAGTACGTCCGCACCCCCGGCTACTGCTTCGAGGACGGCGTGCGCGAGGGCGCCGTCCTGTTCGACCTGCCGGAGCCGCCCACCGCCGTCTTCGCCGCCAGCGACGAGAGCGCGCTCGGCGCCATCCAGGTCGCCAGGGGCAAGGGGCTGCGCATTCCCGAGGACCTCAGCGTGGTCGGCTTCGACGACACCCAGATCGCCGCCATGCACGCCCCGGCGCTGACCACCGTACGCCAGCCGCTGCGCGAGATGGGCGCGGTGGCGCTGCGCACGGCCCTGCGCCTGGCGGCCGGAGAACGCATCGAGTCCCGCCACCTCGAGCTCGCCACCGAACTGATCGTCCGCGACTCCACCCAGGCCGTCTGAACCCCGGCTCAGCCGCCCTTGACCGAGCAGGCCGCCGTGGTGATCACGCGGGCGACCTCCTCCGGGTGCGAGACGAGGGTCAGGTGGGAGCCGCCCGGGAACGTCGTCACCTTCGACCCGGCCCGCTTGGCCATGGCGAGCTGCGACTGCGGGGTGATGATGCGGTCACCCGTGCTGGCGAAGTACCAGGACGGGATCTTCTTCCACGCCGCCTGTTTCGACGGCGACTGGAAGGCGTTGGTGGAGGCGGCCCGCTGGGTGGCCCAGAGCCGGATCGCGGTGTCCGGGGGCAGGTCGGAGGCGAACGAGCGCACGAACACGTCCCGCTTCAGGTACAGGTCTTGGGCGCCCTGGGGAGCGTCCGGGTAGGTGGCCGTGTCGTAGAGCGACTCGGGTGAGGCTTCGAGCGCCGAGCCCGAGCCGCTGAGCTGGGCGGTGGTCTCCCCGACGTCGGGCACGGCCGCGTCCACGTACACCAGGGCCTTGACGTTGGGCGCCGACGCGGCGGCGTTCGTGATGACCGAGCCGCCGTAGGAGTGGCCCACCAGCACCACCGGGCCGGAGACCGTCTTCAGGAAGTCGGCGACGGTTGCGGCGTCGCCGTCGAGGCCACGGAGGGGGTTGGCGATCGCGCGGGCGGTCAGCCCGGCCCTGCGCAGCGCGTCCACCTCGCCGCTCCAGCTCGACGTGTCGGCCCACGCCCCGTGCACCAGGACGACCGTCGGCCTGGTGCCGTTCTGCGCCGGGCAGGGCGCGGGGCTGCCCGCCTGCGCCGGTGCGGGGTGGAGCGCGGCCGAGGCCAGCGCCGCCAGGGCCGTGATCCGGATGCCGTTCACCATGCGTCCCCAATCGTGCCGGTGGGGGAACCTCGAACAGCTACCTCAGCAGCGCCGCCGCTAACCTCGGCACCCGCCACGGCGAGAGTGGGGGCGTCCACGGCGAGCCGCCGGCCTGTCGCTCTGCGCGCGCCTCGGCGGCCGCTCGGCTGACCGCCTTCACCCGGCGCGTGTGCCGTCGCCTGCCACGCCGGATGCGCCTCGGCGGGGGACTTTCTCCTTGCCGCCGTCGCGCCTCTCGTCGCCGCTTCTCCTGGGCCATATCCGATACGGACCGGCAGCATCTGGGTTCGCCGTGCCCCTCCCACCCCGAAGGACGGAACCCCGCTACTCCCTTCGCTTGGTGTGTCCGCCTTCGCCAGATGCGGGCCCCATCACCCGGGTTTTCTGAGAATTGGGCCTTGTGTGAGGTCGGGTGTCAACTTATGCTGCGCCGGAAGTTAAGAAACTTTCCTAACGGAAACGGAGTCGTTCGTGAGGAGAAGCGCACGTGCGGGCCTCGTCGCAGTCCTGGCCGCGCTGATGGTGCCGCTCTCGGCGCCGTCGGGCGCGAGCGCGGCGGCCGCCGACCCCCTGGTCTCGCAGGGTAAGACGGCGACGGCCTCCTCCGTCGAGGCGGCGGGACTGGAGCCGGGTAAGGCGGTGGACGGCAGCACCGCCACGCGGTGGGCCAGCGCCGAGGGTGCGGACCCGCAGTGGATCCGGGTGGACCTCGGCTCCACGCACACCGTCTCCCGGGTACGGCTGGTCTGGGAGGCCGCGTACGCCACGGCCTACCGCGTGCAGACCTCGCCCGACGGATCCACCTGGACCGACGTCTACTCGACCACCACCGGCGACGGCGGCACCGACGATCTCACGGTCAGCGGCACCGGCCGCTACGTCCGCGTGTACGGCACCCAGCGCGGCACACCCTGGGGCTACAGCCTGTGGGAGCTGGAGGTCTACGGCACGCCCACCGGCGGCGGCGGCGCGGGCACCCCGGTCGAGGCGAACGGCCAGCTGAGGGTGTGCGGCATCAAGCTCTGCAACGAGCACGGCAAGCAGATCCAGCTGCGCGGCATGAGCAGCCACGGCATCCAGTGGTACCCGCAGTGCCTCACCGACGCCTCGCTCGACGCCCTGGCCGGCGACTGGAAGGCCGACGTGCTGCGCATCTCGATGTACATCCAGGAGGACGGGTACGAGACCAACCCCCGCCTGTTCACCGACCGGGTGCACAACCTGATCGAGATGGCCACCGCCCGCGGCATGTACGCGATCGTCGACTGGCACATGCTCGACCCCGGCGACCCGATGTACAACCTCGGCAGGGCCAAGACGTTCTTCACGGAGATCGCCCAGCGCCACAACGGCAAGAAGAACGTTCTGTACGAGATCGCCAACGAGCCGAACGGCGACTCCGTCACCTGGGCCGTCATCCGCGACTACGCGCACCAGCTCATCCCGGTGATCAGGCAGTACGACCCGGACGCGCCGATCCTGATCGGCACCCGCGCGTGGTCGTCGCTCGGCGTCTCGGCCGGCTCGGACGAGACCGAGATCGTCAACAACCCGGTCAACGCCGACAACATCATGTACACGTTCCACTTCTACGCGGCCTCGCACGGCACCGAATACCTGAACACCCTCTCCCGCGCCGCCGACCGGCTGCCCATCTTCGTCACCGAGTTCGGGACGCAGAGCGCCTCCGGCGACGGGGCGAACAACTTCACCAGGTCACAGCAATACCTCGACCTGCTGGCCCAGAAGAAGATCAGCTGGGTGAACTGGAACTTCTCCGACGACTTCCGCTCCGGCGCGGTCTTCACCACCGGCACCTGCCCGAACGGCCCGTTCGCCGGAACGAGCAGGCTGAAGGAGGCCGGCGTGTGGATCCGCGACAGGATCCGCACCCCCGACGACTTCTGACCCGCACGTGACCTGGGGCCCTGTCTTCGCGGCCGTTCTTGAGGTGCGATGGGAGGTGAGCGAAGGAGGACAAGCATGATCATCGTTGGTGTCGATGGCTCCGACGCCGCCCGCGCGGCCGTGGAGTGGGCCGCGGACGACGCCTTCCGCAGGGGTTCGGCGCTGCGGCTCGTGCACGCGGCCGACACCTCGTGGTACCTCGTCGGCGCCCGCCCCGACGCCACGCTGTCGGAGAAGGTGCTGCGCGAGGGGCGGCGGGTGCTGGACGAGGCCGAGGCGCTGGTCCGGGAGCGGCGGCCGTCCGTCGAGGTGGTCACGCACGAGGTGGAGGGCGAGCCCGTCGCCGTCCTGCGCGACCAGGCCGAGGAGGACGGCGCCGAGGCGCTGGTCGTCGGCAGCCGCGGGCTCGGCGGGTTCTCCGGCGCGCTGCTCGGCTCGGTCGGCGCGAGCCTGGCCGGTCACCTCCGCTGCCCCGTCGTGGTGGTACGCGAGGGGCGGCGGCAGGAACGCGGCGAGGTCGTGGCCGGGGTGGACGACGCACCCGAGTGCGAGGCGGCCCTGGCCTACGCCTTCGAACAGGCCGCGGCACGCGGCGCCACGCTCAGAGCCGTCCACGCCTGGCAGCTTCCCGCCCTGTACACGCCTGAGGCCCCGTTCACCATGGACGAGGTGCGCACCGCGCAGCAGCAGGTCGTACGGGACCGGCTGAAGCGGCTCAAGGAGGCCCACCCGCAGGTCACGGTCGTCGAGGACGTGCGACGAGCGCATCCGGTCGATGCGCTCGTCGCCGCCTCACGGGAGGCGGACCTGCTGGTCGTCGGCTCGCAGGGCCGGGGCGCGCTCGGCTCGGCCCTGCTCGGCTCGGTCAGCAGGAACGTGCTGCATCACGTGTCCTGCCCGGTGGCCGTCGTCCGCCCTTGAGGGCTCGGACGGTCAGCGGGCGGCCCGTTCTCGCCGGACGGCCGGGTGCCGTCCGGCGAGCGTGCACGGCCGTACGGGCGAGCCCGCGGCAGCCCGGCGCCTGCGGTTGCCGCGGAACTCCATCACCAGGGTCTCGCCTGGCCGGATGTGCCACGGGTCGACGTGGATCGTCCGCAGGCCGGCCGGGCGGGCGGCCTGGCGGGGGCGGAAGTTCGCGGTCTCCGCTCCCGCACGCGCGGAGATCTCCCGCGCGATCATGAGGAGGACGCGCTGAGCACGTCGCGCAGGGGGCGCAGGCCGTCCTCCACGTAGGTGGCGATGGGGCGGTCGCTGCCGTTCAGATACCACTGTTCGAGCGCGGCGAAGTAGCCGAACGCGAGGGCGTTGGCGATCACCCTGGCCTGCGTCTCGTTCACCTTGCCCGTCTTGGTGATCAGCGGGGCGATGCGCTGCCCGGCCTGGTCGAGGGTGGCGCAGACGGCCATGCGCACCGAGGGCGTGGCGAAGAAGTAGCGGACCCGCCGCCACGGGCCCTTGCCGGCCTGCCGCTCCTCGCGCGGGGCCTCGTACGCGCGGACGGCCTGCACCAGGCTGCCCACCGGGTCGGCCGGGTCGAAGATGGCGGCCAGCGCCTCGGGGCTCATGGCGTCGAACTCGATGTCGGTGACCACGATGCCCTCTTTGGTGCCGAAGATCCGGTAGACCGTCGAGGGCGAGACCTCGGCGGCCGCCGCGATCTCCTCGATGGTGACAGCGTCGAATCCACGCTCGTCGAACAGGTCGAGGGCGTGTTCCTGGATGGCGCGCATGGCCTTGAGTCGCCAGCGCTCGCGAAGCCCGCTCATGCACTCACCTTATCAGCAAGTCACTGTCTCAAGCATGTCGCTGTCTCTAGAAATTGACTTTCTAAAACCTGCGTGCTTAGAGTCACTTGCTCCAGACAGTCACTTTCTGAAAGGGGTCATGCCATGACCACGCCACGCGGCCGGGCCGTCCCGGCGCTGCTGTACGTGGGCGCGGCGCTCACCGCGATCGCCGCCCTGCTTCCGTTCTTCGCCAAGGGGACGCTCGCCGACCACATCAGGGCCGGTTACCCCGCCTACACGCCCGGCGAGATCGACGCCGCCGTCAACGCGTACCTGATCATCCTCGGCACCATCGGGTTCCTGGGGCTGCTCGGCTGGTTCAGCACGGTCTGGGCCGTCAACGCCGGGAAGGACTGGGCGATCTGGATGGCCGTCGGGCTGCTGGTGATCGCACTGCTCATCGCGATCGCCGGGCTGACCGTGAAGGACAACTCGGGCGATGTCGGCCTGGCGCCGCTGTTCGGCTGGCTGCTGGCCCTGCCGTGCGTTCCCGGGCTCGCCGCGGTCGCGCTGTGGAGAAGGGCGCGATGACGCAGAAGATCACACGAGGTCAGGGCGGCACGGGCGACTTGGGGAGGAGTCCAGGCGGTCCGGGCGGCTTGATCGGTGTCGTGGCACGCGCGGCCGGAGCGCTCAAGCGGGCGATGTACAGGGGCGATCGTCCGAACGCGTTCATGCGGCTCGTGAACAGGCTCGACGCACTGATGTACGGGGCCGGGTGGCTGACGCCGAGCCAGGCCGCCGTGCTGAAGGTGGTCGGGCGGCGCAGCGGGGCCGTCACGTCGGTGCCGGTCGCGGTCGCCCGCCACGGCGGCGGGGAGTACCTCGTCTCGATGCTCGGGTCGAAGGCGAGCTGGGTGCTGAACGTGCAGGCAGCCGGTGGCGCGGCCGTACTGCGCCGCCGGGGCCGCGACCAGCCGATCATGCTGCGCGAGGTCCCCGTCGGGCAGCGCGCGGAGATCCTGCGCCGGTACGTCGCCATCGCCCCCGGCGCCCGCCCCCACGTGGGGCTGGGCCCGGATGCGCCGCTGGCGTCCTTCCGCCGCATCGAAGACCGCCACCCGGTGTACCGCATCTACGACCGCCCCTGAGAGGTAGCCTGCCGCCACGGCAACCCCTGCCGCGCCCCCGCCCACCGCGCTCCATGCCGCGACCACGTGGTCGCCCTGCCGTCGTGACCACGTGGTCGGCTCGGCGCGGCCACCCGCCGTCCCGGCCGTTCCCCGGCCGCGACCATCCCCCCAGGCGCCACAGCCTCTGAGGCGCCGGGGCTCCTCCGCCGCTGCGACCGCCTTCTGGAGGGTGGCGCCCTGGCTTCGCCGCCGGAGCCCGCCCGAAAGAGGCGGAGATTTCGGGTGGCGCCGCAGGAGCCCACAGGGCGCTTCTCACACCGGCCCCCGCAGCCGGCGAGGCGCGCGCAGGGCGACAGGCCGGCGGCTCGCCGCGGACGCCCCGGCCGCCGCCTGCCCGCCCTGCCGAGCGGCCGATCCGGCGCACACTCGCATTCCCCTACAACGTCTGGCATACCGCCCGAAAGGGCATGAAGGTCTCTGTGGATGATCCGTGGGGCCCCGGCGACTCACGCGTACGGGCCGCCGCTCACTCGAACGGGCCGCCGCCTGCCCGCAGCCGCCGTGCCGCCCCTCCGCTTCCCGCGGCACGACCACCACACCTCCGGACGTGAGCACCCCGGCGGCGGCGAGCGCGGCCGAGCGGACCACAATTGACGATGTAGGGCGGTGATGAGCGATGCACCTGTCGGACCGGGAACGCCGGATCCTCGCCGAGATCGAGATGGCGCTGCGCAGGAGCGATCGTGCCTTCGCCCGCCGCATCGACGCGCTCAACGCCGCCGCCCGCCGCAAGAGGGTGTACCGCTTCGGCCCGGGGACCAGTCGCAAGGAGATCGCGGGCCTGCTGGCGGCGGTCGCCGTCCTGACCTTGTTGATGGTGTTCCTGGTCGTCTTCACCGGGCACGCGTCGTCGCCCGCGCCGTCCGGCCCGTCGCTCGCCCCGTCGCAGCCCGTCACGGTGCAGGCGCCCCTGCACGAGGCCGGCGGCCGCTGAGCGGTCCGGGATCTCACAGAACGGATCTCACAGAACGGCCGCGATCGCCCAGGAGACCTCCTGCCGATCTGCTAATACGAATTATTACTGGGCCATCACCTCTTGACGGCAAGCACGGCAAGGTCCCACACTCGTTGGCTAATGCGCATTAGCGAGGAGACCCAACCGTGGCAAGACGCCTGACCCAGCAGGACATCGCCCGCATGGCGGGAGTGAGCCAGACCACCGTGTCGCTGGTGCTCAACAATCGAGCCGACAGCGAGGTGCGCATCTCGCCCGAGACCCGGCAACGGGTGCTGCGGGTGATCAGGGAGACCGGCTACATCGCCGACCCCGCGGCCCGCAGGCTCGCCGAGGGACGCAACCGCATACTCGGCGTCTTCACCTACGAGGCGGTCTTCCCCGCCACCAGCGCCGACTTCTACCACCCGTTCCTGGTCGGCATCGAGGAGTGCGCCGAGGAGGTCGGCTGCGACCTGCTGCTGTTCACCAGCGCGCGGGCCTCGGGCGGCGGGCGGCGGCGGATCTTCAACGAGGACAGCCGGGTACGGCTCGCCGACGGGTGCGTGCTGCTCGGCCGCATGGTCGACCGCGACGACCTGGCCAGGCTGATCGCCGACCAGATCCCGTTCGTGTCCGTCGGCCGCCGCGACGACGCCGGCGGGCCCGTCCCGTACGTCGGCGCCGACTACCCCACGGCCACCCGCGCGCTGGTGGAACGGGCGGTGCGGCTCGGGCACCGCAGGCTCGTCTACGTCGGCACCGGGGGAGGGGCCGAGTCCACGGCCGACCGGTACGCCGGCTTCCGCGCCGCCGTCGCGGAGTTCGACGTGGAAGGGCTCCACCTGGCTCCGGACGTGTCCGATCTCCTCGACGCCGTACGCGACACCGGCGCCACCGCCGCCTTCTTCGAAGAGCAGGCCGATGCGGTCCTCTTCGTCCAGGCGGCAAAGGAACGCGGCCTCGCGATCCCCGGTGACCTGTCCCTGGTCACGCTCGGCTCGGCGACCCGCCCCGTGCACACCGACATCGACTTCACCGGCTTCCTCATCCCCCGCCGCGAGATGGGCCGCAGGGCCGTTGAGCTGCTGACCGGGGTGATCGAGTCCGGCGGCACACCCCAGGAACTCCTGCCCTGCGAGCTGATCGAGGGCTCCACACTGATCGGAAGGTGACCCCTCACGTGGTCGAGATGAAAGCGGACGCGGTCGTGGTCGGCGGCGGGCTGGGCGGCGTGGCCGCCGCGCTGGCCCTGCTGCGGGCGGGCCGCACGGTGCTGCTGTCGGAGGAGTACGCCTGGCTGGGCGGCCAGCTCACCAGCCAGGCCGTGCCGCCGGACGAGCACTCCTGGGTGGAGCGCTTCGGCGTCACCGCGAGCTACCGGGCGCTGCGCGACGGCATCCGCCAGTACTACCGCGACCATTACCCGCTCACCCCTGCCGCCAGGGCCAAGCGGGACCTGAACCCCGGCGGCGGCCACGTGAGCAGGCTCTGTCACGAGCCGCGCGTCGCGGTCGCCGTCATCGAGGCCATGCTCGCGCCCTACCGGGGCTCGGGCCGGCTGCGGGTGCTGCAGCCGTACCGGCCGATCGCCGCCTCCTACGACGGCGACCGGGTGAGCGCGGTGCTGCTCAGCGGCGAGGGGCGCGAGGTGTGGGCGAGCGCCCCGTACATCATCGACGCCACCGAGACCGGCGAGCTGCTGCCGCTGACCGGCACCGAGTACGTCACCGGCTTCGAGTCGCAGGCCGACACCGGCGAGCCCAGCGCCCCCAGCGAGGCGCAGCCGCTCAACATGCAGGCCATCTCGGTGTGCTTCGCCATCGACCACGTGGACGGCGACCACACGATCGACAAGCCGGAGTCGTACGACTTCTGGCGCGAGTACCAGCCGCCGTTCTGGGGCGACAAGCTGCTGTCGTGGCGCTGCCCCCACCCGCGCACGCTGGAGATCGTCGAACGCGCCTTCACCCCCAACCCCGACGACGACCCGCTGCTCGTCGAGGCGGACCAGCGGGTCAACCCGGGCGACGCCAACCTGTGGACGTTCCGGCGGATCGCCGCGCGCAAGACGTTCGTCGAAGGCGCGTACGAAAGCGACATCACGCTGGTCAACTGGCCGATGATCGACTACCTGGAGGGCCCGGTCATCGACGTGCCGGACGCCGAGCGGCACCTGAAGGCCGCCCGCGAGCTGTCGCTGTCGGTGCTGTACTGGATGCAGACCGAGGCCGGCTTCCCCGGGCTGCGGCTGCGCGGCGACATCACCGGCAGCGCCGACGGTCTCGCCCAGGCGCCCTACATCCGCGAGTCGCGCCGCATCAAGGCCCTCTACACGGTGGTCGAGCAGGACCTGTCGTACGCGGTGCGCGGCGACAGGGGTGCGGTCAGCTACCCCGACTCGGTCGGCGTCGGCATGTACCGGATCGACCTGCACCCGTCGACCGGCGGCGACAACTACATCGACGTGGCGAGCTGCCCGTTCGAGATCCCGCTCGGCGCGCTGATCCCGCAGCGCATGACGAACCTGCTGCCCGCCTCCAAGAACATCGGCACCACCCACATCACCAACGGCGCCTACCGGCTGCACCCGGTCGAGTGGAACATCGGCGAGGCCGCGGGCGCCCTGGCGGCGTTCTGCCTCGACCACGGCACCACGCCGCACGCCGTACGAGAGAGCGAGTCCCTGCTCGCCGACTTCCAGCACAGGCTCACCCGGGACGGCGTCGAGCTGCGCTGGCCCGCTGTCACCGCGTATTAGGGAGACCCCGCCATGAGGGCACTGATCCCCGCCGTCGCCCTGCTCACCCTGGCCGCCGCCTGCGGAAGCGGCGCGGAGCAGACCGCGCAGTCCGGCCCCGCGACACTGCGCATGTCGATCTGGACGGCCAACGAGGACCATCTCAAGCTCTTCAACGAGATCGCCGCCGGCTACACCAAGGCCAAGGTGACGTTCGAGTCGATCCCGATCGACAGCTACACCACCACGCTCACCACGCAGATCGCCGGCGGCAAGGCGCCCGACCTGGCCTGGATCCTGGAGGGCTCGGCCCCCGACTTCGTCGAGTCCGGCGCGCTCGCGCCGCTGTCGAGCAAGATCCAGAACGCCGCCGAGCTGGCGCCCGCCGCGACCCGGCTGTGGCAGAAGGACGGCGAGCTGTACGCCTACCCGTTCTCCACCTCGCCGTTCGGCGTGTTCGTCAACACCGATCTGCTGCGCGAGGCCGGCAAAAAGGTGCCCGCCAAGGGCTGGACCTGGCAGGAGGCCATGGACGCGGCCGCCGCCGTGGCGAAGAAGGGCAAGGCCGGGCTGATCGTCGGCGACTGGGACTACAAGAACTGGACCAACCTCGCCACCCTGTGGGAGGGCTGGGGCGCCAAGGCGTGGAGCGAGGACGGCGCGACCTGCGGCTTCAACCAGCCGCCGATGGTCGAGGCGATGACGTTCCTGCACAAGTCGATCTTCACGGACAAGGCGCTGCCCGGCCCCGGCGAGACCGTCGACTTCTACTCCGGCGACGCCGCCATGATCGTCACTCAGATCTCGCGGGCGAGCCTGCTCAAGGACGCGACGTTCGACTGGACGCTGCTGCCGCTGCCGCACGGCCCCGCAGGGGAGTACTCCGTGATCGGGCAGGCCGGCATCGGCGTCATCAAGAAGTCGCCCAACGCCGAGCTGGCCGCCGACTTCCTCGGCTACTTCACCAATGCCGAGAACTCCGCCAAGCTCGCCCAGTACTTCCCGCCCGCCCGCACCTCGCAGCTCAACGTCGAGACGCTGGCCAAGTCGAACCCGCTGCTCAAGCCCGAGCAGCTGCAGGCCGTCGTCATCGACGGCATCCCCAACGGCGTGGTCAAGCCCAGCCACAAGGGCCAGGAGGAGCTCATCCAGACCGCCCGCGCCGCGCTCGACCCGCTCTGGCAGCCCGGCGCCGACGTCAAGGCGGTGCTCGACGGCGTGTGTACGAAGATCCAGCCGCTGCTGGGGTCGTAACGATGGCCGTGCTCACCGCCGCGAAGGCCGGGAGCCGCAGCGCGAGCCGCTTCTGGACCGTGCGGCGCCGCGACAACCTCGTCGGCTACCTGCTCATCGCCCCGCAGCTCGCCGGCAGCGTGCTGTTCGTGCTGCTGCCGCTGGCGCTGGTCGGCTGGTTCAGCCTCAACGAGTGGAACGTCCTGGCCGGCACGTTCGAGTACGTCGGCCTGGACAACTACGCCAGGCTGGCCGCCGACCCGGCGCTGCGCGACTCGCTGACCGCGACCGCGATCTTCTCCGCCGGGCTCGTCACGCTCAACCTGACCCTCGCCCTGCTGCTCGCGGTGCTGCTCAACCAGAAGCTGCGCGGCACCGTGGTCTTCCGCGCGCTGTTCTTCTCACCGGTGCTGGTGTCGCTGGTGGCCTGGACGATCGTCTGGCAGTTCCTGCTCCAGCCGAACGGCGGCATCAACGCTCTCTTCGGGGGCGGGCCCAACTGGCTGCGCGGCTCGGGCACCGCGATGCTGTCGGTCATCGTCGTCCAGGTGATCAAGAACGTCGGCCTCAACATGGTGCTCTTCCTGGCCGCGCTGCAGGGCGTGCCGAAGCAGCTCTACGAGGCCGCCCAGCTCGACGGGGCCGGCGCCTGGACCAGGTTCCGCCGCATCACGGTGCCGCTCATCAGCCCGACGATCCTGCTCACCTCGATCATCACGGTGGTCGGCTCGCTCCAGGTGTTCGCCCAGATCGCCGTGCTCACCCAGGGCGGCCCCGGCACCTCCACCACCGTCCTCGTCTACTACCTCTACCAGCAGGCCTTCCCGTTTCACCATTTCGGGTACGGCGCGACGATCTCCGTGCTGCTGTTCCTCATCGTCGGTGCGCTGACGCTCGTGCAGTGGCGGATGCGGAGGAAGTGGGTCCACCTTGAGACGTAAGCTCATCCTGTACGCGGTGCTGTGCGTGCTCTGCGTGCCGTTCGTCTTCCCGACCTGGTGGATGATCACCACGTCGATGAAGCCCATCAGCGAGGTCTTCGACTTCTCCCTCATCCCCCAGGTGTGGGACCTGTCCAGCTACGCCCGCGTCTTCGAGATGCAGCCGTTCGGGCAGCAGTACCTCAACAGCCTCTACATCGCCGCCGTGGTCACCGCCGGCACGATGGCGGTGGCCGCGATGGCCGGGTACGCCTTCGCCCGCATCCGCTTCCCCGGCCAGAACGTGCTCTTCGTCGTCGTCCTGGTGGGCCTGCTCATCCCGAGCGAGGTCACGATCGTGCCGCTGTTTCAGATGTTCAACCGGCTCGGCCTGATCAACACCCACTGGCCGCTGATCGTCGTGCCGATCCTGGGCGCGCCGAGCGTGCTGGCCACGTTCATCATGCGGCAGTTCTTCCTCACGCTGCCCGGCGAGCTGGAGGAGGCCGCCAGAGTGGACGGCCTGGGCCGCTTCGGCACCTTCTACCGGGTCGCGCTGCCGCTGGCCAGGCCCGCGCTCGGCGCGGTGGCGATCTTCACGTTCCTGCACTCGTGGAACCTGTACCTGGAGCCGATCGTGTACCTGTCGACGCCCGACATGTTCACGCTGCCCCAGGCGCTCACCCAGTTCGTCGACGCCTACGGCGGACCCCTCTGGAACGTGCAGCTCGCCGCCGCCTCGATGACCGCCGTACCGATCCTGGTGGTCTTCGTCCTCGCCCAGCGCCACTTCATCGAGGGCCTCGCCCACACCGGGCTCAAGGGCTGACCGCGGATCCGCTCCCGCCGCCGCGTCCTCGTCGGTCATGGCTCTCAGCAGCCCGTTGGTGGTGGTGTTCGGCTGCCGGCCGACGTGGGGGTGCAGGTGCGCGGTGGAGACCAGCGCCGGGTACGGCGCGAGCTGCGCGTGCCGGTCGAGCATGGGCCCGATGCCCAGCAGCGGCTCGACCGCCGCCCACAGCAGGTCGGGCTCGTGCCCGGCCTCGACCCGGACCAGCCGCGCCTCCCGGTCGAGCACCTCGATCCGGTTCATCGCGGACAGGTCGATGACGATGCCGCCGTCGTTCGACGACCGCCCCGACAGGCCGTGCCCGCCGCTGCGCACCGACAGCGCTAACCCCTGCTCGCGCGCGTAGCGCAGCGCGGCGGCCACCTCCCCGGCGCTCTCGGGCAGCAGCACCGCGGCGGGGCTCGACACGGCGGTGTACGTGGAGCGCAGCAGCGCGTACCGCCGGTCGCCGGGCGTGACGACCTGCCCCGCAGCCCGGGCGGGACCGGCGTGAGGCTCATCGCCGCCCCCTGGCCACCTGCTCGCGTACGGCCGGCACGACCTCCGCCGCGAACACCTCAAGCTGCGCCAGATGGTCGGACACCGGCCAGAAGATGAACGTGTCGAAGCCCAGCTCGAGCGCCCACCTGGTGAGCGTGTCCGTCCACAGGCGTACGTCGCCCGCCAGGCCGTGCCCGCCGCGCACGTCGCCGATCGTGCCGAGCACGTTGTACGCCCGCCGGATCGCGGCCGGGTCGCGCCCGGCGGCGCGGGCCGCCTCGTCGATGAGCTTCTGCTTGCCGGGCACCTCGTCAGGGGCGACGTAGATGTTCATCGGCGAGATCCAGCCGTCGGCGGCCCTGCCGGTCACGCCCAGCATCTTCGGCTTCATGCTGCCCAGCCACAGCGGAACGGGGGAGGGCGGCACCGGGCCCGCCTGGTAGCCCTCGACGTCGTGGTGCTCGCTGCGCAGCCGCACAACGCCGCCCGCCAGCGCCGCCCGCAGGATGTGCAGCGACTCCTCCGTGTAGGCGACCATCTGCGCGCCGGTGCGCCGTCCACCGCCCATGCTGGTGATCGCGTCGGCGAACCCGCCGCCGCCCACGCCCAGCACCAGCCGGCCGCCGGACAGCACGCCGAGCGAGGCCGCGGCCTTGGCCAGCATCGCCGGCGGGCGCAACTGCAGGTCGGCCACATCGGTCAGCAACGACACGCGCCGGGTCACCGCCGCCACATGCGTGATCCACGTGAGCGTCTCAAGGTGTCCGGGCTGGTACGGGTGGTCCTGAACGGCCAGGTAGTCGATCCCGTTCTCGTCGGCGACGGCCGCCATGCGCAGGCTCTCGGAGAGCCGGTGCACGCCGGGGTCGAGGCTCACACCGAAGGAGAGGTCATGTCCGTAGTCAGTCATGCCTCCATGCTCCGGACGGCGGCGCTTCTGGGCAAAGGTCAGGTTAGGTACTAATCTTGAGTAAGTGACCACTGCATCCCAGCCTCGCGACCCGATGATCCACGAGCCGAGCTGCCGCAGCTTCCAGAACATCATGGAGACCGTCGGCCGCCGCTGGACCAGCGCGATCCTGCTGGCCGGGCAGCGCGGCGCGCGCCGCTTCGGCGAATACCGCCTGTCGGTGCCGGGCATCTCCGACCGGCTGCTCGCCCAGCGGCTCAAGGAGCTCGAAGCCGAGGGGTTGATGGTGCGTACGGTGATCCCCACCACGCCGGTGCAGGTCCGCTACGAGCTGTCGCCCGACGGCGAGGAGCTGATGCGGCTCCTGCAACCCCTGGTGGAGTGGGGCCACCGCCGCGCCACCGCCGCAGCGAGCTGACCCCCGCGCCGAGGCGGGCCGATCCCTGCCTGGGGCGGCCGAACTGCGCCGGGGCCGGCCGATCCGCGCCTGCTGCTGCCGCTGAGCGGGCTCAGCCACCGGGCGATCGAGCCGCCCACGCAGCGCCTCGGCCACCGCCTGATCGGCCGGATCGGTGCGGGGGCCGCCGCGCGGGCGGCCCCCGGAGGGCGTCAGGAGGCGTAGGTCTCGTACTCGGCGACCCTGGGGGTGCCGTTCGAGCCGGTGATCCTGAACGTGATCTTCTTCAGGGACGTCGGGGTGAAGCTGATCGTGCCCGCCCCGGTGCCGGACTTCAGCACGGCTCCGTTGTCGGCGTTGATGAGCTGCCACGACCCGATCACGCCCGTCGCGCCGGACGCCTCGCGGATCACGACCCTGCCGACCGTCGTGGCCGAGCCCCACTTGATCGAGATGTCGCCTGTCGAGCCATTTGGCGACCAGTACGTGCTCATGTTCCCGTCACGCACGTTGCCGTAGCTCGTGCCGCCGGCCTTGCTCGACCCGTCGGAGCCCGCGCCGATGCTCAGGTTCGTGCCGGTGGGCGGGTCCGTGGGATCGGTCGGCGGATCCGTGGGGTCGGTGGGCGGGTCGGTCGGGTTGGTCGGGGTGCAGTTGCCGTCCGAGACCTGCAGGCCCTTGTTGGCGCCCGCCGTCCTGCTCACGATGTCCGGCACGCAGCTCGCGCCGTCGAGGCGGTAGGAGTAGGGGACGCTGACGCTGGTGTTGGACTGCGGGTCGGGACCGGCCGGGTTGTGGTCGTCGTCGCGGGCGCCCCAGGTCACGTTGTCGAAGATGTTGCCGCTGACCTGCCAGTAGCCGGCCTCGTCGGTGTAGAAGGTGCCGAGGACGTCCTTGGAGTCCTCGAAGTAGTTGTTGTCCACCTTCGCCCGGCCGCCCGCCCGGGAGTTGATGCCGGACTCGTTGATGTTCCGGTAGTGGTTGTTGTACATGTGGGCGATCCCGCCCCGCAGCAGCGGCGTACGGGAGTCGATGTTCTGGTACAGGTTGTGGTGGAACGTCACGTTGCCGTTCGAGCGGTCGCTCTCGCTGGAGCCGATGAGCCCGCCCCGGCCGGAGTTGCGCAGGATGCTGTACGACAGCGTCACGTACTGCGTGTTGTTCTTCATGTCGAACAGGCCGTCGAAGCCCTCCGACTCGCCGCCCGACGCCTCCAGCGTGACGTGGTCCACCCAGACGTTGCGGACGTCCTTCTCCATGCCGATGGCGTCGCCGCCGTTGGAGGTGGGCGAGCCCGACTTCTTGACGTTCCTGACCGTCACGTTCTGGATGATGATGTTGCTGGCCTCGCGGATGTGAATGCCGATCTGGTCGAAGACCGCGCCGCTGCCGACCCCGATGATCGTGACGTTGCTGATCTGCTTGAGCTCGATCACGCCGTCCGCGGTGTTGCAGCTGCCGCCGGACACCTTGCTGGTGTTGCCGTGGTTGATCGTGCCCTCGACCTGGATGGTGATCGGGGTGCTGCTGCTGGCCCGGCTGCACAGGGCCTGGTGGATCGCGGTTCCCGTGGTGGCGCGCACGGTCTGCCCGCCGGCCCCGCCGGTGGTGCCGCCGTTGGCGGAGGCGAAGCCGGTGGCGCTGCCGGCCGCGGCCGACGCCTGCATCGCCGTCACGGCCGTACCGGCCGCCGCGGCCAAGACCGCCGCGGCGAGTGCCGCGCCGGCGCGTAACACGACTGCTCGTCTCATGCTCGTCCCATCTCGTCGTCCGATGCCGGCTGCTGCCCGCAGCCGGTCCTGCTGGTCCGGGCACGACGGGATGACCCGCCGACCGGAGTCCCCCCAGCGAGTGCGCACCGCTCACATGAGTGAACACGTCCGTGTTGGTGGAAGTAGCGCCACCGTAGGAAAGCGCTTTCCGCCTGTCAATGAGCGATGAAACTTTCATCCGGCGGGTACGGGCGGGGCTGCCGCATCCTTAAATCGGATATTTCGTCAAATTTCCGGCAGTCCTCGGCCTGGATTGCTTAGCTCGCCCGGCATCCGGGAAACCGGCGACTACGCTGAAGAAACCGAGGACCTGCGAAGCACCGGCGCCCGCGCCGGCGCCGCCCCCGGAGTGACCCCGCCCACGTCCAGCCCGTCCGAGGGGGTGTTCTCATGAGGGTCATCGACACCGCCCCGCTCGGCGTCGCAGGCAGCAGCCAACCGACCGTCCTGCGCATCTACGGAGACATCGACCTCTACACCAGCGCGACCCTGCGCGAAGAACTGCTCAGCGCGCTGCACTACAGCAACAGCCTGCTCGTCCTCGACCTGTCGGAGGTGACGTTCTGCGACGCCGCCGGTCTCGCCGTGCTGGTCGACGTCCAGCAGCGCGCCCGGCCGATGGGCATCACGCTCGCGCTGGCCGAGCCCCGCCCGTTCATGGTGCGGCTGCTGCGCATCACCGGCCTCGACCGGGCGCTGCCGACGATGAGCCGCGTCCCGCCGAGCGCCGCCTGACCCCGCCCTCTGTCAGCGGGCGCCCACCGTGATCACGCCCGCCCTGTGCAGGCTGGTGAGCAACGTCCAGTCGTCGGCCGGGTCGAGCCAAACCTGCAACTCTTGCGGTCCCGACGGCCGCGGCAACGTCCCCTCAGGCCGGTAGAAGGACGTCACCAGGACGAGCGGCACGGGCGCCGTCCACTCCTCGGGGGCCGGCGGCTCGTGCCGTCCGCCCAGCAGCACCGCACGTTCGCTCTCATCGCATTCGCCCAGCCGCCCCACCGCGAGCCGCGCCTGCAACCGGGCCTGCGCGTCCAGCGCGAGGCGGAGCCGCGCCGCCGCGCGCTCGGCGCCCTCGCCCATCTCGCCGTAGCCGGGGATGAGCATCCCGACCAGCTGGGCCGGCTCGTCCGCGTAACCCCGCAGCGCGCCGTCGGCGTGGATCATCTCGTAGCGGTACGGCCGGCCGTCCGCCTTGCGCGGCGCGGGCGGCGGATCCTGCGCGGCGGGGACGTTCCGCACGATCACGGCCATGGGCGCACTCCTCCGGATGCGGGTCCGGTCATGGTTCCATCCGGTACGGGCTCCAGCGCGTGATCGCGTACAGGGCGGTGAGCTGCTCCTTGTCGGATGCCCGCCAGAACAGCTCGTCCATCAGCAGGCGGAAGGAGAGACTGCCGGCCTCGGTGAGGTCCGGTGCGGAGCCGAGGCGGCGCAGCGCTGCGTGGCTACCCGCAGGCTCCCGCCGGCCCGCGTTGGGCGACAGGCCCAGGGCCGCGGTGCGGAAGGCCGCCTCGACCAGGGCGAGCGACACCTTCACCTGCGCCTGGATGATGGCGGGGTCGAGCGAGCCGTCCCACATGCGGAACTCGACGTGGTCCCGCCTGGATCCGTTCACGGCCGACAGGTTCAGCGCCGCGTGGTGCTCGTGCGTACTGCGTACCAGCTCGATCGAGTCGTATCCCTCGGCCGGCGGCGTGCTCGGAATGCAGTACCCCAGCCCTCGATGGTCCTCATGCTCAGGGTTGTGGCCGAGCCGGTAGAGCGTGTCGCCGTGGTGGTCGGCGTACTCGGCCACGCTGACGAAGTTCGCCACGAGGTGATCGTAGTCTCCGGCGCTCACGTGCACGTGCCCGCCGGTCTCGCCGGTCGCCAGGCCACCGTGAGCGCGGATGATCTCGCAGGCGCGGCGGAGGTTCTCCCACGTCTCGGGCTCGTCGTACAGGATCGGCGAGACCAGCTCGCCCGACACGGTGCTGTCCTCCTCCAGCCGCCACAGGCCGCGCCCGCCGTTCCGGCCGGTCCGGTAGCCGGTCTCGGCCGAGGTGTGGTACGCATGCACGTCGGCGTCGCCGGTAAGACCGGCCTTGTGCAGTTCCTCCGCGATGGCCGTCAGCGATTCCCCGGGGGGCAGGACGAACTCGATCTCCACGCCGAACCCGCGCCCGCCGTCCCTGGCGCCCAGGCCCGCGGTGGCGTCCTCGTACATGTACGGGATCACCGGCTCGCCGCTCTCCGCACGCCGCGCCGCCGCCTCGTAGGCCCGCAGGTAGGCGGGGAAGTCGTGGGTGAACGACACCTCGGGAGCCCTCGGCAGGCGCTGCCACGCCTGGACGCGGGCCTGCAACGACTCGAGGTACAGCTCGTCCATCCCCGGATCGGGCGACCACCACAGGGTGGAGCCCGGCCGCAGGAAACGGCGCAGCCGGGAGCCGCCGCGCAGCTTCTTGCGCGCCTGTTCGTACTCGGCCGCCGCGGCCTTCCTGGCCTCCCTGACGGCGGAAGGCGACAGATCGTGCAGGCCCGGAGCGATCGTGCGCGGGTCGCGCAGGCCAGGAGTGGTCACGCTTGAGTCGTGCGGGCCGGTGGCGGTGGCGTGCGGGTCGTGCGGGCCGGGCTCCGTCGCGCTTGGGTCGTGCGGGCCGGGCTCCGTCGCGCGCGGGTCCGGCGCGGTGGGCGGCTGCAGGCGTCGCAGCGCGTCGATCACCTGCTCGCGATCGACCGGGCCGAACACATCGAACCCGTTCCGCACCGCCTCGGCCCCGCGCGCCATCAGCTCGCCCACGTCGTAGCCGTACCCGGCGCGGTCGGCCAGCCGCCGCAGCGGCTGGAACGTCCAGATCGGCCGCGCCGGCTCAGGACCCGCGAGCTCCGCCAGCCTGGCGAGCACCCGCACCGCGTCGTCGTCCGACGGCGTCAGGCCGTGCTCGACGGTGAGCCGCAGGCCGTTCCACAGGTAGGGGTCGTGCGCCTTGTGCGCGATCAGCACGTCGGCCAGCTCGCGGGGGTTCGCCGCGCCCGCCGGGTCCGCGCCGTGCTCCTGCGCGTCCCTGGCCAGGCGGAACACGTGCGCGACGGAACCCGCCAGGCCGACCTCGTGGGCCAGCGTCTCCATCGGCAGCGGGGCGGACGGCCGGGCGGTGGCCCGTTGCGGGAGAATCCTGATCATGGCGCCGAGCAGCCGGATGCCGGCGTCGTCGAGACCGCGCAGCCCGTACGTCTCCTGACCGCGCAGGCCCTCCCACCACGTCGGGTCCTCCTGGTAGAAGCGGCGCAACGCGTCGTGGAACGCCTTCGGCCCGTCCGCCCGCGGCGGCAGGTGGCCCTGGTCGTACGCCTCCCGCACGACCGGGAGCAGCTCGGTGATGTTGCGGAGGCCGTAGGCGAGCAGCACGGGCGTGATGAACGCCTTGTAGGTGTTCCTGTCGTCCGGGGTCACCATGATCTCCGCCAGGACCCCGGCCGCGCGGGCCTGCTCCGGGGTTCTGACGGAGAACGCGGCGTCGTACCGGTAGCCGAGCCAGCGGTGATGATCGGCCGGGTAGGCGCGGTCGAGCACGTCGATGAGCTCGAACCTGTCGCGTGCCGCCTCGGGCTTCAGGCCCTGGCGTTGGGCGTCTTGGTAGAGCTCGATGAGGGGGGTGATGGCCAGGCGGGTGCCGAAGAACCTGTCCGCCAGGTCCTGTATGGCCGTCTTCGGATCTCCGTCTGCGACGATTTCGCGCAGCGTGCCCAGGACGGCCGCCGAGGTGTCGTCTTGGTTCGCCACGAAGAGCGACCGCATGAGCCGCCGCCCGCTCTCGACCAGGGCCGGGTCGGCGGCGGTGGGGTGCGCGGCTGCCGGTTGCGCCGCCTCCGATCGCGGCGCCGCCGACTGTGGCCCTTCCGGTGACGGGGCTGCCGGCTGTGGCCCTTCCGGTGATGGGGCTGCCGGCTGTGGCGTCTCCCCTTGCGATGCTTCCGGCTCTCCCGGGGCGAGGGCCGGGGTTGTGGGGTTCGGCCCTTCCCGTTCCGGAGCTTCCGACTGCGGCGCGACCGACTGCGGTGCTGCCGAGTCCGCTGTGGTGGGGGCCAGGGTGCTTTGCGGCTCGGAGGCGTCGTCGGTCTCGCCGCTGAGCAGCCGCTCGATATGGGAGAAATCTTCGCTGGTGCCGACCTGGCTGCCGGAGTGCTGGTCGGGACCGACCTGACCCTCGGCGTCGGGGCGGACACCGGGGTCGGGCTGCATGCCGGGGTCACGGCGGTCGGCGGGATTGGGCTGTGCGCCGGGCTCGGGGCGGTTGCCGGGGCCGGGGCGGCCGTCGGTGTCGGGTTGAGCGCCGCGGTCGGGGTCGGGCTGGGCGCCGGGCGTCCAGCGGTGGACGATCGCCGCCGCTTCGGCGAAGGTGCGCGGGTGTGGCGCGGCTATCGGCGAGTACCCCTCGCTGAGCGCCGTGTCCCAGACCTCGCCGGGCGACGCGGACGCGTGGTGCCGAGCCGGACCGTCCGCAGCCTGGTCAGGCTCGGCGGTTACGGGAACGGCGGATGCGTGGCCCTGCGCAGGACCGTCCGCTGCCTCTTCGGGCTCGGAGGCGGCCTGGTCGGCGGCGCCCGTACCCGCTGGTTCACTCTGGCGGGCCTCGTCCGAAGCCCGGCGCGCATCGGCCGGCCTGTGCCTGCCGGGAGTCTCTGGGCGGAGACTGTACGGTGCCTGCACTGCCTGACCGGTGGCCTGGCCTTCGTCGAGCGGCCCCTGGGCGGGCGGGGTGGTGGAGTGAGGGCCGGTGAGCGGCTGCGGCCGGCCTGGCGGGAGCGGGCCGGCAGGCTCGCCCGCCGTCACCGTCGTGTTCGGGCTGGTCGTGTGCCCCGTCGGGGCGTCGGTCGTGGCGACGGTCGGTCTGCCCTCGGCGGTCGAACCCCCGGTTGCGGTGCTGGGCGGTGTGCTGCCGGTGTGCGGCGCGGGCGTCGTGCTTGCGTGCGGCTCCGGAGAGGTCCTCGGCTGGCGGGGTTCGGGCCCCGGCTGCTGCGGCTCGGGGCTGCCGGGCTGCGGCTGGTTGTGCAGGTTGGCTTGAGGCGAGGGGCCGGGGCTCGCCGAACCCTGGCCGGCGAAGTCTGGACCGGCAGAACCCTGGCCGGTGAAGCCCTGACCGGTAGAACCCTGGCCGGTAGAACCTTGAGCGGTGGGACCTTGAGCGGTGGGGCCTTGACTGGTGGGGCCTTGGCCGGTGGTGGGTGGGGGAGTGGCGGCGATGCCGGGTGCGGGCGGGCGGCCGGAGCCGGTTCCAGAGGTTCGGTCAGGAGTCTGGTCCGGGTTCGGGTGGCCGAGGCCGGGGGCGGACGGCTGGCTCGGGGTGTGACGGCGCGGCGAGGAGTCGGCGTTGGGCAGATCGGCGCCCACGCGGAGGGTCGCGCTGGACGAGCCCGCCGTGGACGTACGGGAGGTCGCGCCGGACGACGAACCCACCGTGGACGTCATGTTGGAGGAGCCACCCGTGGACGTCGTGCTGGACGGACCCACGGT
The DNA here is from genome assembly GCF_040678535.1 of Nonomuraea sp. NPDC052634. Classification (NCBI taxonomy): domain Bacteria; kingdom Bacillati; phylum Actinomycetota; class Actinomycetes; order Streptosporangiales; family Streptosporangiaceae; genus Nonomuraea; species Nonomuraea sp. NPDC052634. The sequence goes on along the minus strand of NZ_JBFATY010000010.1, from coordinate 177,320 downwards.
GGCCGGCACCGTGGCCAGGTCCGGAGTGCGGACGTTCACCGTGGCGTGGGACGGGTTGGCGTCAGGGCCGGTCGGCGCGCCGGTCGAGGCTGCGGTGGTTCCGGTCGCGGCGGCGTACGCGGAGGCCAGCGTGGTCACCGGGTCCGCCAGAGCCAGGGCCACATCCGGGCTGAACGGGCTGATCGTCCCGGTACGCCCCACACCACCCATGAAGGCGCCCACCATGGACTCGGCGGTGAACGGGTTCGACCACTGCCCGTACACCAGCCCGTTGCCCACGAAGCCGCCGACCGGCGACGCGATCACGTTCGTCGCACCCGTCGTCAGCGCCCGCCCGGCGAACCCCGGCATCACCTGAGTGACCCGCGAGAGCGGCCCCGCCACCACCGAGCCCGCCGCCGCACCGGTCCCGCCACTCAGCCCGGCAACGGCCAGCTGCTGCCAGTCGAAGCCGTTCCTGGTGCCCATCTGGTTCTGCTGGAGCTGGGCGACGAATTCGATGAAGAACTCCTCACCGACCTCCTCCACCAGCTCCCTGCCGAACGGCGAGGCCAGCAGCCGCAGCACCAGAGCCTTCCCGGTCGGGCCGCTCAACGCCGCCACCTTCGCCAGGTGGGCCGCAGTGACCTTCTGCCCGGCAGCGGCCACCAGCTTGGCCAGGATGCGGCTGATCGCCGCGCGTGCCGCCGCCGCGTACGGACCGATCAACGGCGTCGAGACGCCCGCGCTGAAGAACGCCGCCAGCAGCGTGATCGCGATCGCGGTCACCGTCACCCAGAAGGCCACGTTGATCGTCAGCTTCGAGTACTGCGTCTGCACCGCGAAGTTGCTGGCCTGCACCGCGTATGCGCGCGCGTTGTTGCCGACCCCCGAGATGCCGCCCTCGTTGCCGTACAGCTCACGCGCCCGGCCCGCGAACGTCGCGGTCGCCGGCGTCGCCCACCCCGACACGATCGTCCGCACCGCCAGGCCCGCCGGCTCGGCAGACGACATAGAGCCGTCCGACAGCGCCGCGTAACGGCGCGCCAGCTCCGACAGCCCGGCCTCGCTGGCCTCCGGCCACTTCTGACCGGCCGACAACATCGGAATCAGCCAGTGATTCACCCAATCCGGCAGCGACTCGCTCTCCCAAGCAGGCTGAACGTCGCTGTCGATCCGGACGATCTGGTCCCCGGCGAAGTACCCGCCAGGGGTCTGGATGTTCGGGCCCCCCGAGTGCGCCGCCATGAACCGCCGTTCAGACTTCCCGCGTCATTCGGGTCAGGCCGTGCCGGATGTCGGCGTCCGTCTGCAACGTGCTGTCGATCGCGGCGCGCAACCGGTCAGCGGCGTCCAGTGTTTCCCCCGTTCGCCGTGGCAGGCTCCGGCCGGCCTCCTCGCCGGTCGCGGGCCGGGCCGACATCCGCCGCTCCATCACCGGTTCGGCGATGGCGCCCTGCCGCTCCTCCGTCACCGGCACCTCCCATGTCCTGCACAAGCCGGGCCATCACGATCTTGCGCCGCCGTCCGACCATGAACCTCGAACGAATCGGCGTCTCGGCACTTCGGAAACTTCTATCACTCGGACCACAAAAAACGCTGGGAGAATGCCCCGAAATGGGGGTTTTGCCCCGTAACTCTGCCGAATTGTGACGCGCTGTTCCCCGAGCGTCGTGCGGTGAGCCCGCCCGCCGGAGCGCCGCGTATGGTGCCGTCACGCTGATGGCCGCCGCCGCCGCGGCCGGCTCGCCGCGCCGGGCGGCCGTGGAAGGCTCGATGGCCCTGCCCGCCGCAACGGGCCCGGTCGGCACATTCGGTGATCTACGTTGTAAAGGCCGGGGCGCTCAACCTCGCGTCACCAGGATGCCGTCGTCGTCGGAGAACAGCTCGGCCCCTGGCCGGAAGCTGGCGCCGCCGTCCACCACCAGCACGCGCCCCTCACCGGGCTCCGACAGCACGGACTTGAGCAGGGCGTTGGCCTCGTGGCAGCGCACGGTCACGATCCGGCCGGAGAAGGCGCGGCGCCCGCCGGATGGCGCGGCCGGCGAGGGTCAGTGGTAGGTGCCGTGGCGGCCGAGGGTGGTGACGGGGGTGGCGCCGGGGCGGGTCCACTGCGCGGTGGGGCGGCTGGTGGGGCCCCACGTGGAGTTCCCGTCGGCGTCCGTGCGCCAGTACCAGCAGGCGTGCCGCCCCTCGGGCCAGCCGTCGGGCTTGTCCTCCCAGGTCTCGCCGCGCCCGTACGGCGTCATGTCGAGCAGCGCCATGGTCGGGTTGGCCGGTTCGGTGCCGCGGCCGGTCGTGGAGTAGGTGAGAAAGGTGCGGTCGCCGTCGCGCAGGTAGCTGGTGAGGTAGCCCATCGGCCCGCCGGCAGGGCCTTCGATGTCGCGCACGGAGTACCAGGGCTGGGTGTAGCCCATGAACGCGACGTACTCGGCGACCTCGTCCCACGCGCCGGTGGTCACGATGGCGAAGGAGACGCCGCGCGCGTTGAGGTAGACGGCGTCCCGCAGGTGCCAGGCCGTGGTGGTGCAGCCCTCGCACTGGCCCTGCGGCGGCGCGCCGTCGTACCACATGTGCTTGTAGACGATGAGCTCGTCGCGCCCCTGGAACAGCTCGATGAACGGGACCGGGCCGTCGGGCCCGGTCACCTCCACGGAACCGTCGAACTCCACCATCGGCAGCCTGCGGCGGGCGGCGGCGATGGCGTCGCCCTCGCGGGTGTGGGCCTTCTCGCGGAGCAACAGCTCGTCGCGGGCGGCCTGCCAGGTGGCCAGATCGACGATGGGCGGGCGGCCGGTGCCGCCGGGCGTGGTGGTCACGGTGTCCTCCGGTATGTGTGTCCAGGTAGGAGCCTCCTACCCGCACCTGGACAGACCAGAGACCCGCGGGAAACTCATCGGAGCCCGGACCGGCTACTGCAGCCCCGACCGCACGGACGTGATGCGCTGGGTGTTGAAGCCGAGCCAGTGCATGCGCCCGACGTAGCGGGCGTGCTCGACCTTCAGGCACCTGTCCATGATCACGGGCAGGCCGGCGTCCTCGGCGATCCGCGCGCCCTCCTCGTTGATCACCCCGAACTGGCACCACAGCGCCCCCGCCTTGACCTCCACGGCCTCGCGGGCGATGCCGGGCAGGGCGTCGGGCGCGCGGAAGACGTCGACGAGGTCGATCGGCACCGGCACGTCGGACAGGCTCGGGTAGCTGGTCTCGCCGAGGATCTCCTTCTCGCGCGGGTTGACCGGGATGACCTGGTAGCCGTGGCGCTTGAGGTAGTAGCCGACGAAGTTGCTGGGCCGCAGCTCGTTGCCGGACAGGCCGACGATCGCGATCGTGCGGGTGGCGTGCAGCACCCGCTGGATCGTCAGCGGGTCCTGGTAGCGCGCGAGGTCGGTCATGCCGTCTCCTCCTTGCCGATCGTCGCGGCGACGCGGGCGAAGCCCTGCTCGAGGTCCCAGATGAGGTCGGCGACCGACTCGGTGCCGACCGACAGCCGCACCGTGCCGGGACCGACGCCGGCGGCGGTCAGCTCGTCGTCGCTGAGCTGGCGGTGAGTCGTGCTCGCGGGGTGGATGACCAGGCTCTTGGCGTCGCCCACGTTGGCGAGGTGGGACCAGAGCGTCAGGCCGCTGATGAGGCCCTGCCCGCCGGCCCGGCCGCCCGCGCAGTCGAAGGAGAACACCGCGCCCGCGCCGCGCGGCAGGTATTTGTCGACCAGCGGCTTGTACGGGCTGCTCGGCAGGCCCGGGTAGGTGACCTTACAGGCCAGCTCGTGCCCGTCGAGGAACTCGGCGACCGCGAGCGCGTTCTCGACGTGCCGCTCCATCCGCAGCGACAGCGTCTCCAGGCCCTGCAGGAACAGGAAGGCGTTGAACGGCGACATCGCCGCGCCCAGGTCGCGCAGCGTCTCGGCGCGCAGCTTCATCAGGTAGCCGTACATGCCGAACGTCTCGTGGAAGCGCAGCCCGTGGTAGGCGGGTGACGGGTCGGCGACCACCGGGAAGCGGCCGTTGGACCAGTCGAACGTGCCGGCCTCGACGACCACGCCGCCGATGCTGGTGCCGTGGCCGCCGATGAACTTGGTCGCCGAGTGGACCACGATGTCGGCGCCCCACTCGATCGGCCGGCACAGGTACGGCGTGGCGAACGTGTTGTCCACGATCAGCGGCAGCTCGTGCTCGTGGGCGATGCCGGCCACGGTCTCGATGTCGAGCACGTTGCCCGCCGGGTTGCCGATCGTCTCGGCGAAGAACGCCTTGGTGTTGGGGCGCACCGCCGTGCGCCAGGCGTCGGGGTCGTCGGGATCGACCCAGCTCAGCTCGACGTTCATCTTGCGCAGCAGGTGCTTGAGCTGGTTGACGGTGCCGCCGTACAGGGCCGATGAGGACACCACGTGGTCGCCGGGCTGCAGCAGCGTGAACAGGGCGGCCGCCTGGGCGGCGATGCCGCTGGCGAAGGCCACCGCGCCGCTGCCGCCCTCCAGGTTGGCCACCCGCTCCTCCAGCACGGCGACCGTCGGGTTCATGATCCGGGAGTAGGTGTTGCCGTACTCCTGGAGGTTGAAGTACGCCGCGGCGGACTCGGGGTCCTCGAAGACGTAGCTGGTGGTCTGGAAAATCGGTACGGCACGCGCTCCGGTGTTGGGATCGGGCCGCTGCCCGGCGTGCAGCTGCCGGGTCTCGAACCCGAACGCGCGGGCCTGCTCTTGACGGGGGTGTTGCTCGGTCACCAGGGCCTCTTCCTCGACGTTCACCCGGCCCCGCCACGGGCAAGGAACCGGCGGATGATGGGCGTCTGTCGCGCTTCTTCCAGCAGGAAGCAATCGTGGCCGTACGGCGCGTCGATCACTTCGAACTCTACCGGTTTGCCCAGGGAGCGCAGCGCCTGCTCGATGTCCTGGGACGCCGACGGCGGGTAGAGCCAGTCGGAGCTGAAGGCGATCAGCAGCGTCCGCGCGCGCACGTGCTCCAGCGCGCGTTCGAGTGAGCCGCCGCCGTGCTGGCGCGCGAGGTCGAAGTACGTCAGCGCGCGCGAGATGTACAGGTAGGTGTTGGCGTCGAAGCGCTTGACGAAGGAGTCGGCCTGGTGGCGGAGGTAGCTCTCCACCTCGAACTCGGGCTCGGTGATCGTGTAGCGCAGGTCGTCGGAGAACTGCAGCCGCCGGCCGAACTTGTTCTCAAGCGCGGGCCCCGACAGGTAGGTGATGTGGCCGACCATGCGTCCGACGCCCATGCCGGCGTCGGGGGCGCGGCCGGTGCCGTAGTAGTGGCCGCCCTGCCAGGCCGGGTCGCGCATGATCGACTCGCGGGCGATCGCGTTCCATGCGACGCCCTGCGGGTGCAGCGCGTGGGTGCTGGCGATGACCACGATGGAGTCGACCTGGTCGGGATAGCTGACCGCCCATTCGAGCGCCTGCATGCCGCCGAGCGAGCCGCCGGCCACCGCGGCGAGCCGCTCGATGCCGAGCGCGTCGAGGAAGGCCCGCTGGGTGCGGACCATGTCGCCGACCGTGATGACGGGGAAGCCGGAGCCGTACGGGCGGCCGGTGGCCGGGTCGATGGAGGACGGGCCCGTGGTGCCGCGGCAGCCGCCGAGCAGGTTGGTGGAGACCACAAAGTAGCGGTCGGTGTCGAACGCCTTGCCGGGGCCGATCATGCCGTCCCACCAGCCGAGTGCCTTGGCGCTCGCGCCGTCGCGCTCCTCGGCGCCGAACCCGTCGCGGGTGCCCGCCTCGGGCGGCGCCTTGGCGATGCCGGCCGCGTGGGCGTCGCCGCTGAGCGCGTGGCAGACGAGGATGACGTTGTCGCGCTCGGGGGAGAGCGTTCCATAGGTCTCGTAGGCCACCCGCACGGGGTGCAGCTGTGTGCCGCAGTCGAGCCGTACGGGGTCCGGCAGGTCGAGATAGTGCGTCTCGACGACGCCCACGGAGCCGGCCTGGCCGGTCGCGGGCGTCCTTGCTGGCTGCGACATGACGCTTATGCTAGCCGCCACGCCAGGTATATGGTCAAATACCTACCGGAAAACCGGGAACTGCTGGAAGGGCGAAGGTATGACCACGGTCAGCAACGGTGTCAACGTGCAGGCACTCCTTGAGGCGCGCGACGCGTTGAAGGGCGCGCCCGAGGCCGCCCAGTTCGTCTGGAAGGCCACCTCGAAGTGGCAGAACGGCGTGCACAGCACGATCACCGTGAAGGAGTTCTACGGTCTCGGCGAGGAGCGCGCCCACCGTAAGGAGTCCGTCTTCGACGCCGACCACCCCGAGGTCTTCGCGGCCGAGGACAACGGCATCACCCCGATCGAGTACCTGCTCGTCGGCCTGGCGAGCTGCCTGACGGCCGGCGTCGCCTCCGTGGCGCAGAACCGCGGCATCCAGCTCCGCTCGGTCGAGGCCAAGCTCGAAGGCACCCACGACATCCGCGGCATCCTCGGCGCCGACAGCGACGTGCGCAACGGCTTCAACGACATCAAGGTGACGTTCAACATCGACGCCGACGCCTCCCGCGAGGACATCGAGGCCCTGGTCGCCCAGTCGCAGAAGCGCTCGGCCGTGTTCGACGCCCTCACCAACCCGACGAACGTCACCGTCGAAGTCGCCTGAGGGAGCCGGCCATCATCGAACGGGTCACGACGGTCGTCATCGGCGCGGGGCACGCCGGCCTCGCCGCCTCCTGCTTCCTGGGCGCGCGCTCGATCGATCACGTGGTCATAGAGCGCGGCGAGGTCGCCAACTCCTGGCGGCGCGAGCGATGGGACTCTTTCCGGCTGCTCACTCCCAACTGGCAGAGCCGCCTGCCGGGCCTGGCCTACGACGGGCCCGACCCCGACGGCTACATGACCACGAAGGAAGTGACGCAGTTCATCGAGCGCTTCGCCGCGCTTGCCGGAGCGCCCGTGCGCACCGGGACGACCGTCACGTCCGTACGTCGCTCCGGCGACGGCTACCACGTGACCACGGACCGCGGGGAGATCGCCTGCCGCACGGTGGTGATCGCCAGCGGTGCCTGCAACCTGCCGTCGGTGCCGTCCTTCAGCGAGGCGGTGCCGGCGGGGGTGCGTCAGATCACCCCGTACGAGTACCGCGAGCCCGGCCGGCTGCCCGACGGGGGCGTGCTCGTCGTGGGCGCCTCGGCGACCGGCGTGCAGCTGGCCGCCGAGGTCCGCGCCTCCGGCAGGCCGGTGACGCTCTCGGTGGGCGAGCACGTCCGGCTGCCCCGCACCTACCGCGGGCGCGACGTGCTGTGGTGGATGGACGCCTCCGGCGTATGGGACCAGCGCTACGACGAGCTCGACGACCTGACCAGGGCGCGGCGGCTGCCGTCGCCGCAGCTCGTGGGCACGCCCGAGCGGGCCACGCTCGACCTCAACGCGCTCACCGACATGGGCGTCGAACTCGTGGGTCGCTGGGCCGCGGTACGCGATGGCAAGGCGCTGTTCTCCGGCGGCCTGCGCAACGTGTTCTCGCTCGCCGACCTGAAGATGAACCGGCTGCTCGGCACGTTCGACGAATGGGCGCGCGAGAGCGGCCGCGACGGCGAGGTGGGGCCGGTCGAGCGGTTCGAGCCGACCCGGGTGCCCGCGTCGGCTCGCTGGCAGATCGACCTCGGCAGCGGCGAGTTCAGCACGATCATCTGGGCGACCGGTTTCCGGCCGGACTACCGGTGGCTCGACGTGCCGGTGCTCGACGAGAAGGGTCACCTGCGTCACGACGGCGGGGTGGTGGACAGTCCGGGGATGTACGCGCTCGGCCTGCCGGTGCTGCGGCGGCGCAGGTCCACGTTCATCAACGGGATCGAGGACGACGCCCGCGAGGTGATCGCCCATCTCGCCGACCACCTGGCCGGACGGCTGTGACGGAGGCGCCTCGTGATGGGGGCGCCCCGTGACGGGGCCGTGACGGGGCCGGCCGTGACCGGGCGGCCGTGACGGGGCCGTGACGGGGCCGGGCGGCCGTGACGGGGCCGACCGTGGGGTCTGTGCCCGTGCGTCGGGGACGTCCACCCTCACACCCGCTATATCCCGATTTTTACCCATTGCCACCTATATGGGTGATCTGTAAATAATGCGGGATGGCAGAACGTGATCTACGGACCGGCGACCTCGAGCTCGACCGGGTCATGGCGGAGTTCCGGGCGAACTCCCGCGAGTTCTCCGACGTCATGGCCCAGGTCGGCGAGGTCACCGGCGAGGCGGCGAGTCGTGACGGCAAGGTCCGCGTGCGCGTCACCGCGACGGGCCAGCTGACCGGCCTGCACATCGACCCGCGCGCGATGCGGATGGGCTCGCAGGAGCTGGCCGACGTGATCCTGGACGCGTCGCGGCGGGCGACGGAGGACGCGGCCCGCCGCCTCATGGAGGTGACCCGCCCCTACCTGTGACCCGCCGGCACCGGTGACGCGGGACCCGCGCCGACGAGCGCGGCCCGCGCCCGGTGGCGAAGGTCCCGCACCCGAGTGGCGTAGGCCCGCGACCCGGGCAGTGCAGGACCCGCGCCCGGCGATGAGGCCGGCGTCCCGGCGTCGAAGGTGCGGCAGGCCGGCGCGTCACAGGCGCGGGATGAGGCTGCGGGTGCCGTGCACGATGAACTTCTGGTACATGTCCTCCTTGGTCAGCCCGTGCTCGGTGCCCGGCAGCGGGTTGTCGCCGTGCTGGACGTCCAGCGTCATCGAGTACGCGGTCGAGGCCGTCAGGCGGGGCAGGAAGTTGCCGGTGTTGAGCGTCACGCCGTTCGGCAGCTCCACGTTGGTGGCCACGGCGCGCAGCCCGGGCACCTTGGCCATCAGCGCGGCGCCGCCGTCCACCACCCCGTCGAAGACCATGTTGGCCACGAAGTTCTCGCGGAACGTCCGGAGGTTGTGGTCGAGCGACTGCACCTCGTTGCCCGACATGTCGGTCTTGATGCCGCCCAGCTTGTTGATGCCCAGGGGCAGCAGCACCTCGCCCGAGGCGTAGAGGGCGCTGTCGGCCACCCAGTACGCGAACGCCGGCAGCAACATGGTGACGAACCGCTTCGCCGTGAACATGAGCAGCAGCGCCTGCCGCTTCATGATCGCCTGGAACAGCTTCCAGGTGACCACCTGGTAGCCGATGGTGTACATCATGTCCACCGTGAGGATGTAGCACAGCACCCTGAGCGCGTGGTTGACCTTCTCGATGACGTCGGCATAGGCGCGGCAGGCGTTGGCGGCCCGGCGGTACTTGAGCGAGACCGCCATGACGGCCGGACCGAAGTCCTCGTTCCAGAACCTCGTGAACTCCTCGACGGCGGGGCCGCCGTTCGCACTCCACACCTTGGCGGCCTCTTCGCTCGCCGCGCGGAACTGCTTGTCGATGGCGTCGGCGATCTCGTCGAGGATGTCGGCGGCCTCACTGATCTTCTGGGGGTCGCCCTCCAGGTAGGAGATGCCGAACAGGAACTCGGGCGCCAGGATGCCGGCGGCGCCGGCGCCCGCCATGCCGCCGAGGGCGACCTTGGTCGCGAGCCCGATGGGCACGTGCCGCTCCTCAGTCTCGCTCGACGGGGGTGGACGGCACGGGGATCTCATCGTCGCCGCGGTGGGCGAACTCGATGAGGTTCTTCAGGTACGCGTTCTTGTCGATCATGCTGGCCCACTCGGCCGCCTTGACGTTCGTGCTCATCGCCACGACGCCCTGCCCGATCGCCTTGTACGACTCCGCCAGGTTGCGCAGCGCCTGGTCCAGGTCCTCCAGGGCGTTGTCGAATCCGGGGTGGCCCTCCGTGCCGTGGCGGAAGATGCGCGCGGCCTCGTCACTGTCGGGGTTGCCGAAATAGGGGAGCAGCGGCTCGAGGTCCCCCCGGGTCCGGCTCACGGCCATGGCGAACTCGATCGCTCCGTCGTGGATCTCCAGCCCGCTGTTGCGCATGACCAAGTGATCGATTCTCACGTGACTCCTCCCGCGTGACGCCTGGGTGGCCAGTCTCTGCACCGTTCATTTCGACCAGATGACCATTCGGTTGCCGTTGCGTAGGCGAAGGTGCGAACGGGACGAATGATGATATTTCCGGTGTGCGCTTGGGGGCGGTAAGCCGGGGCGCCGCCACCGCTCGCCTTGCCGCACTGCCGCTCGGCGGGACCGGTACGGGCGAAGGCGGCGCGCGGACACCACCCAGACGTCAGGCGGTGGGGTCGACGATCACCTTGCCCACCGCGCCCATCTGGACGGCGTCCTGGGCCGCGCCCGTCTCGGACAGCGGGAAGCGGTGGATGGGCAGGCCGTGCTCCTCGCCCGCGCCGAACGCGCCGTCCCGCAGCGCCGCGGTGACGTCGTCCGCCGCGGCGGCCATCCGCGCGAAGTCGGTGAAGAGGATCAGGAACTGGTAGCGGACGTCGAGCCGGAGGTTGCTGAGGATGTCCAGCTCGATCGTGGGCCGGTCGTCGGCGTAGACCGCGATCGTGGCGCCGTTCTTGATGACCGCGAGGTCGAGGTCCTTGTTGTGGGCGATGGCGACCTCGACGACGATGTCCACGCCCTCGGGGGCCGCCGCGCGGATCCCGGCCACCGGGTCGCCCTCGCGGTAGTTGACCACGTGGTGCGCGCCGGCGGCCGTGGCCAGCGCCGCCTTCCCGGGGCCGCTGACCGTGCTGATCACGGTGGCCCCGGCCCAGCGGGCGAGCTGGATCGCGGCGTTCCCGACGGCGCCCGCGCCGCCCGCCACCAGCACGGTGCGGCCGTCCAGCGCCTTCGGGGCCAGGCGGCGCGGCCCGTTCTCGGCGACGGTGAGCGCCCGGTGCGCGGTGAGCGCGGGCACTCCCAGCGCCGCGCCCAGCTCGTACGAGGCGTCGTCCGGAAGCGGCCGCACCTTGGAGACGGGCAGCACGGTGTACTCCTGCGCGGTCCCGGTGAGGTGGCCGAAGCTCGCCGCCATCACCCACACCCGGTCGCCGGGCGCGAACGTCTCGACATCGGGGCCGACCGCGTCGATCACGCCGGCGCCGTCGTGGTGCGGGATGACCTCGGGGTACTGCATCGGCCAGCCGGGCGTGGAGCGCGACCGCCAGTCGGTGGGGTTGACGCCGGAGGTGAGCACGCGTACCCGGACCTCGCCGGGCCCCGGCTCGGGCACGTCGCGCTCGATGAGCTTCAGCACGGACGGGTCGCCGATCTCGCGGTACAGGATGGCTCTCATCTGTCTCTCCTCGGGGATGTGGCGGGTCAGGAGCCCGCAGGGTCGATGGGGAAGTTGTCGCGGAACAGGCCGGTCGGGTCCCAGCGGCGCTTGAGCTCCCGCAGCCGCCGCAGGTGGCCGGGCGGGAAGGCGCGGGCCAGGGCCTGCGGTCCGGTGTCGGTCTCGCAGCTCAGGTACGCGCCGTCGAATGTGGCGGCCCGGCCGCCGCCGTCCTCCGCGCGGGCCTCGGCGACGCGTTCGCGGATCTCGGGGGCGATCTCGCGGGCGAACCGGCGCAGCTCGTCCGGATCGTCACTGGCGACGATGAACACGCGCACCCCGTCTTCGACGGCGAGCCTGGCGAGGTCCTCGGCCTTGTCGGCGGGGGTGACGTTGAGCAGGCGGGTGATGGCGCGCGGGTCGCGGCCCGCCCGGGTGGCGGCCTCGCCGATGACGCGGTTGCCGCGGGCGAGGCCGCCCGGCTCGAGCCGGGGCAGGCTGGGCAGCCACCCGTCGCCCTTGCGGCCGATGACGCGCTGCATGCGCGGCTTGAACGCGCCCAGCCAGATGGGGATGTCGTGCGCTTGCGGCCGGTCGGCGATGGGTGTGACGAAGCTGCCGGAGCGCAGCTCGTGACCGTAGTCGGGCATGGCTCAAGGCTTGCCGACGCCCGCGAGACCGCACAAACGCCCGGTAACCGACTTACGAAAAGTAAGTACGCAGATTTCTGGGAACCGACTTACGCTGGGTAAGTGACCATCCCGAGAACGTACGCGCCGCGCACCCTGTGGGACCACAGCGACGAGGCCGAGTGCCGCCGCGCCGGTCGCGCGATCGAGGTCGTCGGGCAGCGCTGGGCCCCCGGCGTACTGCTCGCGCTGGCCAGGGGCGCCGAGCGGTTCACCGAGATCGCCGCGTCGGTCGACGGCATCTCCGCGCGCATGCTCACCGTCCGGCTCAAGCAGCTCGAAACCGCCAAGCTGGTCGAGCGCACGGTCATCCCCACGACCCCGGTCTCGGTGCGCTACCGGCTCACGCCGCGCGGCACCGACCTGCTCGCCGCGATCCGCCCCATCGCGGATTACCTCCAGCGGTGGCCGGACGTCGGCACGGACCCACCGGAGTAAGGGCGTGGACTGGCCGGGGTGAGGGCGTGGACTGACCGGGGTGAGGGCGTGGACTGGCCGGGGTGAGGGCACGGACCCACCGGAGTGAGGGCCGGTCACGCCCGGCCCTCACCGGCGAACGGGTCAGATCATCTGGCTCTTGTAGAAGATGCTGGCCAGCCGGGCCCCCGCCACGCCCGAGGCGAGGCCCAGGCACAGGCGCGGCTGACCGCTCGCGATCTGGATGCCCATGCCCTCGGGCTCGCGGAAGTCCAGCGACCGGCCGGCCTCGGTGCGGGCCCGCTGCACCTGGGCGCCGGTGCGCAGGTCGAGGCAGGTGATGTAGGTGTTGCCCGGCGGGGGATTGTCGTCGCTGTAGGCGGTGCCGGTCAGGAAGTAGACGAAGTTGCCGTACGCGGCGTACCCCTGGAAGGTGCCGAGCCCGGACGGCTGGGCGATGTGGAAGATCGGCTCGTAACTGCCCGCCTTGACGTCCGCCAGGTTGTAGGCCGCGAAATGGAAGGTGCTGCCGTCGTAGTAGCGCATGACCAGCCGGTTGGTCGACGGGTCGATCGTGCAGGTGACGTTGCGCACGCCGGGGATCGGCGTGTGCTTGGTGAGCGCCGACGACGACGTGGTGAGCGTCTGCCCGTTGACGAACTTGAACCGCGCCAGCCTGGTGCCGCGCGAGCTGTCGCCGTCGCTGACGCCGTCGGTCTCCGTCCACATGTACGCGCTCGAGCCCGACGGCTCGACGCCGAACTGCACGCCGTGGCCGAAGCCCATGAGGTACATGTGACCGAGGATCGAGCCGGACAGGCTGAGCTTGGTCAGGCAGAGGTCACCGGCCGCGTTGGAGCCGGAGCCGTTCTTCACCTGGAGCGTGTAGATGTGGCCGTTGCGGTTGTCGAAGGCGAAGGACTGCATGACGGTCTCGTCATACAGCGGCTTCTTCCAGATGAGCGAGGTCGATGGGGCGGTGAGCTGGAATCGGCCTTCGGCGGCCGCGGCGGGCTCGGCCGCCAGCGCGGCGGCGGCCGCCGCTCCTGCGCCGATGGTGAACAGGTGCCTGCGGGAAACGTTTACAGGAAGCATGCGTGGCGGTCACCTTCCTCAACAGCCCAGGCTGGGCGCGCACTTGGGGGTAAGGCGCGCCGTCAGGTTAACACCGGGGTGTCAGGTAGGCGAGGGTCTTGTGTTACTGCCGTAACATCACCGACATAATCCGCCGTACCGGGTGATCCGGATCTGCTCTTTGCCTGGTGGCTGGCGTGTCATCGTCCGCATAGATGCCGATCGCGGCGATCATGCTTGCTGTGTTGAGCAGGAGATCCTTCCTGGCGGCCGGGCTCACCTCGGGCCTGCCGTCCCTGGTGCCGTCGGCCGGCTTCGGCGAGCCGTTCACGCTCGGCATCGCCAGCGGCGACCCCGATCCCGGCGGGTTCGTGCTGTGGACCAGGCTCGCGCCGGAGCCGCTGGCCGAGGACGGGTTCGGCGGCATGCCGGACACGCCGGTGCCGGTCGACTGGCAGGTCTTCGCCGACCCGGCGGGCAAGCGCGTCGTCCGCAGCGGCACCCACCTCGCCGTACGCGAATGGGTCCACAGCGTGCACGTCACCGTGACGGGCCTGCGGCCCGGCCGGCCGTACTGGTACCGCTTCAAGGCCGGCCCGTACGTCTCGCCCATCGGCCGCGCGCTCACCGCGCCCGCGCCCGGCACGACCGGCACCCCGCTGCGCATGGCCGTCTGCTCCTGCGCCAACTACCAGCACGGCTACTTCACCGCGTACGCGGCGCTCGCCGCGGAGCGTCCCGACCTCGTGGTGAACCTCGGCGACTACATCTACGAGCAGGGCAGCGACCACCTGCTCGGCCCCGGCGGCAACGTCCGCGACCACGGCGGCCCCGAGGCCATGACGCTCACCGACTACCGGCGCCGCCACGCCCTCTACAAGACCGACCCCGACCTGCGGGCCGCCCACGCCGCCGCCCCGTGGGTGGCCGTCATGGACGACCACGAGGTGCTCAACAACTGGACCAACCTCATCCCCGCCGTACGCCGCGCGGCCGCCTTCCGCGCCTACTACGAGCACATGCCGCTCCGGCCCGCCGCCCGCCCCGGCGGCACCGCCATGCAGCTCTACCGCCGCCTGCGCTGGGGCGGCCTGGCCACCCTGCACGTGCTCGACACCCGCCAGTACCGCGACCCGCACCTGTGCGGCGCCGGCTTCCACGACTGCCCGGCGCCCGACGGGCCCAGCAGGACGATGCTCGGCCTGGACCAGGAGCAGTGGCTGCTGGACGGCTTCCACCGCTCGCGCGCCCGCTGGGACCTGGTCTGCCAGCAGATCTTCTTCGGCCAGCGCGACCGCGACCCCGGACCGGGCCGCCTGGTGCGCCAGGACGCCTGGGACGGCTACACCGCCGCCCGGATGCGCGTCAGCGAGGGCTGGCTGCAGGCGGGCGCTCGCAACGTCGCCGTGCTGACCGGGGACGTCCACGCGCACTGGGCGGGCGACATCGTGCTCGACTACGACGACCCGGCATCGCGCCCGATCGGCGCCGAGCTCGCCGTCACCTCCATCACCAGCGGTGGCGACGGCCGCGACATCGACCCGGCCACCGATGCGCTGCTGAACGGGAACCCGCACCTGAAGCTCCACCTGAGCCACCGCGGCTACCTCATGGTGGACGTCACCATGACCACGCTGACCGCCGCCTTCAAGATCGTGCGCTACGTCAGCCGTCCCGGCGCGACCGCCGAGACCGCGGCCACGCTCGCCCTGCAGGACCGCGTCCCCGGCCTGGTCACGGCTCTGGCGTGAGGAGCACCTCGACGGTGCGGCGCGCGTTCATCGCCCGCCGGTTGGCCGGCACCGCGCACAGCCCGGCCGCGCCGTCGCCGGCGACCACCACGGTCGTGCCCGGCTCCACGGCGGCGGCCACGCGGCGGCCACCGCGTCCGGAACGTTGGCCCGTTCCAGGGGGTTCGCGGACGCGCGCATGACGATGGGTCTGCCGCTAAGATCACCCGCTATTGCCTTCTGCGAGGAGTGAGTGATCGTATGGACCGCCGCCGTTTCCTGGCATTGGCCGGTGCCGCCGCAGGCGCGGGCATCGCCGCGCCCGCCTACGCCGCGAGCTACCCCTGCTATGACAGCGGCGTACCGGAGGAGATGCACGGCAAGCTCGCCGAGCTGGCCCCGTACGGCATCACGGCGCTGGCCTTCACGCCGTCCGGCGGCTGGGTGATCGTCACCAAGGACGGCCGCTACTTCGCCCGCGGCATCCCCGACGCGTGCTTCGCCGAGCTCGGCTCGCTGGTGAAGGCCGGTCGGCAGATCACCTGCGTGGCCTTCCCGCCCGAGGGCGGCGACCGCTGGGTGATCACCACGGACAAGGGCGTGTCGGCGCGCGGCCTGCCCGAAGAGTGCCGCCAGCGCATCGACGCGTACTACGACGCGGGGCAGCAGGTCGTGTGCGTCGCCTTCCCACCGGCCGGCGGCGACCGCTGGGTCGTCCTCGCCTCCAACGGCTTCTACGCGCGCGGCGTCGACGACGAGTGCTACCAGATGATGCGCAACCTGACGCAGGGCGGCCGCCGCATCACGCACGTCGCCTTCCCCAAGGCCAAGGGCTGGGTGGTCGTCGCGCAGGACACCTACTTCGCCCGCGGCATCCCCGACGCCTGCTTCTCCCGCATGGGCACCCTCTACAACGGCGGCTGGCAGACGCACTCGCTGGCCTTCAGCCCGTCCGGCGGCTGGGCGCTCAGCACGCGCGGCAAGATGCCGTCCCTGCCCGCCGACAAGGTGCGCAAGGTCGAGAACTCCGTGGGCGGCGGCACCATCTGGCAGCGGATGAACGCCTACAAGACGCCCGGCGTGGCGGTCGCGGTGGTCACCGGCAACAAGATCGCCTGGTCCACCGGCTACGGCTGGCTGGAGGCCGGCAGCGGCGCGGCGGCGCACCCCGAGACCGCGTTCCAGGCCGCCTCCATCAGCAAGGCGGTCGCCACGGTCGGCGTGCTGCGCCTGCTGCAGACCCGCAAGATCGCCCTCGATGCGGACGTCCGCCCCCTCCTCGGCTGGACGCTCGGCCGCCGCTCCTGCCTCACCTCGAACGCCGTGCCCACCATCGACCGGCTGCTGACCCACCGCGCCGGCGTCATCGGCCGCGGCTCCACCTCGCCGGCCGGCGTCTGCTCCGGCTTCGACGCGGGCGGCGGCGGCTTCGCCGGCTACGGCCCGAGCGCCACCGTGCCGACGCTGCTGCAGGTCATGAACGGCGAGGGCAACTCGCCGAAGATCGAGCTGACCACGGCGCCCGGAGCCGAGTACCACTACTCGGGCGCCGGGTTCGTCCTGCTGCAGCGCATGGTGGAGCAGCAGACCGGGCGGCCCTTCGCCGCGTACATG
Source organism: Nonomuraea sp. NPDC052634 (assembly GCF_040678535.1). NCBI lineage: Bacteria > Bacillati > Actinomycetota > Actinomycetes > Streptosporangiales > Streptosporangiaceae > Nonomuraea > Nonomuraea sp. NPDC052634. The sequence continues at coordinate 160,695 of NZ_JBFATY010000010.1, read as the reverse complement.
GCCGACGAGGTGTTCGCGCCGCTCGGCATGACGTCCAGCTCGTACGCCCTGTCGCCCGGCTTCGAGCTGGCCGCCGGCCACACCTCGACCGGCGCGGTCATCCCCGGCAAGCGCAACCGCTACCCCGAGTCGGCCGCCGCCGGCCTCTACACCACGGTCCTCGACCTGTGCCGCCTCATCTCCTACCTCAACCGCGCCTACACCGCGTCGGGTGACATCGACGGCCCGCTGACCAGGGCCTCGGTGCACACCATGCTCACCAAGGGCCCGCAGCCCACCATGGGCCGCGGCGTGTTCCTCGCAGGCGCCGGCACCGACCGCTTCTCGTACCGGCACGACGGCTCCAACTACGGCTTCAGGTCGCTGTTCGAGGGCTTCCCGAAGCTGGGCGCCGGGTATGCGGTGCTGGCGAACGGCAGCGACACGGCGCTGGTGACGGAGATCGGCGCGGCCATCAAGAAGGTGTACGGCTGGGGCTGACCGTCGCGGCCGAGCCCGGCCCGGCCGCCGCCCCGCGCGCGGCCCTGAAGGTGTCCGGACGCCGACCGGCTACAGGGGTCCCAAGACGTGCATCACCGATGATCACCGACTGGTCACAGAATGTCAGCATGATTACCCTCAGTCACGGGCATAACGCTCACCGTCCCGCCAAGGGGCTACCTAGTCGGACATATGGGGGAATCGGAGGCGTCGGCGATGCGGAACGGCGGCACCATACTCATCAGCACCTGCGCGGCGGTGCTGCTCGGCACCGCCGCCTGCGCACCGGCCGGTGACTCCGGCCCGCCGCCGGAGAAGCCGCGCCGGGCCCCGCTCCCGCCGCCCGCGCTGTCGATCACCCCGGCCCACGGCGCGAAGCGGGTGCCGCCGGACACCGGGATCGGCCTCAAGGTCACCGGCGGCGAGATCACCTCGGTGTCCGTCACCGACGCCAAAGGCCGCGAGGTGCCCGGCCGCCTGGCCGCCGACGGGACGTGGCGTCCGGCGTGGCCGTTCAAGCCGTCGTCCGCCTACACCGTACGGGCCCAGGCCGCCGCGCCCGACGGCGGGAAGACGGTCACCGAGCGGGCCGCGTTCACCACGCTGAAGCCGAAGCGCGTGCTCGAGACCGGCATGTCGCCGCTCGAGGGCGAGAAGGTCGGCGTCGGCATGCCCATCCAGCTCCTGCTGTCGAAGCCGGTCACCACGCAGAAGGACCGCGCGGCCGTCGAGCGGTCGCTCACGGTCCACATGTCCAAACCGGTCGAGGGCGCGTGGAGCTGGGTGAGCGATCGGGAGGTGCAGTACCGGCCCCGTACGTACTGGCCGGTCGGGGAGAAGGTCACCGTGGTCGCCCACATGGCCGGGCTGCGGATCGGGCGCGACGTGTGGGGCGCCAAGGATCGTACCGTGCACTTCACCGTCGGGCCCCGCCACATCACCACGATCAACAACAAGACCCACAGGGCGGTCGTCCGCAGCAACGGCAAGGTCGTCAAGACCATCCCGGTCAGCCTGGGCAAGCCCGGCTACGAGAGCTACTCCGGCACCATGATCGCCCAGGAGAAGGCGCCGGACTTCCTCATGGACTCCGCGACCATCGGCATCCCGGGCGAGTACCTGCACCGCACCAAGTGGAACGTCCGGCTCACCTACAGCGGCATGTTCTTCCACGCCGCGCCCTGGTCGGTCGGCGACCAGGGCCGCCGCAACGTCAGCCACGGCTGCGTCAACGCCAGCACCGCCAACGCCCACTGGTTCTACAACTTCACCCAGCGCGGCGACATCATCAAGATCACGGGTACCTCGCGCAAGCTGCGCTTCGGCAACGGCCCGACGCCCTGGACCAAGACGTGGGAGGAGTGGCTGGCCGGCAGCGCGCTCAAGACCTCGACGGACACCTCACCCGGCGGGACCTCGACCGACGCCTGACCCACCAGGCCCTTAACGGACGCCTGACCCGCTGGGGCTTCGAGGGGCGCCTTGACCTGCTGGGACGTCGATGGACGCCTGACCTTTTGGATGGAGTAACCCGATGAACCTTGCCGCAAGAACGATGACCACCGGACTCGCCGCCCTGGCCTGCCTGTTCGCCTCGGCCCCGGCTCCGGCGTGGAGCGCCGCGCCCGAGGGCAACGCCCCGATGTGCGTGGCCGTCTGGCAGACCACAGGCCGGTTCACCAAGACCGGTTTCGCCCGCAACGACTGCAAGACCCGCCTGCGCCTGAAGATCATGTGGGGACGCGGGATGGACGGCGACTGCCAGACCGTCGATCCCGGTAAGACCATCTCCTCACAGGTCTTCAGAGGCGTCCGCTCCTTCGACGGCGCGAACACCTGCTGACCCGACGTCGACCCGACACGACCGGATCCTGGCCGGCGGTGCGGCCGCGCTGAGTGGTGGCCGGGTCCTGGCCGGCGGTGCGGCCGCGCTGAGTGGTGGCCGGCTTCAGGTTGGCGGTGGCGGGCCGCCGCTCAGGGGCGGCCCGCCACCACCGTGGGCCGCCGCTCAGGGCGGCACGCCGCCGCCGTGCGGGACGCTACCCGCGAGCCTCGTGCAGGATGTCCTCCAGGCGCTGCTCGACCGCGGCCAGCCGGTCGGCGAGCGGACGGCTGTGCAGCAGGTCGGCGAGCTGGTCGGCCTCCACCTGGTCGAGCTCCAGGGTGACCGCCGGGGTGTCGGGGTTCTGCCGGTCGTACAGGATGATCGTGCGCTGCCCGCCGGCGCTGACGATGACGGCGAGGTGGTCGCCTCGCCGGGTGTCGCAGTGATGGACGGTGCCATTGCCTGGGACGTGGGTGTGCGTGATGTTCACCGGTGGGTGTCTCCTTCCGTGAGGGGCACTGCTGCCGCGGGGGCGGGGTCGGGACGGCGCGGGACCTCCGCTCGCCGGACGCGGGCGATCAGCTCGCCCCGGAGCGGGACCTGGACGTCGGTGACGGAGAGCAGGGTGACGCGTACGCCCCACCGCCGCGCCGCCCGGCTGACCCGCTCCGCGAGGTCGGGTCCGGCGTGCGTGACCAGGCCGGGAAGGTCGGCCAGGTCCCGACGGCCGACCTCCCTGCGCAGCTCCGCCTCGGCGGCGATCGTGGTGGCGGTCAGCGGGCCGTCGGCAGCGCTCGCGTACCGTACGGGGTCCTCGACGGCCGCCACGGCGGTCGCCCTGACCTGCACGGTCACGCCGTCGCGGGTGACCAGCTCCTTGGCGAACAGGTCCAGGTAGGTCAGGCGCAGCGACACCCGTACCGCGCGCTCCATGAGCGGCCACACGACGACGAGCCCGGGACCGCGCACCCCGGCCGCGCGCCCGAGCCGGTGCACCACGAGCCGCTCGTCCTCCCCGACCACGCGCAGCGTCCGGGCGGCGAGCGCGGCGAGCGGCAGCAGGGCCACGAACAGCCACATCAGCGGCTCCGCCACCGTGAACGCCTGATAGAGGGAGGTCGTCCGGTCGTTCGTCATACCCTCACCCCCTCACCGTTCGTTCCGTTTGCCGGGAATCGGGTTCGCCTGGTTACCAGCTTGGTCGGCGCCTGATGCCGCCACCATCGGGCTCAGCACCCATCTCCGCGGGTGGAAACCATGCAGACGCGTTCCGGTGAGGCCGACGCTGGGAGGCCGAGGTGTGCCAGCATGGCCGGTATGCCGATCTTCGTCCCCCTGGCAGGTCCGGTTCGTGGCTGATCCGTGGGTGAGGAGTGGGGGCAGGTCGGGCGGGAGGTGCTGCGGCGGGCCGCTCAGGAGGCGCCGCGGGCGGCCGGTTGAGCTTCACCTTGGCGCCCGTCGTGCCGAAGGGCCGAGGCGCGCGGGTGTACGGGTGTTCTCCGCATCTCGGGAAGGGGTCGCGTCGCGGCCTGGCACCGCGTGCAGCGGCCGGCTGGTGGACGAGCTGTTCGAGGCCCGCTGGTGCGCGGCGCGCGTTCATCCGCCCGGCGCTGCGTCGGGACCGGGCGGCCGCGCTGCGGTTCTTCGCCGCGGGGCCGCAGCCGGTGTGAGGCGCCGACGGGTGTCCCCGGTGTGAGGCGACCGGCGCGTGTCCCCGGCGTGGCGGGTCAGCGGACGCGGATGAAGACCGGGTTCGAGTAGAACCACAGGTCTTCCCACGGGCTCTCCTTGCCGTCCGCCTGCGGCTCCATCTCGTCGGTGCTGGTGCCGCGCACCCGCAGGTAGCTGTCGTGGCCGACGTCGCGCAGCGTGTAGCGGATGACGCGGTCCTGGCCCTGGCGGCGCCAGTCGTTCGGGCCGAAGCGGGCCACGACCTTGGTGGTGGGGTTGGTGTCGGCGTCCAGGTCGGCGCTGACGCCGGTGACCTGGCCGACGATGAGGTCGACGCGCCGCACCTCGGGGTGGTCGCCGTTGGCGTTCCTGCCGTTCAGCGGCCGGAAGCGGATCTCCACCTCGACGTCGTCGCGGCCACGCGAGTTGATCACGAGCGTCTCGCTGACCGTGGCGCGGCGACCCTGGGCGGCGGCGGTGACGTCGAGCGCGGTGATGAGGTCACCGGTGGTGACGAAGATCCGGCCGTTGCGCAGGGCGTCCATGATGTCGTCGTAGTCCTGGCGGGCCGCCACGTACGTCTTGCTGTACTCGCCGGGCCAGAAGTCGGAGCCGCCGCGCGTCCAGTGGACGTGCGAGTCGGACGTGGCGGTGATCCACCAGTGGCGTCCCTCGCCGAGCAGCGCGTCCCACAGGCCGCCGACGCGGGCGGTCATCTGGTCGAAGCCGCCGTAGGTGGGGTGGTTGCCGTAGCCGCCGCGCGCGCCGCCGTTGAGCGGTCCTGCCTGGTGTCCGGGCGCGCCCTCGAAGCCGACGTACACGTCGGGTGCGGCGTTGTTGCCGTTACGGAACTCGCGCGGCGTGTCCTGACCCCACACGCCGAGCCCGGTCGCCGACCGGGAGGCGTGGTGGGCGATCACCAGCGGCTTGCGCGGCATGGCGCGGGCGGCCTTGAGGAACTCGACCATCTTGGCCTCGGTGTCGCGGCCGGGGTCGGCGGGGAAGGCGTCGTGCTTGGCGAAGCGGCTCTCCAGCTCGAACAGCTGCTGCGCCTCGCCCTCGTGGTGGGGGATCATCAGCGTGTGGTGGTCGAGCGCGGGCGCGTCGAACTCCATGCCCCAGAACTGCAGCACCTCGGGCACCAGCACCCGCGACCGCAGCAGGTCGGGGTAGGCCTGCTCGAGGTTGACCTTGGAGTGCGTGGGGCCGCCGTGGTCGGTGCACATCGCCCAGGTCAGGCCGAAGTACTTGGCCATGATGGCGTTGGTGACGATCGGGTAGACGGCGTCCGCGCCTTTGTGGAAGGTGGGCGGGTTCGTCTTGGTGTCGAACTCGCCGCTGTACTCGGAGTGGACGTGGTGGTCGCCGGCCCGCCACATGCGGCCCTGATTGCCGCCGTGGCCGAACTTGCGCTCGTCGTCGGCCTGTGCGGGGGTGCCGCCTGCGAGGGGCGCCGCGGCGGCGAGGGTCGCGCCGATGCCCGCGTACTTGACCAGCCGGCGGCGGGAAAGCCCGGAGTGCTCGGTCTCCTCGGCCTTCTTGTTCTTCACGGTGCTGCCTTTCCTGCAATAAAGAGGGTGACAGCCGACAAATCTCTGATACGGGCATGAACGACGTATGAAGCCGCGCTGGCGCCCAGGGGAACAGTGCACGCCAGGCGGTCGCGGCGCCGGAAAAGCGTTTGAGACGGCCGGAGAGCGCTGGTTAGCCTGCCGTTCATGATTCCGCTTGTCCGGCACCACCTGGCCCCCGAGCAGGCCGGCCCGGCGCTGCGCGCGCTGAGTGAATGGACCCCGGAAGACGTCCCCGCCGGCGGCGTGCACCCCGGCGACATCGGGTGGTATCTCCGGTTCGAGGACGCGGTCGTGTATCTCTGGACCGCCGGCGGCACGCCGGTGGCGGCCGGGTTCCTCGACGGCAAGGCGCTGCGCGTGACGACCGCGCCGGGCGCCGACGTGGAGGCGATCGCGGCGGACGCCGAGGAGCTGCTCGCACCGGACGAGCGCCGTACCGACGGCCTGCCGATGCCCGGGTTCCGGCGCGAGCTTGAGGACCCCTGGGTCGCTCTGACGTGGACCCCGCGCCCGGTGGCCACGCCCCGCGCCGAGTTCGTCGACGCCGGCTCCGCCGCCGATCGGGTGCTCGTGCAGCGCTCGGCGTTCCCCGGCTCGACGTTCACGGTCGAGCGCTGGCACGCCATGAAGCGCTCACCGGCGGGTGACCTCGCGGTGGAGGCGCTCGTGCGCACGCCGGAAGGGGCGCCCGCCGCCGCCGTGACCGGCTGGTTCGCGGGCGAGGGCAGGTGCGCGCTGCTCGAACCCGTCGGCACCCACGCCGATCACCGGGGCCACGGCTACGGCCGCGAAGCGGTGCTGGCCACGTGCGCGGCGCTGGTCGAGCGCGGGGCGAGCGCGGTCGCCGTCGTCACTCCGAAGTCGCTCACACCGGCGGTGGCGCTCTACCGCTCGGCCGGGTTCACCCTCGTACGCGAGAACCACGACTGGGTGGCCGCCTGACCCGCACAACCGGGAATGAGATCGGCGCGCCCGTTGTTTATCGCTCCCATGGCTGACCAGAACGTCGAGCTGAGCCCCACCGACTGGGTGCGGGAGCAGACGAAGAAGATCCTGGAGACCGGCACCACCGAAGGCATCGACGTCGGGGGACGGCAGGTGGTGCTGCTGACCCTGCGCGGAGCGAAGACCGGCAAGCTGCGTTACACGCCGGTCATGCGGGTGGAGCACGAGGGCAGCTACGCGGTCGTGGCGTCCAAGGGCGGCGCTCCCGAGCACCCGACGTGGTACTACAACATCAAGGCCCACCCTGAGATCCGGCTTCAGGACGGCACCGTGACCCGCACCTACGTCGCCCGCGAGGTCGACGGTGAGGAGCGGGCGGCCTGGTGGGAGCGGGCGGTCGCGGCCTTCCCGCCGTACGCCGAGTACCAGGAGAAGACCGAGCGCCGCATCCCGGTGTTCGTGCTCGATCCGCAGTGACGAGCCCGCCGCCGTCGCCCGTCCGGCACAAGAGGCGACGGCGGCGGAGTCCATGGTGTCAGGATCCGGCGGACAGGGCGCCGACCGTCACGCGCCACTCGCGCAGCCGCCGGTCCTTGGTGACGCCGAGCTGCGTGTACGGGTCCTGCTCGACGAGCGCCTGCGCCGCCTTCTCGTCCTCCGCACGCAACACGATCATGCCTTCCGTCAGGTCCGTGTACGGTCCGGCGGCGACGAGGCTGCCCTGCTCGTACAGCTTGTTCAGATGGGCGAGATGGTCGTCGCGGCGCTCGGCGCGCAGCGGGGTGTCGTGATAGCCGTAGGTCAGGACGAACAGTGCCATGGCGGGTTGATTCCTTTCATCAGTGTCATACGTGTCACCGTGCCAGCCCGTACACCCGTCGTGCGGTGCCGGCGAAGACCGCCTGCTGGTCGGCGGGCGGGAGGTGGGCCAGCGCGTCCTTCCACGCGCCGACCAGCGGGGGCATGGTGGTCCAGAGCTTCTCGACGGGGAAGTTGGTGCCGAACATCGCGCGGCCGGCGCCGAACCGGGCGATCACCTCGTCGGTGACCATGGAGATCAGGCCCGGGTCCACCCGGTGCACGAACGTGCCCTGCCCGGTGAGCTTGACGACGACGTTCGGCAGCCCGGCCAGCGCGGCCATCCCCGACCGCCACGACTCGGCCTCCTCGTCGCCGATCAGCATCCCGGCGTGCACCAGCACGAACGTGACGCCGGGGAAGTCGGCCACCAGGTCGGCGGCGTCGGCCATCTGGCCGGGGAAGACCTGCAGCTCGAACAGCCAGCCGAGGTCGGCGAGCGCGCCGACGTTCTTCCTGAACACCGGGTCCTTCATGCGGTCGGGCTCGTCGGCGAAGCGGAACTCGGGCCGCTCGTGCCAGTGCAGCTGCTGCCGCACGCCCCGCACCAGCGGGGTGATCGCGGCCTGCCGCCGCATGACCTGCGGGGCGTCCTCGTCGAACATGTCCGCCGCCGCGACCACGGCCATCGGCCAGCCGCTTTCCTCGTGCACCTCGCGCAGCCAGCGCACCTCGTCCTCGACCCGGTCAAGCGGCCAGTTGGTCTGCACGTAGACGGACTCGGTGATGCCGCAGGCGGTGGCCTCGGCGACGTACTCGTCGATCAGGTAGTCGCGCCTGATCGCCTCGTACGGGCCGAAGATGCGCGGCACCATCGGCCCCGACAGCCACGGCAGGTCCGCCTTCCGCCAGATGTGGTGGTGCGCGTCGACGATGGGGCCCGTGTACATGACGATCACTCCCTGCTGAGGGTCTTCAGCTGCTCGTACGCCGTGCGCAGGTCACGGACGCCCGCGAGCCCGTCCAGATGGCCGAGCACCGCCGACATGCCGCGCGTGACCGGCCGGTACGCCGGATCGCAGGCCAGCGGCGTCCACCACAGCAGCCGGTGGCCGAGCAGCGACAACCGGCGCACCGCCGCCCGCATGGGCTCGCAGTCGCCGCGCTCCAGGCCGTCCGACAGCACGATGATCAGCGCGCCGCGCGCCATCGTGACGTAGCGCGGGTTGCCCAGGAACGCCCGCAGCGAGGCGCCGATCCTGGTGCCGCCCTCGGCGTCCAGGACGACCTCGCCGAGCGCGGCGACGGCCGTGTCCACATCCCGCGCCCGCAGCGTCGCGGTCACCCTGGTCAGCCGGGTGCCGAAGGTGAACACCTCGGCCCGCTCCAGCCGCGCGGTCACGGCGTGCGCGAAGCGCAGGTAGGCGGCGCTGTGCTGCTTCATCGACCCCGAGACGTCGATGAGCAGCAGCACCCGGCGCGGCCGCCGCGGCCGGTCCCGCCGGCGCAGCGTCACGATCTCGCCGTGGGTGCGCCACGACTCGCGGCAGATCCTGCCGAGGTCGATCCACGGGCCGCGCCGTGCGGGCCTGCGGCGCCGCGAGCGCACGACGGGCACCGCGCGGCGCACCTCCCGCCGCAGCAGCGTGAGCACCGCCCGCTCGGCCTCGCTCGCCGGGCCGAACGCCGGCCGCCGCTCGTGCTCGGCCTGCCCGGCCTCGCGGCCCGCCCGGCCGCCGAGCGCCGCCGCGAAGGGCGTCTCGTCCCCCTTGTCGCGCGGCGCGGGCGTCTCGTCGTCGGGGGACTCCTCCTCAGGTACGGGCCGCGCCCGCGCCGTGCCGAACCAGCGCTCGAACGCCGGGGTGTAGACCTCCAGGTCCTCGGGGGACGCGGTGAGGGTGCTCGCCCCGATCCAGTACAGGTGCGTGACGTCGCGCGGGCCCGCGGCCTCGATCGCCCGCAGGAAGACCAGCCGCCGGGGCACCGGCACCCGCAGCCCCTGCTCGTGCAGATCGCGCAGGAACCCGTGCACGTGCTCGGCGACGCGCCCGGCGAACCCGGGGTCAGTCACGGAACACCTCCGCCGCGTGCCGCTCGACCAGCGCCAGGTCCTCCTCGTGCTTGACGAGCAGCCCGGCCGACCTGCGCATCGCCTCCGGCCAGCTCGCCCCTTCGCCGGCGAGCGTGCGCACGCCGCGCGCCCACGACGCCGACTCCGCGATGCCCGGCCGCTTCAGCAGCTCCAGCGCGCGGATGCGGTGCACCGCGGCCACCAGCCGGGCCACGCTCCGCTCGTCCAGGCCGGGCTCGCGCGCCTGGATGATCGCCCGCTCCCGCTCGGCGTCGGGGAAGGGGATCCAGTGGTAGAGGCAGCGCCGCTTGAGCGCGTCGTGCAGCTCGCGCGTCCTGTTGGAGGTGAGCACGACGAACGGCCGGCTCGCCGCCCGCATCGTGCCCAGCTCGGGGATCGTGATCTGGAAGTCGCCGAGGAACTCCAGCAGGAACGCCTCGAACTCGCTGTCGGCGCGGTCGATCTCGTCGATCAGCAGCACCGCGCCCCGCTCGGCCCGCAGGGCACGTAGCAGGGGCCGCTGCAGCAGGAACTCCTCCCGGTACAGCGCGCCGACGCCCCGACCCTCGGCCTCGGCGGCCCGCAGCGCCAGGAGCTGCTTCGGGTAGTCCCACTCGTACAGGGCCTGGGAGGCGTCCAGGCCCTCGTAGCACTGCAACCTGATCAGCTCGCGGCCGAGCACCCTGGCCAGCACGTTCGCGATCTCGGTCTTGCCGACGCCGGGCTCGCCCTCCAGCAGCAGCGGCAGCCCGAGCACCCCGGCCAGGTGCACGGCGGTCAGCAGGCCCTCGCCCGCCAGGTAGCCCTCCGCGCCGAGCCGCCGGCCCAGCTCGTCCTGGTCGGCGAGCACCGCGTCGGCCGGTTCCTCAGCCCGCACGGCCGGCCCGCAGCTCGTCCAGCCCGCGCAGCACCTTCTCCGGCGTGAACGGCATGCTCGTCAGCCGCACCCCGACCGCGTCGTACACCGCGTTCGCGATCGCGGGGATCGGCGCGTTCGCCGTCATCTCGCCGATGCCCTTCGCCCCGAACGGCCCGTTGTCGGCGGGACGTTCGAGTAACACGCTGGTCTGCACCGGAAGGTCGGCGGGGCCCGGCATCAGGTACTCGGTGAAGTCGAGCGGGCCGTGCTCGCGCGAGTGCGGATAGTACGGCTCCGTCGACTCGAACAGCGCGTGCGACAGCCCCATCCAGGCGCCGCCCTCCACCTGCTGCGTCGCGATGGCGGGGTTGAGCGCCCTGCCCACCTCGTAGGTGTTGTAGAGCCGCAGCACCTCGATGACGCCCGTCTCGTCGTCCACCTCGACCTCGGCCACCGTGCACGCGTGCGCCTGGCAGGAGTCCGGGTCCATCTCCCCGGTCTCCGGCACCACCGTGCTCGGCTCCTTCAGGAACATGCCCCGGCCGGAGATCGTGCGGCCCTGGCGGAAGTGCGCGGCCAGCGCCACCTCGCTGACGTGGATCTTCTTCTCCGGCGCGCCCTTGAGCCTGATGTGGCCCGTGCCGTCGGTCTCCAGGTCGTCCGCGTCCACCTCCAGCTCGTCGGCCGCCACCTGCAGCATGACCTCCCTGGCCTCGCGCGCCGCCATGATCACCGCGTTGCCGACGCGGTGGGTGCCGCGGCTGGCGAACGTCCCCATGCAGTGCGGTCCCGTGTCGGTGTCGGCGGTGTCGACGATGACGTTCTCGATCGGGACGCCGAGTGTCTCCGCCGCGCACTGCGCGACGACCGTGCGCAGCCCCTGCCCGAGGTCCACCGAGGAGAGCGTCACCACGAACCCGCCCATGGTGGTGGCGTGCACCAGGGCCTGTGAGGGGTCGCCGCCCAGGTTCATCCCGGTCGGGTAGTTGACCGCCGCGTACCCGCGCCCGCGCCGCAACGCCATCGCTCAGCCCTCCGCCCGTTCGCCCGACGACATCGCCCGGTATTCGTCCGGCAGCTCGTGACCCACCAGGTCGGCGGCGCGCTGGATCACTTCGACCAGCGCCGTCCCCGACGCGATCTTGCGGTGCGCCTTCATGTCGCCGTCCCGGTAGGCGTTGAGCAGCCGCAGCCGTAGCGGGTCCATGCCCAGTTCCCCGGCCACCCGGTCCATGTGCGACTCCAGCGCGAAGTCACCGATCGTGACGCCGAAACCGCGCATGGCGCTGGACGGCGTCCGGTTCGTGTAGACGCAGTAGCAGTCGACGTGCACGTTCGGGATCGTGTACGGGCCCGGCATGTGCGCCGCCGCCTTGGTCACGCCGTACGGGCTGTGCCGCGAGTACGCGCCCGCGTCCACGTACAAGGTGACCTGGCGGGCGATGATGCGGCCGTCGTTCATCACGCCGTCCTTGATGTAGATGCGCTCGGCCGCCCGCGTGGACGACACCTGCATCTCCTCGGCGCGGCTGTAGACGTACTTGGCGGGCCGGCCGGTCAGCATCGCCGCCAGGCAGGCCAGCGGCTCCACGATGACGTCCACCTTGCCGCCGAAACCGCCGCCCACGGTGCCGCCGACCACCCGCAGGTCCGTGGGCGGGACGCCGAGGATGAGCGCGGTGTTGTCGAGCGTGAAGAACGCCGCCTGCGTGTCACTGTGAATGCGCAGCCGCCCGTCGCCCTGCGGCACGACGATGCAGCCGGTCGGCTCGACCGGCGCGTGCTCGATGGGGGAGGAGTCGTAGCGGCCCTCGATGATCCGGTCGGCCTCGGCGAAGGCCCGCTGCACGTCGCCGAAGCGCACCCTCCGGCAGTGGTGCCCCTCGTAGACGAAGTGGTTGGTGCCGGCCTGCTTGATGATCGGTGCGCCCTCGGCCAGCGCCTCCTCCACGTCGAGCACGGCGGGCAGATCCGTATAGTCCACCTTGACCCGGGCGGCGCCCTCGCGGGCGGCCTCCTCGGTCTCGCCGACCACCGCGACGATCGGCTCGCCCCGGTAGAGCACCCGATCCTCGGCCAGCACCGGCTCGTCGTCGGGCCCCACCCCGATCAGGCGCAGCACGACGTACCAGTTGTTCGGCACGTCCTTGTACGTGATGACGCGCAGCACACCCGGCACCTGCAGCGCGCCGGAGACGTCCACGCTGTTGATGAGCGCGTGGTGCCGGGTGGAGCGGTGGATCTTGACGTGGGTCAGGCCCGGCGGCGTCATGTCCTCGAAGAAGACCGTGCGGCCGGTGACGTGGGAGCGGGCGTCGGAGCGTTGGACGGGGGAGCCGATGACGGAGAAACCGCCGTCCCCCCGCTCCCGGGCGAAGTACGAGGTGTCGATCGGGGTGAGGCGGAGGCTCATCGCTCGGCCCCCGCGGGCTCGCGCTCTTCGCTGTCGGACGCTGCTTGGCGGCGGCGTCGGGCCGCATCGAGGACGGCGTTGATGATCGGCTCGTACCCGGTGCAGCGGCAGACGTTCCCGCAGATCGCCTCTATGACGTCCTGCCGCGTCGGATCCGGATTGCGGTCGAGCAGCGCCGTGGCCGACATGATCATCCCGGGGGTGCAGAAGCCGCACTGCGTGGCGAACCCATCTACGAAGGCCTGCTGCACGTCGCTGAGCCGCTCGCCGTCCGCCTGGCCCTCGATCGTCTCCACCGACGAGCCGTCGACCGTCACCACGGGGACCAGGCACGACACCACCGGCCGGCCGTCCAGCAGGACCGTGCAGCTGCCGCAGCCTCCCTGGGCGCAGCCGCGCTTGGCGCCCGTCAGCCCGAACGTCTCGCGCAGGGCGGTCAGCAACGTCATCGAGGGGCGGGCGATCAGCTCCCGCTCCGCGCCGTTCAGCGTGAGCGTGACGATCTGTGACGGCATGCGATCCCCTTTCAGGCCCCGAGCAGGGCGCGACGCAGGTGGACGGGGTAGACCCTGGCGCGGTACCACGCGGAGGCGTACGCGTCGTCGAACGGCTCGAAGGCGTCCGCCGCGGCCGCGCGGGCGATGACCTCGGGGGTGAGCGGCTCGCCGAGCAGCACCCGCTCGGCCTCGACGGCCCGTACCAGGCGGCGCGCCATGCCGCCGACGGCCAGCCGCACGCCGGCCACCACGCCGTCCTCGACCGCGATCCTGGCCGCGATCGTGACGATGGAGCCCGAGTTGAGGTGCCGCCTGGCCGCCTTGTGGAAGCGGAAGGCGCCCTGCTCAGGGGCGGTGAACCGGATGCGCGTCACCAGCTCGCCGGCGGGTAGTCCGCCGGCGGCGATCCGCTCCAGGGGCTCACCGCGTACGCCGTCCGCGTCGAGCACGTCCAGCTCGGCGTCCAGGGCGAGCAGCGCCGCCGCGAGATCGCCGTACGGCTGCGGCACGAAGAGGTTGCCCGCCACGGTGGCGAGGTTGCGGACCGGCGGGGAGGCGATCGAGCGCACGCAAGGGGAGAGGTAGGGGAGCCGGGGGTCGTCCTCGACGTCCGCGAGCGTGGTGGCCGCGCCGATCGCCACGCTGCCGTCCTGGACCTGGATGCCGCGCAGCCCGGCCTTGCGCAGGCTGACCAGCCGGACGTCGGTGCCGGCCGCGTCGTTCAACCGGGGCATCAGGTGGGTGCCGCCACCCAGGGGGAGGGCTCCGTCTCGGAGGTATGTCCTGGCCGCGTCCGCACTGTCCGGCATCTCAACCGATATCAGCATCTGCGCTCCAATTATCGATATCGATAATTTGAAGCTAGATGAGAGGATTTGAGAGTCAAGAGGCAGTTTCGAGGGGAGGTCTGGTGGCGGAATCCCCGGTCCACCCGTCCACCGCGCCGCGCTCCGCCCGGCCGACCCTGAGCCGGCAGATCCGCGACGGCCTGCTACGGCGGATCGTCACCGGCGAACTGGGCGAGGGGGAGCGGCTGATCGAGACGAGGATCGCCGCCGAGTACGGCACCAGCCAGGCCCCCGTACGCGAGGCGCTGCGGCAGCTCGAAGGGCTGGGGCTCATCGAGAGCCGGCCCAGGCACGGCAGCCGGGTGCTGCCCTTCGCCGAGCAGACGATCCGCGAGGCGTACATCCTGCGGGCGGCGCTGGAGGAGACCGCGACGCGCCTCGCCATGCTGGCCGGGGCGCTGCCGCTCGACCGGCTTGAGGAGGCGGTCCAGGACATGTACGCCTGCGCCCGCGCCTCCGACGTCACCGGCATCGGCCTGACCAGCGCCCGCTTCCACCGCCACGTCGTACAGGCGGGCGGCAACGGCCTGCTGACCCGCGCCTGGGAGGCGCTGCAGATCGAGGCCCGCACCGCCATCGCGCTCATGGTCACCCGGCCTGAGCTGGAGCACGTCGCCGACGAGCACCGCGAGCTGCTGGAGGTCATGCGCACGGGGGACGTGGAGGCGGCCTGCCGCCATGCCCGCGACCACCAGTGGGCGTACGCCGACACGCCGCACGATGCGTACGGGACGCCGAGGCGGCCGACGTCCTGACCCTGGGCCGGCCGGGGCATGGCGGCGTGATGTCGGCCATGCGAGGTCAGCGGCCGGTGAATTTCTATGACATTCCGTGTTACTCACGATCTTCCGGCTAAGGTGCTGAAGATCCAGAGTGCTGACACGGGGGACTCATGCCGCAGGCCGAACCGCTCTGGGAGAAAGATCCGCCCGTCGGCGCTGGCCGCCATCCACCAGGCCGGCATCGTGCACCGCGACTTCCAGCCCGCCAACGTGCTGCTCGGCCCCGGCGGGCCGCGCGTCATCGACTTCGGCATCGCCCGCTCGGCGGCGGCCGGGCCGTCCGGGGTCAGCGGCGTCATGGGGACGCCCGCGTACATGGCTCCCGAGCAGCTCGCGGGCGAGCCCGTCGGCCCGGCCGCCGACGTGTTCGCGTGGGCGGGGGTGATGGTGTTCGCCGCGACGGGGACGCCGCCGTTCGGCAACGACTCGCTGCCCGCCGTGATCCGCCGGATCCTGCACGACGAGCCGTACCTCGGCGACGTGCCCGCCCCGCTGCGCCCGATCCTGCTGGCCTGTCTGGCCAAGAACCCGGCCGCCGAGCATGCAGGACGTGCTGCTCTGGCTGCTCGGCTCCCGCCCGGCCCCGCCGATGCCCCCGGCACCCCCGATCTCCCAGGTGCCGCCCGCTGGGCCGGCCATGGCGCCGCAGCTCGGGCAGCCGATCGGCCTCGCCACCGTGCCGCCCCCGGGGCGGTCTCACAGGCGCGGCAAAGGGACGGCGGTGCTGATCGGTGCGGGCGCGGTGGCCGGTGCCCTGGTGGCGGGTGCGGTCGTGTTCCTGCCACCGGGCACGAGCGGCGCGGCCGCGCCACCCGTACAGACGCCCGCCCTCGAACGGACGGAGGAGAGCGATGAGCCGGCCGCCACGACCGGAGGCCCCGAAGCGAACATCTCACCCTCCACAAGGCCCACGCCCCGCCACAGCAGCAGCCCCGAGCGGACCCCTGAGCGGACCGCCCGTTCCACGCCCCGTCCGAGCACGCCGAAGACCACGGCGGCCGCGCCCAAGACCACCGCCCCGAAAGCCACGAAGACCGGCACCTCATCCGGCGGCACCGTCCGGCTGGTGTCGGTGACGCTCGACGGCGTGAAGATGGGCGGCTGCTACAGCCCCAGCGCGTTCCCGGTCGCCACGCTGTCCGGACCGACGGGCAAGCGGATCCCGTACGGCTACCGCTGGGTCGTGGACGGCCAGGACGAGGGCTGGCTGACCGGATACCTCACCAACGGCTCCGACGTGCTGCGGCGTAGTCCGCTCAGCTCGTTCCCCGCCGGCCGGCACACAATCGTCTTCCGCCTGCTCACCCACGCCAAGGCGTCGAAGACGCTGACGTTCACGATCTGCAAAATCTGACCCTGCCCGCCGCAGGGGTGGGCGCCGCACGAAACCGCGCCGTCCACGGGGAAACCGCGCTGCGGAGAAGATCGGTTGAGGGCGCGTACGCCGAATCGGGCCGTACTCAGTTCCGCGGATGGATGCCCTTTTTCATACGGTCTGGGCTATGGTCGGGCTTATGGCGGGACCGTGGGGCACCACGACACCACGAGGCTCCCTCGCGCTATGCGGCGTGATGGGCCTGCTCCTGCTGTCCCTGCTCGCGGCCGGCCTGATGGCCGGCGCGCCCTCGGGCTGGAACGGCCCTCACCTGGTGACCCGTTCAGCCCTGGCCCCGACCTCGACCGACGACGAACACGCCGGCGACGACGGCCTGGCCAGCCTGCCACCGCAGGCCACCAGCGTCCGTGAACACCCCGTGCTGACGTTGTGGCCGCCCCTGCGCGGCACGCACGACGAGGCCGCCCACCTCGCACTGCTGCCCGGCCCGCGCCCCGACGCGGACCTGACCGGCGACCCCCAGCAGTTCGGGCACCGCACCACGGGCTCACGCAGCCCACCCCTGATCTGACGCCACCCCTGTCTTCATGATCACCATCACTCCAGCGCAGCGCTGGAGGCCCCCGCATCCGACGCGGACGCGCCGTTATCCCCTTTTCGCGTACAGCGAGGAGCAGATCAGCGTCATGGCCGACGACAGATCAGTCCACACCCACCTGCAGCACTACACCGAGCACCTGAACCGGCTCGAGGAGCTGCGCGAGCTGCTCGACGAGCGGCTCGCCGCCACCGACCCCGTGCTCGACCACGCCGCCGCCCACCGCATCAGCGACGCCCTGGACCGCATGGACCGCGGGCTCTACGGCATCTGTGAGTGCTGCGGTATCTTCATCCCCTTCGACCAGTTGCTCCAGGCTCCGGACCGTACGGCCTGCGCGAGCTGTTCGCATGTACGCCGCGAGGAGGCCGCCGCCTGACCGAAGCCGCTGCACCGGAGCCGTCTCACCGGCGTTGCCTGACCGGCGCCGCTGACCGGCGCGCCCGGGGTGGCCGCCGCCCGCACCGCGACCACCCCGGGACCCGCCGTTCCGGCATGCGCTGATCGCGGCGGGCAGTGCTCGCGGCAGCCGCCGAAGCGTGCGATGTCCGGCGCGACGAAGGCGGCCTCCGGCGTGAGCGCCAGCGCCTGCCGCATGGACGCCCGCCGGACCGCCCCCGGAAGGCCGGCTCCCCGCACCCGCTCGTAGTGGCGTCCGCCGATGGTGACGTCGACCATCGGGTACGGGTTGCGGGGCCGCGGCTCACCGGCGCCGACCGCCGAGGCCAGGCCGACCGGCCCCGGCCGCACACGCCGTCAGAGGTAGCGCGCGAGGAAGTCCGAGAGCGTGCGGGCCAGCGTCACCCGCTGGTCCGACAGCGCGTGGTCGGTGGGCAGCACCCGGTGGTGGAGACGCTCGACGGGATGCTTCTCGTACGCCGCCACGAGCGGGTCATGGTGCACCTCGCTCGGAGTGACGTCGTCGCGGCCGGTGCCCACCAGGAGCACGGGCCGGTCGGCGAGCCGGGGCGCGAGGCCGGCGAGCCGCCAGGCGTCACCGGCGGCCTCCATCTCGGCCACGAGCGCCTCCCCGCTGGTGCCCTTGAGCGGGGTGAGCGAGCCGGCGAACGCCTCGACGTACGCGGCGCGGCGGCCGGGATCCTCGCGGCACTGCGCGACGGCCGCGCCGAAGTCGAAACCGGCGATCGAGGCGACGGCGGCGATATGCGGGTCCGCCGCCGCGGTCATCAGCGCGGCGAAACCGCCGAGGCTGTGCCCTGCCACCGCGAGCCGCGCGGGATCGAGCCGATGCGCGGAGGCGAACTCCGGCTCGCGGACCTTGGCCACCACGGTCGCCGCGTCCTCCAGCATGTTGCCCCACGACCAGGACCCGCCCACACCCCACGAGCCGCGGTAGTGGAACACCAGCGCCGCGTATCCCGCCCTGCGCAGCGCCTGGGCGAGGTCGAAGTTGCGCTCGTTGCCGGGAAAGCCGTGGAGCAGCACGACCACGGGGTGCGGCCCGCGCCCGGCCGGCACGTGCAGCACGCCGAGCAGGTCCTCGCCCGCGCTCTCGAACGTCACCGCCGGCGTGGTGGCGGGGAACTCGGCGTCGAGCGGCGGGTCGACGGCGAGAGGATCGGTCATCGTACGCTCCAAGCATCACGTCAGGACAAGCCGGTTGCAGCATGTCAGACGGGACCCGGGCATCGGACGCCGGAGGGCGCTTGACGGGGACCCGTGCGTGCGGCCACGAACGGTCGTTCGAGAAAGGACCGCATGCGCGACGTGCTCAACCTGTGGCGACAGCCGCTCGGCGAGGTGCCCGGCGAGGTCTGGGAGCGTACCGGGCTGGAGGTGCTGATCCTCGCCGAGACCGGGCTCATGGCGCTCCCGCCCGAGATCGTGCGGCTGCGCCGGCTGGTCACCCTGGACCTGGGACACAACGAGCTGACGTCCCTGCCCGATGAGCTGGGTGGGCTGACCGGCCTGAGCGGCTGCCTCTACCTGCACGACAACCGCCTGCGCGAGCTGTGGCTGCGCGGCAACCGCATCGAGCACCTGCCGCCCTCGGTGGCCGATCTGCGCGAGCTGCGCCACCTCGAGCTGCGCGACAACCGGCTCGCCGAGGTGCCGGAGCCGATCGCCGAGCTGCCGCTGCTGCGCCAGGTGGACCTGCGGGGCAACCGCATCACCCGGCTGCCCGGCTGGGTCGCCCGCATGCCCGCCCTGGAGAAGCTCGACCTGCGCTGGAACCCTTGCGACCCCGACCCCTCCCTGCTGGCCGCGCTGGAGGAACGCGGCTGCGTCGTCCTCACCTGACGAACGCGCCCGACCTCTCCGCAGGCGCGCGCCGGTGATGCCCGCAGCACGGGCCGGAGGCCGCCGCCCCGCCACCGATGGTTCTGCCGCCTCGGTCTCCAGCCGGAGTCCGCCGAGGCCGCTGGGGCCGCCGCTGAGCCCCGCCCGGGACCATCGAGCTGGTATTTCATGTATAGCCTATAGGAAATATTGACTTTATGAGGGCGTGATCGTACCTTCGAGTGCATGAGCCAGGGCCTTCTCCTGACCCGGCGCCCGCACGTGGACCACGGCCACGTCTCCAGCGCGCAGTGTCGCTGATCACGGATCCTCCTCGCCCCGTGCCCGCCTCGGGGGCGGGCACGGGGGAGGAACCCCTCTTTCACCCGGGCACCCGGGCATCGGCGCGCCCGCAGCCTGACCACCGCCGAGCGCCGCTTTC
This sequence comes from Nonomuraea sp. NPDC052634, assembly GCF_040678535.1. Lineage (NCBI taxonomy): Bacteria > Bacillati > Actinomycetota > Actinomycetes > Streptosporangiales > Streptosporangiaceae > Nonomuraea > Nonomuraea sp. NPDC052634. Next base: position 141,315 of record NZ_JBFATY010000010.1, on the reverse strand, counting down.
CACCTGGAGGACCACGTGACGAGAAAACTGCACCTCAACGCCTTCCTCATGGGCGTCGGCCACCACGAGGCGGCCTGGCGCCACCCCCGCAGCGAACCCGGCAAGATCGCCGACGTCCGCCACTACCAGGAGCTCGCGAAGATCGCCGAGCGCGGCGCGCTCGACTCGGTGTTCCTCGCCGACGGGCTCGCGCTGCGCGGCAAGGTACGCCACAACGCGCTCGGCGGCCTCGAACCGCTGACCCTGCTGACGGCCCTGGCCACCGTCACCGAGCGCATCGGGCTCATCGCCACCGTCTCGACCACGTACAACGAGCCCTTCCACGTGGCGCGCAAGTTCGCCTCGCTCGACCACATCAGCGGTGGCCGGGCCGGCTGGAACATCGTCACCTCGGCGAGCGAGGCCGAGGCCGCCAACTTCGGCATCGAGCGCCCCGCACACGCCGCCCGCTACGCTCGGGCCGCCGAGTTCCTCGACGTCGTCACCAAGCTCTGGGACAGCTGGGAGGACGACGCGATCCTCGCCGACCGGGCGGCCGGCACGTACGCCGACACCGACAAGATCCACCCCATCGACCACACCGGCGAGCACTTCTCCGTCAAAGGCCCGCTGAACACCTCGCGCACCCCGCAGGGCCGCCCGCTGCTCGTCCAGGCCGGCTCGTCGGAGGACGGCAAGGAGTTCGCCGCCCGCCACGCCGAGGCCGTCTTCACCGCGCAGCAGACCCTGCAGGACGGCCAGGAGTTCTACGCCGACCTCAAGCGCCGCCTGGCCGCCTACGGGCGGCGGCACGACGAGCTGCTCGTCCTGCCCGGCATCTCACCGATCATCGGCTCGACCGAGGAGGAGGCGCGCGCCCTGGAACGAGAGCTCGACGAGCTCATCATCCCCGCGTACGGGCTGGCGCAGCTGTCCTACCTGACCGGCATCGAGCTGACCGAGGAGCACCTGGACGGCCCGCTGCCCGACGTGCCCATCGAGACCGAGGGCGCGCAGAGCCGCCGCAAGCTCGTCGTCGAGCTCGCCAGACGCGAACGCCTCACCGTCAGGCAGCTGCTGTCGCGGCTCGCGGGCGGGCGTGGCCACCGCGTCGTCACCGGCACGCCCGAGCAGATCGCCGACCAGCTCCAGGAGTGGTTCTTCAACGGCGCGGCGGACGGCTTCAACATCATGCCGCCCCTGCTGCCCAGCGGTCTGGAGGTGTTCGTGGACCACGTCGTACCGGAGCTGCGGGCACGCGGGCTCTTCCGTCACGAGTACGACACCCGCACCCTGCGCGCCCACTACGGCCTGCCCCGGCCGCCCTCCCGTTACGCCGCCCGCCGCGAACCCGTCGCGGTCTGACCGGCCGGGGCCGGGGGAGCGGGGCCGCCGAGCCGCTCCAGGCGCGGGCCGGCCAGGCGGGGGCGGGCGGGCTCGGGTAGCCCGTACCGTGCTCAGGTGGCCCGCACCGTGCTCAGGCTGGGCGACGGCGGAGGCTCGGGGAGCAGGGACCGCAGCTCGATGTTGATGGCACGCAGCCGTTCCTGCTCCCCGTTGTCCAGGGCGCGTTCGCCGTCACGGATGAGGCGATCCGCCGTGGCCTGGTGACTGACGCATCTCACCGCGCAGCCCTCCCCCGGAAAGGCGCGGTCGTGCGGAGACCATCTTGCACGATGTGTCCGCTCTCCAACAGAAAGTCACGAAGAGAGATCGCGTCTGCGGTACCGGAGACGTGACGACCGCCTTTCGTACCGGCTGGTCAGGACTGACGTTGACTTCGTGCGGCAGGGACAGAAAAGATCGCCATATGGCGCGCACCGAACGTCGGCCGCGCAGCAAGGTGCACCTGCTGCCGACGTCCCAGGGAGACGACATCACCGGCCTGCCGCCCGACGTGCCCGGCACCCTGTACGTCCGGGGCGGCCGCGGCGGGATCAGGGTCGCCCCCGATGCGGGGTTCGAGGTGGTGTTCGGGCGCTCGGAGCCGGACGTGCACGTCTGCGTGGGCGCCGACGACCCGTACGTCAGCCGCCGCCACGGCTCCATCGTCCGCGAGGACGGGCAATGGGTGCTGTGCAACCTCGGCAACCTGCCGATCCGCCTGCCCGGCGGCCGCCTGGTGCTCACCGGGCACAGGACACCGTTGACGGCCGCGTACACGCCGCTGTTCATCGTCGCCCCCGAGCAGGAACACCTGCTCGAAGTGCGGATCGTCAGGGCGTCCGTGCCCCGGGGCGCGGACGCGGAGACGCGCGCCCGCCTGGAGGCCGAAACCCGCGAGCCGAACGGCTGGGTGCTCACCGATGTCGAGCGGCTGGTGCTGGTCTGCCTCGGCCAGCGCTACCTGCGGCCCGAGCCGTGGCCGCAGCCGCTCACCTGGTCGCAGGTCGCCGACGAGCTGAGCCGCCTGCGCCCCGGCGAGCAGTGGACCGCCAAGCGCGCCGCCCACATCGTCACCCAGACGCGCAAGCGGCTGAGCAAGAAGGTGCCGGGGCTGCTTGAGGAGGAGATCCCGCCGCCGCTGGGCAACGCGCTCAACCACAACCTCATCACCGCCCTGCTGGTCAGCGCCACCATCGGCCCCGCCGACCTCCGCCTCCTCGACGAGCCGGACGATCCCGGCTCCTGACCGCGCTCAGCGGGCGGGCAGGCGCTCGAAGCGGGGGAGCCGCGTCAGGTCGCAGGCGACCGTGACGCGGGCGGGCCCCTCGACCGCCGTGCCGTCGTCGGCTCGCCAGCGGCCTTCCGGCAGCACGACCTCCCGCTCGGTGGCGCCCTGCGCGAGCACTGGGGCCACGATGAGGTCCGGGCCGAGGAAGAACTGGTCGGTCACGTCGTCGAGCCCCGGCGCGTGGTACGCCATCGGGCGCACGATCGGCTCCCCGGTGGCGGCGGCGTGGTCCACGAGGCCGAGGATGCGGGGCAGCAGCGCGGCGCGGACGGCCAGCGCCTCGCGGACGGCGGCCAGGTGCGTCGCGTCGAGCACGCGGGTGGGCAGCACGGAGAACTGCATGATGGGGGCGAGCGCGGCGACCTGCGCGTACCGGACGAAGAACTCCTGATCGGTCGCCCCCTGCGCGGACACCGAGCCGATCTCGCCGCCGCCGATCATGTCGGGGCAGACGAACGCGTGCCCGATCAGCCCCTGGGCGAGCATCTCCGGGATCAGCGACCCGATCCCGTCCGGCCCCCACAGCGCCGGCTTGTCCTGCAACCGCTGGGCGAGCGGCTGACCGCCCATCCGCCAGCACGCCCGGAACTCGTTGTACGGATACCGCAGCCCCACCCGCGCCCACGCCTCGCACAGATCGACCGGCTCGGCCGGCTCGGCGGTGCGGTCATCGGCCCGGTAGTCGCGCACGTCACCGGCATCGAACTTGAAGCCGTCCACCCCCGTCTCCTCGACGAGCGCGTCGAGCCGGGAGGTGATCCACTCGACGGCGCCGGGGTCGGTGAGGTCGAGGGCGGCGCTGAACCCGTTCCACCACCGCCGGATCGCGGTCTCGCCTGAGGCGTCCCGCAGCAGCACCCCGCGCCCCTCCAGCTCGCGGAACGCGGCCGAGTCGGGGCTGACGAACGGCACCACCCACAGCATCACCGAGCAGCCCCATTCGTGCAGCCGGGCGACCATCGCGGCCGGGTCGGGGAAGCGGGCGCGGTCGAACCGCCAGGTGCCGTAGTCCTCCGCCCACAGATCGTCGATCAGCACCACGCCCGGCGGCAGGCCGGCGTCCAGGAGGTCGCGGGCGAAGCGCAGCACGCCCTCCTGGGTGGGCGTGTACGGGTGCTCGATCCAGGTGCTGTACTGCGGCCCGGAGAACAGCCGCCGGGCGGGGGCCCGCCCGGACGGCGGGAAGAAACGGTGCGCGGCGGACAGGAACGCCTCGCGCAGCGTGCCGCCCGCCCTGCTCACCTCGATGCCGCGCCCCGACAGCCGCAGCCGGCCGCCGTCGAACGCGAACGCGAACGGCCGCTCCGACCACACCACCCGCCCCCGGGTGGACAGCAGCACGGGAGCGCTCTGGTTGGACGGCCCCCCGGGTTCGCGGGGCCCGCCGAGATCGCGGGTGAAGGGCCGCGTGCCGTACGGCATCGACAGCCCGTCGTCCACCGAGCCGCCCCACCACCGCTCGCCCGCCTCCACGGCCAGCTCCAGCTCGTCACCGGCCAGCAGCGGCTCGACAGCGGGGCGGGGAGAAAGTGTCATCGGGGACCCTTCGCGGGCAGGCACGCGATTTCGGATCGACGCTAAAGCAACGGCCCGGCCGCCGCAAACCCCGTCCTACCAGTTGAACATCGTGCCGTCCTCCAGGCGGCTGACCGGCAGGTACGCCCGCTTGTACGGATACCGCTCGGCCAGGTCGTCCCGGTAGTCCACGCCCAGGCCGGGCGCGTCGCCGGGGTGCAGGTAGCCGTCGGAGAAGGTGTAGGCGTGCGGGAACACCTCGTCCGTCTCCGGCGTGTGCCGCATGTACTCCTGGATGCCGAAGTTCGGGATCGACAGGTCGAAGTGCAGCGCCGCGGCCATGGTGACGGGCGACAGGTCGGTGGCGCCGTGGCAGCCGGTACGTACCTGGTGCACCGCCGCGTACGCCGCCGCCGTGCGCAGGTGGGTGATGCCGCCGCCGTGCACGACGGTCATGCGCAGGTAGTCGATGAGGTTCTCGCGCAGCAGCACGGTCGCGTCGTGGATGGTGTTGAAGATCTCGCCGACGGCCAGCGGCGTCGTGGTGTGCTGGCGGACGATCCTGAACGCCTCCTGCTGCTCGGCCGGCACCGCGTCCTCCAGCCAGAACAGCGAGTACGGTTCCAGCTCCCGCCCGAGCCGGCCCGCCTCGATCGGGGTGAGCCGGTGGTGGGCGTCGTGCAGCAGGTGCACGTCCCTGCCGTACTCCTCGCGCACCCTGGCGAACAGCTCGGGCACGGTGGCCAGGTACTTCTCCGTGCTCCAGACGTCCTCACTGGGCAGGCCCTCACCGGCGGGCTCGTAGAACAGGTCGCCCCTGCCCACCCCGTACGTGGCCTTCAGCCCCGGCACACCCGCCTGCACGCGCACGGCCTTGTAGCCCATGTCGATGTAGCGGCCGACGGCCTCCACCGCCTCGCCGACGCTCTGCCCGTTGGCGTGGCCGTACACCATGACGCCGTTGCGGCAGGCGCCGCCGAGCAGCTCGTAAACGGGCACGTTGAGCGCCTTGCCCTTGATGTCCCACAGCGCCATGTCCACCGCGCCGATAGCGGTCATCGTGACCGGGCCGCGCCGCCAGTACGCGCCACGGTACAGGTACTGCCAGATGTCCTCGATCTGGAACGGGTTGCGGCCGATCAGGCAAGGGGCGACGTGGTCGCGCAGGTAGGAGGCGACGGCCAGCTCGCGGCCGTTGAGCGTGGCGTCGCCGAGCCCGTACACGCCTTCGTCGGTGCGGATGCGGATCGTCACGAAGTTGCGTCCCGGGCTGGTGACGAGCACTTCGACGTCGGTGATCTTCAAGCGGTCTCCTTAGGTACGCGCGCGCACCCCGTACGGGGGCTGTTCCATGACGCTAACCGGGGCCGTCGTGCCGGCTGCGCGCGGGTGGGCTCGTGCCGGCTGCGCGCGGGTGGGCTCGTGCCGGCTGCGCGCGGGTGGGCTCGTGCCGGCTGCGCGCGGGTGGGCTCGTGCCGGCTGCGCGCGTGGGGCTGGTGCGGGCTGCGCGCGTGGGGCTGGTGCGGGCTGCGCGCGGGTGGGCTCGCGCGGGTGGGCTCGTGCGAGCCGCGCCCGGCGGGGCCTAGTCGCTGCCGGTGACGAAGCTCTGGATGGCGACCACCGCGCCACCGCGCGCCCACTCGCGGAAGTCGTCGTCCTCGATCACCACCTCGACCGAGCCGGGCAGGCCGCGCCGGTGCTCGGTGAGCGCAGCGTCGAGGTCGTCCTTGGCGACGCGGGCCAGCTCCACGCCCTCGCCCGCCAGGATCACGGTCTTGACCAGCGAGATCGTCGCCACCAGCGCGATCAGCCTGCCCAGCGCCCGGCCCGACTCGCGGACGAGCGTCCGGCAGCTCCGCTCGCCGGACGCGGCGAGCCGCATGACCTCGTCGTAGCCGACCTCCCGCCGCAGCGCCAGCCCGGCGGCCATCTCGACCGACCGGCTCGCCAGGTACGCCGTCGGGCACCCGCGATGCCCCTCGGGGCAGGGCGGCCCGCCGGGGTCGAGCACCAGGTGGCCGAACATGCCGAGGTCGGCCTCGGCCGCCGCCACCAGGTGGTCGTGCTGGATGAGCGCGTAGCCGATGCCCGCCCCGATCGTCACCAGCGCGAAGTCCCGCAACCCCCGCCCGGGGCCGAACCAGTGGTGCTGGTGCGCGAGCGCCGCCACGTCGTTGGTGACCGCGCACGGCACGCCGAGCGCCCGCTCCATGAGCGGCCGCAGCTCCACCTGGTGCCAGCCCAGGTACGGCGCGTCCACCAGCAGCTCGCCGCCGACCTGGGTGGCGGCGCGGCCGTTGCCGCCGATCGTCACGCCGGCCCCGACGACCGGCGCGCCGGTCAGCTCGTCCAGCAGCCGCCTGGCCTGCCGGCAGACCGCCTCGGGGTCGTGGTCATCGATCGGCTCGTCCTTGGCGGCGATCACCTCGGCGCGCAGGCCGGTGATCACCGCGTGGATCCGGTCGGCGGTGAGCTTCAGCCCGAGGAAGCGGTGCTCGGCCGCGGCGACGTCGAGCGGGCGGGTCGGGCGGCCGTTGACCGGGTCGTGCACCACGTCCCGCTCGACGAGGAGGCCGGCGTCGACCAGCGGCTTGGTGAGCCGGGTCAGGCTGCCGGTGGACAGGTGCAGGGTCTTGGCCAGCGCGGTCCTGGACTGCGGGCCGTGGATGATCAGCTCCTTGACGATGGAGCGCGCGGCGTCGGGCAACGTGTCCCACATGCCGCCCCATCTTCGGGGCCGGACGGCCATCACGCCAGACTCCCTCCCTGTTGCTTTCGCTGCAAAGCTAACATGCCGCTGAGCTCGCTCCTGTCATCGGAAATTTGTGCAGAAGTAGTGACATAGACCTCACTTGTTCTCTAAGTTGGCTTCCCTGCAAAGCCAAGTTGGCGGCTTTGCGGGAAGGAGACGCGAGATGCGTATCAAAGGGGTCTCCCGGTCCGTCGCGGCGCTCGGCATGGCCGTGCTCCTCGCCGCCTGCTCGTCCGGCGGCGGGAACGGCGCGGACGGAGGCGACACGGCCGCGCAGGAGGCGGAGACGGGCCCGGTCACACTGCAGTTCTGGTGCTGGGGCTCCGGGAAGAAGGAGAAGGTCGAGGCGTTCAACAAGGCCCACCCGGACATCCAGGTGCGGCACACCGACGTCGGCGGCGGCACCGACACCGCCACGAAACTGCTCACGGCCAGCCGGGCCGGCAACGCGCCCGACGCCGCCTGCCTGGAGTACCAGTCGCTGCCCGCCATGATCGTGGCCGGCGCGCTGGCCGACATCTCCGCCTACACCGGCGGCATCAAGGACGCGTTCACGCCCGAGGTGTGGTCGCTGACCAGCTTCGACGGCGCCGTCTACGGCGTGCCCCAGGACGTCGGCCCGATGGTCATGGTCTACAACAAGAAGCGCTTCGACGAGCTGAAGATCGAGCCGCCGAAGACGTGGAAGGAGTTCGCCGACGTCGCCGCCGAGGTGCGCAAGAAGGACCCCGAGGCCTACCTCGCCACCTTCGCACCCGGCGAGTTCGGCAACTTCGCCGGGCTCGCCCAGCAGGCCGGCTCCTCCTGGTGGAAGCTCGACGGCGACACCTGGACGGTCGGCATCGCCGATGGCCCCTCCACCGAGGTCGCCGCGTTCTGGCAGGACCTCATCGACAGAGACCTGGTCAAGGCCCAGCCGCTGCTCACCCCCGAGTGGAACAACCAGCTCAACAAGGGCAAGATCCTGAGCTGGCCGAGCGCCCTGTGGGCTCCCGGCGTGCTCTACAGCGTCGCCGAGAAGCAGGCGGGCGACTGGGCGATCGCACCCCTGCCGCAGTGGAAGGAGGGCGACGACCGGGTGGCCTTCCAGGGCGGCAGCGCCATCGCCGTGTCCAAGAACTCCAAGCACGCCAAGGCCGCCGCCGAGTTCGCTGCGTGGATGAACACCGACAAGACCGCCTACGACATTCAGATCTCCGCCGGCGAGTACCCCGCGGCCATCGCGGGCCAGCAGGCCACCGCCGACAGCGACCCGCCCGCGCTGGTCGCCGGTCAGAAGGACTACTGGGAGGTCGCCACGAAGGCCGCGCAGCGCACGATCCCGCACATCACCTGGGGACCGAACGTCAAGACCGCGGAGAGCGCCTTCGGAGACGCCGTGTCCGCCGCCATCCGCGACAAGACGCCGCTGGTCGACGCGCTGAAGAAGACGCAGCAGGTGGTGGTGGACGACATGAAGTCCACGGGCTTCAAGGTCGCGGGCCAGTGAGCGCGCCGTCCCGGGCCCGGCGCGGGACGCGGGCGCCGTACGTCTTCGTCGCGCCCGCCGCGCTGCTGTTCCTGCTGTTCCTCGCGATCCCCATCGGCTACGCGCTCTACCTCAGCGTGCGCGGCCTGCGGCTGACCGGCGGCGGCATCTTCGGCACCCGCGAGGAGGTCTTCGTCGGGCTGGACAACTACGCCACCACGCTGACCGACCCGCAGTTCTGGGCCGGGTTCGGGCGGCTCGCCGTCTACGGGCTGATCAGCGTGCCGCTGACGCTCGGCCTCGCCCTGCTGTTCGCGCTGCTGCTCGACCACGCGGGCACGCGCGCCCGCCGCTTCTCGCGTACGGCGATCTTCCTGCCGTACGCGATCCCCGGCGTGACCGCCTCCCTGCTGTGGGGCTTCATGTACCTGCCCTCGACCAGCCCGTTCAGCTATGTGACCGAGCGGCTCGGGCTGGGGGAGATCCCGTTCCTCGGAGCGGGCGGCATCTTCCCCGCGCTGGCCAACATCGCGGTCTGGGGCGGCGTCGGCTTCAACATGATCATCATCTTCACGTCGCTGCGCGGCATCCCCGCCGAGCTGTCCGACGCCGCCCGCATCGACGGCGCATCGGAGTGGCGCATCGCCTGGCACGTCAAGATCCCGCTGGTGGCGCCCGCGCTCGTGCTCACCGGCCTGTTCGCGCTCATCGGCACCCTCCAGGTGTACGGCGAGCCGACCACGCTCAAACCGATGACCACGGAGATCTCGCAGGGCTGGGTGCCGCTCATGCACATCTACACCAGCGCCTTCGTCCGCGACGACCTGCCGCTCGCCTCGGCCGCCTCGGTCGTCCTGGCCGTCGGCACGCTGGTCGTCTCCGTGGTGCTGCTGAAGGTCACCCAGAAGCGCGCCTTCGGAGGCATGTCATGAGCGCCGTCACCGCGAGCCGCCCCGGCAGGACGGGGAAGAAGGGCGCGGCGGTGGCCGCCAAGCCGCTGCCGCACCAGCGGGCCAAGATCCTGCCCACCGTCGTGCTGCTCATCGGCGCCTTCTACTGCCTGGTGCCGGTGGCCTGGGTCGTCGTGGCCGCCACCAAGTCCAGCGCCGAGCTGTTCTCCACCTTCACCTTCGCCCCCGGCACGGGCCTGCTGGAGAACCTGCACGACCTGTTCACCTACGGCGACGGCCGCTTCCTCACCTGGGCCGGCAACAGCGCCCTGTACGCCGGTCTCGGTTCGGTCGTCTCGACCCTCATCTCCACGGTGGCCGGCTACGGCATGGCCAAGTACGACTTCCGCGGCCGCAACGTCCTGTTCTACGCGATCCTCGCGGGCGTCCTCGTGCCCGGCATGACGCTGGCCATCCCGCAGTACCTGCTCATGTCGGAGATCGGGCTCGTCGGTTCGTACTGGTCGGTCCTGCTGCCCGGCCTCATCTCGCCGTTCAGCATCTACCTGGCCCGCGTGTACGCCATCGCGTCGGTGCCGGACGCGACCCTGGAGGCCGCGAGGATCGACGGCGCGAGCGAGTACCGCATCTTCGGCTCGATCGGGCTGCCCATGATGGTGCCCGGCATGGTGACGATCTTCATGCTGCACTTCGTCAGCACGTGGAACAACTTCCTGCTGCCGTACATCATGCTCTCCGACGAGTCGAAGTTCCCGATCACCGTCGGCCTCTACACCCTGCTCGCCAAGGGCTCCTCCGAGCCCGCCCTGTACGGCATCGCCATCGTCGGCGCCGCCGTGTCCGTCATCCCGCTCATCGCGCTGCTGCTCTTCCTGCAGCGCTTCTGGCGGCTCGACCTGCTCAGCGGCGGACTCAAGGGCTGACCGGCCGCCCGCACGAACCACCCCCGAACGGAAAGCACCGCATGCATCTTCACCATCTCCGAGCCGCCGGCGTGTCGGTGGTGCTCGAATGCCCGCCCGGCGCGCTCCCCGCGATCCTGCACTGGGGGCCGGATCTGGGGCCGCTCGGCGGCGACGACCTGGAGCACCTGGCCGCCGAGCTGCGGCCCAGGTCCGACCAGACCGTCGAGGTGCCGATCCGCACCGCGATCGTGCCGGAGGCGCGTACCGGGTGGATGGGGGAGCCGGGGCTGTCCGGGCACCACGACGGGGGGACCGGCTGGTCGCCCGCCTTCACCGACGTCACCTGCGAGCAGCACGGGCAGCGCGTCGTCGCCGCAGGCGGCGACCCGCACTCCCGGCTCGGCCTCACCGTCACCGTCGAGCTGGACCCGTCGGGGCTGCTGCGCGCCCAGGCCGAGCTGCGCAACGGGCACGACCTGCCCTACACGCTCGACGCGCTGAACCTCGTCTTCCCCGTCCACGGCAACCCCACCGAGCTGCTCGACCAGGCGGGCCGGTGGTCCAAGGAGCGCGTGCCGCAGCGCCGCGCCCTCACCGTGGGCACCCACCTGCGGGAGAACCGGCGCGGCCGTACCGGGGCCGACGCCGCGACCGTGCTGTTCGCCGCCACCGCCGGGATCGGCTTCCGTCGCGGCGAGGCGTGGGGCGTGCACGTCGGCCACAGCGGCAACCACCGCCACTACGCCGAGCGCACCGCCACCGGCCGCACCATGCTCGGCGGCGGCGAGCTGCTGCTGCCCGGCGAGATCGTGCTGGCCGCGGGGGAGACGTACCGCACTCCTTGGGTGTACGCCACGTACGGGCGCGGCCTTGATGAGGCGGCGCACCGCTTCCACGAGCACCTGCGCGCCCGCCCTGCCCACCCGGTGCGCCCCCGCCCTGTGGTGCTCAACACGTGGGAGGCCGTCTACTTCGACCACGACCTCGACCGGCTGCTCGAACTCGCCGACCGGGCCGCCCGCGTCGGCGTGGAGCGGTTCGTGCTGGACGACGGCTGGTTCCTCGGCCGCCGCAACGACGGCGCGGGGCTCGGCGACTGGTACGTCGACCCCGCCGTCTGGCCCGACGGGCTGCACCCCCTGGTCGAGCGGGTGCGCACGCTCGGCATGGAGTTCGGGCTGTGGGTCGAGCCCGAGATGGTCAACCCGGACTCCGAGCTGGCCCGCGCCCACCCCGACTGGATGCTCAAGGCGGGCGACCGGCTGCCCCCGCCCGCCCGCCGCCAGCAGGTGCTCGACCTCACCGACCCGGACGCGTACGCCTACATCAAGGAGCGGCTGCTCGCCCTCGTCGGCGAGTACGAGATCGACTTCCTCAAGTGGGACCACAACCGCGACCTCGTGGACGCCGGCTCCACCGCGCACGGCGGCAGGCCCGCCGTGCACGCCCAGACCGAGGCCGTCTACCGGCTGCTCGACGAGCTGCGCGCCGCGCACCCCCGGCTGGAGATCGAGGCGTGCTCCTCCGGCGGTGCCCGCGTCGACCTCGGCATGCTCCAGCACACCGACCGCGTCTGGGCCAGCGACTGCATCGACCCCGTCGAACGGCAGGACATCCTGCGCTGGACCGCCCAGCTCCTGCCGCCCGAGCTGATCGGCAGCCACATCGGCGCCGAGCGCTCCCACACCACCGGCCGCCGGCACGACCTGTCGTTCCGCGCCGCCACCGCGTTCTTCGGGCACTACGGCATCGAATGGGACCTCACCTCCCTGACCGGCGCCGAGCTGGACGAGCTGGCCGCCTGGGTCGCGCTGCACAAGCGCCACCGCGAGCTGCTGCACACCGGCACGATGGTCCGCGTGGACGACACCCCGGAGAGCGTGCGCGCCCACGGCGTCGTCGCCGCCGACGCATCGGAGGCCGTCTACGAGATCGCCGTGCTCGGCCGTCCCGCCACCTGGCCGCCCGGCCCTGTCCGGCTGCCCGGCCTCGACCCCGAGACCGTCTACCGCGTCCGCCCGCTGATGCCGTTCACCTCGCGCGGCGCCGCACCCGCCTGGGCCTCCGGCGAGCTGGAGCTGCCCGGCTCCGCGCTGGCCGCCGCCGGCATCGCCGCCCCGCCGCTCTTCCCCGAGCAGTCGGTGCTGGTGCACGTCGAGGCCGTCAGCACGACGGCATGACCGTGCGTATAGCGGAATTGTGGTGCACGTGTGGCGGGTGTTCCTAGGCTGGCGCACGCCAGCGAGGACCTGCGGAAAGGGGACCCTGACGAACCCACCCTGACGGCGTGCCGGGCCTCCGCCGCCGCGCCCCGCCGGACATCGGGGCGCGGACGCAGAGCCGGTGCACTCTGTGCTCTCCTCGGAAGGCGCGGCTGGTCGGCCCCACCCCCTCCACGGCCGGCCGCGCCGACTCCTCCCGGCGACCTCCCCCTTGACCGGCCAGGCGCCCGCCGGACTCGCCCTGGCCGGCATCTTCCGCCGGGAAAGCGCGCGGGCGCCCCGCAGCGGCGCCCGCGCCTCATTTCCGCGCGCCCGCGCGGCGGCTGTACGCGCGTTCGCTCCACGCCCGCGCGGCTTGCGGACGCGTACCCGCGCGCTTCTTCGTGTGCCCGCGCGCTTCTTCGCGCGCCCCGCACCCCCTTCTCGCGCCCGCCTCCTTCTTCAACAGCGCTCGGGATGCTGGGATGGAGGCAAAGACGCATCCTGGAATCGCGGGCGAAGGGCGGCGGCGCCGATGTCAGAAGCCTGGCTGTACGACACCATCGGAGCCGGCTACACCGCGACCCGGCGCACCGAGCCGCGCATCGCCGCCCGGATCCTGGCCGCGCTCGGCGACGCCGGGACCGTGCTGAACGTGGGGGCCGGTACCGGCTCGTACGAGCCCGCCGACCGCTACGTCCTCGCGGTGGAGCCGTCGGCGGTGATGCGGTCGCAGCGCCCGCCGGAGGCGGCCCCGTGCCTCATCGGCTCGGCCGCAAGCCTGCCCTTCGACGACGGAGCCTTCGACGCCGCGATGTCCGTCGCGTCCGTGCACCACTGGCCTGACCCGATCGCCGGGCTGCTCGAGCTGCGGCGGGTGGCGCGCCGCGTGGTGGTGTTCACCCACGACACCGGCCGCGCCGGATGGCTGGACCGGTTCTGGCTCACCCGCGACTACCTGCCCGAGGTGGCCGATCTGCTGATCGGGCGGCCGTCGATCGGCGAACTCGCCGCCGCGATCGGAGCCGGGATCGAGCCGGTGCCGATCCCGTGGGACTGCGCGGACGGCTTCTTCGAGGCGTTCTGGCGGCGGCCCGAGGCGTACCTGGAGGAGCGCGTCCGCCGCGGCGTCTCGGTGTGGACGAAGGCCGGCGCGGAGGCCGAACGGCGAGCCGTCCGGGACCTCCGCGCCGACCTGGACTCCGGCCGGTGGGCCGAGCGCAACCGGGACCTGCTCGGCCTCGACGCGGCGGATATGGGATTGCGCCTGCTCATCGCCTGACCAGCGGCATCAGGCGATCTTGCGGCGGTAGATGACCATGGCCAGGGCGTACGTCGCGACGAGCAGCCCCGCGCACCAGCCGACGGCGCTCCACACGCCGGGACCCGCCGGGTGCCCGGCCAGCAGGTCGCGGATGGCGTTGACGATCGCCGTCACCGGCTGGTGCTCGGCGAAGGCGCGTACCGGGCCCGGCATCGTGGCGGTGGGCACGAAGGCCGAGCTGACGAACGGCAGGAAGACGAGCGGATAGGAGAACGCGCCGGCGCCGTCGGCGCTCTTGGCGGTGAGCCCGGGGATGACCGCGAGCCAGGTCAGCGCGAGCGTGAACAGCACGAGCAGCCCCGCCACGGCGAGCCAGGCGGGCAGGCCCGCGGGCGAGCGGAAGCCCATCAGCGCGGCGACCAGCACGACCACCGCCAGCGAGATCAGGTTCGCCACCAGCGAGGTCAGCACGTGCGCCCACAGCACCGACGACCGGGCGACCGGCATCGACTGGAACCGCTCGAAGATCCCGCTCTGCATGTCGAGGAAGAGCCGGAACGCCGTGTAGGCGATGCCGGACGCGACGGTGATGAGCAGGATGCCGGGCAGCAGGTAGTCCACGTACGCGACGGGGCCGGTGTCGATCGCGCCGCCGAAGACGTACACGAACAGCAGCATCATCGCGATCGGCATGATCGTCGTGGTGATGATCGTGTCAGGGCTGCGCGCGATGTGCCGCAGCGAGCGGCCCAGCATCACGGTGGTGTCGGCGAGGAAGTGCCGGGTCATGTGGCCTCCTTGGAGCCGGCGCCGACGAGCGCGAGGAAGACGTCTTCGAGGGTCGGCTGCTTCTCGACGTACTCGACCTCCGCGGGCGGCAGGAGCCGCCGCAGCTCGTCGAGCGTGCCGTCCACGATGATCCGGCCCTGGTGGAGGATGGCGATGCGGTCGGCGAGCTGCTCGGCCTCGTCCAGATACTGCGTGGTGAGCAGGATCGTGGTGCCGCGTCCGGCGAGCTCCCTGACCGCCCGCCAGACCTCGACGCGCGCCTGGGGGTCCAGCCCGGTGGTGGGCTCGTCGAGGAAGATGACCGGCGGATCGCCGATCAGGCTCATCGCGATGTCGAGCCGGCGGCGCATGCCGCCGGAGTAGGTCGCCACCCTGCGCCCGCCCGCGTCGGTGAGCGAGAACCTGGCGAGCAGGTCGTCGGCGACCTCGCCCGGCCGCTTCAGGTGGCGCAGCTTGGCGACCATGACGAGGTTCTCCCGCCCGGTGAGCATCCCGTCCACGGCCGCGAACTGGCCGGTGAGGCTGATGGACGCCCGAACGTCGGCGGCCTGGGTGACGACGTCGAGGCCGTTGACGGCGGCGCGGCCGGCGTCCGGCTTGAGCAGCGTGGACAGGATGCGCACGATCGTGGTCTTGCCGGCTCCGTTCGAGCCGAGTAACGCGAAGACGCTGCCCCGCGCCACCTCGAAGTCCACGCCGCGCAGCACCTGCAGGTCCTTGTACGACTTCTCCAGGCCGCGCACGCTGATGGCGGGCCCCTGGTGGGTGGTCATGTCAGGTCCGTTCTCTCGGGTCACGTCCGCCGGGTCACGGCCGGTCGTCGGCGACGCGATCGATGGCGTCGGCCAGCCGGTTGCGCTCGCGGCTCAGCCACTGGCCTTCCGGGTAGTTGCGCAGGAACGTCTCGGCGAACTCGACCGGGTCGTCCCCGACGATCTCGCGGACCGGCGTCCCGCTCGCCGCGCTCTGCTCGAAGAGGTCGGCGAGGTCCTCCAGCATCGCCAGCAGGCTCTCGCCGGTGCCGGGGCCGAAGTAGACCATGTAGCGCTGCAGCGCTTCGACGGCCGTGCGGTGGCTCGCGGGAAGCCGTTCGACCCGCGCCTTATAGTCGCGGTAGCGCTTTTTGTGCTCGAACGATCCGGTGAGCACCTCCACGTAGCGCCGCAGGCCCTTCCTGGGCTCGCCTTCCGTGGTCATGATGGGTGGCCTCCTTCGCGGAGCTGGTCGAGGCGTTCGGCGAGGAAGCTCCAGTTCCTCCAGAACTCGTCGAGGGTTTCGCGGCCCTGCGCGTTGAGCGTGTACACCTTGCGCGGCGGACCCTTCTCCGACGGGACTTTCTCCACGTCGACGAGCCCGCGTTGCTCGATGCGCACGAGCAGCGCGTAGACGGTGCCCTCGGCGATCTCGGAGAAGCCCTGGTCGCGCAGCCACGCGGTGATCTCGTAGCCGTACGCCGGGCGGCCGGACAGGATCGCGAGCACGATCCCCTCCAACGTGCCCTTCAGCATCTCCGTCAGCTGCCTGCCCATGGACGCCCTTCATCAGCTACTCAGCAATGTTAGGTACCGGTACATAGTAATGCTGAATACCGGCGAGAGCGCAAGCATCTTTTCCTGCGGACATGACGAAGCGGGCCCGTCCAGGAGCGGCACGTACCCGCTGTCGCGGCGCAGCTCGGGCGCCTGCTCCGCGCGGGACGCTCCGCCGATGTGGCGGGCGTGTGGCGGGCGAAAATTTTCAACGGCGACGGTGTGGCTGGAAAATATCGTGAGCAGAACGAGCAGAAGTCTGGATTTCCGGCTTGTCGCAGGTGACGATGCGATCACCGTCGTGATCGTCTCCTCACCCCCGTAAGCGAGACCCGCGAGGGTCTCGTACGCACGGCGCGCCGGGCACCGCACCCCTGCCCGGTCGGCGTCCCGAAGCACTGGAGAGCCCTCATGGATCTGCCAGACGAGTTAGCCCTGCCCGACTCCCGATGGACCGGCCTGCGCCAGAGGCCACCGGACAGTACCGACGGCACCGACGCCCCGGATCAGTCCTGGAACCGGTTCGCGACGGCGGAGGCCAAACCGCCCTCGCGCTGGCCCCGCAGATTAGCCCCCTTCCTCTCCGTCGTCCTGATGGTGGACATGGTCTTCGCCATGCCCGCCCAGGCCGAACCCCGTTCCGCGCCCGCCGTCCAGCGGGAGAAGCCGGTGACCGGCACCAAGGTCCCGGTCAAGCCACCGCTTCCCGACCCCGCCGCCAAGCAGGCGTGGCAGGCCGCGCCCGCCGTCAGCTGGCCCAAGCCCCAGAAGGCCGAGCTGGGCGGCGCCGCCACCGCCAAGACCACCGCGTCGGACTTCCCAGTCCGACTGGCACCACGTGCTGATAAGTCCGAGAAAGCAGCCAAATCTGGTGAGAGCGCCAAGGACGCCGCTCCCATCACCGTCGAGCTGCTCGACACCGACCTGCTCGGCCTGGCCATGCGCATCACGCCGGGACAGGGCGCCGCGACCGCCAAGGCGGCGGAGAAGACCCGCATCGAGATCGACTACTCCGGCTTCCGCCACGCCTTCGGCGGCGACTACGGCTCCCGCCTGCGCGTGGTGAAGCTGGAGGAGTGCGCGCTCACCGGTGCGGCGAACTGCGCCCCGCCGGAGCCCGTCAAGAGCGACAACAACGCCACCGCCGGCACGGTCACCGCCGAGGTCGAGACCAACGGCCTGTACGCGCTCACCGCCGCCGCGTCGGGCCCGTCGGGCGACCACTCCGCCACGTCGCTGTCGCCCGCGTCCGACTGGAGCGTCGGCACCCAGTCCGGCGACTTCAACTGGAGCTACGACATGCGCGTGCCGCCGTCGCTCGGCGGCGAGGAGCCGGAGATCTCGCTCGGCTACTCCTCGCAGAGCGTGGACGGCCGTACCGTCTCCACCAACAACCAGACGTCCTGGGTCGGTGAGGGCTTCGAGCTGAACCCCGGCGGGTTCATCGAGCGCCGCTACAAGGCGTGCATGCTCGACGGCAAGAAGACCGGCGACCTGTGCTGGGACCAGGACAACGCCACGATGTCGCTCGGCAACTCGTCGGTCGAGCTGATCAAGGACGCCACCACCAAGCAGTGGCGGCCCAAGCGCGACGACGGCACCAGGATCGAGCTGCTCACCGGCGCCACCAACGGCGACAACAACGGTGAGTACTGGCGCGTCACCACGCCGGACGGCACCCAGTACACCTTCGGCATGAACCGGCTGCCCGGCTGGAGCAGCGGCAAGCCGGAGACCAAGTCCGTGCAGACCGTGCCGGTGTTCGGCAACAACAGCGGCGAGCCCTGCTACAGCAGCACCCCGGCCAACGCCTGGTGCCAGCAGGCCTACCGCTGGAACCTCGACTACGAGGTGGACACCCACGGCAACGCCACCACGTACTGGTACGAGCGCGAGACCAACTACTACGGCCGCAACATGAAGCCCGAGCAGGGCACCCAGTACGTGCGCGCCGCCTACCTCACCCGCATCGACTACGGCTACCTGAGCAGCGAGCTGTTCACCAAGCAGCCCGCCGCTCGCGTCGTGTTCGACGTGGCCGAGCGCTGCCTGCCCAGCGGCTCGATCACCTGCGCGCCCGACCAGCTCAAGAAGGACACCGCGAGTCACTGGCCGGACGTTCCGTTCGACCAGATCTGCGACAGCGGCGCCAAGTGCACCGACCGGCTGGCGCCGACGTTCTTCACCCGCAAGCGGCTCACCAAGGTCACCACGCAGGTGCGCGACAGCTCGGGCCAGTTCACCCCGGTGGACTCCTGGACGCTGACGCACAGCTTCCCCGCCTCCGGCGACGGCATGAGCCCGGCGCTGTGGCTGGCCTCCGTCCAGCAGACCGGGCACGTGGGCGGCACGATCACGTTGCCGCCGGTGACGTTCACCGGCGTGCAGCTGCCCAACAGGGTCGACTCGAACGAGGGCCGCGCCCCGCTGGTCAAGTGGCGGGTGCAGGCCATCAACAACGAGTACGGCGGTGAGCTGCGCATCAACTACTCGGCGGCCGACTGCGAGCCGGGCGACGTGCCCGCGGCGGCCGACAAGAACACCAGGCGCTGCTTCCCGCAGCGCTGGGCGCCGCCGGGCGAGTCCGAGGTCACCGACTGGTTCCACAAGTACGTGGTCACCCAGACCATCGAGGTGGACCGGGTGGGCGGCTCGCCGAACGTGGTCACCGACTACGAGTACCTCGACGGCGCCGCCTGGCACTACGCCGACAACATCCTCGTCAAGCCCGAGCACCGCACGTGGGCCGACTTCCGCGGCTACGGCCGGGTCCGCGTCCGCCAGGGCGACGGCCAGGACGGCAAGCGCACGCTGACGGAGTTCCGCTACTTCCGCGGCATGCACGGCGACCGGCTGGCCGACGGCTCCAAGCGCAACGTCCAGGTGGAGGACTCCGAGGGCGTCAAGAAGGACGACCTCGACCAGCTCGCCGGGTTCGAGCGTGAGGAGATCCTCTACGACGGCGACGGCGGCTCGGTCCTGACCGCCACCGTCCAGGACGCCTGGTCGGCCAAGACCGCCGAGTCCACGCAGGGCGGCGTCACCAAGGCCGCGCACATGGTGCAGCCGAGCTCGATGGTCACCCGCACCGCGGTCTCGGGCGGCAAGTGGCGGCGTACCGGCGAGGACCGCACGTACGACACCAATGGCCTGCTGCTGCAGGTCGAGGAGAAGGGCGACCTCGCCACCGGCGAGGACGACCAGTGCATCCGCTACACCTACGC
This sequence comes from Nonomuraea sp. NPDC052634, assembly GCF_040678535.1. NCBI lineage: Bacteria > Bacillati > Actinomycetota > Actinomycetes > Streptosporangiales > Streptosporangiaceae > Nonomuraea > Nonomuraea sp. NPDC052634. The sequence goes on along the minus strand of NZ_JBFATY010000010.1, from coordinate 122,104 downwards.
CCGCAACGACACGAGCTGGATGCTCGACTTCCCGAGCAGGGTGCAGAAGGTGGCGGCCGCCTGCGCGACCGGGCTGGCCAAGCTGTCCGCCGACGAGATCGTCTCCGACGAGAGGATCCAGTACGACGGCCAGTCGAACGGCCAGGCCCCGACCAAGGGTGACGTGACGGCGGTGCAGGAGCTCGTCTCGCCCGACGGCAAGACGATCACCGGCAGCGCCCACACGTACGACGTGTACGGCCGCGAGCTCACCGAGACCGACCCGGTCGGCACCAAGTCGGTCACCACCTACAGCCCGGCCACGGGCGCGCTGCCGACGGAGACGACCGAGACCAACCAGCTCGGTCACACCGAGCGCACGCTGCTCCAGCCGGCCTGGGGCGAGCCGGTCGCCGAGATCGACGCGGCCGGGCGGCGCGTGGACATGGAGTACGACGCGCTCGGCCGGCTGATCAAGGTCTGGCAGCCGGACCGCAGCAAGGCCGCAGGCCAGTCGCCCAGCACCGAGTACTCCTACCTGGTGCGCAACGACGGCCCGAGCGTCATCACCACCAAGACGCTCAACGCCGACGGCACCTACACCACCAGCCACGAGCTGTTCGACGGTCTGATGCGCGAGCGCCAGACCCAGGAACCCGCGCCCATCGACGAGACGGCGCCGGATCCGGCGCTGCGCGAGGGCCGCACGATCACCGACACCTTCTACAACTCGCAGGGCGAGGAGTCCAAGGCCAACACCGGCTACTTCGCCACCGGCAACCCCTCGACCGAGCTGCTCGGCGTGGCGGACACCGCCGTGCCCTCCCAGGTCGTCAAGCTCTACGACGGCGCGGGAGAGCCGAACGCCGAGGTCTTCAAGGTCAAGGGCGTGGAGAAGTACCGCGTCTCGGTCAAGGACGAGGGTGACAGGATCCACATCACCCCGCTGCCCGGCGACACCGCCACGACCAGGATCGGCGACGCCCACGACCGGCTCATCGAGCTGCGCCAGTACAAGGGCTCCACGCCGACAGGGGAGTACGAGTCCACCACGTACACCTATGACCGCGCCGGCCGGCTCGCGTCGGTGACCGACCCGGCGGGCAACGTCTGGCGGTACCACTACGACATGCGCGGCCGCCAGATCAAGACCGAGGACCCCGACAAGGGCGTCACGACCACCACGTACAACGACGCCGACGAGGTCGTCACCACCACCGACGCCCGCGGCAGGACCCTCTGGTACGGCTACGACGCGCTCGGCCGCAAGACCCAGATGCGCGAAGGCTCGGAGAACGGCACGCTCCTGGCGGAGTGGAAGTACGACGGGCTCGCCAAGGGGCACATGCACGCCTCCATCCGGTACGTGGACGGGCAGGCGTACAAGGCCGAGATCAACGCGATCGACGCCGACTACCGCACGCTGCGCCAGACCATCACCATCCCGGAACGGGAGGGCAAGCTGGCCGGCTCCTACCAGCTCAACACCCGCTACACGCTCGACGACCAGGTGCAGTCGATCAGCTTCCCGGCCGGCGGCGGCCTGGAGGCCGAGCAGGTCGTCTACACCTACGACGACCTCAACCAGCCGGTCAAGGTCACGGGCCTGTCGGCGTACGTGACCGCGGCCCGCTACAGCAAGCTGGGCGAGACGCTCCAGTACGAGCTGGGCGAGGGCAGCAAGAAGACCTGGCTGACCTACACCTACGACGAGGGCAACCGCAGGCTCACCAGCATGCGGATGGACCGGGCCGGGGCGTCCAAGAGCGACCTCGACCTGACCTACAGCTACGACGCGGTCGGCAACATCACCAAGATCGCCGACCGGGCCAACCAGGACACGCAGTGCTTCACCCACGACCATCTGCGCCGGCTCACCGCGGCGTGGACGGCCACCGATGACTGCGCGAGCGGCTCGCCGCAGGCGGACAAGATCGGCGGCGTGGCGCCGTACGCCGTCAGCTACGAGTACGACGTCACCGGCAACCGTACGAAGGAGGTCAAGCACGGCTGGGGCGGCACCGCCGACAAGGTGCGCACCTTCACCTACCCGAAGGCGGGCGAGAAGCAGCCGCACGCGCTGCAGAGCGTCGGCTCCGACGTGTTCGCCTATGACGAGGCGGGCAACACGATCAGGCGCAAGGTCGGCAACGCCGACCAGACCCTGGTCTGGGACGCCGAGGGCAACCTGGAGTCGGTGACCGAGGGCGGCAAGACGACGTCGTTCATCTACGACGCCGACGGCGATCGGCTGCTGCGCAAGACGCCGACCGACGCCACCCTCTACATCGACGACATGGAGCTGCGGTTCGACTACGCCAAGAACGCCGTCGAGCAGACCCGGTACTACACGATCGGCAACGAGGCCATCGCGGTCCGCACGCCGGACAACCAGGTCTACTTCATCGGCAACGACCACCAGGGCACGGCGCAGGCGATGGTGAACGCCGGCACCGGTGAGGTGGCCATCCGCAGGCAGACCCCGTTCGGTGAGGATCGCGGGACACCGCCACCATGGTGGCCGGGTGAACGCGGCTTCGTCGGCGGCACCAAGGACGCCACCACCGGGCTGGTGCACCTCGGCGCCCGCGAGTACGACCCCGCCAACGGCCGCTTCCTGTCGGTGGACCCGATCATCGACGCGGCGGACCCGCAGCAGCTCAACGGCTACGCCTACGCCAACAACAGCCCGGTGTCGATGAGCGACCCCGACGGCCAGATCGTCTGGTTCGTGGTCGGCATCGCCGCGCGGGTGGCCGCGCGGTGGGCGATCAAGAAGGCGGCCCAGGCCGCGGCGCGGCGGGCGGCAGCGGCGGCGGCCCGGCGTGCGGCGCTCGCGGCGGCCCGGCGCAGGGCCGCGGCCCTGGCCAGGAAGCGCGCCATCGAGGCGGCCAGGCGGCGTGCCGCGGAAGCCGCCAGGAAGCGGGCGGCGGCAGAGGCGAGGAAGCGCGCCGCGGAGGCGGCCAAGCGGCGGGCGGCCGCCATCGCCAGGCGTAAGGCGGCGCTGGCCCGGCAGCGGGCGCGGGCGGCGGCGGCCAAGCGGCGTGCGGCGGCGGCGGCACGGCGGGCGGCGGCGGCCAAGCGGCGCGCGGCGGCCGCGCGCAGGGCCGTGACCAGGCGGGCGAGCAAGCCCAAGACCACCTACCGGCACCGTCCGGCGGTCCGTCCGACCAGCCGCAAGGCCGTGCAGCGGCAGGCGCCGCCCAAGGCCCAGCGGACGCCGACGAACAGTTCCCAGCCGCGCGGGCTGACCGAGGCGCAGAAGCGCTCGATCGACCAGCAGCTCGGCCGGGTGCATCCCACCGGGTCGTACACCAGGGCGACGCCGAGGGAGGCGGACACCATCGCGCACCAGGGCACCGGCTGGGGCCCGGCGTCGAAGCCGTACGTGTCGGAGACGCCGCGCTCGGACCGCAGGGGCTGGGTGATCGCCTACCGCATCTGGGAGATCCTGCGGCCGCCGGCCACGCCTCCCTCCTGATCGATCGGATACGCAAGAGAAAGGACGCACCGAGCCCCCGCTCCGGACGGAACCCCCGTCCGGAGCGGGGGCTCCCCGCGTTCCGGCTCTTTCCAGGGCGGGCTCCCCGCGTTCACGGCCGGCTGTTTCACGGGCCGGGCCGGGCTTCGCGGGGGCCGGCCGCGTCCACGGCCCTCAGGAGCCGGGTGTGAGCAGTTCGTACGCCGCGTCGAGGGCGGGCGTGCGCGCCGCGTCCCGGGCCGCGGCGACGGCGGCCTTCAGGAAGGTGAGCCACAGCTCCACCAGGTCATCGATCGAGCAGGGCCGGCCGTCCCTGAGCCAGCTCAGCGCGGTCTCGTCGCAGGCCGCGGCGAAGCCGCGCAGCGGCAGCCGCAAAGCCGGCTCGGCGGGGTCGAGGCCGAGCAGCCCGCAGATGGCGGCGAGCCCTTCGCGGCGGGTCGCCTCGAACGCCTCCTGGGCGATGTCGGTGGCCTCCGCGCGGCGCAGGATCAGGTTGAGCGCGGCGTCCTCGTTCGCGGCGAGGAAACGCAGGTGGCCGGCCATATGGCGGCGCAGCCGCTCGACGGGGGCGCCGTCGTCGCCGATGGCGGCCGCGGCGCGCAGGCGGCGGTCGATCTCGCGGACGGTCTCGGCGTACAGGTTCTCCTTGCCGTTGAAGTGGTGGGACAGCAGCCCGTGGGCGACCCCGGCGGTGCGGGCGATGTCGCCGACGGTGACCTCCGCGTACGGACGCCGGGTGAAGTGCTCCAGCGCCGCCTCCAAAAGCTTGCGGCGGGTCTCCCGGGCGGCGAGCTGCCGCCGGGTGGGCGGCTTGCCTGTGACGGGCGGGGTCACGTCGTGTTCCTTCCGGCACTCGGGCGGATGTCCGGCTCTCAGAGTAGCGGTGGCCCGTTGATTGACTGTCATTCATTGACTTATATTCAACGAAAATACGATCCTCTACGAGAGGAGCCCGCCATGGCTCTGGACCTGCCGCTGCCGTCCAAGGACAACCCGGTCTGGACGGCGGCCAACGGCTTCATCGTGCGCAAGGGCGACGGCGTGATCCGCCGTTCCGGCCACGAGGTCTTCTCCGTCAAGGTCACCGGCGATCAGACCGAGGGCGCGTTCGCCTTCATGGACGGCATGATCGAGCCGGGGCACGGCAACGTTCCGCACGTCCACTCCAAGGAGGACGAGGCGTTCTACGTGGTCTCGGGGACGTTCGAGTTCATCAACGGCGACCGCAAGATCACCGCGAGCGCGGGCGACTTCCTCTACATCCCCAAGGGCACCCGCCACGGCTTCAGGAACGCCGGCGACGCGCCCGCCCAGCTACTCGTGTTCTACCTGCCCGCGGGCCCCGAGTCCTTCTTCCTTGCGTACGGCGAGACCGACGGCGAGCCACAGCCGTGGACGGACGAGAAGTTCAACGGCATGATCGACATCCTGGGCGCGCACAACATGGTGCTGCTGCCCACCGGCCACGACTGGGACTGACGCTCATCCGGCGGAGGGAGCCCGCCGGCGCTCGGCGAGCAGCATCGCCACCAGCAGCGCGACCAGGACCGCCAGCTCCGCCAGCCCCGCCCACAGGCCGGCCAGGGCGGCGGCCGGAGCGGCGACCGCGACCACGCCCTTGACCCGCGCCCAGGGCAGCTCCAGCACCCGGCGGAACCAGAAGTCGCCCGCCAGGTACAAGGTCACGCCCACCGCCAGCACGAGCGCCGCCGACGGCTTGAGCGGATCGACGGGATGCCCGATCACCTTCTTGATCCCGGCCGACACCGCCACCACGCCGAGCAGCATCGGGATGTGGCCGTAGAAGTAGGCGCCGAGGATCATCCTGGTCCGCCGCACCGGCTCGGTGGCGGCCAGGGTGCGCTCGGCGGCCGTCTCGTCCTCGCCCGCGAAGTACGCCCACCACAGGCAGGCCGCCAGGCACAGCGCGAGCACCCCCGCCGCGCAGAGGCCGAGGTCGACCGGCAGGTCCTTGGCGCCGATGCCGAGCGCCAGCATCGACTCGCCGAGCACCACGATGACCAGCAGCCCGTGCCGCTCCACCACGTGCGCGGCGCGCAGCGCGAACCCGCGCTGGCCGATGACGTACGGGCTGCCCCACAGCAGGAGCAGCGCGGCCGTCCACGGCAGGTACGACCAGGGCGTCTGGAGGAATCCGGCGACGCCGACCAGCGCCGCCGCGGCCAGGTTGAACGGCAGCACCCGCACGATCGCGTTGGTGGCCTGCGCGTAGAGCGCGCCGTGCACCAGGATCAGCAGCAGGTAGCCGGCGGCGAACGCGACCCCGCCGCCGTCGAACGCGCTCGGGATGGCCAGCGCCATGAGCAGGAACCCGGCCATGCCGAGCAGCACCAGGATCCGCCGCGCCGGACGGGCGGGCGGCACCGCGTTGAGCAGCCAGACGTAACCGGCGTACATCCACCACAGCACGCCGAAGACCAGCAGCGCCTGCAGCGCGCTCTCTGCGACGCTCACCGCCGGATGCCCGGGGCGGGGCTCCTCCATGCCCACCGTCAGCAGCGCGGTGAGCTGGGTGACGGTGAAGACGAAGACCAGGTCGAAGAAGAGCTCCAGGGTGGAGACGCGCAGGTCGGGCTCGTCGTCGGCGTCGCCGGGCCGCTCGGTGAACCAGTGGGGGAGCCGCATGCCGGGCCTTCCAGGAGGCGTGTAATCAAGTAATCGAGTGTCGCGGGCATCGTAGAGGATCACCCCGCATACCTCATTATCCGGACGAAAGCCGCGAAGATTGCCGGCGTTCCGCGCAACCCCCGGCCTCGCCGGGCCCATCCCCTCGTGCGGACCACCATCACCCGCCTGTACGTCACATGGCGGCAGGACGCCGGCCGCCGATCATGATCGGCAATCTTGACGGGTGCGGGCGTTTGCCCGCTTACTGGTGACCCGGAGTCCGATCCAGGGGAGGCCATGGCGGGAGCGACGTTCGGCATCCTCGGCCCCGTCCACGCGCGCCGGGCGGACGGGCGGGAGGTCGCACTCAAGGGCAAGGAGTACGCGCTGCTGACCGCGCTGCTCCTCAACGCGGGCGTGCCGGTCTCGCGCAGGCGGCTCATCGACGCCCTGTGGGAGACGCCGCCCGCCTCCGCCGTGCCCAACCTGCAGACGCACGTCGCGCGCGTCCGCAAGACGTTCGCCGCCGACATCCGGCTGTCCACCGTCGGCCCCGGCTACCTGCTGGAGGTCGCGCCCGGCGAGCTCGACCTGCTCGTCTTCGAGCAGGAGACGCGGCGCGCGCGTGCCGAAATGGAGCAGGGCGACCTGGCCGCCGCCGTGCACCGCTTCGAGCAGGCGCTGCGGCTGTGGCGGGGCCGCCCGGCCGAGGGCGTCCAGCTGCACGACTGGGCGCTGTCCCGGGCGGCCGAGCTGGAGGAGCGGCTCGGCGAGACGCGGCTCGACCGCGCCGAGGCGATGCTCGGCATCGGCCTGCACACCGAGGTGATCGGCGAGCTGCGGCCGTTCCTCGCCGAGCAGCCGCTCAGCGAACGGGCCTGGCGGCTGCTCATGCTCGCCTACGCGCGGGCGGGGCAGCGGCACCGGGCGCTGGAGGCGTACCGGCAGGCCCGCGAGCGGCTCGTCGGCGAGCTGGGCATCGAGCCGGGCGAGGAGCTGCGGCGGCTGCAGGCCGTCATCCTGGCCGACGCTCTCCCGGCGGCCGGGCCGGAGCGGCGCAGACCCGTCTGCCAGCTCCCGCCGGTGCACGCCGACTTCGTCGGCAGGCAGGCCGAAGTGGCCACGGTGACGGCCGCCCTGTCATCGGTGCGCGGCGACGACTCGTCCGCGCCGCCGGTCAGCGCCATCTCGGGTCCCGGCGGCGTGGGCAAGACCACGCTCGCCGTGCACGTCGCGCACCGGCTGCGCGGCGAGTTCCCCGACGGCCAGCTCTACATCGACCTGCGCGGGGCCGAACGGCACCCGCTCGACCCCGCCGAGGCGCTGGCCCGCTTCCTGCGCGCGCTCGGCCTGGACAGCTCGGCGCTGCCCGGCGATCTCGACCAGCGCGCCGAGCTCTACCGCGAGCGCCTGGCCGACTCGCGCTACCTCGTGGTGCTCGACAACGCCGCCGACGAGGCCCAGCTACGCCCGCTCATACCCGGTACGCGCGGCTGCGCCGTGCTCATCACCAGCAGGCACCGCCTGGCCGCGCTGCCCGCCGCGCAGCGCGTCGACCTCGACGTCCTGCCCGTCGAGGACGCGGTCGAGCTGCTCGGCAACATCATCGGGGCCGACAGGACCGCGCGGTCACCCGACGACGCCCGCGACCTGGTACGGCTCTGCGGCGGCCTGCCGCTCGCCGTGCGGATCGCCGGAGCCAGGCTCGCCGCCCGCCCCCACTGGAGCCTGGGCCATCTGGTCTCGCGCATGAGCGACGTCCGCGGCCGGCTCAGCCAGCTCTCCCACGGCTCCGACGAGGTGCGGGCCAGCATCGGCCTCGGCTACCAGGGCCTGCCGCCGCAGGCCCAGCGCATGTTCTGCCGGCTCGGCCTGCTCGAGGCGCCCGAGTTCCCGGTCTGGGCGGGCGCGGCGCTGCTCGACACCACCGAGGAGGCGGCCGAGCAGCTCATCGAGCAGCTCGCCGACGTCCGCCTGCTCGACGTGGCGGGCCACGGCGCCGACGGCGCGGTGCGGTTCCGCTTCCACGACCTGACCAGGGCGTACGCGCGGGAACGCGCCGAGGAGGAAGAGGACGAGCACGAGCGGGCCGCCGCGCTGCGCCGCGCGTTCAGCGGCTGGGTGGCGCTGACCCGGCATGCGCACGGCCGTCTGTGCGGCGGCGACTACCGCGTGGTCCACGGCGACGGCATCACCTGGCGGCCCGGCCAGGCGAGCGCCGACCGCCTGGCGGGCGACCCGCTGGCCTGGATCGAGGCCGAGCGGGCGAACGTCGTCGCGGGCGTCCGCCAGTGCGCCGCGCTCGGGTTCGGCGAGCTGTCCTGGGACTGGGCGACCAGCGCCATGAACCTGTTCGAGACCCGCGGCCTGCACGACGAGTGGCGCGCCACCCACGAGGCCGCCCTGCACGCCGCCCGCGCCTCCGGCGACATCCGCGGCCAGGCCGCCATGCTGCACGGCCTGGCCAGGCTGCGCTTCACCCAGGACGACCTGGCCGGCTGCGCGGCCGCGCTGGAGGAGGCGCTGGAGCTGTTCGAGAAGGCGGGGGACCGGCACGGGCACGCGCTCGCCCTGGTCACCATGGCCGAGGTCGACCGCATCCAGGGCCGCAACGCCGACGCCCTGGCCCGCTATGAGCAGGCCGCCGAAGGTCTGGCGCGGGCGGGCGACCGCAGCACGGAGATCACCGTGGTGCGCGGCATCGGCCGCATCCACTTCAACCAGGGCAGGCTGGAGCTGGCCGAGCCGTTCATCAGGCGGGCGATCCGGCTCGCCGACGACACCGGCGACGTGCGCTCGCGGGAGTTCACCAGGATCGTGCTGGGGGAGATCGAGCTGGCCCGCGGCGATCTCGCCGCCGCCGAGGGCAGCTTCCGCCGGGCGCTGGACGGGCTCGACACGCTCGGCTTCCCGAGCGGCATCGCGTACGCGGCCCTGGGGCTCGCCGAGGCGAGGCTGGCGCAGCACGACGTCGCGGGCGCCGAGCGGCTGCTGCGGCGCAGCCTGGGGATCTACCGCGACACCGGCGACCGGGTGGGCCAGGCGCGCGTGCTGTTCACCACGGCGGAGCTGCGGCGCAGGCAGCGCCGCTTACCCGAGGCCGCCGCCTCGCTGCGCGAGGTCATCGGCATCTGCCGGGCCATCCCCGCACCGCGCCGCCAGGGGCTGGCGCTGCGCGCGCTGGGCGACGTGCATCGCGACAGGGGGGATCTGCAGGCGGCTTCTGACGCCTGGCGAGAGGCGCTGGAGGTGTTACGCGCGACGAACGCGCCGGAGGCGGCGGAGGTCGCCGCCCTGCTGGAGCCGCACACCGCTCAACAGCACAAATAAGGCGGTGGTCACGAGACCTCCGCCACTTTCACTGTATAGCAGATCGCCGGGCCTCATGAGAAATCGGAATGTCGTCCATACTTGCCCGTTGCCAGCCGCCCCGACGAACGATGGAGCAATGGACGTGCACTATGTGCTGGGTTTCGACCAGGCCGACGCGACGGACGCGGCCCGCACCGGCGGGAAGGGAGCGAACCTGGCCGAGCTCTCCCGCGTCGGCGGCGTTCGCGTGCCCGACGGCTTCTGCGTGACCACCGACGCCTACCAGCGGGTCGTGGCCGCCGCGATCGGACCGCGGCTCGACCGGCTCGAAGGCGCCGACCCCGGCGACCGCGCCGCGATCGCCGCCCTCAGCGCGGAGGTGCGCGCGGCCGTCGAAGACCTCGACATCACTGATGACGTCGCCGCCGAGATCGCCGCCGCGCTCGCCAAACTCGGCGATGCGACCCCCTGCGCGGTGCGGTCGAGCGCCACCGCCGAGGACCTGCCCACCGCCTCCTTCGCCGGCCAGCAGGACTCCTACCTCAACGTCACGGGCCTGCCCGAGATCCTGCGGCACGTCCTGCGCTGCTGGGCCTCGCTGTTCACCGAACGCGCGGTCACCTACCGCGTACGCAACGGCTTCGACCACCGCAAGGTGCGCATGGCCGTGGTCGTGCAGCGCATGGTGTTCCCCGACGCCGCCGGCGTGCTGTTCACCGCCGACCCCGTCACCTCCAACCGCAAGGTCGCCACGGTGGAGGCCGTGTGGGGGCTCGGCGACGCCCTCGTCTCCGGCCAGGTCACCGCCGACGTCTACACCGTCCGCGACGACCGCGTGATCTCCTCCGAGATCGCCGCCAAGACCAGCGTCGTCCAGGCGTCGCCGGAGGGCGGCACCAAGGACGTGCCGGTCGAGCCCGAGCGGCGGGACCGGCCGGTGCTCACCGGCGAGCAGGCCGTCCGCCTGGTACGGCTGGGCCGCCGCATCGAGGCGCACTTCGGCCGCCCCCAGGACATCGAATGGTGCCTGACCCGCGACGACCTGCACATCGTGCAGAGCCGGCCCATCACCACCCTCTTCCCCATCCCGGAGGCCGGCGACGACGGCAACCACGTCTACCTGTCGGTCGGCCACCAGCAGATGATGACCGACGCGATGCGTCCGCTGGGCCTGTCGTTCTGGCAGCTCACCACGCCACGGCCGATGAAGGAGGCGGGCGGGCGGCTCTTCGTGGACTGCACGCCGCTGCTGTCCACCCGCTCGGGCCGCGCCGCGCTGCTCGACGCCATGCGGACGGCGGACCCGCTGTTCCACGACGCCCTCGAAACCGTCCTCGACCGCGGCTTCGTCCCGCTGAAGGAGGACGACGGGGCACCGCTGCCGCAGAGCCTCGCCCCGCGTGGCGAGCCCGTTCCGACCGACCCGGCCATCGTCACCGAGCTCATCCGGCGCAACGCCGAGTCCGTGGCGAAGCTGCGGCGCGAGATCGCCGGACTGTCGGGGACCGCGCTGATCGACTTCATCCGGGACGACCTCGCCGAGCTGCGCCGCCTGCTGTTCGACCAGCGCAGCGGGCAGGTCATCATGGCCGGCATGGACGCGGCCGTCTGGCTCAACGAGCACCTCGACGAGTGGCTCGGCGAGAAGAACGCGGCCAACGTGCTCTCCCAGTCCGTGCCGGACAACGTCACCTCGGAGATGGGGCTCGCGCTCCTCGACGTCGCCGACGTCGTCCGCCCGCACGCGGAGGTCGTCGCGTTCCTCGACCGGGTGGCGGCCGAGGGCCGGCGCGGCAGCGATTTCCTGGACGAGCTGGCCGGGCTGCCCGGCGGCCCGGAGGCGCGCGAGGCCATCCTCGGGTACCTCGACGCGTACGGCATGCGCTGCGCCGGAGAGATCGACATCACCAGGACCCGGTGGAGCGAGAACCCCGCCGATCTGCTGCCCACCCTCCTCGGCAACGTCAGGAACTTCCCGCCCGGCGCGGGCAAGCAGCACTTCGAGCGGGGCCTGGAGGAGGCACGGCGCAAGGAGCAGGACGTACTGACCCGCCTGCGCGCCCTGCCCGGCGGTGAGCGCAAGGCCGAGGAGACCAAGCGGATGATCGACCGCGTCCGCACCTTCACCGGATACCGCGAATACCCCAAATTCGGCATGATCAGCCGCTACTTCGTCTACAAGCAGGCGCTGCTGGGCGAGGCCGAGCGCCTCGTCGCCGCCGGTGTGCTGCGCGAGCCGTCCGACGTGTACTACCTGCGCCTCGACGAGCTGCGCGACGTCGTCGCCACCGGCCGGGCCGACGCCGCGCTCATCGCCCGGCGGCGCGAGGAGTTCCGCGCCTGCCAGGCGCTCACCCCGCCCCGCGTCATCACCTCCGACGGCGAGACCCTCACCGGCCGCTACCGCCGCGCCGGCCTCCCGCCAGGGGCGCTGCCCGGCATGCCGGTCTCCGCCGGCACCGTCGAGGGCCGCGCCCGCGTCGTCACCGACATGGCCGAGGCCCGGCTGGAGACGGGCGACATCCTCGTCACCGCCTACACCGACCCGAGCTGGACCCCGCTGTTCGTGGCGGCCGCCGGGCTGGTGACCGAGGTCGGCGGGCTCATGACGCACGGCGCGGTGGTCGCCCGCGAGTACGGGCTGCCCGCGGTCGTCGCGGTGGACCGCGCCACCCGGCTGATCCGCGACGGGCAGCGCATCCGCGTCCACGGCAGCGACGGCTACGTCGAACTCCTCGACTGATCACTCAAGCCGGGGGCGCGGGCCGGGCGTCCGCAGTACGATCAACTGCTTCTTGCATTCCGCAACGTTTTCGCGGGAGGACATGCGAAATGGTCGATGACTTAGAGCAGAACGCGCCGGGCCGTCGTTCGATGCGGGGCCTGCGCGCCGGGTTCGCCGTGGCGGCCTGCGGCGTCGTGATGGCGCCGATCGTGATGGCGCCGATCGTGATGGGGGCGATCGTGGCCGTGCCGGCGTACGCGCGGCCGGAGCCCGCCGGCCGTACCGTGGCCGCCGCTGCCGCGCGGCCGGTGCCCGCCGCCGGCCGTATGGTGACCGCCGCTCCCGAGCGGCCGATCGAGAAGGCGTGGCCGAAGGCCGTGCACAAGGTGCCGCGCCGCCTGCCCGGCGGCGGGCTCGCGCGGCCCGTGACCATGCTGGGCGCCGGGCGGCTCCTGCTGACCTCCGAGAACCGTCACGAGAGGGCGAACGCCCTGTACGTCCGCCAGCTCCGCAGCGGCAGGACGGTGAAGCTCGCCGACATCCCCCTGCCTAAGGGCACCACGCTCTTCCCCTCCGGCTTCACCGTGGGCCACGGCAAGATCGCCTGGTGGACGGCGCGCGGGCGTACCGCCGACATCTGGGCCGTGCCGGAGAAGGGCGGCAAGGCGCGCAGGGTCGCCTCGGCCCCGCTGCCGCCGCCCTCGCGCTCCGGACACATCACCGGCCTGGCCGTCACGCGGAAGGGTTTCGCCTGGTCGGCGGGCGACTGGGGCGTCTTCACCGTCCCCGCCGCCGGTGGGAGGCCCCGGAGCGTCACGGGGACGAAGGGCCTGCACCTGATGCGCTGGCCGTGGGCGGGCTCGCCCGGCCCCTTCGACCCGATCAAGGCCCCGTACCAGTCGATCAAGAACGTCGAGACCGGCGAGACCCGCGCCGATCCCGCCTCGGGCACCGCCGTGGCCTGCGGCGTCTCCCGCTGCATCGCGCGGGCCGGCGATTCGCCCGCGGGACGTGTGCTGGGCCGCGACGGCCGCCCACAGGGCGCAGTGAACGTGGCCGGGATGCGGCCGCAGCCGCTGCTGCGCGACCGGTTCGCGGTGGCGCAACATCCCGACCGGGCCCTGATCCACGACCTTCGATCCAAGACCAGCGTCGTCATCAAGGGCATCAACACGCGCGTCGGCGACCGCACCGCTGCCGGCGACGACTTCGTGCGCTTCACCCGCGCCGACGGCGCCTACCTCATCGTCGATCTCGCCTCCGTGCGGTGAGGCCGGGCCGGGCTCGCGCGCTCCTCCCCGTGCGGTAGGCGCGGCTCATCCTCGCGAAGGAGGCCGAGACATACCCCAAGGGGGCATCGTGGGAAGGGCGACGGAAACGATCCGGCCGAAAGGAAAGAGGCGCGCAGATGTTGCTCATCGACGTGTACGTCCCCAAGGGAGCCTTCAGCGAGACGGAACGGCAGGAGCTGGGACGCCGGCTCATCGACACGTTCATGGTCGAGGACGACGGCAGTCACGCCGTCGAGGTGCTGAACGCCCAGCGCACGATCACCCAGGTGCTGGTGCACGAGCCCGCCACCTGGGTGCTCGGCGACCGCCCGGCCGCCGACCCCGCCGATCCGCCCCGCTACCTCGTCCGCGTCACCGTCCCCGCGTCGTGGCGCAAGGAGATGTGCGAGCCCGTCCCCGGCCTCGTCATGAAGGCGCTCGCCGAGACCGAGCGGGCGGCCGGGCGTGAACCCGGCCGCCTGGAGCGCGAGCCCCACGCGGTCGTCCTGCTCGAAGGCATCACCGAAGGCGGCATCGGCATCTTCGGCAGGTCGATGAGCAGCATGGACCTCATGGAGTACGTATCCCGCCCGTACCGCGACAGTGCCAAAGAGGAAGGAGAGAGCGCCGAGCCGGAGACCGCGGTCGATCCGATCTGCGGGATGTCCGTGGTGCTGGACGACACCGCGCTCACCCTGGTGCACGACGGCGTGACGTACGGCTTCTGCAGCGGCCTGTGCCGCCGCGCCTACGCCGACGAGCACGGGCTCTCGCTCGCCCGCGACCGGCACGCGGACTCGGCCTGACCGCCACCGGGCGGGAGTCCAGGCGCGCATGGCGGACGGCACCCTGTCGCCCCAGCGGTGGAAGGGGACGAAGGTCGGCTCCACCGGGCGGCCCGGCCGGTCGTCGGCCGCCTTGCCGGTGCCCGACCCGGTCGCGCCGTCGCCGCCGTCGCCGCAGCCGCTGAGCGCGCACCGCCCGCCGGCAGCCCTGCCGCGAGCAGCCGCCGGGGGTGCGGGGATCTCTTTCGTCGACGGTGGTCTGTGCCAGAGAGCCGGACGCCGCGCACGGCGGCGCGGAACGGCGAGGCGGAGGTGGGATGGTTCCGGCCACCTTGGAATCCATCAGACAACTCTGCAAGGCAAAGGTGCCATCTCGCCGGTTCCCGAGCGGATCCGGCCTGCGATGTCTCGGTGAAACCGCTGCTCGAATGCCGTCTGGTATCGGCTGCCTGTTGTGAACGTATCAGATATGTGTGAAAGTCCTAGACGTGGAAGGGTCGAGCAGCGGCAGGGAACCGGAAGGACCGGAGCCCGTGATGCCGCACCGGCAGGGGATCATGGTCGACACGAGTCGCGGCGGGAGAGACGCCGAGAGCGAGCAGAGCGGTGAGTCCCGCACCGCGAACGTGGTGCGGCACCTGGAAGCGCTCATCTTCGACGGCGACCTGCAGCCCGGCCAGTTCCTCCCCTCGGAGGGCGAGCTGGCCGCCGAGATGGGGGTCAGCCGGCTCACCGTACGCGAGGGCGTCCGCACGCTGGAGGCCCGCGGCCTGCTCGAAGTGCGGCGCGGCCGCAGGCCCGCCGTCGCCCACCCCAACGCGGCGCCGCTGAGCGGCTTCTTCGCCGCCTCCCTGCGCCGCGACCCCCGCAACCTGCTCGAACTCGTCGAAGTGCGGCTCGCTCTGGAGGTCCACGCCACCACGCTCGCCGCCCAGCACGCCACCCGCACCGCGCTGACCTCGCTGGAGCTGGCCTTCGACACGATGCGCCAGGCCACCGACGAGGAGTCGTTCAACCAGGCGGACGTGCGCTTCCACGCCATGCTCGCCGCCGCAAGCGGCAACCAGATGATCAGTTTCCTCATCGAGGCGATGGACGAGCCCATGCACGAGAGCCGGCTGCGCAGCCTGCGCGGTCACCTCGCCAGGGGCCGCTCGATGGACGACATCATGGACGAGCACGCCCGCATCCTGGCCGCCGTACGCGAGCGCGACGCCCGCGCCGCCGCCGAGGCCATGCGCGAGCACCTCGTCCAGACCCGCATGGACCTACGCGCCTTCCTCGCCCTGCCCACCGGCGACGGCCAGGGCTGACCCCGAGCGCAAGCAGTCCCCAGCACTCCTGGAGAAAGATGAAGATCACCGCAGTCGACACCATCGTCGTCGGCACCCCGTGGCGGGAGCTGACGTTCGTCGAGCTCACCACCGACGACGGGCTCCGCGGCCTCGGCGAGGCAAGGATGCTGAACAAGACCGACACCCTGCTGGCCTGTATCGAGGAGATGTCGCGCCGGTACGTGCTCGGCAGCGACCCGTTCGACGTGCAGCGCCTGGCGTGGCGGTTCTCCTGGGAGGAGTACGGCCGGGCCGGCGAGGTCACCCAGACCGCCCTGGCCACCATCGACATGGCCTGCCACGACCTCATGGGCAAGCACCTCGGCGTGCCCGTCTACCGGCTGCTCGGTGGGCGCTTCAGGGAGCGCACCCCCGCCTACGCCAACGGCTGGTACCAGGGCGAGCGCGACCCCGGAACGATCGCCGAGATGGCCGCGGGCGTGGTGGCGAAGGGCTACCGCGGGCTGAAGATCGACCCGTTCGGCGCGGCCACCGCCGAGCTGTCCGCCCCGCAGCTGCGCAGGGCGTGCGACATCCTCGCCGCCGTACGCGCGGCCGTCGGCCCCGACGTGGAGCTGATGGTGGAGATGCACGGCCGCTTCACCGCCGCGACGGCCGCCAAGGTCGCCCGCGCCATCGAGGAGTACGACCCGGCCTGGATCGAGGAGCCGGTCCCGCCGCACGACGTGCCCGGCCTGCGCCAGGTGCGCGCGGCGACCTCCATCCCCATCGCCACCGGCGAGCGCGTGCACGCGGTTCCCGAGTTCCGCGAGCTGTTCGAGCAGGGCCTGGTGGACATCGTGCAGGCCGACCTCACCCACATCGGCGGCTTCACCGGGCTGCGCAAGCTCGCCGCGTGGGCGGAGGCGTACAACGTGCTGATCGCCCCGCACAACGTCTGCGGCCCGGTCGGCACGGCGGCCAACGTGCACCTCGCCGTCGCGTCCCCCAACCACAAGATCCTTGAGCACTTCAACGACTTCGCCGACCCGTGGGTGAAGGACCTCGTCCATGGCGCGCCCCAGGTGGACGCGGCCGACGGCTGCTTCGCGCCGCCCACGCAGCCGGGGCTCGGCGTCACGCTCGACAGGCAGGCGTGCGCCCGGCATCCGCGTACGAACGCGCACTTCAACCTCGTACGCGACGGCTGGGAACGCCGCGACGGCGCCGGTGCGACGGCGGTGACGGGGGTGGGGGCATGAGCGGCGTCGGCGGCGGCATGCCGCGCCCGGCCGAGCTGCTGGCCTCGCTCGGGCTGCCCGCGGGCGACCTCCACGACCTGCCCGCCTCGTCCAAGCGCTTCCCCGACGGGGCGCACTACCGCGTGGAGATCCCCAGCGTCGAGGGCCCTGAGTGCCTGGCTGCGGTGCTGGAGACGGCCCGCACGCTCGGCGTTCCGGTCACCCGCGTCTCCCAGGGCACCGGTGTCGGCCTGCTCACCGGCGACGAGCTGGCGGAGATGGCCTCGCTCGCCGCCTCCGCCGGCGTCGAGGTCAGCCTGTTCGCCCGGCCCTGCGCGGGCTGGGACGCCTCCGCGATGGCGCGCAGCACCGCCGGCTCGATACTCGCGCCTGCCGCGCGCGGTCAGGACCAGGTCGCGGCCGTGCTCGACGAGATCCTGCGGGCGGCGGAGCATGGCTTCCGCAGCGTGCTCATCGCCGACATCGGCGTCCTGTCGATCTTCGGCAGGCTCCGCGCGGCCGGGCACCTGCCGCCCGACATGCAGGCCAAAGTCTCGGTCATGCTGCCCGCCGCCAACCCCGAGTCGGCGCGCATACTCGAGGACCTGGGCGCCGACAGCCTCAACCTGCCCACGGACCTGACGCTCGCCCAGATCGCCGCCATCCGGGCCGCCGTGGACATCCCGCTCGACGTGTACGTCGAGGCGCCCGACAACGTCGGCGGGTTCGTCCGCCACTACGAGCTGCCCACGCTGGTCGAGGTCGCCGCGCCGGTGCACGTCAAGTTCGGGCTGCGCAACGCGCCCGACGTCTACCCGGCGGGCACCCACCTGCTGGCCACCACGGTGGCGCTGTCGCGTGAGCGGGTCCGCCGCGCCCGCCTCGGTCTCGACCTGGTGGCCCGGCACCGGTCCGATGTGCGGGGCACCGCGCCCGGGGACGAGGGCGCGCAACTGCGCATCCCGGTCCCCGCCGACCGCTCCTGACGGCACGCCGAGCCCTGTTGACGGCACGCCGAGCCCTGTTGACGGTGCGCCGAAGCCTGCTGACGGCACGTCGAGCCCTGTTGACGGTGCGCCGAGGTCCGCTGATGGCGCGCCGAGCCGTCCCGACGGCACGCTTGCCGCCCGCCCCGGCCCCTCTCATGCGGCCGGGGCGGCCGCGCGCGTGTCAGTCGTGGACCCCGGGCGGGCGTGCGCGTGCCGGGCGTGGACCCCGGGCGGGCGTGCGCGTGCCGGGCGTGGACCCCGGGCGGGCGTGCGCGTGCCGGGCGTGGACCCGGGGTCGGCGGGCGTGTGTCGGGCGTGAACCGTGAGGCCGCCGGGCGTGCGCGGGGCGTGCGCGTGTCAGGCGTACAGGAAGAAGTGTGTTCAGGCGTAGAGGAAGAAGTACCGGTAGCGGCTCTCCCACACGCACGAGTAGTCCTGCCACCAGTCCTGCGTGATGCCCTGGTGACCCACCCGCTCGCAGTCGGCGTAGTGCTTGAAGACGCCGACGAGCCGGTCGGCGGCCTGCGCCGGCGCGGCGCCGATGGTCAGCGACATCGCGAGCGCCGTCACGGTGGTGCAGACAACAGCGCGTGCCTTACGCATTCGTCCTCCTGGGGCTGGGGGTCGTGACGCCGGACATTATCACTTACCGAGCGCCGTGAGAATTGTCAGAGCCGATTCGACAGCGGCTATTCACGCGCTTTTTCTGGCGTGATCACCACGGGTGATGCGGGCGTCACTTTTCGGGGTGTCCGGCCGTCGTGTCATAACGGCCTGGAAATGCCTCGGGGGCGGGTATCCGACCGCCTGTGCGCGCCCGTGCTGATCTTGGCGCTCTGTGCCCACTAAGTTCGCTTTATGGCGTTTTCTTGCCTTATTAGCGTGCAAGGCGGAGATCTTTGACCATTCTCGCTCTGGTGTCATATCGTCGCCCCGCCCCTATCGAGTGAGCCGATCATCCGGAGCCGCACCATGCACGCTCGACCCCGCACGGCCGTGATCGTCTGCATGGCGATGGCGCTGCTGGCCGCCGTCGGCCTCTCCGCGGCCTTCTCCCGGCCGGCCCAGGCCGCGCAGGTCATCACCGACATCGCCTATGCGCCCGCGCAGCCGACCGGCAGCAGGGGCCACCTGCTCGACCTCTACCTCCCGGACGCCGGCACCACCCCGAGGCCGCTGCTCATCTGGCACACCGGCTCGGCCTGGAGCAGCGACGACGGCAAGGAGGGCGCGGACGCGATCGCCGACGTCTTCGGCCCGCTCGGCTTCGCCGTGGCCGGCGTCAGCGTCCGCAGCAGCGCCCAGGCGGCCTTCCCCGCCCAGGTGCACGACATCAAGGCGGCCATCCGATGGCTGCGCGCGAACGCCGCCACGTACGGGCTGGACCCGAACCGCTTCGCGATCGCCGGCGACTCATCCGGCGGCTGGCTGACGGAGATGACGGTCTTCTCCGGCGGCGTCGCCGCGCTGGAGGGCGACATCGACGTCACCGGCGTCTCCAGCGCCGTGCAGGCCGGGCTCGCCTTCTACAGCCCCACCGACTTCCTGCAGATGAACGCCCAGAACCTGCCGGGCGGCGGCCTCGACCACGACTCGCCCGCCTCGCCCGAGTCCCTGCTGGTCGGCTGCGCCATCCAGACCTGCCCCGACAAGGTCGCGCAGGCCAACCCCATGACGTACGTCGACGCGAACGACCCGCCGCTGCTGTTCCTGCACGGCCAGGCCGACTTCCTGGTGCCGCACGGGCAGAGCGTGCTGCTCTTCGAGCGCGTCAAGGCGCAATGCGGCCGCGCCACGTTCGTCTCGGTGCCCGGGGCCGACCACATGATGGACCAGATCATGGATCCCGCCCACTACGGCTCGGAGACCGTGCGCACCACGGCCGACTGCGGCGAGACCGCCGGCACCGGCACGCTCAACCCGACCTGGCCCAACTTCGTCACGTTCCTGCGCGGCGGGCTGCGCATGGGCACCTCCTGCGAGGTCTCCTACTCCACCGGCGCATGGAACGGCGCGTTCAACGGCAGCGTGACCGTCAGGAACACCGGCACCACCCCCGTCTCCGGCTGGACCGTCACCTGGATCTGGCCGGGCGACCAGCAGATCACCGACGCGTGGAACGCCGTCGTGACCCAGACCGGCGCCCAGGTGGTCGCCCGTGACGACGGCCACAATTCCTACATCGGCCCCGGCTCCAGCCAGAGCTTCGGCTTCTCGGCGACCGCCACCGGCTCGAACGAGCGACCGGCCGAGTTCAAGGTGAACGGCATCACCTGCACCACGGCGCCCTCCTGAGTGCCCGCCAGGTGAACGGCGCGCGCCTAAAGGCGCGCGCCCGCCGCCGCATGCATTCCTTCCGCCGAATTCCGCTCGGTGAAATTTCAACGACCCCTGTGGAAAATCGGATTTCCGCAATTCAACACGTTCGGGCGCGCGGCGGTCACGATATGTCGCCGACCAAATGCTGGACATCACCATTGCCTCGTTCGGCAGGCCGCCCCTATCCTTGCCGTGAAATCGGCCCGCCGGCCTATTTCGCGGTTTCCCGCCCGCCGGACGGGCCCTTGAAATCCCCGGGCCCCCGCCATTTCACAGCGGTCGCCTTCCGCTTGTCAGAAGGCCGCCGTCCGGGATCGTCGATGAGTGAAGGGGACGTGTGCGCATCTCGAACATCTACGTCAGAAGCATCGGCGTCCACGTGCCGGAGAGCGTGAGCGTCGAGCACGCGGTACGCGAGGGCTGGTACCCGGCGGAGGAGGCGGAGCGGTTCCGCCAGCTCGGCGCGG
This sequence comes from Nonomuraea sp. NPDC052634, assembly GCF_040678535.1. Lineage (NCBI taxonomy): Bacteria > Bacillati > Actinomycetota > Actinomycetes > Streptosporangiales > Streptosporangiaceae > Nonomuraea > Nonomuraea sp. NPDC052634. Next base: position 101,633 of record NZ_JBFATY010000010.1, on the reverse strand, counting down.
CCGTCGCCGGTGACATGCCCGCACCCGAGATGGCGCGGCTCGCCGTGCTCGACGCCTACGACCGCTGGGGCGAGTCCGCGCCGCGCGAGCTCGATCTGCTGCTCTACGCGTCGGTCTGGCACCAGGGCCCCAACGGCTGGCAGCCCCAGCACTACCTCCAGCAGCACCTGCTCGGCGGCGGCGTGCCCGCGTTCGAGATCAGGGCGGGCTGCGTCGGCATGATCAGCTCGCTGGAGCTGGCGGCCAGCTACCTGCGGGCCGACGACGCGCGCGAGACCGCCATGGTCGTCTCCGCCGACAACCACGGCACCCCGCTGGTGGACCGCTGGCGGATGACGCCGGGCGCGCTCATCGGCGACGCCGCGGCCGCGCTCGTGCTCGGCAAGGACTACGGCATGGCGGAACTGCTGTCGGTCAACGTCGCCGTGATCCCCGAGGCCGACGCGGTCAACGCCGGCGCGTACCCGCTGTTCCCGCCGGACGCCACCGTCGGGCGCGGGCTCAGCTTCTCCGACCGGCATGAGGAGTTCCGGCAGCAGCTGCTCAAGAAGCAGGGCACCGGCATCCACCTGACCATCCAGAAGACGATGATGCAGCAGGTCGAGCAGACCCTCGACGAGGCCGGCATCACGCTCGGCGACATCACGCGGGTGGCGTTCCCGCACGGCAGGCGCGAGGACCTCGACGGGCAGATGGCCTGGCTGGGCATCGAGGAGGACCAGACGACCTGGGAGTACGGGCGGCGCGTCGGCCACTGCGGCGCCGCCGACCAGTTCATCGCCTTCGAGCACCTGCTCGCGACCGGTGCGCTGAAGCCCGGCGACCACCTGCTCGCGGTCGGGTTCGGCTCCGGCACGTCCGTCGCCGCGGCGGCCTTCCGCGTCCTGTCACCCAGCCCCGTCACGCAAGGAGCACGCGCATGACCGACGACCTCACCGGCAAGCTGGTCGCGTTCGTCCAGGACAACCTCGTCCAGGACGGCGACGACCTCACCATCGACGCGCACACCCCGCTGCTGTCCTCCGGGCTGCTCGACTCGCTGCGCACCGCGCGGCTGCTCACCTACCTCCGCAAGGACCTCGGCATCGCCGTGCCCGCCGCCAAGCTCGACCCCGAGAACTTCCGCGACGTCGCCACCATCGTCGCGATGGTCGCCGAGCTCGAAGCCGTCTAGCGGGGGAGCGTTCATGCGGTACGCCGACACCTACATCGCCGGCGTGGGAGCCTTCGTCCCGCGCACCGTCGTCAGCGTCGAGAAGGCCGTCGCCAAGGGCTGGTACCCGGCCGGGGAGGCCGACCTGCACCAGCTCGCCGGAGCGGCCGTGGCCGGCGACCTGCCCGCCCCCGAGATGGCCCTGCACGCCGCGCGCAGCGCCCTCAAGCGCAGCGGCCGCGCGCCGGGCGACCTCGGCCTCCTGCTGTACGCCTCCACCTGGCATCAGGGCCCCGACGGCTGGCCCCCGCACTCCTACCTGCAGCGCCACCTCGTCGGCGGCGACGCCCTGGCCACCGAGATCCGGCAGGGCTGCAACGGCATGTTCATCGCCATGGAGCTCGCGGCAGGACACCTCAAAGCCGGCCCGGGCCGGCCCGCCGCCCTGCTGGTCGCCGCCGACAACTACGGCACCCCGCTCATGGACCGCTGGCGCATGGGCCCCGGCTACATCGGCGGCGACGCCGCCGCCGCGCTCGTGCTCAGCAGGGAGCCAGGTTTCGCGCGCCTCGCGTCGATCTGCACCACGACCGTCACCGAGGCCGAAGAGCTGCACCGAGGCAGCGAGCCGCTCTTCCCGCCCGGCGTCACCGTCGGCAGGAAGATGAGCTTCACCGCACGCAACGAGCAGTTCCGGCAGCAGATCATGCCCACCGGCGAGGCCACCGCCGCGCTCTTCTCCATCCAGCGGGCGCTGGAGGAGGTCGTCGAACGGCTGCTCGCGGAAAGCGGCATCACGCCCGCCGACCTCACCCGCGTGGCGTTCATGAACTACTCCAAAGAGATCGTCGAGCAGCGCTGCATGGCCCTGCTCGACCTGCCCATGTCCCGCTCCACCTGGGATTACGGCCGCACCATCGGCCACTGCGGCGCCGCCGACCAGGTCCTGTCACTCGACCACCTGCTGCTGACCGGGCGGCTCGGCCCCGGCGACCACCTGCTCATGCTCGGCACCGGGCCGGGCGTGACCGTCTCCGGCGCCGTCATCGAGATCATCGACACCCCTCAGTGGGCCTGAACATCGCGACACATCGAAGGGAAACCGACGCGCATGGCCGACAGCCCCCGCGCAGCCCGGCAGGAACCAGTGGCGGTGATCGGCATCGGCTGCCGCCTGCCAGGAGACGTGCAGGCGCCGGATGAGTTCTGGGACCTGCTGCGCGCCGGCCGGAACACCACCGGGCCGCTGCCCGACGGCCGCTGGCGCCCGTACGAGCGGCGCAGCCCCGAAGACGCCGCCGCGCTGCGCGACGCCGTACGCTACGGCAGCTTCCTCCGCGACATCGAAGGCTTCGACGCCGAGTTCTTCGGCCTGTCGCCCCGCGAGGCCGAGCTGATGGACCCGCAGCAGCGCCTGGTCATGGAGACCGCATGGGAGGCGCTGGAACACGCGGGACTGCCGCCGCACACCCTGGCCGGCACCGACGCCGGCGTGTTCATCGGCGTGTGCACCGCCGACTACGGCGGGCGGCTGCTCGAAGACCTGCCCCAGATCGAGGCGTGGACCGGGATCGGCGCCGCCACCTGCGCCGTCGCCAACCGCGTCTCCTACTCCCTCGACCTGCGCGGCCCCAGCATGGCGATCGACACCGCCTGCTCGGCGTCGCTGGTCGCGCTCCACCTCGCCGCGCAGAGCCTGCGGCTCGGCGAGAGCGACGTCGCCCTGGCCGGCGGCGTCAACCTGCTGGCCACGCCGGGCCAGACCCTCACGCTCGGCACCGCGGGGGCGCTGGCGCCCGACGGGCGTTCGAAGTCGTTCGACGCCGCAGCCGACGGCTACGGACGCGGCGAGGGCTGCGGCGTGGTCGTGCTCAAGCGGCTGGCCGACGCCCGGCGCGACGGCGACCGCGTGCTCGCGCTCGTCATCGGCAGCGCCGTCAACCAGGACGGCCACACCAACGGCATCATGGCGCCCTGCGGCGAGGCCCAGGAACACGTGATGCTGCGCGCCTGCCGCCAGGCGGGCGTCGAGCCGTCCACCATCGACTACGTCGAGGCGCACGGCACCGGCACCCGGCTCGGCGACCCGCTGGAGGCCGCCGCACTGTCCGCCGTCTACGGCGCGGGCCGCCCGCCCGGCGACCCCTGCCTCATCGGCTCGGTCAAGTCCAACATCGGCCACCTCGAAGGGGCCGCAGGCATCGCCGGCGTCATCAAGGCCGTGCTCGCGCTCGACCGCGGCGAGATCCCGCCGACCGTGCTGACCACCCTCAACCCGGCCATCCCGTGGGACGGCTCGGGTCTGCGCGTGGTGACCGAGCCCACCGCCTGGCCGCGCCGCGACCACCCGCGCAGGGCCGGCGTCTCCAGCTTCGGGTACGGCGGCACGGTCGCCCACATCGTGCTCGAACAGGCCCCCGTCGTTCCCGAGCGGCCGGTGGAAGAGCAGACGGGGGAGCGGCTCTACCCGCTGTCGGCGGCATCCTGGCAGGCTCTGCGCCAGTACGCGGGCAGGCTCGCCGACCACGTGGACGGCGGGCTCGACCTGGCGTCGCTGGGACACACGCTGGCGCTGCGCCGTACCCACCTGGCCCGCCGGGCCGTCGTGGCGGCCGGTGGCCGGGACGAGCTCGCCGCCGCCCTGCGCAGGCTCGCTGACGACGTGCCCGCCGAGACCGTCATCACCGGCGATGTGCTGCCCGACCTCGGGCCGGGGCCGGTCTGGGTGTTCTCCGGGCAGGGCTGCCAATGGCGCGGCATGGGACGCGAGCTGCTCGCCGTGCCGGAGTTCGCCGCCCTGGTCGACGAGGTCGAGCCGATCTTCGCCGAGGAGATCGGGTTCTCGCCCCGCCAGGTCCTGTCCGAAGGCGACCTCGGCTCCATCGACCGCGTCCAGACGATGATCTTCGTCATGCAGCTCGGCCTCGCCCGGCTCTGGAACGCCTGCGGCGTCGCTCCCGTCGCCGTCATCGGGCACTCCGTCGGCGAGATCGCCGCCGCGGTGACCGCCGGAGCCCTGAGCGTCGCCGACGGGGCCCGCCTCATCTGCCGCCGCTCCCGGCTGCTGCGCCGGGCCGAGGGCAAAGGCGGCATGGTCATGGTCGGGCTGTCGTTCGAGGAGGCGTCGGAACGGCTCGCGGGGCGTACCGACCTGGTGGCGGCCATCGCGTCCGCGCCCGGATCCACCGTGCTCTCCGGCGATCTGCCCGCCGTCGAGGCCGTGCTGGAGGAGTGGCCCGCCGAGGGCGTCGTGGTCCGGCGGGTGGCCTCCGACGTCGCCTTCCACAGCCCGCACATGGAGCCGCTCGCCGCCGAGCTGGCCGCCGCCACCGCCGGCCTCGCCTTCGGCGCGCCGCGCATCCCCATGTACACGACCACGCTGCCCGATCCCCGTTCCACGCCCGTGCTGGACGGCGCGTACTGGGCGGCCAACCTGCGCGACCCCGTACGCCTCGCCGCCGCCACGACGGCCGCCGCCGAGGACGGACACCGCGTGTTCCTGGAGATCTCGCCGCACCCCGTCGTCGCGCACTCCGTCACCGAGACGCTGTCCGAACACGGGTACGAGGACGTCTTCGTCGGCACCACCCTGCGCCGCAACCAGCCCGAGCTGCCGGCCTTCCACGTCGCGGTCGGCACCGCCCACTGCCACGGCGTCGAGGTGGACTGGCGGCGGCTCCACCCGTCCGGCGGGCTCGTCACCCTGCCCCCGTACGCCTGGCAGCGTCGCCGCCACTGGCGCGACCCCTCCACCTTCAACGACCGGCCCGGCCACAACCCCGCCTCCTTCACCCTGCTCGGGGCCGCGACCAGCATCGCCGGGAGCGGCACCCGCGTGTGGCGGACCAGCCTCCAGGACGCCGACCGGCCCTACCCGGGCAGCCACGCGCTCAACGGCGTCGAGATCGTGCCGGCCGCCGTCCTGGTCAACACGTTCCTGCGGGCGGCCGCCCGGTCGCCGGAGGAGGACGTCACGCTGACCGGCGTCGAGATGCTCCATCCGCTGATGACCGCCGAACGCCGGGAGATCCAGGTCGTGCACGAACCCCCGGCCGTCCGTCTCGCCGCCCGCACCCCCGCCGCCCCCGGCGAGCCGGAACCCGCCTGGCTGGTCCACGCGGGCGCCCAGGTCGCCCCCGCCCGCCCCGCCAAACCCGACGTCCTCCCGGACCCCGGCGCCCTGCGCCCCCTCGACCCCGGCTACGTACACCAGCGCCTCGCCTCGGTCGGCGTGCCCTCGACGGGCTTCGACTGGACCATCGACACGTTGCTGGGCGGCGACGGCATCCTCCGCGCCACGGTCCGCACCGTCGCAGGGAGAGGCAGGAACTCGGAGGGGCCGGGGAGCTGGGCACCGGCGCTGGATGCGGCCATGTCGGTCGCGCCCTGTGTGTTCCCCGGCGACCCGGTGCTGCGCATGGTCGTACGCATCGACGAGGTCGTGCTGACCGGCACCCCGCCCGCCGCGGTGATCATCGAGGCGGCGATGGATCCGGCGGCCGGCGACACCGTACGGGCGCTGATCGCCGACGTGGACGGCCGCGTGCTCGGCCACCTCACGGGCCTGCGCTACCCGGTGATCGACGCCCCCGCCCCCGCCGACGACGACCTGGGCGGCCCCGCCGAGTCGTTCGCCGGACTGCCGCCCGAGGCGCTGCGCGAACGCGTGCTGCCCGAGGTCCGCGCGGAGATCGCCGCCGTCATGCGGCTCACCCCCGACGCTCTCGCGATCCGTCGTCCCCTCGTCGAGCAGGGCCTGGACTCGGTGATGACCGTCATGGTCCGCCGCCGCCTGGAACGCCGCTTCGGCTGCCGCCTCCCCGCGACCCTGCTCTGGCAGCAACCCACGATCGCCGCCATCGCCGCTCACCTGGCCGGCCTCCTCACGTCTCGCCGCGAGAAGCCGAAGGCGGAGGCGCCGCCTGCGGAGGACAGCGCCCCGGTGATCGCCGGCTGAGCGGGGCGGCCCGAGGACGGAGACCCGCCTCGGGCCGCCCTCCCGCTGCCACCCTCAGACCGCGCGAGCCGTCACACCTTCGAGTCCAGGCCGCCGTCCGCCGGAGGCGTTGCCGTGTTCCGCCCGAGCCGTCGAGTCGTCGTCAGCACGAGCCGGGCGTTGGCGGCTCGGGCCGAGTCGTCTGCAGGTTGCGTCGGTTGTCACCGGGCTGCGGCGGCCTTCTTGATGGTTTCGGCCACCTCGTCCGGGGAGACCTGCCAGGGGGCGCCGTGGCCGGGCAGGACCCAGGACGCCTTCAGGCCGGCGAGCCGTTCGAGTGAGGACAGCGCCATGGCCGGGTCGTCGGTGAAGGGCGCGGGCTGGGGGCCGACGCGGCCGGTGAGGACGTGCCGCGTGGTGAGGGCATCACCGACGAAGACCGCGTCGGCGATCTCCACGTGGATCGCCACGCTCCCCGGCGAGTGCCCCGGCAGAGCGATGATCTTCGGGCTGCCGGGCAGGTCGAGGACGTCACCGTCGTTGACCTCGATGACCTCGCGGACGTACTTCGGGCGCAGGCCGTTCTTGCGCAGGCCGTACGCGAAGAACTGGATCGTCGGGCCGATCCGCATGGGCGGCGTGGAGACCTTGGGCTTCTCGCCCGTACGGACCCGTACGGCGTCGCCGGAGTGCACGAACACCGGCACGCCGTGGGTGCTGCGCAGGCGTTCGGCGAAGCCGATGTGGTCGGAGTCGCCGTGCGTCAGGATGAGCCCGCGGATGTCGGCCACGGTCTTGCCGATGGCGTGGAGCTCCTGCTGCAGGTCCTGCCAGTGGCCGGGCAGGCCAGCGTCGATCAGCGTGATGCCCTCGGGCGTGTCGATGAGGTAGCACGCCACGATGTCGTCGCCGAGCCGGTGCAGATGGGGTGCGAGTCGCATGTGGGCCTTCTCTTCCGAGCCCCGAACGGGCTACCTTGATAGCTAAGGTAATTAGCCATCATGGCTAACGTCAATAGCTATCAGAAGGGTTGTTACGGGTGCCCACTCCCGAGAAGACCTCCCTGAGCAAGATCGTCGCTGCCGGACGCGAGCTGCTGGAGGAGGTCGGCCGCCAGGGACTGACGATGCAGAGCGTGGCCGAGCGGGTGGGAGTGCGGGCCCCATCCCTGTACAAGCGCGTCGGCAACCGCGCGGACCTGCTGCGGGCCGTCGCCGAGGCCACCATCAACGACCTGGTCGCCCAGGGCGAGGCGACCGACGGATCGCTGGAGGAGCTGGTGCGCTCCTACCGGCGCTTCGCCCACGCCCATCCGGAGGGGTTCCGGTTGATGTTCGCGCCGGAGGCGCCGCGCGACGCGCTCGTCCGCCTGATCACACCGGTGCTGGAGGCGTCCGGGCGGCTGGCGGGGGAGGAGCACGCCCTGGAGGCCGCGCGTACGGTCACGGCCTGGGCCACCGGCTTCATCGACATGGAGCTGAACGGCCTGTTCCGGATGGGCGGCGACGTGGAGCGCGCCTTCGAGTACGGCCTGGCCGCCATCCTGCGCGCACTCAAGGACGGCCACTGACGCGCCGGTACGCCGCCGGAAGCGGATAGTTGCCCGCCACCTGGGGAAATGGGCAGATAAGGCCGTGCGTAACTGCGACCGGCACGCCCGCAAGGCCGGGCCGCCCAGCCGGCGGTGGAACGCGTCGGCGTCGGCGCCCGGCGTACAGGACGCTGACGCGGAGGGACGCTGACGCGGAGGACGCGGGCGTGCGGGATGCCGCGCACGCACCGCCTCGGGGGAGGAGGCGCAAGATGCCCGCATCGACCGTCGTCGGCTTCGACGGCTCGCGTACGGCGTGGTCGGCGCTCCGCTGGGCGGCCGAGGACGCCGCCCGCCGGGGGCTGGGCCTGCGGATCGTCCACGTACGCGAACCCTGGTGCGCCGAACACCCGATGGACGCCTCCGTCGAGACCGACACCATGACCGCACGGTGCGAGAGCATGCTCGCCGACGCCGCCGCGCGCGCCCGCGACATGGCGCAGGAGACGCCGATCTCGACGGCGCTGATCACGGGGGCGGTGACGGAACGGCTCGTGACCGAGTCGGAGTCGGCCGACACCGTGGTGGTGGGCAGCAGGGGACTGGGCGGGTTCGCCGGCCTGGTGCTGGGCTCGGTCGGGATCGGCCTGGCCGGGCACGCGGCGTGCCCTGTGGTCGTGGTCAGGCGGATGCCGCGCGCGCCGGGCGGCGACGTCGTCGTGGGCTTCGACGGCTCACCGGCGGCGGAGCGGGCCCTGGAGTACGCCGCCAAGCAGGCCGTCGCCCGCCGGACCCGCCTGCTCGCGCTGCACGGCCTGCGCTGCCCGCCCGCCGCTCCGCATCCCGCCGGGTTCGGCCCGCTGATGACGGTGGACGACGGCGATGAGATCGCCCGGCGGCTGGGGGAGTGGCGGGACACGCACCCCGGCGTGGAGCTGTCGGTGTCGCTGAGCTTCGAGCATCCGATAGCGGCCCTGTCGGCGGCATCGCGCGCGGCCGATCTCGTGGTCGTGGGCGCGGTGGGACTCACCGGGCTGCCGCCGGGGCGGCTCGGCTCGGTCGTGCACAGCGTCCTGCACCGGGCGCACTGCCCGGTGGCCGTGGTCAACGGCCCGAGCCCGTCGGCCTGACCGCACCCCGCCTTCCCACCACGTCGAGCGCTCGCGCCGAAGCGCCGCGTCGAGCGCTCGCGCCAACGCGCCGCGTCGAGCGCTCGTGCCGAAGCGCCGCGGCGTCCCCGCACGACGCCCTCACGCCGTACGCGGACGTACCACCGCGACCGGGCACACCGCGTGGTGCAGCAGGCCGTGGCTCACCGAGCCCAGTACGGCGGCGGCGAAGCCGCCCCGTCCTCGCGAGCCGACCACGACGAGTTCGGCCGAGGCGGAGGCGTCGGCGAGCGCGGCGACCGGGTGCGCCCGCACCTGCGACCCTTCGAACCGCACGTCGGGGTACTCGCTCGCCCAGATGTCCAGGCGTTCTTGCGCGGCATCGCGGTCCTCGTCGAAGGTGTCGGTGAACAGGTCGGTGAACTGCGGCCCGTAGGTGGCCAGCATCGGCTGCGACCAGGCGTACACGACCAGCAAGGTCGCGTCGCGGGCGCGGGCCTGCTCGACGGCGTAGCGCAGGGCCTCGCGCGCGGTGTCGGAGCCGTCGTCGCCGACCACGATCTTGCCGTGCCCGGCCGTCTCCGCGCCCGCGCGTACGACGACGACAGGCCCTTCGGCGTGCCCGGCGACGGCGAGGCCGACCGAGCCGAGCGCCAGCCCCGCGAACCCGCCGACGCCCCGGCTGCCCAGCACGACGCAGTCGCCGGTCACCGCCTGGCCGAGCAGCGCCTCCACCACGTTGCCTTCGAGCAGCTCGCTGACCACCTCTTGCGCGCCCGCCGCGCGCGCCCGGTCGGCGGCGGCCTCCAGCGTGCCCTCACAGTACTTCAGGCCCTCGGCGCTGCCCCGCCGCTGCTCGCACACGTGCACCAGGCGCAGCGGCAGGCGTCTGCGCCGGGCGTCGGCGGCCGCCCATTCCACGGCCGCGTGGGACGGCGTGGAGCCGTCCACGCCCACTACGATCGGTCGGCTCACTCCACTCCTCCTCACGCGTGCCCGGCTGAGAAACGGCTGCCCAGGTACGCGGTCGCGAGCCTCACGGGACGGTAAAGGCTCGGCCCCGCCATGCTTGCACCGCGCCGGGTTTGCCGGGATGGCCGCTGGTCAGAGGGTGTCCATGGGGGGACTCGTCATCGCAGGCACCGACGGCTCGGCACCCGCCACCGCGGCGGTGGAGTGGGCCGCTGACGACGCCAGGCGCACGGGCGCCGAGCTTCGCATCGTGCACGTGCTCGACCGCGGGCCGTACGCCATCGCCGGGGTGGCCGTCCCCATCGAGCCCGAGGACATCCTGATGCGCGCGGCGGAGAAGGTGGTCAAGCAGGCGGAGACGGCCGCGCGCGCCCGGCAGCCCGAGGTGCGGATCACCACGAAGGTCATCGAAGGCGTGCCCGCCGCCGTCCTGCTCGACCAGGCGCGCGAGGCGGATCAGCTCGTCATCGGCGACCGGGGGCTCGGCGGCTTCGCCCGGGCCATGCTCGGCTCGGTGAGCACGCGGCTGGCGGTGCACGCCCCGTGCACGGTGGTGGTGGTGCGCACCGAGCCCGGCGAGCCGTCGGGCGAGATCGCCGTCGGCGTCGACGACTCCGAGCACAGCGAACCGGCGATCGCGTACGCCTTCGAGCAGGCCGCCCTGCGCGGCGCGACTCTCCACCTGATCCACGCCTGGCAGGTCCCGGTGCACGCCTTCGCGCCCGAGATCTCGTACGAGGCCGACACGATCCGCGACTCCGTGCAGCAGATGGTCCGCTCCCGCACCGCGCGCTGGCAGGCCGAGCACCCCGAGGTGCGGACGGTGACGGACATCCCGTGCGCGCACCCCGTGGACGCCCTCACCGGCGCCGACTTCGACCTGGTGGTCGTCGGCACCCACGGCAGGGGACCGATCGGCTCGCTGCTGCTCGGCTCGGTCAGCAGGGGCGTGCTCCACCACGCGCGCCGCGCCGTCGCGGTGGTGCGCCGCGCTGAGGAGGGGCCGTGAACGTCGAGTCGATGACCGCCGCGCACGCCATGAGCCGGATCCTGGTGGTCGTCGCGCCCGACGAGTCGCCGCTGATGGCCTGGGAACTGATGCGCCGCGCCGGCGTGCACCACCTGCCCGTCGTGGAGGACGGTCACGTGCTGGGCATCCTGACCCGCGAGCGGCTCGCCTCCTCCTGGACGTGCGAGCCGGACAAGCAGTCCACCCGCCCCGTACGTTCGCTGCTGCAACGCGTGCCGCTGCCCCGGGTGCGCCCCGACACGCCGCTGACCAGGATCGCCGCCCTCATGGTCGACACCTGCTGCGACGCGGTGCCGGTGCTGTCGGAAGACGGGCTGATCGGCCTGGTGACGGCGCGCGACGTGCTGTCGGCCGTCGCCGGGCGCATCCGTGACGTCGAGGAGCCCGGCGAGATCATCACCGGGATGTTCCGCCTCGAACCCCTGCTGCCCGGCAGGCGCCGCTAGGAGCCGGGCGGGGTGCGGGACCTTCGTCCCTCCGATCGGGGTCGTTCGCCGCTCACGGGGCAGGCGAGGACGAGGGAACGTAGGACGTGGAAGCGAGGTGGACGTCATGTCGATCCTGGTCAAGGACGTCATGGGCCGGGTGGCCATCGCCGTGCTGCCCGATGCGGCGTTCGCGGAGATCGTGGCCGCGATGCGGCGTTACGCGGTCGGCGCGGTCACCGTGATCGACGAGAACAGGCGCCCGATCGGCGTGGTGTCGGAGACCGATCTGATGCTCAAGGAGATCGACCCGGTGCGGCATGGCGTGTCGATGTTCGAGTCGCGTACGCAGCGCCGCGAGTACGACAAGGCCGCAGGCGTGACGGCGGGCGAGCTGATGACCGCACCGCCGATCACCGTCACCCCCGAGACCAGGGTGCGGGACGCGGCCCGGCTCATGCACGCCAAACAGGTCAAGCAGCTCCCGGTCGTCGATCCGGAGACCGGGCGCATCGTCGGCACCCTGCACCAGCGCGACGTGCTGCGCGTCTTCACCCGCCCGGCCGCGGAACTGGAGCGGGACGTGCGGGCCGTGCTGCCGGAGGACGGCACGTTCACGGTCCGGATCGACGGGGGCGTGGTGCGGCTCGGCGGCCGGGTGCGGCGCAGGTCGCAGGTCATCGCGGTCGCCGAGGCCGTACGCGGCGTCGAAGGCGTGGTGGACGTGGTCTGCGAGGTCAGCTTCGACGACGACGACCTCATGGCCCTGCCCCCGCTGCTGTAGCGGCAGGCCATCGACCTTGGAGGCAGCCATGAGAACCCGATCGCCGAAGCAGGCACTGGAGGCCGCGGTGGACGCCGGCCGCTGGGCGCCGTCCGTGCACAACACCCAGCCCTGGACGTTCGCCGTCTCCGGCGAGGAGATCGCGCTGCGCGCCGACACCGCGAGGCGGCTGACCGCCGAGGACGCCTCCGGCAGGGAGCTGCTGATCAGCTGTGGCGCCGCGCTGTTCACGATCCGCACGGTGCTGCGCTGCAAGGGCTACGAACCCGTCGTACGGATCCTGCCCGACCCCGACCGTCCGGCCCTGCTGGCCACGATCGCGCTGGGCGAAAAGATCGAGGCGGACGAGTCCACGCGGATGCTCTGCGGGGAGATCGAGCGGCGCCGCACCCACCGGGCCGGCTTCGCCGCCATGCCGGTGCCCGACCGGCTGATCGACGCGCTGGCCAGGAGCGCCACGGAGGAGGGCGCGCGGCTGACGCCCGTACGCGATCCGGAGGCGATCCGCGTCATCGCCGGGCTCACCCAGGCGGCCCAGGGCGTGCAGCGGCGGGATCGGCGCTTCGACCTGGAGGTCATCGCCTGGGCGCGCCCGCCGGGCAGCAACCGCGCCGACGGTGTGCCCGCCACCGCCTACCCGCGCGAACCCGCACGTACCGAGCCCGACTTCCCGCAGCGCCACTACGCCTGGCGGCACGGCTGGGGCACGGAGGGCGCGCCCGCCGAGACGGAGACGGGCGTGGTGGCCGTGCTCACCACCCGGGGCGACGGCCGCGCCGACTGGATCGCCGCGGGCCAGGCGCTGCAGCACGTCCTGCTGCACGCCTCCGCGTACGGCGTGAGCGCCGCCTTCCACACCCAGGCGCTGGAGATGGACCCGCTGCGGGACTTCCTGCGGCGGGAGCTGCTGTCGGGGGAGCACCCACAGATGATCATGAGGCTCGGCGTCACCTTCGACGACGTCAGGGACATGCCGCGCCGCCCGCTCTCCGATGTCCTGACATGACGCCACGAGTGAGACGACCCGCGCGGCGCCACGGAGGAGGTGCGTGATGGCCGGACATGTCGTGCTCGGCTACGACGGCTCGGACTTCTCCATGCAGGCCCTGGACTGGGCGCTCGACGAGGCGGAGCTGCGCACGCTGCCGCTGCTGGTCGTGCACGCCTGGCAGTGGCCGTACGGTGAGGCGGACGAGGAGGCCAAATCCCACCTGGGCAAGGCGGCCGAGCACGTGATGTGGCACGGCGCCGAGTGCGCCAGGCAGACCAGCCAGGGCCTGCGGGTCGACACCGACCTGTACGAGGGCTCCGCCGCCGAGCGCCTGGTCGAGCTCTCCAAGGACGCCGAGCTGATCGTGGTCGGCTCGCGCGGGCTCGGCGCGCTGCCCCGCGCGGTCGTCGGGTCGGTCGCCGAGTACACCGCCGCGCACGCCGCCTGCCCCGTCATCGTCGTCCGCGGGCCTGGACCGCTGCCGTTGCCCGAGAATCCCGGGCCGATCGTCGTCACCGGCCCCGAGCCGGACGCCGCCGTCCTGGAGTTCGCCTACCACGAGGCGCGGCTCCGGCAGGTCGCCCTGGCCGCCGAGGCGGACCTCACGGAGTGGGAGCGCGGCCATCCCGGCGTGCGGATCGAGCCCGCCGCCGACCACCCGCCCGCCACGCTCATGGTGGTTCGCCGCGCCCCGGCCGGCCGGCCGGGCATCGCCCGCGACCTGCTGCTGAACGCACCCTGCCCCGTCGCGGTCGTGGGCGCCGCGGATCATGGAGGCTAGCCGGGCCGGCGGACCGCCATGACCGCGACGGCCAGCGCGCAGGCCGCGAACGCGCTCGCCGCGGCGAACGAGGTCGCGATGGCGTCGGCCAGGCCGGCGGGGGAGCCGGGGGCGGCGTCGCGGACGGCGGCGCCGAACACCGTGACGAGGACGGCGAGCCCGAGCGAGCTGCCCGCCTGCTGCATGGTCTGGACGGTCGCGGCGGCCGCGCCGGTCTGGTGCGGGCGCAGCCCGGCGAGGATGAAGGAGTTCAGCGGTACGAAGGTGATGCCGATGCCGAGGCCGAAGAGGATCAACGGGCCGGCGATGCCGGTGGCGTACCCGGACATCGCGGAGAGCCGGGTGAGCCAGAGGATGCCCGCCGCGATCGCCACCGTGCCGGACGCGGTGACGGCCTTGGGACCGAGCCGGGACAGCAGCCACGGCACCGCGCGTGCGGAGACCAGCGCGGTGAAGGCCAGCGGCAGGAACGCGATCCCGGTCGCCAGCGGGGTGAAGCCTTCGACGGTCTGCAGGAACTGGGTGAGGAAGAAGAACATCCCCAGCATGGTCGCCGAGATCAGGAACATGTTGAGGTACGCGGCGGCGCGGTTGCGGTCGCGGAACAGCCCGAGCGGCAGCAGCGGGTGCGCCACGCGCGCCTCGGCGACCATGAAGAGGACCAGCGCGACGAGCGCGACGGCGAGCGCGGCCAGCGCGCTCCGATCGCCCCATCCCGCCTCGCCCGCGCGGACGAAGCCGTAGACCATCGCCGTCATGCCGGCCGTGCCGAGGACCGCGCCGGCCACGTCGAGCCCGGTCCGGTGCTTCGCGACGGGGCGCACGTACCGCAGCGCGAGCGCCACGATCACCACGCCGACCGGCACGTTGACGAACATGACCCAGCGCCAGGACGCCAGCGAGGTGAGCAGCCCGCCGAGGATCAGCCCGGCCGACAGGCTCAGGCCGGACACCGACGAGAAGACCGCGAGCGCCCGGGTACGCGGCGCGCCCTCCGCGAAGTTCGCCGCGAGCAGCGCGTCCTCAGGTGAGCGGCTCTCGAGCAGCTCGCCGCCCCGCGCGCTGAGCCGGTCGAACCGCTCGCGCAGCACCGCGTCGATCAGCGCCTCGCGGGTGGGGAAGTGCCGGTACAGCGTGCCGATGCCGACGCCCGCGCGCTTGGCGACCTCGGTCAGCGAGGCGTTGACGCCCTGCCTGGCGAAGGCGTCTTCGGCCACGTGCAGCAGCCGCTCGTAGTTCCGGCGCGCGTCGCTGCGCATGGCGGGCGTTCCCGGGGAGTGCTCGTTCATCGCGGGGTCTCAGTCGTTGTCGCGGACGTCGATGCGGCGCTTCATGAACTCCCACGCCGACTGCTTGGAGATGCCCAGCCCGCGGCCGATCTGCTCCGGGCCGGCGCCTTCTGGCTGGGCGGAGCGCATGGCGATCCAGCGCTGGGCGGTGAGCATGCCCATGAGACCGGCGTTGGCCTGCAGCGCCTCCAGCGGGCCGATCTCCGGCAGTTCGGCGAGCCGTGCCTCCAGCCGTGCCGCCTCCCCGCCCCGCCCGGCCGTACGCGCGGCCTCCAGCGCGTCCTTGAGCCGGACCCGCTCCGGGAACGTTGCCCGGTTCTCCCGCAACTCGGTGCCGCGGTCGGTGTTGGCGCTCACGCCCGCCACCTTAGCCGAGCGGGGACACCGCCCACGGGTGTCAGGTTGACCTGACACCATCGAAGCCCACCGGTACCGAGCGGTGGTCACCGCTCCACGTCATCGTGGCCGGCGGCGCCACGTTCTCGGTGGCCACCTGCCGTATCGCTGAACCTCCCGCACAAGCCGCCGCCCGCATCGCACCGCGAGCCCGCCTGACCGACATCCCCGGCTGCCTCTCCTGGGCCGTCACCCCACCCGCCGGCGGCCCGCGCCGCCCGAGCCCCGCGAGCTGCACGGGCCGGCCGCCCGTACGGTCGAGTCCGGGCATCCGGCGACGGCGAGATCGTCACCGCCGCCGACGTGCCCGGCACGTTCGGTGGCCCCATCGCCTCGGCCCGCCCCGTGGGGCCCTGGACGGACCCGTTGTCACCCTGCTCGGCGACGCCGTCCACACCATGTCGCCCGGCCGCGGCGACGGCGCCAACGTCGGGCTCCGGCGCACGGCCCTGCTGTCGGCTCTGCTGTCCGCCCGGCCCGGCGCGCGCTGAGCCTCCGCCGCATCCCTCAGCCCCATGCCTCAGCCGGGGCCGGTGGCCGGCGCGCACCGGCTGCTCGCCGCCGGCCACCTCCAAGGCAGGCTCGTCCGCACCCCCCGACGTCAGCCGGGCGTGGACGCCGGCCCGAACGGGCGGTCGCCGCGCAGCGTGATGCGGTGCATGACCCGGCGCGCGGTGCCGTAGTCGCGGTTGGCGTAGTGGATCGTGCTGCGGTTGTCCCACATGGCGACGTCGCCGAGGCTCCAGCGGTGGCGGACGATGTGCTCGGGCTTGGTCAGGTGGGCGTAGAACAGGTCGAGGAGATGCCGGCTCTCGGCCTCGGAGACGCCGACGATGTGCGAGGTGAAGCCGGGGTTGACGAACAGCCCCTTCCGCCCGGTCTCCGGATGCACGCGGACGACGGGGTGCTCCACCGGGTCCAGCCGGGTCACGACCTTGCCGTCCCACTCGTTGCCCTTGCCGCCGCGCCGCTGGGCCAGGTAGTAGCCGAACTCGCGGTTGCCGTCGTGCACGGCGGTGAGCTGGTCGGCCAGCCGCTGGACAGGCGCGGACAGCGAGTCGTAGGCGAGCTGGCTGTCGGCCCAGCTCGTGTCGCCGCCGGTGGGCGGCAGGATCACGGCCCGCAGGATCGAGCCGAGCGGCGGCCGGGGCATGAAGGTGACGTCGGTGTGCCAGACGTCGGCGAAGCCGTCGTCGGCGCTGTCGAGCGCGTAGATCTCCGGATGCGCCTCGTCCACGCCGGCGACCACCGGATGTGAGGCGGTCAGCTCGCCGAGCCGGCGGCCGAGCGCGACCTGGCCGTCCTCGTCGAGGTTCTGGCCGGAGAAGAAGAGCACCTTGCGCTCCACGAGCGCGGCGCGTACGGCGGCCAGCTCCTCGTCGGAGGCGGTCGCCAGGTCGAGCCCTTCGACGCGGGCGCCGAAGTGCGGTCCGAGCGGCTGCAGGTTCAGCTGGGTGTCGGTCGGCGTGGACATGGTGCGCTCCTGTTCTGTGACGGCCATCCGGCGGCTTGACGGACGGCGTGGCTGACGGTGGCCCGCAGGGCGGAGCAGGCGGGGAACGCGCGCGGCCGGATTCCGCGGGCCGCGGTCCGCCGTCGCCGGGTGGCGGGCTCGGGTGCGCCGCCGGGGACGGTCGTCCGCGGCGGCGCCGCCGCGGTCACCACGCCGGGCGCCTGGTCGGAGGCTTCATGACCGTGAAGCTACGGCGGCCTCCGAGCAAAGTCAACAATTCCTACTAGCTTTATAGGTTATACTCGTGGCACCGGGTACTGAAGCCCGCTCAGGACTCGACCGAGACTTACAGGCGCGGGCCGGCGATGAAAGCACCTGTGATTGCCGACCACCCTCCGGCGGCTCTATGAGCGCGCGCGGCCACGACGAGGCCCGCCGCCTTCTCCATCAAACCTACGGAAATAATCGGAAAAGCCTGCGAAATGTGTCCTATGTGTGCCAGAGTCCGGTCATGAGCCTGGACGAGCTGCGCCCCATGAGTGCTCGTGCCCACTCTCCGATGACGGCCGCCCTCTCCACGGCGCGCTGGATCAGATCCGCCGCCGTGGACGACGAGGACGGCAGGCACTGGCGGGCCAACCCCGACCGGCACGGCAGGTCGGCGGTGCCCCCGCGACCGCGATCCCTGTACTCGGGAGCTGCCGGGATCGTGCTGTTCTTCCTGGAACTGGCCGCCGCCACCGGCAACGACTCCTACCTGGAGGACGCCCGGTGCGGCGCGCAGTGGCTCGCGGCCACCTGGCGGCGCGAGGACGATCTGAGCCTGCACCACGGGCGCACCGGCATCATGGTCGCGCTCATGGAGGCCGGATGGGCGCTCGGCGACGAACGCCTCGACGCCGAGGCGGCGGCCATCGCCGAGACGATCGTCGACGGCGGTCGCACCCGCGTGGACGGCCCCGGCTGGACGTTCGACCCCGCGCTGAGCGGTGACGGCGGCATCGTACTCGGCCTGCTGCGCGCCGCCGCCAGGTTCGGCGAGCCCGCGTACGAGGCCGCCGCCGTCGAGGCCGGCCTGCGCATCGCCGGACTGCCGGTCCCCGGAGGCCGGCACGGCGGCCTCGACGGCCTGCCGTCCGACGCGATCTCCCCCGGCTTCCTCACCGGATCCGCCGGCATCGCCTTCCTCCTCGCCCGCCTGTACGGCGTGAGCGGCGACGAGCGCTTCCTGCGCGCCGCCCGCAGCGGCGCCGCCTTCATCCGCGAGGTGAGCGTCACCGGCGAAGGGCGGGCGCTGGTCCCGCACCACGTGCCGAGGACCGGGGAGCTGTTCTACGCCGGGTTCTGCTCGGGTGCGGCCGGTGTGGCCAGGATGTTCTACGAACTCCACCGGGTGACCGGCGACCTCGACGACCTCGACTGGATGGAACGGCTCGCGCTCGGCGTCGTCGACAGCGCGGCCCCGCCGCGCCGCACCCCCGGCTACTGGAACTCGGCCTGCCAGTGCTGCGGCACGGCGGGCCTGGTCGAGCTGTTCGTCGGGCTCTGGGCGATCACCGGGCGCGCCTCCTGCCTGGAGTTCGCCCGTACGCTCGCCGCCGACCTGGTCGCCAGGGCCGACGACCACGACGGGGGCGGCTACCGCTGGTACCAGGCGTACCGCCGGGTGCGGCCCGGCGAGGTGAGCGCGGACACCGGCTACATGGTCGGCGCGGCCGGCATCGGTGCCGCCCTGCTCCACCTCGACGCGGCGGGCCAGCCCGACCAGGCCCGCCGGGTGCTGCTCCTGCCCGACAACCCGTTCCCCGTCCTGCCGTTCCCGAGCGTCTCCACCGGGCACCCCTGACCGGCCCGGGAGTGCGCCTTCGCACGCGTGAACGGCGCGCAGGCGCGCACGAAGCCGCGCCGGGCGTGCGAGGGGCCGCGCGAGGCTTCGCCGGGCACGCGTGACCGGCGCGGGAGCGCGTCCGCAACGAGGCTCCGCAGGACATGCGGGACCGGTGCGGGAGCGCGTCCGCAGCGAGGCCCCGTACGACATGCGGGACCGGCGGGTGACGGCCTGCCGTGGGGGCCGTCACCCGCCGGAGCTCAGGCGAGCAACGGCTCAGAACAGGCCGTTGACCGGCGGCTGCTCGCCGGTGAGGCGGTAGGCGCCGACCACGGCCGCCTTCCAGGCGCGCGGGTTGTGGTTGGCGACCGTCCTGGCGTTGCGCCAGTGCCGGTCGAGGTTGTGCTTGCGCGCGACCGCCGAGCCGCCGCCCACGTCGAACACCAGCTCCGACGCCTTCAGCGCCGACTCCGCCGCGACGAACTGCGCCTGCGCGACCTTCACGGCCGCATCGGTGAGCAGGCCGGAGTCCAGCCCGCCCGCCCACGCCCGGTCGATCGCCGACGCGGCGTGCAGGACCGCGGACTCGGCGGCGTAGGCGCGGGCGGAGATCTCGCCGACGGTGTGCCGCACGTACGGATCGTCGACCGACCGTGCGACGCCGCTGTGCTGGATCGGCCGGGCCCGCTCACGGGTGAAGGCGACGGCGTCGGCCAGCGCGCCCCTCGCGATCCCGGCCAGCACGCCGGCCAGGTAGAGCTGCATGAACGCGCTGACGGGGGAGCGGCCCCCGCCGCCGGGACGCGCGGCGATCTCCTCCGGCGCCACCTTGACCCCGTTCAGCAGGGTCGTCCCGCTGGCCGTGAGCCGCTGCCCGATCCCGTCGAAGTCGTCGAGCAGCTCAAGCCCCTCGCGGTCGCGCGGCACGGTGAAGAACACCCGCTCGCCCGCGTCGTCCACGGCCGACGCGCTGATCCAGTCGGAGTACAGCGCGCCCGTGCTGTAGTACTTGCTGCCGTTGACGACGCCGTCGCCGTCGATGCGGGTGCGCACCTCGCCGTTGGCCCCGCCGATCTCCCAGCCCGCGTTGCCGAACACGTCACCGGCCAGGAAGCGCGGGAACCAGCGCTCGCGGTCGGCCTCCGGGGCGGCGAGCAGGTGCTCGACCCGGCCGTAGCTGGGGCGCAGCGCCTGGGCGATGTTGGAGTCGGCGGCGGCCAGCGAGATGAGGAAATCGAACACCTCGGCCACGCTCGCGCCGCCGCCGCCGTACGAGGCGGGGATGCGGAAGGTGAGCAGGCCGGCGTCGGCCAGCGCGCGGATCTCCCGGTGCGGCAGCTCGCGCTCCAGCTCGCGCCGCGCGGCCCCCGCCGCCAGTTCGGGAAGCAGCTCATCCGCCCGCTTCCGCAGCTCGGCCAGCGTCGACTCACCCGGCGCACCCTCGACCGGCGTGTCCCCGGCCGGCGCGCCCTTGGCCGGCGCGCTCGCGCTCGATGCGCTCTCGGCCGCAGCGTCCTGTGCCGTCGCGCCCTGTGCTGTCGCGCTCATCGGGCCCCCGCCGTGGCGAACGGGACGGACACGGGCTCGGCGCTCCCGGACTCGGCAGGATGCCGCCACAGGCCGCGCTCGCGCAGGATCGGCAGCACGCCCTCGCCGAACCAGTACGCCTCCTCCAGGTGCGGGTACCCCGACAGCACGAACTCGGTCAGCCCGAGCCGGTGGTACTCCTCGATCCGGTCGGCGACCTCGGTGTGGCTGCCGACCAGCGCCGTGCCCGCGCCGCCGCGCACGAGCCCGACGCCCGCCCACAGGTTCGGATAGATCTCCAGGCGGTCCCGCTTGCCGCCGTGCAGGGCGAGCATGCGCTTCTGCCCCTCGGACTCGCTGCGGTGCAGGCCCGCCTGCACCTTCTCCACGGTCGCCTCGTCGATGCCGTCGAGCAGCCTGCGGGCCTGCGCCCACGCCTGCTCGCTGGTGTCGCGGGTGATCACGTGCAGGCGGATGCCGTGCCGCACCGTACGTCCCTCGGCGGCGGCCAGCCCGTTGATCCAGGCGATCTTCTCCGCCACGGCGTCCGGCGGCTCGCCCCAGGTGAGGTACGCGTCCACATGGCGCGCCGCCACCCGGCCCGCGGCGGGGGATGAGCCGCCGAAGTACACCTGCGGCACCGGGTCGGGCAGCCGCGCCAGCCGCGCGTCCTCCACCCGCAGGTGCTCGCCGGTGAAGCTGACGCTCTCGCCCCGCCACAGCGCCCGCACGATGTGCAGGAACTCGTCGGTACGGGCATAGCGGGAGTCCTTGTCGAGGAAGTCGCCGTAGGCGCGCTGCTCGTGCGCCTCGCCGCCGGTCACCACGTTGAGCAGCAGCCGCCCGCCCGACTGCCACTGGAACGTGGCCGCCATCTGCGCGGCGAGCGTGGGGGAGACCAGCCCGGGGCGGAAGGCCACCAGGAACTTCAGCCGCTCGGTGGTGCCGGCCAGCATCGCGGTGGTCAGCCAGGCGTCCTCGCACCAGGCGCCGGTGGGCGTCAAAGCCCCGACGAAGCCGGTCTGCTCGGCGGCCTCCACGATCTGGCGCAGGTAGGACAGGGTCGCGGGCCGGGCGCCCGAGGCCGCGCCCGCGGGAAGCCCGTGACCGCCGCCCACGATGTCACGGCTGTCGCCGTAGGTGGGCAGGAACCAGTGGAACGTCAAAGTCATCGTCTCTCCTCCGCGAGCACCTCGGTGCCGACGGCGATCACGTGGGTCATGTTGTTTCGCCCGTTCTGCGTGTTACGTTAGGGTTCACCGTAATCCCTGCAATGCAGGTAGGCAATGCCTGTTTAAGGACCTCCATGCTCACCCGCTCCACAACGCTCCTCGTCGCAGCCCTGGTCATGGCGGTTTTGGCCGGTTGCGGCGCCGACGCCACCCCGAGACCGGCCGCCGCCGGCTCCGGCCCGAAGCCCGGAGGCACGCTCGTGCTCGGGGAGAACGCCGACGAACCCCCCTGCCTCGACCCCCACCAGACGTCCACCACCAACACCACGGTCGTCAGCCGCCCGATCTTCGACTCGCTGCTGTGGCAGGACGCCGAGGGGAACATCAAGCCCTGGCTGGCCGAGAGCTGGAAGATCTCGGACGACGGCCTGACCTACACCTTCAGGCTCCGCCAGGGCGTGACGTTCCACGACGGGTCGGCATGGAACGCCGAGGCGCTGAAGCTCAACCTGGAGCACATGCGCGACCCGGCGACCAAGTCGCCGCTGGCCGCCTCGTACATCGCGCCCTACAAGGACGCGAAGGTCCTGGACGAGCACACCCTCGAAGTGCGGCTCGGCTCGCCGTACTCGGCGCTGCTGAACGTGCTCGCGCAGTCGTACCTGGCGATGATCTCCCCCAAGCAGCTCAAGGAGGCCCCGGAGAGCACCTGCGAGCACCCGATCGGGTCAGGACCCTTCGTCCTCGACACGTGGACCAAGGGCCAGAGCATCACCTACAAGAAGAACCCCGCCTACGTCTGGGGGCCGACCGGCCGTGAAGGGCCCGCGTACCTCGACCGGCTGGAGATCCGTTTCCTGGCCGAGGACGCCACCCGCTACAACGCGCTGCTCTCCGGCGAGGTGGACGTGATCGACAACACCCCGCCGGCCAACGTCGAGGACGTCAAGGCGAACCCCGACCTGACCTTCATCACGATCGACCGGCCCGGACATCCGTTCTCGGTCTGGCTCAACACCGGCCGCGCCCCCTTCGACGACCGCAGGGTACGCCAGGCGCTCACGCTGGCCGTGGACCGCAAGGCCATCATCGACAGCGTCTCCTTCGGCCAGTGGAACGTGGCCACGAACTTCGTCACCGCCGCGACCCCCGACCATGCCGAGGGCGGCCGGATCGACTACGACCCGGCCCGCGCGAACGCCCTGCTCGACGAGGCCGGCTGGACCGCCAGGGACAAGGACGGCATCCGCCTCAAGAACGGCAGGCGGCTGAGCGCCGTCGCCATCGACACCGGCGTGAACCCGCAGAACACGCAGATCCTCGTGCAGACCCAGGCCGCCGCCGCCAAGGCCGGCATCGAGATCACGATCGAGAACGTCACCTCGCAGGAGTCGCAGGACCGCACCGGCAAGGGCGACTTCGACGTCTCCGTCGGCATCTGGACCACCAACACCGCCGACGTGCTGTGGATCCAGTACTCCTCCAAGAACATCACCACGCCGCAGCGGCGCGGCCAGAACATCACCAGGCTCTCCGACGACGAGCTCGACGAGCTGCTGGAGCAGGCCCGAGCCGCCAAGGACCCGACCGAGCTGTACGCCAAGGCGCAGGCCAGGCTGCTCGACCTGGCGCCCGCCATCCCGCTGTACGACCGGCCGAGCCTCGTCTCGGCACAGTCCCGGGTGCACGGCCTGACCTGGGATCACGCCTACGGCGCTGTCATCTTCCACGACGCATGGGTGAGCTGACATGACCAAGACCCCCCTCGCCGCGCTCGCGCTCGCGCTGCTGCTCGCCGGATGCGGCAGCGCGGCCGGGACCTCGGGCGGCACGAACGACGACCCCGGCACCCCCAAGTCCGGCGGCACCCTGATCCTGGGCGAGAACGGCCAGGAGCCGCCCTGCCTCGACCCGCACGGCAACGCCAGCTCCGACGGCCCGGTGACCACGGTCCCGGTCGCCGACTCGCTGGTGTGGTTCGACACCGACGGGACGATCCAGCCGTGGCTGGCCGAAAGCTGGGAGGTCTCCGACGACGGCCTGACCTACACCTTCAAGCTCCGCAAAGGCGTGAGATTTCACGACGGAGCGGCCTGGAACGCCGAGGCGCTGAAGACCAACTTCGAGCACATGCGCGACCCGGCGACCAAGTCCCCGCTGGCCGCTTCCTACATCGCGCCCTACAAGGACGCGAAGGTGCTGGACGAGTACACGCTCCAGGTGAGGCTCCGCTCGCCGTACCGGCCGTTCCTGGACATCCTCGCCCAGGGCTACCTCGGCATGATCTCGCCCAAGCAGATCAAGGAGGCGCCGGAGAGCATCTGCACGCACCCGATCGGCTCCGGCCCGTTCATCTTCGAGAAGTGGACCAAGGGCCAGAGCATCACGTACCGGAAGAACCCCGACTACAACTGGGGCCCGAAGAGCGCCAAGCACACCGGCCCCGCCTACCTCGACCGGCTGGAGATCCGCTTCCTCGCCGAGGACGGCACCCGCTACAACGCGCTCGCCTCCGGCGAGGTGCACGCGATCGACTTCACCCCGCCGCAGAACGTCGAGGACGTCAAGGCCAACCCCGGCCTCGGCTTCCTCACGGCGATCCGCCCCGGGCACCCGATGTCGTTCTGGCTCAACACCTCGCGCCCGCCCTTCGACGACGTCCGCGTGCGCCGCGCGCTGCTCGCCGCCGTGGACCGCGAGGCCATCATCAAGGGCATCTCCTTCGGCCAGTACCAGGTGGCGCAGGGCTTCGTCACCACCTCGACGCCCGGCTACGCGCAGGGGCTGAGCGGCAGCATCAAGCATGACGAGACGCTGGCGAACAAGCTGCTCGACGAGGCCGGCTGGACCGCCAGGGACAAGGACGGCATCCGGCTCAAGAACGGCAAGCGGCTGACCGCGTACTTCCCGATCGCCGCGAACTTCCCCGCCCAGCGCATGCAGATCGCCGTGCAGACCCAGGCCGCCGCGCGGAAGATCGGCCTGGACATCCAGATCCAGACGCCGCCCGAGCAGGAGCTGACCGACCGCTCCATCAAGGGCGACTACGACCTCAGCTCCGGCCTGTGGGCCACGAACACGGCCGACGTGCTGTGGATCCAGTACTCCTCCAAGAACATCACCACCCCCGAGCGGCGCGGCCAGAACGTCGCCAGGCTCAAGGACGCTCAGCTCGACGAGCTGCTGGAGCAGGCCAGGGC
Organism: Nonomuraea sp. NPDC052634; assembly: GCF_040678535.1. Classification (NCBI taxonomy): domain Bacteria; kingdom Bacillati; phylum Actinomycetota; class Actinomycetes; order Streptosporangiales; family Streptosporangiaceae; genus Nonomuraea; species Nonomuraea sp. NPDC052634. The sequence continues at coordinate 77,056 of NZ_JBFATY010000010.1, read as the reverse complement.
GGCCAAAGACCCGACCGAGCTGTACAACAAGGCGCAGGCCAGGCTCCTGGAACTGGTCCCCGCCATTCCCTTCTACGACGACCCGCGCCCGGTCGCCTACCAGAAGAAGGTCCGCGACCTCGCCTTCACGCCCGCCTACCCGTCGCCCTACTTCTACGACACCTGGCTGGACGAATGAAGACCCTGACGTTCATCGGATGGCGCCTGCTCGCCGGGCTCGGCGTGCTGTGGGGCGCGGCCACCCTGACCTTCCTCGTCGTGCACTTCACCCCCGGCGACCCGGCCGAGGCCGTCGTCGGCGGCGAGGGCGCCGCGCCAACCCCCGAGGTGCTCGCCCAGGTCAGAGCCGAGTACGGCCTCGACCGCCCCTGGTTCGAGCAGTACGTCTCCCACCTGTGGCGCATCGCGCACGGCGACTTCGGCACCTCCTACCGCCTGCACACCCCGGTCACCCAGGCCATCGGCGAGCAGGCCGCCGCCACCGTCGAGCTGGCCGTGGCGGCCGCCCTCACCGGGCTGTTCCTGGCCGTCGCCATCGCCCTGGCCACGGCGGGCCGCCGCCGCTGGCGCGGCCTGGCCTCGGTGGTGGAGCTGGTGGCGGCCTCGACGCCGACGTTCTGGCTCGGCATCGTGCTGCTGACCGTCTTCTCCTTCGGGCTGCGGCTGCTTCCCTCCACCGGCGGCCAGGGCTTCGCCTCCCTGGTGCTGCCCGCGCTCTGCCTGGCGCTGCCCATCGCGGGCGTGCTCGGCCACGTGCTGCGCGAGGCCCTGGAGGAGGTGCTGGAGGAGCCGTTCATCGTCAGCGCCCGCGCCCGCGGGCTCAGCGACACCGTCGTACGGCTGCGCCACGCGCTCAGGCACGCGCTGACCCCGCTGGTCACGATGACCGGCTTCTGGGTGGGCGCGCTGCTCGGCGGCGCCGTGGTCACCGAGACGCTGTTCACCCGGCAGGGCATCGGCCGCCTGCTCGTCTCGGCGGTCAACGCCAAGGACCTGCCGCTCGTGCTCGGCGTGGTGCTGCTGTCGGCGCTGGTCTACGTCCTGGTCAACCTCCTGGTCGACCTGCTCTACCTGGTCATCGACCCCCGGCTGAAGGAGGCGGCGTGAACCGGATCGGCGTGTGGCTCGCCGTGGCCGTCCTGACCGTGCTCGTGCTGGCGGCGCTCGTGCCCGGCCTGTTCACCGGGCAGGACCCGCTCGCCGTGGACAGCGGCGCCACCCTCCAGCCGCCCAGCGCCGCGCACCTGCTCGGCACTGACGAGAACGGCCGCGACGTGTTCGCCCGCATCGTGCACGGCACCCGCGCCTCGCTGCTGCTCGGCTTCGGCGCGATCGCCGTCGCCCTGGTCTTCGGCGGGCTGCTCGGCCTGGCCGCGGGGCTCGGCAACCGGATCGTCGAGAACGTCATCATGCGCCTGTCGGACGTCGGCATGGCCTTCCCCGAGCTGCTGCTGGCCCTGGTCGTCATCACCGTGGCGGGCGGCGGCACCGGCAACGCCATCCTCGCCATCGGCGTGGCCAACATCCCGTCGTACGCCCGGCTCGTCCGCGCCCAGACGCTGGCGATCCGCCGGGCGGGCTACGTCGAGGCGGCGTACGCGCTGGGCCTGCCCGGTCCGCGCGTGATCCTCCGGCACGTGCTGCCGAACGCCGTCAAACCGGTGCTCATCCTGGCCACCATCGGCGTCGGCACCGCCCTCGTGGCCGGCTCCGCGCTGAGCTTCCTCGGCCTCGGCACGCCGCCGCCGGAGCCCGAATGGGGCTCCATGCTGTCCACCGCCCGCAACTTCATCTCCCGGGCCTGGTGGTACGGCCTCTTCCCCGGCCTGGCCATCACGCTGACCGTGATCAGCGTGACCGTGGTCGGCAGGGCGCTCAGATTGCGATCGGAAGGGAGGACCGGATGAGCCTGGTCACGGTGGACGACCTGCGCGTCGCCTTCGGCGGCACACCCGTCGTGCACGGCGTGTCGTTCGAGATCGGGGCGGGGGAGTGCCTCGCCCTGGTGGGGGAGTCCGGCTCCGGCAAGAGCGTCACCGCCCGCACGCTGGTCGGGCTCACCGGCGCGGGCTCCCGCGTCACCGCCGCCGGGCTGACCTTCGACGGCCAGGACCTGACCCGGCTGCGCGAGCGCGGCTGGCGGAGGCTGCGCGGCGGCCGCATCGGCTTCGTCCTGCAGGACGCCCTGGTCTCGCTCGACCCGCTGCGCAAGGTCGGCAAGGAGATCGAGGACGTGCTGGCCGCCCACACCGACCTGTCAGGCCCGGCCAGGAAGGCCAGGGTGGTGGAGCTGCTGGCGTCCGTGGGGGTGCCCGAGCCCGAGCTGCGCGCCGGGCAGCTCCCGCACGAGCTGTCCGGCGGCCTGCGCCAGCGGGCGCTGATCGCGACCGCGCTGGCCGCCGGCCCCGAGCTGATCATCGTCGACGAGCCCACCACCGCCCTGGACGTCACCATCCAGGCGCAGGTGCTCGACCTGCTGGCCGGGATCAAGGCCGAGGGCAGGTCGCTGCTGGTGATCAGCCACGACCTGGCGGTGGTGGCCCGGCTGGCCGACCGGGTGGCCGTCATGAAGGACGGCGTGATCGTCGAGCAGGGGCCGAGCAGTGAGGTGCTCACCCGGCCCGAGCACGAGTACACCAAGAAGCTGCTGCGGGCGATCCCCGCCGAGCACACCAAGGGCACCCGCCTGTCCGGCACCGTCCCGCCCGCGGGCGCGACCGGGCCGCGGCGGCCCCGCGGCGAGGTCGTGCTGCGCGCCAGGGACATCGGCAAGTCCTTCGGCGACCGGGTGGCCGTGAACGGGGTGTCGTTCGAGCTGCGCGCCGCCGAGACGCTCGGCATCGTCGGCGAGTCCGGCTCCGGCAAGACCACCACGGCCAGGATCGCGCTCGGGCTGACGCCGCCCGACACCGGCGCGGTCGAGGTGCACGGACGGCCGTGGACGCGCGGCGACCGCGCCCAGCGCCGCGACGTCCAGGTCGTCTACCAGGACACGCTGGCCTCCTTCGACCCCCGCCACACGGTGGCGAAGATCCTCGCCGAGGCGCTGGACGTGGCCGGCGTGCCGCGCGAACGGCGCCGCGCCCGCTCGATCGAGCTGCTGGAGCTCGTGGGGCTCGGCGAGGAGCACCTGGGACGCAGGCCGCTGAAGCTCTCCGGCGGGCAGCGGCAGCGGGTGGCCATCGCGCGGGCCCTGGCACCGTCGCCCTCGGTGATCGTCTGCGACGAGCCGGTCTCCGCGCTCGACGTGTCGGTCCAGGCGCAGGTCCTCGACCTGCTGGAGGACGTGCAGCGGGAGACCGGCGTGGCCTACCTGTTCATCTCCCACGACCTGGGCGTGGTCCACCACCTGTGCGACCGGGTGCTGGTCATGAAGGACGGGAGCGTGGTCGAGGAAGGGCCGGTGGAGACGGTCTTCCGCGAGCCCGCGCACCCGTACACGAAGGAGCTGGTGGCGGCGATTCCGAGACTGACGACGGCGGTGTGACATGGCACATGTGATCAAGACCGATGACGAGGCGATCGCGATCGCCCGCGAGCTGGCCGCGACCTTCGCCGAGGGAGCGGTGCGGCGCGACGCCGAGCGCGTCCTGCCCGTGGCCGAGCTGGAGGCGCTGTCCGACAGCGGCCTGCTCGGCATCACCGTCCCCGCCGAGCACGGCGGCCCCGGCGTGCGCACCGCCACGCTGGGCGCGGTCATCAGGGAGCTGTCGGCGGCCGACGCCAGCATCGGGCAGATCCCGCAGAACCACTTCTGGTACCTCGACTCGCTGCGCGAGCACGGCAGCCCCGAGCAGCAGGCGTTCTTCTACGCCGAAGCGCTGGCGGGACGCCGCTTCGGCAACGCCGCCGTGGACGCGCGCGGCCCCAATGGCGAGCGTGAGCGTGCCACCCTGCGCCCGCACAAGGACGGCTACCTCATCTCCGGCCGCAAGATCTACTCGACCGGCGCGCTGTTCGCCCACTGGATCCCGGTCACCGCGCTCGACGAGGACTCCCACCGCGTGGCGTTCGTGCCGAGTGACGCGCCGGGCGTCACCGTCGTCGACGACTGGGACGGCTTCGGTCAGCGCACCACGGCCAGCGGCACCGTCCTGCTCGACGACGTGTTCGTGCCCGCCGAGCACGTGATGCGGGTGAAGCGGGCCGAGGTCAGCACATTCCGCACCTTCGGCCTGCTCATCCACGCGGCCATCGACACCGGCATCGCAGAAGGCGCGCTCGCCGACGCCGCCGCCTTCCTGCGCGGCTACCGAAGGGGCGGCTGGCCGGGCGCCCAGCCGGAGAAGGTGGTCGAGGACCCGGTCGTCATCCAGCTCTTCGGCGAGCTGGCGGTGCTCACCAGGGCGGCACGCGCGCTGCTGGAGAGCGCCGGCGACGCCGTGGACCGGGCCAGATCGGCGCCGCCCGAGGACTTCCCCGAGCTCGCGGCGGAGGCGGCCGTCGCCATGGCCGCCGCCCGCGCGCAGGCCGACCGCGCCGCCAACCGGGTGAGCGCCGAATGGTTCGAGCTGGCCGGCGCCTCCGCCGTACGCGAGCCGCTCGGCCTGAGCCGGCACTGGCGCAACGCGCGCACCCACACCGTGCACGACCCGCGCCGGGCCAAGGTGCACGACGTCGGCAACTACCACCTCAACGGCATCGCCCCCAGGAGCTATCCCCGATGAGCCGCATCATCCACTTCAACCTCTTCGAGATGAACTGCGTCGGGCACATCCAGCACGGACTGTGGACGCACCCCGACAACAACCGCCACCGCTACACCGACCTGGAGTACTGGACCGACCTGGCGAAGCTGCTGGAACGCGGCCTGTTCGACGCCGTGTTCCTGGCCGACGTGGTCGGCGTCTACGACCGCTACCGCGGCGGGCCCGAGACCGCCATCCGCGAGGCCGTGCAGATCCCCGCCAACGACCCGCTGCTCGTCGTGCCCGCCATGGCCGCGGTGACCAAGCACCTGGGGTTCGCGGTGACGTTCTCCACCACGTACGAGCCGCCGTTCGCGCACGCCCGCCGCATGTCCACCCTCGACCACCTGACCAAGGGCCGGGTCGCCTGGAACATCGTCACCTCCTACCTGCGCAACGCCGCGCGCAACTTCGGCCTGGACGACGAGATCGAGCACGACCTGCGCTACGAGATCGCCGAGGAGTACCTGGAGGTGCTCTACAAGCTGTGGGAGGGCAGCTGGGAGGACGGCGCGGTGCTGCGCGACCGGGAGCGGCACATCTACACCGATCCGGCCAAGGTGCACGCCATCGACCACGTCGGCAAGCACTTCCGGGTGGCCGGCCCGCATCTGTCGGAGCCGTCGCCGCAGCGCACGCCCGTGCTCTACCAGGCGGGCAACTCCGACCGGGGCAAGGAGTTCGCGGCCAGGCACGCCGAGGCCGTCTTCACCGGCGCGGCGTCCCTGGAGGCGCTGCGCGAGGACATCGCCGACACCCGCCGCCGCGCCGCCGCCTACGGCCGCGACCCGGACCACATCACGTTCTTCCCCAGCGCCTCCGTGATCGTGGGCCGAACGCAGGCCGAGGTGGACGCCAAGATCGCCGACCTGCAGCGGCACATCCGGGTCGAGGGCTTCCTCGCGCAGCGCGGCAGCGGCATCGACCTCGCGGCCTACGACCCCGAGGAGTTCATCGACGACATCGTGGCGCGCGGCGGCGACTTCACCGAGCGGGCCGTGCGGCAGCTCGTGGGGCGCGGGCTGCGGGTGCGCGACGTGCTGGAGTCCATCGGCCGCATCGGGCGCGGCCCGTTCTTCGTCGCCGGCACCCCCGAACGGGTCGCCGACGAGATCGAGCGCTGGGCCGACGAGACCGGCGCGACCGGGTTCAACCTCATGCAGTACCTGTCGCCGGGCACCGCGGAGGACTTCATCGAGCTGGTCGTGCCCGAGCTGCAGCGCCGGGGCCGCTACCGCACCTCGTACGAGGACTCGACGCTGCGCGAACGCCTGCTCGGCCCGGGCATCCACCGGCTGCCGGACAGCCACCCGGGCGCCGCCTATCGAAACCTAGTAAATCAGTAGGTTTTGTAGGTAGTATGCGGTGCATGCGCAATCGGCCCTCACGGTTGTTCCTGAATGTCATGGGCGTGCTCGTCCTCCTCATCGGCCTGGCCGCCTGCGGCGGCGAGGCGTCGCAGGCCGCGGGCCGCGACGAGCCGCTACGGGTGGGCTATCAGCGATTCGGCGCCCTCACCCTGGTCAAGGCCAGGGGAGTGGCGCCGGATGTGACGTGGTCGCTGTTCGAGAGCGGTCCTGCGGCGACCGAGGCGCTCAAGGCCGGCTCCATCGACGTCGCCTACACCGGCGAAGCGCCGCCGATCTTCGCCGCGGCGGGCCGGATCGACTTCAAGATCATCAGCACCTCGGAAGAGGTGCCGCAAGGCGAGGCCGTCCTGGTCAAGGAGGACAGCGGCATCAACGGCTTCGAGGATCTGAAGGGCAAGTCGATCGCGCTCAACAAGGGCTCCAACGTCCACTGGCTGCTGGTCCGGCTCCTCGAGAAGCACGGCATGTCGATCGACGACGTGAACGTGAAATACCTCAAGCCGGCGGAGGGGCGGCCCGCGTTCGACAACGGGCAGGTCGACGCGTGGATCATCTGGGATCCGTACTTCGCGCTCGCCGAACGGCCCGGCGTCAAGGTGCTCGCCGACGCGACCGGGCTGGCCGGCAACCGCGAGTACCTGCTCGCCTCGCCCGAGGCGCTGGAGACCAAGTCCGCGCAGATCGAGCGGCTGCTCAAGCAGCTCCGCGAGACCACCGACTGGGGCATCGCCCATCCCAAGGAGCGGGCCCAGGCGATGGCGCCCGAGCTGAAGATCCCAGAAGACGTCGCCGAGCGCGCCCTGGCCCGCAGCGCCAGGCCCATCGCCCCGGTCAACGCCGGCATCGGGGCGGAGCTGCAGCGCATCGCCGACGGCTTCACCGCGCTGAAGCTCATCCCCGGCAAGGTGGACATCGCCGGGCGGGTGGACGACAGGTTCAGCGAGGTGCTGCGATGACCGCCACATCCGTACGGCCCGCGCGCACGGAAGGCGAGCGCACCCGCGTGCGGCGCAACCGGAAAGCCCCGCGCGCCGCCCGCTGGCGGCGGGCCGTCACCCCGGTGCTCCTCGTGGTGGTCTGGGAGGGCTGCTCGCGGGCCGGGATCCTGCCGCCGGACAAGCTGTCGGCCCCCAGCGACGTGCTGGCCGCGGGCTGGCGGCTGGCCGCCGAGGGCACGCTGTGGGTCAACCTCGTCGACTCGCTGCTCAGGGCCGTCATCGGCCTGGCCGTCGGCGGCGGGCTCGGGCTCGCGCTCGGCTCGATCGCCGGGCTGCTGCGCATCGGCGACGACCTCGTGGACCCGCCGGTGCAGATGGCCCGCATGCTGCCCCATCTCGGCCTGGTCCCGCTGCTGCTCATCTGGGTCGGCATCGGCGAGCCGCTGAAGATCACGCTGGTCGCGCTCGGCGCGTTCTTCCCCGTCTACCTCAACACCTACAGCGGCATCAGGGGCATCGACGAGCGGCTGGTGGAGGCGGCGCGGACCTGCGGGCTGTCCGCCGCCGCCCGGCTGCGCCACGTCGTGCTGCCCGGCGCGCTGCCGTCGCTCTTCCTGGGCCTGCGGCTCGCGTTCGGCGCGGGCTGGCTCAGCCTGGTGGTCGGCGAGCAGGTCAACGCCGACAGCGGGCTCGGCTTCATGATGATGGAGGCCCGCGAGTTCGCCCAGACCGAGGTGGTCGTGCTGGGGCTGGTCATCTACGCCCTGCTCGGCCTGCTGTCCGATCTGGCTCTGCGCACGTTGGAAGGGAGGGCGCTGGCATGGCGGCGCGGTCTGGAGGCGAGCTGAGCGAGGCCGCACCCGCGGCGGACGCAGCGTCGGACACGGCGGTGGTCGACGCGCGGGGCATCACCCGCGCGTACGGCGACAGGCTCGTCCTCGACGGCATCGACCTGCGCATCGGCAAAGGCGAGGTGGTCGCGCTGCTCGGTGCGAGCGGCTCGGGCAAGAGCACGCTGCTGCGCATCATCGCGGGCCTCGACTCCGGCGCCGACGGCGAGGTGCGCACCAGCGGCCACATCGCCGTGGTGTTCCAGGAGCATCGGCTGCTGCCGTGGAAACGGGTCGCCGACAACATCGCGCTCGGGCTGCGCGGACCGGACCTGGCCCAGCGTACGGCCGCCGCGCTGGCCGAGGTCGGGCTGGCCGACCGCGGGCGGGCCTGGCCCGCGGAGCTGTCGGGCGGCCAGGCGCAGCGCGTGGCCCTCGCCCGCGCGCTGGTCCGCGAGCCCGACCTGCTGCTGCTCGATGAGCCGTTCGCGGCTCTGGACGCGCTCAACCGGCTCAGGATGCAGGCGCTGTTCTTCCGGCTGCGCGACGAGCACGACTTCGCCGCCCTCCTGGTGACGCACGACGTGAACGAGGCGCTGTTGCTCGCCGACCGCCTGCTCGTGCTGGAGGACGGGCGCATCGCCGAGGACACCGCCGTGACGCTCCCGCATCCGCGCGCCCAGGACGACCCGGCCTTCGGCGCGCTGCGCCGCCACCTGCTCACCCGCCTGCGCGTGCCCCTGCTCCCCGACCAGTCCTGACCCGGGGCCGGAGCGCCCGCCCCTCCTCCGGACCCGGGCGCCCCGGCCGGTCAGATCCCGGCGACGATCTTCTCCAGCAGGTGCGGGCCGCGCTCCGCGCCCTCGCGGTCCCGCTTGGCCACCTCCTCCCTGACGATCGGGATGACGTACCGGCCGAAGTCGATGGCGTCGCCGAGCAGGTCGTAGCCGCGCGCGGAGATGATGTCCACGCCCAGGTCGTAGTAGTCGAGCAGCGCCTTGGCCACGGTCTCGGGAGTGCCGACCAGCGCGTTGGAGTTGCCCTCGCCGCCGGTCGCGGCGGACGTGGGCGTCCACAACGCCCGGTCGAAGCGCTCGCCCCTGGCGGCGATCGCGATCAGCCGCTGCGCGCCGGTGTTCTCCGGCCCCTCGGGCGCGTGGCCGCGCGGCGGCCTCCTGGTCGCCCGCCGCGCCTTGATGGCCTCGACCGTGCGGTGCGCCTTCTCCCAGGCCAGCTCCTCGGTAGGGGCGATGATCGGCCGGAAGGCCGCCTGGATGCGCGGCCGGTCCGTACGGCCCGCCGCCCGCGCCGCCGCCCACACCGACTCGATCTGCTGGGCGGTGTCGGCGAGCGGCTCGCCCCACAGGCAGTAGATGTCGGCCTCAGCGCCGCCGGCGGCGTACGCGGCGGGGGAGGAGCCGCCGAAGGAGACGCCGGGACGCGGCCGCTGCACCGGGAAGACGTCGCTGACGTAGTCGTAGAAGCGGTAGTGCTCGCCCTCGTGGTCGAACGGCTCCTTGCTGGTCCACACCTTCTTGACGATCTGGATGTACTCCTCGGTCCGGCTGTAGCGCTGGTCCTTGGTCAGCGTGTCGCCCTCGCGGCGCTGCTCGTGGTCGTTGCCGCCGGTGATGAAGTGGATCGTCAGCCGCCCGTCGCTGATGTGATCGAGCGTCGCGAACGAGCGCGCGGCGTAGGTCGGGTAGGACACGTTCGGCCGGTGCGCGAGCAGGATCTGCAGCCGCTCCACCTTCGCCGCCAGCCAGGCCGCGGCCGGAGTGGGGATCGGCGTGTCGGACCCGTAGGCGAACAGGACCCGGTCCCACCCGTGGTCCTCGTGGGCGCGGGCGAGCTTGAGGGTGTAGTCCTTGTCGAACGACGGGCCCGAGCGGGCGGTGGTCTCCGAGGAGTTGTTGGTGTAGGCGATGCCGAGGAACTCAACGGGCATGGGTGCGTCCTTGTCGGAGAGCGGATCGATGGCGGGTGTACGCGGCCGCGAGCACGCCGCCGACCTCGGCGGTGCTGATGAGCACCGCCATGGTGGCCTGCGAGGCCCGCCCGCCGGTGACCTCGTCGGCGGCTCGCATGAGATATCGGGTGATCGCGTTGCCGGTGACGCCGTCGCGCTCCGCGGCGGCCGGCGCCTCACGTACGGCGGCCTCGGCCACGGCGGAGTCCACGGGGTCCTCGGCCGCGGGGTCCTCGGCCACGGGGTCCTCGGTCACGGGGGCCGATCACTTCTTTTCGGTCGGGCACGGATGGATCTCCCTCTGACGGAGACGGGCTGACAAGCCGGGCAGGGTGAGGCCCAGGAGCACGAGCACCACGCCGGCCAGCCTGATCGGCGCGGGCAGCGCGCCCTGCTGTATGCAGTCGATGACCACGGCGGACAGCACCTGCCCGCTGATCACCAGCACGGAGGCGCTCATCGCGCCGAGCCGGGGGAAGACGTAGCTGTTGACCGCGACGAACAACGCACCGAACACGCCGCCCGCGTACGCGGCGATCGGCGTGTCCGTCACGTCCGGCCAGGTGCGCAGCACGAGCAGCACCGCGCTGAGGAAGACGAAGCCGACCACGTGGTTCCAGACGGACGCGCGGAACGCGCCCTTGCGGGTGCTGAGCCGGCCGTTGATCGTGCGGCTGGTGCCGATGAGGACGCCGTTGAACAGCGCCAGGGCGACGAGGAAGAGCATGGTCACGCCCCTCCCGCGACGATGAGGACGCTGCCCGCGAGCACGCAGGCCGCCACCGCCAGGTCCATGAGCGTGATCCGGCGCTGCGGCGTGTGCAGCAGGCCGAACCGGTCGGAGACCGTGCCGAAGATGATCTGTCCGGTGAGCATCAGCGCGACGGTGCCCGCCAGGGCCAGCTCGCTGTTGACCGCGATGGCCGACAGGATGACGACGAGAGCGCCCGGGATGCCGCCCAGGTAGTACCAGAGCGGCGCGCGGGCCGGGCCATCGCCGGTCGCCGGGTCGGGAGCCGGTGCACGGCGGGCGAGCGCCAGCGCCAGGAGCGCGGCCACCACGGCCCCGAGCCCGTGCGCGGCCCACGAGGCGTAGAGGGCGTCGGTGTACCCGGCGAGCACGGCGTTGGCCTGGGTCATCAGCGTGAGCAGCACGCCGCCGGCGATCGCGAGCGCCCAGTCGAGCGCGCGTCCCCCGCTCATCGGGCCTCCTCCCCGGCGCCCTGCCGCGATCCTGCGGCCTGCGGCGACCTGACGGTCTGTCGCGATTCGGCGGCCTGCGGCGACCTGACGGTCTGTCGCGATTCGGCGGTCTGCGGCGACCTGACGGTCTGTCGCGATTCGGCGGTCTGCGGCGACCTGACGGTCTGTCGTGATTCGGCGGTCTGCGGCGACTCGACGGCTTGCGGTGTTTCGACGGTCTGTCGTGGGCCGGCGGCCTGCGGCGCATCCCGCCGGGTCGCTTCGCCGCCCGCCGGCTCGGCCTTCGCCAGGGTGACGACCTCGCCGATGGCCTCGCTGGTGGCCACGGCCAGGACGCTGCCGCGGGCACGCAGCCCCGCCGCCCCCTCGGCCACGCCCGGGAAGATCAGCTCGCGGGCGCGCGGCAGCTCGGTCTCCTTGAACAGGCGCCGGCGGTGCGGGATGGCCTCGGCCACCAGCGCGCCGCCGGGATCCGCGCCCAGCAGGTCGCCGAAGGCGCGCTGGAGCGGGAGCCTGGTGGTGGTGCGGATGGCCGCGGCGGCGGGGGCGGGAGCGTCGAGCGCGCCGAACGCGGCGGTGAAGGTCTCGACGATGGCGCGCGGCGTGTCGACGAGCGTCCCGTCGAGATCGAACACGGTCACGTGACGCATGGCATCCTCTCCGGCTGCTGCAGCTTCAACGTAAGAAGGAATTCTCGATAAATCAAGTGGGTTATGCATGGAATAAAATCCCTAATAACAAGTAGACCTTGACGGATTTTCGCAGCCCGTGCTGAGCTGGGCCGTGGTTCACGGAGGTGAAGGGGAGCCATGCACGGCGAGATCACTGGAGCCGAGGCGGCCCGCGACGGCCGGATCGTGCCGGATAAGGTCGGGGCATGACCGCATCCACCTCCTGCGCAGCCCGCGGTGATGCCCCCGATTCTCCCGTCGAGGACGTGCTGGACGACCCGGTGCGCGCCGCCCTGCTCGGGCCGCAGGCGCACTTCGCCGTACGGCGCGGCCAGGTGCTGCGCTACGCCTTCGAGGTCTCCCCGTTCGTGTCGCTGCCGCCCGAGCCCGGCCTCGCCGACTGGCGTGACGCGGCGGCGCTGGCGGGCGCGGACGGCACCGTGCTGATGACCGGCCCCATGCCGGCGCCGCCCGACGGCCTGGCCGAGGTCACGGAGATCACCGGCTACCAGCTCACCGGCGAGGACGTCGCGGGGGAGAACGACGACGAGGTGGTGCGGCTGGGGCCCGCCGACGTGCCGGAGATGCTGGACCTCGTCCGCCGCACCCAGCCGGGGCCGTTCCTCCCGCGCACCGTCGAGCTCGGCGTCTACCTCGGCATCCGCCGGGGCGGCGCGCTGGCGGCGATGGCCGGCGAGCGGATGCGCCCGCCGGGCTGGACCGAGATCAGCGCCGTCTGCACCGACCCCGCGCACCAGGGTCAGGGGCTGGCGCGGCGGCTGATGCTCGCCGTCATCGCGGTCGTCAGGGAGCGCGGCGAGCAGCCGTTCCTGCACGTCGCCGACGGCAATCCGGCGATCCGCCTGTACGAGCGGCTCGGCTTCCGCATTCGCCGGCCCGTCACGTTCCGCATCGCCCGGCTGACGGCGCCCGCCAGGGTCGAGTCCGGGTCATAAGCCCTCGGAAGCCTCAGGAGGGCACGCGCGTAACGGACACCGAGGTCTTCGGTCGGAGCGCGCGTGATGGGGCGCCGGAGCTTCAGACGGGAGCGCGTGTGATGGGGCGCCGGGGCCTCAGGCGGGGGCGCGTGTGATGGGGCGCCGGGGCCTCAGGCGGGGGCGCGTGTGATGGACGCGAGCAGCGCCAGCTTCTCGGCGCTGCCGGTGCCGGGATCCGGGTGCATGACCACGAGCGTCCGGCCCGGCGCGCCCTGCACGCCCAGCCGCTCCCGGTTCAGCCACAGCTCGCCGACCTGGGGATGAGCGAGCAGCTTGGCCGCGCCCTCGCAGGTGCCGACGTCGTGCCGCGCCCACAGCCGGGCGAAGCGCGGGCTGGCCAGCGACAGCTCGCCGACCAGCTCGATGAAGCGAGGATCGTCGATGTCGGTGCCCACGGACGCGCGGAACCCGGCGACCATGCCCGGCGCGGCGTTCTCCCAGCCGGGGTGCAGGGCCTGCTCGGCGGGGTCGAGGAACGTGTCGCGCAGCCGGTTGCGGCCCGCCGCGAGCCGCGGTGACAGGGCGGTGGCCAGGTCGTTGGCGGCCAGCACGTCGAGGTAGCGGCCCTCCACGTACGCGGGCAGCGGCAGCGCGGCGATCAGCTTGGCCACGCCCTCGGGGACGGATTCCTTGCGCGGCCGCCGCCGGCGCCTGCGCGGCCGCTGCGCGCCGAGGCGGAGCAGGTAGGCCGTCGCGTCGTCGTCGAGCTGTAGCGCCCGGGCGAGCGCTTCGAGTACCTGCGGTGAGGGGTTGCGGTCGCGCCCCTGCTCCAGGCGCAGGTAGTAGTCGGCGCTGATGCCGGCGAGCAGCGCCACCTCTTCACGGCGCAGGCCGGGCACGCGCCGTACGCCCGATGCGGGGATGCCCGCCTGCTCGGGAGTGACGAGCTCCCGCCGGGCGCGCACGTAGTCGCCGAGAAGGTTGGCTCTGTCGCTCATGCGCCCCACGCTACGCCGTGCCCCGGCGGGCGTGCCTGGTCCTGCCGCCCCCAGGATCGCGGGGGCTCTGGCCCGGCCACCGCTACCCGGGAAGCCTCGTGTCCCGCACGAACACCGTCGCACACGAGTCTGGAGCTTCACCATGTCGACGTACGTCTTGATCCACGGGGCCTGGCACGGCGGGCGCTGCTGGGATCGGGTGGTCCCGCTGCTGGCCGAGGCCGGGCACCGGGTGCTCGCGCCCTCCCTGACCGGCTGCGGCGACCGGGCCCGCCTGCTCGGCCCGCACGTGGGGCTGGACACCCACGTCGCCGACGTCGCGGGACTGCTCGCCGATGAGGACCTCACCGACGTGATCCTCGTCGGCCACAGCTACGCCGGGCTCGTCATCACGGGGGCGGCGGGCCGGGTGCCGGGACGCGTCGGCCGGCTCGTCTACCTCGACGCGATGGTCCCCGAGGACGGCGAGCGTGCGGTGGACGTACAGCCCATGACCCAGGCGCTGCTCGACGCCGCGGCCGCGTCCGGGGAGGGCTGGCGGGTGCCGCCGATGCCCGAGCTGCCGCCGCCCGCCGGCCTGTTCGGGGTCACCGACCCGGCCGACCAGGCGTGGCTGCGGGGGATGCTGTCGGACATGCCGCTGCGCTGCTTCCAGCAGCCGGTCAGGCTGGGCGACCCGGCCGCGCGCATGATCCCGCGTACGCACATCCACTGCACGGCAGGCGTGCCCGAGGGCATCGTGCGCCGGCCCGTCCCCGAGGTCCAGCCCGACGGGAGTCCCGCCCAGGTGTGGGAGCTCCCGACGGGCCACGACTGCATGATCACCATGCCGGACGAGCTGGCCGGGCTGCTGCTCAAGCTCGGCTGAGCCCGCGCCTGCGGGTCAGCCGGCTCTGGCGGCCAGCAGCGAGGAGAGGCGGTCGACGGTGACATCCGCCAGCTCCATCACCACCGCGCCGTGCCCGTCGCCCGCGGTGCCGCCTGCGGTGCCGCCCGTCGTGCCGCCCTCGGGGACGGCCACGACCAGGCAGCCCGCGGCCAGCGCCGCCGCGATGCCCGGCGGCGAGTCCTCCAGCGCCACGCAGTGACGCGGATCGACCCCCAGCCGCCGGGCCGCCGTCAGGTACGCCTCCGGATCCGGCTTGGGCCGGCTCACCTCGTCGCCGCACACCACGGTGTCGAACGTGCCGGGTTCGAGCTGGGCCAGCACCTCGTCCACCAGGACACGGTGGCTCGACGTCACCAGCGCCGTCGGTACGCCGCTCCGGCGTACCGACGCCACCACCTCCTGGGCGCCGGGCCGCCACGGCACCCCGAGGGCGAACAGCTCCCTGGTGTGTTCCAGCAGCCACGCCGCCGACTCGTCGGCGTCGGCCACGACGCCGAGGTCGTCCTGCACGAGCTGGGCGGAGTCGCGCAGGTTGCGGCCGACCACCTGGCGGCGGATCTCCGGCCGCAGCGTGCCGCCGAGCTTCTCCGCGAGATCGGCGAGGCTGACGTCCCAGAGCGGCTCGCTGTCGAACAGGGTGCCGTCCATGTCGAACAGCACCGCCGCCATGGGCGGGACGCCGCGGCCCACCGGATGGGCGCTCCCGCCCGCCGGATCAGGGGCGACGCCCGCCGGATGAGCGCTGCCCGCCGGATGAGCGCTGCCCGTCGGATGAGGGACGCCGTCCGCGCTTACGGTCAACGCAGCTCCTCGGCGAGCCAGCGCCGCACCGTGCGCGGGTCGTCGCCGGTCGTGCCGTCCACGCCCAGCTCGATCCAGTGGCGCAGGTCGTCCTGGGTACGGGTGGGCCAGCCGTGCACGGGGAAGCCCTCCTCGTGCAGCCGCTCGACGATCTCGGCCGTCAGCCCCTCGCCGCCGCTGTGGATCCGGCTCGACCCGGTGTCCTCAAGGAGCTGCCGGTAGCCGCCCGGGTGCTTCTCGGCGTCGGTCCACTTGGACACGATGATGCCGCGCGGGATGTGCGGCAGCTTCTGCGCCACGGTCGCCATCGCCTCGACCGAGAACCCGGTGAGGATCGTCCGCTCGGCGTGGTCGGGGTGCCGGAGGAAGAAGTCCGTCAGGGCCTCGATGGCGGCCAGGTCCTTGATTTCGAGCTGCACGAACCTGGTCGTCGCCTGATACATCTGCTCCAGCGTGGGAACCCGCTCGCCGCCGCCCACGTCCACCGCACTGATCCGCGACCAGGGCAGCCGCGCGACCGGCCCGAGGTCCTTGCCGGTCGCGTCGGCAGCGGTCCTGTCCAGCGTCGCGTCGTGCAGCATGAACAGCTGCCCGTCGGAGCTGATGCGGACGTCGGTCTCCAGCTCGTCGACGCCGACCTCCTCGGCCACGCGGTAGGACGCGATGGTGTTCTCGGGCGCTTCGGCCATGGCGCCTCGGTGCCCGACGATGGCAAATGCCACGATCTTCCTTCCTCAGTGACTTGTTGTGTCCATGACGTCCCGTGTGGGGGTGGCCGGTGCAGCGGCGGCACGAGAGGTCCAGGTCAGGGCGCGACCAGCCGGCGATACTTCGGCATCACCCGCTGGACGGCGGGGTCGAGGTTGCGCACCGCCTCGCGCAGCGTCTCGGCCGGATCGGCGTTGGCCGAGTACACCTTCTGCAGCACGATCAGCATCTCGGAGATGAGCTCGTTCACGTACCGGCGCATGGTGTCCGGCGGACGGGCCCGGCTGAGCTGGTCTTGGGCGACCTGGTACTGCGGTGTCTTGGCGTTGCGCTCCTTGATCTTCGGCGAGTCGAGCGCGCTGGTGGTGACCGGCAGGTAGCCGGTGTTCAGGCTCCACTCGGGCGCGCCGGTCTGGGCCAGGTACTTGACCAGCTCCCAGGTCGCCTGCTTGCGCTCCTTGGTGGAGTTGCGCATGATCGCCAGCCCGCTGCCGCCGGTCGGCACGCCCGGCTGCACCTGCTCGGGCAGGAAGGCCGCGCCGAACTCGAAGTCGGTGGCCTTGAGCAGCGAGGTGAGCGCGCCGGTCGAGGTGCAGATGGTCGCCGCCACGCCGGACGCGAAGTCGCCGTTCACGTCGGAGGCCAGGTAGGCCATCTGGTCGTCGTGGATGAACGCCCGGTCGAACTCCAGGGCGGCGATGGTCTCCTCGGAGGCCAGCTTCGACGTCATGCCGTCGGAGTAGGCGCCGCCGAAGGCCCAGGCCGAGCCCTGGAAGTACCAGTCGTCCTTGCCGTTGTAGGCGCGCATCTTGACCGGCGAGCCGCGGTGCTTGTAGCCCTTGAGCTGCTGACCCCACTCGCGCAGCTCGGTGAACGTCTTCGGCCCGCGGTCGGGCAGCCCGGCCCCGGCGAAGATCTCCTTGTTGTAGTAGAACAGCGGCGTCGAGCGGGCCCACGGCAGCCAGTAGATCTCGTTCCTGATCGTGCCCTCGGCCAGGAACGTCGGGTGGAAGAAGTCGGGCCGGAAGCTCGCGTCGAAGTAGCCGCTCAGCGGTTCCAGCGCCTCGGCGAGGAAGTAGCGGTTCCAGTTCACGTCGCTGAGCGTGACGAGGTCGGGGACCTGCGCCACGGCGAAGCTGGCGGCCAGCTTGGAGTCGAGCGCCGTGTACCCGGGGAACAGCTGGATCTCGCAGTAGATGTCCGTCTGCGAGGCGTTGAACCCGTCGATGATCGTCTGCAGCACCTCGGCGTTGTGCGAGGTGAACGCGCTCCACAGCACCACCCGCTGGCGGCGGGCGAACTTGTCCGGCACCTGGCCGCTCACCTGGGCGTAGTCGCCGAGGCTGCGGCCCGCGCAGGCGTTCAGCGCCAGGCCGGCCGCGGCCGCGGTGGCGGCGGTCAGGAGCCGGCGCCGGCTGAAACTCGTCCCCGTCACGCTGGTTCCTTTCTGATCGAGCCGGATCGCGAATACGTGGTCGTCATCGGCGTAGCGCGCTCCCGGCCAGGCCGGCGACGATGTAGCGCTGCGCCAGCAGGAAGACGATGGTCACGGGCAGGACGACGAACAGGGTCCCGGCCATCAGGGCGCCCCAGTCGTTGATGCCGTCGTTCTCCTTGAGGTAGAGCAGCCCGATCGGCAGCGTCCGCATGTTGACCGAGTTGGTCACGATCAGCGGCCAGACGAAGTTGTTCCACTCGTCGATCAGGGCGATGAGCCCGACCGTGATGATCGCCGGCCGGGACATCGGCATGATGAACGACCAGATCGTGCGCAGGTGCCCCGCGCCGTCGATCTGCGCCGCCTCCAGCACCTCGTACGGGAGCGAGCGGAAGAACTGGTGGAGCAGGAACGTGCCGAACGCCGACGCCACGCCCGGCAGGATCAGGCCGGCGTAGGTGTTCAGCAGGTGGAGATGGCCGATGGTGATGTAGTTGACCAGCAGCGTCACGTGCCCGGGCACCATCAGCGCGCCGAGCATGAAGACGAACAGCCAGCGCTTGCCGGGGAACGGCAGGAAGGCGAAGGCGTAGGCGGTGGAGATGGCCAGCACCACCTTCAGCACCGTTCCGATCGCGGCGACCACGACCGAGTTGATGAGGAACTGCCCGAACGGGGCAAGCTCCCAGGCGGTGACGAAGTTCTCCAGAGTCAGCGACTCCGGGATCAGACGCATCGGCCAGCTGTTGATGTCCTCGTTCGTCTTGAACGCGGTGGTGACGAAGAGGTAGAGCGGCCCGAGGAAGACCAGGGCGGTGAGCACCAGGGCGAGCACGCCCCACCAGGGCGCTCGCCGCGGGTTGTCGGGCTTCCGCGCGGCGGGCTCGGTCGCGGCCGCGGTCGGCATGACCGTCATCAGTAGTGAACCCTCCGCTCGACGAATCGGAACTGCAGGACGGTGATCGCCATCAGCACCACGAACATGATCATGGAGGCCGCGCTGGAGCCGCCGACGTTGCTGCGGTTGAACGCCTCGTCGTAGATGAACCAGCTCAGCGTCGTGGTGGAGCGGGCGGGCCCGCCGCCGGTCATCATGGCGATGACGTCGAAGGCCTGGAAGGCCGAGATCGTCTGGGTGATCACCAGGAAGAACGTGGTGGGCGAGAGCAGCGGCAGGATCATCCGCCTGAACTGCGTCCACCGGCCGGCGCCGTCGATCCTGGCCGCTTCCAGCACCTCCGAGGGGATCTGCTGGATGCCCACCAGGTAGACGATCGCGACGAAGCCGAGGCCCTTCCAGATGGAGACGATGATGAGCGCCCACAGCGCCCACGAGTCGTCGGTGATCCAGTTCGGCGAGCTGGAACCGAACGCCTCGAACACCAGCCGGCTGAGACCGTGGTTGGGGTCGAAGACGAACAGCCAGATCGTCGCGATCGCCGCCCCGGACAGCACGTGCGGGGCGAAGGCGAGCGTCTGGACCGCGTTGGTGCCTCGTATGCGCTGGGAGAACAGCATCGCCAGCGCCAGGCCGAGCACCAGGGTCACGACCACGACGACGACCACCCAGACCAGCGTTCTGAACAGCACCGCGGGGAAGGTCGAACTGCTGAAGAGCGCCTGGTAGTTGAGGAGACCGGACCACTCGGCCGCAGGTGAGATGAAGTCCCACGTGGTGAAGCTCAGGTAGACGTTCTGGATGATCGGCCAGTACGCGAAGACGGCGATCAACGCCAGGTTAGGAAACGCGAACGCGGCGAACAGCAAATAGCCGCGCCGGCGCCGTCGTGCCGCACTGAGCGATCCGGAAGTCTCCTTCGCGGTGCCGGTCGGCCGGCCGGCGCTGACGGAGCGTGCCGATCCCGCTTCGAGATCGCTGACTCCACTGCTCACGGGCTACCACCCATCCGCGTCGGGAACGAACGTGTGCCGACTTTACTTGCGGTTATGTGCTCGAATCTGGTCATTTGGTGCCGAATCTGTGACCATTGCGCGAACGTTTCAATCAGATGTGCAAGGGTGTCCGCGAGATGTCAAGCATGTTTCAAGGCCGTGCCTTCGACCGCCAGCAGCGGATCCTCGCCTACGTACGCAGCGAGGGGCGCGCGGTCGTCTCCGAGATCGCCGACATGTTCGCGATCTCGCCCGCCACGCTGCGCAGGGACCTGCGGGCGCTGGAGTCGCAGCGGCTGATCGCCCGCTCGTACGGCGTCTTCTACCCCACCGACAGCGGCCGCTACGAGACGCCGCTGGAGCACCGGCACAAGGCCAAGACCGCCGAGCGGCTCGCGATCGCCGAGGCCGCCATCGCGATGATCGCCGAGGTCGGCACCGTGCTCATCGACGAGGGGGCGCTGCTCGAAGACCTGATCGGGCCCATGCGCCGGCTGAGCAGGATGACCGTGGTGACCCGGTCGCTGACCGTCGCCGCCGAGCTCAGCCGGCACACCGACCACGACGTCATCATCGTCGGCGGCCGCCTGCGCCCGACGACCATGGGCACCGTCGACCGGTGGGCCACGTCGATGCTCAGCGAGCTGAACGTCGACCTCACGGTCATGGGCACCAACGGCGTGTCGCTCGAGCGCGGGCTGACCACGCCGGACCCGGCCGTGGCGCAGGCCAAGACGGCGGCGCTGGAGGCGGCCCGGCAGTGCGTGCTGGTGTGCGAGCACACCAAGTTCGGCGTGGCCAGCTTCGCCAAGTTCGCCGACCTCAATCAGGTGACCTGGATCGTCACCGGCAAGCAGCTGCCCAGGGCGGCCGCGCAGCGCTACAGCGAGGCCGGCCCCAAGATCCTGCGCGTCTGACGCTTTCAGCCGGAGAGGAAGCGGCCGATGGCCCCCCACGTCCCGGCCGGTGGTCGCCTTCTCGATGCGGTACGCGCCGCGCAGGTACAGCAGCGGCGTGGCGCATGCCCCCCAGGCTCCGGTTGTGACGGCGTCGCTGACCCGGCTGCCGCGGGCGCACGACCCGGAACACTGGCAACAAGGCTGACGTCGCATACAACCTTTCGCCCGCCCGGCGGCGTTGGGTACGGGCGAGAGGAGATCACATTGGACCGTCACGACGGCTTCCGTGAGTTCGTGCTCGCCCGCCAGCAAGCGCTGATGCGGACCGCGTACCTGCTCACGGGAGACGCCCACCAGGCCGAGGACCTGCTACAGAGCGTGCTGTCCAAGGTCGTGAGGCATTGGGGCAGGCTGGCCAGGGACGGCAACCCCGAGGCGTACATCCGCAAGTCGCTGGTCAACCAGTACACGTCCTGGCGGCGCCGGCCGCGCCCCGAGCAGCCGAGCGCCGAGCTGACCGACCACGGCGCCTCCCACGACGACGCCACGCTCGACCGCATCGTGCTGCGGCAGGCGCTCGCCAAGCTCGCCCCAGGCAGCGCGCGGTGATCGTGCTGCGCTTCTACGAGGACCTGACCGAGGCGCAGACGGCCGACGCGCTCGGCTGCTCCATCGGCACCATCAAGAGCCAGACCCATCACGCGCTGAACCGCCTGCGGGCGATCGCGCCGGAGCTGGCGCCCATGCTCACCGAAGCCGAGATCGAGGAGGTGGCCCGATGACGCGGTTGCGTCGCGCGCTTGACGGCATCGCCGCCGAGGCGCCCCTGGTAGACCTGGCCGATTCGGCCATCGCCCGCCACCGGCGCAGGCGGCGCGTCACGGTGTCGCTCGCCGCGGTGGCGGTCGCCGCGACGGTGGCGGCCTCCGGCGTGGTCATGACGGCGCCCTGGCGGGCGGTCACGCAGCCCGCCGTGCAGGTCGTGGACCCCGCCGGGCCAGGTGAGGACCGGACCGCGCCGGGCGAGGACCGGGCCGACGTGGCGCCCGACCTGCCGGACGAGCCGGTGGGGAGACTGAGCCACGCGTACATGCCGAGATGCAAAGCCGTCCCGTGTGACCGCGACGACGAGTGGCGGGTGGTGACCACCGCCGGCACGACCTACCGCCTGCAGAAGGCCGTCGCAAGAACCGCCAAGGGAAGGAGCGTGCCCATCGCGATCAGCAAGAACGGGGGCGTGCTCGCCTACTACAGCCGCGAGGAACAGGCGTACGTCGTCCGCGACATGCAGACCGGCGCCGAGAAGGTCTCACCGGTCAAGATGCCGGAGAAGAAGATTCCGGTCGGCGCCCTGCTCCTGGTCTCCGACGACGGCCGGTACCTCGTCGTCGACGACCCGATGGAGTTCGACGACTACCCCGGAGCGATCATCGACATGCGGACCGGCGAGCGTACGGCGCTGCGCGGCGACTTCGAGCCGTTCATCCTCAAAGACGGCGTGCTCCAGCTCGTCAGGTACATCAAGACCGACCTGTGGCTGATGCCCGTGACCGGCGGCGGCAAGCCGGTGCGCTTCGACGGCAGGTTCATCATGTTCAGCGAAGTCGCGCCGGACGGCCGGACGGTGGTGGCGCTCGACAAGACCCCGGAACCGGAAGAGGCACCGGTGCTCACCGTGCTCGACGCCAAGACCGGCGCGATCGTGCGGCGGCTGCCCACTCCCACCACGTCCGGAGGGCCCGAGCCGCTCTGGTGGCTCGACGACAGGGAGGTCGTCGTCAAGGGGCACGGCAAGGGCACCAAGATGTTCGCGCTGGACGTCATGACCGGCGACCTGCGGCCGCTGAGCGACTACGGCGAGGACCTGCTCTACCTGACCCTGCCCGGCCGCGTTACCAAGTAGGTGACCCGGCCGGACGGGGACCCGTCCGGCCGGTTTCCTGAGGAGCCGTTCCAGGAGCAGTCCTGGAAAGTCGTTCCGGGGAGCCGTGCTGAGGAGTTCGTTCCGGGGAGCCGTTTTGAGGAGCGGTTCTGAGGAGCCGGACCGGCCAGCCGTCACGCCGCCGCCGGGCCGTCCGCGGCGCCGGGCGTCCAGGCGACAGGCACGCTCACCGGTCCCGCGATGACCTGGCCGGGCTTGCGCTGGATCTCCTCCGCCGGGACCGCGAGCCGCAGGGCCGGCAGCTCGCGCAGCAGCAGGCTCACGGCCGCCACCACCTCGGCGTGCCCGAGATGCCGGCCGATGCAGTGGTGGGCGCCGTGGCCGAACGACAGGTGACGGTTCGGCGCGCGGCCGAAGTCCATCCGGCGCGGTTCCGGGAATGCCCGCGGATCGTAATTGGCGGTCACGTGTGACGGGATGACGAGATCGCCCTCCCGTAAACGCGCCCCGCTCGGCAGCGTGGTGTCGCGAATGGCGCGGCGCGGTAACGCGTCCGCCGCGGCCGTGGTGAACATGCGTTCCAATTCCACCACGGCGCTCTCCACATTCTCCGGATGATCGACCAGATACGCGTAAGCGGTTGGATAATCGCCGTACGGATGAGAGAGCAGCACCTGAATGAACGTGCCGATGCTGCTCGCGGTCGTTTCCCAGCCGCCCACGAGCAGGGCGAGCGGCAATTTGATCAATCGGTCGGGAGGAATGCCCTCGCCGCGCGCGGCGATCGTGGACAGAAGATCGTCACCCGGTTCCGCGCGCCGTTTCTCGATCAGGCCCGCCAGATAACCGACCATCGCCATTTGAGCCTCGGCGGCCTCCGACCGGCCGAGCGTGCTGGTGGCCAGGAACGCCTCGCCCCAGGCCCGGAACGGCTCCCTGTCCTGCGGCGGCAGGTCGAACAGGTCGCTGATGACGTTGAGCGCGAGCGGCAGCGCGAACGTCTCCATCAGGTCGGCCGGCTCGCCGGCCCGCAGCATGTGCTTGAGCTGCGCCGACGCGTGGGCGTCGATCTGTCCGGCGAGCCGCCCCACCGCGCGCGGCGTGAAATGATCCGCCACGACGCCGCGCACCGCGGCGTGCTCGGCCTTGTCGAGGCTGAGAATCGTGCCTTCGAGATCGATGTCGTCGTCGCCGAGGGCCTGCTGCCTGGAGAATGCGTCCTGGTCCCGGAACACGGTGATCACGTCGTCGTATCGGGTCACCAGGTAAGCGGGGGAGCCGTTCGGCCGGACGACTTCGTGGACGCCGGTCCCGGCCGCGCACAGCTCGTGGTAAAGCGGATTGATGTAAAGGCCGGGACGATTCACCCCGTCTTCGCCGAGATCCAGCGGATGGGTGATCGGGCAGGAAGACGGCACGTGCGCGTTCGTTGCGGTCATCGCGAAAATCCCCTGTTTCTTCGGATGGCCGCCATGGCGAGGTTTTCTCGGCTGCGGCCAAACCCCTGAGCGTCCGGCTCAGAATAAGAAAGAGATCGCGAACGCACATGTATCGTCACGGTTGCATCGCTCGAACCTTCTTTCCACGCCGCCCCAAGAGCCGATGCGTTAACTCTGGAAAAACACATACCGAAACCGGCGGTTCCCGCAAGTGTTAGGCTCGGCCGCGTGAGTCCCGACCCCGCGCCACGCCCGCACACCGGACGGCGGCGCAACCCGGCCGTCCGGCAGGCCATCCTCGACCACGCCGCGGACCTGCTGATCGCCAACGACTACGCGGCCGTCCCGATCGACGCCATCGCCAAGGCCGCCGGAGTCAGCAAGCACACCATCTACCGCTGGTGGCCCTCCAAGGGCGCGGTCCTGCTCGAGGCCATGGCCGAACGCGCCAGACAGCAGACACCCGGCCTCGACACCGGCGTTTTCGCCGACGATCTGGAGACCTTCCTCGCCGCCACCTTCGCCACCGCCGAGAAGGTCTCCGGGCTGCTGCGCGGCATCATGGCCGAGGCCCAGCGCGACCCGGTGGCCGCCGAGGGGCTGCGCCGCTTCACCGCGGGCCGCAGAGACGAGCTGCGCGCCCTGCTCGCCCGCGGCGTCGAGCAGGGCGACCTGTCCCCGGACACCGACCTCGATCTGCTCGTCGACCAGCTCCTCGGCCTGATGTGGTACCGCCTGCTCATCGGCCACGCCCCGATGAACGCCGAAGTCGCCGTCGCCCTGGCCCGCTCCCTGACCCGGCGCGGGCCGCAGACCTAGACCCCTTACCCGAGCAGCTTGTCCACGGTGATCGGGAGGGTGCGGACGCGGACGCCGGTGGCGTTGAAGACGGCGTTCGCGAAGGCCGCGGCGGCGCCGACCGTGCCGAGCTCGCCGATGCCGCGCGCGCCCGCCGGCCCGAGCCCGGTGTCGGGATGGTCGAGGAAGTGCACGTCGATCTCCACGGCGTCGGCGCTGACCGGGAGCAGGTAGCCGGCGAGGTCCGCGTTCGAGATCCGGCCGGTGGCGGCCTCGACCCTGCCCTCCTCGCACAGGGCCGCCGCCAGGCCGAACAGCACGCCGCCCGTGATCTGGTTGCGGGCGGTGACGGCGTTGAGTATCGCCCCGGCGTCCACCACGGTGGTGAAGCGGGACAGGCGGGGCTCGCGCGTCCACCGGTTCACCCTGACCTCGCAGAAGTGCGCGGCGTACGAGGCGTGCGCGTGCCCGTCGTCCGGGGCCGTGCTGGTGCCGTCGGCGCCGATCTCGGCGGTCCCGGTCAGCCCGAGCAGCTCGCCGAACCCGATGGACGTGCCCGCCCCGATGAGGCGGCCCTTCTCGTGCCGCGCCTCGCCGGCCCCGGTGCACGTGCCCGCGCCGATGAGGCGGCCCTCCTCGTACCGGACGTCGCCCGCCCCGCGCAGTGGCGAGCCCTCGGCCGTGGCGGCGTGCCGGACCAGCGCGTCGATCGCCTCCCGGGCGGCGGCGAGTATCGCGGCCGTCACGGTCGCCGTGGCAGCCGAGCCGATGGCGCCGTAGATGTCGTCGGCGCCCGCGACGGGCAGCCGGGAGTCGCCGAGCGCGGGCACGACCCGATCCGCGGGCACTCCCAGGGCGCGGGCGGCCGTCATCGCCATGATCGTCGCCATGCCGGTGCCGGCGTCCGATGTCGCGCAGGCCACCGTGGCGGTGCCGTCGGGGCGGAAGGTCACCCGCGCGGTGGTCGGTGCCCGTCCCGCGTCCAGCACGGCGGTGGCCATGCCCATGCCGACCAGGTCGTCGCCGTCGGTCAGGGAACCGGGCCGCGCGGGGCGGCGCGACCAGCCGAAGCGCTCGGCCCCGACGCGGTAGCACTCTTCCAGGTGCTTGCTCGCGTACGGGATCCCGCCGATCAGCGTATTCGCCAGGTGGTTCTTCACGCGCAGCTCGATGGGGTCCATGCCGAGCCGGTCGGCCAGCTCGTCCATGGCGCTCTCCAGGGCGTAGGAACCCGCCTCGTCGCCGGGGGCGCGCATGATCGTGGCGGGCGGCAGGTTCATGCCAGGGGTGATGGAGAGCTCGATGTGCGCGTTCGGGGTGGCGTAGTACTTCTGGGCGGCGCGGTAGCCGGGGTCCTCCACGAGGCTCTCGCTGACCGTGTGGTGCTTGATCGCGTGGAGCCGCCCGTCCCGGTACGCGCCGAGGCCGATCGTCTGCGACGACGCCGCCCGGTGCCCGGTCACGGTGAACAGCTGCTCCCGGCTCGTCACGATCTTGACCGGGCGGCCGAGCGCGCGGGCGGCGGCCGCGGCCAGCATGGCGGGCGCCCAGGTGAACGCCTTGCCGCCGAACCCGCCGCCCACGTACGGGCTGATGACGTGCACATCGGCGGGCGGGACGCCGAGCACGGCGGCCAGCTCCATCGCGTGCGCCACCGGACCCTGGGTGCCGCTGTAGATCGTCAGCTTGCCGTCGTCCCAGGCGGCGACGGCCGCGTGCGGCTCCATCATCATGTGGTGCCTGGGCGGGACGTCGTAGGTCGCCTCCACCCTGACCTCGCTCGCGGCCAGCGCCGCCTCGATGTCGACGTCCTCCGGCTTGGCGATGACGGGGCCGAGCGGGAGCCCCGGGATCTCGGGCGGCCGCACCGCGTGGCGCTTGGCCCGGCCGAAGTCGGCGTTCGGAGGCCGCGTCTCGCAGGCGACCTCGACCCGCGCCGCGGCGTCGCGTGCCTGCTCCAGCGTCTCGGCGACGACCACCGCCACGATCTGGCCGTAGTGGCGGATCTCGTGATCGGCGAGCGGGAGGCGGGCGTCGGCGAAGAAGCCCGCGGGTTCCGGCAGGGTGCCCGCCGCACGACGCCACGCCCATGGCGGCAACGCTCGCCACTCAGGTCTCGCTGGCCTGCCTCCACACCGCCATGCGGCTCGCGGAGGACCCGGCCGACCTGCCCGCGCAGGTGGAGGCCGCCTTCCGCCGCTTCGACGGCCTCGCCTGACGCCGGCTCGCCCGCGGGTCAGGCGACGGTGAAGCCGCCGTCCACCGGGAGGATCGAGCCGGTCACGTACGGTGCCCCGATCAGGTAGCGGATCGCGGCGGCCACGTCCTCGGGCTTGCCCACCCGGCCCGCGGGGATGGTCTGGGCGGCGGCCGCGAACTGGGCCCGCCGCTGCTCCTCCGGCAGGAACGACCACCACGGCGTGTCCACGACGCCCGGTGAGACGGCGTTGACCCGGACCGGGGCCAGCTCGGCCGCGAGCGGCGAGACGACCCGCTCGATCGCGCCGTTCACGGCGGCGAAGGTGAACGTGCCGGGCAGGCCGGCGCGGGCGCTGGCCGCCGACACCATGGTCACCGACCCGGTCACCTGCGCCTGCTTGATCGCGTACAGGTAGGGGAAGAGCTTGCCGTCGAACGCCGCCCTGACGTGGGCCAGGTCGGTCTCCGCCAGAGTCCCGGCGCCGACCGGGCCAGGGCTGAAGGCGAGCACCAGATGGTCGAACGTCCCGACCCGCCCCAGGAAGGCGGCCACCTCGGACTCGGACGTCCCGTCCACCTGCTCGGCCCCCGCCAGGTCACCCGGCACCGCGTTCTTGGCCGCGGCCAGCCGCTCCGGGTCGCGTCCCGTGACGATCACTTCGGCGCCCTCGCCCGCCAGGAGCGCGGCGGTCGCCAGCCCGATGCCCGACGTGCCGCCCATGATCACTACTCGCATTGTCGTCTCCTTTTCTAGACGTCTCGTCTCGTTTCTATTCGAGACGCCACGTCTTGTAAAGTCGGTTCCATGACAGGCGAGCGACGGCTGGGACGCCCACGCAGCCAGGCCACGCGGGCGGCGATCCTCGCAGCCGCGCTGGCCGAGCTGGACGAACGCGGTTACGCCGCGCTGACGATCGACGGCATCGCGCGGCGCGCCGGATGCGGGAAACAGACCATCTACCGCTGGTGGTCGTCGAAGGCCGACGTCGTCCTGGAGTCGCTGCTGGAGCGCGCCGAGACGGCGATCCAGCTCCCGGACGAGGGGTCGCTGCCCGATGACCTCATGGCGTTCCTCAAGGCCACGTTCGCGCAGCGCGGGCAGCGGCCCACGCTGATCGGGCTCATGGCGCAGGCGCTGCTCGACCCCGCGTTCGCGGCCGAGTTCAAGGAGAAGTTCCTGTTCAAGCGGCGCGATGCGCTGCGCGTGCTGCTCGACAGGGCGGTGGCGCGCGGCGAGATCGCCGCGGGCACCGACGTCGAACTGCTCATCGACATCGTGTACGGCGTGCTGTGGTACCGGTTCATCCTGGAGCACGCGCCCCTGGACGACGAGCTGGGCGAGCGGCTCACGGCTCTGCTCATCAAGGCGAGCCGCTGAGCGGAACCCGGTACCATACCGGCGCGAACGATCCCGCTCTGGGGGAGGTTGTGGTGCGCAGCGCTCTGGTGGCGGCGTCCCTCGCCGTCGTGGCAATGATCGCCGGATGCACCACGCCCGAGCAGGCCACGCCCGACGCCGGGCGGAAGACCACCGCGCCCTCGGCGCCCCCGACACCCCCGACGCCCGCGGTCCCGGCGCAGACGTTCTCCCGTACGGGCGAGGTCGGCGCGGCGGCCCCGGTGGACCTGACGGTCAAGGCCGTCGAACGGCACCGCCACCTGACCGCGCTGAAGCTCGAGCTGTCGGTCCCCACGGCCGACTACCAGACGCCGACCTTCGGCTACGGCACGCTGAACAGCGACTTCGCCCGCTTCTGGCTGCTGGACCCGGTCGGCAGGAAGGTGTACTTCACCCTGCGCGAGCAGGACGGCGAGACCGCCTACGGCACCAGGAAGCACAACCCCACGGAGTCCTTCAGGAAGGGCACCCGCTACCCGGTCGAGGTCTACTTCCCGCCGCTGCCCGCCGGCGTGCGCCAGGTCACCGTGCTCGCCGGCGGGCTCGGCGAGCTGACCGGCATCCCGGTCACCGACGGCGCGCCCGAGCCGTCCGCCGCGCCCGGCGACGACGGCACCCCCGAGCCCGGCTCGGTGTACCGGTGGCCGGTCACGCCGCCCCCGTCCGATGCCTGGTCGTACGTCGCCGACGTGCGAGAGTACGTGGAGACGCCCGAGAAGTCCCGCACCCAGGAGGGCACCGACGAGACCGTCGCCCTGCGGACCGACGTGCTCTTCGCCTTCGACAAGGCGACCCTGTCGGACAAGGCCGCGGCCGTGCTCGACGACGTGGCCCGCGAGACCCGCGAGCGCGCCGACCCGGCCAGGCCGCCGATCCTCATCGAGGGCCACACCGACAGCAAGGGCTCCGACGCCTACAACCAGAAGCTGTCCGAGCGCCGCGCCCAGGCGGTCCTCGACCACCTCCGGCGCCTGCTCGGCACCGAGTACGAGTACCGCGCCGCGGGCAAGGGCGAGAGCGAGCCCATCGCCCCCAACACCAGGAAGGACGGCAGCGACAACCCCGAGGGCCGGGCCCGCAACCGCCGCGTCGAGATCTCCTACAAGCTGAAGACCCAGGCGCCGGAGGTCACCCGGACGACGACGGCGAGCCCGGGCACGGCACGCGCCGCGGGACCCGCGCCCTTCCGCCCCGATCTCGGGCCGGAGGCCGGCACGCTGACCCGCGACAAGCTGAAGCTGCACGTCCACCCGCTCTACCGGGACGGCGCCTTCCTCGTCGCCCCCTTCGAGATCGAGAACACCGACACCGAAGGCATCGCGGTGCCCGTGCCGCAGCCGTTCAGGGCCGGCACTCCGCACGAGTTCGTCACCGGCGCCGCCTACAGCGGCATCACGCTCGTGGACGAGTCGAGCAAGGCCCGCTACTACGGCACCAGGGCGGGCGACGGGTTCTACGTGCAGAACGCGGTGACGACGATCCGCCCGGGCGGCGTCCAGCGCGGCTACATCTACTTCCCCGCGCCGCCTCCCGAGGTCACCGCGATGACGTTCGAGGTGGACGGCCTCGGCAAGGTCCAGAACGTGCCGATCGCGCGCTGAAGGGCGCCCGGGGAGACTCGCGCCCCGTCCCCACGCGAGCCTGCCCGACCGTGCCGTCCGCTCGGCCGCGAGCCTCCCCGACCGTGCCGTCCGCTCGGCCGCGAGCCTGCCCGACCGTGCCGTCCGCCCGGCCGCGGGCGTTCCCGCTCGTGCCCCTGCTCAGGCGCCGGCGGCGTCGAGGCGGTGGAGCTGCTCGTCGGTGAGCTTGACGTCGAGCGCCGGCAGCGCGGCCTCGTACTGCTGAAGGGTGCGCGGCCCGATCAGCGGCACGATCTCCGGCGAGGTCTGGTGCATCAGCCAGGCGAGCACCAGGGCGTTCGGGGTCACGCCGACCTCATTGGCCACTTCGGTGAGCACGGCGATCCTGGCCTCGGCGTCCGGCCCCTCGTACGGGATCATCGCGCCGTGCCCGCGCCGCTTCTCCGGGTCGTCGTAGATGCCCTTGAGTATGGGGGAGTAGGCCACGAGCGTCAGGTCGTCGTGCGTCTCCAGGTAGTCGAGCTGCTCGTCGTCCACGATCGAGATGTGCCGGACTCCGGCGCGGCGCCGCAGGTAGGAGTGCTGCTGCTGGAGCGCGACCGGCGCCGGCCAGCCGTGCTGGGCGCACAGCTGCCGGATCCGCTCGAGCCGCCAGGTCCGTACGTTCGACCAGCCGATGTAGCGGGCCTTGCCCGCCTGGACGATGCCGGCCAGCGCTTCGAGCGTCTCCTCCAGAGGCGTGGAACGGTCGTCGACGTGCACGTAGTACAGGTCGACGTGGTCGGTGCCGAGCCGGCGCAGGCTGCCGTCGATCGCATCGCGCAACGTCTTGGCCCCCGCGCCGACGAACGTGCGGTAGGCGGCGTCCCAGTCCGCCTTCCCGTCCTTCCACACGGCGTCAAGGTCACGTACGACGGCGCTGCCCTTGGTGGCGAGGAACACCTCGTCACGCTTGCCCGACTTCTTCAGCCAGCGGCCCAGCAGCTCCTCGCTCTCACCGCCGAAACTTCCCGGACGTTCCCACCAGCAGTAGCAGTCGGCGGTGTCGAGGAAGTTGCCGCCGGCGTCCACGTACCGGTCGAGCATCGTGACGGCTTCGTCCTCCGGCGTGA
Source organism: Nonomuraea sp. NPDC052634 (assembly GCF_040678535.1). Classification (NCBI taxonomy): domain Bacteria; kingdom Bacillati; phylum Actinomycetota; class Actinomycetes; order Streptosporangiales; family Streptosporangiaceae; genus Nonomuraea; species Nonomuraea sp. NPDC052634. Next base: position 46,414 of record NZ_JBFATY010000010.1, on the reverse strand, counting down.
CGGTCCCCATGATCATGCAGCCCAGGGCGAGCTGGCTGACCTGTTCACCGGTACGGCCCAGTTGTACGGTCTTCATGCGTCTTCTCCCATTGGCTAAGAGGGGGCGAATGATCCGTCGACCAGAGCGAGGCGTCGGCGGTGAGATCGACGCTAGGAGCTGGAGCGCGCTCCAGGTCAAGGCGACATCCTGACCCAGGACCTGGAGCGCGCTCCAGGTCAGTGCGACACCCTGGTGTTCTGGAACGACGCGAAACGCCACCCCTGCGGGGTGCGGACGGCGGTGAAGGAGACCGTCGAGGTGCGCAGCTGCCCGTTGAGGGTGGTGCCGCCCGTGGAGATCACCAGTACGGCGCCGTCGGCCAGCCTCTTGAACCGGGTGTCGGCGGGGGCGGCCATGGTGGAGCCCTTGAGCGGCCCGTCGAACAGCCACCGGTGCGAGGACTCGATGGCGTCGCGGCCCTGCGTGAGCCTGCCGTCGAAGGTGATGTAGTCGGCGTCCTCGGTGAAGAGGGCGGCGTACGCGGTCGCGTCGCCCGCGTTCCACGCCTCGGCCAGGCGGGTGAGCAGGGTGGCGATCTCGGCGTACTCGCCGTTCGCGGATGCGGTGCCCGGGGACGCGCCCTGGCCGGGGGAGAGGGCCTGGCCGGACGCGGAGTGGTCGGACGCGGAGTGGTCGGACGCGGAGTGGTCGGACGCGGAGTGGTCGGACGCGGCGTTCTCGGTCCGGATCTTGTCAGACATCGTGTGACTCCTGAGGGATTGCCGTTGGCGCCCGCCCTTGAGGTATGCGCCTCCAGGCGGGACAGGCGCCTTGGTGGATCAACTTCACTAATGCAATTTGCACTATAGCCTGCTTCCATAGTTATAGTGCAAACAGCCATATGGAAAGGTGCATCGTCATGAAGATCCTCGTCATCGGCTCGACCGGCCGTACCGGCAAGCACGTCCTGACCCAAGGCGCCGAGCGCGGGCACGAGATCACCGCGTTCGCCCGCCGCCCCGAACTGCTCACCGACCGCAGCGCCCTCGCGGGGGTGCACCAGGGCGACGCGCACGACCTGGACGCCGTACGGGCGGCGGTCCAGGGACAGGACGCCGTCATCTCAGCGGTCGGCGGCAGCGGCATCGCACGTACGCTCATCACCGCCATGCGGGAGGCCGGCGTACGGCGGGTGGTGATGACGAGCAGCCGCTCGATCCCCGCCACCCGCCCCCGGCTCCCGGTCACGCTGGCCTGGCTGTTCTTCCGCCAGGCCTACGTGGACCTGGCCAGGGCCGAGGGCATGCTGCAGGTCAGCGACCTCGACTGGACCATCGCCCGAGCGACCATGCTGAACGACAAGCCGCCCGCCGGCAGAGTGCACATCGACTTCGAAGACAACGCGACGGGCGGCGCCATGCAGCTGTCCCGCGCCGACTACGCGATGGCGCTCCTCGACGCGGCCGAGGACCCCGACCTGATCGGCAAGGCCATGGGCATCTGCGGCCCGAAGTGAGGCGTCTTCCACCGCTGCACCGTTGGACCCCAGTGCACCTGCGTAGAAGCCGACCGCGGTAGGAGGGGCCCTCACGAGGTCCGTCGCCCGCTCTTCCGCACGCCAGGCACGCGTACGCCCACCGATGAGGATCGCGACAGTGGTCAGGAGCGATGATCCACGGCGCATGGCCGCTTGCGCTGATCGCCGCGCCGGCTCACGTAGCACCCCCGGCCTCTGACAGCCGAGAGTGCGGCCGCCTGCGCTTGCCCAGCGCCTGCTTCGCCTCCGCACCGCCGGCACGGCCGGGTCCGACGACTCGTGCACGCGCCGGCGAGGCGGGGTAGGCCGGACGGGTGGTCGTTTTGGACCGGTTGCCATAAACTGCGGCCGACCAGACTGAGAAGGCCCCCACCCGCTGCGGCGAGTGGGGGCCTTCTGCGCGTCGCCATCGCGTGGGCCGATCACGATCTCGTCCTGTTCGGCGGCGCGGGAACGGCGAGGACGGCCACCCCGATCACCGATTCAGAACAATCAGCCATCGGGGCGATGCTCAGCGGCGCAGGGCGGCACATCATACGTTGGTGGGGACTCGGTGGGGACGCGCGCCGTCGTCACGGTGGTGGAACCGCGGGCTGTGGCTGGTCGCGGTCGGGATCCTGGTGACGTCGCTCGCATGGGCGGCCCAGGGCATGAGCGGGGACCTGGAGACCGCCGCGAACCAGGGGCAGATCATCGGCGTGGTGCTGATGGCGGTGGGCATCCTGTACACGCTGTCCTCACTGGAGATCCGGTCTGGGCGCTGACCTCGCTCGTGTCCGGGCTCGGGCTCGGTCTCGCGCTCGGGCTCGTATTCGGGCTCGTGGTCGCGCTCATCGCGTACAAAGCCGGGCTGCGGTACGTGTTCGGCGTCATCTGTGCGGCGGTGCGCGGGCGGCTGCCGTGGCGGCCGGCGGCGTTCTGCCGATGGGCGTGTGACGCCGGGCTGCTGCGCGTCGCCGGGGCCACGTACCAGTTCCGGCACGGCGAACTCTGGAGATGACTGACCGGCCCCGACCGGTCGCGCCCGTGATCGCTGCGACCTCCACCCCGCCAAGATGGCGGGCGGGTTAATGGGGCGCGCAGGCGCGGTGAAGCCGGTGGAAAGCGCACACTCAAGGGTGCGGATGTGTGAACGATGCGTACAGATCGCTGAACGCGAACACTTCCCTATCCTGCACACCTTAACCACCGGTTGTCCCACATGGCTCCATGATTCGAGGGGATATAGGGGGGCCGTTAGGGGTCGAAAAGTGATCTATCCACATATACTGCCGTCATGTTGTCCGACAGATCCCTCTTCGGGCAGTCTGTCAGGAAATGCCGACAGGCTGTCAGGGGTGGTGTCTGAAGGGGAGGATGATCCGCGACGCCGACGGGGGACGTGTGGCTATACGTACGGTGACATCGTCGAATGCCGGAGGATCAGATGCTCCGGCGATTATTGCACTTTATGCTCGCCCTTCAGCATGACATGCTGAAGGGCGAGGCTTGCGGGGGCGTGCGCGTGCGGCACGAAGACCGGCGCGCCGTCAAGGGGGCCGCGGCGACCGCGGCAGGCCTCGTAGCCGAGATCGAGCACGCGGCGGCCAGGGCAGGAGTCACCGCCGGAACGGCGGGCACCCCGTCCTGCCCTGCATCGTCTGCGAGGGCCATACGGCGTACCACCGTCCCGAAATCACGATCCGGACGGTCGAATAATGACGTTTCCCCTGCGTGTCACCCTGCCCCGCAACCCCTTCTCTCGGACGAAGGGCGCCGAGGCGATCGCAGAAATTCAGTTGAAAAGGAAAGTAAACAGGTCGAGTACGACGACTAGGGTGGCCGGCTGGAGGCATGGGCCATGCAGCTCATCGAACGTGCAGAGGCACTGGCGAACTTCCGAAACCTGATGGACAAGGCGTTGGCCGGGACCGGTGGAATCATCGTGATGACCGGGCCCGGCGCCACCGGTAAGAGTGCATTACTGCAGGCGTGCGCCGGTGAGGCCGGTGCGGCCGGGTTCCTTGTGATGAAAGCCGCCGGGTCGCGTGCGGAGCGAATGTTTCCCCTGGGAACGCTCGGACAGTTGTTTCGTTCCGTCGAGTTACCTCAGGAGCTGGCCGACGAGGTGGAGCAGACCCTCGCGCCGGAACCGGTCAACGGCATCTCCGGAGTGCCCGACCCGGTGGCGCTGGGGCATAACCTCACGAACGTCGCGGCACGGCTGTGCGGGGTCCTCGTGGAGCTGGCCAAGCGGCAGCCGATCCTGCTGTCCGTCGACGACGTGCACAACGTCGACGGCCCCAGCCTGCAGGCTCTGCTCTACATCCAGCGGCGGATGGCCAACGCCCCGCTGCTGCTGGCCGTGACCGCGCTGGCGCAGCGCCGCCCGGTGAACTCGCTGTTCAACGCCGAGCTGACGGGCCGCCCCAACTGCGTCCAGGTCCGGGTCACCCGCCTGTCGCCCGAGGGCGTGGAGGAGCTGCTGCGGGACAAGGTGGGCAGTGAGCCCGCCGCCCGGCTGGCCCCCGAGTACCACCGGCTGAGCGGCGGCAACCCGCTGCTGCTGCACGCCATGGTGCAGGACTACTGGGACGTGGCGCACGGCGGCTGGACGCCCGAGGGCCCGCAGGTGGGCGTCGGCCGGCATCTGCATCAGGCGGTCCTGTCCTGCCTGCACCGGTGGGATCCGCGAATACTCGACGCGGCCCGCGGCGTCGCACTGCTCGGGCGCTCGGCCAGCACCGGTTCGGTGGCGCAGCTGCTCGGCGTGAAGCCCGCGTACGTGCTGCCCGCGCTGGAGGCGCTGGAGGCGGCGGGCCTGCTCAAGGGCTGCCAGTTCCGCTATCCGACGATGCGCAAGGCCGTGCTCAGAGACCTCAGCCCGGACCGGCAGTCCGTCATGTACATGCGGGCGGCACGGATCATGTACCAGCTCGGGGCCGAGCCCGGCGACATCGCCGACCATCTGCTGGCGGCCAGCCCGGCCACGCCGGCGGAGGCCGACCCGTGGATGGTGTCGGTGCTGCGCGAGGCCGCCGAGGCGGCGCTCGTGCACGACGACCAGGGCCGGGCGATCAGTTGCCTGGAGCTCGGCCGGCTCATCTGCGACGACGAGGCGACGCGGGCGGCGATGCTGACCGAGCTGGCCCGGGCGAACTGGTGCCACCGCCCCGCCGCCGCGCTGCGCTTCCTCGCGCCGCTCGAGGACGCGTTCGCGCGCGGCCAGCTCGCCCCCACCGACGCCCGCGCGCTCAGCCGCTATCTGCTGTGGCACGGCTGGACCCGCCGCGCGGCCGTCGTCTACGACTGGACGGCGGCGCGGGCCTGCGGCGTCCAGCCACGGGAGCAGGCCAGGCTCTGCTTCACCAGGGAGTGGATCCGGCTGCTCTTCCCCACGATGTTCGTGGAGCGGGAGGCCGACGGGCCGAAGACGGCGGACACCCGGGAGTTCTCGCTGAGCAACCTGCTGCTGGGCAAGTCGGAGGAGGACATCGTCGGCGCCGCCCAGGAGCTGCTGGAAAGCTGCAACCTCGCCGAGGCGGAGCTGGAGGCGGTCTTCGGCGCGCTGCTCACGCTGGGCCAGACCGGCCGCTACCAGGAGGCGGTGCGCTGGTGCGAGATGCTCGGCACCGAGGGGGCGGCGCGCGGGTTCACCAGGTGGACGGCGGCGCTGGCCGGCATGCGGTCGTGGCTGGCCGTGCAGCACGGCGAGCTGGGCGAGGCCCGGCGCTACGCCCAGCAGGCGCTGAGCGGCATGTCGCGTACGGGCTGGGGCGTGCTCCTCGGCCTGCCGCTGACGGTGCTGCTGCGGGCCACCGTCGCCATGGGCGATCTGGACGAGGCGGCCGAGATCATCAAGCGGGGCGTGCCCGGCGACCTGCCGCAGACCACGCTGTGGCCGCTCTTCCTGCAGGCCAGGGGCGACTACTACCTCGCCACCAACCGCACCAGGGCGGCGCTCAGCGACTTCCACGAGTGCGGCGCGCTGCTGCGCGGCTGGGACCTCGACATCCCGGCGCTCGTGGACTGGCGCTACGCCATCGCCAAGACGTACCTGCACATCGGCGCGGTCGAGGAGGCCCGGCAGAAGATCACCGAGCAGCTGTCCATCGCCGGCGGCACGCATCCGCGGGTGCACGGCAGGGCGCTGCGGCTGCTCGCGTCGGTCACCGAGCTGCGGCAGCGGCCGGCGCGGCTGCAGGAGGCGATGACCCTGCTGCAGCGCTCGGGCGACCTGCTCGAGCTCGGCTGGGCGTACGCGGACCTCAGCGACGCCTACCAGGAGCTCGGCGACATCACCCGGGCGCGGCTGATGGTCAGGCGGGCCAAGCAGATCGCCAAGGCGTGCGAGGCCGGGCCGCTCCTCGCGCGGCTGCAGCCACGCGAGGAGGACGGCGTCGAGGGCCTCGGCGAGGCGGCCGCGCTCAGCGACGCCGAGCGGCGCGTCGCCGCGCTCGCGGCCTTCGGCTACACCAACAGGGAGATCAGCGAGCGCCTGTTCATCACGGTCAGCACGGTCGAGCAGCACCTCACCCGCGTCTATCGCAAGCTGAACGTGAAGCGCCGCGCCGACCTGCCGACCGAGCTGTCGCTGGGCACGGGGTTCGCCGAAACGGACGTCTCCCGCATGACCCGGCGCGGCGCGGGCCACATGCGGCGTACGGCGGGGAGAACGGCACGCTGATCACGCGCTCATCCAGGATGTCGGCGGCGACCCCGCGTCGCTCAGCAGGGCGTCGACCGCCAGGGGCTGCGGCTCCGGCAGAAGCGTGATCAGCAGGCTGACCTTCTTCATCATCGCAGGGGAGTACTCGCGCACCGGGGTGATCTCCGCCTCGGCCAGATCCCACGGGCCGAGCAGCTCTTCCGCGCGCTGCGCCGCCAGCACGGGGTCGAGCCCGTACCAGGAGATGACCGAGGTCAGCAGGTCACGTCCGGTCCAGTGCTCCGGAACGTCCGAGTAGTCAACGAATGCGGGTGGGGCAGTGACCGACGAAAGGAGCATTTGGAACACAGGAGTCCCCCAAGAATCAACTCAACTGTTGTTCGCCGAAGATGCGGTGCCGAGTGCCTCACGTGCTGGGCGCGAATCCTCCTCCCCCTGGTCGTCCTCGCGCCGGTCGGCCGAGGGGCGGCCGAGGAGCACGCGCAGGCCCTCGGTCAGGTCGCTCACGGACACCAGCTCGGGGTTGATCAGCCACTGGGCCATCAGTCCCTGGAGCAGGGTGAGATAGAGCCGGCCGACCGCGCGCGTGGACTTCTCGTCCAGCGATTCGTCCGCGCCGAGCAGCTTGGGAAGTCCTTCGGGCGCGGCGGCGGAAGCGAGCGCCTCGCCGAGCCGCTCGCGCAGATCGGGCGCGTGCTCGGCGGCGGTGAGCGCCTCGAAGTTGGCGGCCAGCAGCGGGCGGTTGTCCTTGAAGCTGTCGACGATCTGCTGCCAGGTCTCCTCGAAGCCCACCAGCGGGTCCGTCGCGTCGGTGGGCACCATGACCTGCCACAGGTCGGTCCAGTCCTGAACCATGTCGATGAGGGCCTCGCGGAGCAGCGCCTCTTTCGAGCCGAAGTGGTAGCCGATGGAGGCGAGGTTGGCTCCCGACGCGGCGGTGATGTGCCGGGCGGTGGTGTGGGCGTAACCGCGCTCCACGATGCACCGCTTCGCCCCCTCAAGGAGCTGCTCTCGTTGTCCCATGCCGGCAACCTTACCACGAATTCATTCATACGTCCGTCCAAGACGCTTGTATGATTCGGGGCATGGCGCAGACAACTCGCCCCACCGCGGGCCGACGCGAATGGCTCGGCCTCGCCGTACTGACGCTCCCTGTGATCTTGTTGTCCAACTCGATCACCATCCTGTTCCTGGCGGTCCCCTGGATCACCGCGGGACTCCGGCCCAGCGCCACCGAGCTGCTGTGGATCATGGACATCTACACGTTCGTGCTGGCCGGGCTGCTGATACCGATGGGCGCCCTGGGCGATCGCATCGGCCGGCGCCGGGTGCTGCTCGGCGGTGCGGTGGTCTTCGGCGTGGGCTCCGCCGCCGCGGCGTACGCCACCTCGCCCGAGCTGCTGATCGCCGCCCGGGTGCTGCTCGGCATCGGCGCCGCCACCCTCATGCCGTCCACGCTTGCGCTCATCAGGACGTTGTTCGTGGATCCCGGGCAACGCAAGATGGCGGTCGGCATCTGGACCGCCGGCTCCTCCGGCGGCGTGGTGCTCGGCCCGCCGCTGGGCGGCCTGCTGCTGGAGTACTTCTGGTGGGGGTCGGTCTTCCTGCTGAACGTGCCGTTCATGGCGCTGCTGCTGATCGCGGGTCCGCTGTTGCTGCCGGAGTCGCGAGATCCCAAGAAGGGCGGCTTCGACCTGCTCGGCGTCCTGCTGTCGCTGGCCGCCGTGCTGCCGCTCATCTACGGGCTCAAGCAGGTCGCGCTGGAGGAGCCGTCGATCTGGTCGGTCGGCGCGCTCGTCGCGGGCGTCGCCTTCGGCGTGGCCTTCGTCTACCAGCAGCGCCGCAAGGCCGACCCGATGGTCGACGTCGACCTCTTCCGCCGGCCGGTCTTCACGACGGCCGTGGGCGGCTACGCGCTGGTCATGTTCGCGCTGACCGGCGGCACCTACCTCGCGTCGCCGTACCTGCAGCAGGTGCTGGGCTTCAGCCCGCTGCCCGCGGCGCTGTGGCAGATGCCCGCCGGCGTAGGGGTGATCGTCGCCGCCGTGGTCGCCGGCTACCTCGCCCAGCGCCTGCGGCCCGGCCCCATCTTCGCCGCCGGCCCGCTCATCATGGCGGTCGGCCTGCTCATCATGTCGCAGGTCGAGGTGGACGCCGGGCTGGCGGCGCTGGTGCCGGGGATGATCCTGGTGGGCGCGGGCACCGGCATCGTGGCCACCGTCGCGGTGGACATCGTGCTGGGCAGCGTGCCGCCCGAGCGGTCCGCGCGGGCCTCCGCGCTGTCGGAGACCAGCCTGGAGCTCGGCACCGCCCTGGGCATCGCGCTCATGGGCCTCATCAGCACCGTCGTCTACAGCCGTACGCTGCTCGACACCACCCCGCAGGGGGTGCCGCAGGCCGAGACGGCGGCGGCGTCCGAGACCCTCGCGGCGGCGCTCGCCATCGCCGCCGAACTGCCGGGGGAGATCGGGGCGCAGCTCGCCGACGCCGCCAGGGCCGCGTTCACCCTCGGCATGCAGGTGCCGCTGTACGTGACCGCCGCGCTCATGCTGGCGCTGGGCGCCATCGCGCTGTTCGCGCTGCGCCGCGCCGACATCAAGCCCGCGGAGGCCGCCGAGGAGCCCGGCATGTCCGAGGCGCGTTGAGCCGCCGCTCACCTGCGGCGACGTGCGTTCCCCCGCAGATCGCCCCGGCCCCCCTACGTGGTTCGGCGGGCCGGGGCGAGGCCCATTAGGGGTTGATCTAGGGGGAACGTCCGCCTCTACCGTGGCCATCGTCGATCCGATCGCCGGCTAGGTGGAGGCACCATGCCCGAAGGCGCCAACCCGGCAGCCGATTACGAACTGGGGCTGCGCCTGCTCAACGCCCGCGCCACGCAGCGGGTGCTGGGCATCCTGGGCGACCCGTTCGCCCTGGTGCTGCGCGGCACCGATGATCCCTACCCGCTCTACGCCGCGATCCGCGAGCGCGGCCCGATCCACCGCAGCACCACCGGAAGCTGGGTGACCGCGGACCCGGACGTGGCGGCCGCGGCCCTGGCGGACCCGGTGTGGCGGATGTCGGGCCGGGACGGCTCGCCGGCCGCCGAGCAGCTTCTGCCCTTCTACGGGCACGGCACGCTGGGCGGCGAGGCCGATGAGCACGAGCGGCTGCGCCCCCACTGGCAGGCCCTGCTCGACCCGGAGCCGCTGGCCGCGCACCGCAAGACCGTCGAGCGGGAGTGCCTGGCCCGCCTCGACCGCGTCACCGGCGGCGACCTCATGACCGGCTACGCCTGGCCCGTCGCGACCGCCGCCACCGCCGCGCTGCTCGGGCTCCCCGCGGCGGACCTGCCGCGATACGCCGAGCTCTGCCAGGACGCCGCCGCGCTGCCCGACTCCCTGCTCGCCGCCCAGCCGCTCGCCCTCGTCCGCCGGATCGAGGACGCGGTGGCCGGGCTCGACGAGCTGTTCGGCGGCACGCCGGGGGAGGGGACCCACGACCCTGACAGGGCCGTACGGGTGCTGCTGTCCACCGCCGCCGTCCCGGCGACCGCCCACCTCATCGGCAACGCGGTCCGCGCGCTGCTGGCCGAGCCGGACGCGTGGCAGGCGCTGTCCCGCGACCCCGGGCTCGCGCCCGCCGCCGTGGCCGAGACGCTGCGCCACGACCCGCCGGTGCAGATGGAGGCACGGGTGGCCGCCGGACCCGCCGACCTGGCAGGCACCCGGCTGGAGCCCGGCAGCCACCTGGTGCTCGTCACCGCCGCCGCGGGCCGGGACGAGACCCGGCACCCGGAGCCCGGCCGCTTCCGCCTCGATCGGCAGGGCGAGCCGGAGCCGCTCGCCTTCGCCGGCGGCCTCCACCACCTCCCCGTCGCCCCGCTGGCCCGCGCCCAGGCCGAGGTGGCGCTGCGGATACTCGCCGAGACCCGGCCGGACGTGCGGCCGTCCGGCGCGCCGGTGTACCGGCGGCGCGCCCCCGTGGTGCGCGGCCCCGTCGAGCTGCCCGTGCTCGGGCTTGGAGAGACCTGATGCGTGTCCTGCTGACCTCGTTCGCCCTCGCCTCGCACTACAACTGCCTGGTGCCGCTCGGCTGGGCGCTGACCGCCGCCGGACACGAGGTCCGGGTGGCTAGCCAGCCGTCGCTGACCGACGCGATCACCGCGTCGGGGCTCGTCGCGGTCCCCGTCGGCACCGACCCGGAGCTCGAGGAGGTGCGCGAGCAGCCGGGCGCGGCCATGGGGCCGCCCCGGGTGCACGAGGACCGCGACGAGCCGGTCACCTGGGAGCAGGCGCTCGACTTCGACACGGTGATCGCGCCGCTGCTGCTCGCCGCCACCAACAACACCGAGATGGTGGACGAGCTGGTCCGCTTCGCCCGGAGCTGGCGGCCCGACCTGGTGATCTGGGAGCCGTTCACCCTGGCCGGCGCGATCGCGGCCGAGGCGTGCGGCGCGGTCCACGTACGGGCCCTGTGGGGCCTGGACGTGCTGGGCAGCGCCCGCCGCACCTTCCTCGAGCTGCGCGCCCAGCAGCCGAAGGCGCACTGGGAGGACCCGGTGGGGGAGTGGCTGACGCTGACCCTGGCCCGATACGGCCGCCCCTTCACCGAGGAGGCAGTCACCGGGCGGCTCACCATCGACACCACGATGCCCGCGAGCCTGCGCCTCCCCGTCGGGGTGCCGATCGTCGGCATGCGGACCCTGCCGTACAACGGCCGCTCCGTGCAGCCCGATTGGCTGGCCGAGCCGCCGAGCCGCCCCCGCGTGTGCTTCACGCTCGGCGGCACCGGCGCGGACTTCCTGCACGACTGGGCGCTCAGCCCGGCCGAGCTGGTACGGGCGGCGTCCGAACTCGACATCGAGGTGGTCGCCACGCTCGACGCCGAGCAGCGCGCCGGCCTCGGCGAGGTGCCGGACAACGTGCGCATCGTCGACTTCGTCCCCATGAACCTGCTCATGCCGACCTGCGCGGCGGTCGTGCACCACGGCGGCGCCGGCACGTTCAGCGCCGCGCTGCTCAACGGCGTGCCGCAGCTCATGATCGCCAACACCTGGGACCCTCCGGTCAAGGCCAAGCGGCTGGCCGCCATCGGCGCCGGCGCGTACATCCCGCCGCCCCGGCTCGACCCCCGCGGCTTCCGCGACACGCTGGCCGCGCTCGTACACGAGCCCGGACCGCGCGCCGCCGCCGAACGGCTCCGGCAGGAGATGCTCGCCGAGCCCACCCCCGCCGAGCTCGTCCCCCGCCTGGAACGCCTCGTCGCCGAGCACCGCGCCGGCGCGCCCGCGCAGGAGCCCGCCCTGGCCGAGGGGGCGCTGCGGTGAGCAGGACGGCCGCGACGACCCGGCGGCCCACCGCCAAGGGCACGGTGCCGTTCGGCGAGTACCGCACCTGGTACCGCGTGACCGGCGACCTGACGGGCGGCCGCCCGCCCCTGGTCGTGCTGCACGGCGGGCCCGGCAGCACCCACGACTACCTGCTGCCGCTCGCCGAGCTGAGCGACACCGGACAGCCGGTCATCCACTACGACCAGCTCGGCAACGGCGGCTCCACCCACCTGCCCGGCGAGGGCGCCGACTTCTGGACCGTGCGGCTCTTCCTCGACGAGCTGGACAACCTGCTCAAGCAACTGGGCGTGGCCGACGGCTACGTGCTCTTCGGCCACTCCTGGGGCGGCATGCTCGGCGCCGCGCACGCCGCCACCCGCCCCAGCGGGCTGCGCGGGCTGGTCATCGCCAACTCGCCCGCCTCGATGATCACCTGGCGGGCCGAGATGGAACGGCTGCGCGCCACCCTCCCGCCCGAGGTGCAGGAGACGCTCGCCCGCCACGAGGCCGCCGGCACCACCGCCACCCGCGAGTACTTCGACGCCATGCGCGTCTTCTTCGCCCGGTACGTCTGCCTGGTCGACCCGTGGCCGCGCGAGTATCAGGCGTCCTTCATGGAGATGCACAACAACCCGACCGTCTACTACACGATGAACGGGCCGACCGAGTTCCACGTCGTCGGCACGCTGCGCGACTGGTCGGTCGAAGAGCTGCTGCCCTCCATCGAGGTGCCCACCCTGATCATCTCAGGACGGCACGACGAGGCGACACCGGAGACCGTACGCCCGTTCGACGAGCTCATCCCGGACTCCCGCTGGGAGATCCTCGAGCACTCCAGCCACCTCCCGCACCTGGAGGAACCCGACCGGTTCAGGGAAGTGCTGCTGGCCTATCTCGCCACCGTCACCGGGACCCGACCGGGGACCCGCGCAAGCGACGCCGCGACAGGGAGTTGACGTGACCCGCATGTTCCCCGATCAGAACCCGGCCCGCATCGAGGGCCGCCGCCCGCGCGCCCTGGTGAGCGGCGTGGCATCGGACTCGCACACCTGGAACCTCGTCTATCTGCAGCTCGTCTGCGAAGAGGAGGGCCTGGACGTGGTCAACCTCGGCCCGTGCGTTCCCGACGAGCTGCTCGTCGCCGAATGCGTGGACCAGCGCCCCGACCTCGTGGTGCTCAGCACCGTCAACGGCCACGGCTACCGCGAGGGCCTGCGGGTCGTCCCCAAGCTGCGCGCCCGGCCCGAGCTGGCCGGCGTCCCCATCGTCATGGGCGGCCGCCTCGGCGTCACCGGACGCCGCGAAAAGGAGCTCGCCGATCAGCTCGAGGCGGCCGGCTGCGACCGCGTCTTCGACAGCGGCGGCCCCGAGGACATCGACGAGTTCAGGACGCTGGCCGCCGCGGTCACCTGGAAGGCGGACGACGCCGCCGCGCGCACGCCGGTCCAGTCCGGCTGAGCCCGCATGGCCGCTGGATTCGGCGGTTACGTGACCGCCACGGCCGCGGCCGGCGAGCTGGTGGTGCAGCCCCGCATGGGATTCGGCGACGTGGCGGCCATGCGCGCCGGGCTGCTCGCCACGAAACGCGCCCGCGCGGCCACCGCCGGCACGATCACCGTGGACAGCTACACCCGGGTCGGCGACCTGGGCTCGGCCGCCGCCGCGCTGGCCTCGGGCGCCGCGCTCAACGGCTACCCCCTGGTCAGCCACGGCGTCGTCGTCAACAGGGCGCTGCTGCACGGCGTCCGCGACGACGGCTTCCCCGTGCAGGTGCGGCACGGCTCCGCCAACCCGGTGAGGATCTTCGAGGCGCTGCTGGACGCCGGACTGGACGCCACCGAAGGCGGCCCGGTCTCCTACTGCCTGCCGTACAGCAGGATCCCGCTCAGCCAGGCGGTCGACCACTGGGCGCGCGGCTGCGAGCTGCTGGTCGCCCGCGGGCAGGAGGAGGGGCGCGAGCCGCACCTGGAGACGTTCGGCGGCTGCGTGCTCGGCCAGCTCTGCCCGCCCGGCCAGCTCGTCGCGCTCAGCGTCCTGGAGGGCCTGTTCTTCCAGGCGCACGGCCTGCGCGACATCTCGCTCAGCTACGCCCAGCAGACCAGCCCAGAGCAGGACGTCGAGGCGGTGCTCGCGCTGCGCGCGCTGGCCGAGGAGTTCCTGTCCGGCGTGCGCTGGCACGTCGTCGTCTACGCGTACATGGGCGTCTACCCCGAGACGCCGCGCGGCGCCGCCGCCCTGCTGACCTCCGCCGCCGAGCTGGCCGTGCGCACGGGCGCCGAGCGGCTCATCGTCAAGACCGAGGCGGAGTCCCAGCGCATCCCCACGATCGAGGAGAACGTCGCCGCGCTGGAGCTGGCCGGACGGGCGGCCCGCGCGGCCCGCCCCGCCGCGCCGCCGCCGCCCAGCACGGACTCGCAGGTGTACGCCGAGGCGCGGCGGCTCATCGAGGCCACCCTGGAGCTGCACGAGGACGTGGGCCGCGCGCTGCTGCGCGCGTTCAAGCTCGGCTACCTCGACATCCCCTACTGCCTGCACCCCGACAACAGGGGTGCCGCGCGCAGCCGCATCGACGCCGACGGCCGGCTGCTGTGGGCCGACGTCGGCGCGCTGCCGCTGGACGACCTGGCCGAACGCCACCGCCTGCGCCCGGTCGGCTCCGCCGAGCTGCTGCACGCGCTCCACTACGTCCAGCGCAAATTCGACGGCCTCGCATGAACGGCCGAAGCCCGCAGAATGTGGGGGCCGCGGGGATCACGAGCAGGGGTACTAGGGGTGGGGCAGGCAGGTCGGCCGCGGTTAGCGTGCCGGAGTGGACAACACATCGAGTCACGAGATCGCGATGGTCTTCCCAGGGATGGGGCCGACCGCGTACGCCGACATCGAGCGGTTCGCCACCGAGGTGCCGTCGGCGTGGCGGTTGTTCGCCGAGGCCGATGAAGCGCTCGGATACCCGGTGCTGGAGCGGTTCCGCGACACGGAGGGCGACTACTCCGAGTACGCCCAGGTGGCGTTCCTCGTCACCTGCCTGGCCCTGGCCGAGTGGGCCGAGCGCGAGGCGCTGCCCGCCCCGCCCGGGGTGTGCGCGGGGCCGAGCTTCGGCGGCAAGCCGGCCGCCGCGTACGCGGGGTCGCTGAGCTTCTCCGACGCGGTGTGGATGACCGCCCGGCTGGCCCGCTGCGTGGCCGACTACTTCAGCAGGGAGCACAGCGGCCTGGTCACCCACTCGTTCGTCCGCGTACAGCCCGACGTGGTGGAGGAGATGCTCGGCGAGCTGACCGCGCGCGGCCGCATCGCCGACGTCGCCTGCCGCGTCGACCGCGACTTCTTCATGATCACACTGTCCGCCGACGACCTGCCGGGGCTGGAGAAGGGCATCCGCGCCGCCGGCGGCCTGTCGCTCTACACGATGCGCCCGCCGATGCACTCACCGGCCTTCTCCTGGCTGCGCGAACGCGCGGAGAAGGAGGTGCTGGACGAGCTGGACTTCGCCGAGCCGCGGCTGCCGGTGATCTCCGACCACGACGGGTCGCCGCTGACCACCGGCGAGCAGGTGCGGAACCTGCTGCTCGACGGCTTCGTCAAGCAGATGCACTGGCCGGGGACGGTGGAGGCGCTGCGCGCCCACGGCGTGCGCACGGTCTGCGTGGCCGGGCCCGACGCCCTCTTCAGCCGGGTGCCCGCCACCACCAAGAACTTCACGGTGGTGCCGGTCGGCCCCAAGCGGCCGCTGCTCGCCGCCCGCAACAGTTGAGCCCCGCTCAGCGGTCGCTGAACGGGGCTCGGCGGCCGGTTGATCGCGGGGTCAGGAGACGGGACGGGCCGAGCTGAGCGCCGTCCACAACGCCCCGGGGGTGGCGAAGGTGTCAAGAACAAGTGCCTGCTCGTCGAACTGCACGGAGTAATCGGCTTCCAGCGCGCTCAGCAGTTCCACCGCGCCCATGGAATCCAATCCGAATTCCCGGAGGTTGGTGTCCGCGGTGAGCTCGTCGTCGGAAGACAGCAAGGGAAGTCGGTGCCGCAGCAACTCCTCGAACTTTTCATCCCACATGGCTCGCATTATGCCTCATATTCTCGCGCTGGGGAAAAGAAAATGGGCGAAGAAATTCAGCGGAACCTGCACGGGCGATTTCTGAACGGTCTCGCCGCCGCGCCGCAAGGAGCCGCGCTCCGCCTCGGCGGCCGCACGGTCACCTTCGAGGAGCTGCACGAGCTCGCCCTGCTGTGGGCCGGGTCGCTGCTCCACGCCGGCGTCACCGGACCGGTGGGGGTGCTCGCCGAGAAGGGCACCACCGCCTACGCCGGGCTGCTCGCGACCCTGTACGCCGGGACCACGGTGGTGCCGCTGCACGTCGGCTTCCCGCCCGACAGGACGGCGCGGATGATGTCGGCGGCCGGCGTCACCGCTGTGATCGCCGACGAGCGCGGCGCGCGCCTGCTGCCCGAGCTGCGCGAACGCGGCTTCTACGGCTCCGTGCTGCTGCCCGAGGGCGGCGGCGAAGGCAGCGTCGCGATCTCGGCCGCGCACGCCCTCGCGCAACCGGTCGCGGCGCCGCCCGACGCGCCCGCGTACATCCTGTTCACCTCGGGCTCCACCGGCAGGCCCAAGGGCGTGACGCTCACCCACGCCAACCTGACCCACTACTTCGGCGTGCTGGACGAACGCTACGACTTCACCCCCGGCGACGCCTTCTCGCAGACCTTCGACCTGACCTTCGACTGCGCCATCTTCGACCTGTTCTGCGCCTGGGGCGCGGGCGCACCCGCCGTGCCCGTGCCGCCCCGCGGCCACGCCGACCTGCCCGCCTTCCTGGACGACCACCAGGTCACCGTCTGGTTCTCCACGCCCAGCGGCATCAGCCTGGCCCGCCGGCTCGGCGCCCTGCGCCCCGGCGCGCTGCCCGGCCTGCGGTGGAGCTTCTTCGCCGGAGAGGCGCTGCGCTGCCAGGACGTCGAAGACTGGATCACGGCCGCGCCGCACGCCACCGTGGAGAACCTGTACGGCCCCACCGAGCTGACCGTCACCATCGCGGGCCACCGCTGGTCCGATGAGTCGGCCAAGCTCGCGGTCAACGGCGTCGTGCCGATCGGCGCCGTGCACCCGGGACACCAGGTGCTGCTCGTCACCGAGGACGGCGAGGTGACCGACGAGGAGGAAGGCGAGCTGTGCGTCGCAGGACCCCAGCTCACCCCCGGATACCTCGACCCGCGCGACGGCGAGGGCCGCTTCCTCCAGCACGACGGCCACACCTTCTACCGCACCGGCGACCGCGTACGGCGCCTTCCCGGCGACGAGCTCGCCTACCTGGGCAGACGCGACGCCCAGGTCCAGGTGCAGGGCTGGCGGGTCGAACTGGCCGAGATCGAGCACGCGCTGCTGGCCGCAGGAGACGGCGTCGCCGAGGCCGCCGCGGTAGGGGTGGACGGCCCCGCCGGAACGGAGCTGGTGGTCTTCTACACCGGCGAGCCGCGACCCCCCGTCGAGCTCGCCAACAGGCTGCGCCGGACACTGCCGCACGGCATGGTCCCCAAGCGATATCACCACCTCGGAGAACTGCCGCTCAACGCCAACCGCAAGGTCGACAGAAAGGCGCTCGCCGAACGCGCCGGCGAACTCCTGAGCCCCCACAATTAATTGGTCTTAGGGGGCGCATAGGGGTTAGTGCGGCTCCGAACTTTTCGTAGTTTGGTGGCGGCACCGAAAGGGTCAGAACGTACAAGCCCGGTGAGCTCAACGCTCCTCATATTCCTAGGTTGGTAATGGACAACGAAGAGAGACTTGTCAATTACCTGAAAAGAGCGACGGCGGATCTGCGGGAATCCCGGCGGCGGTTGCGCGCGGCCGAGGACCGCCTGCGCGAACTGGGCGCCGGCCCGGACGGCGCCGTGCCGATCGCGATCGTCGGCATGGCCTGCCGCTACCCAGGCGGGGTCACCACGCCCGAGGACCTGTGGCGGCTCATCACCGACGAGGTCGACGCCGTCACCCCCATGCCCGCCGACCGCGGCTGGGACATCGACGCCATCTACGACCCGGAGCGTGGCAAACCGGGCAAGACCTACACCCGCGAGGGCGGCTTCCTGCGCGACGTGGCCGGCTTCGAACCGGAGTTCTTCGGCATCAGCCCCAACGAGGCCACCGCCATGGACCCGCAGCAGCGGCTGCTGCTGGAGACCACGTGGGAGGCGGTCGAGCGCGCGGGCATCGACCCGACGGCGCTGCGCGGCAGCCGTACCGGCGTGTTCGTCGGCGTCATGTACGGCGACTACGGCTCACGCAGCGACCGGATACCCCGCGGCGTCCAGGGCTTCATCGCGCACGGCAGCCACCGCAGCGTCGCCTCCGGGCGCATCTCCTACCTGTACGGCTTCGAAGGACCCGCGGTCACCGTGGACACCGCCTGCTCCTCGTCGCTGGTGGCCCTCCACCTGGCGGCGCAGGCGCTGCGCGGCGGCGAGTGCGAGCTGGCCCTGGCCGGCGGCGCCACCGTGCTGTCCACCACCGAGCTGTTCGTCGACTCCGGCCGCCAGGGCGTGCTCTCGCCCGACGGCCGCTGCAAGTCCTTCGCCGCCGCGGCCGACGGGGTCGGCTGGGGCGAGGGCGTCGGCCTGCTGCTGCTCGAACGCCTCTCCGACGCCCAGCGCAACGGCCACCCCGTGCTCGCCGTCATCCGCGGCTCGGCCGTCAACCAGGACGGCGCGAGCAGCGGCCTGACCGCGCCGAACGGCCCCTCCCAGGAGCGGGTGATCGGCGCCGCGCTGTCGGCGGCCGGACTGTCGCCGTCGGACGTGGACGTCGTCGAAGGCCACGGATCCGGCACCAGGCTGGGCGACCCCATCGAGGCGCAGGCGCTCCTCGCCACGTACGGGCAGGGCCGCGACCGGCCCCTGTGGCTCGGCTCGGTCAAGTCCAACATCGGACACGCCCAGGCGGCCTCCGGCGCGGCAGGCGTCATCAAGATGGTGCTGGCCATGCGGCACGGCACGCTCCCGAAGACACTGCACGTGGACGCCCCCAGCCACGAGGTCGACTGGTCGGCCGGCAACGTGGAGCTGCTCACCGAGCCCCGGCCGTGGACGCGCGCCGGGCACCCGCGCAGGGCCGCCGTCTCCGCGTTCGGGGTCAGCGGCACCAACGCCCACGTCATCCTCGAAGAGGCCCCCGAGGAGACCACGGAGCCCTCGCCTGCCGAGGGCTCCCCGGCGCTGCCGATCGTGGTGTCGGCCAAGTCCGAGGCCGCGCTGCGCGCCCAGGCGGAACGGCTCGCCGGGTTCCTCACCGGTGACGGCGCCGACGCCGACCTGCCCGGCGTGACCTGGACGCTGACCCGCCGCGCGGCGCTCGCCCACCGCGCCGCCCTGGTGGCCCACGACAAGGACGGCCTGATCGCCGCGCTGCGCGGCCTGGCCGCCGGCGAGACCCCGCCCGGCGTCACAGTCGGAGAGGCCAGGAGCGGGCGGCTCGGCCTGGTGTTCTCCGGGCAGGGCGCGCAGCGGCCCGGCATGGGCCGCGGACTGTACGAGCGCTTCGGCGTGTTCGCGCGCGCCTTCGACGAAGCCTGCGAGCTGCTGCAAGCCGAACTCGCCGGGACGGATGTCGCAGCCGAGCTGGCCGGTGGACTGACCGTGCGCGACATCATCCTCGGCGACTCGGCCCCTGACGGGGTGCTGGATCAGACGGTGTTCGCGCAGGCCGGGTTGTTCGCTTTCGAGACTGCCTTGTTCCGGCTGCTGGAGTCGTTCGGTGTGCGGCCGGACTTCGTGGCCGGGCACTCGCTGGGTGAGATCACCGCCGCGCACGTCGCCGGGGTGCTGGATCTGGCGGATGCGTGCCGTCTGGTGGCCGCCCGCGGGCGGTTGATGCAGGCGTTGCCGGCCGGTGGTGCGATGGCCGCGATCGGCTGCGGTGAGGACGAGATCGCCTCCGTGCTGGCTCGTTACGATCAGGTGGCCATCGCTGCGGTGAACGCGCCGGGCGCGGTCGTGGTCTCCGGTGCCGCCGCTCAGGTCGATGAGGTGGTCGCGTGGGCGCGTGAGCAGGGGCATCGGACCCGACCGCTGCGGGTGTCGCATGCGTTCCACTCGCCGTTGATGGAGCCCATGCTGGCCGAGTTCGAGCAGGTCGTCGCCGGGCTGACGTTGCGTCGCCCGGAGCTCGCCGTGGTCTCGAACGTCTCCGGCGAGCTGGCGGGTGAGGAGGTCACCGAGCCTTCTTACTGGGTGGAGCATGTGCGCCGTCCGGTGCGGTTCGCTGACGGCGTCGAGGTCATGCGGCGGCGCGGCGTCACCCACTTCCTGGAGGCGGGTCCCGACGCCCAGCTCGCCCCCATGATCGAACAGACCCTCGCCGGTCACGATGCCCCGGTGGTGGCGCTGCTGCGCCGCGGCCGCGACGAGGTGGCCTACTTCGCCGAAGCGCTCGGCGCGGCCTGGGCCGGTGGCGTGAGCGTGGACTGGGCCGGCTGGTTCGCCGACCGCGAGACCCCGCCAAGTCCCGTCGCGCTGCCCACGTACCCGTTCCAGCGGCGTCGGTTCTGGCTCGAAGCTCACAAGTCGGGCGACGTGTCGGCGGCCGGGCAGTCGCCCGTCGAGCATGCGCTGCTCGCCGCCGCCGTGACCCACCCGGACGGGGCCGTCACCCTCACCGGGCAGCTGTCCCCGCGTACTCAGCCGTGGCTGGCCGACCACACGATGAACGGCACCGTGATCTTCCCGGGCACGGGCTTCGTGGAGCTGGCGCTCCGCGCCGGCGACGAGGTGGACTGCGGCAGGCTGGACGAGCTCGTCCTGGAGACCCCGCTGGTCATCCCCACCGGGGAGGACGCGGGCGGCGTGGCCGTCCAGGTCGCGGTCGCCGCCCCGGACGACGACGGCCGCCGTACCGTGGAGATCCACTCCGCCGACGGGGAGGGCTGGATCCGGCACGCGCAGGGCACCCTCGCCCCCGCCACTGCGGAAGGCGCCGACCTCACCGCGTGGCCGCCCCCCGGCGCGGTGGCCGTGGACATCGACGGGCTCGACGACCGGCTGGCCGAGCGCGGCTACGAATACGGCCCCACGTTCCGCGCGCTGCGCGCCGCCTGGCGCAAGGGCGAGGAGTTCTACGCCGAGGTGGCGCTGCCCGAAGGCGTGGACGCCACCGGCTACGACGCGCACCCCGCGCTGCTCGACGCCGCGCTGCGCGTGGGCCTGCTGCCCGAAGCGGACGAGAAGGCGAGCGAGAACGGGCGGCCGGTGGTCCCCTTCGCATGGCGCGGCGTCGAGCTGCACGCCACCGGCGCCGCCGCGGCACGGGTACGGCTGCGCCCCGCCGACGGCGCGGGAGCCGTACGGCTGGACCTCGCCGACGCGACGGGTGGCCCCCTGGCCACCGTGACGTCGCTCGAATCCCGCCCGCTCGCCGACTCCCTCCCGGCGGGCGGAGCGGCGGCGCTACCCCTGTACGAGGTGGAATGGCGCCCGCTGGCCACGCAGGACGGCGACCCGGCGGCACGGGACGCCGAGGTCCATCTGGCCTGGGACGACACCGGCACCGCCACCTCCGCGCCCGAGCGGGTACGCCGCACCGTGGCGGCCACGCTGGAGCGCGTACGGCGCTGGCTGGCCACCGACCCGTCAACCGACGACACCCTCGTGATCGTGACCAGGGGAGCGGTCGCCATCGGCGGCGCTGCCCCGGACATGGCGCAGGCGGCGGTCTGGGGACTGGCCAGGGCCGCCAGGGAGGAGAGCCAGGGGCGCATCGTCCTGATCGATTTGGACCCCGAGCAGGACCAGGACCGCTCCGTCATCGACTCGGCCACGGCCGCCGCGCTGCGCGCGGGAGAGCCGGAGATCGCCGTACGCGCGGGAAAGCCGCACATCCCCAGGCTCACCCGCCGCGCACCGGAGAACGGCGCCGCCGCATGGCCCGCCGAGGGCGCCACGCTGATCACCGGCGGCACCGGCGGCCTGGGCGCGCTGCTGGCCAGGCACCTGGTCACCGAGCACGGCGTACGGCACCTGGTGCTGACCAGCCGCCGCGGCCTCGACGCGCCCGGCGCGGCCGAGCTGCGCGACGAGCTCGCCGGGCTCGGCGCTGAGGTGACGGTGGCCGCCTGCGACGTGGCCGACCGCGCCGCGCTCGCGGCCCTCCTGGACGAAACCGCGCGGCGGCAGCCGCTCGCGGCCGTGGTGCACGCGGCGGGCGTGCTGGCCGACGGCACCATCCCGACCCTCGACGACGAGCGCCTGGCGCGGGTGCTGCAGCCCAAGGTGGACGGCGCGTGGCACCTCCACGAGCTGACCCGCGACCTGGACCTGCGCGCGTTCGTGCTGTTCTCCTCGACGACCGGGCTCATGGACGCGGCGGGACAGGGCAACTATGCCGCCGCCAACGCCGCCCTGGACGCGCTCGCCGCCGAGCGCGCCGCCGCCGGGCTCCCGGCGATCTCGATCGCCTGGGGCGCGTGGGAGGCGGAGAGCGGCATGGCCGGCCGGCTGGACGACCGCCAGACCGCCCGCCTCGCCGCCTCCGGCATGCGCCCGCTCACCGCCGAGGAGGGGCTCGCGCTGTTCGACGCGGCGCTCGCCGCCGGACATCCCGCGCCGGTCGCCTGCCGCCTGGACCTGGCCGCGCTGCGCGGCCGCGACACGGAACCGCCCGCGGTGCTGCGCGCGCTCGCCGGCCGCCGCCCCGCCCGCGCCGCCGCGGCGGGACCCGGCTCGCTGGCCGACCGGCTCGGCGCGATGTCCCCGGCCGAGCGGCGCGAGCTGCTGCTCGGCGTGGTACGCGCGGAGGCCGCCGGCGTGCTCGGCTACGGCTCGCCCGACGCGGTGCCGGTTGACCGGGCCTTCCAGGAGCTGGGCTTCGACTCGCTGTCCGGCGTGGAGCTGCGCAACAGGCTGGGCCGCAGGGTCGGCATGGCGCTCCCGGCGACCCTCGTCTTCGACCACCCGACGGTGACCGCGCTGGCCGGTTTCCTGGCCGACCGGTTCGGCGGCAAGCCGGAGCCCGCGCAGGCACCGGCTGCGGCGGCGGCCCCGGCCGGGACCGACCCGATCGTGATCGTCGGGCTCGCCTGCCGGTACCCGGGCGGCGTGCAGACGCCGGAGGACTTCTGGCGGCTGGTGACCGAGGGCGTCGACGCGGTGGGCGACTTCCCCGCCGACCGCGGCTGGGACCTCGGCTCGCTGTTCCACCCCGACCCCGAGCACGAGGGCACCTCGTACACGCGGCAGGCCGCCTTCCTGCACGGCGCCGCCGAGTTCGACCCGGACTTCTTCGGCATCAGCCCCCGCGAGGCGGCCGAGATGGACCCGCAGGAACGGCAGTTCCTGGAGGTCAGCTGGACCGCACTGGAGCGGGCCGGTATCGACCCGACGTCGCTGCGCGAGACCAGCGCCGGGGTGTTCGCCGGCGTGATGTACCACGACTACGTGCCCGCGGGCGCGGGCGGCGCGACGGTCTCCGGGCGCGTCTCCTACACGCTCGGCCTGCGCGGTCCCGCGATCAGCGTGGACACCGCCTGCTCGTCCTCGCTGGTGGCTTTGCACCTGGCCGCGGACGCGCTGCGGCGCGGCGAGTGCGACCTGGCCCTCGCCGGTGGCGTGACCGTGATGTCCACGCCGGGGGCGTTCATCGAGTTCTCCCGGCAGCGCGGCCTGGCCGCCGACGGCCGGTGCAAGGCGTTCTCCGAGGGCGCCGACGGCGTCGGCTGGGGCGAGGGCGTCGGCGTGCTGGTGGTCGAGCGGCTGTCGGATGCCCGCCGCCGCGGGCACCGGGTCCTGGCCGTCGTACGCGGCAGTGCCGTCAACCAGGACGGCGCCTCCAACGGCATCACCGCCCCCAACGGGCCTTCGCAGGAGCGGGTGATCGCGCAGGCGCTCGCGTCGGCGGGGATCGGCCCTGACCAGGTGGACGTGGTCGAAGGCCACGGCACCGGCACCTCCCTGGGCGACCCGATCGAGGCCCAAGCGCTGCTGGCGACCTACGGCCAGGACCGCAAGGAGCCGTTGTGGCTGGGCTCGGTGAAGTCGAACCTGGGCCACACGCAGGCGGCCGCCGGCGTGGCCGGTGTGATCAAGATGATCCTGGCCATGCAGCACGAGCTGCTGCCCAAGACCCTGCACGTGGACGCCCCGTCGTCGAAGGTGGACTGGTCCGCCGGAGCGGTGGAGCTGCTCACCGAGCCGAAGCCCTGGCCCAAGCAGGCCGATCGGCCGCGCCGCGCGGGCGTGTCCTCCTTCGGCATCTCCGGCACGAACGCCCACGTCATCATCGAGGAGCCGCCCGCCGAGGACGCCCCGGCGGAGGCAGGCCCGACGATCGTGGATGCGGGCAGCGCCGTGCTACCGGTGCTGGTCTCGGCCAAGACCGAGCCCGCGCTGCGCGCCCAGGCCGACCGGCTCGCCGCCTTCATGACCGAGCACGACGAGACCGGACTCCCCGAGATCGCCGCCGAGCTGACCCGCAGGGCCGGTCTGCCCAAGCGTGCCGCCGTACTGGGCGACTCCCGCGAGGCCGCGCTGGCCGGGCTGCGCGCGCTGGCCGCAGGGGAGCAGGACGCGGGGCTCGTCCGGGGCCAGGTGCACGAGGGCGCGGACCAGCCGGTGTTCGTCTTCCCCGGGCAGGGCGGCCAGTGGCCCGGCATGGCGCTCGAGCTGCTGGACTCCTCGCCCGCGTTCGCCGCCGCCCTCGACCGCTGCGCCGCCGAGATCGAGCGGCTGGTGGACTGGCGGGTGCGCGACGCGCTCGGCGACGCCGAACTGCTCGAACGCGTCGACGTGGTCCAGCCGGTGCTCTGGGCGGTCATGGTCGCGCTGGCCGAGACCTGGCGCGCCGCCGGAGTCGAACCGGCCGCCGTGGTCGGCCACTCCCAGGGCGAGATCGCCGCCGCCTGCGTGGCCGGGGCGCTGTCCCTCGCCGACGGCGCGCGGGTGGTGGTGCTGCGCTCCCGCGCGGTCGCCGAGCGCCTGTCCGGCCTGAACGGCGGCATGATGTCCGTGGCGCTGCCCGCGGAACGCATGCCCGAGCTGCTCGCCGACCACGGCGACGCGATCTCCGTGGCCGTGGTGAACGGCCCGGGATCGGTGGTGCTGGCCGGCGACTCCGACGCGCTGGACGCCCTGGAGGCCCGGCTGCGCGCCGACGGCACCCGCGTCAAGCGGCTGGCCGTGGACTACGCCTCCCACGGCGCGCAGGTGGAGGTGCTGCGCGAGCCGCTGCTGCGCGACCTCGCCGGGCTGCGCCCGCAGGCCGCCGCGGTGCCGTTCTACTCCACCGTGGAGGCGGCCGAGCTGGACACGACCGGGCTCGACGCCGAGTACTGGTACACGAACCTGCGCAGGACCGTACGGTTCGCCGAGACCACCCGGGCGCTGCTGGCCCGCGGACGCCGGCTCTTCCTGGAGATGAGCCCCCACCCGATGCTCACTCCCGCGATCGAGGAGACCGCCGCCGCCGACGGCGTGGACGTCACCGCGCTCGGCACGCTGCGCCGCGACGAGGGCGGCAGGTTCACCACGGCGCTGGCCGAGGCGTGGCTGCGCGGAGCACAGGTGGACTGGTCGAAGGTCCTGCCCGCCGCGCCGCGCGTCGACCTGCCCACCTACCCCTTCCAGCACGACAAGTACTGGAAGCCGAGCACGCTCGGCGGACCCGCCGGGCTCAGCGCCGCCGGCCTCGACGCCGCCGGCCACCCGCTGCTCGCCGCGGTGCTGGACGAGCCGGACGGCGACGGGCTGGTCTTCTCCGGCCGGCTGTCCGTCGCGGGCCAGCCGTGGCTCGCCGACCACCGCGTGGCCGAGCGGATCATGGTGCCCGGCGCGGCGCTGGTCGAGATGGCGCTGCACGCCGCCGACCGCGCCGGCTGCGACGTACTGGAAGAACTGATCCTGGAACGTCCGCTCGTGCTGCCCGACGACGGCGCGACCCGCGTACGCGTGGTGGTCGGCGCCGCCGAGGACGGCCACCGGCAGATCTCCGTGTACGCCGCCCCGGACGCGCCCGACGCGGAGACCCCCGTATGGACCAGGCACGCCACCGGCAGCCTGGCCAAGACGGCGGGCGAAGCCCCCGCCCCGCAGGGGACCGGCCCGGCCTGGCCCCCGGCGGACGCCCGGCCGGTGGACGTCAGCGACCTGTACGAGACCATGGCCGCCGGCGGCTACGGCTACGGCCCCGCCTTCCGCGGGCTGCGCCGTGCCTGGCGCAGCGGCGACGACGTCTACGCCGAGGTCGCCCTGCCCGAGCAGGCAGCCGGTGACGCGGACCGGTTCGGCATCCACCCGGCCCTGCTGGACGCCGCCCTGCACGCCGCCGGGCTCATCGACGGCGACGGCTCCGGCGCGCCCAAGCTCCCGTTCACCTGGCGCGGCGTGCGCCTGCACACCACCGGCGCCACCACGGCGCGGGTACGGCTGCGCGCCGCCGACGGCTCGGCCCCGGACCGCTACACCATCGAGCTGGCCGACTCCACGGGCGCCCCGATGGCCTCGGTGGACGCCATGGTGGTGCGGCCGATCACCGACGGCGAGCTGGCGGGCGCGGCGGTGCACGTCGCGCTGCCCCGGCTCACCTGGACGCCGCTGCCCCAGGCGGCGCAGGCCGCCGAAGCGGCGGCCCCGCAGACCCCGGGCATCGAGACGTTCCACGTGCCGCGAGACTCCGGCGAGGACCCGGCAGCCGCCGCGCACGCCGCGACCCGGGCCACCCTCGACGCGCTGCGCACATGGCTCGCCGCCGAGCAACAGGACGGCGCCCGGCTGGTCGTGATCGTGCGCCGCGCGGCGGCGGTCGTCCCGGGCGAGGACGTCGATCCCGCACACGCGGCGGCCGTCGGCCTGGTGCGCGCCGCCCAGGCCGAGCACCCCGACCGCATCGTCCTGCTCGACGCCGACGGCGAGGACCTGCCGTGGGCGGCGATCCGCACCGCGATCGACGCGGGCGAGCCGGAGCTCGCCGTACGCGCAGGGACGGTGCACGTGCCGCGCCTGGTGCGCGACACCGACGCGCTCGTCCCGCCGTCCGGGCCGTGGCGGCTGGCCACCACCGGCAAGGGCACGCTGTCCAACCTCGCGCTGCTGCCGGCACCCGAGGCGCTGCGCCCGCTGCGCCCCACCGAGGTACGGCTGGCGCCCCGCGTCGCCGGCATCAACTTCCACGACCTGGTCGTCGCCCTCGGCATGATCACCGAGGAGGACGACGGCCTGATCGGCGAGGCCGCGGGCGTGGTGCTGGAGGTCGGCTCCGCCGTCACCGACCTGCGGCCGGGCGACCGGGTGACCGGCCTGGTGGACGGCGGCGCGGGCAGCGTGGCGATCACCGACAGGCGGCTGCTCGTCCCGATGCCGCGCGGCTGGTCGTTCACGTCGGCCGCGGTGCTGCCGATCGTCAACCTCACCGCCTACTACGGCCTGGTGGACCTGGCCGGGGTGAGCGCGGGCGACCGGGTGCTGGTGCACGCGGGCGCCGGCGGCGTCGGCCTGGCCGCGATCCAGCTCGCCCAGCACCTGGGCGCGGAGGTCTTCGCGACCGCATCGCCCGCCAAGTGGCCGGTGCTGCGCGCGCTCGGCCTCGACGACGACCACCTGGCCTCCTCCAGGGACCTCGGCTTCCGCGACAAGTTCCTCGCCGTCACCGGCGGGAAGGGCATGGACGTCGTGCTCAACTCGCTGGCCAGGGAGTTCGTGGACGCCTCGCTGGAGCTGCTGCCGCGCGGCGGCCACTTCCTGGAGATGGGCAAGACCGACATCCGGCAGGCGGACGAGGTGGCCGCCGCCCACCCGGGCGTCGTCTACCGGGCGTACGACATGGTCGCCCAGTCCCGCACCGAGCATCCGGAGGGCACCCCGGAACGCGTCCAGGAGATCCTCGCCGAGGTCGTGCGCCTCTACGAGGAGGGCGTGCTGCGCTCCGCACCCGTCACCGTCTGGGACGCCCGGCGCGCCAGAGACGCCTTCCGGCACCTCCAGCAGGCCCGCCACGTCGGCAAGCTCGCACTGGCCGTGCCGCGCGACCCCGACCCGGACGGCACCGTGCTGATCACCGGCGGCACCGGCGTCATCGCCGGGCACGTCGCCCGCCACCTGGTGACCCGGTACGGCGCCCGGCACCTGCTGCTGGTCACCCGGCGCGGCGCCGACGCCCCCGGAGCCGCCGCCCTCCGCGACGAGCTGGCCGGGCTGGGCGCGTCCGTCCGCGTGGCGGCATGCGACGTGTCCGACCGCGACGCGCTCGCCGCGCTGCTCGACGGCATCCCCGCCGAGCATCCGCTGACCGGCGTGGTGCACGCCGCCGGCGTGCTCGACGACGCCACGATCGCCTCGCTCACCCCCGACCGGCTCGCGAAGGTGCTGCGCCCCAAGGCCGACAGCGCCTGGCACCTGCACGACCTGACCAGGGACGACGACCTCGCGCTGTTCGTCATGTTCTCCTCGGCGGCCGGCCTGCTCGGATCGCCGGGACAGGGCAACTACGCCGCGGGCAACGCCTTCCTGGACGCGCTCGCCCAGCACCGGCGCAACCTCGGCCTGCCCGGCCACTCGCTGGCCTGGGGCCTGTGGGCCGAGCGCAGCGCCATGACCGCCCACGTGGGCGCCGGCGAGTCCGCCCGGCTGTCCGCGAGCGGGCTGCGCGAGCTCGACACCGAGTCCGGCCTGCGCCGCTTCGACGCCGCTGTCTCCGGTGACGCCCCGGTGGTGCTCGCCGCGGACGTGGACGCCGACGCGCTGTCCGCCGGGCCCGTCCCGCCCGTGCTGCGCGAGCTGGTGACCGCGCCGTCGCGACGCCGCGCGGCGGCCGACACTCCGGCGGCGGAGGAGTCGCTGACCGACCGGCTGTCGGGGCTGCTACCCGCCGAGCAGCGCCGCATCCTCCTCGACCTGGTCCGCTCGCACGTCGCCGCGGTGCTCGGGCACTCCGGCGTCGAGGCGATCGGCCCCGACCGCGCCTTCGCCGAGCTGGGCTTCGACTCGCTGACCGCGGTCGAG
Organism: Nonomuraea sp. NPDC052634; assembly: GCF_040678535.1. Lineage (NCBI taxonomy): Bacteria > Bacillati > Actinomycetota > Actinomycetes > Streptosporangiales > Streptosporangiaceae > Nonomuraea > Nonomuraea sp. NPDC052634. The sequence goes on along the minus strand of NZ_JBFATY010000010.1, from coordinate 17,970 downwards.
CTGCGCAACCGGCTCGGCGCCGCCGCGGGGATGCGGCTCCCGGCGACGCTGATCTTCGACTACCCGAACCCTGAGGCGCTGGTCGAGTTCCTCCTGGAAGAGCTCGACCCGGAGCACGCCGATCCGGCGCGCGCCGTACTCGACGAGATCGAGCGGCTGGAGGCCACCATGGCCGAGCCGATCGCCGACGCCCCGCCCGAGCCCGCCGACGTGGAGGCCGTCGCGGCCCGGCTGGAGGCGCTGGCCCGCCGCTGGCGGGAGGCGCACGGCCGCGCCGGCGGCAACGGCGCCGCGCCCGGCCGGGTGGCGGACCTCGCGTCGGCTTCCGACGAGGAGCTGTTCGCGGTGCTGGACAGCGAGCTGGGCGGCTCGGACGCAACGTCCTGAACGACGGGGGAGATGACTGATGTCGGGCGATGACCGCCTGCGCGACTACCTGCGCAGGGCCACCGCGGATCTCCAGGAGACGCGCAGGCAACTGCGCGACGTGACGGAACGGGCCAGGGAGCCGATCGCGATCGTCGGCATGGCCTGCAGGTACCCGGGCGGCGTGAGCACGCCGGAGGAGCTGTGGAACCTGGTGGCCGACGGCCGGGAGGGGATCTCCGGCTTCCCCACCGACCGCGGCTGGGACGTGGACGCGCTCCACGACCCCGAGCTGACCCGGCCCGGCACCACGTACGTCGACCGTGGCGGGTTCCTGCACGGCTCCGGCGAGTTCGACGCCGACTTCTTCGGCATGAGCCCGCGCGAGGCCACCGCCACCGACCCGCAGCAGCGGCTCGTCCTGGAGACCTCGTGGGAGGCTCTGGAGCACGCCGGCATCGACCCGACGGGGCTGCGCCGCAGCCGCACCGGCGTCTATCTCGGCGTGATGGCCCCCGACTACGCCATCGGCTACGGCCGGGACGTGCCCGAGGCCGAGGGCCTGCTCAGCACCGGGTCGCACGGCAGCGTGGTGTCCGGGCGGGTGGCGTACACGCTCGGCCTGGAAGGGCCCGCGGTCTCGGTGGACACCGCCTGCTCGTCCTCGCTGGTGGCGCTGCACCTCGCGGCGCACGCGCTGCGCGTCGGCGAGTGCGATCTCGCGCTGGTCGGCGGCGTGACCGTGATGTCCACGCCCGAGACGTTCACCGAGTTCGCCCGGCAGCGGGGCCTTGCGCCCGACGGGCGGGTGAAGGCGTTCGCCGACGGGGCGGACGGCACCGCCTGGGGCGAGGGCGCCGGCATGCTGGTCGTCGAACGGCTCTCGGACGCCCGCCGTCGTGGCCACCGCGTGCTGGCCGTGATCCGCGGCAGCGCCGTCAACCAGGACGGCGCCTCCAACGGCCTGACCGCCCCCAACGGCCCCTCCCAGGAGCGGGTGATCCAGCAGGCGCTGGCCGCCGCCGGGCTGGTGGCGGCGGACGTGGACGCGGTCGAGGCCCACGGCACCGGCACCTCCCTGGGCGACCCGATCGAGGCGCAGGCGCTGCTCGCCACCTACGGGCGGGGGCGGCGCACGCCGCTGTGGCTGGGGTCGGTGAAGTCGAACCTGGGCCACACGCAGGCGGCGGCGGGCGTGGCCGGCGTGATCAAGATGGTCATGGCGCTGCGGCACGGCCTGCTGCCGAAGACCCTGCACGTGGACGCGCCGTCGTCGAAGGTGGACTGGTCTTCCGGTGCGGTGGAGCTGCTGACCGAGGCCAGGCCGTGGCCGCGGGCCGAGGGGCGGCTGCGCAGGGCGGGCGTGTCGTCGTTCGGGTTCAGCGGCACCAACGCGCACGTGATCCTCGAAGAGGCGTCCGCCGATGAGGAGGTGCCCGCTGAGACCGAACCGGGTGACGCCGCCGGGCTGGCGGTGCCAGTGGTCGTGTCGGCCAAGACCGAGGCCGCGCTGCGGGCGCAGGCCGAGCGGCTGGCCGGCTTCGTGGAGTCGCATACCGAGGCCGAGGTGCTGGAGGTGGCCGTCGGGCTGACCCGCAGGGCCGCTCTGGAGCATCGGGCCGTACTCCCGGTGTCGGATCGGGATGGGCTGCTGGCCGGGCTGCGTTCGCTGGCGGCCGGTGAGCCTTCGGGCGTCGTGGGCCGGGTGCGGCCTGGTCGTCTCGCCGTGGTGTTCTCCGGCCAGGGTGCGCAGCGTTCGGGGATGGGGCGAGAGCTTCATGCGGCGTTTCCCGTCTTCGCGCGGGCCTTCGATGAGGCTTGCGAGCTGTTGCAGGCCGAGCTCGCCGGTGCCGATGTCGTGGCCGGGCTTGCCGGTGGGCTGAGCGTGCGTGACATCATCCTCGGCGACTCGGCCCCTGACGGGGTGCTGGATCAGACGGTGTTCGCGCAGGCCGGGTTGTTCGCTTTCGAGACGGCGCTGTTCCGGCTGCTGGAGTCGTTCGGTGTGCGGCCGGACTTCGTGGCCGGGCACTCGCTGGGTGAGATCACCGCCGCATACGTCGCCGGGGTGCTGGAGCTGGCGGATGCGTGCCGTCTGGTGGCCGCCCGTGGGCGGTTGATGCAGGCGTTGCCGTCCGGTGGTGCGATGGCCGCGATCGGCTGCGGCGAGGACGAGATCGCCTCCGTGCTGGCTCGTTACGATCAGGTGGCCATCGCCGCGGTGAACGCACCTGGCGCGGTCGTGATCTCCGGTGCCGCCGCTCAGGTCGATGAGGTGGTCGTGTGGGCGCGCGAGCAGGGGTTCCGTACGCGGCCGCTGCGGGTGTCGCATGCGTTCCACTCGCCGTTGATGGAGCCGATGCTGGGCGAGTTCGCCCAGGTGGCGGCGTCGCTCACGTTCAACTCGCCTTCTGTGGCGCTCGTATCGGGCGTGACCGGGCAACTCGCCGGTTCGCAGATCACCGAGCCCGGCTACTGGGTGGAGCACGTGCACCGGGCGGTGCGGTTCGCGGACGTCGTCACCACCCTGCGCGAGAACGGCGTCCGCTGCTTCCTGGAGATCGGCCCCGACGCCCAGCTCGCTCCCATGATCGAGCAGACCCTCGCATACCACGACGACCCCGACGTGTCCGGCGCGGATGCGGCTCGCGCGCCTGCCTCGGTGGTCGCCCTGCTGCGGCGCGACCGGGAGGAGACCGCCCAGCTCGTCGCCGGGCTGGGCCGGGCCTGGACGTCCGGCGCCGGCGTGAAGTGGATGACCTGGCCTTCGCTGGCCGCCGCCCGGCCCGGCCATCTCGACCTGCCCACCTACGCCTTCCAGCGGAGGCACTACTGGCTGCTCCCGCCGGGCGGCTCGCAAGCGCGGGCGTCCGGTGTCACCAGCCGGCCTGCCACGTTCGAGGTCGCCTGGCGGCGGCTCGAACCGGCCCCGGCGGCCGCCACCGGTGGCGACCCCCTCGTCATCGACGTCACTGGTGCCGAGGAGGCCCACGTACCCGACCGGGTGCGGGGTGCGCTGCGTACGGCGCTCGCCGGCCTGCAGGGCTGGTCGGCCGAAGAGGGCTCGCGGCCGGTCGTGGTGGTGACCCGGGGCGCGGTGGCCGTCGCTGATGACGAGGTGCCGGACCCGGCGCAGGCCGCCGTCTGGGGTCTGGTACGTGCGGCGCAGGCTGAGGAGCCCGGACGTATCACGCTCGTCGATGTCGAGGCCACCGCCGATGGCGGTGCGGGCGGCCTTGCGGAGGGCGTGCGTGCGGCGCTGGCCTCCGGCGAGCCGGAGGTCGCGCTGCGGGGCGGCGGGTTGTGGGCACCCCGGTTGTCGCACGTCGAGTCCGTGAACCCTGGTGGCGAGGCCGGCCAGGGTGATGATGCCGATGTCTTGTGGCCCGTTGACGGGACGACTCTGATCACGGGCGGCACGGGTGGTCTGGGTGCCGTGGTGGCGCGGCATCTGGTGTCCGAGCACGGCGTACGGCATCTGCTGCTGGTTTCCCGTCGGGGTCCGGACGCGTCCGGCGCTGCCGAGCTGCGTGAGGAGCTGGCCGGGCTCGGCGCCGAGGTGACGATCGCGGCCTGTGACGTGGGCGATCGTGAGGCGCTCGCCGCTTTGCTGGCGGGGGTCCCTGAGGATCGGCCGTTGTGTGCGGTGGTGCATGCGGCGGGTGTGGTCGATGACGGGGTGATCTCCTCGTTGTCGCCGGAGCGTGTGGATGCGGTGCTGCGGCCCAAGGCCGATGCGCTGTGGCATCTGCACGAGCTGACGCAGGACCGTGCTCTGGAGCGGTTCGTGGTGTTCTCGTCGCTGGCCGGGGTGGTGGACGGTGCGGGTCAGGGCAACTACGCCGCCGCTAACGCGTTCGCAGACGCCGTGGCCGTGGCGCGGGCGGCGGCCGGGTTGCCGACCGTGTCGCTGGCCTGGGGGCCGTGGGCCGAAGAGCGAGGCATGGTCGGCCGCATCGGCACCAGGGACGAGGCGCGGATGCGCGCCGCCGGGCTGTTCGCACTGACCACCGAAGAAGGGGTCGCGCTGCTGGACGCCGGCGTGCGGTCGCGGCGGCCGTTCCTGGTCTCGGCTCGTTTCGACGCGGTGGCGCTGGGACGGCGCGGGCCCGAGCTGCCGCCCATGCTGCGTGAGCTGGCCGCCGACATCGGCAAGCCCGCCGCCGCGCCTTCCGCACCTGCGGAGAGCGGTACGGGTGGCTCGGCGCTCGTCGCGGAGCTGATGAACTTGCCGGGGGCGCAGCGGCGGCGGCGTTTGCTGGAGGTGGTGTCCGCTCAGGCGGCGGCCACCCTGGGGCACGACAGTGCGCAGGCCATCGATGCGGATCGGCCGTTCCAGGACCTGGGCTTCGACTCGCTGACCGCCGTGGAGCTGCGTAACCGGCTGCATCAGGTGACCGGGCTGCGGCTGACGCCCACGCTGGTCTTCGATCACCCCACGCCTCGCGCCCTGGCGGCGCACCTGGACAGGACCTTGTCCGGTACGCGCCGCACGACCCCCACCGTCACCGTGAAGACGAGCGGGGATCGCGAGGATGATCTGATCGCGGTGGTCGGCATGGCCTGCCGCTTCCCCGGCCAGATCACCAACCCCGAAGAGCTGTGGCGGCTCCTGATCGAGGACCGCGACGGCATCACCGGCTTCCCCACCGACCGGGGCTGGAACCTGGCATCGCTGTTCCACCCCGACCCCGACCACCCGGGCACGTCTTACGTCCGTACCGGCGGATTCCTGACCGGCGCCGCCGACTTCGACCCCGAGTTCTTCGCGCTCAGCCCGCGCGAAGCCGTGGCGATGGATCCCCAGCAGCGGCTCATCCTGGAGGCGTCCTGGGAGGCCCTGGAGCACGCCGGCATCAACCCGTCCCGGCTGCGCGGCACTCCCACAGGGGTGTTCACCGGGGTCATGGCCAACGACTACGGCTCGGGCGCGGTCGCCTCACCCGAGGCCGAGGGCCTGGTGGCCACCGGAACGCAGGGCAGCGTGGTGTCGGGGCGGGTGGCGTACGCACTGGGCCTGGAGGGACCTGCGGTGTCGGTGGACACCGCGTGCTCGTCGTCCCTGGTGGCTCTGCACCTGGCCGCGCAGGCGCTCCGCAACGGCGAGTGCGATCTCGCGCTGGCCGGTGGCGTGACGGTGATGGCCACGCCGGACGCGTTCGTAGAGTTCTCCCGGCAGCGCGGGTTGGCCGCCGACGGCCGGTGCAAGGCGTTCTCCGAGGCGGCCGATGGTGTCGGCTGGGGTGAGGGCGTCGGCGTGCTGGTCGTGGAACGGCTGTCGGATGCTCGCCGTCGCGGCCACCGGGTCCTGGCCGTGGTGCGGGGGAGCGCCGTCAACCAGGACGGCGCCTCGAACGGTCTGACCGCCCCCAACGGGCCCGCGCAGGAGCGGGTCATCGGTCAGGCGCTGGCGGCTGCCGGGCTTACCCCCGGTGAAGTGGACGCCGTCGAGGCGCATGGCACGGGGACGGCGCTGGGTGACCCGATCGAGGCGCAGGCGTTGCTGGCCACCTATGGCCAGGGTCGGCAGGAGCCGTTGTGGCTGGGGTCGGTGAAGTCGAACCTGGGTCACACCCAGGCGGCCGCCGGCGTGGCCGGGATCATCAAGATGATCCTCGCGATGCGGCACGAGCTGCTGCCCAGGACGCTGCACGTGGACGCCCCGTCGTCGAAGGTGGACTGGTCCGCCGGAGCGGTGGAGCTGCTCACCGAGCCGAAGCCCTGGCCCAAGCAGGCCGATCGGCCGCGCCGCGCGGGCGTGTCCTCCTTCGGCATCTCCGGTACGAACGCCCACATCATCCTGGAAGAGCCGCCCGCCGAAGAGGCATCGGTAGTCGGCGACGGTACGGAACCGCCGTCCACGGCGCGCAGTGAAGAGGAACGTCCGCTGGTCGCCTCCACCGATACGGAGGACACCGCCGTACTTCCTGTGGTGGTGTCGGCCAGGAGCGAGGCTGCGCTGCGGGCCCATGCCGACCGATTGGCGGTTTTCGTGGCCGAGCACGAGGAGGCGCAACCGCTGGAGGTGGCGGGTGGGCTGTCGCGCCGGGCTGCTTTGGAGCACCGGGCGGTGCTGCCGGTGTCGGATCGGGATGGTCTGCTGGCTGGGCTGCGCGCTTTGGCTGGCGGCGAGCTGGGGGCGTCCTCTGGGGTTCAGGGTCGGGCGCGGGCGGGCCGTTTGGCCGTGGTGTTCTCGGGCCAGGGTGCTCAGCGGTCGGGGATGGGGCGGGAGCTGTATGCGGCGTTCCCGGTCTTCGCCCGAGCCTTCGACGAAGCCTGCGAGCTGCTGCAAGCAGAACTCGCCGGAGCGGATGTCGCAGCCGGGCTGGCCGGTGGGCTGAGCGTGCGCGACATCATCCTCGGCGACGCTGAGGTGCTGGATCAAACCGTCTTCGCCCAGGCCGGGTTGTTCGCCTTCGAGACCGCCTTGTTCCGGCTGCTGGAGTCGTTCGGCATCCGGCCGGACTTCGTGGCCGGGCACTCGCTGGGTGAGATCACCGCTGCGCACGTCGCCGGGGTGCTGGATCTGGCGGATGCGTGCCGTCTGGTGGCCGCTCGCGGGCGGTTGATGCAGGCGCTGCCGGCCGGTGGTGCGATGGCCGCGATCGGCTGCGGCGAGGACCAGATCGCCTCCGTGCTGGCTCGTTACGATCAGGTGGCCATCGCCGCGGTGAACGCACCTGGCGCGGTCGTGATCTCCGGTGCCGCCGACCAGGTCACCGAGATCGTCGAGTGGGCGCGTGAGCAGGGGCATCGGACCCGCCCGCTGCGGGTGTCGCATGCCTTCCACTCGCCGTTGATGGAGCCGATGCTGGCCGAGTTCGAACAGGTCGTCGCCGGGCTGACACTGCGACGCCCGGAGCTGGCGCTCATCTCCAATGTCTCCGGCGACCTGGCAGGCGAAGAGATCACCGAGCCCGCGTACTGGGTGGAGCACGTACGCCGCCCGGTCCGCTTCGCCGACAGCGTCACCACCCTGCACGAGCAAGGCGTCACCTGCTTCATCGAAGCGGGCCCCGACGCCCAGCTCACCCCCATGGTCGAACAGACCCTCACCGACGCCGATCCCGCCGTCGTACCCCTCATCCGCCGAAACGGCGACGAGACCACTCACCTCATCACCGGCCTCGGCCAAGCCTGGGCGAGCGGCACCGATGTGGACTGGACCGTCTGGCCGACCAAGGCCGGGCCGCTGGGTGTCCGCATCGGCGACATCGACCTGCCCACGTACCCGTTCCAGCATCGCCGCTACTGGCTGGAGCCCGCCCCGGCCGGCGACCCGACGGCAGTCGGCCAGGCCGCATCCGACCATCCGATCCTGGGCGCGGTCGTGGAGCAGCCGGACGGCGGCGCGATCCTGACCGGCCGCCTGTCGGTGACCGCCCAGCCGTGGCTGGCCGATCACGCCATCAACGGCACCCCGATCCTGCCCGGCACCGGCTTCGTCGAGCTGGCCCTGCACGCCGGCGACCAGGTCGGCAGCCCGTTCCTTGACGAGCTGACCCTGCACACGCCCCTGCCCATCCCTGACAGCAGCGGCGACGTCGCCGTCCAGGTCACCGTGACCGCCCCCGACGAGGACGGCCGACGCGAGATCACCATCCACTCCAAGGACGACGCCGAGCAGTGGACCCGGCATGCCACCGGCGCCCTGACCGCCACCTCCACGGTGGCTCCGGCCGACCTGCGCCACGCCTGGCCGCCGCCCAACGCCGAGCCCGTCGACACCACCGGCCTCTATGAGCGCCTGATCGACCACGGTTACGGCTACGGCCCCGCCTTCCACGGCCTCACCCGGGCCTGGAGAGACGGCGACGACCTCTACGCCGACATAACACTCCCCGAAAAAGCCGGACAACCCTCCCGCTACGGCATACACCCCGCCATCTTCGACGCGGCCACGCATCTGGCGCTCCTGGCCGGCGACGAGACCGCAGGGGGTACGCCGCTGATCCCGTTCAACTGGAACGGCGTCACCCTGCACGCCACCGGTGCCACCGCCCTGCGCGTACGCCTGCACCCGGACCCGGATGGCGGCTTCCGCCTGGACCTGGCCGACCCCACCGGCCAGCCGGTGATCACCGTGGGGACCGTGGCGTCCCGGCCGGTGGCCGAGACGGACAGCACGACGCCCGCCGCGGGGTCGGTGGCGCGCTGGCTCACCGAGGTGGCCTGGCGACCGCTGCCCGAATTCTCAGCAGAGCCGGCACTGCTCGACGGCACGGCCGTGATCGATGCCACCACCGGCGACGGCCCCGATGACCTGCCGACCCGTGTACGCCGACGCGTCGGCGCGGTACTGGCGGAGCTGCAGGCCCGGCTCGCTGAAGACGATCAGCGCCCCATCGTCGTGGCCACCCGCGGAGCGGTCGCCGTCGCGGACGGAGAGACCCCCGACCCGGCGGGAGCCGCGGTCTGGGGCCTGGTACGTGCGGCCCAGCAGGAACACCCCGGCCGCATCACGCTGCTCGACCTCGAGCCGACGGCGCGGACCGCGGACCTTGACCTGACGACTCTGCAGAACACGGCCCTACCCGGCGACGAACCCGAAGTCGCCATCCGCGGCGACCGGCCATGGGTGCCTCGCCTGGAGCGAGCCCGCCTAGGCGAGGAACCCACGTCGGCCTGGCCGCTGGACGGGACGACGCTGATCACCGGTGGCACGGGTGGTCTGGGCGCTGTGGTCGCCAGGCATCTGGTCTCCGAGCACGGCGTACGGCACCTGCTGCTGGCCTCCCGGAGAGGTCTGGAAGCGTCCGGCGCGGCCGACCTCCGCGAGGAGCTGGCCGGACTCGGCGCCGAGGTGACGATCGCCGCCTGCGACGTGGCCGACCGCGACGCCCTCGCCGCTCTCCTGCAGGACATCCCCGACGACCGGCCGTTGCGCGCGGTGGTGCATACGGCGGGTGTCGTGGACGACGGTGTGATGTCGTCGCTGTCGGCTGAGCGTGTGGAGCGGGTGCTGCGGCCGAAGGTGGATGCGTTGTGGCATCTGCATGAGTTGACGCGCGACGGTCAGGTGGCCCGGTTCGTGGTGTTCTCGTCGCTGGCGGGGACGTTGGGTGCGGCGGGTCAGGGTAATTACGCGGCTGCGAACGCGGCGGTGGATGCGCTGGTCGTCGATCGTGTGCGTGCTGGGTTGCCGGGTGTGTCGGTGGCGTGGGGTGTGTGGGACGCCGAGGAGGGCATGGCCGGTCGGCTGTCGGATCGGGATCGGGAGCGCATGTTGCGTGAGGGGCTGATCCCGGTTACGGCTGATGTGGGCTTGGCGGTGCTGGATCGGCTGGTGGGTGAGGGCCGCAGCGGGGTCGTGGTGGCGGCCGGCTGGTCGGTCAGTGCCTTGCGTGCCGGGGCGGACCGGTTGCCGGCGCTGCTGCGCGAGCTGGTCCCGGTACGCCGCAGGGCCACGGCGGAGGTCGCGGCCGGTGCGGGCTCGTTCGCCGATCGGCTGGCCGAGCTGTCGGAGACCGAACGCCGGACGGCGGTCACCGAACTCGTACGTACGCAGGCGGCCGCCGTGCTGGGCTATGGCGCGGCCGAAGCGGTCCCGGTGGACCGAGCCTTCCAAGAGCTGGGCGTCGACTCGCTGATGGCCGTCGAACTGCGCAACCGGCTCGGCCGCGCGGCCGAGCTCACCCTGCCGGCCACGCTCATCTTCGATCACCCGTCCGTGAACGCGATCACGGACTTCCTCCTAGGCCGCCTCCTGGGGCGGCAGGCCGACCAGAGAAAGGTCAGGCGCACGGCGGCGGTCACCGACGATCCCATCGCGATCGTGGGGATGGCGTGTCGTTATCCGGGTGGGGTTGATGGCCCGGGGGAGTTGTGGCGGTTGCTGGTGGGCGGTGTGGATGCCGTGGGTGGTTTCCCGGGCGATCGGGGTTGGGATGTCGCCGGTTTGTACGATCCTGAGCCGGGCAGGCCGGGGCGTACGTATGCGCGGGAGGGTGGGTTCCTGTATGGGGCGGCGGAGTTCGATCCGGCGTTCTTCGGGATCAGTCCGCGTGAGGCTGCGGAGATGGACCCGCAGGAGCGGCAGTTTCTCGAGGTGTGCTGGGCCGGGCTGGAAGGTGCTGGGATCGATCCGACCTCGCTGAAAGGCAGCAGTGCCGGTGTTTTCGCGGGTGTGATGTACCACGATTACGCGCCTTCGGGGACCGGTGGTGCCACGATTTCGGGCCGGGTGGCTTACACGTTCGGTCTGGAGGGGCCTGCGGTGTCGGTGGACACCGCGTGCTCGTCCTCGCTGGTGGCCTTGCACCTGGCCGCGCAGGCGCTGCGTAATGGTGAGTGCGATCTGGCGCTGGCGGGTGGCGTGACGGTGATGGCCACGCCGGACGCGTTCGTGGAGTTCTCCCGGCAACGCGGCCTGGCGGCTGATGGGCGGTGCAAGTCTTTCGCTGAGGCGGCCGATGGTGTCGGCTGGGGCGAGGGTGTGGGCGTCCTGGTGGTCGAACGGCTGTCGGACGCTCGCCGTCGCGGGCATCGCGTGCTGGCCGTCGTGCGGGGGAGTGCCGTCAACCAGGATGGCGCCTCCAACGGCATGACCGCCCCTAACGGGCCCTCCCAGGAGCGGGTCATCGCTCAGGCGCTGGCGTCGGCCGGGATCAAGCCGGATCAGGTGGACGTGGTCGAAGGCCATGGCACCGGCACCGCGCTGGGCGACCCGATCGAGGCCCAGGCGTTGCTGGCCACCTACGGTCAGGGTCGGCAGGAGCCGTTGTGGCTGGGGTCGGTGAAGTCGAACCTGGGCCACACCCAGGCGGCCGCCGGCGTGGCCGGGATCATCAAGATGATCCTCGCGATGCGGCACGAGCTGCTGCCCAAGACCCTGCACGTGGACGCCCCGTCGTCGAAGGTGGACTGGTCCAGCGGGGCGGTCGAGTTGCTGACCGAGCCCAAGCCTTGGCCGAAGCACGCGGACCGGCCGCGCCGCGCGGGCGTGTCGTCGTTCGGCATCTCCGGCACGAACGCCCACATCATCCTCGAAGAACCCCCGGTCGAAGAAGAGCCACTCCGTCAGCTCACCGGTCGACCGTCAGACGGGCAAGACGTCAGCCAGGACGGCAGCACAGCCGCAGCGCCCGAGGACGCAGCCGAGTCCGCCTCGCTGCCGGTGCCCGTGATGGTCTCGGCCAAGACCGAGGCTGCGCTGCGGGCCCATGCCGACCGATTGGCGGTTTTCGTGGCCGAGCATCAGGAGGCGCAACCGCTGGAGGTGGCGGGTGGGCTGTCGCGCCGGGCTGCTTTGGAGCACCGGGCGGTGCTGCCGGTGTCGGATCGGGATGGTCTGCTGGCTGGGCTGCGCGCTTTGGCTGGCGGCGAGCTGGGGGCGTCCTCTGGGGTTCAGGGTCGGGCGCGGGCGGGGCGTTTGGCCGTGGTCTTCTCGGGCCAGGGTGCTCAGCGGTCGGGGATGGGGCGGGAGCTGTATGCGGCGTTCCCGGTCTTCGCTCGCGCTTTCGACGAAGCCTGCGAGCTGCTGCAAGCCGAACTCGCCGGAGCGGATGTCGTAGCCGGGCTGGCCGGTGGGCTGAGCGTGCGCGACATCATCCTCGGCGATTCGGCCCCTGACGGGGTGCTGGATCAGACGGTGTTCGCCCAAGCCGGGTTGTTCGCCTTCGAGACTGCCTTGTTCCGGCTGCTGGAGTCGTTGGGTGTGCGGCCGGACTTCGTGGCCGGGCACTCGCTGGGTGAGATCACCGCCGCGCACGTCGCCGGGGTGCTGGATCTGGCGGATGCGTGCCGTCTGGTGGCCGCTCGCGGGCGGCTCATGCAGGCGTTGCCGGCCGGTGGTGCGATGGCCGCGATCGGCTGCGGCGAGGACGAGATCGCCTCCGTGCTGGCTCGTTACGATCAGGTGGCCATCGCCGCGGTGAACGCACCTGGCGCGGTCGTGATCTCCGGTGCCGCCGACCAGGTCACCGAGATCGTCGAATGGGCGCGTGAGCAGGGGCATCGGACCCGCCCGCTGCGGGTGTCGCATGCGTTCCACTCGCCGTTGATGGAGCCGATGCTGGCCGAGTTCGAACAGGTCGTCGCCGGGCTGACACTGCGACGCCCGGAGCTGGCGCTCATCTCCAATGTCTCCGGCAAGCCGGCAGGCGAAGAGATCACCGAGCCCGCGTACTGGGTGGAGCACGTACGCCGCCCGGTCCGCTTCGCCGACAGCGTCACCACCCTGCACGAGCAAGGCGTCACCTGCTTCATCGAGGCGGGCCCCGACGCCCAGCTCACCCCCATGGTCGAGCAGACCTTGGCGTCGCATGAAAGCTCGGCTCCCGACCAAGCCGACGACAGCCGTGCCGAGCCCGCCTCGGTGATCGCGCTGCTGCGGCGCGACCGGGACGAGACCGCTCAGCTGGTCGCCGGACTGAGCCGAGCCTGGACGTCAGGCGTCAACCTCAACTGGACCGCTTGGCCCGCCTGGAACACCCCAGGAGGCGCTGGCTTCGGCCACCCGGACCTGCCCACCTACCCCTTCGAGCACCGGCGTTACTGGCTGCACTCGACCCCGACGGGCGACCCGGCCGCGCTGGGCCTGGGGGTGGCCGACCATCCAATCCTGGGTGCGGTGGTGGAGCAGCCCGACGGCGGGGCCATCCTGACCGGACGTCTGTCAGCGACGGCCCAGCCATGGCTGGCCGATCACGCCATCAACGGCACCCCGATCCTGCCCGGCACCGCGTTCGTCGAGCTGGCCCTGCGGGCCGGTGAGCTGATCGGCTGCACGGTCATCGACGAGCTCACCCTGCACGCACCCCTGCCCGTCCCCGACACCGCCAACGGCATCACCCTCCAGGTCATCGTGAGCCCGCCCGACGAGGACGGACGTCACCAGATCGGCATCCACTCCCGGGACGACGGCGGAAGCTGGACCGAGCACGCCAGTGGCACGCTCAGCGCCACCCCGGCCGCCGTGCCGCCCGACGTGTCGGAGGAGCTGCGGCAGGTCTGGCCACCTGCGGGCGCCGAGCGGCTGGACACCACCGGCCTGTACGACAGCCTCATCGACCACGGCTACGGCTACGGGCCCGCCTTCCAGGGGCTCACCGGCGCGTGGAAGCGTGGCGACGACCTCTTCGCCGAGGTGTCGCTGCCGGCGGACGAGGCCGACCCGACCGGGTACGGCGTGCACCCCGCGCTGCTCGACGCGGCGATGCACGTGGGCATGCTCGCCGGGCCGGACAGCGGAGCGGAGGTCCGGAACGAGGGCCCGCTGATCCCGTTCAACTGGCGCGGCGTGACCTTGCACGCGTCGGGCGCGTCGTCGCTGCGCGTCAGGTTGCGCAGGTTGGACGGCGAGGCGGTCACCCGCCTGGACATCGTGGATCCGGCAGGCGGCCCGGTGGTGTCGGTCGAGGAGCTGACCGCACGCCCGCTCCCTGCAAGCCGGCTGACCGGTACGGCCGGGACACGCTGGCTGTACGAGGTGGCCTGGCGGCCCCTCACCACAACCGACGAGAGCACGTCCGCGGGCGGGGTGCGGGTGCTGGACGCCGCGTCCTCGGCGACGACCGGCGGCGATGTGCCCGCACGCGTACGCCAGACCGTCGGGGAGGTGCTGGCCGGTCTGCAGAGCTGGTCGTCGGAGGGCGACACGCGCCCGGTGGCGGTCATCACGCGCGGCGCGGTCGCCGTAACGGACGACGAAACGCCGGACCCGGCACAGGCGGCGGTCTGGGGCCTGGTACGCGCCGCCCAAGCCGAAGACCCCGGCCGCATCACCCTCATCGACCTCGCTCCGAACGCTCTCAGCATGAACGGAGCATCGGCCGGCGACGACAACCTCCTCACGGCCGACGTGCGCGCCGCACTGGCGTCCGGCGAGCCGGAGGTCGCGCTGCGCCACGGCCGACTGTGGGTGTCCCGCATGACGCACGCCACATCCACCGAAGCATCCATCGATACGACCGACGCCGTGTGGCCGGTCGATGGGACGACGCTGATCACCGGCGGCACAGGTGGTCTGGGCGCCGTGGTGGCCAGACATCTGGTCTCCGAGCATGGCGTACGCAATCTGCTGCTGGTCTCACGCCGGGGCCTGGACGCCCCAGGAGCCGCCGACCTCCGCGACGAGCTGGTCGGCAAGGGCGCCGACGTCACGATCGCCGCCTGCGACGTCGCGGACCGGGACGCCCTGGCCGGTGCGCTCAAGCAGATCCCCGACGACCGGCCGCTGTGCGCGGTGGTGCATACGGCGGGTGTCGTGGACGACGGTGTGATGTCGTCGCTGTCGGCTGAGCGTGTGGAGCGGGTGCTGCGGCCGAAGGTGGATGCGTTGTGGCATCTGCATGAGTTGACGCGGGACGGTCAGGTGGCCCGGTTCGTGGTGTTCTCGTCGCTGGCGGGGACGTTGGGTGCGGCGGGTCAGGGTAATTACGCGGCTGCGAACGCGGCGGTGGATGCGCTGGTCGTCGATCGTGTGCGTGCTGGGTTGCCGGGTGTGTCGGTGGCGTGGGGTGTGTGGGACGCCGAGGAGGGCATGGCTGGTCGGCTGTCGGGTCGGGATCGGGAGCGCATGTTGCGTGAGGGGCTGATCCCGGTTACGGCTGATGTGGGCTTGGCGGTGCTGGATCGGCTGGTGGGTGAGGGCCGTAGCGGGGTCGTGGTGGCGGCTGGCTGGTCGGTCAGTGCCTTGCGTGCCGGGGCGGACAGGTTGCCGGCTTTGCTGCGCGAGCTGGTCCCGGTACGCCGCAGGGCCACGGCGGAGGTCGCGGCCGGTGCGGGCTCGTTCGCCGATCGGCTGGCCGAGCTGTCGGAGACCGAACGCCGGACGGCGGTCACCGAACTCGTCCGCGCCCGAGCAGCCGCAGTACTCGGCCACGACTCACCCGCGTCCGTACCCGTGGACCAGGCGTTCCAAGAGCTGGGGGTCGACTCGCTCGCCGCGGTCGAGCTGCGGAACGGGCTCGGCGCGGCGCTGGGGCTCCGGCTGCCGACCACGCTGGTGTTCGATCACCCGTCGGTCCGAGCCGTCGCCGACTACGTGCTCAAGCAGATCGCGCCGATGCCTGACCCCGAGAGCAACGGCCACGACGAGGCGGCGATCCGCAGGGCGCTGCAGACCGTGCCGCTGGCGAAGCTGCGCGCCGCCGGACTGCTGGACAGCCTGCTGGAACTCGCCGGAGTGACCCCGGCAGGTACGAACGGAACCGCACCTCCCGACGAGATGGAGGATCTCGACGCCATCGACGAGCTGGACGCGGAAAGCCTGATCAGGATGGCGCTGCACGACGGGCAGCCGGATGACGAGACCGAGGAGGGCTGAAGAGATGGCGGAGAACGAGGGCAAGCTCGTCGAGGCACTGCGCGCTTCTCTCCGTGAGACGGCCAAGCTGCGCCAGCAGAACCGCGCGCTCACGGCCCGCGCTCGGGAGCCGATCGCGATCGTGGGGATGGCGTGTCGTTATCCGGGTGGGGTTGATGGCCCGGGGGAGTTGTGGCGGTTGCTGGTGGGCGGTGTGGATGCCGTGGGTGGTTTCCCGGGCGATCGGGGTTGGGATGTCGCCGGTTTGTACGATCCTGAGCCGGGCAGGCCGGGGCGTACGTATGCGCGGGAGGGTGGGTTCCTGTATGGGGCGGCGGAGTTCGATCCGGCGTTCTTCGGGATCAGTCCGCGTGAGGCTGCGGAGATGGACCCGCAGGAGCGGCAGTTCCTCGAGGTGTGCTGGGCCGGGCTGGAAGGTGCTGGGATCGATCCGACCTCGCTGAAAGGCAGCAGTGCCGGTGTTTTCGCGGGTGTGATGTACCACGATTACGCGCCTTCGGGGACCGGTGGTGCCACGATTTCGGGCCGGGTGGCTTACACGTTCGGTCTGGAGGGGCCTGCGGTGTCGGTGGACACCGCGTGCTCGTCCTCGCTCGTGGCGCTCCATCTCGCCGCGCAGGCGCTGCGTAATGGTGAGTGCGATCTGGCGCTGGCGGGTGGGGTGACGGTGATGGCCACGCCGGATGCGTTCGTGGAGTTCTCCCGGCAACGCGGCCTGGCGGCTGATGGGCGGTGCAAGTCTTTCGCTGAGGCGGCCGATGGTGTCGGCTGGGGTGAGGGTGTGGGCGTCCTGGTGGTCGAACGGCTGTCGGATGCGCGCCGTCGCGGCCACCGGGTGCTGGCTGTCGTGCGGGGGAGCGCGGTCAACCAGGATGGCGCCTCCAACGGCATGACCGCCCCTAACGGGCCCTCCCAGGAACGAGTCATCGCTCAGGCGCTGGCGGCGGCCGGTCTTGCACCAAGTGATGTCGATGTGGTTGAAGCGCACGGCACCGGCACTTCGCTGGGCGACCCGATCGAGGCGCAGGCGTTGCTGGCCACCTACGGTCAGGGTCGGCAGGAGCCGTTGTGGCTGGGGTCGGTGAAGTCGAACCTGGGTCACACCCAGGCGGCCGCCGGCGTGGCCGGCATCATCAAGATGATCCTCGCGATGCGGCACGAGCTGCTGCCCAGGACGCTGCACGTGGACGCCCCGTCGTCGAAGGTGGACTGGTCCGCCGGGGCGGTCGAGTTGCTGACCGAACCTCGCCCCTGGCCGAAGAACCCGGATCGGCCGCGCCGGGCAGGCGTGTCGTCGTTCGGCATCTCCGGCACGAACGCCCACGTCATCATCGAGGAACCACCCGCAGAGGAAGCACCGGCCGGTGTAGGCGAACCGGCTGCAACGAACGGCACCACCGGCTCCGTTGTGCCGGTCATGGTGTCGGCCAAGACCGAGGCTGCTCTGCGGGCTCAGGCCGACCGGCTGGCCGCCTTCGTGGCTGAGCACGAGAAGGCGCAACCGGTAGAGGTCGCTGCTGGGCTGGCTCGCAGGGCCGCGCTGGAGTATCGGGCGGTGCTGTCGTCAACGAGCCGGGACGACCTGCTGGCCGGGCTGCGAGCCTTGGCCGCTGGCGAGCTGGAGGCGTCCTCTGGAGTTCAGGGTCGGGCGCGGGCGGGGCGTTTGGCTGTGGTGTTCTCGGGCCAGGGTGCTCAGCGGTCGGGGATGGGGCGGGAGCTGTATGCGGCGTTCCCGGTCTTCGCCCGAGCCTTCGACGAAGCCTGCGAGCTGCTGCAAGCCGAACTCGCCGGAGCGGATGTCGTAGCCGGGCTGGCCGGTGGGCTGAGCGTGCGCGACATCATCCTCGGCGACTCGGCCCCTGACGGGGTGCTGGATCAGACGGTGTTCGCGCAGGCCGGGCTGTTCGCTTTCGAGACGGCGCTGTTCCGGCTGCTGGAGTCGTTCGGTGTGCGGCCGGACTTCGTGGCCGGGCACTCGCTGGGTGAGATCACCGCCGCTCACGTCGCCGGGGTGCTGGATCTGGCGGATGCGTGCCGTCTGGTGGCCGCTCGCGGGCGGCTCATGCAGGCGCTGCCCTCCGGTGGCGCGATGGCGGCCATCGGCTGTAGCGAGGACCAGATCGCCCCCGCCCTGGCCGACCACGACCAAGTAGCAGTAGCGGCGATCAACGCACCCGGCGCGGTCGTGATCTCCGGCGCCACCGACCAGGTCAACCACATCGTCGAATGGGCGCGCGAGCGGGGGCATCGGACCCGCCCGCTGCGGGTGTCGCATGCGTTCCACTCGCCGTTGATGGAGCCGATGCTGGCCGAGTTCGAACAGGTCGTCGCCGGGC
>NZ_JBFATY010000009.1:0-319659 GCF_040678535.1 Nonomuraea sp. NPDC052634 | reverse complement strand
TCTGGATTCCACACACCCACATGATCACTGCGGTGGCCGTCTCACGTCTCAGCCTCGACCAGATCGAGATCTCGAAGTGCGGCTGGAGTATTAGGTCCCCACCCGGACGCCTCCACCGGCCTCAGCCCCCGTCCGGACATCCCGCTCGGCGCTCTGCCGGGCAGCGCGGCCGCCCCTGCGGCGGCAGGCCCCCTCACGGGCCCTGCCCCCCACCCGAACCTCCCGCTGGACGCTGAGTCCACCCCCGCGGCCGCAGACCGCACCCCGGCCGGAAGCGGGGTGACGACGGCTGCCGGCCGCGCGGCCGGCAGCGGCGTAGCGGCGGAGGGCGGCGTGGGGGCGGCGGGCGGCGTGGGGGCGGAGAGCGGCGTTGGGGCGGCGGGCGGCGTTGGGGCGGCGGTGAGCGGGACGGCGCTGCTCCGCATCACCGTGAAGTCCGCCGACCGCCGCACGGCGGGCCGCGCCTTCTCCTCCGCCGTCGTCGAGACCGGCCTCGCCAGTTACCCCGGCTTCTACGCCCTCACCCCGCCGGGCGACGCCTCCCCGTACGGCGTGCACTGGCCCGTCCTCGTCCCGGCCGGCCAGGTCCGCCCCCGCGTGTTCGTGGACGGCGAGGAGATCCCCTTCGAGCAGCCGCCCCCGCCCACCGGACCGCCGCCCGTCATCGAGGCCCCCAGCCACCACCCGGCAAAGGGCGAAGCGGTGTTCTCCGAGCAGACGGTGCGGATCCCGCTGGGGCGGATCGCCGGTGCCCGTTCAGGCGACAAGGGCGGGAACGCGAACCTCGGGGTGTGGACCGACAGCCGGGCCCGCTACGACTGGCTGGCCGCGTACCTCACCCCGGAGACCCTGAAGGACCTCCTGCCCGGGCTGCGGCCGTACCGGGTGGACCGGCACGACCTGCCCAACCTCAAGGCCGTCAACTTCGTGATCCACGGCCTGCTGGGCCAAGGTGTCGCGGCGAGCACCCGCCTGGACCCGCAGGCCAAGGCCCTGGGCGAGGAGCTGCGAGCCCGCACCGTCGAGGTCCCGGCCGAACTGTCCCCCTGACCCCGTACACCCACCGCCCTCCGAACCGGCCGCCCGCCGATCGGCCCTGTCGCCGGCAGACCCGCTCCGCCGGCCGAGCCCTCACCACCAGCGGGGCCCGACGTCATCGGCCGCCGCACCCTCGCACATCCCCTCATATGAACCGGCAAAGCGGGGTTGACCGGGCGCGATCCGCTCTCGTAGGGTCGTGCGCCAGAATCTCGTTCGGTCGAGGGGCGGCTCATGACCTCCACCCACATCGACGTAGGCACGATCGACTTCGACGCCCTGGGCGTGTGGATGAACGCCCAGGGCCTGCCCGAGGGCCCCATCACGGACGTGACGCCGGTTCCCGGCGGCACGCAGAACGTCATGGTCCGCTTCAACCGCGGCGGCCGCTCGTACGTCCTGCGCCGCCCGCCCGTGCACGCCCGCAGCAAGAGCAACGAGGTGCTGCGGCGCGAGGCGCGGGTGCTGAGGGCGTTGCGCGGCACGCAGGTCCCGGCGCCGGCGCTGGTGGCCGCGCAGACCCTGTGCGACCCGGTGTATTACCTGATGGAGCCGGTGGACGGGTTCAACCCCTCGACGGGGCTGCCGGAGCCGCACGCCTCCGACCCGGCGATCAGGCACCGCATGGGCCTGGAGGCCGCGGCGGCGCTGGCGGAGCTGGGGCGGGTCGATCCTGCGGTGCTGCCGGGGTTCGGGCGGCCGGACGGCTTCCTGGAGCGGCAGGTGCCACGCTGGCTGAAGGAGCTCGACTCGTACGGAGAGCTGGACGGCTATCCGGGCCCCGACATCCCGGGCTTGCACGAGACCGCCGGCTGGCTGACGAGCCACCTGCCGCACGCGTTCACGCCGGGCATCATGCACGGCGACTACCACTTCGCGAACCTGATGTTCGCCTGGGACGGCCCGCGCGTGGCGGCGATCGTGGACTGGGAGATGTGCACGATCGGCGACCCGCTGCTCGACCTGGGCTGGCTGCTCGCGACCTGGCCGACGAGCGCCGGTCACGTGCCCGGCCTGCCCGCGCCGCAGGAGATCGTCGCCTACTACGCCGAGCTGTCGGATCGGGACATGTCGGCGATCGAGTGGTACGCGGTGATGGCCTGCTTCAAGCTGGGCATCGTGCTGGAGGGCACGCACGCGCGGGCGTGCGCCGGCAAGGCGCCCAAGGACATCGGCGACCTGTTGCACGCGACGACGCTGGGCCTGTTCGAGCGGGCGCGGGAGTTCATGGACGGCGGGCTCACCTGACACCCAGATTGCGCCGCTAAATCACCATAAATCACCATAAATGGCACGCCGCTCCACCAGTCATATATCACGATTTCCGGAAAAATGATCACACGCCATCCCCCGACCCGTACAATTGCGCGCAATTGCATCAGCCATCGGGGAAGGATCGTCATGCGCTTGCGGTTCCTCGGCTCCACCTCGGAGGCCGGCGCCTGCCCCACCCTGTACGAGACCGATCGCGGCACCATCGTCGTGCAAGGTCTGCGCGTCACCGACGCGGAGGCGCTCGCCGACCTCCGTGACGTCCTGGACGGCGAGGCCGCGGTCGAGGTCCCCCGCGAGCTCCTCACCGACATCGCCAGAAGGGTCCTGCCGGAAGCCGCCGAGGACCGGAGATAGGACGGTAACCGCTTTCCCGACCAGCGGCGGAACACCCACGGAAACCGCTTGATCACATTTGCGGCGGAGGCTGGCATGATCGGCGCGACCGGGGCTAGCCTTCTGCGGCGTGACGTCCTTTCAGCAGGCGCGCATCGACCTCGGCAGCCAATTACGCCAATTGCGTGAGGCGGCCCACCTGTCGGGCAAGGAGCTGGCCGAGCGCTTGCGCTGGCAGCCCTCCAAAGTCTCCCGCCTGGAGAACGCCCGCCAGACGGCCACCGAGGACGACGTGGTCGTGTGGGCGCAGGCGGTCAACGCCTCACCCGACACCACCGACAGGCTCATCCGCCAGTCGCTCGCCCTGCTCGAACGCCACGACGACTGGAAGCAGCGCCACCGCAGCGGCCTGGCCGCGCTCCAGGAGGACGTCCGCGACCTCGAAGCCCGCACCAAGCTCTTCCGCGTCTTCGAACCCGGCATCATCGTGGGCCTGCTCCAGACCTCCGAGTACGCCCGGCACGTCTTCCGCAAGGTCAAGCGCCTCTACAGCGCCGCCGACCAGATCGACGCGGCGGTCCGGGTGCGCATGCAGCGCCAGGAGATCCTGTACGACCGCACGCGCACGTTCAGGTTCGTCGTCACCGAGGCCGCGCTGCGCACGGCCCTGGCCCCGCCGGACGTGATGCGCGGCCAGCTCGACCGCCTGCTCGCGGTCAGCACGCTGCCCAACGTGGAGTTCGGCGTCATCCCGTTCGACGCCGAGCTGCCGTCCAGTCCCATCAACGGCTTCTGGATCTACAACGAGTCGATGGTGGCGGTCGCCACGATGACGAAGGACCTCATGCTGCGCGACCCCGACGACATCGGCTTTTACGTGCGGGCCTTCGACGATTACGTCAAGGTCGCGGAGTTCGACGAGGCCGGGCGGGAGGTCATCATCTCCGTTCTTCACGATTACCGGAAACAAAGTCCACATTAACCACAGCAATTGCTTGCCTCCCGCACCAAGATCGTGCAATTCTGTCGCGAGACGTTGCGGAGGTGACGCATGATGCTTGATACCGCGCTCAGCCTTGAGCGCTTCGCCTGGCACGCGGGTCGTCACGCGGACCTGTCGGTCCAGAGCATCGCGCTGGCCTGCGACCCGGCGTACGTATCGGTCCGCAACCGGTTCTCCTCCACCCTCGCCGAGACCGTGACCTGCTCCGACGAGGGCGCGTTCATCACCTCCTGGGGCTACCGCCTCGGCACCACCGATGACGTCGAGTCGGCCGCCGCCCGTCTCGCCTTCCTGCTCGCCGCGCTCCCCGCCTGACCCGGCCTCAGCAGCCGCCCTTGTAGACACCTTCTGCGCCTCGGGCCGGTCGGCGTTCTCCGCCGTGACGATCGCCCACGCCACCGCCCACGCCACCGCCCGCGCGGGCCGGAACGCGGAGCCCCGGTTTCAGGACTCGGACTGGCGGACCGGGCTGCCCGGCAGGTCCATGGTGGCGATCGCGCCGCCGCCGGGGGCGTTGTCCAGGCGTACGGTGCCGCCCACCTCGTCCACGGCCTGCTTGACGATCGCGAGGCCCAGGCCGGAGCCCGGCAGGCTGCGCGCGGACGGCGAGCGCCAGAACCGTTCGAAGACGTGCGGCAGCTCCTCCTCAGGCAGGCCGGGGCCGTGGTCGCGGACGGTCAGCCGGCCGTCGCGCAGCCGCACCTCGATCTGGCCGCCCGGGCTGAACTTGGCCGCGTTGTCCATGAGGTTGAGCACGGCACGTTCCAGGGAGGAGGCGTTGCCCACGAGGTACCAGGGGCTCAGGTCCGTGCGCACGTCGGCGCCGCGCAGCCTGGCCCGCTCGACCGCCGCGGTCACCACCTCGTGCAGCGCCAGCTCGGCGTGCGGCTCGTGGTCGTTGTCGCCCCTGGCGAGCTGGAGCAGGTCGGCGACCAGCGTGGACAGCTCCGCGAACTGCGCCTTGATGTTGACCAGCAGCCGCTCCTTGGCGGCCGGGTCGAGGCTGCGTCCGGTCTGCTCGCTGCGCAGCAGCAGGTCGATGTTCGTGCGCAGGGTGGTGAGCGGCGTGCGCAGCTCGTGTCCCGCGTCGGCGACGAGTTGTTTCTGCCGCTCTCTCGACCCGGCCAGCGCCGCGGTCATGGCGTTGAACGACGACGACAGGCGGGCGATCTCGTCGTTGCCGGTGACGGGGATGCGGGTGCCGAGGTCCTCGGTCTGCGCGATGTGCTCGACGGCCTTGGTCAGCTCGCCCACCGGGCGCAGCGCGGCCCGCGAGATGACGAGCCCGGCCCAGGCCGCGCCGATGACGCCGAGCGCGGTGATGCCGGCGAGCATGAGGGCAGAGCGCCGCAGCGTGTTACTGATCAGCCACATCGGCCTGGCCTCCATCACGGCCACGCCGTTTTCGAAGTTGAGCGCCACCACGCGGACCGGGGTGCCGTCGCTGGTGTAGCCGTCGCGGTAGACCGGCTCGCACGGCTCGAACGCCTCGGAGTCCTTCTCGTACACCGGCACGATGGGCGGCCCGATCGAGCAGGTGCTGCCGTCGGAGCGCAGCAGCGTCGCCATGCCGTCGAACATGCCCTGCGTGCCCTCGGGCGTGCAGTGGTGCTTGAGGTAGTCGCGGTCGCTGTCCTTCAGCGACTCCACGATGCTCATGTCGAGGTTGCTGCGCAGCCGCGTCTGCACGATGTAGTAGGACAGGCCGGCGCACGCCGCGATCGCCACCGCCACGGCCACCGTGACGAGCAGCGTCAGCCGCGTGCGCAGGCTGCCCCGCCGGGACAGCGCGACGAGGCGGGCACGCAGCCCGCCGGCCGCCGCCTTGCTCGCGTTCCCGCTCATGGGGAGTTCCGCAGGACGTACCCCACCCCGCGCACGGTGTGGATCACGCGCGGCTCGCCACCGGCCTCGGTCTTGCGCCGCAGGTACATGACGTAGACGTCGAGCGAGTTGGACGTCGGCTCGAAGTCGAAGCCCCACACCTCGCTGAGTATCTGGTCGCGGGTCAGCACCTGGCGGGGATGGGACAGGAACAGCTCCATGAGCAGATATTCGGTGCGGGTCAGGTCGAGCCTGCGCTCGCCCCTGGTGACCTCTCTGGTCGCCGGGTCCATGCGCAGGTCGCCGTAGGCGAGCACGTCGCCCTCGGGGGCGCTCGCGCTCAGCGCGCCGCGCCGCAGCAGCGCGCGCACCCGGGCCAGCAGCTCGTCCAGCTCGAACGGCTTGACCAGGTAGTCGTCGGCCCCGGCGTCGAGCCCCGACACCCGGTCACCGACGGCGTCGCGGGCGGTGAGCATGAGGATGGGCACGTGGTTGCCGGAGGACCGGAGCCTGCGGCAGGCGGTGAGCCCGTCGAGCCGCGGCATCATCACGTCGAGCAGCACCGCGTCGTACGTCTCCGCCGCCAGCGCGTCGAGCGCCTGCTGGCCGTCGTCGGCGGTGAAGACCTTGTAACCCTCGAACTCCAGGCTCGACTGCAGCGCCTCGCGCAGCGCGGGCTCGTCATCGACCACCAAAAGACGTGCGGGCTCACTCATACTTACCAAAGGTAAGACGTCATCATGAGAAGCGGATGAACGATCTCACCTTCGTTGACTGAGGATCACCACGCGACGGGCATTCGCGTGAGGCCGAAGACGCCGTTGCCGTACTTCGGCTCCAGCTCCTCCTCGGGCACGATGACGCGCAGATCGGGCAGGCGGTCGAACAGCGTGCGCAGCGCGATCTCCAGCTCGGCCCGCGCGAGGTTCTGGCCCAGACACTGGTGCACGCCGTAGCCGAAGGCCACGTGGTGGCGGGCGCCGCGTTCGATGTCGAACTCGTCAGGACGCTCGAACGCCCGCTCGTCCCGGTTGGCCGAGGCGCCCAGCACGTACACGCCCTCGCCCTTCCTGATGAGCCGCCCGCCGAGCTCCTGGTCCTCGACGGCGACCCGGTCGAACGCCACGAAGTCGGCGATGGAGTGGTAGCGCAGCAGCTCCTCCACGGCGGCCGGCCAGGCGTCCGGGTTCGCTCGCAGGGCGGCGAGCTGATCGGGGTGGCGGAGCAGGGTGTAGGCGGACAGCGGGATCATGTTCGCCGTCGTCTCGTGGCCGGCGACCAGCAGCAGGAAGGCGGCGCCGGTCATCTCCTCGTGGGTGAGCCTGCCGCTGGTGGCCAGCCGGCCGAGCAGGTCGTCCTTGGGGGCGGCCTCGACCCGGGCGATGAGGTCGTCGAGGTAGGACCTGATCTCGAACGACGCGGCGCGCCTGGTGCCCTCGTCGGCGGAGGCGTCCACTATCGTCCGGGTGCGGGACTGGAAGAAGTCGTGGTCGGCGTACGGAACGCCGAGGAGCCGGCAGATGACCAGCGAGGGCAGCGCCAGCCCGTACGCCTCCACCAGCTCGGCCTCGTCGCCCTTGGCCACCATGTCGTCGATCAGCTCGTCGGCGATCCGCTGGATGTCCGGGCGCATCTCCCTGACCCTGCGGACCGTGAACTCGGGGATGAGCAGGCGGCGGTAGCGGGTGTGCTCGGGCGGGTCGTAGTCGATGAAGAAGCCGACGCCGAACTCCCGGGCGGCGGCGATCTCCTCGGGCGTCATGTTCGCGGTGTCGAGGGCGTTCGGATGGCCGGGCGTCCTGGGGTCGGTGCTGAAGCCGGACCCGGAGAGCACCTGCTGGGCCTCGGCGTGCCGGGTGACGAGCCACACCTCGCCACGGCCGGTCTCGGCTTTGACGAGGGGGGCCTGGTCGCGCCAGCCCTTGTACGCGGGCGGCGGAGCGAACGGGCACGTGCGCTGGACAGGGAAGGTTCCCGCCATAGTCTGCTCCGTACATAGCCGGGCCGCATTGCTTACTTACGCGAAAGTAAACAATGTGGCGGCCGGCCGTCAACAGAGGGAGCGAGATGGCAGGACGGCGAACGGACACACGAGAGCGGATCCAGCAGGTCGCGTTGGAGCTGTTCGCCGAGCGGGGATACGACAAGACCTCGTTGCAGGAGGTGGCGGAGCGGCTGCAGATCACCAGGCCGGCGCTGTACTACCACTTCCGTACGAAGGAGGAGATCCTCGCCGGGGTGATCGAACGGCTGGTGGAGTCGATCGAAGAGCTGGTGGCCTGGGGCCGGGAGCAACCGGCCACCACCGAGGCGCGGCAGGAGATCCTGCGGCGCATCTCCGGGCTGCTGTCGGACCAGTGGCGGCCGCTGTTCAGATTCGCCCAGGTGAACCAGGGCGCGTTGGAGCACCACCCGGGCGGTGATCGCCTGCGGGAGGGCGTGTTCTCCATGGTCTCGCTGCTGTGCGCACCGGACGAGAGCATGGAGCGGCAGTTCGAGGCCAGGCTGGCGGTCATCGCGGTGATCCTCGCCAACGTGCCCGTCCTGTTCGGCCCGGAGGCGGACCTGTCGCGGATGAACGAGGTGGCGCTGCGCGTCGCCTCCAAGCTCATCGCCGACGAGCCGGCGGCCCCGGCCACGCCGGAGCCGCCGGGCGGCTGACGGCCGCCGTCAGCGCGTGAGCAGGGCCCGTCAGCGCGTGAGCAGGGCCATGGCGGCGTTGTGGCCGCCGATGCCGCTGACGCCGCCGCCCCTGCGCGCGCCGGCGCCGCACAGCAGGATGCGCTCGTGCTCGGTCTCGACGCCCCAGCCGCCGTGGCCGTCGGCGTCGCCGTCCGCGTACGGCCAGCTCAGGTCGGTGTGGAAGATGTGGCCGCCGGGCAGGCCCGCGTCGGTCTCCAGGTCCACGGGCGTCTTGACCTCGACGCACGGGGTGCCGTCGGGGGCGGTGAGCAGGCAGTCCTCGATGGGCTCGGCGAGCACGGAGTTGATCGAGGCGAACGTGGCCTCCAGCGCCAGCTTGCGCGCCTTCTCCGGATCCTTCCGGAACAGCCGGGCGGGCATGTGCAGGCCGAACAGCGTCATCGTCTCCGCCCGTCCCCGCAGCTCGGGGCCGATGATCGACGGGTCGGTCAGCGAGTGGCAGTAGACCTCGGCGGGCGGCAGCTCGGGGATCTCGCCCCTGGCCGCCTGCTCGTACGCCCGCGCGAGCTGGTCGCGCCCCTCGTTGATGTGGAACGTACCGCTGAAGGCCGCCCGCGGATCCACCTCGGGATCCTTCAGCCGGGGCAGCCGCGACAGCACCATGTTGACCTTGAGCTGCGCGCCCTCGGGCACGGTCGCGGGCCGTCCCATCACCCGGTCGAGCACCGCGGGCGGCAGGTTGACCAGCACGTGCCCGCCCCGCACGGTGTGCTCGGCCCCGCCTTCGGTGAACGTCACCTCGCCGTCCGGGTCGATGCCGATGATCTCCACGCCCGTCCTGATCTCGGCGCCCGCCCGCCTGGCCGCCGCCTCCAGCGCGCCGGAGACCGCGCCCATGCCGCCGACGGGGACGTTCCAGTCGCCGGTGCCGTCGCCGATCACGTGGTAGAGGAAGCAGCGGTTGGCGAGCAGGTCGGTATCGGGGTTCGCGAACGTGCCGATGAGCGCGTCGGTGAGCACGACACCGCGTACGGTGTCGTCGGCGAACCGCTCGGCCACGCTCTGCCCGATCGGCCGGCCGAACAGCTCGCCCCACGCCTCGGGCCCGACCATCCGCTCGATCTCGGCCTGCGGCCGCAGCGGCTCCAGCAGGGTGGGGGCCAGCACCCGCGCGGTCTCGGCGACCATGCCGTAGAAGCGCCGCCACGCCTCGTGGTCGGCCTCTCCGCCCGTCACGTTTCTGAACGAGGCCGCCGTGCGCAGGTCGTCCTCGTTGTCCACCAGCAGGCCGGTCTCGCCCACGGGCGTGTAGGAGGCGTAGCGCCGGCGGCGCAGCTCCAGCTCGAGCCCGAGATCCTGGACGATCTTCGAGGGCAGCAGGCTCACGAGGTAGGAGTAACGCGACAGCCGCACGTCCACGCCGGGGAACGCCTGCGCCGAGATCGCCAGGCCGCCGACGTGCTCGTGCCGCTCCAGCACCAGCACCCGCCGCCCCGCCTGCGCCAGGTACGCCGCCGCCACCAGTCCGTTGTGCCCGCCTCCGGCCACGACCACGTCATACGCACTCATCCTGGCACCATACGACCCGTTCGCCCTCTGGCGCCACGTGCGAGTCCGCGTCCTTGGCGGCGTCCTTGGCGGCGTCCTTGGCGGGCTCCCGCCGGCCGTGTGATCCTCAGGTGGACGGCCGGGCCAAGGGGTCGTACGCTGCTCGGTTCGGAGCAAACCTCATCAGAGTCACCGTTTTTCACCCGCTGGGCCACACATCCAAGGAGCACGAGCCTCACCATGCGCAGTACCACCGACGCAGTCCTGCAGCCGTCCGACGAGGTCGCCGAGGCCCTGGCGAGCGGCGCGCCGGTCGTGGCACTGGAGTCCACGATCATCTCCCACGGGCTGCCGCAGCCGCGCAACCTGGAGGTGGCGCGCGAGCTGGAGGCGATCGTCCGCGACGGGGGCGCCGTGCCCGCCACGATCGCCGTCCTCGACGGGGTGCCCCGCATCGGCCTGAACGAGGTGGAGCTGGAGCGCATCGCCACCGAGTCCGGCCTGCGCAAGCTGGGCCAGCGCGACCTGCCCTTGGCGGCGGCGCTGAAGGCGAGCGGCGCGACCACCGTGTCGGCCACATCGTTCCTGGCCGCCCGCGCCGGCATCCGCGTCTTCGCCACCGGCGGCCTGGGCGGCGTGCACCGCCAGTGGACCGAGGACCAGGACGAGTCCGCCGACCTCGACACGCTCGC
Source organism: Nonomuraea sp. NPDC052634 (assembly GCF_040678535.1). Taxonomy (NCBI): domain Bacteria; kingdom Bacillati; phylum Actinomycetota; class Actinomycetes; order Streptosporangiales; family Streptosporangiaceae; genus Nonomuraea; species Nonomuraea sp. NPDC052634. The sequence continues at coordinate 309,303 of NZ_JBFATY010000009.1, read as the reverse complement.
CCGCACCCGCATCACGGTCGTGTGCGCGGGCGTGAAGTCCATCCTCGACGTGCCGGCCACGCTACAGCGGCTGGAGACGCGCGGGGTGAGCGTGGCCGGGTTCCGCACCGACACCTTCCCCGGCTTCTACCTCCACTCCTCCGGCCAGCCGGTCGAGTGGCGCATCGAGTCGGCCGAGGAGGCGGCGGCCGTCATGCGCGGCCAGGACGCCCTCGGCGGCCCCGAGACGGCCCTCATCGTCGCCAACCCGGTGCCGAAGGAGCAGCAGCTCGACCCCGAGCTGCACGACCGGGTGCTCGCCGAAGCGCTGGCCGCCGCCGAGCGCGAGGGCGTCAAGGGCCAGGCGATCACCCCGTTCCTGCTCGGCTACCTGGTGGACGGCACCAAGGGCGCCTCTCTCGAGGCCAACCTCGCCGCCGTGCGCGGCAACGCCGCGCTGGCCGCCCGCATCGCCGTGGCCTGGGCACGGTCGTGACCGGTGGCGCCCTCCTGATCGTCGGTGACGTCGTCACCGACGTGGTGGCCAGGCACGGCTCGCCCGTCCTGGCCGGCGCCGACATGGCGGCCGACATCGTGCTGCGTCCGGGCGGCTCCGGCGCCAACACCGCCGCCTGGGCCGCCTGCCTGGGAGCCGAGGTGCACCTGCTGGCCAGGCTCGGCTACGACAGCAGCGAGTGGCACGCCACCGAACTGATCAGGACGGGCGTCCGGCCCCACTTCTCCGTCGATCCCGACCACCCCACGGCCGTGGTGATCGCCATGGTGGACAGCAGCGGCGAGCGCTCGATGCTCACCAACCGCGGCGCGGGCGGCCTGATCTCCGAGGCCGACTGGGATCCGGCCCTGCTCGACGGCGTCGGCCGTCTGCACCTGTCCGGGTACGTCCTGTTCGCCGAGCCGGGCCTGCGCCTGGCCGCCCGCGCGATGGCCGACGCCGCCGCCGCGGGCGTCTTGATCAGCGTCGATCCCGCCTCATCCGGGCCGCTGCGGGACTTCGGCGCTGAACGTTTCATCCGCCAGACGGCCGCGGCCGATCTCGTCCTGCCCAACCTCGACGAGGCGCTTGTGCTCACCGGGGCGACATCGGCCGAGCGTGCCGCCGTACTCTTGAGTGAGAGATATGGCACAGCGGTCGTGAAGCTCGGCGCCGACGGAGCTCTGGCCGCGAAAGACGGTGAGGTGGTGGCGACGGCCAAAGGCCGGCCCGCTGACGTCGTCGACTCCACGGGAGCCGGTGACGCGTTCGCCGCGGGATACATCGCCACGACACTGCGCGGCGCGGGACCGCAGGCGGCTCTGGAGGCGGGATGCCGTGCCGGTGCCGCATGTGTGGCCCAGGTGGGCGGCCGTCCACGGTACGGTTTGGATCTGAACCGTCTTTACCCTATTCACACTGATTGATAGCTTGCCGCGTAGGCTGCACCATTAGCCACATGCGTCACGGGCAGCACACGCGGCTCACTGGGGAGGATAAGGTCCGCCGATGGAAGTCGAGTCATCGATCTGCCTGAGCGACCTGGTCCCTGCGCTGCGTTGGAGCCGTCCCCAGCAGGTGGCCGAGGCGTTGGGCGACCCCCGTCTGCCCGCGGGGTGGTGGCATTCCGTGCCGCTGCCCAAAGCCCTCGGCATGACCGGGCTCGACTGGATCTGCGAACGCCTCGCCCGGCTCGCCGCGTCCCGCTGGGACCACCTGCCTCTGTCCGACCTGCTGCCCGCGCTGACGGTGCACCACATCGACCCCGCGCTGCCCGGCTGGCCCGACGCCACCCGTACGGCGATCACCGGCCTCGGCGGCTGGCAGCGGCTGCGCCGCCTGTCTCCGAGCGATCTCGGCACGCCGTCGGCCACGCCCGAGGTGGTCATCGGCTCGGTCTTCCGCGAGATCCTCGGCCGCATCCCGGCCCAGGCCGCCGACGCGCCCGCCGCCGCTTCCCCCACGCCCGCCGCATCCGGGCATCCCGAGGTCACCCGGCCGCTCCAGCGCGGCCAGGGCGTCCCGTCGGGCGCGTTCCCCGCGCAGGATGCGCCTTCCGGTCCCGTGCCCGCGCAGGATGCGCCTTCCGGTCCCGTGCCCGCGCCGGGCGATCCCGCCGCGCAGCAGCCGGCGGCGCAGACCAGTCCGTACGCGGCCCAGGGCGATTCCGTCGGCGGGCCCGCGACGGGTGACGGCTCGGGGTCCGGCACGCAGAGCGGCCCGCTGCCCCAGCGCCCCGCCGCGTCACTCTCCGGCGACCAGCAGCGTCCTGGGGCCTTGCCGCCCGAGGGCGCGCCCGGCTCCCGCCAGACCGGCGGCTTCCCCGCGACCTCCGACGGCGCGCCCGGTCCCCGGCAGACGGGCTCTTTCCCGGCGGTCTCCGACCCGGCCGGTTCGCGGCAGACCGGTTCCTTCCCCGCCGCCGCCTCCGCCGACGGCCCGTCCGGGGCGGACCCGCGCACGAGCGGCGCTTTCCCCGCCGCTGGGGGAGACGCGCGCACGAGCGGGACGTTCCCCGCCGCGGGCGGCGACGCTCGTACGAGCGGCTCGTTCCCCGTTCCGCCCGGCTCGCGGACGACCGGTTCGTTCCCGGCGGCGTCCGACCCCCGGCAGACCGGCTCCTTCCCCGGTGTGCCCGGCGACGGGCAGCGCCGTCCCGAGGGCGCACCCGGCCCCCGCCAGACGGGCTCGTTCCCCGCGGTCTCCGACGGCGCGCCCGGCTCGCGCCAGACCGGCGGCTTCCCCGCTGTCTCCGACGGCGCGCCCGGCTCGCGCCAGACGGGCTCCTTCCCCGCGGTCGCCGGGAACGGGGCTCCGGGTGCGGGGCAGGGCGGCGGCTCCGGCCTGCCGCAGCGTCCCGTGCCAGGCCAGCAGGAACGCCTCCCGCAGCGCCCCACCCGCCAGGACACCGGCGCTCCTGGCGGCGCGGCGGCATCCGCGGGCGGCCCGCACACGGGCTCGCTCCCCGCGGTCCCCGGCACCGGCGGCCCCGCCAAGCGCACGCCCGCCTACGCGGGCTCCGGCCCCGCACCCACCGACCCCGACCACGCCATGGTCAGGGTCGTGGACAACCTGTTCCGCAACCTCGACAAGCTGGAACTGGCCGTCGCCCAGCACCGGCTGTTCGCCGAGGACCCGGTGAGCCTGCGTACGCTCGCCCACAAGCTGCTCGTCGAGCGTGAGGCGCTCTCGCAGGCCCAGCGCACCGCCGAGGAGCGCGTCCTGCAGTGGCTGCGCTCCTCCGAGTCCGCGCCGGTCACCGGCCACATGTTCCGGCTGACGGAGTGGCTGGGCGCGGCGGCCACAGAAGAGCAGCTCATCGGCGCCGACCCGGCCCACCCGGTGGTCGTCCCGTCCCTGCGCACGCCGCTGTGGCGGGTGCTGGTGACGCTCATGCCCGACCGGCGGCTGCAGGACGGCTGGCTGGTCGTCGGCGACCTCCAGGGCCTTCAGCAGCGTACGCGGCAGCTCCTCGCCTCCGCCCCGCCCGACGCGGATCCCGTCGAGCTGCTGAGCGAACTCGGCATCCGCGCCCACTCCGCCAAGGCGTGGCTCGACGCGCTGCCTCCGGAGACCGAGACCCGCGAGTCCTCATCGGCCCCGGCCCCCGCCCCGGCGCAGCCGCTCCCCCGCCGTACCCCGGGTGCCAACGGCCACCACCACCGTGGCGGCCAGCCCATCCCGCCCGCGGCCGGCTCCATCGACCCGTCCGCCGCGCTCGCCACCCTGTCGGCACTGTCGGGCGGCCGCTCGCCCGTGCTCTCCGGCGCCCTGGCCGGCACGCCGCCCACGCCTCCTCCGCCGCCGCCCAGCCCGTCGGCCGACCCGCGCCGCTGGCAGCGCATCGAGGTCACCCCCGAGCACCTGCGCGGCGGTCCCGTGCCGGTCCCCGAGAGGTACGCGGCCCAGCTCGGCATGCGCCCCGGCACCCTGCTGTCGGTCACGGGCCCCGGCGACAACGCCATCGTCCTGGTCTGGCAGGGTCAGCAGCCCGTCTTCGACTCGCTCCAGCCGGTGCTCATGCGCCTGAACGCCCGCCCTGGCGACCAGGTCTACGTCACGGTGGACGGCTACCGCCTCGAAGCCCAGCTGACCGCCTGACGCAACCGCGCCCGCGCTGGGACCATCTCGGCCCCGCCAGCCGCGCGCTCAGCGGGCCAAGACACCATCTGCGCCGGCCGGCCGACCTCCGCGAGCGCCCGCAGGGGCTCGCGGGGGCAGGTGAGCGCGCCGTCTCTGATGACCGCACCGTGGCCGCGACGGTCACGGCAGCGAGGCACTTCCGCACCACGCCCGCACCACCGCTCAGAACGAGGTGGTCGCAGCGCCGACAGGCAGCAGCCGGGCCCATGGCGCACGAAGAAACCCTGTGCCCCCTCCGAGCACTGTCAGCAGGTCGAGGGCCGGGGGCGGTGGGCGGTGCCGGCCGCTCAGGAGGCGCAAGAGCGCGTGTCCCAGCCCTCGCGGCACCCACGGCCGGCCCGCGAGGCCGCGGCAACGGGACAGCGGCGACCGCCACCGGACTCGGCAAGCACGATGGCCTCCGCCCGCACCGCCCCCGGCACAGGTACTCAAAAAGGCCGAAACAGCGCGGACCTCAGCAACCGCCACCAGACCCGGCGAGCACGAACACCACCCCCGGGGTCGGCTAGTCGAAAAGGCCGAAGCAGTGGGACAGCAGCGACCGCCACCGAACCCGGCAAGCACCGAACACCACCCCCGGGGTCGGCTAGTCGAAGAGGCCGAGGCGGTGGGCGGTGGCGGCGGCTTCGCCTCGGGTGGCGACGCCGAGCTTGGCCAGGATGTTGGAGACGTGCACGCTGACCGTCTTGACCGAGATGACCAGCTCCTGCGCGATCTCGCGGTTGCTGCGCCCGTTCGTCACCTCACGCAGCACCTCCAGCTCGCGGGCGGTCAGCCCCAGCGGTTGGCGCTCGCCGCCCTCGTCCGGCCCGCCGATCCTGGCGCGCCTGCCGAGCACGTCGAGCTTTTCGAGCAACGGTGTGACGCCCAGATCGCGGGCCAGCGAGCGGGCCCGATCGACATGGGCGGCGACCTTCTGGCGGGCACCGCAGGCGAGCGCCGCCTGACCGGCCGCCAGCCGGCACTGCGCCTCCGCGTACGGCTGCCGCAACGCCGCCCACGCCTCCACCGCCTGCTCCCAGGCCGCGAGCTGCCAGGCGGCCGGCTCGACGTCGTCGTCCAGCGGCTTGTCCGGGCCGGTCAGCGCGGTGAAGGTGAGCCGGTGCGCCTCCTGCAGCCGCCCCCCGACGCCCAGGTCCTGCCCGAGCGCCCGCAGCCTCGGCAGCATCGACAGCGCCTGCCCCACGAGCGCGGCCCCGCTCGCCGCCCCATCGGCAGCGCTCTCGTAGTCGGCGGCGTCCCCGCCCGCGAGGGACGCGGCCGCACCGCCGTCCGGGCCTGCGGCAGCGTAACCGCTCACCAAGGCGGCGGTCCCCAGTCCGGCGATCGCCTCGAGGAAGCGCGGGGTGGGCACCGCCATGCGGATGAGCTCCGCGAACATCGTCAGCACCGGCCAGGCGTAGCGCGGGCTGGTGCGCAGGTTGTGCTCGTCGAGCGCCCGCGCGGCCGCCGTCAGGGCCTCCCCGAGCTGACCGCGGGCGGCGAGCAACTGCAGCTCTCTGCGCAGGTGCGGCAGCACGGACTGCTCGCGGTGGGCGCCGCCGCACAGGACTCTGCGGGCGAGGTCGAGCAGCCGGTCGGCCCGGTCGTAGTCGCCCCGGGCGAGCGCGATGTCGGTGGCGAGGCCCTGCAGGCTGGCGGCGTAAGGCGCGGGCGGCGCGAGGTCGAGAGCGTGCTCGATGACTTGGAGCGCTTCGTCCCACCGCCCGAGCGACACCAGCGGCTCGGCCAGGTTGATCGACAGGAAGGTGCCGGCGGTGCGGGCCATACCGTAGTGCGCGGCCTCCTCGACCCCCTCCCTGGCGACCCTGGCGGCCTCCTCGTGCCGCCCCGCGCCCTCCAGCGTGTCGGACTCGCTGATCGCGCAGCGCATGAGCGCGCTGTAGGCGTCGCCGCGCTTGGCGATGCGCCGGGCCTCGGCGAACGCCTCGAGCTGCGGCTCCATGGCGGAGTAGTCGGCCAGCGCCCAGGTGAGGTCGATGATGGCGTGGGCCTCGATGGTGGCATCGCCCAGGGAGTGCCCGATCTCTCTGGCGAGCTGGGCGGTGGCCGCGCGCTCCTCGATGTTCTCCGGGCCGTGGAGCATGCGGGCCAGCGACTCCAGCACCTTGCCGCGCAGCCGGGGGTGGTCGGCGGGCACGAGCTCGGCGGCCCTGCGCAGGTCGTCGAGGAAACCGGGGCGGCCGAGGTCGTAGCGGGCGTGGCCGCGCTGGCGCAGCAGCGTGACGGCCCTGACGGGGTCGGCCTCGAGCCCGGGATCGCGGGCGAGGTCGTCGAGTGCGGCGCCGGCCAGGGCGATGGCGCGTTCGAACTCGCCGGCCAGGTGGGCGACGATGGCGGTCCGCCTGAGCACGTCGAGCCGGTCGGCGCCGATGCGCTCGGCCGCGTCGGGCACCTGGTCCCACAGCTCCAGCACCCGGGAGAGCATGCGGAGCTGCTCGTCGTACGCGGCGGACTTGCGGGCGGCGGCCGCGGCGTGCCAGGCGCTGACCAGCGCCCACGTGGAGTCGTGGGCCAGGTGCCAGTGGTGTGCCAGCTCGATCGCGCCGCGCGGGGCGGGCAGGATCGACAGGTCGCGCTCCAGCGCCTCGGCGTAGCGGGTGTGCAGGCGGATGCGCTCGCCGGGCAGCAGGTCGTCGTGGAGCGCCTCGCGGATGAGGGCGTGGCGGAAGGCGTAGCCCTCGCCGTCGACGACCAGGACGTTGCCCGCGACGGCCGGCCGCAGCGCGCGGGAGAGCGCGGCGTCGTCGAGCCCCGCGACGGCGCTGAGCAGGGCGTGTTCGATGCGCTGCCCGCCGGCGCTGGCCACCCGCAGCAGCTCCTGCGTCTCGTCGGGCAGCCGCTCGACGGCGGCGAGCAGCAGGTCGCGCAGCGACTCCGGCAGCGACTCGCCCGCCCCGGACTCGCTGAGCAGCGCCTCGGCGAACAGCGGGTTGCCCTCGCTGCGGGCGTAGATGAGATCCATGTCGGACTGGGACGGCTCGCGCTCCAGCATGCCCGCCGCCAGCGCGACGGTCTCCTTGCGGGTGAGCCTGCGCAGCTCGACCCTGCTCACCCACTCGATCCGGCCCAGCTCGGCGAGCAGCGGCCGCAGCGGGTGGGTGCGGTGGAGCTCGTCGGTGCGGTACGTCACCACGAGCAGCACGCGGGCGGCCGTGCGCTGATAGCGGACCAGGAACGTCAGCAGATCGCGGGTGGAGCGGTCGGCCCAGTGGGCGTCTTCGACGATGAGGACGACGGGCCGCTCCTCCGCCAGGCGTTCGAGCAGGCCGAGAACCTCCTCGAACAGCCGCGCCCTGGCCTCGGCGCCCTCTTTGCCCGGCTCGCCGAACTCCGGCAGCAGCCTGGCGAGACCCCGCGTGCTGCCGCCGGGCACCAGCGCGGCGACGGCGTCGCGGCCCAGCTCGCGGACCAGCCGCCGCAGCACGGCGGTGAACGGCGCGAACGGCAGGCCCTCCGTGCCCAGCTCCAGGCAGCCGCCGACGAGCACGAGCGCGTCGTCGGCGTGCCGGCCGATGAACTCATTGATGAGGCGGGTCTTGCCGGCCCCCGCCTCGCCGCCGACGAGCACGGTGGCCGACATGCCGGCGCGCGTCCTGGCCAGAGCGTCGCCGAGCGCGGCGAGCTCGCGGGAGCGCCCGACGAACAGCGGGCTCACGGCGTGGATGCTCACGCCCTCAGCATGCCATCCTGCGGCGACAGAATCGCCCGGGGACGGGGCCTTCCCTGCGGCTTCCCCCGCGAGCGAACACGACCCTCTCGGGGGACGTCACCACGCGGGGCGGCGCACTCCACTGCTCCGAGGCGCCGGGCCGTAGGTCAGCGCAGGACCTTGCGGAAGAACGTGGCCGACGCCTCGTAGCCCAGCGCGTGGTAGAACTCCGGCGCCCGTCGCGTGGCCATCGCGACGTAACCGGCCTCACGCGAGCGGGCCCACTTCTCGAACTCCTCGAGCAGGGACCGGCCGATGCCCTGCCGGCGGGAGCCCGACTCGACCATGGCCTCCTCCACCCAGGCGACCGGCCCGTTGGCGAAGAGCGTGAGGTGGACGAAGCCGAGGAGGTAGCCGCGCACCCGCCCGTTGACGACGGCCGCGAGCAGCAGGGCATCGTCGTTGGCCAGCAGCGCGGGCAGCGCGGCGTCGAAGGCCTCGCGCTCGGGACTGAAGGTCAGGCCGAACTCGCGGGCCAGCGCGAACACCTCGTCCGCGTCCGCTTTCTCCGCTCTCCTGATGAGAAGATCGTCAGCCGTCATGAGCAACGACACTAGATCGTCGGTCGTGGCCGACGCAAACCCTTGCTTGACGTTTCCCCGCTTTTCGTGACGGGATGAAACGGGCGGAGCGGGTCACAGATCGCCAAGTCCGAGTTGTCGGGCAATGAGCATGCGCTGCACTTCACTGGTGCCTTCGCCGATCTCCAGCACCTTGGCGTCGCGGTAGAAACGGGCGACGGGGAACTCGTTCATGAAGCCGTAGCCGCCGAAGATCTGGGTTGCCTCGCGGGCGTTGTCCATGGCGGCATTGGAGGAGACGAGCTTGGCGATCGCCGCCTCCTTCTTGAACGGCTCGCCCGCGAGCATCTTCTCGGCGGCGTGGTAGTAGGCCAGGCGGGCGGTGTGCGCGCGGGCCTCCATGTCGGCGATCTTGAACTGGATGGCCTGGTAGTGGCCGATGGGGTGACCGAACGCCTTGCGCTCCCTGACGTACTTGAGGCACTCGTCCACGCAGCCCTGGGCCAGGCCGACGCCGAGGGCGGCGATGGCGACGCGGCCCTCGTCGAGCGTGCGCAGGAACTGGGCGTAGCCGCGGCCGCGCTCGCCGAGCAGGTTCTCCGCGGGCACGCGGCAGTCGGTGAAGGCCAGCTCGCGGGTGTCGGAGGCGTTCCAGCCGACCTTGGAGTACTTCTTCGAGACCGTGAACCCGGGCGTGCCGCTCGGCACGAGGATGGTGGAGATCTCGCCGTCGCCGGTGAGCGCGGCCACGCCGACGACGCCGGTGATGCCGGTGCCGGAGTTCGTGATGAACGACTTCGTCCCGTTGATCACCCATTGGCCGCCGTCGAGCACGGCCGTGGTGCGCATGCCGCCCGGCACGTCGGAACCGCCGCCCGGCTCGGTCAGCCCGAACGCGCCCAGCATCTCGCCGGAGGCGAGCTTCGGCAGCCACGTACGGCGCTGCTCATCCGTGCCGAACCGGTAGATCGGCATCGCCCCGAGCGAGACCGCCGCCTCAAGGGTGATGGCGACGCTGGAGTCGACCCTGGCCAGCTCCTCCAGCGCCAGGCAGAGGGCGAAGTAGTCGCCGCCCATGCCGCCGTACTCCTCGGGGATGGGCAGGCCGAACAGCCCCATGGCGCCCATCTGGCGCACGATGTCGTACGGGAACTCCTCGCGCTCGTAGAAGTCCCCGATCACGGGCGCGACCACCTCGCGGGCGAACGCCTCGACGGTTTTGCGCAGCTCTTCGTACTCGTCATTGAGCATGATCTCAGCCTTTCGACAGCGCCTGTACGACGCGGGACGGGCTCGGCCGACCGAGCAGCTCCGCCAGCCAGGTGCTGGTGGCGACGAGCTTGCTCAGGTCGAGCCCCGTCTCGATGCCGAGTCCTCTCAGCATCCAGACGAGGTCTTCTGTGGCGAGGTTGCCGGTGGCGGACTCCGCGTAGGGGCAGCCGCCGATCCCGCCGGTGGAGGCGTCGATGGTGGTGACGCCGCAGTGGAGCGCGGCCAGGGTGTTGGCCAGCGCCTGCCCGTAGGTGTCGTGGAAGTGCACGGCGAGCCGGTCCGGCGAGCGGAAGGCGCGGATCAGCTCGGTGACGTGGCCGGGGGTGCCGACGCCGATGGTGTCGCCCAGGGAGAGCTGGTAGCAGCCGAGCCCGAGCAGCCGTTCGCCGACGGAGACGACCTGCGCGATCGGGGTGGGCCCTTCCCAGGGGTCGCCGAAGCACATGGAGACGTACGCGCGTACCTTGATCCCGTTGTCCAGCGCCCTGGCCACGACCGGTTCGAACATGTCGAACTGGCTCTCCAGGCTGCGGTTGAGGTTCTTGGCGGCGAAGGTCTCGGTGGCGCTGGCGAAGATCGCGATCTCGTCGACGCCGAGCTCCAGCGCCCGGTCCAGGCCGCGCTCGTTCGGCACGAGCACGGGATAGCGCACGCCGGTGCGCCGGTGCAGGCGGCGCAGCAGCTCGTCGGCGTCGGCGAGCTGGGGCACCCACTTGGGGTGCACGAAGCTGGTCGCCTCGATCACCTTGTGTCCCGCGTCGGCCAGCCGGTCGATGAACTCGGCCTTGACCTCGACGGGGATGACGGCGGACTCGTTCTGCAGGCCGTCGCGCGGACCGACCTCGTAGATCGTGACCTGCTGCGGAAGACCTCTCATCGGGTACGGCATCACGCCTCCTCGGCGGTGACCACGGCCAGGACGGCGTCCATGTCCACCGGCTGCCCCGCCTGGACGGTCAGCTCGGAGACCACCCCGTCGCGCGGCGCGGTGACCGTGTGCTCCATCTTCATGGCCTCGACGATGACCAGCGGCTGTCCCTCGCTGACCCGTTCGCCCTGCTGGGCCTTGACCACCAGGACGGTGCCCGGCATGGGGCTCCTGACGACGCCGTCGCCGGCCGCCGCAGCGCCCGGCCGGTCGCCGGGGTCGCCGATGTGGTGGCGGGTGAACGACCAGGACGCGCCGTCGCGGCCGAGCCAGAGCGTGTCGCCGTCGCGTACGCACAGGTAGCGCTCGCTGCGCCCGCCGAGCGTGACGGTGAGCTCGGCGCCGTCGCGGTGAATGCGCGCGGGCACCGCCTCATCGCCCACGCGGACCTCGGCCGTCTCGGCGGGCAGGCCGCGCACCTGTACGGCGTGCACGCCGTCGCGCGACTCCAGCCGCCACGTCGTCCAGGCCGGCTCGCCGATCCGCCAGCCGTCGGCGACCTCCCACGGGTCGTCGCCGCGCGGCAGGTCGTGGAAGACGAGCCCGGCCGCGGCCCGCACCTCTTCGGGCGTCTCCGCCTCAGGCAGCAGCTCGGGCAGAACCCGCTCGACCAGGCCGGTGTCCAGCTCTCCGGCGGCGACGGCCGGGTGCGCGGTCAGCGCGCGCAGGAACGGCACGTTGGTGACGACGCCGAGCACGGCCGTGCGGGCGAGCGCGCGGTCCAGCGCACGGTACGCCGCCGCGCGGCCGGGCGCCCAGGCGATCACCTTGGCCATCATCGGGTCGAACTCGCTGCCGACAACGCCCCCTTCGGCCAGCCCGGAGTCCACCCGCACGACCGTCGTGCCCGCTCGGTCGCGCATGCCGGGCTCGCGGAGTGCGAGCACGCGCCCGCCGGTGGGGAGGAAGCCGCGCGCCGGGTCCTCGGCGTACACCCGGGCCTCCACCGCGTGCCCGTCGAGCCGCACGTCCTCCTGCGCGAACGGCAGCCGCTCCCCCGCCGCCACCCTGAGCTGCAGCTCCACCAGGTCGAGCCCGGTGACCAGCTCGGTGACGGGGTGCTCGACCTGGAGCCGGGTGTTCATCTCCATGAAGTGATAGGCGCCGGTGACGCCGTCCACGATGAACTCGACGGTGCCCGCCCCGACGTAGCCGACGGCGCGGGCGGCCTCGACCGCCGCAGCCCCCATGCTCGCGCGCGTCTCCGGGGTGAGGAACGGCGACGGCGCCTCCTCCACGATCTTCTGGTGGCGGCGCTGCAGGCTGCACTCGCGCTCGCCGAGGTGCACGACGCCGCCGTGGGCGTCGGCCAGCACCTGGATCTCGATGTGGCGGGGGCGCTCGACGTAGCGCTCGATGAGCAGGGTGTCGTCGCCGAACGCGGCCCGCGCCGTACGCCTGGCCGAGGCCAGCGCGTCGGGCAGCTCGGCGGCCGACCGTACGAGGATCATGCCCTTGCCCCCGCCGCCCGCGGACGGCTTGATCAGGGCGGGGAAGTCGCGCCAGTCCTCAAGCCCGGGTTCGGCCGCGCCGGGCACCACCGGCACCCCGGCCGCCGACACGGTGGCCTTGGCGCGGATCTTGTCGCCCATGGCCTCGATCGCCGCGGGGGGCGGCCCGACGAAGACCAGCCCGGACTCGGCGCACCTGCGGGCGAACGCGGCGTTCTCCGCCAGGAACCCGTAGCCGGGGTGCACGGCCTGCGCGCCCGACTCGCGGGCCGCCCCGATGATCGCCTCGACGTCCAGGTAGGACGGCACCTGGAGCGCGACGTCGGCCTCGCGGACGTGCCTGGACCCGGCGTCGGACGGCGTGTGCACCGCCACCGCCGTGATGCCGAGCGCGCGCAGCGTGCGGATGATCCGTACGGCGATCTCGCCCCTGTTGGCGATCAGAACACGGTCGAACAACATGCGTCACATCCGGAAGATGCCGAAGCCGGCGGGTTCGAGCGGCGCGTTGGCCGCCGCGGACAGCGCCAGGCCCAGGACGGTGCGGGTGTCGAGCGGGTCGATCACGCCGTCGTCCCAGAGCCGGGCCGTGGAGTAGTACGGGTTGCCCTGATGCTCGTACTGCGCCCTGATCGCGTCGGGATCGGCGTCGCCGACGGTGGTGAGCACGTTCGCGGCCTGCTCGCCGCCCATGACCGAGATGCGGGCGTTCGGCCACATCCACAGGAACCTGGGCGAGTACGCCCGCCCCGCCATCGCGTAGTTCCCCGCGCCGAACGAGCCCCCGATCACCACCGTGAACTTGGGCACCCGCGTGCACGCCACCGCCGTCACCATCTTCGCGCCGTGCTTGGCGATGCCGCCCGCCTCGTACGCCTTGCCGACCATGAATCCGCTGATGTTCTGCAGGAAGACCAGGGGGATGCCGCGCTGGTCGCACAGCTCGATGAAGTGGGCGCCCTTCAGCGCCGACTCGCTGAACAGGATGCCGTTGTTGGCCAGGATGCCGACCGGATGGCCGTGGATGTGGGCGAAGCCGGTGACGAGGGTGGGGCCGTACTCGGCCTTGAACTCCAGGAACCGCGAGCCGTCGACGATCCGCGCGATCACCTCGTGCACGTCGTACGGCTGCCGGGTGTCGGCCGGGATGATGCCGTACAGGTCGCGGGGGTCGTGGCGGGGCGGCTCGGGCTTGATCGTCTCCCACGGGCGCGGGGCGCGCGGCGGCAGCGTGGCGACGATGTCGCGGACGATGGCGAGGGCGTGGGCGTCGTCCTCGGCCAGGTGGTCGGTGACGCCGCTGACGCGGGCGTGCAGCTCGCCGCCGCCCAGCTCCTCGGCCGTGACCTCCTCGCCGGTCGCCGCCTTCACCAGCGGCGGGCCGCCCAGGAAGATCGTGCCCTGGTTGCGTACGATGACCGCTTCGTCGCTCATCGCGGGCACGTACGCGCCGCCCGCCGTGCACGAGCCGAGCACGGCGGCGATCTGCGGGATGCCGCGCGCCGACATCGTGGCCTGGTTGTAGAAGATGCGGCCGAAGTGCTCGCGGTCGGGGAACACCTCGTCCTGCCTGGGCAGGAACGCCCCGCCGGAGTCGACGAGGTAGACGCACGGCAGGTGGTTGTGCAGGGCCACCTCTTGGGCGCGCAGGTGCTTCTTGACCGTCATGGGGTAGTACGTGCCGCCCTTGACGGTGGCGTCGTTGGCGACGATCACGCATTCGCGGCCCGAGACGCGGCCGACACCGGTGATGATGCCGGCGGCGGGCGCCTGGTCGTCGTACAGGCCGCCGGCCGCGAGCGGCGACAGCTCCAGGAAACGCGAACCCGGGTCGAGCAGGCCGTCCACGCGGTCGCGCGGGAGCAGCTTGCCGCGCTCGATGTGCCGCCGCCGCGCCCGCTCAGGCCCGCCGAGCGCCGCCGTCGCCAGGCGTTCGAGCAGCTCGGCGGCCAGCCGCTCGTTGAGCTCGGCGTTGCGCTTGTACGCCTCGCTGCCCGGCTCGATCGCCGACTTCAGCACCGGCCAGTCGCTGCTCATGGCTCCCCTCCCATGGCTCGGATGTTAGTCACCATTAACCTCATCGTCTAGCATGTGAGACGTGACCACCGCCTCCGCCCCCTCTACCCGCAGCCGCCGCAACAGGCGCGCGGAAATCCTGGAGGCGGCCGCCGAGCTGTTCGCCGCGCGCGGCTTCCACGGCGTCTCGATCGAGGACATCGGCGCCGCCGTCGGCGTCTCGGGCCCCGCCCTCTACCGGCACTTCGACGGCAAGGACGCGCTGCTGTCGGAGATGCTGCTCGACGTCAGCTCGCGGCTGCGCGAGTCGGCCGTCGCGGTCGCCACCTCCTCACCCGACCCCAAGCGGACCCTGGACGAGCTGCTCGACGTGCAGATCACGTTCGCGCTCGAGCAGCCCGCGCTGATCACCGTGCACGACAGGGAGCTGGGCAACGTGCCGGAGCCGCAGCGCAGGCAGATCAGGCGGCTGCAGCGGCTCTACGTCGAGGAATGGGTGACCGTGCTCGCCGAGCTGCACCCGTCATGCCCGGCCGCCCGGCTGCGCGCCGCGACGCACGCCGTCTTCGGGCTGCTCAACTCGACCCCGCACAGCGCCGGCGAGCTGCCCGCGGGCGAGATGCGGCCGCTGCTGCACGCGATGGCCAGGGCCGCCATCGACGCCGCCGTTAGGGCTCATTAACTTCCCGCCGTCGAGACGAATCGACGGGAAGGACTTTCACATCTCACTGCGCACGATCTTGCACGGAGGGCAGCTTTCCTGATGCGCCGCGCGGCACGTCACAGCCATCCCCCCGAATGCCTTAAGGAGCGCAACCGCATGTTGGATCTCGAAGAGAAGTACCTTGACCTGGAGAGCCGGGCTTTCTGATCACTCGAGAGACCCGAGCCATCAGGGCCGAGATGAAGGCCGGCTGCAACTCGCTCAACGAGCGCCTCGAACAGCTCGATCAGCGCTTCGAGCAGATCGAGATCGGCGAGCGCTTCGAGCAAGCGGGGGGCCAGAGGTAGCCAGCCCAGGCGAAAGGGCGAGGCCCGGGGAGGTGCCCCCGGGCCTCGCCAGTGCACTCGCAGAGCGCTCAGTGCGTGAAGGTCAGCGCCGTACGCGGACGAAGTCCGTGGCGCTGTCGTCGCCGTTGGTGGCCGCGTCACCGCGGAACACGAACTTCCAGTGGCCGGAGGTCCAGGCCCTGGCCTTGGTGTAGAGGCGGCCGCTGTCGCCGGAGGCGGTGGTCTTGACGTACTGCCACTTCTTGGAGCTGAGCGGCTTGAAGTAGAGCGCCACCTTGCCGGCGTAGCCCTCCCACGAGCCGTCGTCCGAGACCAGCAGCACGCCCCTGAACTTCAGGGTGCCGCCGCGCTTGGCCGGCTCGGGGTAGGCGTCGAACTTGATCAGCCGGGTGTCCTTCTTGGGCTCGTTGACCTGGACCCGGTCGGGACGGCTGACGGTGCCGTCGACGCCGCGGGTGCCGCGGTACTCGGCGCGCCACCAGCCGGACTTCTGCGCCGTGGCGGTGGCGGAGAAGCGGCCGCCGCGCCCGGTCACGTCGCTGGTGACGTACTCCCACCGGCGCGAGCCGTCGGCCCGGAAGAAGATGGACACGCGCTGGCCGGACAGGCCGCCGCGGCGCTCGGCGCGCAGGGTGCCGCTGAAGCGGAGCCTGTCGCCCTTGTCCACGGGCTCGGGACGGACGTCGAAGCCGGAGATCCGGCTGGCGAGGTTGGGCCGCCTGACGTCCACGCGGTCGGAGTCGCTGACGGTGCCCCGCGCGGTCGCGGTGGCCGCGAACTCGGCCCGCCACCAGCCGGTGGACCGGGCGCGTACGTTCGCGGAGAACCAGCCGCCGCGCCCGCTGGTCACCTTGGTGACCTCGCGGTAGTCGTCGGAGCCGCGCTCGCGGAAGGTGATGGAGACGCTCTGGCCGGGGTAGGCCTTGCCGTCGGCGAGCAGCCGGCCGGCGACCTTGATGGGCTTGCCCCTGGTGACCCGGCCGGGTTCGGCCTTGAAGCCGGCGATCCGGGTGGTGAGCGCCTTGACGACCTCGAAGGAGCCGGTCTTGGTGGCCTCGCCGTCACCGAAGGCGGTGGCGGTGTACGTCCACTTGCCGGCGGCGCTCGCGCCGAACGACCTGGTGCCGGTCCACTTCAGGCCGCCCCGGATGCGCGACGAGGTGACGGGCACCGCGGCGCCGTTCAGCTTGAGCTCGGCCTTCTCCGCGAACCTCGTGGTGAACGTGAACGTGACGGCGACGTCCTTGTCGAACACCACGATCGGGGCCGCGGGGCGCAGGCCCACGGTGCTGATGCTCGGTACGGGAGCCGCCGCTGCCGCGGCCGGGCCCGCGGCGAGTGCCCCGGCCCCCAGAACGAGGGCGAGGGCGGCTACACGGATGCGTTGCAACATGCGGGTTCCTTTCTGGAGACCCCATTGGTTTCAACGCGGCATTGAGGGTGCCACGCGTGTGCTCCTAGTAGACGTGGCCCCCGCGGTGAAGGTTGTGAATTCTGACAAACAGTTATCTACAGGGGTCAATCGGACCGCTCCACAACATCTCGCCTGCGTCCGGAAGACGTCAGCGCCGATCAAAGACATAATCGGGGGTGTGGCGCGCGACACAATAGAGACTCATTTCACCCAGGCCGTTGCAATGCTGGAAGCGGGCACTCCGCGAGATCCGGGGCTTCCGATCCGGGACGGCACGTCACTGACCGGTGCGCAGTGCAGGACGCTCTACCGGCGCCAGCTCGACAGCCGGCTGCTCGACATCGCGGCCCGGTGGCTGCGCGAGCGTGATGAGGGCTTCTACACGATCGGCTCGGCCGGTCACGAGGGCAACGCGGCGGTGGCCGCCGCCTTGCGTCCCGGCGACCCTGCGCTGCTCCACTACCGCTCGGGCGCGTTCTACCTCACCCGTTCCGAGCAGGCGGGCAGGCTGCCCGAGCAGGGCATCCGCGACGTGCTGCTGGGACTGACCGCCTCGTCAGAGGAGCCCATCGCGGGCGGGCGGCACAAGGTTTTCGGCCATCCCGACCTGGCCGTCATCCCCCAGACGTCCACGATCGCCAGCCACCTGCCGAGGGCGGTGGGCGTGGCGTTCGCGATCGAGCGGGCGCGGTCGCTGGGCGTGCCGTCCGCCTGGCCGGAGGACGCGATCGCGGTGTGCAGCTTCGGCGACGCCTCGATCAACCACGCGAGCGCGCAGACCGGCTTCAACACCGCCGCCTACGCCACCTACCAGGGGCTGGGCATGCCGCTTTTGTTCGTCTGCGAGGACAACGGCATCGGCATCAGCGTGCGCACGCCCAAGGGCTGGGTGGAGGCCGCGGTGCGGCGGCCGGGCATCGAATACTTCGCCGCCGACGGGTGCGACCTGGCCGAGGCGTACGACGTGGCCGTGCGCGCCGTCGAGCACGTACGCGAGCGCCGCTCCCCCGCGTTCCTGCACCTGCGGACCGTGCGGCTGATGGGGCACGCCGGGTCCGACGTCGAGTCCGCCTACCGCACCCAGCGCGAGATCAAGGCCGACCTCGCCCGCGACCCGCTGCTGCGCACCGCGGCGATGCTGGTGGAGGCGGGGCTGGAGACGCCGGACGAGCTGCTCAAGCAGTACGAGCTGGCGCGCGAGCACATCCTGCTCATCGCCCAGGAGACCGCCCGCCGCCCGCGGCTCGGCTCGGCCAAGGAGGTCATGGAGCCGATCGCGCCGCGCAAGCCCGAGCTGATCGCCAAGATCAGCCCGATGGCGGCCT
Organism: Nonomuraea sp. NPDC052634; assembly: GCF_040678535.1. Taxonomy (NCBI): domain Bacteria; kingdom Bacillati; phylum Actinomycetota; class Actinomycetes; order Streptosporangiales; family Streptosporangiaceae; genus Nonomuraea; species Nonomuraea sp. NPDC052634. The sequence goes on along the minus strand of NZ_JBFATY010000009.1, from coordinate 291,536 downwards.
CGCCCGCGGTGAGGGAGAAGGCGTTCGCCGGGGCGCTGCCGGAGAACGACAAGCCGCTGACCCTCTCGCAGTCCATCAACCGCACGCTCGCCGACGCGCTGGCCGTCTACCCCGAGCTGACCGTGTTCGGCGAGGACGTCGGCAAGAAGGGCGGCGTCTACGGCGTGACCAGGGGGCTGCAGAAGCGGTTCGGCCCCGGCCGGGTCTTCGACACGCTGCTCGACGAGCAGGCCATCCTGGGCCTCGCGCTCGGGCAGGGCGTGTCGCGGCTGCTGCCCGTACCCGAGATCCAATATCTCGCCTACCTGCACAACGCGCTCGACCAGATCCGCGGCGAGGGCTCGACGCTGTCGTTCTTCTCGCGCGGCGCCTACACCAACCCGATGGTGGTGCGGGTGGCCGGCTACGCCTACCAGAAGGGGTTCGGCGGCCACTTCCACAACGACAACGCGGTGGCCGCGCTGCGCGACATCCCCGGCCTGGTCATCGCCTCACCGGCGCGGCCCGACGACGCCTCGGCCATGCTGCGCACGTGCCTGGCGGCGGCCCGTACGGCCGGGTCGGTGTGCGTGTTCCTGGAGCCGATCGCGCTCTACCACACCCGTGACCTGTTCGAGGACGGCGACGGCGGCTGGCTGGCCCCGTACGCGCCGCCCTCGCGCTGGGCCGAGACGCACGTGCCGATCGGCAAGGCCCGCTCCTACGGCGACGGGCGCGACCTGACGATCGTCACGTTCGGCAACGGGGTGCGGATGAGCCTGCGCGCCGCGGTGCGGCTCACCCAGGAGGGGTACGGCTGCCGCGTGCTCGACCTGCGCTGGCTGGCGCCGCTGCCGATCGAGGACCTGCTGCGCTCGGCCGAGCTGACGGGCGCCGTGCTGATCGCCGACGAGACCCGGCACTCCGGCGGCGTCTCCGAGGGCATCGTGGCCGAGCTGCTCGACGCCGGGTTCACCGGGAAGGTCGCGCGGGTGACGTCGGAGGACAGCTTCATCCCGCTCGGCCCGGCGGCCGATCACGTGCTGCTGTCGGAGGAGGAGATCGAGCAGGCGGCGCGCAAGCTACTCGGCTGAGCGGGCCACCGCTCCCCTGATGCAGTACGGCTCCGACCAGGCGACCGTCGAGTTCTCCGAGATCTGGACCGGCACGCCCACCAGGAAGCAGTAGCCGCTGTCCGGGTCGAGGCCGGTGACCTTGGCCGTGGTCGCGCCCTGCCCGAGCGCGGTGACGGTCTGCCTGCCCTGCTCGCCCGGGGAGCGCTGGATGACCACCGGATGGCGGCGGGCGGCTTCTGGCAGCGTCCACTTCAGCTCGATCAGCGCGCCCTGGTCGGCGGTCAGCTTGACCTCGCGGGGCGCGTAGGCCGATACATCCTGCCCGCCCTGCGGGCGTTGCGTGCCCGTGGCCGTCGTCGGAGTGGTGGTGGTCGTGCCGGGCCGGTCCGGCGGCTGGGAGAGGAAGACGGCCAGCGCCGTGCCGCCGACCGCGATCACCGCCACGGCGGCGGCGATCAGGAGGATGGTGCGGGTACGCGCGCTGCTTGCGCCCGGGTTCGGTGCGGGCTGGGAGTGCTGGGGCGGCGGCGCCTGTAACGACGGCGCCCCCTGCACCGGCGGGGACCCCTGCACTGGCGGCGACCCCTGCACTGCCGGTGGCCCTTGCACTGCCGGTGGCCCCTGCATCGGCGACGGTCCCTGCGCCGGCGGCCCTCCCATGGGCGGCTGGGGCGGGGGAAGGTACTGGCCCGTCGCGGGGAACGCCCCGCTCGTGGCCGCAGCGGCTCCGGTCGGCGCCTGGTGCTGCCCTGTCGCCGGGAAAGCCCGGGCACCCGATGAGTGGTGCGGGTTCGTACCGGAGGGTGCGGCGTGCTGCGCGCCTGTACCGGAAGGGGTGACGTACTGCGAGCCCGTGCCTGAAGGGGCGGAGTGCTGCGGGCCCGTCGCGGGGAAGGCGGTGCCGCTCGAGGACGCGGGCGCGGCGGTGCCGGCGCCGATCAGGTCGGTGACCGGCAGGCCGAGCTCCGCCTGCACGGCCTGGAGGTGCCGGGCGAGCTCGCGCGCCGACCCGTACCTGGCCTCCGGCTGCTTGGCCATCGCGCGCAGCACCGGCGCGAGCACCGCGGGCGGCACGTCGGGGCGGTTGATCGGCGGCGGCTCGGCGTTCAGCACCCGGTACATCAGCGGCGCGATCGACGGGTCCGCCGGGTTGTGGAAGGCGGGCTGCCCGGCCAGCAGGTGATAGAGGGTGGAGCCGAGCGAGTAGACGTCGGTGGCGGCCGAGTGGGGGCGTCCGGTGAGCACCTCGGGGGCGGCGTGCAGCGGCGTGAACGCCTGCGAGGTGGCCGAGATCTCCGCCGCGTCGACCACCCTGGCCACGCCGAAGTCGGCGATCGCCGGCTCGCCGTAGCGGGAGATGAGGATGTTCTGCGGCTTGATGTCGCCGTGCAGCACCCCGGCCTCGTGGACGGCCGCCAGCGCCCCGGCCAGCTTGACGCCGGTGCGCAGCACGTCGGGGACCGGCAGCGGCCCCTCCCTGCGGATCCGGTCGCGCAGCGAGCCGTTCTCGAAGAAGTCCATCGCGATGTACGGCTTGCCGGACGCGGTCATGCCGGTGTCGAAGACGGTGACGACGTTGGGGTGGCCGGTGAGGCGGCCGGTGAGCTGCAACTCGCGCTGGAACCTGCGCATGGTCCGCTGGTCGACCCGGTCGACGGACAGCACCTTCAGCGCCACGACCCGGTCGAGGCGCTCCTGGTAGGCGCGGTAAACGACGGCGAATCCGCCCTGGCCAACCTGATCGAGTACCCGGTAGCCGGGTGCGTCCTCGACTGGCAGCACTCCACTCTCCCCCCGTTGCTGTGGAGTTTAGTGGGAAATAGCGGGATCAGAGGGGATTCATGAGGTACGCACCGAACGCCATGGACGCCAGTGCCACCAGCAGGAAGAAGAACACGTAGAAGCCGCCGGGCAGGAACGTCAGCCGGGCGAGCTGGTCGGCGTCGGAGTCTCTGGCCTGCCTGCGGCGCCGCTTCTGCTGCAGCTCGATGATCGGCCGGATGCCGCCGAAGAGCAGGAACCAGGTGGCGACCAGGGCCACGACCTGCTGGACCCCGGCGGGGGCGTACATGATCAGGGCGAAGACGGCGCCGCCGGTGACGAGGAGGATGAGGGCGCCGTACAGGTTGCGGATCAGCAGCAGCATGCAGACTAAGAGCAGCAGCACGCCCCAGATCAGCAGCGTGATGTGGCCCTGCTCGGTGAGCCACGCGGCGCCCAGCCCGAGCAGCGGCGGCGCGATGTAGCCCGCCATCGCGGTCAGCACCATGCCGGGACCGGTGGGCCTGCCCCTGGTCAGCGTCACGCCCGAGGTGTCGGAGTGCAGCCGGATGCCTTCGAGCTTGCGCCGGGTGAGCAGCGCCATGAGGGCGTGGCCGCCCTCATGGGCGATCGTGATCAGGCCGCGGGAGACCTGCCAGGGCATGCGGAAGCCGACGATCACGAGCGCCGCGAGCGCCGAGCCCGCCACCACCCAGGGCTCGGGGTCGGGTTGCGTGGCGATCAGGTGGGCCCAGAACTTGTCCATCGAGGACAAACCCTAATCGCTTCGCCGGGTCCGCGGAGTCCCTGCGGAAGCGGCGGCGCACGCGGAGTGATAATGGCCGCAGCCATTTCCGATCATGAGGAGCCGGCCCATGGAACTCGGACTGCACATTCAGCACTTCACCTGGCCGGGCGGGGCGGAGCGGCTCGAGGAGACGCTGCAGATCTGCCGTCAGATGTGGAGCGGCGGCCAGGAGCCGTACGAGGGGCGGCACTACCGGCTGGAACGCACGCTGAACTCGCCGCAGAGCGTCAGCCGGCCGCACCCCAAGATCATGATCGGCGGTTCCGGCGAGCAGAAGACGCTGCGCCTGGTCGCCAAGTACGCCGACGCCTGCAACATCTTCGGCGGCCCCGACGTCACCCGTAAGCTCGACGTGCTGCGCGGCCACTGCGAGCGCGAGGGCCGCGACTACGACGAGATCGAGAAGACGAGCGTGCTGGTGCTCGGGCCCGACGACGATGCGGGCCGCGTGCTCGACCAGCTCAGGAGCCTGCACGAGCTCGGCTTCACCGCCGTCTACGTGACCGCCCGCGCCGGCGACCAGCTCAAGGCGATCGAGCTGCTGGGCGGCGAGGTGATCCCGCAGATCTCCACCTGGTGAAGCCCCTTCGGGGTGTTTAGGGTGTCGTGCGTGGTATCTGACGCCGAAGTGCCTGGCTGGTGGCGACGGCTGGGGCTGCCCGGCCTGATCGACCTGCACGTGCACTTCCTGCCCGAACGCATGGAACGCCGGGTGTGGCACCACTTCCACCACGGCGGGCCGCTGATGGGCGACGGGTGGCCCATCACGTACGAGTGGCCGGTCGACAAGCGGGTCGAGCGGCTGCGGGAGCTGGGCGTGCGGACGTTCCCCGCGCTGGCGTACGCCCACAAACCCGGCATGGCGTCCGACCTGAACGCCTGGACGCTCGGCTTCGCCCGCCGCACCCCGGGCTGCCTGCCGTCCGCGACCTTCTACCCCGAGCCGGGCGTGGAGGCGTACGCGCGGAAGGCGCTCGACGACGGCGCCCGGATCTTCAAGGTGCACCTGCAGGTGGGCGGGTTCGATCCGCGGGTGCCCGAGCTGGACGGCGTGTGGGGGCTGCTGGCCGAGTCGGGGGTGCCGGTCGTGGTGCACGCGAGCTCGGTGCCCGTGCCCGGTGGACATGTCGGGATCGAGCCCATCGCCGAGGTGCTGCGCCGCCATCCGGCGCTGCGGGTGGTGATCGCGCACCTCGGCATGCCCGAGTACGACCCGTTCTTCGAGCTGGCCGCCCGCTACGAACGGGTCGCGCTGGACACCACGATGGCCTTCACCGACTTCAGCGAGAAGCGCATGCCGTTCCCCGACCGGCTGCGGCCCGCGCTGCGTGATCTCGGCCTGGCGGGGAAGGTGGTGCTGGGCACGGACTTCCCCACGATCCCGTACTCGTACGCGCACCAGCTCGACGCGCTGGCCCGCCTCGATCTGGGCGATGCCTGGTTGCGGGCCGTGTGCTGGGACAACGGTGCCGCCATGATCTGATAGAAGGGTGAACGATCGGCACGTGGCGCTCATCAGCGCTTTCTACGACGCTCTCGGCCGCGCGGACTTCGCGGCCATGGAGCGCTGTTACCACCCCGAAGTCAGTTTCAGCGATCCCATCTTCCAGGAGGTCGAGGGGCGCGACCGGGTGATGAGGATGTGGCGGCTGCAGCTCGGCGTGCGCGACGGGCTGAAGTCCGAATATCGTGACGTGACAGCCGACGACTTCACCGGCACCGCCCACTGGACGGCCCGCTACACCTTCTCCAGCACGGGCCGCCAGGTCGTCAACGAGATCGACGCGCTGTTCAGGTTCGAAGACGACCTGATCGTCCGCCATCGTGACGACTTCGACTTCAAGCGCTGGTCGAAGATGGCGCTGGGCCGGCCGCACGGGCTGGTGTTCGGCTGGACGCCCATGTGGCGTAAGACCATCAGAGACCGTGCGACACAGCAGCTCAACGAGCTGATGAGCTCGTCTTAGTTCTTTCCGGTTGGGAGGTTCGCCCATGGCCAGGGTGAGGGGTCTCAGGCGCGGCGGAGAAACCCGCGAGGAGGCGCCGGAACACTCGATGGACCCGCGCGCCGTGGAGGAGCATCCCTATCGGCCGACCGTGATCGACAACGCCATCTACCGCGACGGCGAGCGGGTCGACAACCCCGGCTCGCTCGCCGACGCCTTCGAACGCCTCAAGCAGATGCCCGACTCCATGGCGTGGATCGGGCTCTACCGGCCCAAGGAGTGGGAGCTGGTCAAGCTCGGCGAGGAGTTCGAGCTGCACGAGCTGGCCCTCGAGGACGCCATCGTCGGCTCCCAGCGGCCCAAGGCCGACCGTTACGGCGACACCCTCTTCGTCGTGCTGCGCGCCGCCCGCTACCTCGACGACGTGGAGGAGGTCGCCTTCGGCGAGCTGCACGTCTTCGTCGGCCCCAACTTCGTGATCACCGTACGCCATGCCGAGGCGCCCGACCTGCAGGGCGTCCGCAAGCGCATGGAGTCGGACCCCGACCTGCTGCGTCAAGGCCCGCAGGCCGTCCTGTACGCGATACTCGACGCCGTCGTGGACGGGTACGCGCCGGTCGTGGCCGGGCTGCAGAAGGACATCGAGGAGATCGAGGTCCAGGTCTTCAGCGGCGACCCGTCGGTGTCGCGGCGCGTCTACGAGCTGTCCGGCGAGGTGATCGAGTTCCAGCGGGCCACCGCGCCGCTGGTCGGCATGATCCACGGGTTCATCGCCGGCGCCCGCAAGTACGGCGTCACCGACGAGCTCCAGAGCTACCTGCGCGACGTCGCCGACCACGCGATCACCGTGACCGAGCGCATCTCGTCCTTCCGCCAGATGCTGCAGAACATCCTCGTCGTCAACTCCACGCTGGTCACCCAGGCGCAGAACGCCGAGATGGCGCGCATGACGGAGGCCAGCATCCAGCAGGGCGAGGAGGTCAAGAAGATCTCCGCCTGGGCGGCCATCCTCTTCGCGCCGACGCTGGTGGGGACCATTTACGGGATGAATTTTGATTTCATGCCGGAAACGCACTGGGTGTTCGGGTATCCGTTCGCGCTCGTGCTCATGGGCGTGGTGTGCCTGGTGCTGTACATGGTCTTCAAGCGGAGAGACTGGCTCTGAGCCGCGCACCTTTCCGGATATTTCATGAAAGAGTCCTGAAGGGTCGGAGAACACCAAACGGGTCCTCCACGGAATAGATCTCCCCGACGGGCTCGGGCCCGGATTCTCGGCGCGGCGGAAGAACGCGCAAGGCAGGAGCATCGCGTTCGTCTACGGGTGGACGCCCGATCACGAGAAGCTACTGTCCGTCAACATCATGGAAGGCGCGCCGGGGCGGGATTCGGTGGCGGATGCGGTCGAATTCTTCCGGCAGTTGAAGCCGTTGCTGCTGGACTCCCCCTCGCCCGATGGCCCGGGGTAGCGGTCAGGCCGCCTGGGGGACCGGCATGGTGGTCAGGAGTTCGGTGAGTGCGGTGGCGGCGGTGATGTCGCGGAGCTCGGCCTCGGGGGTGAGGATGAGGCGGTGTGCCAGCACGGGCACGGCGAGCGCCTTGACGTCCTCGGGCACCACATAGTGCCGTCCCGCGGCGGCGGCCTTGACGCGGGCGGCGCGCAGCAGGGCGAGGCTGCCGCGCGGGCTCGCGCCCAGGCGCAGGTGCGGGCTGGTACGGGTGGCCGCGCACAGCGAGACGATGTAGTCGTAGACGGGGTCGGCCACGTGGATGCGGGAGGCGAAGTCGATCATTCCGGCGACGTCCGACGAGCGCGCCACCACGGGCAGCCGGTCCATCTGCGGCCCGGTGGGCATGCCCTTGAGCACCTCGACCTCCGAGGCGTGGTCGGGGTAGCCGACGGAGATCTTCATCAGGAACCGGTCGAGCTGGGCCTCGGGCAGCGGGTACGTGCCGTCCATGTCGACGGGGTTCTGCGTGGCGACGACGAGGAACGGCCTGGGCACCGGGTGGGGTTCGGCGTCGACGGTGACCCGGCGTTCCTCCATGACCTCCAGGAGCGCGGCCTGCGTCTTCGGCGAGGCGCGGTTGATCTCGTCGGCGAGCACGATGTTGGCGAAGACCGGCCCGTGGTGGAACTCGAACGTCTGCTGCGCCTGGTTGAAGATGGACACGCCGGTGATGTCGCTGGGCAGCAGGTCGGGCGTGAACTGGATGCGCCGCCATTCGGCGTCCACGCTGGCGGCGAGCGAGCGGGCGAGCGTCGTCTTGCCGGTGCCGGGGACGTCCTCGACGAGCAGGTGACCCTCGGCGAACAGGCAGATCAGGGCCAGCTCGATGGCTTCGTGCTTGCCCCTGATGACGCGTTCGATGTTGCTGGCGAGCAGGCGGAAGCGCTGCGCGAACTGGCCGGCGAGCTGGGCGTTCTGCTGCTGGACCTGCGCGCTCTGCTGGGCCTGCGCGTTCTGCTGAAGCTGGGGGCTCTGCTGGAGCTGGGCGTTCTGCTGGAGCTGGGCGGAGGCGTCGTACGGCCCGGTGTGCTGAGGGTGGACGGCCTGCTGCTGGTGCTGGTACGGCGGCACAGCCTGCTCGGCAGCGTCCGGGTAGCGGTAGGCGGCCTGCTCGGCGTGGTCCTGGTAGTGGTACTGGGTCAACTGAGTCCCCTTCTCAGCCGGCGTACTCGGAGAGCGGCCCTCCGGTGGAGGCCACGGCGGTCCTGCCATGCTGCGAGTGGCACAAAGTCCCGCACCCCCGACATGTACGACTGCGCACCGTTGCCCCCGTATTACCGTGCATCACCCTAGCGCCCGCAGATCACTCGCGTGGACGTACCGGCTGGTAGCGATGGGATCGGCGGTGCGGGCGTGCATGGAGTGTCGGTCCGAAGCCGTACCTTAGTGCCCGTGTCCGAACAGCCCCTGACCCTCGACTCCGTGCTGACCGACGAGGCGGTCCTGTCGACCTACCGCCGCATGTTCGCCGCGCTGGCCCGCGACAGCGGGGCGGTGGTCGACGATCCGGCCATGGTCGACATCGCCGAGACGTTGTTCGCGGCGTTCGCCGAGGCGGGCGAGGAGTGGCTGACGCACGAGCAGATGCGCTTCGCCTGCCGGGCCTACCCCACCGACCAGTTCGACAACCGGCTGCGGGTGCTCAAGGGGCTGGGCGCGATCCGCGAGGTGTTCCCCAAGCCCAACCAGCTCCGCTACCGCGCGTCGTTCACGAGCGTGGTGGGGCTGATGTTCATCAGGCGGATGATGGACGACGGCGGCCAGTCAGAGATGCACCGGCTGCTCGCGCTCGAGGACCTCAATGTCGCCGATCCGCGCACCACGATGGAGGAGGCCAGGCAGAGTGCGCTCAACCTGGCGCGGGCGTTCCGGCTGTGGGCGCTGGAGCTGATCACGCTCACCCACGGCACCATCGAGGAGCTGCGCGAGCAGGCGCCCAAGCTGTGGGGCACCGAGGAGATCGCCCAGCGGGCGCAGGGCCTGCACGCCACGATCCTGACCCGCTGGCCGGAGCTCGACCGGGTCTGCACCGACCTGCGCGCGGCCATCTACGCCTACAGCGACGCCTCACGGCGGGCGGCCGGCCGGCTGGCCGACTCGGCGGGCACCACCCGTAATCTCACGCTGCTGCCGACCGAGACGTGGCGCACGTTCGCGCAGACCGCGTCGAAGGAGCGGCTGGCGGCGGTGCTCGACGGGTTCGTGTTCGACGCGCCCGCGCCTTGGCACGATCCCGCGGCGATCGCCCGCGCGGTCGACGAGGCGCCGCGTCCCGCGCCCGCGCAGCCCACTCCCCCGCGTTCCAACCTGCCCGATCCGGGTCCCGAGTCCGAGCTGGACACCTCGCAGGACGCCGCGCTCGAGCGGCTGCGGCAGACGGCGGAGTCGCTGCTCGGCGATGCCGACCGGGTGGCGCTGCGCGACGCGCTGGGCTCCGACTGGGCGGCGGCGCGGCGTGTGCTGGCCGACCTGACCACCGTCGATCTGCGGCCCGAGCTTCCCTACCGCCTGGTCTGGTCCGACGGGCTCGCCATCGATCCCGACCGCGAGCCCACCTGGCTGTCCGAGGGTTACCTGGAGCGCGTCCATGGCTGAACGTCCCGTGCCGGAGCCCGCGGCTCTCGCCCACGCCCGCGCCCGCTCGGGCGGTCCCGTCAAGCTCGGCGCCGCGGAGCCCGCGCCGCCCGGCATGATGCGCCTGACCAGGGCCGACTCCACCGGCGAAGCGCTGCCGGTGTGGCCTGACGGTGTGACGCCGTCGCTGCTCGACGAGCATCAGGTGGCGCCGGTGCCGGTGGAGCGCTCCGGCGAGACGCGGCGGGTGCTGGCGGCGGTGCTCAAGTGCTGCTGGCAGGACCTGTCGGCCGGCCCGTGGCCGGGCCGGCCCGCCCCCGTCGACGTGGTGCTCGACACCTATCGCGAGCTGATCGGCCGTACCGACGACCTGATGCGCAACTGGGCGGTTGGCGCGCTGCGGCGGCTGCACGACTCCGCGTGGGTGGTGCTGGACGACGGCGTGGTGACGCTGGGCCCGCGCTGCGCCCTGTGGCCGCCCGAGTCGCACGCGCAGCTTCAAGAGCTCGTACGCCGGCTGCCCGAGCCCGCGCGTCCCGAGCTGACCGTGGTGCCCGACGACGACCTGGTGGCCGCCGGGCAGAGCGCCGTCGGCGGCGAGGCGGGCGGCAGGGCGGAGCCGGCCATGGCCGAGTTCGACGACCTGCTGAGCGGCTACGACGAGCGGCGCAGGGCCGAGCTGGTGGCGGCGTTCATGGTGGTCGAGCACGCGGCCGAGCCGGTGCAGGAGGTGCGCTTCGCCGCCCTGCGCGACCCGGCGCTGCGCCACACGCTGGCCGAGATGCTGGCCAGGCGCGGCCGTACGCTGATCCAGCACCGCGACCGCTGGATCTCCGGCTACGACGACGCCGTCGCCGCCCGCGTCGCCGCCGATGGCCCGGCCCGGCTGGGGGTGAGCGAGCGCGCGGTGCTGACGCTCATCCTCGTGCACTCGGTCGCCATCCCGCGCGCCGAGGGCCTGCTGCCCGAGGACTCCTGGCTGTCGCCGCACCCCACACCGGCCGACGAGCTGCGCCGCCACACCCAGCTGCCGATCGGCGAGCTGGAGTCGGCGCTGCGCGTGCTGCGGCACGCGGGGCTGATCAGCCAGGTGAAGGCGGGCGAGGAGGCGGGCGGCTACGTGCCGGGGCCGCAGTTCCACCGGCTCACCCCCGCGGCGCGGCGGCGGTTGCAGGAGGAGCTGATCCTGGCAGCCGGGCCCAACACGCCGCTCGCGGCGGCGGTGCTCGCCCGAAGGTCGGCCAAATGAGTCACATGTCAGCGTTGATGAGGGATGGAAGGGTTACGGGGGGTTTAGGTGTCGCAGGTGGAGAACGTCGTCGGGGACCGCGTGCTGATCGCCGTGCAGGCGGTCAACATCTCGCGGTTGTCGACCCATCCGGTGCCCACCGTTCCCGGCACGCTGATCGTGGTGGCCGGCGCGGGGCCGAAGGACTCCAACGGCGCGGGCAAGTCGTCGTTCATCGCCTCGATCACGGCGCTGCTTGGCGACGAGCAGTGGCGGTTCGCCTCGGGTGCGAAGGCGGTGTCGGAGCTGCTGTTCAACGCGGAGCTGGCCAGCGGCGCCGGGTCGCGGCAGTGGGCGAGCGCCGACCACGGCTACATCGTGGGGGTCTTCGCGCCGCCCGGGATGAACGGGTTCGCCCCGCCGGCCTCCGGCTCTCGGGAGGCGGCGGCAGGCGTTGCCCCGTCCGATGGCGAGCCGTCCGGCGGTGGCTTGTCCGACGACGGGCCGTCCAAGGGGAGGCCCTCCGATCGCGGGTCGTCCGGCGGGGAGCCGTCCGGCGGCGACCTGTTCGGCGCGGAGCCTTCCGACGGCGAGCTGTTCGACGTGCCCGACACCTCAGGCGGGGCGCTGACCGTGTGGCTGCGGGTCAACCAGGAGGCGCCCCACCTGGAGATCCGCTGGCGGGAGGGGATTCACCTCGCGGCGTCGCCGTCGGAGGCCGAGCGGGTGGCGCGGGCCGACGAGATCTGGGCGTCGCTGCCGCGCTCTGCGGGGCGGCGCGACGTCGTGGCCCGCGACCTCACCAAGGTCCTCTACGGCGACAAGGTCAGGTGTGTGTCGTTCCTGTCCACGTCCGTGCGCAGCAAGGTCGCCACCAACCTGCTCTCCCAGCCGCTCAACGAGATCTCGCCCGAGCGGGTCTTCGAGGCCATCGCCGCGCTGACCGGCCTGGACGCCGAGCTGGAGCAGGAGCGCGAGGCCCGCCGCGACGAACACGCCAAGCGGGTGCGGGCGGCGCAGGCGGCCGACCGGCTGGCCGAGTTCGAGTCGGAGTCGAAGGCGCTGCTGAGCACGTTCGACCGGCGCGACCAGGCGCGCATCCGGCTGGCCGACGCGCAGCGGTGCTGGCGCGGGCGGCAGGCCCGCAGGCTGGCCGACGCCGCCGCCAAGGACGAGGCGCTGGCCGCCGACCTTGAGCGCCACCGCGCGGCTGGCGAGGCGGCGGCCGAGGCCGTCGCCCTGGTCAAGGCGGAGATCGCCACGCTGCGCGAGGACACCCTCGACCGGCAGGTGTCGCAGGCGCGCAAGGAGCTGGCGGCGCTGCAGGCGCGGGCGAGCAAGCTCGACGCCGACCGCGCCGTGACGGAGAACTCCGCCGACGAGCTGCGCGGGCTCATCCCCGCCCTGGAGGAGACCCGCCGCTTCGCCGACGGGCGCGACGTGCCGGCGGCCGAACGCGAGCTCGGCGAGGCGCGGCTGCGGCTCAACGAGGCGCTGAAGGCCCTCGGCGTGGCCGACCAGGAGGTGGCCTCGGCGCAGGCGGCCCTCGATGACGCTGAGGGCGGTCCGGCGGCGGCCCAGCTCAACGCGCTGGCGGCGGCGGGGATCGGCGCGACCGGGCTGCTCGACGCGCTCGACGTGGCCGAGCAGGCGCGCGACGCGGGCGCGTCCGGTGGCCTGCGCGGCTGGCCGCACGAGCACGCCGTGATCGTGGACGCCACTCAGCTCGGCGCGGCCGCCGAAGCCCTGGCCGACCTGCCGGGGTCGGTGCTGGTGAGCGCGGCCGGGGTGAGCGTCGTCGGGGCGTTCGAGGGGGTGGCGACCGGGCGCGAGGCCCGCATCAAGGCCGCCGAGCAGCGGCTCAACCGGGCCAAGGACGTCCAGGAGAGCGCGGCCCAGGCCGTACGCGACGCGGAGGAGACGGTCGCCGAGGCGCAGCGGCGGCTCGAAGGCGCCAGGGCCGGGGTGCGGCTGGCCGAGCTCGAGGTCAAGCTGGGCGAGCGGCGGGCCAAGCTGGCCGAGCTGAACGCCGCCATCGAGGAGCTCGCGCCCAAGGTCGCCGAGGCCGAGCGCCAGGCCGCCGCGCTCGACTTCCGGGCACGTACCCGCGACATGGAGATCGAGCGGCTGGAAGGGCGCAGGCACCGGCACGAGAGCGAGCGCGCGCAGGCCCGCGAGCAGGAGGCCAAGGTCACCGCCGAACGCGAGGCGCTCAAGCTCGACGCGCTCGCCGAAGACTGGGGCGGCACCATCGACAGCGCCCGCGAGTGGCTGGAGGCGCTGCCCGACGAGGAGCGCACGCGCACCGCCGACGAGTGGTGGCGGATCGCCGAACGCCACCTCGACCAGGCGCTGCGCGACACGTTCCCCGACGAGGACGCGGAGCTGCCCGAGGAGCTGCGCTTCCTGCTGAGCGAGCGGGAGGGCAGCACGGCGCGGGAGCAGGCGACGTTCTCGGCGGTCTGCGGGTCGCTGTCGTCCTATCTGCGCGGCCAGGAGGAGTACGAACGCCACCAGCGGCGGCAGATCGAGGCCCAGCTCGTCTCCCGGCAGCGCGACCTGGCGGCGGCGGCCAGGGGCGCGGAGGAGGCCGCCCAGTCCACGGCCGTGCACCGCGCCGCGCTGACCGCCGCGATCAAGGCGCGGCTGGCGCGGGTGGCCGAGGAGTTCGACAAGCTCGACACCTCGTACGGCGGTTACGGCGCCACGCTGGAGTTCCCCGTCCCGCCCGCGCCCGCCGACCCCGAGCAGCGCTGGCAGTGGCGGGTCACGCCCAAGTGGCGGCGGGGCGAGGGGCAGGCGTTCGTGCCGTACAACCGGCGGGCCAACACCGCGCTCATGGACGAGAAGGCCGTCAAGCTGGTGTGCGCGGCGGCCATCGCCTCATCCGGCGGCGGCCACCTGTGCCTGGTGCTCGACGAGCTCGGGCGCAACCTGGGCAAGGAGCACCGGCGGGAGGCGGTGGCGCTGTTCCGGCGGATCGGCGAGACGTACGGGATCACGGTGATCGGGGCGCTGCAGGACGACATGGAGCCGTACGCGATCGACGCGTGCGGGCAGTACATCAAGCTGCGGCGGTCGTCGGACGCCATGCCGTACAACGAGCCGCCGGTCATCGTGGGGCACGACCAGCACGCGGAGCGGGTCCGGGCGCTGGCGGCGTACGTGGAGCGCGGCGCGCCCGCGCTCACGGCGTGAGCCTGCCCGCGAACGGCGGGGCGGGCGCCCGCGGTCACGGCGTGAGCCCGCCCGCGAACGGTGAGGCGCCGGGCGCGGCCGGCTGAGCCCAGCGCGGGCTGCGCGCGGGCGGCGGTGGTGGACGTCCGGGGGCTTCGTGGTCACTTCGGTGGCGGGCCGGTGTAGGAGGCGCGGAGGCGGAGGAGAGAGCCGCGGCGATATTCCTCCATCGCGTGCGCCAGCCAGCCCGCCGCCCTGGCCACCGCGAAGATGGCCTCGCCCGCGCCGCGCGTCATGCCGCTGACGGTGACGAGGGTGGCGAGGGCGAGGTCCACGTTGGGGTGGGGCAGGCGGCGCCGGCGCATCTCCGCCAGCACGGCATCCACCACGTCGATCCGATCCGGCCGGAGAACGATCTCGCCCGGATCCCCAGGGCGCGCGGGCTCGCCCGGTCCGCCCCGATGCGCGCGCTTGGCCGGTGGGCAGGGTGCGGTGCGGGCGCCGGTTTCCGTGACGGCCTTCCTGATCAGGTCGAGGAGGAGGGTGCCGCGGGCGTCGCCGTTCTTGTAGACGCTGTGGCCGAAGCCGGGGATGCGCTCGCCGCGCCGTACGCGCTCGCCGATGACGCGGGGCGCCTCGCCGGGGTGGGTGATCTCGTCGAGGAGGCGTTCTGCGGCGTACGAGGCCCCGCCGTGCAGCGGTCCGCCCAGCACGCCGAGCCCGGTGAGGACGACGGCGTACGGGTCGGCCTTGGCGGAGGCGGCCACCCGGGCGGCGAGCGTGGAGGCGGCGAGTTCGTGGTCGGCGAGCAGCACCAGCGCGGCCCTGAGCGCGTCGAGCAGGCCGGGCGTGGCGGGGTGCGGGCACAGGCGGGACCAGAGACGTTCGGCGATCGTGTCGCCCTGGGGCTCGCCGAGCGGCGGCAGCGCGTCCACCAGCCCCGCGATGAGGCGGCGGGCGGTGGCGGTGACGGAGTCGGGGTCGAGCTGGTAGCGCAGGGAGTCGGACGCGCCGAGCACCGTGACGATGACCTGGAGGCGGTCGAGCGGCATGAGGTCGCCGGGCAGGCCGCGCTGAGCGGCGACGGCGGCCCGCAACCCGTCCCCGGGCTCGAAGCGCCACGTGCCCGGCGCGCCCCGCAGCCCCGCGTCAGGCTCGAGCCGTCGCTCGCCCGGCGTGGCCCGTAGCCCTCCGTCGGGCTGGAGCCGCCGCCCGCCTGGCGCGGCCCGTAGCCATACGCCGGGGTCGCCGGTCCACAGCCACTCGGCGACGGTCTCGAACGCCGCCGTACGCGCGAGCGCGAGCGCGTCCGTGCCCCGGTAGTAGGGCCGGTCCACGCCGAGCGACGTGACGGCGGACTCGATGACGAGCTCCGGCGGCTGGGCGCGCGGCCGGCCGCGGCGGGCGAGGCGTTCGATCTCCTCGGCGGAGAAGAGGCTGCGCCGGCCGTCCTCGCTGTGCCGGCGCTGCACGACGCCGCGGCTCACGTACGCGTACAGCGTGGCGGGCTTGATCCCGAGCCGCTCGGCCGCCGTGGCCGCGTCGATCCACTCCACCCCGGCAGAACCCTCCGTTGACGACACCTCACAGGGTACGGTCGCCGGTCTCCGGCAGGGCGAGCAGGCAGAGCAGGCTCAGGATCGCCATCGCGGAGACGTAACCGCCGACCGCCATGACGCCCAGCCCGCTCGCCTGCATGCTGGTGGCGACCAGCGGCGGCACCGCGCCGCCGAGCACGCCGCCGAGGCTGTAGGCGACGGACGAGCCGCTGTAGCGGTACTCGGTCTTGAACAGCTCGGGCAGGAACGCCCCCATCGGCCCGAAGACCAGCCCCATGAGCGCGAGCGCGCCCGCGAGGGCCAGCCCGACGAGGAACGTGGAGCGGGTCTCCATCAGCGGGAACATCACCAGCCCCCACACGACGGCGCCGATCGTGCCGGTGATGAGCGTGCGGCGGCGGCCCAGCCGGTCGGACACCATGGCCGAGGCCACCGTGCCGGCCGCCATGAACACCACGCCGACCATCGACAGCGCGAGCATCGTGGTCTTGGAGATCTTGAGGGTGTCGGTGCCGTACGCCAGGCAGTAGGTGGTGGCGGTGTAGAAGAGCGTGTACGCGATGGTCATGGCGCCGGCGCCGAGCAGGACACGCTTCCACTGGTGCTTCATCAGGCCGACGAACGGCACCCTGGCGATGCGGTGCTGGTCCATGGCGGCCTGGAAGACGGGCGTCTCGGAGATCTTGAGCCGGACGTACAGGCCGACGATCACCAGCAGCAGGCTCGCCACGAACGGCAGCCGCCATCCCCAGCTGTCGAACTGCCCGTCGCTCAGCACCTCGCCGAGGATCAGGAACAGCCCGTTGGCGACGATGAACCCGGCCGACGGGCCGAGCTGCGGGAACATCGCGTACAGGCCGCGCTTGCCGGGCGGGGCGTGCTCGGTGGCCAGCAGCGCCGCGCCACCCCACTCGCCGCCGAGCCCGATGCCCTGGGTGAAGCGCAGCAGCACGAGCAGGACGGGCGCGATCACGCCGATGGCGGCGTAACCGGGCAGCAGGCCGATCAGGACCGTGGACAGCCCCATCACCAGCAGCGAGACGACCAGCATGGACTTGCGGCCGATGCGGTCGCCCCAGTGCCCGAACAGGGCGGAGCCGAGCGGGCGGGAGATGAACGCCACGGCGAACGTCGAGAACGAGGCCAGGCTGCCCGCCACCGGGTCCATGTCGGGGAAGAACGCGGTGTTGAGCACCAGGGCGGCGGCGGTGCCGTAGATGTAGAAGTCGTAGAACTCGATGGCGGTGCCGATGAGGCTGGCCGCAGCGATCCTGGACCGGCTGGGGGCGCCGGTCTGAGGGGAAACCTTCATGGGTGTCTCACTATGTGGACGTGCGTCTTGTGAAGCGATACGAGGACGCTATCACCTGCGCAATGTTAGGTTTCACATACGGAACATCCATGTAGAAAGGGGGGCATTTGCCCGTCGAGCTGGTGATCTTCGACTGTGACGGCGTCCTGGTGGACAGCGAGTCCATCTCCGTACGCGTCGGGCTGGCGGCCCTGCGCCGCCTGGGCCGGACGATGACCGAGGCCGAATACATCGAGAAGTTCGTCGGCGCCACCGGCGACTACTGGGAGCAGCAGATCGGGCCCACCCCGCCCGGCTGGCGCGACCGGTTCAGAGCGGAGTACCGCGCGGCGATCCAGAGAGAGCTGCGCGCCGTCGAAGGCATCACCGACGTGCTCGAACGGCTCACCATCCCGTTCTGCGTGGCCTCCAACGCCCGCCATGCCACCATCCGCCGCAACCTGCGGCTGGCCGGGCTGTCCCACCACTTCGACGGGCGCGTCTTCAGCGTCGAGGACGTCGCCGCGGGCAAGCCCGCGCCCGACCTGTTCCTGCACGCCGCCGCCACCATGGGGGCCGAGCCGGACAAGTGCGTGGTGGTGGAGGACAGTCCCATCGGGGTGACGGCGGCGATCAGCGCGGGCATGCGGTGCTTCGCGTACGCCGGCGGCCTCACGCCGATCGCACGCCTGAAGGGGCTGGGCGCGACGCTCTTCCGCCACCCCGCCGAGCTCCCCGGCCTGATCGCGGCCCTCACCTGACAGGCCCCGCCTGACGACAGGCCCCGCCCGCAGACGAGGCCCGGCTCAACCGCGGGCCGGCCGTCACTTCTGGCGGGCGCGGCCGTTGTCGTCCAGGTAGTCGCGCCACGTCCGCTTGGGCGTCCAGCCGAGCATCCGGTACGCCTTCTCGCACGAGATGCCCGACGAGTCGGCCCTGGACAGCGGCCGCAGCTCGATCTTGTCGCCGAAGCTCCGCCGCAGCATGGCCGCGAAGTCGTGCCCGCCCGCGTTGTCAGGCGCGGCGATGTAGAACACCTCGTGCCCCGGCAGGTCGGACTCGACGGCCAGCACGATCGCATCGGCGAGGTCGTACACGTCGGTGTAGCTGCACAGCCCGGCCCCGACCTCGACCTCGCCGCGCACCTCCGGCCCGAGGTTGCGCTCGTAGTTGCCCTCGTGCTGCACCCAGCTCGGCCGCAGCGAGATGCACCTGATGTCCGACCGGCGCACCGCCGCGTCCATGAGCTGCTCGCCGAAGTATTTCGACAGCGCGTACGGGTCCTGCGGCCGGATCGGGTGCTCCTCGTCCACCGGCGCGTAGTCCGGCAGGAACGGCCGCTCGGCGAAGAAGAACCCGGGCACGGTCTCGCTGGAGATGTTCACGAACCGCCGCACGCCCAGCCGTACCGCCGCCTCGATCATGTTGAACGTGGCCATCAGGTTGTTCTGGAACACCACGTGCGGCGCGTTCATGGTGGGGTCGGGGATGGCCGCCGCGTGCACCACGGCGTCGGCCCCGTGCGTCACGGCGAACGCCTGCCCGGCGTCGGTCAGGTCGGCCTGCTTGTAGCGGGGCTCGCCGGGATCGTGGCGTTCCCAGACCGGGCGGGTGAGATCGGTGGCGGTGACCTCGTGCCCCGCCTCCTGCAGGGCCTTGACGGCGGCCCTGCCGACCTTGCCGTGTGCTCCGGTGACGACGACGCGCATGAGCCGCTCCTCGCAAGCTGGACCCCTCGATCTCGCCCACAACCTATACCCGCCCCGGCGGCCGGCCCTGCGGGGGTCAGCCGGTGCCGGCGGCGCGCAGCGTGGAGCCCGTACGGGTCTTGATGACCTTGAGCTGAGCCGTGATCCGGGAACGCAGCTCCGACACGTGGCTGACGATGCCCACGGCGCGGCCGCCGTCGCGCAGCCCGTCGAGGATGTCGAGAACGCCGTCGAGCGTGTCCTCGTCGAGCGTGCCGAACCCCTCGTCCACGAAGAGCGCGCCCAGCTCCGCGCCGCCCGCCTCGGCGGTGACGACGTCGGCCAGCCCGAGCGCCAGGGCCAGCGAGGTGATGAAGCTCTCGCCGCCGGACAGCGTGGCCGGGTCGCGGTCGACGCCGGTCCAGCCGTCCACCACGCGCAGGCCGAGCCCGCCGCCCGCGCGCGTCCGGGAGCCGGCCGTCTTGCCCAGGTCGTGCCTGAGCAGGTAGCGGCCGCCGGACATGTGGTCGAGCCGCTCGTTGGCGGCGGCCACCACCTGCCGCAGCCGCTCGCCGAGCACGAACGACGACAGGCTCATGCTCCACTGGTTGTCGCTGGAGGTGCCGCTGGCCAGCGAGGCCATGCGTTCGGCCAGGCGGTGCCGGTCGGCGGCGGGACGCCAGCGTTCGAGGTGGCCGGCCAGCTCGTCGTGCAGCTCGGCCAGCCGCCGCGCCCTGGCCGCCGCCCTGTCGCGTACGCTCGCCAGCCGCGTGTACGTCTCCTCCAGCGCGTCGCGCTCGGCCTGAACCGCCGCCAGGTCGGGCGCGGGCTCGGCCGCCGCGGCCACCAGCTCGGGGTCTGCCAGCACGCCGCTGACGGCCGCGTGCTGATCGTCGAGTCGCCGCAGCAGCTCGGCCTTGCGCTCGCGCTCCGCCTGGCTCCGGTAGGCGGCCTCCGCGTCGCGCACGTCGCCGAACCCGGCCTCGGCCGCCGCCTCCTCGGCCGCCTGCTTCGCCCTGGCCAGCTCGTCGCGCGCGGACACCGCCGCCTGCGTGGCCTCCAGCGCCTCGCGCAGCAGCTCGGCCTCGTCGCTCAGCCGGGACAGGCGGGCGGTCAGCGTGGCGTCGCCGCCGCGGGCCGCGTCGAGCCGCGCGGTGAGCCGTCCGGCGTCGCCGCTCAGCTCCTCCTGCCTGGTGCGGGCGGCCGCGAGGCGCGCCGCCACCTGGCGGCTCTGCTCCTCCAGCTCATTGCGTTCCTGTCCGAGCCTGGCCACCTCCTGCGCCAGCCGGGGCTCGGCGGCCGCCGACTCCTGCAGCCTGCGCAGCTCTCGCTCGGCCTCCGCCAGCACGGACTCGGCCACCGCGTCGGGGTCGAGGTCGAGCTGGGCGCGCACGCGGGCCCGCTCGGCCTCCCGCTGCGCCCGGTTCGCCCGGTGGGCGGCCAGGGCTTCGGCGATCTCGCGGGCCTGGTCGCGGACGCGTTCGCGGTCGGCCTCGACCCGTTCGAGGGCCTGCGCCAGCGCGGGCTCGCGGTCGGCGATCGCCTGGAGGCGGGCCAGCTCCTGCTCGGCCTGCTGCACCTGCTCCTCGGCGGCGGCCACGTCGAGATCGCCGGTGGCCGCGGCCGCGTCGGCGTGGCGGGACTCCAGCGAGGCCAGGGCCCGCTCGGCGGCCTCGCGTTCGCTCAGCGCGGCGTCGTGGGCGGCCTCGGCCTCGCGCTCGTCGTCGGCCGACGGGGCGCTCGGCGCGGGCTTGGCGGGCTGGGGGTGGTGCTCGGAGCCGCAGACCGCGCACGGCTGCCCGTCGGCGAGATCGCGCGCCAGCTCGGCGGCCATGCCGTCGATGCGGGCCTGCCGCAGGTCTAGCCAGCGCTCGCGGGCGGCCTGCGCCTGGTCCACGAGCACCTGGTGCGCGGCCCTCGCCTCCTCCAGCTCGGCGGCGAGCGCCTCCCTGCGGTGCGTCGCCTCCAGCGCCGCCCTGGCCGCCTCCAGCGCCGCCATCTGCGCGGGGATCGCGGCGGCCTGCGCGCGTACGTCGTCCAGCGCGGCCTCCGCCTCGGCGAGCCTGGCCGGCAGCTCGGCCTCCGCCGCCGCCACCTCGGCCTCCCGCTGCGCCAGGACGTCCAGCTCTTCCGCCAGGGCGGCCAGCTCGCGGTCGATCTCGATGAGGTGCGCGGCCGCGTCGCGCGCGGCCTTCGCCGCGGGGATCCGCGCGGCGTCCGTACGCGCGGCCGCCAGCCCCGCCTCGGCCCGCTCGATCAACGCCGGCAGCTCGGCCAGCCGGGCGCTCACCCGCTCGTCGGCGCGGAGCAGCTCGGCCAGCTCGTCTTCGACGCGCAGCAGGTCGCGCCGCACCACCGAGAGCCTGGCCTCCTCGGTCAGCAGCTCCTGCAGCCGCGCGATCTCGTCCTGCCGCGCCCGCTCCAACGCCGCCAGCTCCCCGGCACTCGGCGCACCCGCATCGATCCGCCCCTGGTCCGACGGGCTCTCCGTGGCAGGAGCCTTCCCGGCGGGCCACTGCGCGGCGGCGCCGGGAGCGGCGGGCCGCTGCGCGGTGGGCGCATCCGCACCGGGTGCGGTGGGCCGCTGCGCGGTGGGGCCGGGAGCGGGGGCGCCCTGCCTGGGCGCGCCGGATGGGTGGCCGGAGCCCGCGGGCGGGGCTGAGGTCAGGAGGGGGCGGGCGCGGGCGATGGCGTCGGCGGCCAGGGCGCGGGCCTTGGCGGCGGCCTCGGCGCGCTGCCGGGCGGCCGTGACGAGCGGGACGACGCGGTCGGCCCTGGCGGCGTCGTCGAGGATCGCTTGCAGGTCGGCGCGCTCGTCGGCCCGCTCGTCGAGGATGCGGCGCAGGGTGAGCGCCTCGGCGTACCGGCGCTGGCGCTCGGCCAGGGCGGCGGCCTGCTCGAAGCGCGTCCGCGCGGCCCGCAAGGCGGCACCCGCCGCGGCGTGCTCCTCCTCCGCCCGCGTCACGACGGCCCGCGCGGCGTCGAGCAGCGCGCCCGCCCACCGCAACGGCTCCTCCTCAGGCGACGGCGCCTCTCCGCCGGCGTCCACTTGTCCCTGCTCGTCGGAGGCGGCCCGCCCCTGCCGGTCGGAGACTGCTTGCCCCTGCCCGTCAGCGGCAGCCCGCACCTGTCCGTCGGCCGAACCCGCCGTACGGTCGTCCCCCGCCACGACGCCGGCCGCTCCGGCGCGCCCGTCCCGTAGGGCGGCCTCACGGTCCCGGCCCGCCGCCGCAACGGCCTCGCCCTCGCGATCCGACGCCGGAGCGGTGCCGGCCGAGGCGTCCTCGCCGCGCGCCGCCGGAGCGGGATCGTCGTCGAAGGCCAGGGTGGCGTGGACGCCGCCCCCGGCAGCCGCGCTCCCCAGCGCGGCCGAGGTGAGCCGGCCGAGGAGGTCGGGACCGGCGGCCTCCTCGACGCGTTTGACGGCGAAATCGACCTCCTGCCGCAGCTCCTGCGCCTCGCGCCAGGCCTGCTTGCGGTGCTCGGCGAGCCAGGACTCGGCCGCGGTGAACACCTTGACGCTGAAGAGGCGTTCGAGCAGCTTGGCGCGCTCGTCGCCGCCGGCGCGCAGGAAGCGGGCGAAGTCGCCCTGCGGCAGCATGGCGACCTGGCAGAACTGGTCGGCGTTCATGCCGAGCAGGCCGCCGATGAGGTCGCCGGCCTCGTCGAGGCGGGTGGTGAGGCCGTGCCAGTCGGAGCCCTGCCACTCCGAGACGACCACCTTGGCCTTCTCCTCGGTGAAGCCCGTGCCGCGCAGCTTGGGCCGCTGCCAGGCCGGGGAGCGCTGGATGCGCAGTAAACGCCCTCTGATGGACACCTCGAGGGTGACCGACGGCCCGGTGCCGGGCGGGGCGTGGTCGCAGCGCAGGCTGCGGGCGCTGTTGCGCTGTCCGGGCACCTGGCCGTAGAGGGCGAAGCAGAGCGCGTCGAGGATGGTGGTCTTGCCCGCCCCTGTGGGGCCGTGGACGAGGAAGAGCCCGGCTTCGGCCAGCGCGTCGAAGTCGACGGTCTCGGTGCCGGGGAAGGACCCGAACGCCGTCAGCGTGAGCCTGTGGGGGCGCATCTACGCCATCGTCTCCTTCACCCTGGACGCCTCGATGGCCTGTCTTAGCAGCTCCTCCTCTTCGGGTGCGGCAGGCTCGCCGCGTACTTCCTTGACGAAGTCGAGCGCGACCTCCGCCTCGGGCCGCCCGGTGACGCGTACGGGCTCGGCGGCGGCGACGGCGCCGACCGGCTCGAACGAGAGGGCGAGCGTGTGGGGGAAGCGGGCGCGCAGGCGGTCCATCGCGGACTTGGGCCGCACGGGGTCGGTGAGGACGATCTGCAGCCAGTGGTCCTCGTAGGCGGCGTAGCGGGGGTCGGTGAGCAGGTCGTCGATGTCGCCGCGCAGCCGGCCGACGGGGCGGGGCACGGGCGCGGGCACGAAGTCGACGTCCTCCACCTTCTCCCCCATCGTGACCAGCCAGGAGCCCTTGACGTGGCCGGCCTCGGAGAAGGAGTAGGCCAGCGGCGAGCCGGAGTAGCGCACAGTCTCGGACATGCGCTGGCGGCCGTGCAGATGGCCGAGTGCGACGTAGCCGACCCCGTCGAACGCGCTCAGCGGCACGTGGGCGACCCCGCCGACGCTGATGTCGCGCTCGCTGTCGCTGGCCTGCCCGCCGGTGACGAAGCAATGGGAGAGCACCACGGAGGCGCGGTGGCGGGCGGCGTCGGCCCTGATGCGGTCCATGGCGTAGGTGATGGCGGCGGTGTGGCTGCGGTCGGGCAGCTCCCACTGGGCGCGTACGAGCTCCGGCTCCAGGTAGGGAATGCCGTAGAAGGCGACGTCGTCCACCACGACGGGCTCCCACGACCTGTCGGGCGCGGTGCGGACGTGGACGCCCGCCGACTCGAACAGCGCCGAGCCGAACCGCAGCCGCAGCGCCGAGTCGTGGTTGCCGCTGATCAGCACCACGCGCGCGCCGGCGCCGCGCAGCCTGGCGAGCGCGTCGTCGAGCAGGGCGACGGCGTCGACGGGCGGCAGCGCCCTGTCGTAGACGTCGCCGGCCACCGCCACCACGTCGACCCGCTCGGAGCGCACGGTCTCGACCAGGTGATCGATGAACGCGGCCTGCCCGGCGAGCAGGCTCTCGCGGTGGAAGGAGCGCCCGAGATGCCAGTCGGAGGTGTGCAGGATCCGCATGTCGCAGGAAGCTAACAGGTCTCACTGACATATGGGGTCTCTCCAGCCCCACGCGCCGGGAGTACTCTGGAAGATCGGCGGGCAAACCAACGCACATGGGGAGGCCGATGCGCACTGGCCGTGGCACCTTGAGCGTCGCCGCCGGCCTGGTGCTGGTGGCTCTCGCGGCGGTCGGTTACGTCCTTCCGCCCGCGTTCGATCCGCCGCCGCTCAAGGTCGATCCCGCGTTCCAGGCCATCCCGCCGCAGCCCGCCGCCGAGCTGAAGCCCGTCGCGACCGTCCACGAGTTCCGCGAGGAGGAGATCTCGGTCCCCGCGGAGGGCCAGCGCCTGGAGGGCACGCTGCGGGTGCCGATCGCTCCCGGGCGGCATCCGGCGATGGTGTTCGTGTCGGGGTCGGGCAACGGCTCGCGTACGGAGTTCACGCCCCAGGCGGAGTTCCTGTCCAGGGCGGGCGTGGTGACGATCGCGTTCGACAAGCGCACGGTCGGCTACGACTTCCGTCACCGCGACTTCGGGCTGCTGGCGGACGACGCGCTGCGCATGGTCGAGTACCTGCGCACGCGGCCCGAGGTGAACCCGGATCTGGTGGGCGTGTGGGGCGTGTCCGAGGGCGGCTGGGTGGTGCCGATCGCGGCGGCCAAGAGCACGTCGGTGGGCTTCATCGTGCTGGTGTCGTCGCCCAACGTCTCCCCGCTGCGCCAGGTCGCCTGGGCGCTGAACGAGCAGCTGCTGCGGCTGCGCGCCCCCGTCGGCGTACGCGACCTGCTGACCAGGGCGATGGGCGGGGTCGGCTTCGACTTCCTGCGCTACGACGCGATGCCCGCGTTAAGCCAGGTCAAGCAGCCGGTCCTGGCGTTCTACGGCACCACCGACCCCTCGATCCCCTTCGTCGAGTCCACCAAGGCGCTCATCACGGCCCTGGAGAAGGCGGGCAACGACAAGTACACGATCCGCTTCATGGCCAAGGGCGACCATGCCATGCGGGTCAACGGCGGCGACTTCACCGCGGGCTACCTGGAGACCCTGGCCAACTGGATCAAGGGCCTGCCGGGCACGGCCAAGCCGGCGGTCCACATGGCGGGCGCGACCCCGGTGCAGCGGTTCGAGGCGAGCGACGTGCCCGCCGCCCCCTGGTACGCGGGCGGCACGATGCTCGGCCTGACGATCTGCCTGGCCGCCGTCGGCTACGTGGCGGGCCCGGTGGCGGCCATGGTCGTACGGCTGCGCCACCGCGACCAGACCCCCGTCGAGACCAACGCCCGCCTGTGGGCGCCGATCAGGCGCCGGCTGACCAGGATGGCGTGGACCGGGCTCGCCCTGCTGGCCTCGGTGGCGGCGTTCATCACGCTGCTGGTGCTGTTCTCGGTCAACCAGGCGGGCGCCTGGCCGGCCGTGCTGGCCGGCTGGCTCGTGGTGCGGCTGCTCGCCGTGCTCATGCTGATCCAGGAGGTCACGGCGGTGGCGGCGTACGTGTCGGCGCTGCGCGAGGGCCTGCAGCCCACCCGCTGGCAGTACGTGTCGGTCGGGGGCGTGCTGGGCGGGACCGGGCTGCTGCTGGTGGCGGCGGCTTACTACGGCCTTTTCTCGTTCCCCTGGTGAACGCCCTGGTGAACGCCCTGGTGAACGTCCTGGTGAGCGTCCTGGTGAACGAAGGCCTCCATCCAGCGGTCCATCTCGGCGAAGACCTGCTTGCGCACGGGCTCGGCGGACAGCACGAGGTCGTGCACGCCGTCCTGGATGCGCACGCACGTCACGTGCGGCCCGACCGAGGTGGACCAGCGGGCGATGTGGCGGGGGTCGAGCACGATGTCGGCCGAGCGGGCCTCGGGGACGAAGTCGCGGACGCGCAGGCCGTTGGCCGAGGCGAGCACCAGCACCGGCACGTCCACCGACAGCCCGGCGTGCAGCCGCCGCTGGGCGCGCCGGATGGCGGCCAGCCACATGGCGTGCACGGAGAACCCGCCGAGCGGCTTCAGCTCCAGGTCGTAGTCCCATTCGCCGCCGTGGCTGCGGTGCAGCGTGCGCCCGTAGACGTCGCTGGACGGCAGCGGCAGCACCCATTTCGTGTACGACAGCGGCGTCTTGAGCAGGTCGGCGGCCAGCCTTAACGGCGTGGGCACGTTGAGGTCGAAGAACGGGCTGTTGAGCACGAGCCCCTGCACCAGGCCGCGGCCGCGCACCCGGTCGGCCCACAGGGCGGCGACCAGCCCGCCGGTGGAGTGGGCGTTGACGGTCAGCTCGTCGTGGTCGCGCCTGATGATGCGCACGGCCTCGTCGATCTCGGCGAAGTACTCGGTGACGCTCCTGATCAGGCCCCTGGTCTGGTGCGGCAGCAGGGAACGGCCGTACTTGCGCAGGTCGAGCGCGTAGAAGTCGATGCCGCGCTGCACGTAGTGTTCGGCGAGGTGGTCCTGGAAGAAGTAGTCGGTGAAGCCGTGGAGGTAGAGCACCGCCCTGCGGGAGGCGGTCTCTGCCCTCCTGGACACCAGCGTCGCCACGACCTCGCCCTCGAAGTCGTCGGGCATGGACAGCACGGTGATCTCGTACATGCTAGACACCATAGGGATCATCCGGCCATGAGGGCACCCCGGGCGGCAGGTCGCTGCTAACCCGCATGGGGAAGTCGGGCCGCCGCTTCTCCAGGAACGCGGTGACGCCCTCGACCGTGTCGGGCGCGCCACCGAGCTCGGCCATCAGGCGGGAGTCCGCGGCGTGCGCCTCCCAGGGCGAGGACGCCGACAGGCCCGACCACATGAGGCGGCGGATGGCCGCGACGGAGACGGCGGAGGTGTTGTCGGCGATCTCCCTGGCCAGCTCGTACGCGGCGGGCAGCAGCTCGTCGGCCGGGCAGACGCGCGAGACCAGCCGCCCTTCGAGCGCCTCGGCCGCGGAGAAGACGCGGCCGGTGACGGCCCACTCCATGGCCTTGGAGATGCCGACGATCCTGGGCAGGAACCAGCTCGACGCCGCCTCGGTGACGATGCCGCGCCGCGCGAAGACGAACCCGAACCTGGCCGTCTCCGAGGCGAGCCTGACGTCCATCGGCAGCGTCATCGTGACGCCGACGCCGACGGCGGGGCCGTTGATCGCGGCGATGACGGGCTTGAGCGAGCGGGCGATGCGCAGCGCGACCGTGCCGCCGCCGTCGCGCGGCACGCCGTCGACGGTCTCGCCCCATGCGCGGCCCTTGAACGTGCCTCCGCCGCCGCCCAGGTCGGCCCCGGCGCAGAAGGCGCGGCCCGCGCCCGTGACCACCACCGCGCGGACGTCGTCGTCGGCGTCGGCCAGGTCGAAAGCCTCGATCAACTCTCCGCGCATCGTAAAGGTGAAGGCGTTCAGCCGGTCGGGGCGTTTCAATGTCACGGTGGCGATGCGATCGGTCACCCCGTACTCGATCTCAGAGAAGCCCATGCACAGAATGTTATTCGGTTGCTGAAGTTCACCCCCTGATAACGACATTTTTCGTATTAAGTGCATAGGCTGCCGCCTCAATGGAGCCTGGGGCGACCGCGCCACGCGGTTCACCGCGGGTGGAGGTCTCAGCACCTATGGTGGTACGCGGGGAAACGGGGAAGGCGTGGAGCAGGCGAAGAAACCAGTGAGCGCCCCAGTGAGCGCCGCGGGGGTCCTCGGGTGGCTCGTGCTGGCGGCACTGGCACCCGGGGCCGCTCATCTGCGTGCCGGCCGGCGCAAGACCGGCCTCGTCCTGATCTCCCTGTACGCCGTCGCGCTGCTCGGCCTGCTGGCGTTCGTGCTCTCCAACGACCTCGGCACGCTGCTCGGCTCGGCCACCCAGGACTCGTGGATCACCGCCGTCATGATCGGCTCGGGCGTGCTGGGCGCGGCCTGGTTCGCGCTGATCGTGCACTCGTTCGTGGTGCTGCGGCCCCACCGGCTCGGTCAGGCGGGGCAAGTGCTCACCGGCACGCTGGCCGGGCTGCTCGCCGTCGTGGTGGTGCTGCCGTTCGCGTACGCCGCGCACTCGGCGAGCACCTACCGGCAGGCGCTCGACGACATCTTCCAGGCCCCGGTCGAGGCCGTCGATGAGCCGACGCCCCCCGCGCCCAAGCCCGAGGACCCGTGGGCGGGGCGCGAGCGGATCAACATCCTGCTGCTGGGCGGGGACGCCGACGACCACCGGGTGGGCGTGCGCACCGACAGCATGCACCTGGCCAGCGTCAACGTGCGGACTGGCAACACCGTGCTGTTCAGCCTGCCGCGCAACCTCGAGGACGTGCGCTTCCGTCCGGGCACGCCGATGGCCCGCCGCTTCCCCCACGGCTTCGACCTGCCGAAGGACCCCAACGGCGGCAGCAGCGACCTGCTCAACAGCGTGTGGGAGTACGCCGACGCCCACCCCGAGCTGTTCGGCGGCAAGCAGCACCAGGGCGCCAAGGTCCTGATGGACACCATCGGCTACACGCTCGGCCTCCGCGTCGACTGGTACGCCCTGGTCAACATGTGGGGCTTCGCCCGGCTCATCGACGCCATCGGCGGCATCACGATCACCGTCGAGCAGGACGTCGTGTTCGGCAAGTACAACGAGGGCCTGGTCAAGGCGGGCACGCGCCGGCTGAAGGGCGCCGACGCCATGTGGTACGCCCGATCCCGTACGTTCAGCGACGACTACACGCGCATGCGCCGCCAGCGCTGCGTGCTCGGCGCACTGCTCGACCAGGCCGACCCGGCGACGCTGCTGACCAGGTTCAACCAGGTCGCGCGGGCCACGAAGGGCCTGATCAGGACCGACATCCCGCGGCCGATGCTGGAGCACCTGGTGCCGCTGGCGCTCAAGGTGAAGAACGCCAAGGTGACGAGCCTGCAGTTCGTCCCGCCGCTGATCAACACCGGCTACCCCGACTGGGAGCTGATCCGGTCGCTGGCCGCGAAGGCGATCCGCGAGTCCGAGCGCGCCGAGCGGCCGGTCGCCGCCACCGCCTCGCCGTCGCCGTCTCCGACCGGCTCCGGGACGGCCGCGCCGGCGAAGACGCCCAACCCGAAGAAGACCGCGAACAAGCGGCCCAAGCAGGACGACGACAACCCAGTGCAGGGCCTCACCCAGGGCTGCGGCGCCCCCTCGAACAAGGGGTAAAGAACGCGCCTGGCCGCTGTGGCGTACCCGCGATGAGGCGGGCCGGTCGTGATCTCCTGGGCGGTGTCGTGATCACACACCGCCTCGGGAGGTTCATCGTGCACCGCCGCAGCCACCTGCTCGCCCTCGCGGCGCTCGCGTTCGCCATCGTCGCCGGCACGCCCACGGGCGCGATCACGGACAGGACGGCCGGCATCCGGGACGCGCTCATCGCGGCCGGCGCCCACTTCTCCGGCATCTCCGAGTACATCACGCGCGTGAACCTGGCCCGCTCGCTGCATTCATGACCCCGCCTGAACGAGGGGCGCGGCGGGACGCGTACGGCCCGCCGGAAGGGGTGGCGTAGTGGTGGGACGAGGACGGCGACCCGATCCCCGCCCCCTGACACGCCCTACGCGTGGAACGACTCCTTGGTCATCCGCCGCAGGCGCTGCTCGTCGACGTCGTGGCCGAGCCCCGACCGGGTCAGCGGCACCGCGATGACCCCGGCGTTCGCGCCGACGACGGGCGTGACGATCTGGTTCTGGCGGGGCGGCTGCGTCACGTCGCACGGCAGCGTGCACCCCGGCAGGCTGGCCACCGCGACCGTGGCCGCCCTGGCCAGGCCCGCGCCCTGGCCGCCGGTGCACTGGATGTCCCACCCCGCGGCGGCGGCGCGGTCGTGGGCGCGCCTGGCCTCCGACAGCGACGGGAACGCCGACGGGCGCAGCAGCAGCACGCGGGCCGCGCGCAGGGTGAGGAAGTCGTCGAGCTCGGCGGATGAGGAGACCTCGACCGCGACGGAGGCGGCCACCTGGTCCTGGAGCGCGGCGTGGGAGTAGACGTCGGTGACGGCGAAGGGGCGTTCGATGACCTCGAGGCCGTAGGAGTCGAGCGCGACGAGCTGGCCGAGGTCGCTGTAGGCGTTGCCGCAGTCGACGGCCAGGGTCAGCGCCGGGTACGCCTGCCGCACCGCGCGTACGGGCTCGACGTCCCAGCCCGGCCTGACGTCGAGCGTGACGTGCCCGTATCCGGCGCAGATCTGCTGGTTGACCCGGGACACCAGGCTCTCGACCGACGTGTCGGGGCCGAGCCGCACGGTCGCCACGAGGGAGGTGCGGGTGCCGCCGATCGCCTCGGCGAGCGGCACGCCGCGCATCTTGGTCCACAGGTCCCAGCAGGCCATGTCGACGGCGCTGTCGCCGCTCGGCACGGTGTCGGGATGCTCCCAGTCGACGCCGATGAGCAGCGCGGCCAGCGTCTCTTCCAGCCTCGACCAGGCCTTGGCCGGAGGAGCGGTCGCCTCACCCCAGCCGACCATGCCTCCATGGTCGGTGAGCTTGACGAGCAGGGTCTCCGTCTTCCTGCCGAAGGGCAGGACAAGCCGGAAGACCTCAAGCTCCCGCACTCGCGGCATGCATCCCCCTTTTATGACGCGGCTCCCTCCATAGTGCCCGGTGCCGCGGCGTGCACGAAACGCGGGGCGAGCAGAAAGGCCCCGGCGGCGAGGAGGGCGGTGAAGGCGAGGCCGATCAGGTAGCTGCCGCCGGCGGCGGTGAACAGGGCGCCGCTGAGCGCGACGGCCATCACGGTGAACACCGACTCGCCGACGCCCACGGCCGCGCTGTTCGCGCCTTCCTCGCCTTCCTTGGACATCTCCAGCACCAGGACGGACACCGTGGGGTGCAGCACGCCGATACCGAGCCCGGCGATGGCCATGGCGACGTAGGCGACCGCGATCGGCACGGCGTCGATCAGCACGAGCGTGACCATCGCGATGCCGATGGCGATCATGGCGGCGCCGCCCCTGATGGCGACCAGGTTGCCGATCACGCCGCGGCCCTTGATCCAGGAGCCGGTTGACCAGCCGAGCGCACCGATGGTGAGCACGACGCCGGCGCCGGTGGCGCTCATCCCGCGCTCGTTCATGAGCATGAGCGGGATGAACACTTCGGTGGCCGTCAGCGCGCCGAAGGCCAGGCCGCGCAGGACGGGCGCGGTGGGCAGGCCGCGGGCGGCCCGCAGCGAGCCGGGCAGCAGCAGCTTGGGCAGGGCCACGGCCAGCAGCACGAGGCCCGCCGCGAGCAGGGGCAGGCCGGCCGTCTTGAGCGCGCCGCCGTACTGCAGCAGCGCGGCGGCGACGGCGGTCAGCGTGGCCCAGACGAGCTTGCGGCCGAGCGCGGGTGCGGGCTCGGCGTCGTCCTGGGTCTGGCCGTCGCCGTCCGTACGCCCGGCGGAGCCCCGCCACAGCAGCAGCGCCGACGGGATCACGATGAGCGTCACGCCGAGGAAGATCCACCGCCAGTTCGCGTTCTCCACGACGAACCCGGCGATGGCCGGGCCCACCATGGACGGCACGACCCAGGCGGCCGAGAACACGGCGAACACGCGGGGATGCATCTCGGGCGGATAGGCGCGGGCGACCAGCACGTACATCGACACCTGGATGAGCCCGGCGCCGAGGCCCTGCACGAACCGGCCGACCACGAACACCTCCATCGTGGGCGCCAGCCCGGCCAGCAGCAGGCCCGCCACGAAAGCGGCGACCCCGGCCGCGATGGGCTGCATGGGCCCGCGCAGGTCCGCCCACCGCCCGCCCAGCACGGTCGCGATCACACTGGCCGCCAGGGTGGCGCTGAAGGCGAGGTTGTACAGCGGCAGGCCGTCGAGGTCGCGCGCCACCACCGGCATCGCGGTGTTGACCGCCATGGCCTCGAACGCCGTCAGCGTCACCAGCGCCACAAGGCCGATGCTCAATGCCCGGTAAGCGGCGGACAGCACCCTGGCAGGGGCCGCCGCGTTCTTCTCCACAGTCGTTGTCATGCGGGCAAACTACGGGCCGGCCCCGTCCGGCACATCGGGCATCGGGCCTAGGCAATTGGGCCTAAGGCATGCCTACGCCCGCTTGCCCGGCATGCGCGCCTCGATGCCGTCGAGTATGAGGTCGAGCCCGTAGCGGAAGCGTTCCTCGCCGCCGGCGTCCACCAGGTCGTCGACGTGCTTGGTGACGTGGGGGAACTGCTCGGGCGGCAGCGCCCGGTAGTAGGTCATGATCTGGCCGACCCACGACTCGAAGTACTCCCGCTTGTCGGTGAAGCCGGCCGCGCGCATGCGGGTGTAGTGCAGCGACGCCTCGTAGGCGTCGCCGACGATGTAGAGGGAGAGCCGGTCAAGCGCGATGGCCGCCTCCCTGGGCGGCATGCCCGCCTCCACGAGCAGGCCGAAGATGAACTCGCCCGCGCGCACGGAGTTCTCGCCCGTGGGGATCGTGGCCAGCGCCGCCCTGGCGACGTCGCCGTGCGCCATGAGCACGCGGTGCACCTCCAGCGCGTACGCCCGCAGCTGCTCCTTCCAGCGGGCCGGATCGCGCTCCGGGAGCCGGATCTCGCCGAGCACCCGGTCGTAGAGCAGCTCCAGCAGCTCCTCCTTGTTGGCGACGTGGGCGTAGAGCGAGGCCGGGCCGGTGTCGAGCTCCTGGGCCACGCGTCTCATGCTGAGCGCGTCGAGCCCCTCGGTGTCGAGGATCCGCAGGCCGGTCTCGATGATCAGATCCTGGCTGAGCTGCCGCTTGGGCTGTGCCGGCTTGCGCGTCTTGCGCCACGGCGGCGCCGGGACGCCCTCCGCTCCTTTGCGATCCACCATGACGAACAGCGTACTTGACACGAACGGCGTTCGCCACTAAAACGATGTTCGTTTACGAACGCTGTTCGTTCGCTGGAACACCGTTATCGAAGGAGACCGCTCATGACCGTGACCGCCGCCTCGGCGCAGGCCGGGGTCCATCCGTACCGATGGCGGTGGATCGCCCTGTTCGTGATCCTCGCCGCCGAGGTCATGGACCTCCTGGACGCGCTCGTCACCACGATCGCCGCACCCACCATCCGGCGGGACCTGGGCGGCTCGGAGAGCCTCGTGCAGTGGCTCGGCGCCGGCTACACCCTCGCCATGGCCGTCGGCCTGATCACCGGCGGGCGCCTCGGCGACCTGTACGGCAAGAAGCGCATGTTCGTGATCGGCGCCTCCGGCTTCACCCTTGCCTCACTGCTGTGCGGGATCGCGGTCAGCCCCGAGATGCTGATCGCCAGCCGCGTGCTGCAGGGCCTGTTCGGCTCGGTGATGATCCCCCAGGGCCTGGGGCTGATCAAGGAGATGTTCCCGCCCCATGAGGTGGGCAAGGCGTTCGCCATGTTCGGGCCCGTCATGACGATCTCGTCCGTGGGCGGTCCCGTGCTGGCCGGCTGGCTGGTGGACGCCGACTTCTTCGGCACCGGCTGGCGCATGATCTTCCTGATCAACCTGCCGCTCGGCCTCACCGCCGTGCTCGCCGCGCTGCGCTACCTGCCGGAATACCGCTCCCCCGCCGCCACCCGCCTCGATCTGCCCGGTGTCGGGCTCGTCTCGCTCGCCGCGTTCCTGCTCGTCTTCCCGCTCATCCAGGGCCGCGAGCTGGGCTGGCCCGCCTGGACGTTCGTGTCGATGGCCGCCTCGATCGCGGTGTTCGCCCTCTTCGGCCGGTACGAGGCCCGCCGCACCGCCTCAGGCCGCGACCCGCTCGTCACGCCCAGCCTGTTCCGCAAGCGCGCCTTCACCGGCGGCCTGGTCGCCGGGCTCGCGTTCTTCTCCGGCATGATCGGCTTCAGCCTCGTCTTCACCCTCTACACGCAGCTCGGGCTCGGCTTCAGCCCGCTCGAGGCCGGTCTCGCCGCGCTGCCGCAGGCGCTCGGCGGCGTCGTCGGCTTCGGCCTGGCCATGTCGGGGCTACAGGAGAAGCTCGGCCGCGGCCTGCTGCAGATCGGCACGCTCGTCATGGCGGCCGGCGCGGCCGTCCTGGCCCCCACCATTCACCTGGCCGGCACGGACGTCTCCACCCTGCAGCTCGCCCCCGGCCTCGCGCTCGCCGGCATCGGCATGGGGCTCGTCATGGCGCCGTTCTTCGACATCGTGCTCGCCGGCGTCGAGCCGCACGAGTCCGGCTCCGCCTCCGGCACGCTGACCGGCATCCAGCAGCTCGGCGGCGCGTTCGGCACCGCGGTGCTCGGCACGCTCTTCTTCCACCTGCTCGCCGACCGGTGGAGCTTCGGCTCGGCCATGCAGCTCACGGTATGGGTCGAGGTGGGGCTGCTGGCGCTCACGTTCGGACTGTCGTACCTGCTGCCCCGCCACGCCCGGCCCCAAGAGCCGGGCGCGTGAGACGGGACGCTCAAGGGACAGGGGTGTGCTGCTCGGCCCAGCGGGCGATGTCGCGCCGCTCGATCGCCGCCGCCATGAGGCCGGGGAAGGCGTCAGGGGTGCAGGCGAACGCGGGCACCCCCATCGCGGCGAGCGCGGCCGCGTTCTCGTGGTCGTAGAACGGCGCGCCCTCGTCGGACAGCGCGAGCAGCACGATCACCTGGACGCCGGCCCGCGTCATCGCCGCCACCCGGCGCAGCATCTCCTCCCGGACCCCGCCCTCGTACAGGTCGCTGATCAGCACGAAGATCGAGTCTGTGGGGCGGGTGATGAGGCCCTGGCTGTAGGCGACGGCCCGGTTGATGTCGGTGCCGCCGCCGAGCTGCGTACCGAACAGCAGCTCCACCGGATCGTGCAGCCGGTCGGTGAGATCGACCACCGCCGTGTCGAACACCACCAGCGACGTCTTCAGCGCCCGCATCGACGCCAGCGCCGCGCCGAACACGCTCGCGTACACCACCGAGGACGCCATCGACCCGCTCTGGTCGATGCACAGCACCACCTCCCGCTGCACGGACCGCCGGCGGCGGGCGTACCCCACCAGCCGGGAGGGGACGACCGTGTTCTTCTCGGGCAGGTAGTTCTTCAGGTTCGCCCGGATCGTCCGGTCCCAGTCGATGTCGGCCACCCGTTTCGGCCGGTGCGTCCTCGCCGACCTGTCCAGCGCCCCCGACACCGCCGCCCGCGTCTTCTGCGTCAGCCTGCGCTCCAGCTCCGCCACCACTGTGCGCACCACCGCCCTGGCCGACTCCCTGGCCTGGTCGGGCATCACCTTGTTGAGCGCCAGCAGCGTGCCCACCAGGTGCACGTCGGGCTCGACGGCCTCCAGCATCTCGGGCTCCAGCAGCAGCCTGGTGAGGTCGAGCCGCTCGATGGCGTCCTTCTGCATGACCTGGACGACCGTGGACGGGAAGTACGTCCGGATGTCGCCCAGCCACCTCGCCACCCGAGGCGCCGACGCGCTCAGGCCGCCCTCCCGCCGGGCCGCCCGCCCGCCGTCGCCGTCCCTGGACGCGCCGCCTTGGTCGTAGAGGGCCGCCAGCGCCGCGTCCATCTGCGCGTCGGCGCCGTCCAGCGCGCACCCGGTGCCGTCGGCCGGGCCCCCGCCCAGCACCAGCCGCCACCGCCGCATCCGCTCATCCCGCTCACCGCTCACTGACGCCCCCCCGACTCGGCCGTTGCTGCTGACGATCATCCGCGTGACCTCGCTGCGGGTGCCGTCCCGCCGAGGATCGACAGGACGGTGGCGACGGCGGGGGCGGCGCGGCGCTCGTCCACGTCGTCCCGGCCCGCACCCTCGTCGCGACCCGCCGCACGCAGGCGCTCGCCGACGGCCCTGCGTTCGGGTGCCGCGAACGCGCCGAACGTGCGGCGCAGCAGCGGCAGCACGTCGGTGAACTGCTCGCGGGACAACCCCGTCAGCCACTCGTCGACCAGCCCCAGCAGGCGCGGATCGTGCACCAGCAACAACCCGCCGCCCGCCAGGAACCCCTCCACCCAGGCTGCCGCCCGCGCCGGGGCCTGCCCCCGGGACATCGCCCTGGCCATCCGGTCACCGGCGTCGTGCAGCTCACCGGCGTCCAGCAGGATTCGCGCGAGCCGGCCCTCGATCAGCCCGTGCAGGTCCTGGCGATCGCTGATACCGCGCAGCGTCGCCATCCACCGTCCCCGAGCCGTCCCGCTCCCGCGAGCCTCGTCCCGTGCGGCACCGCCCGCCGGAGGAGCCCCGGCGGCACTGACGGCCCGCCCTGCGGGGGTGCCCGCGTCGGGGGCGTCGAGGAGGGCGACCGCCGAATGCACCGCGTCCACATGTTTGAGCAGGTCGGCGGCCGCGTCGTCGTCCAGGCCGGTCACCGCGACCGGCAGGCCGACGCAGATGCGTTCCAGCATCGACCGGACGATCACCTCCAGCCCCTCCGCCGACGTGCCGCGCACATCGCCGTAACGGTGGGCACGCACCATCGCGGGCAGCGCCGCCATCAGCTTGGTGACGTCGGTGTCGAGTGCCGCCTTGGCCGACAGAGCGCCCAGAACGTCCGGCAGTGCCTCCGGCAGGTCGGCCAGCAGGCACTGCTCCACCAGCCCCGTCAGGTCCGCCAGCGTCGCCGTCCCGGTCGCCGCCAGGTCGCGGGCGCGCTGCGCGGCGGCGGCGACCACGGTGGTGCCCAGGGCGGCGTGTTCGATGAGCGCGAGGTCGTGTTCCGGCCGCCACCGCAGCGTCCACGTCTCCCTGAACGTGCCCTTCCCGCGCGCCTGCCCCGGCGTGCCCCAGCCGACCCCCAGCAGCCGCAGCCGGTGCAGCAGGTTGCTGCGGCCGACGTCGAGCGGTTTGCGCAGGTCGAGGTCGATCTCCCGGTCGAGCGCCTCGGGCTTGAGCTTCAATTTCCGCTGCCGGTCGCGCAGGTCACGCTGGAGCGGCACCATCGGTACGCCGTCGCAGACGTGCCCGAGCCGGTCGCCGACCACCATGCGCCGCTGAATCAGCTCCACCGCCAGGTCGTCGCCCTCGCATAGCACCGCCCTGGCCGCCTCGGTGACCTCCCCGAGCCCCGCCAGCGGTCGGCCGCGCAGCGTGGCGAGGGCCTCGGCGAGCCGTACCGACTCGATGACGTGCGCCGACGACACCGCCAGCCCCTCGTCGCGCAGCACCTCCGCCGCCTGTGCCAGCCACCGCTCGATCGGGCGGTCCCGGGCCTCGAACAGGTGGTGGTACCAGCCGGGCGAGGTGATCCCCGCGCCGTAGCCGCTCCAGGACGCCAGCCTCCCGTACGTCCACGGCACCCACGTCAGCTCCGCCTTCACCTTCGGCAGGCCGCGCAGGAGCGCGTTGTCGGCGGCGGCGGGCGGGAACGGGGCGGTGAGCGCGGGCACGTGCCAGGCGCCGCAGATCACCGCGATCCGGGTGAAACCCTGCTTGAGCGCCGTACGGATGGTCTTGCGCATGTACGCCTCGCGCCTGGCCTCCCGCTCGTCCGGCCGGTACCCCTCGCGTACGGCGGCCATGGCCTCGGCGATCACCGCGAACGGCGTATCACCGCCCCGGTGCTCGACCACGCCCCGGTGCTCGACAACGTCCTCCCACCAGCGCTCGGGATCGTCGTACCCGGCCGCCGCGGCCAGCGCCCCGATGGGGTCGATACGCGCTTTGCCGGGGCCTGCTTGGGCCGCTGGCTGCTCGCGAGGGTCCTGCGTGGCCCCGCCGCCCGTATCCCCGGCCTCGCCGCCCGTATCCCCGGCCTCGCCGCCCGGCCTCCCGGCCACGCCGTCACCCGACCCGGCCAGCCCGCCACCCGGCCTCCCGACGTCGCCGTTGCCCGGCCTTCCGGCTAGCTCGCCAGGCGAGGGGCCGGTTATTCCACCGGCCGCTTCCCCGGCCCGCCCGCCGACCACCCCCTCGGCTCGTCCACCTGCCGGAGCCTCGGCTGAGCCGCCTGCTTGCCCCTCGGCGGGACCGCTCGCCAGGGCTTCGGCGGGCTCTTCACCGGGGTCTTCGGCGAGGGAGTGGGCGGCGGGCAGGTCGCAGAAGCGGACCGGGATGCCGGCGGACGTGCCGTACAGGATCGCCTGCCACTCCGGCGAGAACGCGGCGAACGGCCAGAACGCCGCGCGCGACGGCGCCCCTGGCACGTGGGCGAGCAGCGCGACCGGCGGCTCGAG
Organism: Nonomuraea sp. NPDC052634; assembly: GCF_040678535.1. Lineage (NCBI taxonomy): Bacteria > Bacillati > Actinomycetota > Actinomycetes > Streptosporangiales > Streptosporangiaceae > Nonomuraea > Nonomuraea sp. NPDC052634. The sequence continues at coordinate 253,800 of NZ_JBFATY010000009.1, read as the reverse complement.
GCCGGGCGCGTGCGCGATCAGCGCGTCGGCTTCGGGCGGGCCTTCGATGAGGATGATGTCGGGACGCAGCCGCTCCAGCTCCCGCCGCACGGCCCGCGCCGACCCGGGGCCGTGATGCCGCACGCCAAGGACGGACACCCGCGGGTCCCCGCCTCCAGATTCCGCGCCACCAAACCCGGTGCCAGGCAGCACCCTGCCATCGGTCGTCACCCTGCCGTCGTCCGCCAATCCCGGTATCACCCCATCGCCATCCGACTCTCCGTCAAGGGCCGTCACGCCCTGCGTCGCGCCACCCAGTGCCTCCGCTCCCGGACCTAAGGCACCCGGCGTCCCGCCACCCGCTGCACTCCGGGCACCGCCGTCGAAAACGCCGCGCCCCAAGCCGGAACCGTCGAACACGGCACCACCGTCGAAAACGCCGCGCCCCGAGCCGGGACTGTCGGACTCGGCACCGCACGAAGTCGAAGCGCCACTGGCCGCAGCGACACCTTCCGCAGTGACACCGAGCGGAGGCGGACCGGCCGGTGAAGCGGCGGGCGACGCACAACCTGCCGGGGCGTCGCCGGGCCCAGGGACGCCGGACCCGGTGCCGGGAGCCGAAGACGAGGGCAGAGGTGAGATGGTCATGACACCTCGCGGCAGGCGCGGTAGAAGTCATGCCAGTCCGTACGCTCGCGTATCACCGTCTCCAGGTACTCCCGCCACACCACCCGATCCGACACCGGCTCCTGCACCACCGCGCCGACGATCCCGGCGGCCACGTCGGACGGGCGCAGCACCCCGTCGCCGAAGTGGGCGGCCAGGGCGATGCCGTTGGTCAGCACGGAGATGGCCTCGGCGGTGGAGAGGGTGCCGCTGGGCGACTTGATCTTGGTGCGGCCGTCCTCGGTCACCCCGTTGCGCAGCTCCCTGAACACGGTCACGACCCGCCGGATCTCCGCCAGCCCTGTGGTCGTCTCGGGCAGCTCGAGCGAGCGGCCGAGCTGGGCGACGCGGCGGGCGACGATGTCGACCTCTTCCTCTGCGGTGGCGGGCACGGGCAGCACGACGGTGTTGAAGCGGCGGCGCAGCGCGCTGGACAGCTCGTTGACGCCCCGGTCGCGGTCGTTGGCGGTGGCGATGACGTTGAAGCCGCGCTGGGCCTGGACCTCGCGGTTGAGCTCCGGGATGGGCAGCGTCTTCTCGGACAGTACGGTGATCAGCGCGTCCTGGACATCGGACGGCATGCGGGTGAGCTCCTCGATCCTGGCCACCCGGCCCTCGGCCATGGCGCGCATCACCGGCGACGGGGTGAGCGCGTCGAGCGACGGGCCTTCGGCCAGCAGCCGCGCGTAGTTCCAGCCGTACCGGATGGCCTCTTCCGCGGTGCCGGCCGTGCCCTGCACGAGCAGCGTCGAGTCGCCGCTGATGGCGGCGGCGAGGTGTTCGGACAGCCAGGTCTTCGCGGTGCCGGGCACGCCGAGCAGCAGCAGCGCGCGGTCGGTCGCGAGGGTGGCGACGGCGACCTCGACGATGCGGCGCGCACCCACGTATTTAGGGGTGATGTGGTCACCGTCGCCCATGATGTACGTGGTCACCGCCCACGGCGACAGCTTCCAGCCCGGTGGCCTTGGACGGTCGTCGTCCTTGGCGAGGAGGGCCAGCTCCTCGGCGTACTGGTCTTCCGCGTGCGGGCGCAGAACGGTCATCGGGTGAGCTCCTTGTACATGTCGGCGCGGAACCGCAGCAGGGAGGCGACCTTCTGGACGGGTTCGGCCGGTGAGAAGTCTTCGGCCAGCTCGTGCAGGGCCGGGTCGATGTGCTCGCCGGCCAGCTTGACGAGCTCGGCGAGGTTCCACGGCTGCGTGGTGTTCACTTTCACGATCTTGCGGAGGACGGCCGTGGCCAGGCCCTCGCCCCAATGGGACGACACCCCGCCGAGCACCATGATGAGCTGGCTGTCGAGGTCGTGCTCTGCGACGAACCTGGCCGCCAGCTCCTGCTGCTCCTCCGGCGGCAGGGCGACCAGCAGGTCGGCGATCGGGTCCCAGCCGAACATCGCCCGCGCCCACTCCGGATCGCGCTGCAAGACCGCCGCGCGCACCCAGGCGCTCTTCACGTCGGCGTCCCAGTCGGGGATCTTCATGGCGAGCAGCCGGGCGGGCCGGTGGCCCCATGCGCTGAGCGGGGCGCGCGCGATGATCTGCTGCAGCCACCAGGCGCGCTCGCCGATGCCGCGGGGCGGCTTCTGGCGGATGCCGTCGCGTTCCATCTCCTTATCGCAGTACGCAGGCGCCTCGACGGCGATGACGTCACCGTCGATCGTGACGCAGGCGCGCAGCCGTTCGGCCATGCGCCGGGACATGCGGGAGGACGGCAGACGGGTCAGCAGGTTGGCGGCGGCCTGGCGCACCTCCCTGCGGCGGTCGTCCAGCGCCTGCTCGAGGAACGGCTCGTCGGCCATGCTCAGCCCCTCGGCCAGCACCTCCACGAACCCGGCCCGGTCGTCGGGCGTCTCCTGCTCCCACGTGCTCTCCAGCAGCGCCCTCGCCTGGCCGGGGTCGGCCGCCCTGAGCGCGCTCAGGTGGGCGCGCCGGTCGGCGGCGCCGCCCAGCTCCCACGTTTCGCCGGTGGGCTCGTCCAGCAGGTAGTCCCACGCCGGGTTGAGCCCGGCCAGCCAGCGGCCCCGCTGCCCGGCCAGCACGCCGAGGTGCACCCGTATCGAACGGTCCCTCCGGCCGCGATCGAGCAGCTCGGGCAGCACGTACGGCGGCACCCTGCGGCCGGTCGCCGCCGCGGCGGCCAGCCACTCGGGCAGCAGGCGCTCGTGCTCGCCGTCGAGGATCCGCCGCAGCCGCTCCGCCGCCCGCCGCCCGATGGCCGCCCGCTCCTCCTCCGGCGCCCGGCCACCGCCCGGCTCCCGCCCTTCGCCGGCTCCGCGTTCTTCGGCGGCTTTCCGTTCTTCGCCGGACGCGCCATCGCTCGGCTTTCCGCCGTCGGGCGTGTGCTCGCCGGGGGTGCTAGCGCCGGCTCGCCGCCGTACGGTCTCCACGGCCGCTGCCTCCAGCAGGTCACCGGTGTACGGGCGGCGGTCGGTGCCCACGAGCGCGGTCGAGGTCAGGTCGTCCCATCCGGTCATGGCGCCCCCGTTCGTTCGTCGTCTCGGCCGGTCACAAGATCACCGTCGTTCCCTCTTCGTCCCAGGTGGTCAGGGGACGCAGCCCGACCGGGGTCCATTCGACGGCCACGGTCAGCGGGTGCCCGCCGGAGACGGCGATGAGCCGCCACGGGTCGATGGAGCGCGGGTGCAGCGGGAGGCCGCCGAGGGTGCGCCGGTCGGGGATCACGTCCTTGAGTACGAGCGGCCAGGACTCGGTCCACGGATCCTCGGCCAGCACTCCGGCGATCTCGTCGAGCGCCTCGGCGACCGTCATCCCCGGCGGCACGGAACCGGCCTCCGCCACCGCCGATCCAGGCGATACCGAATCAGTCCCCGCCACCGCCGATCCGAACGGCACCGAACCAGTCCCCGCCGCCGATCCGAACGGCACCGAACCAGTCCCCGCCGCCGTGGATGCGGGCGGCACCGAACCGGGCCCCGCGAGTCCTTGCGCCATCGCACGGGCCGCCGTGGCCGGGCGAGGCGCTGCCACGGCGTAACGGGTCGCCACCAGGGCTCGAAGTGGGGCGGCGCCCGGGTAGTACGCCAGGTCGGCGTCGATCGCGGTGCCCGTCACCAGGGACGCGTCCAGCGGCCGGCCCTGGGGAGCGAAGGACAGGATCAGAGCGGCCCGCCCCGTGTGACGGCCGCGCAACCACACCCGGCGGGCCGTCAGCCGGTCCTGCGTCTCGTCACGCCGGCCCAGGACGTGCCACACATCGCGGACCACCGGCCCGGCCAGCACCTCCTCCTTCGTCACCGGGAACCCCACGCGGATGAGCACCGTACGCGCGAGGTCCGGCGGCAGCTCGGCCCTCCGGCGGTAGGCGACGGCGAGCAGGTTGAGCAGGGCGTATTCCTCCAGCAACCGCCCCGGCCAGCCTTCTTCGGCCCGTACGCGGGCCAGCCGCGACACCATGCCGGCCACTCCGGGCGCCTGAGCGTCGATCAGCCGCTCGGCCAGACCCTCCCAGTCGTGCTCGGCCGCCACCGCCAGACCTTGGCGTACCTGGTCGGCCAGCCACCGCTCCAGCTCGGCCAGCCCGGCGGCGACCCGCCCATGACGTACGGACTCCGCCCCCGAGCCACGCGAACCACCTCGCCCGCCTGCGCCCGCCTCACCCCTGCCGCCACCCGGCCCACCGCCGGGGGTCACGCTCGCGGTCTCGCCATCCCCGGCCGACACGGCACTCGTGGAATCAGCGACGGTGTTCGTCTCGGCGACCTCCCGGGCGGAGGTGCTCACCGCGGATTCTTCCGGCACGGCGGTCCTAAGCGCGGCGACCTCCGGGATCGCGGTCCCCGACCCGCCGGCCTCCGAGACAGCGGTCCGCCCCTCGGCGGCCTCTGAGACAGCGGTCCCAGGCTCGGCGGTATCCGAGACTGCGGTCTGCCCATCAGCGGCCTCTGAGACAGCGGTCTGTCCATCAGCGGCCTCTGAGACAGCGGTCTGCCCATCGGTGGCCTTCGAGGCGGCGGTCTTGCGGCGGGCGGCGCGTTCGGCGCGTGCGTCGAGCCACTCCGTCACCCACTGCGGCGCCGCCTCCTGACCCGGCACCGCCTCCTCCGACCACAGAAGCAGCAGCCCCAGAGCGTGCTTGCACGGGAACTTCCGGCTCGGGCAGCTGCAGCGGTAGGCGGGCTCGCTCAGGTCGACGCACGCCAGGTAGGGCTTGGCGCCGCTGCCCTTGCACTCGCCGTAAACGACCATGCCCGTACGGCCGCGCACCGGCCATTTCCCGGGCGCGGCCACGCCCTGCGCCGCCTTGCGAGACGAGGCATCGGGGGCGAGTGCGAGGACCTGATCACGGCTCCACCGTTCGATCACCTGCCGCAGACTAGCCAGCCGCACCGACAATTCCCGGCCCTGTTTTCCAGCCGTGACCAGCCTCCTCACCACCTCACGAACCCGCCCATATCTCTCCGGTTCGACCACCCCTGCCGGCGCCCCTACAGCCGTGGTCGGCCGACCCAGTCAAGTCGCCGGCTCGATTCGTGGCGCTTGTCGGGGAGGTGACCGACCCACCCTCGGACCCGAGTCCCGGCGCCAGCGGTGGACCGGGCCTCAGAGAAGCCGTCGTGGCCGGCTCCGCCCTGGTGCACCCGGCCGTGATCCGTCGCTTGTACGGGCAGATAGGTCAGGTCTCGTCCTTGATCGAGGTGGTACGTCCTAAACTCGGCGTGTGGAGTTGCGGATCTACCCCGACGGCCCGTCCATCGAGGTGGCGGACGAGGCGGAGGCACTGGCCGGCGATCTGGAAGGCCAGCTCGTCCTCGACGGTCGCTTTCTGCGCAGAGACGTGACCGGCGCCCCCGTCGCCTTCGTCGAGCGGCCGCCCATCGCCGCTGCCCTCGATCTTCTGCCCCACCCCGAGGGCGGCTGGTTCAGGGAGACGTGGCGGTCGCCGGTGACGTTCACGCCGGACGGCTATCCGGGCGAGCGGGCCAGCGCCACCGCCATCTACTTCCTGCTCCACCCGGGCGAGGAGTCCGTGCCGCACGTGGTGCGCTCGACGGAGCTGTGGCTGTGGCATCGGGGTGGGCCGCTGGCGCTGACCATCGGCGACTCCGTGGTCACCTTGGGCCCCGATGTCGAGAACGGCCAGGTGCCGCAGGCGATCGTGCCGGGCGGGGTCTGGCAGTCGGCGCGCCCGGCCGGGGACGAGGCGGTGCTGGTGAGCTGCATCGTCTCCCCAGGCTTCGACTTCGCCGATTTCTCCGCCTGACGCGCCCAGGCGTCTCCACCTGACGCGCACCCAGCGCCTCCACCTGACCGCACCCCAACCGTGTCTCCGCCTGACACGCCCCAAGCGCCTCCGCCTGACGCGCCCAGGCGTCTCCACCTGACGGCAGGCGTTACGGCAGCCCGTCTTCCGCCGGGTTCGGCTCATCCGCTCCGATCAGTACGCCCGTGTCCGCGCCGCCCCGCACAAGCACCTGGCGCCGATCTTCGCGGACAGGTTTAAGGGGATCCGCATGGGAAGGCGGCTGGGTGGAGGTGTTGGTCATGGAGACGAAGGAATGGATTGTACGGATCGCGCTCGACGAGGTCGGCGATGACACCTCGGCACGGGCGACGCTGACCACCACCGGCGGCCAGCGGGTGGAAGGAAGGGGCCACGCACGGAGAAACCCGTCGGACCCGGCCGTGCCGCGGATCGGGGACGAGCTGGCGGTCTCCCGCGCGCTGTCCGACCTGGCCGGACAGCTGGCGGCGATGACGAACCGCGACATCTCCGAGTCGATGGCGGCGGTCCCGACCTCCCGTTCTTGGTAAATCTATTATATCACGAATTCCGCTAATTCTGCATTTATTCGATAAATGCAGAATTAGCGGTTATATTCGCGGCCATGGCAGCCGACGAAGCACGATTCATCAATTCCGGGAACCTGCGTTTGTGGACCGAGCGCTCCGGCGATCCGGCCGATCCGGCGGTGCTGCTCGTCATGGGCACCTCGACCCCGGGCCCCGGCTGGCCGGACGAGCTGGTGGAGGTTCTGGTGTCCGGCGGGCGGCGGGTGATCCGGTTCGACCACCGCGACACGGGCCGCTCCGACTGGGTCGATTTCTCCGTCCACCCGTACGCGCTCGCCGACCTCGCCGGTGACGCCGTGGCCGTGCTCGACGCGTACGGCATCGGCGCCGCCCACATCGCCGGGGCCTCGCTCGGCGGCGCGGTCGCGCAGTGGCTGGGCGTGCACCGGCCGGAACGCGTCACGGCGCTGACCCTCGTCATGAGCACGCCCATGAACGTCGACCAAGGCCCCATCTGGGCACGCGCGCTGGCCGGCCAGGACCCCGACCCCGGCACGCTGCCGCCACCCCACCCGCGCTTCCTCGACCACCTCAAGACGGCGGCGACGACCCCGCGCACCACCCGCGAGGAGAGCATCGCGGCGGGCGTCGAGACGTGGCGGGTGCTGAGCGGCGACGCGCTGCCGTTCGACGAGGACGCGGCGCGGCGCCTGGCCGAGTACGCCCACGACGAGGCGGAGAACCCGGCCGCCGCGGCCAACCACGACCTGGCCGGGCGGGTGCTGAGCGACGACAGGCGCGCACCGCTCTCGCGGATCAAGGCGCCCACGCTGGTCGTGCACGGCACCGAGGATTCGCTGCTCCCGCTCCCCCACGGCGAGGCGCTGGCCGCCGCGATCCCGGGCGCGCGGCTGGAGACGGTCGAGGGGATGGGGCACTCGCTGCTGTCGGAGGGCGTGCCGCGCCGCGTCGCCAAGCTCATCCTGTCGAACGCATGATCGCGTCGCCGAACCGGCCCTCTCGAAGGTGCATCCCGCCGTCGCCTGCCACCCTCGGGGCGTGCGCGGCACCTGACCGCATCGCGGTCCTCGCCTCGGCCGGGAAGTCGCACGCCCACCCCGGCAAGGCGCGCCCGCCCGACCCACCTTGGGTTTTTTGCGGCGAGATGATTGTCTAGCCGAAGGAACTATGAGGAGGGCAGCGGTGAGCCGTCAGATCGTTTCCATCGTGGGTGGCAAGGACGCGGAGTCCGCGTCCACGTACGACTCCATCAACCCCGCCCGCACCGGCGAGATCGTGGCCCGGGTCGGGCTGGCGGACGCCGAGACGTTCGCCGCCGCCTGCCGTACGGCCAAGGAGGCGCAGCGCGAGTGGGCCAAGGTGCCCGCGCCGGTGCGCGGCCGGGTGATCGCCTCGATCGGGCGTCTGGTGGAGGCGAACGCCGAGCGCCTGGCGGCGCTGGTGACCGAGGAGATCGGCAAGCCGTACGGTGAGGCGCTCGGCGAGGTCAGGGAGATCGTCGACACCTGTGACTTCTTCCTCGGCGAGGGCCGCAGGCTGTACGGGCAGACGGTCCCGTCGGAGATGCCGGACAAGAACCTGTTCACCTTCCGCACGCCGGTCGGTGTGGCGGCGGTGGTGACGGCGGGCAACTTCCCCGTGGCGGTCCCGTCGTGGTACCTGGTGCCGGCGCTGCTGTGCGGCAACGCGGTGGTGTGGAAGCCCGCCGAGTACGCAGCCGCCTCCGCCCACGCGATGTACCGGCTGTTCGTGGCGGCCGGGCTGCCCGACGGCGTGCTGAACATCGTGTTCGCCGACGGCGCGGAGACGTTCAGGGGCCTGGAGCTGGCCCTTGAGGCGGGCAGCGTGCAGAAGGTGGGCTTCACCGGTTCGAGCGCGGTCGGCAGGAAGATCGGCGAGCTGGCCGGTCGCCACCTGCAGTCGCCCTGCCTGGAGCTGGGCGGCAAGAACCCGATGGTGATCATGCCGGACGCGGATCTCGACCTGGCCGTGGAGGGCGCGCTGTTCTCGGGGTTCGGTACGGCGGGCCAGCGCTGCACGAGCCTCGGCACGGTGATCGTGCACGAGAGCGTCCACGACGCGTTCCTCGAGCGGTTCGTACGCGCGGTGGACGCCGCCCGCATCGGCGATCCGCGCGAGGACGTGCTGGCCGGGCCGCTGCTCGACCAGAAGTTCGCCGACCGCTACGAGAAGTACCTGACCTGGATCGAGCCGCATCACCGCGTGGCGACGGCCGCGAAGGGCCGCATCACGAAGGACAACCCGCGCGGCGACTTCGACGGCGCTGACGGGCTCTACTACCACCCGGTGGTGGTGGACGGCGTGCGGCCGGGTGACCGGCTGTTCATGGAGGAGACGTTCGGCCCGATCGTGGGCGTGACGTCGTTCTCGACGCTGGACGAGGCGATCGAGCTGGCCAACCTGCCCGGGTACGGCCTGTCCAGCTCGATCTACACGACCGACGCCAAGAACGCCTTCCGCTTCCGCGAGGGCATCTCGGCGGGCATGGTCAGCGTCAACAACTCGACCTCGGGCGCGGAGGCGCACCTGCCGTTCGGCGGCAACGGCAAGTCGGGCAACGGCAGCCGCCAGTCCGGCATGTGGGTGCTGGATCAGTTCACCCGCTGGCAGGCGATGAACTGGGACCACTCGGGCCGGCTGCAGAAGGCGCAGATGGACGTCGCGGAGATCGTCCCCGACCTGGACTTCCGCCTGGCCTGAAAACGCGCTGACGGGCCCCCGCTCCCGCGAGGGGCCCGTCAAGCAGGGCAACGCGTCAGATCGCCGGGGTCAGACCTGGCCGGCCTTCTCCAGGGCGGCGCAGCAGGTGCTCACCAGCAGGCGGGTGACCACGTACGGGTCGACGTTGGCGTTGGGGCGGCGGTCCTCGATGTAGCCCTTCTTGTCCACCTCGACCTGCCACGGGATGCGCACCGAGGCGCCGCGGTCGGACACGCCGTAGGAGTACTTGTTCCACGGCGAGGTCTCGTGGTGGCCGGTCAGGCGCAGCTCGATGTCGGCGCCGTACTGGGAGACGTGCTCCATCGGCTTGTCGCCCTCACCGAGCGCCTCGCAGGCGGTGATGATGGCGTCGTAGCTCTCGCGCATGGCCTTGGTGGAGAAGTTGGTGTGCGCGCCGGCGCCGTTCCAGTCGCCGCGGGCGGGCTTGGGGTCGAGGGTGGCCTCGACGCCGAACTCCTCGGCGGTCCGGTAGAGCAGGTAGCGGGCGACCCAGAGGTGGTCGGCGACCTCGATCGGGCCGGCCGGGCCGACCTGGAACTCCCACTGGCCGGGCATGACCTCGGCGTTGATGCCGGAGATCTTCAGGCCGGCGGCGAGGCAGCGGTCGAGGTGCAGCTCGACGATCTCACGGCCGAACACGGCCTCGGCGCCGACACCGCAGTAGTAGTGGCCCTGCGGGGCGGGGAAGCCGCCCTCGGGGAAGCCGAGCGGGCGGCTGCCCTTGAAGAAGGTGTACTCCTGCTCGATGCCGAACCAGGACTCCTGGGCGGCGTACTGCTCGGCGACCGGGCGCAGCAGGGCGCGGGTGTTGCTGGCGTGGGGCGTGCCGTCGATCTCCTCGACCTCGCACAGCACGAGCTTGTTGTCGCCGCCGCGGATGGGGTCGGGGCAGACGAACACGGGCCGGAGCACGCGGTCGGAGGAGTGACCCTCGGCCTGGTTGGTGCTGGACCCGTCGAACCCCCAGACCGGCGGCTCGGCCCCGTCAGCCAGGATCTTCGTCTTCGAGCGCAGCAGAGCCGTCGGCTCGGTGCCGTCGATCCAGATGTACTCAGCCTTATAGCTCACGGCGGTCCTTTCGGGGTTCTTCTCAAGCCACGCCGAGTCTTACGGACAGCCGTTTCCCGGTTTTTGCTCTGATGTGAACGCCGTGTTAATCAGGATTCCGCCTGCATGTTCCCATCGGCCCCGACTGTAACAGTGGTGTTAGGGCCACCCGCGCCGCACCGGGGCCCGTTGGGATAGCGCTCCTTGGGGGTGGCCCGCACCGTGCCCTCGAGCAGCGGCCGCGATCCGGCGTCGAGCAGCGTGAGCCGTACCTCCACCGGTCGCGTGGGCAGCCCGGCGACGCCGGCGAAGCCGTGCTTGTCGCCGGTCGGCACGGCCGTCGCCGCGCACGTGTCGCCAGAGCACGTCTGCCCGCTCGCCCGCGTGCTGGGCAGCAGCTCGGTGCGGGTGCGCCGGCAGGAGCCGTCCCAGCAGACCTCCAGCTCGGCCGCCTGCGCGCGGGCGGCGAGCGGCGCGCGCACCGTGACGCCCACCCCCACCGGGGTGCCGATCGCCGTGCACTCCACCCCGCCGCCGCAGGCGACGGAGGCGACGCAGGTCAGGAGCAGGGCGGCGGTCAGCGGCGCGCGAGATCGAAGCACACCCTCAAGACGGAGGGCAGCGGGCGGCGGTTCACGGGGGCGTGCGAACATCGTCTCGGGGGGATTTCGACATGCACGATCTGTGGTTCGGCGCGTTCCTGTCGCCGGAGGCCGAGGGGCGCGAGCGGCTGCTACGCCACGTGACGCTGGCCGACCGGCTCGGCCTGGATCTGGTGGGGGTCCAGGACCATCCGTATCAGGAGGGGTTCCTGGACACGTGGACGCTGCTGTCGGTGGTGGCGGCGCGTACGGAGCGGATCCGGCTGGTGCCCGACGTGGTGAACGTGCCGCTGCGGCCGCCCGCCGTGCTGGCGCGCGCTGCCGCCTCGCTCGACCTGCTCAGCGGCGGCCGGGTGGAGCTGGGGCTGGGCGCGGGGGCGTTCTGGGACGCGATCGCCGCGATGGGCGGGCGGCGGCTGTCTCCGGGTGAGTCGATCGAGGCGCTGGCCGAGGCCGTCACCGTGCTGCGGGCGCTGTGGACGCCGGGCGCGCCGGTGACGTTCGAGGGCACGCATCATCGGCTGCGCGGGGCCAAGCCGGGGCCGTTGCCCGCGCACCCGATCGGCATCTGGATCGGTGCGATGAAGCGCAGGATGCTGGAGCTGACCGGGCGGATGGGCGACGGCTGGCTCACCTCGTCCTTCCACAGCCCGCCCGAGGCGGTGGCCAGGCAGGCGAAGGTGCTGGACGCGGCGGCCGAGGACGCGGGGCGCGACCCGGCCGGCATCCGCAAGGTCTACAACGTGGGCGGCGTGTTCTCGCCGCTGCCGGGCCGCGGGTTCCTGGAGGGGCCTGCCGCGTTGTGGGCGGAGCAGCTCACGGAGCTGGTGTTCGAGGTGGGGATGACCGGGTTCGTGCTGGCGCCGGGCGAGGACGCCGAGCGGGACCTGCGGGCGTTCGCCGAAGAGGTGGCGCCGGCCGTGCGCGAGGCCGTGTCCAAGGAAACGGCCAGGGAACGCGGCGCGCCGGGGGAGCCGGCCGAGGCGCCCGTCACACTCTCTTCTCCCGCGCCCGCCTGGGCCGACCTCGACGAGGACGACCGTCCGCGCATGCCCAAGCGGGACCCGGCCGCGCTCACGCCCGAGCAGCTGCGCATGGGCCGGCATCTCGTGCAGGTGCACAACGGCTACCGGCAGGAGCTGCGGCAGGTCCAGGACGCGGTGGAGCAGGTGGCCGCGGGCCAGGGGGACGCGGGCGCGCTGCGCTCGGCGATCAACCGGCTGAGCGTGCGGCAGAACCACTGGACGCTGGGCACGTTCTGCGCCACCTTCAACCGGCTGCTGACCGTGCACCACACGATCGAGGACGAGTCGATGTTCCCGGCGATCCTGGAGCGCGACTCGACGCTGGCACCGGTGATCAAGAAGCTGGAGCAGGAGCACGAGGTGATCGCCGAGATGCTCGGCGAGCTCGACGCCGCGTGCGTGGCGCTGCTTGCTGATCCGGCCGCGATCGAGCAGGTGCGGGCCGGGGTGGACCGGCTGGTGCAGGTGCTGTCGTCGCACTTCGCGTACGAGGAGGAGGAGCTGGTCGAGCCGATCGCCCGGCTCGGCATCCGCATCTGAGCCCCGGTCAGGCGCCGGTCAGGCTCTGTCGTGCTCCTCGTGGGCGCGGCGCACCAGGGAGATCAGCCGGTCGTCCACGAGGTCGCGGTGCCTGGCCGGCAGCGCGCGCAACCGGGCCTCCTCGTCCAGCAGCCGCCGGTAGATCTCCTCGCGTACCTCCGGGTCGCGCTCGATGTCCAGGTACTGCTGGGCGTGGCGGCGGACCCTGGACACCGTGTTGCGGGAGCGCCCGCGCGGGCTGAGCAGCGAGGCGATCACGGTGATCGCCAGCACGCCGATGATCACGCAGAGGGACAGCCCGGTGCTGATCTCGACGACCTTCACCGGCTGGCCGTCGTTGATGAACGGCACGTTGTTCTCGTGCAGCGCGTGCAGGATCAGCTTGACGCCGATGAAGCCGAGGATGACGGCCAGGCCGTAGGTCAGGTAGATGAGGCGGTCGAGCAGGCCGTCGATGAGGAAGTAGAGCTGGCGCAGGCCCAGCAGGGAGAACGCGGTCGCGGTGAAGACGATGTAGACGTTCTGGGTGAGGCCGAAGATCGCGGGGATGGAGTCGAGCGCGAAGAGGATGTCGGTGCCGCCGAGGGCGATCATGACGAGCAGCATCGGGGTCATCTCGCGCCGCCCGTTCCGGGTGGTGAACAGCCGGTCGCCGTCGTACTCCTGGCTGGTGCGCACGAGCCTGCGCGCCGTACGCACCATGAGGTTGTCCGGTGAGTGGCTCTCCTCCCCCTCCGGCTTGAGCAGGTTGCCCGCGGTGATCAGCAGCACGAGGCCGAACACGTAGAAAACCCAGGCGAACAGGTTGATCAGCGCGGCCCCCAGCACGATGAACGCGCTCCGCGCGAGCAGCGAGAAGACGATGCCGAACAGCAGCGCCTTCTGCTGGTCGGCGCGCGGCACCTTGAAACTGCTCATGATGACGAGGAAGACGAACAGGTTGTCCACCGACAGCGCCTTCTCCGTCACGTAACCGGCGAAGTACTCCGCACCCGGTTCCGAGCCGCCGAACCACCACACGCCCACGCCGAACAGCAGCGCGATGCCGACGTACAGGGCGGACCAGATGGTCGCTTCGCGCAGGGTGGGCACGTGCGCCTTGCGGACGTGGAAGAAGAAGTCGAACGCCAGCAGCGCGACGATCCCCAGGATCGTCAGCCACCACACCGCCGCTGATACGTCCATCGGGCTCCCCCACGGCTGGCCGGGCCGTCGTGGGGGCTGCGACTGCTCGCGTGCGCGTACTCCTCGCAGGGTGGTACCCGATACGGCGGCCATCCCACCATGGGACCCGTACGGTTCAGCGGCAGGAGACAGAGGGGAGCGCCGTGACAGAGCCCGCGTTCGACGCCGAAGGTCTCTTCGGAGACGACTATCTCTACTTCTTCGCCGACCACCTCGACGCCCGCGGCGACGCCGAGACCGATCTGGTCTGGCGGCTGCTCGATCTGCGGCCCGGCATGGAGGTGCTGGACCTCGCCTGCGGCCACGGGCGGACGCCAACAGGCTCGCCGCGCGCGGCTGCCGCGTCACCGGCCTGGACTCCTCGCAGCCCTTCCTGGACCGCGCCCGCACAACGGCCGGCGAGCTCGGCGTCACCGTCGACTACGTCCACGGCGACATGCGGCGGCTGCCGTGGACGGGCCGCTTCGACCGCGTCGTCAGCTGGTTCACCGCGTTCGGCTACTTCGACGACGCCGATGACCGGCGCGTGCTCGCCCAGGCGCCGCGGCGCTCAAACCAGGCGGCAGGCTCGCGCTCGACCTCAACAACTACGCCGCCGTCGTCCGCACCTACCAGGCGTCAACGGTGGTCGAGCGCGACGGCGACCTGCTCATCGACCGCTACCGGCTCGATCTGCTGACCAGCAGGAACGTGGTCAAGCGGACGGTCGTCCGGGACGGACGGGTGCGGCACGTGCCGTACTCCGTGCGCATGTTCACCTTCCCCGAGCTGCGCGACCGGCTGCTCGACGCCGGGTTCGCGGCCGTGCGGGGCTTCGGCGCGGACGGCGGGCCGCTCACGATGGACAGCCGCCGCATGATCGTGGTCGCCGAGCGCTGACCTCGCTTCGGTGCGGTTTCGTTCACGTACGTCCGGTGCCGTCGTAGCCGAGCAGGCGCATGGCCGTGGCCGGGTCCAGCGTGGCGGCCAGGAATTGGGCGCGTGCGTGCGCCTGGTCGCGTTCGCGTTCTGCGGCGAGCTGCGCCGTACGCATGCGTCTCACGGCCGCGTACGCCAGCCCCGCGCCGACGATCACCGCCACGATCACCACGAACAGCACGAACAGCAGCCCCGCTGACGGGACGCCGGGCTCGGCCACCGCATCACCGCCCGCCCCGACGATGGTGACGCCCGCCCTGCCGCCCGGCTCGGCGACACCGCCGGTGCGAGACAGCGTGCCCGTGACGGCCAGCGCGGTGAGCAGGGAGAGCAGGACGAGGACGAGGGCGCTCGCGACGACGGCCCAGACCCGCCCGGCGGTCCGCCGCCACACCGACGACCCGGCCCCCGCCGCCGCCGGAGCCGTCGCCGGAACCGCCGGCGGGGCCGACGGCTGAGCCGGCTGCCCGGGTGGCCGAGCGGACGGTCGTCCGGGCCGCTGGGCGAACGGCTGCCGGGGCGGCGCCGCGGCGGCCCAGGGCACGAACTGCGGCCGGTCCCCCGGCACGGCGGCCCCGGGCGGCACGGCGGCCTTGGGCGGCAGGGCGGCACCCGGTGGCAGGACGGCCCCGGGCGGCAGGGCGGTGCTGGGCGGCACCGGCGGATCCCTGTCGATCGGGCTGTGCGCCCAGTGCGCCTTGACGGCGTCCCGGTGGTAGTCCTCCAGCGCCTGGTAGAACGCGTCGGAGGCGTACACGGTGCCGTCGATCAGCGGCCCCCGCTCGGCGCGGATGACCGCGACGGCGTCGTCACCGTCGAGCGTCCCGTGCGTCTCCAGCGCGTGCGCCAGGCACAGCACCTCGCGGCGGTGTTCCCGCAGCAGCTCCCCGGTCCGTTCGAGCAGCCGGGCGAGGCCGGCCTCGACACGCTCGCCGACGGCGCCGGGCGCGGGCCTGATCTCCAGCTTCTGGAGCGCGGGCAGGGAGGCGAGGCCGGTGCCCATCCCCCAGCGCGACTCCATCGAAGCCATCAGGTACGTGGCGGCGTACAGGTCCTCGGAAACCCCGCAGGAGCTGTCGCCGCCGAAGAACATGCGCTCACCCGCCAGCGAGGCGAGGGCGACCATGATGTCGGCCTCGTGATCGGACTTCCACCGGGCCTCCTCTGTCCTGACCGGACCGAGGTGGCAGGTGCCCTTCTCGACGGTGGCGACGTCGAGATCACGGTGGGGGCGGGTGACGTACGCGATGACGGCGTGGCACGCCTCGTGCACGGCCAGGGCGTGCCGTTCGGCGCGCTCGACCTCCTCGGCCGCCCCGAACCGCTTGAGCCGTCTGGCCCGCAGCATGTCAGACCAGGTGATGACCTCCCGTCCGGCCCCGATGGCGGCGATGAGCGCCTCGTTGACGAGGTCCTTGATCTCGGCGCCGGTGGCGTACGGGGTGACGGCGGCGAGCCTGTCGATCTGCTCGGCGGTCAGCTGGTGCGCCACCTTGCCGAGGCATCCCTGGAAGATGCGCACGCGCCCGGCCTTGGACGGATGGCCGACCTGGTAGACGCGGTCGATACGGCCGGGCCGCAGCAGCGCCTCGTCGAGCGCGTCGGGCCGCCCGGCGGCCATGATCACGAAGATGCGGTACGCGGGCGGCGGCTCGGGCGGCATGCCGAGCAGCGGACGGACCAGCCGGTTGACGAACCCGCGCGGCCTGGTGAGCCCGGTCAGCTCGGCGGTGAGGGATCGCAGGACGCCGGAGCCGCCGAGCGCGTCCGCCTGGTCGAAGAAGACGACGACGCCGCCATGGCGCGCTGCGAGCCCGCGCAGCCTCCTGAACAGGAACCTGACCTTGAGGACGCCGAGTCCCATGAACGTGTTCGAGTCCACGTACACGTACGGCTTGCCGGTCTCCCCTGCCACCGCCTCGGCCAAGAGCGACTTGCCGGTGCCGGGCGGCCCCCACAGCAGCAGGCCGCCGGGCACGTACCCGCCGCGCCGCTCGATCTCGTCGGGCCGTTCGAGGACGACGATGTCCTCGCGTACGCGCTCGACGACGTGGTCCTGCCCCCACACGTCCCGCAAACGGGTCGTGATGTCGCCGGGAAGATACGTCTCGACGCCGCCCCGAGCAGCGTGTACGAACCCGCGCCGGGCATGCGCGAGCGCGGCCCGTGCCGTCTTCACCAGGGCTTACCTCCGCTTAACGGATCACCGCAGAGGTTGTGCCCGTTTCTCGCGGATTGAGGCCCGATTGCGCGCAGAAATTCTTGACCAAATCTTGGCCGCGCGTTGGCTTTACTTGAGATACGGCATCCGAGGGCCGGGGGCGGGTTCGCAACGCGGAGTTCCAACGTTCATGCAACCTCCCATTGGTTCATCTCGGGAAGTAGCGAAAGATATGAGGATCCCTTCCGACACCCGCGGAGTGCGCAATGACAGAACCCGCCATGGAGACCGTCGACTCCTTCGGCATGACCGCCGAGCGGATCTTCGCCGAGGTCTGGTCACGTCCGGTGCTGTCGGTCAGGGAGCGCCGGCTGCTCCTGCTCGGATTGCTCGTCGGCCAGGGCCTGCATGACCTGCTCGACGTGCAGCTCGACGTCGCCCTGCGCGCCGGAGAGCTGAACGAGGCGGAGCTGCGCGAGGTGGTGATCTTCCTCACCCACTACGCCGGCTGGGCCCGCGGCGCGAAGCTGAACGACCAGGTCGAGTCGCTGATCGAACGCGTCAGGCAGGATCGACGCGATCGAGCGGACCCCGCAGGCTGAGCGCGTAAAGCTCGCCGCCCGCGTCCTCACCGCACAGAACCCGGCGCCGCCCTTCGCGCCGGCCGGCTGCCGGTCGGCCTCCTGCCAGGCGTTCTCGTGCCGAGGTCCTGGCCGTGGTGGGGCGGGCGGCGGCGTGCCGGGAGCCGGGGCGGCCGGCGTGCGTGCCGGCAGGGCACCGGGCAGGAGCGCTGAGGAGCTCACGGCCGCGACGAGGCGCACGGGCCTCATCCTGCCACGAACGTTAGGGTTCAGACATGCCTACCGCACTGATCACCGGCGCCACCTCTGGGATCGGCGCCGCTTTCGCCCGGCGCCTGGCCGCCGACGCGTTTTCGCTCGTCCTCGTGGCCCGGGACGAGCTCCGTCTTGCCCGCACCGCCGACCAGCTGAAGCTGAGATACGGCGTTCCCGTCGAGGTGCTGCCCGCCGACCTGGCCACCGAGGAGGGCCTGGCCAAGGTGGAGTCACGCGTGCGCGAGGGCGTCGATCTCCTGATCAACAACGCCGGTTTCGGCAACGCGGGCCACTTCCCCGACGTTCCCGCCGAGCGCGAGGTGCGCATGCTCAGGGTGCACTGCGAGGCGGTGCTGCGGCTGACGCTTGCGGCCCTGCCCGGCATGCGCGAGCGCGACCGCGGCGCGATCGTGAACGTGGCGTCGGTGGCGGCGTTCTTCACCCGGGGCACCTACAGCGCCTCGAAGGCGTGGGTGGTGAACTTCAGCCAGTCGGCCGCCGCCGAGGTGGGCAACCCGCGCATCAAGATCATGGCGCTGTGCCCCGGTTTCGTCAGGACCGAGTTCCACCAGCGTGCGTCGATGGACACGTCGTCGATCCCGGGTTTCCTGTGGCTCAAGGCGGACGACGTGGTGCGCGCCGCGATGCGGGACCTCGCGCTCGGCAAGCGGGTGTCGATCCCCGACCTGCGTTACAAGACGATCGTGGCGGTCGGGAGGCTCGTACCGCGCAGCGTGCAGGAGAAGGTGTCGCAGCGGATCGGCCGCTGAGGGCCGCCGCGCCGTACACGCGCCGGGGGCTCTGAAGAAGCATGGGCCCCCGCCGCGGGAGGGGGTCGCGGTGGGGGCCCGGACGGTCGCGGGCGTCTAGCCGCGACCGGGAATGGGAGGCCGGTGCCTCAGCGGTTGGCCTCGTGACCGATGGCCAGACCCGAGGACGCGTCGAAGAAGTGCATGTTGTGCGTGTCGACGACCAGGTCGATCTGCTGGCCGGGGCGCACGTGGCTGCGGGCGTTGACGCGGGCGGTCCACAGGGACTTGTCGCCCGACAGCGGCAGCGAGGCGTCGTCGTCGTCACCGGCGTCGGCGGCGGCCACGGTGTCCTTGTGCTCGACCGGCGGGGCGTCGATCAGGAACAGGACGTTGATCTCGGAGCCCAGCTCCTCGGTGACCTCCGCCTTGACGGGCAGCGTGGCCCAGCCGTTGGCGTGGTTGCCGGCGGAGGCGGCGTCCTCGAAGTCGGAGGGACGGATGCCCAGGATGATCTTCTTGCCGATGTACTGGTCGAGGCCCGGCTTGTCGGAGAAGGTCGACTCGGGGATCGGCAGCTTGACGTCGGCGAAGGCCACCGCGGGGCCGTCGTCGGTGCGGACCAGCTCGGCGGTGACGAAGTTCATCGCGGGCGAGCCCATGAAGCCGGCCACGAAGAGGTTGACGGGCTTGTCGAACAGGTTCTGCGGGGTGTCGACCTGCTGGAGGATGCCGTCGCGGAGCACGCAGACGCGGTCGCCGAGGGTCATGGCCTCGACCTGGTCGTGCGTGACGTAGACGGTGGTGACGCCGAGGCGCTCGTGCATCTGGTTGAGCGAGGCGCGCATGGAGACGCGGAGCTTGGCGTCCAGGTTGGACAGCGGCTCGTCCATGAGGAACGCCTGCGGCTCACGCACGATGGCGCGGCCCATGGCGACACGCTGACGCTGACCACCGGAGAGCGCGGCCGGCTTGCGCTTGAGGTAGGTCTCCAGGCCGAGCATCTTGGCGGCCTCGTTGACCCGCTTCTGGATCTCCGGCTTGGGCATCTTGCGGAGCTTGAGGCCGAAGGCGAGGTTCTCCTCGACCGTCATGTGCGGGTACAGCGCGTAGTTCTGGAAGACCATCGCGATGTCGCGGTCCTTCGGCGGGAGGTGGTTGACCACCTTGCCGCCGATGGCGATCTCACCGGCGCTGATGTCCTCCAGGCCGGCGATCATCCGGAGCGCGGTCGACTTACCGCAACCGGACGGGCCGACGAGCACCATGAACTCGCCGTCCTTGATTTCAAGGTTGAGTCCGTTCACGGCCTTGACGCCACCGGCGTAGACCTTGTCGACGTTCGTCAGAACGATGGATGCCATGACATTCCTTCGCGCTCCAGGGCTGCAGCCCGGATGTTGGTCCCGTTTCCCACTTGCGTGGATACGTTTTCAAGCATCTCACCCGAAACGGACATGAGTGTCAAGGGTTACGGCATGACCAGCCTTTGTCGTCTCTAAACCTTTTCCTTTACCGGAAACCATGATGGAATCGTTTCCATGGCGAAGCGGGCGACGATCAAAGATGTGGCGGAGGCGGCCGGCGTGGGCGTCGCCACCGTCTCCCGGGTGCTGTCGGGAGGCTCGGCCAGCCCGCAGACCCGCGAGCGCGTTCTGGCCGTCGCCGCGCAGCTCGACTACCGCCCCAGCGCGCTCGGCCGCAACCTGCGCCAGCGCCGCACCGGCGGCATGGGCCTGCTCGTTCCCGACCTGACCGACACCTTCCACGCGCAGCTCGCCGAGGGCGTGCTCGCCTGCGCCCGCTCGGCCGGTGAGCCGGTGGTGATCGGCTCCACGGGAGGCGACCCCGAGCAGGAGTCGGAGCTGATCGGCATGCTGCTGGAGCAGAGCGTCGACCGGCTCATCGCGGTGCCGTCCGGCGACGAGGAGAGCTGGGCGCCGGCGATCCGCGCCGGCATGACGGTGGTCTTCGCCGACCGGCTGCCCGCCGCACCGCCCGTGGAGGAGGATCCCGCGGTCAGCGCCCTCAACGACCTGCTGCTGCTCGACGGCGCCGCGCCTCCTCCGGCCCGCGCCAAGCCGCTGGACGTGCCGTCCGTGGTGGCCGACGACCGGGGCGGCATCCGTACGGCGGTGCGCTACCTGCGCGGGCTCGGCCACCGGCGCATCGCCTTCATCGGCGGCCCAGGCCACGACCGGCGGGCCGCGGCCTTCAGGGAGGCGGTGGGCGAGCCGCTGGACGAGGAGCTGATCGTGTTCGGCACCGGCAGCCGCGACTCCGCCTACGCCGCCGCCTCCGGGCTGTTCCAGAGCCGCCCCGACCTGACGGCGGTGGTCGCGGGCGGAAACGTGCTCGGCGAGGCGGCCGTGCTCGCGGCCAGGGAGCTGGACCTGCGGGTGCCGAGGGACGTCTCGCTCATCATGTACGACGACGTGCCCTGGGCCGAGCTGTGCTCACCGCCGCTGACCGTCGTCGCCCAGCCGGGACGCGACATGGGCTATCGGGCGGCCGAGCTGGTGCTGCGCTCGGGCGGGCGGCGGCAGCGCTCGGTGGTGCTGCCCACGGAGCTGATCGTCCGGGGTAGCTGCGGCCCCCGCCGCTGAGCCGTTTTCACGCGACGCTGGTACCCGTGCGCTGGGCGGGGCCCGACGCTCAGGAGCCGGGCGGGCGGCTCTCGTTACGCGGCGCCGCCCGTGTAGCGGCGGGGCAGGACCATCACCGGGTTGTCGTCGAGGATCACCTCGGGCGGGCCGAAGCGGGCGGCCACCAGCTTGATCTCCGGCTCGTCCAGCATCAGCAGCCGCCCGTCCTCGACGAACAGCTCGCCGTCCACCACCACGGTCGGCCGGTCCACCTGGCAGTCACAGTGGGCGAAGCCGGGCCCGGACGTCACCGGCACGCCGCCGGTCAGTCCGTCGAGCCCGCAGTAGAAGGCGCCGGCGTGCTTCTCCCGTTCGAACTGGGTGCCGCCGGCCAGCCGCACCTTCGGATTGAGCCCGAACAGCGCGTGCCGCATGTAGAAGCCCTCGGGCGCGTACCTGCGCAGCTGCGCGGCGGCCGCGCCGCCCTCGATCTTGCGGACGAGGTTGCCTTCGAGCGTGATGCGCAGCGGCTCCTCGGGGACGCCGGTGACCGTGGAGTCCTCGACGACGAGCACGCCTTCGGTCTCGGTCGGCCAGAAGTTGACACCCCCGTACGGGAACGGCCGCCAGTCGCCGGGCCGCAGCCCGCCGGGCCCGGGGTCCTCGAACGTGAAGCCGCCGAAGGTCAGGTCGGTGCCCCGCGCGGAGGTCACCCTGATCGACGAGGCCGTGGAGAGCTGCCGCAGCGCCCTGGCCACCAGCGCGTAGAAGACCTCGACGGGCAGCCGGGCGCCGGTCAGCAGCGCGCCGGCCGTCGCGGTCATGTGCAGCGACACGAACCGGGCCGAGCGCGCCCTGATCTGGTCGAAGAACAGCGGCGCCGTGTGGACCTCGCCCCACCAGGTGCCGCTGATCACCACGTCGGCCTCGTGGAAGGCGGCGGTCTCGATCTGCAGCGGCGCCTCGCGGTCCCAGCCGCCCGCGCTGAACGGCGGCACCGACAGGATGCGCACGTCCGCGTCGCGCAGCGCCGCCGCTGCGGCGATGGCCTGCACCACCACCGGGTCCACGGTGTGCTCCATCAGCAGCAGCACCCGGTCACCCGGAGCCACGCGGGCGTACTCGCACAGGTTGCGCACGCCGGGCATGAGCTCGACGATCGCGTACGGCGACACGGCGGGCTCGGCGGCGTAGGTGAAGGGCGATCCCGCGTACGGGTTGCCGGCATACGGATTGATCGTCATCACGCTCCCTGCGGGCCGACCAGCGACAACGGGGTTGATTACCCACCGGCCCGCACGCGTAGCGTCATGACTTCGTAACGCTTGGCGATCAGGCCTTCACAGGAGTTTCTCGATCGCGGCGATGACCGCCGGGTCGTCGGGCGTGGTGCGCGGGCGGAAGCGCGCCACGACCTTGCCCTCGCGGTCCACCAGGAACTTCTCGAAGTTCCACTGCACGTCGCCGGCCTCGCCCTGCTCGTCGGGCGCCTGGGTCAGCTCGGCGTACAGCGGGTGGCGGCCGGGGCCGTTGACGTCGGCCTTCTCCAGCAGCGGGAAGTCCACGCCGTACGTGGCGGCGCAGAACTCCTTGATCTCCTCGGCGGTGCCGGGCTCCTGGCCGGCGAACTGGTTGCAGGGCATGCCGACGACGGTGAAGCCGCGGGGGCCGTAGCGGCGCTGGAGCTCGACGAGGGCGGCGTACTGCGGGGTCAGGCCGCAGCGCGAGGCCACGTTCACGATCAGGGCGGGACCGCCGGAGGTGAGGGCGCCGAGCGTGGTGGGGGCGTCGTCGAGAGTGCGCAGCGGGATGTCACTGAGGCTCATGATCCGACCCTACAGAACGAGTCAGGGCCAGATTTGTGACACAGTCCTCATTTTCCGGACAAATCCCCAGAAGATGGTATATATCGTGATCTTTACTGACGATCTTCGTATACAAGGTCAATTCCCTGTCAAGGGAACCGCTCGGGCACTGTGGCGCGGTCCGTGAAACCCCCTCGAAAGGGAACCCGCATGCCCATGCTTCGCCGTACCGGCGTTCTGGTGCTGGCCGCCACGCTCGTGACGACCGGCGGCGCCTCGGCCGCACAGGCGCAGAGCTCCCAGGCCACCAGCAGCAAGAACAAGTCCATCGCCAAGGCCATGGTGGCCAAGCGCGGCTGGGACACGGCCCAGTTCAGGTGCCTGGTCAGGCTCTGGGCCCGAGAGAGCGGCTGGAACCACCGAGCGGGCAACCGCCACTCCGGCGCCTACGGCATCCCGCAGGCGCTCCCCGGCCACAAGATGGCCTCGTCAGGGCGCGACTGGCGTACCAATCCCCGCACGCAGATCCGCTGGGGACTCGGCTACATCAAGCAGCGTTACAAGACGCCGTGTCGGGCCTGGAGCCACTTCCAGTCCCACCATTGGTACTGAGCCAAACCCCAGGCTCGCTCGCTTTTTCCGTCAAGGCCCGCCCAGCCCGGGAGCGGAGCGTGCAATCCCGCTCCAGCGAGGGGGCCTTTTATCCGCAACGATCACACAAACACCCGCCCTTCGAGTGTCACTGTGAGTGACCGATGGTGACCGTGCGTAATAGGAATCGTGCTAAAGGACACGTCGCGGTGCCCTCCGGGCCGCCCAGCACGATCGGGCGGTAGCAGGATCCCGGAGGGCCGCGCGGACCCTCCGCGCCCGAGCCACGGGCGCGGACCGGCAAGGCGCGCCTCGAGCGCGCCCGTCCGCACGCGGCCCGGCAGCAAGGATCGATTTGGACAGCAAACGCGTGCTCACCGGCACACTCATCTCTGTCAGCGCATTCACCGCCATGGGCGTCACCGAGGCCACGGCCGAGACGCACCCGATCAAAGTGAGGACATGGACCACGTCGGCCCAGCCGAAGATCTCGGCCATCCGGCCGGCCAACAGGAACAAGAAGATCGCCCTGGGACACGTCGTCCAGCGCTCGTGGAACCTCCGCGAGTTCCGCTGCCTCGACAACCTGTGGACCAGGGAGAGCAACTGGAACCACCGGGCACGTAACCGGTCATCCGGCGCGTACGGCATCCCGCAGGCCCTCCCGGCCACGAAGATGCGCATCTCCGGCCGCGACTGGAAGTCGAACCCGGAGACGCAGATCCGGTGGGGCCTTGCCTACATCAAGGGGAGGTACGGCAGGCCTTGCGGCGCCTGGGGACACTTCAGATCGCACAACTGGTACTAGCAGGCTCCGGAGGGCATCCGGCGCCGCTTCACCGGATGCCCTCCTCCGCTCCGCTCTCCCGCCTCCCGGCCCGCTCTTCGACCGCCCTGATCAGCAGGTCGAGCCCGAATCCGAACTCCGCCTCGTGATCGCACTCCCCCAACAGCCCCGCCAGCGACGTCACCTCGGGGAACAGCGCGGGATCCACACCGTCCGCACGGATCGTCCCGGTCTGCGCAGGCGCGAACGTCGGTGTCACCCCGACCTCCCGCAGCAGCGAGCCCACGATGTAGGCGATGAGCATGCGCAGCACGCGTACCGCGCCGGCCCCGTCGAACCCGGCCTCACGCAGCGTCGCGAGCGCCCGCTCCACCGGCAGCCGCCCGGCCGCCGACCGCGACTGCCTGCTGACCACGAGCATCGTGCAGCGCGGACGCCCAGCTCGGCCGCGATCCGCCGCATGGAGACCGCGTCCGCGCCCTCCCGCTCGATCAGCTCGACGGCCGCGGCGACGATCCGTTTCCGGGGCGTACCTGGTCGCCCGTCTGGTGGCCAGAGAGCTGGCGGACATGGCCGAGGAACTGGCGTTCGCCGAGTCGCGCCGCCGCCCGGCCACGCCGGACGACGGGTTCCTGCACGCGCTGCTGTCGTACGCGGCGCTCGCGGGCCGCGCCCCCACGGTGGACTTCCTCGCCCACCGCCTGGCCACCGACCTGCCGCCCGACCGGCGCACGCTGCTATGCCGGCATCTGTGTGAACTGTTCTCGCGGGCGCTGATGACCAGACAGGGCTCGGCGTTCGACGCCTACCAGCCGGTCCGCGCGGAGGTCACCGCCCGCTGCGCCGCCTATGCCGCGAACCTCATGCTGCTCGCCGTCCTGACGGCCGGCGGGCCGCTGACCGGAGCCGAGCTGTTCCAGGAAGACCAGCAGGAGCACGCGAACGAGCGGTGGCGCAGGATGGCCCGCCTGTGGCAGTCCCAGCTCACCAGGGCCGAGTGGGACGCGCTGACCCGCACGGTCAAGGTCCGCCATCAGCTGCGCGACGGGATCAGGACGCTGGAGGTGTCATTCGAGCGGGACGCCGAGATCGATGTCGCGGACCTCGCCTTCTTCACCTGGCCGGGCAGTGGAGCGGTACCGTCTCGCCGCGTACTGTCATCGCAACTCGCCCTGGATGCGGGAGATTGGCGGTGGATGCCCGCGTGCTGCCGGGACCAGACGTGCTTCGCCTCATGCGCATGGCCAACCGCCGCTATTCGAGGTACGCCCCGTTGCTGCGCATCCACGAGGTGCTGCGCGAACGCCCCGATGTGGACGAGCGGGTGAAGGTGCAGGCAGGTCTAGTCGCGGGGCAGGCGGAGGACGAGGCGGGTCTGCGGCCCTTCAATCGTGAGCTCCCCACCGTGTTCCCTGGCGATGTCCCTGGCGATCGGCAGCCCTAGCCCACTCCCCCCGACATCCCGCGACCGCGTCTTGTCGAGGCGGGTGAACCGCTCGAACACCCGCTCTCTCATCTCCTCCGGGATACCAGGCCCATCGTCGACGACCTCGAGCACGGCCTGGTCCCCGCTGCTCCGCACGTGCACCTCCACCTTGGAGTCCCCGTAGCGGTCGGCGTTGGAGAGCAGGTTGATGAGGAGGCGGGCGAGGCGGAGCCGGTTGCCGCGGACGTACACGCCGGGTTCGGCGCGTACGGTGACGGGCAGCCGGGAGGGGCGGCGGGCCACCTCGTCCTCCACGAGGCGGCCGAGGTCGAGGCGTTTCTTCTTGACGGGCGCGCCGGCGTCGAGGCGGGCCATGAGCAGCAGGTCCTCGACGATGTCGGCGAGCCGCCGCGCGTCGTCGAGCGCGGCCCGCCAGTCGGCCTCGCTGCGGTCGTGCAGGCCCTCCTCCAGGCGGACCATGAGCCCGGTGATGGGGGTGCGCAGCTCGTGGGAGGCGTCGGAGACGAAGCGCCGGTGCCGGTCGACGGCGTCCTCCAGCCGGTCGAGCGTCTCGTTGACGGTGACGGCGAGCTCGGCCACCTCGTCCTGGGTGTCGGGCACGGCGACGCGGCGGCTGAGGTCCTCGGCGTTGATCCGCTGCAGCCCTCTCCTGATCACCTCGACAGGGGCGAGCACGCGGCCGACGCCGTACCAGGTGCCCCAGGCCATCAGCGCGAGCAGCAGCACGGCCGAGGCGAACAGCACCAGGCGCAGGTACGACGAGTTCAGCAGGAACGGCTCGCGGACGGCCGCGTACGCGACGACCGGACCGTAGACGGTGGCGCGGTTGCTGGTGCCGACCACGATGAGGCAGCCCTCGGGCCGGCATACGCGGGTGTCGACCTGGGAGTCGCCGCCGGTGGGCCGGGCGTTCGTGATCGGCGGCTGGCCGGCCAGCCCGGCGCTGGCGGCGACCACACGGCCGTCGTAGGTGACGACCTGCAGCAGACCGATGCCGTTCAGCGGCTGGATGGGGCCGTCGAAGCGCCGGTTGTCGATGATCGTGGTGACGTGCCGGCTGGCGGTGGCCACCTGCTCCGTCAGGTCGGCCCGCGCCCTGTTCGGCCACGTCACCGAGATCAGGGCCGCTCCGCCCAGCAGGACGACGCCGAACGACACCACGGTCGCCAGCGTCATCTTCGCCCTGATGGAGCGGCGGTTGACCATGTGACCGACTGTGCCACGCGGGCTGCAAACCCCAGGTCAAACGGATGTCGGACGTCCACCGTGGAAGCGGCGGTGCAGCTCGTGCACCTCTTCGGCCAGCTCGGGCACCGGGCCTTCGACGGTCACGCCGGGCGCGACCTCGTTGATCGGCAGCGTGCGTACGGGCGGTGGCGGCACGCCCAGCTCGCCGAGCCAGGCGGAGAGCTGTTCCGAGGACGTGGCGTACACGATGCGGCCGAGCCCGACCCAGGCGTGCGCGGCCGCGCACATCGGGCAGTGCTCCCCTGAGGTGTAGACCGTGGCGGCGGCGCGCTCCTCGGGCGTGAGGTTCTCGGCCGACCAGCGGGCGAGCGCGAACTCGGGATGCCGCGTACGATCGCCCGATGCGACGCGGTTGTGGTCCTCGGCGAGCACCTTGCCGTCGCCGGAGACCAGGACGGAGCCGAACGGCTCGTCGCCCTCCTCCAGCGCCTGGCGGGCCAGCTCGACGCAGCGCCGCAGGTACGGCAGCTCGTTCTGGTCGATCATGGACCCCTCCTTCTCCGACGTTGACCACGGTTAACGGACCGCCGAAAGTGCATGACCTTTCACGTTTTCCCACGTCATGTACAGGAAACCCACCCGAAGGCCACAGAAAATCGGTTGATCCGACGTATTAGATTAGAAGGGATGCCTCCCGACACGCACCAACCTCGCCCTGCCCTGCCGTCCTCCAGATCCTCCCGATCACGCGCCTACTCCCTGTGGCGCATGCGGTCGTATCTACGGCCCTACGTCTTACGTCTGATCACCATCTGGGTGACCGCTCTCGTCGGCATCGCCATGGTGATCATCTTTCCGCTCATCATCGAGAAGGTCATCGACGGGCCCATCGCCCACCGCGACCCCGACGGGCTGCTCCCGCTGGGCCTGCTCGCGGTCGGCGTCGGCGCACTCGAAGCGCTGCTGATCTTCTTCCGGCGCTACATCCAGGTGAAACCGGTGCTCGGCCTGGAGACCGCCATCCGCAACGACCTGTACGCACACCTGCAGCGGCTGCCCATGGCCTTCCACGGCGACTGGCAGTCGGGCCAGCTGTTGTCACGTGCCACAACCGACCTGTCGACCATGCGCCGCTTCCTCGGATTCGGCGCGTTGTTCCTGGTCATGAACGTGCTGCAGGTCGTCACCGTCACGATCCTGCTGCTCAACAAGTACTGGCCGCTCGGCCTGCTGGTGCTGGCCTCGGTCGTGCCGATCGTGTGGACCTCGCAGCGCTTCGAGAAGCGCTACATCAAGATCTCCCGGCAGGTCCAGGACGAACAGGGCGACCTCGCCACGTTCGTCGAGGAGTCGGCGATCGGCATCCGCACGATCAAGGCCTTCGGCCGCCGGCACCACGTCTACGACCGCTACGACGACGCCGCGCTCAAGGTCTACAACTCCTCGATGGACAAGGTGCGCCTGTCGTCGAAGTTCTTCTCCTTCCTGGAGATCGTCCCGAACATCACGCTGGCGCTGGTGCTGCTGCTGGGCGCGCTGGCGGTCGGCTCCGGGGCGCTGACGCTGGGCGCGCTGGTCGCGTTCACGACGCTGATGCTGCAGCTGGTCTGGCCGGTGGCGAGCCTCGGCTACCTCCTGGTCATGGCGCAGGAGGCGATGACCTCCGCCGACCGCGTGATGGAGGTCATGGACACCGTCCCGGCCATCGAGAGCGGCACGAAGAAGCTGGAGAACCCCCGCGGCCACCTGCGCTTCGAGGGCGTGGGCTTCCGTTTCTCCGACTCCGAGCAGCCGGTGCTGCACGACGTCTGGCTGGAGGTGAAGCCCGGTGAGACGGTCGCCATCGTCGGCGCGACGGGCTCGGGCAAGACCACGCTGACCGCGCTGGTCCCCCGCCTGCTCGACCCCACCTCCGGCCGGGTCACGATCGACGGCCAGGACATCCGCGACCTCGACCTGAAGCAGCTCCGCCAGGTGGTGGCCACCGCGTTCGAAGAGCCCACGTTGTTCTCGATGAGCGTGCGCGAGAACCTCATGCTGGGCCGGTCCGACGCCACCGAGGAGGAGCTGGAGCAGGCCATCCGGACCGCGCAGGCGATGTTCGTCTACGACCTGCCGTGGGGCCTCGACACCCGCATCGGCGAGCAGGGCCTGTCGCTGTCCGGCGGTCAGCGACAGCGGCTCGCGCTGGCCAGGGCGGTGCTCAGCAAGCCCCGCATCCTCGTCCTCGACGACACGCTGTCCGCGCTCGACGCCGAGACCGAGGCCCTGGTCGAGGAGGCGCTGCGCCATGTGCTGCGCGACGCCACCGGCATCGTGGTGGCGCACCGCGCCTCGACGGTGCTGCTCGCCGACAAGGTCGCGCTGCTGCGCGACGGCACGATCACCCACGTCGGCCAGCACCGCGAGCTGCTGGCGGAGGTGCCCGAATACCGCGAGCTGCTGGCGCAGGACGCCGACTTCGACGACGCGTCGGAAGGAGCGCTGCGATGACCACGACGGCTCCCGAAAAGAACGCCTCCAGCGCCTCCTGGCGCGGCGTCGCCTCCGAGGACCAGGACGAGCTGCCGGAGAAGGTGTCGGTGCTGCTGCGGGCCCGCTCGCGGCGGCTGCTCGGCGACCTGCTCAGGCCGTACCGCAAGAAGATCGCGCTGCTCGTCCTGATCATCGTGGTCTCGAACGCGGCCGGGCTGTCGATCCCGTTCCTGGTCTCGGTCGGCATCGACCGGGGCATCCCGCCGATCACCGGCGGCGAGGCCCCGACAGTGCTACTGACGGTGGTCGCGGTGATCCTGGCCGCCGCGGTCACCCAGGCGCTGACCCGCCGGGCTTTCCTGCGCCTGATGGGCTCGATCGGCCAGAACATCCTGCTGACGCTGCGCAGGAGGGTGTTCGACCACTTCCAGCGGCTGTCGCTGAGCTTCCACGAGCAGTACACCTCGGGCCGGGTGATCTCCCGGCTGACCTCGGACGTCGAGGCCATCGCCGAGCTGGTGCAGTCGGGCTTCGACGCGCTGGTCAAGGCGGTGCTGACGCTGGTCGGCACGGCGGTACTGCTGCTGGTGCTGGACGTGCACCTGGGTCTGGTGGCGCTGATCCCGCTGCCGCTGCTGCTGTTGTTCACCAAGTGGTTCCAGCGGCAGTCGGCCGTGGTCTACCGGCGCACCCGCGAGACGGTCGCCCTGGTGATCGTGCACTTCGTGGAGTCGATGATCGGCATCCGCGCGGTGCAGGCGTTCCGCAGGGAGCCGCGTAACCAGGACATCTTCGAGCAGCTCAACGAGGACTATCGCGAGGCGAACGCGCGCAGCATGATCCTCGGCGCGACGTTCATGACCGGCATCAAGCTGATCGGCAACATGACGATCGGCGCGGTGCTGCTCTACGGCGGCTACCTCGCCCTGCACGGCGAGGTGGAGGTCGGCGTGCTCGCCGGTTTCATGCTCTATCTGCGGCAGTTCTACGAGCCGATGCAAGAGATCAGCCAGTTCTACAACACGCTGCAGTCGGCCGGCGCGGCGCTGGAGAAGCTGTCCGGCGTGCTGGAGGAGGAGCCCTCCGTGCCCGAGCCGCGCGAGCCCGTCGCGCTGCCGGGCGGCCGGGCCAAGGGCAACGTCCGCTTCGACGGCGTCGAGTTCGCCTACGTCAAGGAGATGCCGATCCTGCCGCGCCTCGACCTGACCATCCCGGCCGGGCAGAGCGTGGCGCTGGTCGGCGCGACCGGCGCGGGCAAGACCACGCTGGCCAAGCTGATCTCCCGCTTCTACGACCCGACCGAGGGCCGCGTGCTGCTCGACGGCGTGGATCTGCGCTCGCTCGACGAGGCCACGCTGCGCCAGGCCGTGGTCATGGTGACACAGGAGAACTTCCTGTTCGAGGGCACGGTCGCCGACAACATCAGGTTCGGCCGCCCCGACGCCACCGACCACCAGGTACGCGAGGCCGCCAGGGCGATCGGCGCCCACGAGTTCATCTCGGCGCTGCCCGACGGCTACGACACCGAGGTGGGCAAGCGCGGCGGCCGCATGTCGGCGGGACAGCGCCAGCTCGTCGCGTTCGCGCGGGCGTTCCTCGCCGACCCCGCCGTGCTCATCCTCGACGAGGCCACCTCCAGCCTCGACGTGCCGAGCGAGCGGCTGGTGCAGCGGGCGCTGCGGACGATCCTGGCCGAGCGCACCGCGCTGATCATCGCGCACCGGCTGTCCACCGTGGAGATCGCGGACCGGGTGCTGGTGATGGATCACGGCCGCATCGTCGAGGACGGGCCGCCGGACCAGCTCATCGCCGCCTCAGGCCGGTTCGCCGGGCTGCACCAGGCGTGGCTGGAGAGCCTCAGCTAGGGGGTTCAATGGGCCGGTTCCGGCGCCGATCGCGGCACCGGAGCCGGCCTTCCTCTCCGGAACCGGTTCCTCCGGAGCCGGCCTCCCTCCGGAGCCGGTTCCTCCGGGGCGGTCTTCCCTCGGGCTGGTCTTTCCTCCGGGCCGGTCTTCCTTCGGGACTGGCCGGGGCGGCGCACGCCGTTCCCCGGCGGGAGTCAGTACAGCGGCCGGCGTACCGGGCTGAGCAGCGGCGTCTCGTCGGGGGCTGCGGGCTCCGCCTGTTTGATCAGCTCCGGATGGCGTGTCAGGTAGCCGTCAGGGAACACCTTGGCCTTCTGGCAGCCGCACTTCGGGCAGACGGCGGCCGCCGAGGGCGGCGGTACGGGCAGCCCGTTCCGCAGCCAGATCTCGGCCGCGTTGCCGTGCTGGTCCTCCTGGTGCCTGACGACGTAGTCCTCCTCCCAGACGTGCCAGCAGCGCTGACACTCGAAAGGCACGATCCTCAGTTCTTCTTCCATGAGGTCACCCCCCTTTCGAGTGTCCGCCTCCCTCCTGACCTGCCGCAACCCGGCCTCACCTGACGGTGAACACGAAGATCACGGAGCCTGCGACGACGCTGAGCGTGCCGAGCCAGGCGAAGAGCGCGTCGAGCCCGGAGTCCAGGGGCCGGCCGTGGTGCAGGGCCGCCTGCACGCGCCGGAAGCGCAGCCTGGTCCTGATCAGCAGTACGCCGCCGCAGAGCGCGGCCAGCGCGAACGCGGCGATCGCCGGCACCGGCAGGCCGCTGCGAACGGCGAGGCCGGCCGCGCCCAGCCCGCCGGTGGACAGCGCCACGGCCGTGCGCACCCAGGCCAGCCGGGTGCGCTCGCTCTGCAGGCCCTGGTCCCAGATCTCCTCTTCCGGGGTCATCCCCACGCCGGGCCTCGCCGGTCAGGCCCGCGCCGACAGGATGATCAGGACGAGGGCGACCACGGCCACGGCGGCGACGCCGTAACCGAAGACGGCCGCCAGCGCGGGCGGCGGGAGCGGCGCCTGGTCGCGCAGCGCGCGCTGGATGTTGCGCCAGCGCGGGTAGGCCATGCCGGCCGCCAGTGCGGAGAGGGTGACGAGGACGATGGCCAGCGTCGTACGGATCCACGGCACGAACACGTCGGACGGCACCGCCGCCATGGCCACCCCACCCGCGCTGAGTGCCAGCGCCGTGCTCAGCCAGGTGAGGAATGTGCGTTCATTGGCCAAGGTGAAACGCGGGTCGGGTTCCATGGAAAAAAGGGTATTTCGTCCCCATTTCCCCTAGAGAAGCCGGGATTGTCGGCGTCTCAGCTGCAGGCCTGGGCCACCCGTTTCACGTATTCGGCGCTTTCCGTGGCGACCTTCTGCGCCGCGTCGACCGCGTCGTTGACGTCGTCGATCGTGATGCCGGTCAGCGTCGCGGCGAGGCTGTCGCTCGCCTCCTTGAGCGTCGTGTTGGCCGCGGTGTCGGCCACGTCGCTCAGCTTGGCCGCGGCGTCGTCGATCGCCTTGTCCATGGCCTCGGGGTCGTCGGTCAGCTTGGTGAGCTCGGCGGCCAGCTCAGAGACGATCTTCGGCGCCTCGATGCACGCCTGGGCCTTGTCGATGGTCTCGTTGACGTCGCTACAACCGGCCGCGAACACGCACGAGGCGAAAAGGGCCAGGGGCACGTACCGGCTCTTGAGTGGACGCATACCTTGACCCTACCCAAGCGCTCGGCCACGTGACGTGACCGAGCGCACACCTTGTGGAGACCGTGCATGGGGGACCGGCGACGATCACGACCATCCGGTACACCTCCACCACCCGACCCCTGACCGTCCACCACCCGGCCCCTGACCGTCCACCACCCGGCCCCTGACCGTCCACCACCCGACCCCTGACCGTCCACCACCCGGCCCCCGACTCTCCACCGTCGGACATCTGACCCTCCACCGCCGTACCTCTGACCGTCCACCGTCGGGCCCCGTCCCTCCCACCAGGGCTCTGACCTGCAAGGATATGGAAAGCGATATGAATACTTTCGCGATATCGCTATTAGACATCGTGCTTTCGCGTCTGCTTTGCTCCTGCCCTCTGATCTGATCGAACGACGGCAAGGACATGGCATGCGACAGCTTCGTGCCCGGCGGCTTGCGGCCGCGCTGCAGGCGACTGCTCTGACGATCTCTCTGCTGGCGGGCGGGGCCGCGACCGCGAGCCCGGCCACCGCGGCAGCCGCGGCGGTCACCGCGGAGCCTGCCGGGCAGGCATGGGTCAGCAAGGAGCTGCGGGCGCTGGAGGCGTCCTTCAAGGGGCGCATCGGGGCGTACGCGATCGACACGGCGACGGGGAGGACGGTGGGTTACCGATCGGGTGAGCGGTTCCCGCTGCTGTCGACGTTCAAGGCGTTGGCGTGCGGGGCCACGCTGCACAAGGCGCGCACCTCCGAGCCCGGCCTGATGAACAAGCGGGTGAAGTGGACGGCGGCCGACCTCAAGCCGCACTCGCCGACTACCGAGAAGCATGTCAAGGACGGGCTGACGGTCGCGCAGCTCTGCAAGGCCGCCATCACGCTGAGCGACAACACCGCGGGCAACATGGTGCTCAAGCAGATCGGCGGTCCTGCCGGGCTGACCAAGTACCTGCGTACGCTCAAGGACCCGGTCTCGCGGCTCGACCGCTGGGAGGTCGAGCTGAACGTCTGGACGCCGAAGGAGAAGCGCGACACCACCACCCCCGCGGCCGCCGCCCGTGACCTGCGCAGGCTCGCCGCCGGGAACGCGCTGCACCCGAAGGACCGCGCGCGGCTGAACGGCTGGCTCATCGCGAACGAGACCGGTGACGCGCGCATCCGCGCCGGCCTGCCGAAGAAGTGGACGATCGGCGACAAGACCGGCAGCAATGACGAGATCGGCGCGGGCAACGACATCGCGATCGCCTGGCCGTCCGGCCGGTCCGGCGCGCCGATCATCCTTGCCATCTACACCAACCGCAAGGAGGCCGGGCAGCCGATCGACAACAAGGTGATCGCGCGGACCGCGACGATTCTGGCCCGCGGGCTCGGCAGGCTCTGATGCGCGGACGGGGGACCAAGCTGCTGCGGCTCGCCGCCGCCGCCACGGGGGCGGGCGTGCTGGTGGCCGGGATCGCGATCCCGGCCATCGGGGGCATGGGGGCCGGGTTCGTGGCGGCGGCCGACGAGGTGAACCTCAGGCCGGTCGACCTCGCCGAGCCGCCGCCCGCCGAGGTCACGATCGTGCAGGACGCCAAGGGCAACGAGATCGCCCGCTTCTACGAGGAGTACCGCGAGATCGTCGGCCTCGACGAGATCGCCGAGGTGATGCGGACCGCGATCGTGGCCATCGAGGACTACCGCTTCTACGAGCACGGGGCGATCGACATCGAGGGCACGCTGCGCGCCCTCGCCACCAACCTGCAGACGGGCCGCACCAGCCAGGGCGGGTCGAGCATCACCCAGCAGTACGTCAAGCAGGTGCTGCTCAATTCGGCCGACACCGAGGAGGAGCGGAACGCGGCCGTCGAGGCCAGCTACACGCGCAAGCTCAACGAGCTGCGCTATGCGATGGGGATCGAGCAGAAGTACACCAAGGACCAGATCCTCGAGAAGTATCTGAACATCGCGTACTTCGGCGCGAGCGCGTACGGTGTCGAGGCCGCCGCCAAGCGGTTCTTCGGCGTGCGCGCGGCCGACCTGACGCTGCCGCAGGCCGCCACGCTGGCCGGCGCGGTGCAGGACCCGAACGCCACCGACCCCAACCTCGGCCCGGAGCACCGGAAACGGCTGCTGAACCGCAGGAACGTGGTGCTGAACCGGATGGCGGAGCTGGGGAAGATCACGCCGGAGGAGGCGGCCGAAGCCAAGGCGACCAAGCTCGGGTACAAGGGGACGCGGCTTCCCGGAGGCTGCGAAGGCAGCAAATATCCGTACTTCTGCCTTTATGTACGGCACGAGATTCTCAGCAATCCGGACTTCGGCCGTACCGCGAAGGCCCGGCTGGCCATGCTCAACCGGGGCGGGCTGACCATCAGGACCACGCTCGACCCGAAGATGCAGGCCGCCGCCGAGCGCGCCATCAAGCGCTACGTCCACGCCTCCGACCGGCCCGTCGCCGCCGAGGCCCTGGTCGAGCCGGGCAGCGGTGCGATCAGGGCGATGGCCGCCAGCCGCCGCTACGGCACGGACGCCGCCAAGAACGAGATCTCCTACAACGTGGTCGCCGACGCCGCGCACGGGGGCGGGGTCGGATTCCAGCCCGGCTCGACGATGAAGACGTTCACGCTGATCACCGCCCTGAAGAAGGGCATGAAGCTGGACGACGGGCTCGCCGCGGGCGCCGGTTACCGGGCGCCGGCGTACTCGACGTTCAAGAACTGCGCGGGCCAGAACATCGGCGACCCTTCGCACACCGTCACCAACGACGAAGGCTCGCCCGGCTGGAAGACGCTGCGCACCGGCACCTGGAACTCCGTGAACACCTTCTTCATGGAGCTGGAGCAGCGGGTCGGCCTCTGCGACACCGTCAAGACCGCCAAGTCGCTCGGCATCCGGCGCGCGGACGGCAAGAAGCTGCAGGAGTACGAGACGTTCACGCTCGGCATCAACGAGACCGACCCGGTGACGGTGGCCTCCGCCTACGCGGCGATCGGTGCGCGCGGCACGTACTGCGCGCCGATGGCCATCACCCACATCACCGACAGGGACGGCAAGACCACCCGCTACCGCCCCAAGTGCCGCCAGGCGCTGGAGCCCGCCATCGCCGACGCCACCGCCGAGGTGCTGTCCGGCGTGTTCACCGACGGGACGATGCGGGGCGTCGGCGGCATCGGGCGGCCCGCCGCCGGCAAGACCGGCACCACCGACGGGTACGCCTCGGCCTGGTTCGCCGGCTTCACCCCCGACCTGGCGGGCGCCGTCAGCCTCGGCGACCCGCGCGGCTCGCAGCAGTACAAGCTGACGGGGGTGACGATCGGCGGCCGCTACTACGGGTCGGTGCAGGGGGCCAGCGTCCCCGGGCCGATCTGGCGCGACACCATGATCCAGGCGTTGCGCAAGGTCCCGCCCACCCCGTTCACCCCGATCATCACCAGCCGCTTCGAGGGCTGCACGACCGGCTGCCGCCCGGAACCGGACCCGAAGGAGAAGAAGGACAAGAAAGGCGAGGGCGAGGAAGGCACCACGCCCGGCCCCTCCCCCACCGCCACCACGTCGGCCGGCCCGGCTCCGAGCTCGGACCCTCAGCGGTGAGCACGCGAATCGCCCGCCGCTGATGCGGGCCCGGCGCAGGCATCCGGCCACAGCCTCGCCGGGCCCCGCGCATGCCCCGCCCTTCGCGTCCGCAGCGCGCGACCGGGCGACCCCGGCGACGACCGAGGCAGGGGCGGCTCGGTCGGCCTCTCGACGGCGATGTGCCGAGCCATGCCCCCGCCCGGCCACCGCGCACCTGCCTCCAGCGCGCGACCGGGCACCCTGGCAACCGTCGCAGGGGCGATGTGGTCAGTCTCGGGCCGGCCGGGTGCTGAGCAGGTGCGGGAGGGTGAAGCCGGGGGAGGCGTAGACGCCGCCCTGGAGCGCTCCGCCCGGATAGGAGGCCGCCTCTGCGGGGAGGCGGTCGAGGTACGTCTCCGCGTCGTCAAGCGGCTGATAGCCCAGACGCTCGTCCAGCTCCCAGAAGCGGCGGGTGTTGGCCGACACCGCGTACGCGGCGAGGAACGACACCTCGGGGCAGGTCACGGCGGCCCAGACGAACCCGGCGCAGTCGCGCGGGCTGAGCCAGGTGGCCAGGTGGCGGGGGTCGGTGGGCTCGGGCTCCAGGCTGCCGATGCGCAGGCACACCACTTCCAGCCCGAACTTGTCGGCGTAGAGCCGCCCCAGGGCCTCGACGGCGACCTTGCTGACGCCGTAGAGCCCGTCGGGCCTGGGCGGCATCGCGGGCGAGACGGTCTGCGCGGCCGGGTAGCAGCCCGTGAGGCGGTTGCTGCTCGCCAGCACGACGCGCCGCACGCCGGTGCGCCGGGCCGCCTCCAGCACGTGGTGGGTGCCCAGCACGTTGCCCTCGAGGAGGTCGGGCAGCGGCGCCTCGTCCGGCACGCCCGCGAGGTGCACCACCGCGTCGGCGCCCTCGACCAGCGGCATCACGTCGTCGGCGCCGCCCAGCTCGGCGCGTACGACCTCTTCGTGCGCCGCCAGCGCGGTCAGCGGCACCCGATCGACCGAGACCAACCGGCGCACCCGGCGCAGCAAGGGCTCGCGCAGCACCGACCCGACCCGCCCGGCAGCGCCGGTGAGCATGACTTTCCCCAGGATCATGCCCGGCATCCTGCCACCGCCCACCGACATTCTCGATCCGCCGGGAACGGCCGAGGAAAGGTCAGAACTCGTCGTGCCCCGTCACCTGGGTGACGGTGAAGATGTGGCGGGTGGCGGCGCAGATCGTCTCCAGGGCGTGGATCGGGACGTCCTCGGTCGAGTAGCTCGTCCGCAGCACCTGGACGACCCACTCCCCCGCCGCCAGCTCCAGCGTCTCCCGCTCGAAGTCCGTCGGCGGCCGGGCGATCAGCGTCTCCTCGGCGTGCCCGAACGCGTGGCCCAGCGACTCCAGCGCCGACTGCAGCGACGGCCGCACGAAACCGGGCTCGGCGATGCGCGTGCCGGCGAAGAGGTCGGCGCGGAAGTAGCTGGTGGCGATGCGTACGGGGACGTCGGAGGCGGTCAGCAGCTTGCGCCGCGCGATGACGCCGGTGCCCGCCGCCACGCGCAGGCCTTCGGCGATGTGCTCGGGGGCGGGCTCCTGGCCCACGTACAGCATGCGGCGGCCGGCCTTGAGCCCCTGCCGCTCGGCCTCGGCCAGGAACAGGGACTTCGACGCGCGTACGGCGGGCTCGGTCGGCAGCGCCCGGCGCACCACGACCGGCGGGATCCCGGTCATCGTCCCCTCTGTGACTCCCATGTCAGCCTCCTCGACGTGCGCAGGCATCCTACGCGTCCCCATGCCCCTGCCCCGCCCCATGGGTGATCGTTTCGCCGGGCATAGGATTTCCCCATGGCGACGTGCGAGCATCTGGCACAGGCGGGCGACCCGCCCGCGAAGACGCCGGACGGGTGCGAGGAGTGCCTGTCCCTCGGCTGGCCGTGGGTGCATCTGCGGCGCTGCCTGGAGTGCGGCCACATCGGCTGCTGCGACTCCTCCCCCGGCAAGCACGCCACCGCGCACTTCCACGAGACCGAACATCCGGTCATCCAGTCGTTCCAGCCGGGTGAGACCTGGCGCTGGTGCTTCGTGGACAACGAGCTGGGCTGACCCCACCGGGGCTCCCGCTCGCGGCTTCCCGAAGCATCCGGGGCGTCAGCGGTCGAGCATGGCCTCTTCGAAGTCGAGCTGGGTCATCACCTGGCGCAGCACCTCGTCGTCCAGGCGCCGCTCGTCGCGCAGGCGGACGAAGACCTTGCGCTCGGCCTTCAGCATCTCGCGCCGCATCCGGCGATAGAGCGTGCTCGGCGTCTCGGCGCCGTCTGGCCCGGTGCCGCCGCCGAGGCGTTCCCAGGCGGCCAGCGACCGCCACCAGGCGTTCTCCCTGAGCTGGTCGATGACCTGTTTCTGGATTTTGTCGGGCTCGTGGCCCAGCTCGGCGACGAGCCGGTCGAGCTCCGCCTGCCCCGCCTCCAGCGCCGCCTGCTGGGCGGCCGCCTCGGCGAGCAGGTCCTCATAGCGCTCCTTCCTGGTCGACACGTGCAGCTTCCTGATCAGCGTGGGGAACGTGGTGCCCTGGATGAGCAGCGTGCCGATCACGGTGGTGAACGTCAGGAACAGCAGCAGCGCCCGGTCGCGCGCGGGCACGCTCTCGGGGATGGCGAACGCGGCCGCCAGCGAGACCACGCCGCGCATGCCCGCCCAGCTGAGCACCACGGCCTGCCGGACATCGGTCCTGGGTGCCGCCCTGATGAGCGGCGCCAGCGCGAACACCCAGGCGAACCTGGCGGCGATCACCGCGGCCAGCACCACCGCCGCGTAGAGCGCCACCTCCCAGGGCCGGTAGCCCGTGATGCCGCGCACGACGGGCACGAGCTGCAGCCCGATCAGCGCGAACACGATCGCTTCGAGGAAGAAGGCGACGACCTTCCAGACGGCGCCGGCCACCAGCCGGGTGCTGAAGCCGCGCAGGTGCATGCGATGGCCGAGGTAGAGGCCGACGACCACGACGGCGATCACGCCGGAGGCGTGCAGCGACTCGCCGGCGAGGTACGCGCCGAACGGGATGAGCAGCATCACCGTGGTCTCGACCATCGAGTCGCTGAGGCGTTCGAGCACCCAGGCGCACGCCAGCGCCAGCGCCAGGCCGATAGCCACCCCGCCGAGCGCGGCCAGCAGGAACTCGCCGAGGCCCGCCCAGAGGCTGATCGCGCCGCCGGTGGCCGCCCCGATGGCGACCCTGTAGAGGGTGAGCGCGGTGGCGTCGTTGAACAGGCTCTCGCCGACGAGGATGGTCAGCGTCCTGCGCGGCAGCCCGAGCCTGCGGCCGACCGCGACGGCCGCCACCGCGTCGGGCGGCGCGATGATCGCGCCGAGCGCGAACGCCAGCGCGAGCGGCAGGCTCGGCAGCAGCAGGTGGACGAGCAGCCCGGCCACGACGGCGGTGAACAGCACCAGCCCCACCGACAGCAGCGCGACGGGACGCCTGACGTCGCGCAGCCGCTGATAGGAGCTGTTGAGCGCGGCGGAGTAGAGCAGCGGCGGCAGGAAGACGTAGAGCACCAGCTCGGGGTCGAGCGGCACCTCGGGCAGCAGCGGCGAGACCACCAGCCCGGCCGCCACCAGCAGCAGCGGAGCCGGCCAGTTGTGCCGCCGTGCGAGCGCCGCGACCGCGACCGCGCCGCCGGCCAGCAACAGCAGTTGCAGGCCACCGCTCGAACCCACGAGTGCCCCCCGCGTCTGGATGTGATCGCCTCAGCAGGTCGTTCCGCGCTGAAGCGTACCTGGCGGCGGCAGGCCGGGTTTCACCACTCCCTGCGGTCGCTTCTCTCGTGGTAGTCCGGCTGCTGCTCGGGGCGCAGGCGCTCGCCCGTGGAGAACATGGGGTCCACGTACGGGCGGGTCATCTCGGCCTCGGACTGCGGGTACTGCTGCTCCTGCCGGCCGAGCGACAGCAGCGGGTCGACCAGGTTGGCCGCCGGGTTCTGGTAGGAGCCGTAGTCGTCGGCGGCGGGCTGAGGCGCCGGGCGGCGGCGGCCCGCGCCGGGGATGCCGTGCATGGGCGTGCCGAGGCCCGCCACGGTCGGCTGCGGCTGGGCCTGCTGCTGGGGCTGGGCGTAGCCGTCGGAACGCCGGCCACCGTACGGGTCGGACGGGTACGGGTCGGACGGGTACGGGTCAGAAGGGTAGGGGTCGGCGGAGTACTGGTCGCGGCGCGGCTGCGACTGCTGGTACGGGTCGGCGGCCTGCGAGGGGAAGCCGAGCGGGTCGGTGTTCACCGGCGACGGTCGGCGCTGCTCGGCGGGCATCTGGTAGCCGCGGTCCTGATCCACGTACTGCGGGCCGGTGAACGGCTCGGCCTGGCGGCCCTGCGGCTGGGCGTAGCGGGGATCGCTGAGCGGGTCGCCGGTGTACTGCGGGCCGCTGAAGGGGTCGCCGGTGTACTTCGGCTGCGGGGCGGTCGAGTCGACGTACTGCGGGCCCGTGAAGGGGGCGCGCTGGTCTTTGAAGGACTCGCGGGGCGCGGTGGTCTCGCCGTAGGCGTCGCGCGCGCCCGAGTCGCCGTACGAGGCGACGAGCTTGTCCTGCGGCGGGTTGCCCCTGGCCACCAGCACGTCGTTCGGCGAGAGCGCCGCCGTCGGGCGGTCGTCGAGCGGCGAGGCCTGCGCGTGCTGCGGCTGCTGCCGCTCCTGCTGTCCGCGTTGCTGGGCGGGCTGCTGCGCGTGCTGCCGGTCCTGCTGGGCCTGCTGGGGCGGGGCCTGCCCGGGCTGGGGCGGCCGGTGGTACTGGCCGGTGCCGGGGATGACCTCGGTGCCCGGGTCGTGCGCGGGCACGGCGGCCTGCTCGCCGGTCGCCTCGGCGTACCCCTCGTCGAGGGTGTCGAGCAGCCGGCCGACATCCTCCATCGGCATGCGGAAGCTCGCAGTGCACATCTCCCCGCGCCACAGGCTGAGGACGAGGGTGCCCTCATGCCACGTGACACGCAGACACCGCTCCTGACCTCGCGCATCGAAGAAGACTTCGCCGAACGACGGCAACGGGACAACTTCCGACATGGCAGACATACTGCTTTAACCAGCCTTTATTCGTCCACTCAACCCCGGAAAACCCTACTTAACCGGCCTTCCCATCTACTCCCAGAACCCCCCTGGTCACGTCCGGTGAAATCCCCCACCTACCAGTTGGCGTTCCGATCGCCCAGTGTGCCACGCAACCCGCCGGGAGTTTTCCGGAACGCCGGGATGCGTCTGGCCGATCACACCGCGTTCGGCGCGGCGGCCCCGGAATGCGGGTAGCGTTTACTGCCGTGCCCGATTCCCATCTCCCGCCAGTGGAAGAACTGCTCAGCATCGCGGTCAGCGCTCTTGGAGGAAGCGAACGCGAAGGCCAGATCACCATGGTGCGGGCCGTGCAACGCGCCATCGACGCCAAGGAGCATCTGGCCGTCCAGGCGGGCACGGGCACGGGAAAGTCGCTGGCCTATCTGGTGCCGTCCATCCGCCACGCGATGGACAGCGACAAACCCGTCGTGGTCTCCACCGCCACCATCGCGCTGCAGCGCCAGCTCGTCGATCGCGACCTGCCCCGCCTGGCTGAGGCGCTCGGCAAGGAGCTGCCGCACGAGCCGACGTACGCGATACTCAAGGGCCGCCGTAACTACCTGTGCCGCTACAAGGCGTCCGCCGGCTGGCCCGAGGAGGACGAGCAGGACCAGCTCTTCGACCCGCGCGAGGTGAGCGCCACCGGGCGCATGGTGCAGCGCATCCAGCAGTGGGCCGAGGAGACCGAGACCGGCGACCGCGACGAGCTGGTGCCGGGCGTGAGCGACCAGGCGTGGCGGCAGTTCTCGGTGAGCGCGCAGGAGTGCCTGGGCGCGAGCCGCTGCCCGAGCGGCGCGGAGTGCTTCGCCGAGCTGGCCAGGGCGCGCGCGGGCGAGGCCGACGTCGTCGTGACCAACCACGCGCTGCTCGCCATCGACGCCATGGGCGAGCTGCCGGTGCTGCCCGAGCACGAGGTCGTGGTGGTCGACGAGGCGCACGAGCTGGTCGACAGGGTGACGTCCGTGGTGACGTCGGAGCTGTCGGAGGCGTCGGTCATGCTCGCCGTACGCCGCGTGGGCCGCCTCATCGACCAGCCCATCGCCGACCAGCTCATGGAGGCGGGCGAAGACCTCAAGGCGCTGCTGGCCGCCGCGCCGCCCGGCCGCATCGACGAGCTGCCGCAGGTGCTGGGGCTGACCCTGCAGGCCATCCGCGACACCGCCTGGCGCTGCATCACCGCCCTGGGGCCGCGCAACGCCGACAAAGACGACCCCGACAAGGCGGGCCAGCGCAAGGCCGCGTTCACCGCGCTCGACGAGGTGCACGACACCGCCGTGCGCATGCTCGACGCCTACGGCCACGCCACCGAGGCCGACCGCGCCGAGGTCGTCTGGCTCGACCCGGGCAGCGACCGCCGCCCGCCCGTGCTGCGGGTGGCGCCGCTCAGCGTCAGCGGCATGCTGCGCGACAAGCTGTTCGGCGAGCGCACGGTCGTGCTCACCTCGGCCACGCTGGCGCTCGGCGGCACGTTCGACGCGCTGGCCGCCCAGTGGGGGCTCGGCGAGGCCGGTAAGGACTGGCAGGGCATCGACGTCGGCTCGCCCTTCGACCATCCGCGCTCGGGCATCCTGTACGTCGCCAAACACCTCCCCCAGCCGGGCCGCGACGGGCTGCCGCAGGCGTACCTCGACGAGATCGCCGAGCTGATCGAGGCGGCCGGCGGGCGCACGCTGGGGCTGTTC
Organism: Nonomuraea sp. NPDC052634; assembly: GCF_040678535.1. Classification (NCBI taxonomy): domain Bacteria; kingdom Bacillati; phylum Actinomycetota; class Actinomycetes; order Streptosporangiales; family Streptosporangiaceae; genus Nonomuraea; species Nonomuraea sp. NPDC052634. Next base: position 210,872 of record NZ_JBFATY010000009.1, on the reverse strand, counting down.
TCCTCGATGCGCGCCGCCAAGGCGGCGACCGAGGCGCTGCGCGACCGGCTCGACGTGCCGCTGCTGTGCCAGGGCGACGACTCGACGATGCTGCTGGTCAAGCAGTTCGCGGAGGACGAGCCGACCTGCCTGTTCGGGACGCTGTCGCTGTGGCAGGGCGTCGACGTCCCCGGGCCCTCGCTGCGGCTGGTCATCATCGACCGGGTGCCGTTCCCCCGTCCCGACGACCCGCTGACCTCCGCCAGGCAGCGCCACGTGGCCGCCAAGGGCGGCAACGGGTTCATGGCCGTGGCGGCCAACCACGCCGCGCTGCTGCTGGCGCAGGGCGTCGGGCGGCTGCTGCGGTCGCAGGACGACAAGGGGGTCATCGCGGTGCTCGATCCGCGGCTGGTGACGGCCCGCTACAGCGGGTTCCTGCTGGGCTCGCTGCCGCCGTTCTGGCGCACCACCGACCCGGCCGTTCCGCGCGCCGCGCTCAAGCGCCTCGCCGCCGCCTCCTCCTGACGTCCCCGCCGGCGACGGCGGGGGCGGGCTCCGTCGGTGATGGCATCCACCCCGGCGAACCGCTCAGGGAACCATGGCGGCTGGGACTGCGGGACGGGCGGCTGATCGTCCTGGACGACAGGCCCGAGACCGTCGGGGCCTGGCTGTCCTGGAGGCTGTCCTACAGCGCGCCGCCCGGCCGAGCGATCAGGCCCAGGGGGCGAGCTCGGGGCGCTTCGGCGAGAGGCCGTCGCCGGAGGAGACGCCGCGGATCCGGCGCGACACCCACGGCACCAGGTGCTCCTTGATCCATTGGGCGTCCTCGCGCCGCCGGGTGCGGGGATCGACGGTGCGCGGCGGCCACTCCTTGCGCCAGTCCTCCTCGAACGGCACGCCCAGCACGTCGAGCACGCGGGCGGCCACCAGCCGGTGACCGTCCTCGTTCATGTGCAGCCGGTCGGCGCTCCAGGCCCGCCAGTCGCGTAGCCCCTGCATGGACCACTGGTCGACGAGCTTGCAGCCGTACAGGTCGGCGATGGAGCGCAGGTGCAGGTAGTAGATGGCGAACTTGCCGCGCAGGCGGCGCATGATGGGCGTGTCACGCGGGTCCACCCCGGTGAACAGCAGCACGTCGGCCCCGCCGGAGCGCAGGTCGCGCACGGCCCGCGCGAGCGTCTTGGCCATCACGTCGGGGTCGCTGCCCGGCCTGAGCAGGTCGTTGCCTCCGGCGCAGAAGCTGACCAGGTCGGGCGCCATGTCGACGGCCGGCGGCACCTGCTCGGCCACGACCTGGTCGAGGAGCTTGCCGCGGACGGCGAGGTTGGCGTAGCGGAAGGAGGGGTCATCGGCGGCGAGCCGCTCGGCCACCCGGTCGGCCCAGCCACGGTAGTGCCCGTCCGGACCGGGATCGTTCAGTCCTTCTGTGAAGCTGTCGCCGAGCGCGACGAAGGACTTGTAGTGCCTCATGAGGTGGTGATCATCTCCGCGATAGCGTGCAGCGCAAGGACGTATGACTGTAGTCCGAAGCCGGCGATCGTGCCCGTCGCCACCCCGGCCACGACGGAGGTATGGCGAAACTCTTCCCTCGCCGCGGGGTTGGAGATGTGAACCTCGATGAGCGGGGCGGTGCGCTGGGCGATGGCGTCCTTGAGCGCGTAGGAGTAGTGGGTGAACGCGGCGGGGTTGAGCACCACCGGGATGCGGCCGTCGCACGCCTCGTGGATCCAGCCGATCATCTCGGCCTCGTCGTCCGTCTGGCGCACCTCGACGTGGTGGCCGAGCTTGCGGCCGGTGTCGCGGCAGAGGGCGGCGAGGTCCTCCAGAGTCTCGGAGCCGTAGACGTCGGGCTCGCGGACGCCGAGCCGGCCCAGGTTGGGGCCGTTGAGGACGAGGATCATGCGGAGATCTCCTTGTAGGCGGCTTCGAGCAGCTCTTCCGCGGGGTCTTCGAGGCGGCCGGGCCTGGCCAGGTCGTCGAGCACGACGAACCGCTGCTTGGCGCCGCGGTTCTTCTTGTCGAGCCGCATGTGGTCGCGCAGCCGCGGCCAGGCGTCGGCGCGGTGGCTGATCGGCAGGCCCACGGAGGTGAGGATGGAGCGGGTGCGGTCGACGACGTCGGCGCGGCCGGACAGCCTGGACAGCTCGGCGGCGTAGACCATGCCGATGGCGACGGCCTCGCCGTGGCGGATCGTGTAGTGCTCGTCGCGCTCGATGGCGTGGGCGAGCGTGTGGCCGTAGTTGAGGATCTCACGCAACCCGGCCTCGCGCAGGTCGGCGCCCACGACGTCGGCCTTGACCCGGATCTTGCGCTCGATCAGCTCGCGGGTGTGCGGGCCGTCGGGGCGGGTGGCGGCCTCGGGGTCGGACTCGACGAGCCGCAGGATCTCGGGGTCGGCGATGAAGCCGCCCTTGATGATCTCGGCGAGGCCCGCGACGTAGTCGGCCTTGGGCAGCCCGGCCAGCGTGGACAGCTCGCACAGCACGCCGGCGGGCGGCAGGAAGGTGCCGACGAGGTTCTTACCCTCGGCGGTGTCGATGCCGTTCTTGCCGCCGACGGCGGCGTCGACCATGGCGAGCAGCGTGGTGGGCACGAGCACCACCTGGACGCCGCGCAGCCACGTGGCGGCCACGAACCCGGCGAGGTCGGTGGTCGCGCCCCCGCCGACGCCCACCACGGCGTCGGAGCGGGTCACGCCGTGGCGGCCCAGCTCGGACCAGAGCCGCGCGGCCACCTCGACGGTCTTGCACTGCTCGCCGTCGGGCACGGTCAGCTCGGCCACCTCGTAGCCGGCGCCTTCGAGCGCCTCGCGGACCGGCCTGGTGATCTCGGGCAGCGTCTCGGGCGCGATGACGGCGACGGTGCGCACGCCGGGCTTGAGCAGCGTGGTCAGCTCGGCGAGCACGCCGGTGCCGACGACGACGTCGTACGGGCTGTCGCCCCGCACGTGGATCCTGGTGGCGCTCACCCGGGCAGCCCCTTCATGATCTCGTCGGCCAGCTCTTCGGGCTCCCGCTTGTCGGTCACCACGGTCATCTTGGCCAGCCGCTCGTAGATGGGCCGGCGCTCCTCCATCAGCGCCTTGAGCCTGCTGCGCGGGTTGAGCACCAGCAGCGGGCGGGCGCTGGCCAGGCCGACCCGCTGGACCGCGTCGGCCAGCCCGACCTGGAGGTAGACGACGTGGTGTCCCTCAAGCAGGGCCTGCGTCTCCTCGTGCAGCACGGCGCCGCCGCCGAGCGACAGGACGCCGTCGTGCTCGGCCAGCGCGCGGCGCACGGCCTCGTGTTCGAGCTCGCGGAAGCGCTCCTCGCCGTCCTCGACGAAGATGTCGGAGACGGGCTTGCCCGCCACCGCCTCGACGTCGGCGTCGGTGTCGCGGAACCCGACGCCGAGCCGCTCGGCGAGCAGCCGCCCGAGCGTGGTCTTGCCGGATCCCGGAGGCCCGATGAGCACGGCCTTGGCTGTCATTTGATCACCATAGAAGAGAGGTAGCCGGACAGGTTGCGGGCGACTTCCTCGACGGAGTCGCCGCCGAACTTCTCGAGCGCCGCGTCGGCCAGCACCAGCGCGACCATCGCCTCGGCCACGACGCCGGCCGCGGGCACGGCGCACACGTCGGAGCGCTCGTGGTGGGCCTTGGCCGCCTCGCCGGTCTTGACGTCGATCGTGGCCAGCGCCCTCGGCACCGTGGAGATGGGCTTCATGGCGGCGCTGACCCGCAGGATCTCGCCGTTGGTCATGCCGCCTTCGACGCCGCCCGCGCGGTTGGTGATGCGGCGCACGCCGTCTTCGGTGCTGTATTCGATCTCGTCGTGGGCGCGGGAGCCGGGCCTGCGCGCGGTCTCGAAGCCGTCGCCGACCGCGACGCCCTTGATCGCCTGGATGCCCATGAGCGCGCCGGCCAGCCGGGAGTCGAGCCTGCGGTCCCAGTGGGTGTAGCTGCCGAGGCCGGGCGGCAGGCCGTAGGCGAGGACCTCGACGACGCCGCCGAGCGTGTCGCCGTCTTTGTGCGCCTTATCGATGACGGCGACCATGGCGGCGCTGCCCTCGGGGTCGGCGCACCTGACCGGGTCGGCGTCGATCCTGGCGAGGTCGCCGGGGCCGGGCAGCGTCTCGGCCGGGGTGCGGGCGCCGCCGATCTCGGTGACGTGGCTGACGATGTCGACGCCGAGCGCCTGCTTGAGGAAGCGCCGCGCAACCTCGCCGAGCGCGACGCGGGCGGCGGTCTCACGGGCGCTCGCCCGGTCGAGGACGTTGCGGGCGTCGTCGAAGCCGTACTTCTGCATGCCGGCCAGGTCGGCGTGGCCGGGGCGCGGGCGGGACCTGGGGGCGTTGCGCGCCAGGCCCTCGATCTCGGCGGGGTCGACGGGGTCGGCCGCCATGACCTTCTCCCACTTGGGCCACTCGGTGTTGCCGACGCGGATGGCGACGGGGCTGCCCATGGTGCGGCCGTGGCGTACGCCTCCGACGATCGTCACCTTGTCCTGCTCGAACTTCATCCGCGCGCCGCGGCCATAGCCGAGCCTGCGGCGGCGCAGGGCCTCGTCGATGTCGGCCGTGGTCACCTCGACCCCGGCCGGCAGGCCCTCGAGGATCGCGACGAGTTCGGGCCCGTGGGACTCTCCGGCGGTCAACCAGCGCAACATGCGTACAAGTCTTCCACGTGCCACCGAGTGGGATGTCCCTCCGCTCACCCAGCGAGACAGAGTGTCGTGAACGCGCCGAGCAGCATGAAGGGGCCGAAGGGGAACTGGGTGTCCCGGGTGCCGCGCCGGGACAGCAGGAGGAACAGGGCGTACAGGGCGCCGAACACCTGCCCGGCGAGTGCCGCCGCGGCGACCGCGGGCCAGCCCAGCGGGCCGCACGCCATGCCGATGAGCCCGGCGAGCTTGACGTCGCCGAACCCCATCGCCTCCGGCCTGACCAGCCACAGCACGCCGTAGACCGCGATGAGCGCGGCACCGCCGGCCAGCGCGGCCGGCAGCTCTCCCGCCGGAAGGAGCGCGAGCGCCATGATCGGGTACGCCGGCAGCGTGATCGCGTCGGGCAGCGTGTACGTGCGCCAGTCGATGACGGCCAGGGCGGTGCCGATGACGGCGAAGCACGCGTACGCGGGACCGGCCCGCCACGCGATCACGGTCACCAGGGCCGCGGCGGCCAGCTCGATCACCAGGGGGCCCGGTGCCGGCGCGTGGCCGTCGTCGTAGGTGCCGGCCAGCGCCCTGATCCGGGCGCCGCAGATCAGGCCGATCGCCGCCATGAGTGCGAGCACGCCGCAGAACCTAGCCCGCTCCCCGCCCTCCCGCGGCCGATGCGCGCAACGGGTATGGCGCGGCGAGCGGCCCGCCCGGCCGGATCACATCCCGCGCGGTCAGCGGCCCGCCCGCCCGGATCACATCCCGCGCGGTCGGCGGCCCGCCCGGCTGCTTCGCGCGGATCACGCCCCAGGGCCGCGGGTCAGCGGCTCTTTCTGGAGAACCACCGCCGCTTGGGCTTGGCCGGTGCCGGGCCGGGGGCGACCCTGGCCACGGTGACCCCGCTCAGCTCGCTCACCGTGCCGGACTCGACGGCGGCCAGCGCGGCGAGCACGTCGCCCTCGATCACGAACTGCACGGGACCCGCGACGTCCACCACGACCGCCGCCGCCTGCTCCTGCACGGCGGCCTTGCAGACCTGCAGCGTGGTGGCCTGGATGGGGCGGGCGTCGGGCCGCCAGCGGGTCAGCGACTCCGTGCCGGTGAACGCGAGCACCGCCTGCCTGCCGTCCTTGCCGACGAGCTTGGGCAGCGCCATCTCGCTCTCCTTCTCCTGCCGCAGCCCGTGGGCGCCGACCTCGGTCTCGGTCAGCAGCGCGACCACGGGGACCAGCAGGCGGGCCGTGCTGAGCGCGTTGAGCACCTCAGCGGGGCCGCCGGTGCCCGCGTCGTAGGCGGCCAGTGCGGCGGTCACGGCGGGGGCGGCGGAGCCGTCGTCGTGCGGGTCGAGTGGTTGCGGGATGTTCGGCACAACGTACGAGCCTATCCGGCGCCCGCCCCGCTCCCGCCGGAAGACCGGCCGGGTGCTAGCCCAGGTCGGCGATGGCCGCGACCGGGCCGCCGCCCGACGGCCCCTGGTGCACGGCCGCCACCGACACGAACACCGCGGGATCCCCGGTCACCGAGGCCGCGACACCGCCGACGGCGGCCTTGATCTGCCGATGCCAGTGCACGTCGGAGTCGTCCAGCATGATGTTGCGCCGCCCGCGCACCCGCCCCGACGGGTCGGCCTCGCACTTCATGAAGACGTTCACCAGCCGGCCCTTCAGATCGGACGGGTGGGGGCGTTCGGGCAGCGGGATGCCGGAGTCCCTGATGGCCTCCCAGATGCCGTCGGCGTCGAGCGCGTCCTTCATGACGCTGTGGCCGATGCGGTAGCGCCCGCCGATCCCGCGTACGTTGCCGACCAGCACGATCTGCGCCCGGTCGAGCTCGACGCCGGACGAGCAGGAGGCAACCGAGGAGTACAGCGACAGGTCCGTGTGGATCTGGTCCTCGCGGGGCATCTCGATCTCGCCGAGCGCGACCGCGATGCCGAGCGCGGCGGTGGAGTTGGACAGGTCCATCGAGGGGCCGGTCTCCTCGATGGCGGTGGTCTGCCCGCGGCTCTTGGCGTCGCTGATCGTCGCGAGCGTGAGCAGCGGCGTCTTGGTCTGTACGTAGTGCACGTCGCGCGGGTCGTCGATGCCGGCGATCTTCATGGCCTCGCGTACGCCCGCCGCGACCTTCTCCACCATGGCCGGGCGGCCGATGTCCTCGGGCAGGATGACCTCGCTCATGGCCACGCCGACCGACAGCCGCGGCTCGTCCGTCGCGGGGGCGTCCGCCGTGGTGGCGAAGATGGTCGCGTGCGGGCTGAGCACGCCGTCGGTGCCGCCCGACCACACCAGCGGCACGCTCTCCGGCGCCGGATGCCCGTTTTCGGCCAGCACCTCGCGGAAGGCGCGGTCGGCCAGGATGCGCGTGTAGTCGTTGACGCCGCCGTTGCCCTCGGTCTTGCCGATGACGGCGAGCACGCGTGCGGCCTCGATCACGCCGTCGTCGATGAGGCGTGACAGGCCGGAGGCGTCGGTGACGCTCTCGATCGGCACCTTGCGCACTTCGATCGGTTCCGGCATGCGTTGCCCTCCTCCTGCCCGGTTTCCGCTGACGCTACCGAGCCGGCCAGCGGGGTTCATGGTCAATGTGTGCCCACGTAGACCGGCGGTGATGTCAACCTGCGCTCATCGCCGCCGTCGCCACGTCATCGTCCCCGATCTGCGCGGGCACGGCGGGAGCGACCATCCGATCACCGGACGGCCGCCCATCGAGGAGGACGGTCCCGCGCCGTTCGACTGGCGGATGATGCACGAGACCGAACGCCGGCTCATCGATCCCGACCCCGCCTGGGTGGCCGGGCTGGGCACGATCAAGGCGCCCACGCTGGTGCTGTCCGGCGGCGCGGCGAGCCCGCTCGACGCGGCGGACATCGCCGGGCGCATCCCGGGAGCACGGTTGGTCACGATCGAGGCGGGGCATCTGATCCACGTGGGAGCGCGCGAGGAGTTCCTGCGGGCGGTCGACGCGTTCCTCGACGAGTCCACCATGTGACCCCATCCACAATAAAAGGGGTTATATGGTGCAAACTTGACCTTGATGTCACAAAGATCCGCCATTGTAGATGGGGTGCGTACCAGGCTCAGCGACCTCGTCAAGGAACGGCTGGGCACGTTCGCCCTGACGGCGCCCTCCATCGCGCAATGCGCGGTCGGCTCGGGCATCGCCTGGCTCATCGCCATCGAGCTGCTCGGCCACCCCCGGCCCTTCTTCGCCCCGATCTCCGTACTGATCTGCATCGGCGTCGGGCTCGGGCAGCGGCTGCGGCGGCTGGTGGAGCTGGTCGTCGGGGTGAGCCTCGGCGTCGGCGTGGGCGACCTGCTGGTGTCCTGGATCGGCTCGGGCGCCTGGCAGCTCGCGCTGGTCGTGGCGCTGGCGATGACGGTGGCGGTGCTGCTCAACAGCGGGGCGCTGTTCGTCGCGCAGGCGGGCTCGTCTGCGGTGCTGGTCGCCACGCTGCTGCCGGGCGAGAACGTGGGCGGGCTCGACCGGATGCTCGACGCCCTCACCGGCGGCATCGTCGGCATCGCGGCGGTGGCGCTGATGCCCGCGAGCCCGTTCTCGATCGCGGCCAAACACCTGTCGGGGGTGCTCGACGCGCTGTCCACCGTGATGGAGCGCGCCGCCGAGGCGATCGAGAAGCGCGACGTGGAGCTGGCGGCCGAGGCGCTGGAGGAGGCCCGTACGACGCAGGCCGCCGTCGCCGAGTTCGAGGCCGCGCTGGAGACCAGCAAGGAGATCGCCATGATCTCCCCGCTGCACTGGCACCGGCGCGCCCGGCTGGCCCGGTACGAGACCGCCGCCATGCCGGTCGACCTGGCGCTGCGCAACACCCGGGTGCTGGTCAGGCGGACGCTGGCGTCGCTCGGCGAGGCGAGCCCGCCTCCGGCGGCGCTGGCCGAGGCGATGCGCGAGGTGTCGGAGGCGGCGCTGCTGCTGCAGCTCGAGCTGGGCGCGGGACGTGAGCCCTCGCTGGCCCGCCACGCGCTGCTCGCGGTGGCCGCCAGGGAACGCCCGAAGGGCCTGGGCTTCTCCGCGCACGTCATCATCGCCCAGCTGCGCTCGGTCGTGGTGGACCTGCTGCAGGCGACCGGCATGGAGCACGAGGAGGCCACGGCGGCGCTGACCCCGCTGGACGAGGCGAGCAAGGGCGAGCGCCGCTAGAAGCGCGCGGCCGGACCGCGACGCCCGCTCAGGCCGACAGGCGCTTCAGGCGGGAGACCGCCTCGTCGATGACCTCCTCCTTCTTGCAGAAGGCGAAACGGACGAAGTGGCGGCCGCGCTCGGGGCGGTCGTAGAAGACCTGCGTGGGGATCGCGACCACGCCGGCCAGCTCGGGCAGGCGGCGGGTCAGCTCAAGGCCGTCCTCGAAGCCCAGCGGCCGGATGTCGGTCTGGACGAAGTACGTGCCGGCGGGCCGCAGCACCGAGAACCCGGCCGCCGCCAGCCCCTCCATGAGGCGGTCGCGCTTGTCCTGGAGCCCGGAGGCGAGCGCCTTCACCCACTCCATCTCGTGGCGCAGCCCGTACGCGACCGCGAGCTGCCACGGCGCGCTCGCGGTGAAGGTGAGGAACTGCTTGACCGTCGAGACCGCCGTGACCAGGGCGGGCGGCGCGCAGACCCAGCCGGTCTTCCAGCCGGTGACCGAGAACGTCTTGCCCGCCGAGGAGATCATCACCGTGCGCTCGCGCATGCCGGGCAGCGTCGCGATCGGGATGTGCTCGACGCCGTCGAACGTGAGGTGCTCGTACACCTCGTCGGTGATGGCGATCAGGTCGCGCTCGCGGCACAGCTCGGCGATGACGGTCAGCTCGTCGCGGGTGAAGACGGTGCCGGTGGGATTGTGCGGGGAGTTGACCAGGATCGCGCGGGTGCGCGGCGTGACGGCGGCGCGCAGCTCGCCGGGGTCGAAGGTGAAGCGGCCCTCGACCGGGCGCATGGTGACGGGGACCAGCCTGGCCTGCGCCAGCGCGATGGATGCGGCGTAGGAGTCGTAGTAGGGCTCGAAGACGACCACCTCGTCGCCGGGCTCGCAGAGCGCGAGCACGCTCGCCGCCACCGCCTCCGTGGCGCCCACCGTGACGAGGACCTCGCTCACCGGGTCGTAGGTGAGCCCGTAGTGCGCCGAACGGTGCTCGCTGACCGCCTGCCGCAGCTCCAGCACGCCGGGTCCCGGCGGGTACTGGTTGGCGCCCGCCCCGATCGCCTGCACCGCGCGGTCGAGCATCGCCGCCGGGCCGTCGGTGTCGGGGAAGCCCTGCCCGAGGTTGATCGATCCGGTCTGTACGGCGAGCGCGCTCATCTCAGCGAAAATCGTCGTGCCGAAGGCGCGCATCCTGGCAACAAGTGGTTCGGTCACGGCTCCACACTATTAGTCTCGTGCCGTGTTCATTCGGGTCGTGCTCGCCCTCGCCCTGTCCGCGCCTCCCTCGGCGACACCGGCCCAGGCCGATCCGAGTCCCTGCCCGGTCCCCGTGCCCGCCCGCACGGTCTGCGGCTTCCTCGAGGTGCCCGAGCGCAGGGAGGCCCCCAGGCGCACGATCAAGGTGGCGTACGCGGTGCGCCATTCGCTCGCCCGCGACCGCAAGCCCGACCCGGTGGTGTTCATGGGCGGCGGGCCGGGCGCGCCGTCGATGCGGCACCTGGAGCGGCTGACCCGCGTGTTCCCCGACCGTGACGTGGTGACGGTCGAGCAGCGCGGCGGCGCGTGGTCGCGGCCCGCGCTGGCCTGTCCCGAGACGGCGCAGGCGCTGCTCGGGCGGTTGCGCGAGCCGCCGTCCGACGTGGGCGCCGCCGCCGCGCGCTGCCGCGACCGGCTCGCCGGGCAGGGCGTCGATCTGCGCGGCTACCGTACGGGCGAGATCGTGGCCGACGTGGTCGCGCTGCGCTCCAAGCTCGGCTACGAGACCTGGAACCTGCTCGGCACCGGCTACTCCGCCCGCGTCATGGCGGCCGTGGCCGCCGCCGATCCGGCGGGGACGCGGTCGGTGGTGCTCGGCTCGTACCCGCCGCCTGGCGACGGTGCGGACGACCCGGCCGCCGTCATGGCCGGGCTGGGGGCGCGCGACGCCTTCGAGCGGGCGGTCGCCCGGCTGAACGCCCGCCCGGCGCGGGTGAGCGCGGTGGACCCGCTGCTCGGCAGGGAGTTCACGGCCCGGGTGCGCGGCGACGACCTGGCCGCGCTGCTCGGCGTGGCGCTGCGCGACGCGGGGACGGCCGCGGTGGCGCCCGCGCTGGTGAGCGCCCTGGCCGAGGGCGACGACGCGCTGCTGCGCCCGCTCGTGGAGCGGCTCGGCGACGAGCTCGCGGCGCGCGAGGCCGGACTGTATCACGCCGTACGCTGCCAGGACGGCCGCCCGCCCGCCGCGTCCCGCCTCTTCACCGTCGCCGCCGACAAGGCGGTGTGCGACGCCTGGAACCTCTCCGAAGCCCCCGAGCCCGCCGCGCTGTCCACGGCCACGCTCAAAGCGCCCGTCTACGTCCTGGCCGGCCGCCGCGACCCGGCCGCTTCCCCGGTCACCCTGCTCGGCGCCCGAGTCGACAGGTCTCACTCCGTCCTCGCCGCCGACGACTGCGCCCGGCGCAAGGTAGCCGCGTTCGTGGCCGACCCGGCGGCGCCGCCGTCCGGCCCCTGCCCCGAGGCGCGGCCGGTGGAGCTGCGCGTGACGGCAGCCCCGTACGAGATCGCGAAGACGCCGTGGCTGGCCGTGCCGTTCGCGCTGTTCGCCGCGGCCTGCCTGATCCAGCTCGTCACGGCCGCGCTGAAGGGCCTCGCGCTGCCCGCGTTCGGCGGGCTGTCGGGGCTGGCGTTCGCGGGGCTGACCGGCCAGGCCGTGTGGGAACTGGCCGCAAGCAACGCCAGCGCCCTGACCGTCGGCGTGCCGGCGATCACCGAGTGGTACGCCTGGCTCGCGGTCGTCTCCGTGGTGCTCACTCTGGCGGCGCTTTTGCACAACCGGAGGTGGCCACAGATCACCGCGGCCGCCATCGGCGCGGGATTCCTCGTATGGTGGTTCACCTGGGTCCTGTGACGCGCATCCGTGAGCTCGACGCCCTACGCGGCTTCGCGGTGGGCGGCATCATGCTGGTCAACACCTGGCAGCACACCCACAAGGAGCCGCGCGTCCCGCTCGACTGGACGATCGAGACCCTGTTCCAGAGCCGCTTCTACCCCATCTTCTCGATGCTGTTCGGCATCAGCTTCCTGCTGTTCCTGCGCGGCAACAGCAGGTGGGCGCTGCTGAGCCGGCTGTTCTGGCTGTTGTGCATCGGCAAGGTGCAGCACGCCTTCTACGAGGGCGAGGTGCTGACCGACTACGCCTTCTACGGCGCGCTGGTGCTGCTGCCCGCCTCGTTCCTGCCGGGCGGGCTGCCGGTGCTGCTGCTCGGCGTCATCGTCACCATCTGGGGGCTGATGGTGGGCGGCGGCGTGCTGCTGATCCCCGGGCTGTTCCTGCTCGGCATGGCGCTGTGGCGGCTGCGGCCGCCGCGCGAGCTGCTGCTGCCGGGGTTCGCGGTCACGGCGCTCGCGACCGCGCTGCTGACGGCCGCCGGGCGGGCCACCGGCGACGGCGCCGTCTACAACGTGGCCGCGATCACGGGCGCGGCGGCGTACTCGCTGGGCCTGCTGCTCGTGCTGCGCCCCCGCCTGTCGGCGGTGCTGGAGCCGCTCGGCAAGATGGCGCTGACCAACTACGTCACCGGCACCGCCGTGATCGTGCTCGCCGTGCCGCTGCTCAACGCCGACCCGACCCGCTGGTCCGTGCCCGCCCTTGCGGCGGTGACGCTGGTCGTCCAGGCGCTGTTCAGCCGGTGGTGGCTCGGGCGGTTCCGGTACGGGCCCCTGGAGTGGATCTGGCGCTGCCTCACCTACTTCCGTCCCGTGCCGAACCGGCTAGAGTCAAGCCGTGACGACCATCGCCCTCTGCCAGATCCAGGTGTCCCCTGACCCGTCTGCCAATCTCAAGAGGGCCAGGGAGGCGATCGCCGCCGCCGAAGGCGCCGACCTTGCGATCTTCCCCGAGGCCACGCTCACCCGCTACGGGCGGCGCATCACGAGCCTCGCCGAGCCGCTCGACGGCCCCTTCGTGTCCGGGCTCGCCGAGTCGGCCCGCGCCCACGGCATCGCGGTGATCGCCGGCACGTTCGAGACCGGCGAAGACCGCGTGCGCAACACCGCCGTGGCCATCGACGCCCAGGGCGCGATCGCGGCGGCGTACCGGAAGATCCACCTGTTCGACTCGTTCGGCGCGAAGGAGTCCGACCTGGTCGAGCCGGGCACCGAGCCCGTCGTCGCCGAGCTCGCCGGGCTCAAGGTGGGCCTGATCACCTGCTACGACGTGCGCTTCCCCGAGCTGGCCAGGGCGCTGGTCGACAAGGGCGCCGAGCTGTTCGCGGTGATCGCCGCCTGGGGCTCGGGGCCGCTCAAGGAGGACCACTGGATCACCCTGGTCAGGGCTCGGGCGCTGGAGAACACCATGTGGACCGCCGCCGTCGGCCAGGCGCCCAACCCCGCCGAGTCGTCCGACGGCTACGGCGTGGGCCGCAGCATGCTGGTCGATCCGCTCGGCGTGGTCCGCGCCGACATGGGCACCGGGCCCGGCGTACGCCTCGTCGAGATCGACCACGAGTTCACGACGACCGCCCGCGCCACCCTGCCGTGTCTCGAACATCGCGTTCTGTAGCGGGGAGTGGCCCATCCGGGGGTCAAGCGATCGTAAAGTAGACCCGTGAGTGGAACGCAGATGCAGAAGGTCGTCCCGCCGCGTCTGCTCGTGCCCTACCTGTCGGGCAAGCGCACGGTCATCTCGGGCTACGTCTATCGCGTCCAGGACTGCGTCAGGCTGACCACCCCCGAGGCGCTGTTCTACGGGCTCGATCTGTCCTTCGACGGCTCCGAGCTGTTCGCCGAGGTGCCCGAGCTCTACGTCATGCGCTGGTACGCCCGCGACGTCGACAACTACCAGGTGCCCTACGGGCCCCACATGGGCGGCGACTGGAGCGACGCGCCACCGTTCGCGGGCAACGGGTTCACCACCTCGTCCGAGCACGTCGTGCCGCAGTTCCACACCATCCCCATGCCGATACCGGCAGGGGCGCAGATCGTCCACGTCACCGCCGAGGGCGAGCGGCCCTTCGCCGAGTACGACGGGCTGACCTGGCGGCCCGCCGCATGAGCGTCGAGACCACGCCGATCGCCTCGGGCTTCGTCGCCCGCTTCGGCGAGCACACGCTGCCCGCGGCGCTCGGCCCCGACAGCGACCAGGTGGTGCTGTTCAGCGAGACCGAGCTGGAGGGCTTCGAGCCCGCCTCCGGCTACTGGCGGCGGACGGTGCCGCGCTCCCAGGTGGAGTCGCTGGTGCTCATCCGCACCGTCGGCGCGTTCGGCGGCGAGCCGTGCATCGTGCTCGACGAGGACGACGACGGCCTGCACATCGCCTACACCGGCCACAGCGGGATGAAGGCCGAGGCGCTGGGCTACTGGATGGTCGATCACGGGGCGTACGAGGTCGTCGTGCCCCGCGAAGAGGTCACCTCCATCCGCATCGAACGCATCCCGGTGCCCTAGCGGGCTGCGGCGGGCCGGAGTCGCGGTGCCCTCCGCGCACACCGGCACGCCGGAGGCGCGATGACCGGCGCGGGCCTGCGCGCCGGTCGGAGGCCGGCCGGGCCGGGTGGCGGGTCAGCGGAGGTGGCGGTAGCGGGCGTGGCGGGCGGCCAGCCGCTCCTCCTTGCCCTGCCGCAGCAGGTGCGCGATCTCGTACTCCAGCGCCCGCCCCACCCGCTCGCAGAACTGGCGCGGCTCGTACGCGGCGTCGGGTAGCTCGGGCACGACCCGGTCCACGATGCCGTCGCTGCGCAGGTCGGTGGCGCGGATGCGCTGCGCCTGGGCGATCTCGGGGGCGAAGTCGACCGAGCGGTAGAGGATGGCGGATGCGCCCTCGGGCGGCAGCGGCGACAGCCAGGCGTGCTGGGCGCAGAGCACCCGGTCGGCGGGCAGCAGCGCCAGCGCGGCCCCGCCCGCGCCCTCGCCGAGCAGCAGGCAGACCGTGGGCGCCTCGAGCGTCACCATGTCGGCCAGGCAGCGCGCGATCTCGGCGGCCAGCCCGCCCTCCTCGGCCGCCTTCGACAGGTCGGCCCCCGCGGTGTCGATCACGGTGACGAGCGGCAGGCCCAGCTCGGCCGCGAGGCGCATGCCGCGCCTGGCCACCCGCAGCCCGGCCGGGCCGAGCGGCGCGTTGGTGCGCTGGAAGCGCCGGTCCTGGCCGAGCACCACGGCCGGCGCGGTGCCGAACCTGGCCAGCGCGAGCAGCAGCCCCGGCTCGTTCTCGCCCTCGCCGGTGCCGCTGAGCGGGGTGACGTCGGTGGCGGCGAGCTTGAGCAGCGCGCGTACGCCGGGACGGTCGTCGCGCCGGGACCGGGTGATGGCCTCCCACGCCTCGACCGGCCGCAGGTCCTCCTCGGGCGGCTCGCCCGCGACCACGCCCGAGCCGTCGTCGGCCAGCACGGACAGCGCCCTGATCGCCACCTCCCTGGCCTCCTCCGCCGACACGACGGCGTCCAGCAGGCCCTTGCGGTGGAGGTTCTCGGCGACCTGCACGCCCTCGGGAAAGGGGTAGCCGTGCAGCGACTCGAACACCCGCGGCCCCAGGAACCCGATCAGTGCCCCAGGCTCGGCGGCCGTGACGTGCCCGAGCGACCCCGACGACGCGAACACGCCGCCGGTCGTCGGATGCCGCAGATAGACCACGTACGGCAGACCGGCGGAGCGGTGCGCCTGAATCGCCGCGGTGATCTTCACCATCTGGACGAACGCGAGCGCGCCCTCCTGCATGCGCGTGCCGCCGGAGGCGGGCGCGGCGAGCAGCGGCAGCCGCTCGCGGGTGGCGCGCTCGACGGCGGTGACGAACCGCTCGGCCGCGGCCACCCCGATCGAGCCCGCCATGAACGAGAACTCGCACGCGACGACGGCCACCCTGCGGCCGCCGAGCAGCCCTTCGCCGGTGATCACGGCCTCGTCGTAGCCGGACTTGATGCGGGCCGCGGCCAGCTCGTCGGCGTAGGAGGAGCCTGGCTCGGCCGGATCGGCGGGCGGCACATCCCATGATTTCCACGACCCCCGGTCAAGGACCGTGTCAATCAGCGTGCGCGCGTCCGGTCGGCTCACTATCGCTCCCTAGATGTCTGCCAACGATGCAATGTTGACGCACGAGCGCCCCCGCCGGTGCCACCGATCGTCGCTCATCGTTCGCGCTCCTCGAGCCAGGCGAGCACGGAGGGGCCGTCCTGGCCGAGTGCGGGCGGGGCGGTGTGCGTCATCGGAGGCAGGCCGTCGAAGCGCAGCGGCGGTCCCGGCAGCTCGATGGGGCCGAGCACCGGGTGATCGACCTGGATGACCAGGCCCTGCGAACGTGTCTGCTCCCAGCCGTAGACCTCGTCGAGCGTCCTGATCGCGCCCGCGGGCACGCCGGCCGCGCTCAGCTCGGCCAGCCAGTGGTCGCGGTCGTGGGCGGCCAGCGCCTTCTCCATGTCGGCGATCAGCTCGTCGCGGTGCAGGAACCGGTCGCGGTTGGTGGCGTAGCGCGGCTGCTCGGGGTCGATGCCGAGGAGCGCGGCGACCTTGCGCCACTGGCTGTCGTTGCCCGCGGCGATCTGCAGCATGCCGTCGGCGCAGCGGAACGCGCCGTACGGGGTGATGGAGGCGTGATGGTTGCCGCTCGCCCTGGGCACCTGGCCGCCGACCGTCCACGCGGTGCCGTGGTAGGAGTGAACGCCGGTGACGGCGGCGAGCAGGGACGTGCGCACCACCCGGCCCTTGCCGGTGCGCTCGCGCTCAAAGAGCGCGGAGGCCACGCCGTACGCGCCGTGGATGCCGGCCAGCAGATCGGCGATGGACGCGCCGACGCGGTAGGGCTCATCGGGCGAAGGGCCGGTCAGCGACATCAGGCCGGCCTCGCCCTGGGCGATCTGGTCGTAGCCCGGGCGGCCGGCCTCGGGGCCGTCGTGGCCGAAGCCGGTGATCGACAGGATGACGAGGCGGGGGTTGAGCTCGTGCAGCCGCTCGACGGGGAAGCCGAGGCGGTCGAGCACTCCCGTACGGAAGTTCTCGATCAGGACGTCGCTCTGGCGGACGAGCCGCTTGATGAGCCGCTTGCCCTCATCGGACTTCAGATCGACGGCGATGGACTGCTTGTTGCGGTTGGCTGCCAGGAAGTAGGTGGAGATGTCGTGATCAGGCCCGACGAAGGGCGGCCCCCAGCCGCGTGACTCGTCGCCTCCGTCCGGATGCTCGACCTTGATCACCCGTGCTCCCAGGTCGCCGAGGAGCTGTGCGGCGTGCGGCCCGGCCAGGGCCCTGGACAGATCGAGCACGACGATGCCGCTGAGGGGTCCGAGCACGATCCCAACCTCCCACGCGCGTTATGGGGTGAATGAACATTCTCGCAGGCGTCCGCCCCTCTTCCTCTACCCTGATGGCGATGATCGATCTGGCTTCGCGCATCACCGGTCTGGCTCCGTCCTGCGGTCCCGTACGCCTGGTGGCGGTGGACGGGCCCGCGGGATCGGGCAAGACGACGTTCGCGGGACGGCTCGGGGCCGAGCTCGGCTGCCAGGTGATCCACAGCGACGACTTCCCCGTGCCGTGGGAGGAGGGGCCAGGCGGCTGGTTCCACCTGCTGGAGTCGCAGGTCCTGCGCCCGCTCCAGCACGGCCGGCCGGGCGGTTTCCGCAGGTACGACTGGGTGCGCGGGGCGTACGCCGAACAGGTGGCGGTGCCGCCGGCCCCGGCGCTGGTGATCGAAGGGGTCGGCACGGCGCGGGCCTCGGTGGCCGATCTGCTCGCCTACACCGTGTGGGTGGAGGCCGACGACGCCGAGCGGATGCGGCGGGTGCTGGAGCGCGACGGGCCCGAGCTGGAGCCGCGCTGGCGGGAGTGGTTCGCGGCCGAGCGCGAGTGGTTCGCCGCCGACCGTACGAAGGAGCGCGCCGATCTCGTCATCAGAACGTGATCACGACGCGAGGTGGGTGACGTCGTTGAAGCGGACCAGCTCGCCCGCCCGCCACACCGACACCGACCCGTTCAGCACCGGCGCGAACGCCAGCACCTCCGCGAGCTCCGTGTCGGGCCGCCCGCCGAGCACGTGGCGCAGCCCCAGCACCACGGAGTCGTGCGCGACGATCAGCAGCCGCCGCCCGTCGGCCCGCCCGCCCAGGTCGTCGGCGAGGAAGTCGCGGAGCCTGACCGTGACGTCGGCCAGCGACTCACCGCCCGGCGGGCGGTAGGCGTAGGGGCCTTCGGCCTCGCGCCGCGCCAGTTCGCCGGGGAAGCGCTCGCGCAGCGCGGCCAGGTTGAGCCCGGCGAACTCGCCCGGCTCCTGATCGCGCAGCCGGTCGTCCACGATGACGGGCGGGCGCGCGCCCCACTCCCGCCCGGCGATCTCCCAGGTGTCCAGCGCCCGCCGGTACGGCGAGCAGCACACCAGCTCGGGGGCTTCGTCCTCGGGCAGCGCGGCGAGCATCCCGCCGAGCGCCGCCGCCTGCGTACGGCCCAGCTCGGTCAGCGTCACCTCGTCGTCGCCGCGCTCGTAGACCAGCGGCCGGTCACCCGCGAGCCGGTAGGCGAGGTTGGCCTCGCTCTCGCCGTGACGCACGGCCATGATGCCGGACGGTCGCATGCCGCCATCTTCACACACGCCCCCCGGCCAAGTGAGTGATCATTTAATAGTCGTAGGATCACCATATGACTTCTGTTGCAGTTCTCGGAACGGGCATCATGGGGCTCCCCATGGCCCGCAATCTCGCCAAGGCCGGTCTGAAGGTCACGGTGTGGAACCGCACGCTCGACAAGGCCAGGCCCCTGGAGGCCGACGGCGCCACCGTGGCGGACTCGCCCGCGCGGGCGGTCGAAGGCGCCGATGTGATCGTCACTATGCTGAGCGACGGCGACGCGGTGCACGAGGCGATCACCGCCGCCGCGCCGGGGCTGCGGTCCGGCCAGGTGTGGGCGCAGATGAGCACGGTCGGCGTGGCGGGCGTCGAGCGGCTGGCGGCGCTGGCCGCGCAGCACGGGCTGACGTTCGTCGACGCGCCGGTGCAGGGCACCAAGCAGCCCGCCGAGCAGGGCGCGCTGATCATCCTCGCGGCCGGCCCCGAGCCCGCGAGGAAGACGCTGGAGCCGGTGTTCGGCGCGGTCGGCAAGCGTACGTTCTGGCTCGACGAGGACGGCGCGAGCGGCGCGGGCACCCGGCTCAAGCTGGCCACGGTCAGCGTCGCCGTCTCCACGACCGCCGTGGTGGCCGAGGCGCTCGCCCTGGCCAAGGGGCTCGGGATCGACCCCGAGCTGGTCCTCGACGTGATCGGCGGCGGGCCGCTGGACAGCCTGTACTTCCAGGCCAAGTCCAAGGCCATCCTGGCGGGCGACTTCGCGCCGGCGTTCTCGGTGCGCAACGCCGAGAAGGACACCCGGCTGATCACCGAGGCGGGCGAGGCCGCCGGGGTGCGGCTCGACGTGGTGGCCGCCGCCGGTGAGCGGTTCCGCCGCGCCGAGGCGCAGGGCCACGGCGACGAGGACATGGCGGCCACCTACTTCGCCAGCTTCTGAGCCGTCGCTGGAACGGCGGCCGCCCCCGTGGCGGGCGTCAGAGCTCGTCGACCTCGGCGTGGGTGCGGCCGCCTGCGAGCTTGGCGTAGCCGGGTCCCCGGTCGAAGAAGCGGTCGGCCGGGGGCCGCAGGCGGGCGCGCAGCTCGGCCGTCGCCTGCTCGTCGATGCGGTCGCCGTCGAGCACCACGCCGTAGTCGCCGAGTGCGCCCGCGATCGACACCTTGCCGTCGCGCACGTCCGCCGCCACCGCGCGCGGGTCGCGATCGTACGGCGAGCCCCAGCCGCCGCCTCCGGTGGTACGGATCCTGATCACCTCGCCGGCCTGTACGGGGTAGTCGTCGACGAGCCCCTCCATCTCCTTGCCGTTGATCTCGACGCGGAACGGCCGCCCGGCGAGCCCGCCGTTGACGCCCCAGCAGGACAGGATCGACCGGTCCGCGATCGACATGTACGAGGCGTTGCGCAGCATCCTGATGTGCTTGTCGTAGCCGAGCCCGCCCCTGAACATGCCGGGACCGCCGGAGTCGCAGGCGAGGCCGAGCCGTTCGACCCGCAGCGGCCAGCGGGCCTCGGCGAACTCGACGGGGATGTTGCGCGAGTCGGGCACGATGTGAATGGTGTCCTCGCCGTCGGCGTACCAGCGTCCGCCGGAGCCGCCGCCGAGCACCTCGCGCATCAGGTACGGCCGGCCCTCGTCGTCCACCCCGTACACGCCGGTGTAGCGGATGGTCTCCTGGTCGGCCGGCATGCGCCCGCCGGTGGCCTTGGCCAGCACGCCGGCGAGCACGCCGAGCAGGCGCAGGATGACGAAGGTGCGGGCGTTGGTGGGGGCGGGGAAGATCGGCGTGAGCAGGGTGCCCTTCTCGGGGAAGACCATCTTGATCAGCGGCACGACGCCCTCGTTGACGTCAAGCTCGGCCATGCGCTCCGGCGTGTCGGCGAGGTTGCGCAGCACGGGGGCGAGCCACTTCTTCAAAAAGACGCCGTCGGCGTAGTCGCCGGCGTGGTTGATGGGGCCCTTGGCCTGGGGCGAGGTGCCGGTGAAGTCGATGGTGAGCGGCGCCTGCGCGGAGTGGTCGACGGTGAGCGTGATGCGCTGGGCGTGCAGGCGCGGCTCGTCCACGCCGTCGTGCTCGGCGTAGTCCTCCCACACGTACGTGCCCTCGGGGATCTTCGACAGCAGTTCCCTGCGGAACGTCTCGGTGGTCTTGTCGATGATCGCGTCGAAGCACTCCTCGACGGCCTGCCTGCCGTAGCGTTCGAACAGCTCGGCGAGCCGCCGCGCGCCCATCAGGCAGGCCGAGCACTCGGCGTCGAGGTCGCCGGCCAGCGAGTCGGGCATGCGGGAGTTGCGGGTCATGATGCGCAGCGCGGCCTCGTTGGGCACGCCCTGGTCGCGCAGCTTGATCGGCGGCACCATCAGGCCCTCCTCGTAGACCGAGCGGGCGTGGGAGGGCATGGAGCCGGGCACCGAGCCGCCGATGTCGTCGTGGTGGCCGAACGCCTGCACGAACGCGACCACCTCGCCCTCGTGGAAGACGGGGACGGTGACGCACAGGTCGGGCAGGTGGCCGATGCCGCCTTCTGACAGGTAGACGTCGTTGTGGAAGTAGACGTCGCCGGGCTTCATCGTCTCGATGGGGAAGTCGCGGACGATGGGCTGGACGAGGGCGCTGTAGGAGCGTCCGGTGAGCTTGCGCAGCCGGACGTCGTGGATGCCGGCGCGGAAGTCGTGGGCGTCGCGGATCATCGGCGAGCGGGCCGTGCGCGCGATGGCGGTCTCGACCTCCTTCTCGACGGAGGCGAGCGTGCCCTCGACGATCTCCACCAGGATCGGATCAGTCACGACTTATCTCCACATTTCCGTATTCGTCGACCTTGGCGGTGAAGCCCGGGTGGATGGGGATCGTGGAGCCGTACTCCTCGATCACCGCCGGTCCGGTGACGGTCGCCCCGGGACCGAGCGCGGCGCGCTGGTGGATCGGGGTGTCGCGGGTCTCGTCGAAGTGCACGGGACGCACCGACGTGGCGCCCTGTCCCGGCCGCTCCAGGCGCGGGATGACCGGGCGGTCGATGGGGCCGGTGCCGGAGACGCGCAGGTTGACCCATTCGACGCCGTGGCGCGGGTCGTCGCGATAGGCGTAGCCGTACAGCTTCTCGTGGGCGTCGTGGAAGCGGGCGACGACCTCGGCGTGCCAGGACTCGTCGATCTCGCCCGCGGGGGCGGGCACCCGCACCTCGTACGCCTGGCCGTAGTAGCGCAGGTCGGCGCTGCGCTGGAAGATCGGCTCGGTGAAGCCCTCGCGGTCGAGCGCCTCGGCGGCCTGCAGCTCCAGGTCGTGGAAGATCTCGACGGCCTTGCCGAGCGAGAGGTCGCGGGTGACGTACGTGCGGACGTAGTCGTTCTTGACGTCCACGGACAGCAGCCCGAACGCCGAGACGTTGCCCGGGTCGCGGGGCACGAGGACCGACGGCAGGCCGAGGATGTCGATCAGCCGGCAGGCCAGCAGCGGCCCCGAGCCGCCGAAGGTCACCAGCGGGAAGTCCCGCACGTCGAGCCCCCGCTTGACGGTGAGCTGGCGGATGGCGTTGCTCTGGTTGAACGCGCTGATCTCCAGGATGCCGGTCGCGGTGCGCTCCGGTGTGAGCCCCAGCTTGGCGGCCAGCGACTCGATGCCGTGCCGTGCGGCGTCGACGTCGAGCGGGATCTCCCCGCCCAGCAGGTGCGGCGGGATGCGGCCGAGGAAGACGTGCGCGTCGGTGACCGTCACCTCGGTGCCGCCCCTGCCGTAGCAGATGGGGCCGGGGTCGGCGCCGGCCGAGCGGGGGCCGACCTTGAGCGTGCCCTCGGGCGAGATCCAGGCGATCGAGCCGCCGCCCGCCCCGACGGTGACGATGTCGATCATCGGGATCTTGCAGGGGTAGCGGCCGATCGTGCCCTCGGTGGTGATGGAGGGCTCGCCGTCGATCACCACGGCCACGTCGGTCGAGGTGCCACCGCCGTCGAGGGTGATCACCGAGTCGTGGCCGGCCGTGCGGGCGAGCAGCGCCGCGCCGAGCGCACCGGCCGCCGGGCCCGACAGGACGGTGGTGATGGGCTGGTTGACGACCTCGCGGGCCGACAGGATGCCGCCGTTGGACTTCATGACGGAGAACGACCTGCCGAGCCTGCTCGACAGGTTGGCCAGGTAGCTGCGCATGGCCGGCTTGACCGCGGCGTCGACGAGCGTGGTCACCGAGCGCTCGTACTCGCGGTATTCGCGCAGCACGTCGCTGGAGAGCGAGACCACCGCGCCGGGGTGCTCGCGGGCCAGCACGTCGCGCATACGCCGCTCGTGCTCGGGGTTGGCGTAGGAGTGCAGGAAGCAGACGCCGATCGCGTTGATCCCCTTGGCCCGGAACCAGCGGGCCACCTCGACGGCCTGCTCCTCGGAGAACGGCCGCACCTCCTCGCCCCGGTGGTCGAGCCGCCCGCCGACGGTCTTGACCAGGTGGACGGGGACGATCCTGGGCGGCTTGACCCAGAAGTAGGAGTTGCCGTAGCCGTCGGGCACGCTCTGCCTGGCGATCTCCAGGATGAACTCGAAGCCCTCCGTCGTGATGAACCCGAGGTTCTCGATGCGGTCTTCGAGGAGCCTGTTGGTGGCCACCGTGGTGCCGTGGACGATCGAGGAGACCTCCAGCGGACCCAGCTTGCCGACGCCGGCGAGGAATCCGTCGGCCGGGTTCGCGGGGGTCGAGGGGGTCTTGGTGGTGAGGATCTCACCGGTCCGCTCGTCCACCGCCACGACGTCGGTGAACGTGCCTCCGGTGTCCACTCCGATACGGACGCTACGCATGGGCTCCTCAGCTCCGGCGCCGGCCGAGCACTTCGTCTATGACTCGGGGCGCGTTCTCCGTGCCGACGTACGCGGCCAGGCGTACGACCATCTCCTGGGTTCTGGCCAGTTCGGCCTCCACCCTGGCCTTACCCGACTGACCTGCCTGAACGCCGAAATAAGCGCCGATGATGGTTCCGATCACCCCCGCCACGCCCGCGAACAGGGGAGCGAACTCGGCGCTGGCGAACACCGCCGCGCCGAAGGCCGCGAGGACCGCGACGATGCCCGCCACGACGACGAGGAAACCATAACGCCAGCGCTTGGCGTCGGCCTGGGCCGGGGTGAGATCGTCCTGCGTCATCATGGCGTCGAGCGAGGCTGGTTTGTCGGTGACCACTGATGTCCTCCTGTAACTCCAGGGGAGAAATGTCCCACGAGGTCATGGAACAAGCCAAGCCACTAAGCTGGCGGCCCGTGACTGATCTGTCTGCCTTGTCCCCCGCACCTGCGGGCGCCAGAGATGCCGTGCTCAAGTTCTACTTCGGGCCGATGGACTGCGGGAAGTCCACGCTGGCGCTGCAGATGAACTACAACCACGCACGGCAGGGCAGGCGGGGTCTGGTGCTGACCAAGCACGACCGCTCGGGCGGGCCCCGGGTGACCAGCAGGATCGGACTCGGCCGGGACGCGATCGAGGTGGAGGACGATCTCGACCTGGTGGCGCTCGTCACCTCGCACGACGAGCGCATCGACTATCTGATCTGCGACGAGGCCTGCTTCTACACCGTCGCGCAGATCGAGCAGCTCGCCGACCTGGTGGACGAGCACGGCGTGGACGTCTACGCGTTCGGGCTGGCCTCGGACTTCCGCTCGGTGATGTTCCCCGCGGCGCAGCGGCTGTTCGAGCTGGCCGACGAGGTGTGCCGGCTGCAGGTCGAGGTGCTGTGCTGGTGCGGGCGTCCTGGGCTGCTCAACGCCCGCGTCGTGGGCGGGGAGATGGTGCGCACGGGCGAGCAGGTCGTGATCGGCGACACCGCCGACGCGCCGGTGCGCTATCAGGTGCTCTGCCGCCGCCACCACCGTGCCGGCCAGCTCGGTGAGGGGTCTGGCTCGGAGTCGGGCTCCGCCGCCTGACGGCGGCTCTCGTACGAGCGGGACGGCACGGGGATCTGGCGGCTTGCCACCGGGCGGTCAGATGGCGCAGGCGCCGTCGGCGCACCCGTCGGCCGGGGCGGCGAGCTGGGTGATCGGGGTCTCCCCCACGCGCTCGGCCACCTCGTCGATGGCGGCGGCGAAGGCGTCTTCGGGCTGCGCGCCCGAGACCGCGTACTTGCCCTCGAAGAGGAAGAGCGGCACTCCGCTGATGCCCAGCGCGTGCGCCCTGGCGAGCTGCTCGCGCACCTCGTCGGCCCCTTCGCCGGTGTCGGTGACGCCGACCTCGGCCGCCAGCTCGGCCAGCACGGCGGCGTCGGCGACGTTGCGGCCCTCGGTGAAGTAGGCGCGGAACAGCCGATCGGCCATCTCCTCGCCGCGGCCCTGCTTGGTGGCGACGCTGATGAGCCGGTGCGCCTCGAACGTGCTGACGCTCATGGCGTCCTCGAAGCGCAGATCCAGGCCCTCTTCCGCGCCCACGCCCTTGACGCGTTCGACCATCTGCTTCGCCTGGGGACCGAACTTGCGCTCCATCATCGGGATCAGCGGCTGGCCCTCGGCCGTCGCGTTCGGGTCGAGCTGGAACGGGCGCATCGTCACCTCGATGGTGCCGCCCTTGGCACGGAACCGCTCGGCGGCCTTGTCGAACCGTGTGTGCCCGATGTAGCACCAGGGGCACGCGACATCTGAAAAGATCTCAACCTTCATGCCGGTGCAAACCGCGCGCGGGCCGCCAAGATTCCTCGCCTATCCGGCGGCCAGTTCCTCCAGCCGGTACGGCAGGTACGCCGAGTCGTCGACCAGCGCCGACGCCCCGCGCCACCAGCCGAACCACTCGCCGCTGCGCCACATCCAGTCGACCCGCTCGATGGCGGCCACCACGTCGCCGACCGTCTCCCACCGGTCGCCGAGCTGCTCGCGGGTGGCGCCATGGCGGACCGCCCAGGCCCGCAGGACGGCGGCGGCGGACTCGGGGACCCCGCGGGCGTACGGGTCGGGGCTCTCGCCCGGCAGGCGGTGCGGCCCGAGCCCGGCCGCGACGCCCCAGCTCCACTGGGCCTCGGCGGGCCGGGAGTAGCGCAGCGAGTGGAAGTCGAGGTTGGAGCCGAGCTCGTCGTCTGCGCGCCGGATGACGACCGCGTCGAGCCGGCCGCCCGCGTCGAAGTGGACGACGAGCCGCTGACCCGGCTTGACGCCGGGCGGCAGCGCGAAGCGGTCCTCGGCCTGCCAGGAGTTGAGATCGACCTGCGCGACCGGCGCGCCCCACAGCTCGTCTGCGGCGTCGTCGGCGATCCAGGCGGCGAGCATCTCCAGCGTGGTGAGATCGGTCCACGGCTCGATGGCCACGGCGGTGCGCACGACCTCGTCGGGCGGCGGCAGCTTCCCGCCGCGCGGCTTCTCCCACCAGGCCACGCCCAGCTCGCGGGTGCCGACGAGCAGCGCCGCGAGCGCGGCGAGCTCGGCGGAGCGCCGGGTGAGCGCGGCGCCGCGGGCGAGCTCGAGCGCGCGCTCGGTGCGCTCGTCGCCGAGCACGGGACGCACGTCGCCGATCAGCCGCTCGGCCGTCGGGTGCTCCTCGCCGAGCAGGCTGCGGACGATCCTCCTGGCCTCCGTACGTGCGTCTTCAGCGCGTGCCTGCCGCATACCAGCCACGCTACGCCGGGAGATCCTTTTCCGCGATAGTCGCGGAGGTCAGCACTGTCAGGCGCGGCGGCGGGTGCCCCGTCCCAGGAGCCAGCCCAGCGTCACCCCGGCCAGCGCCACGCCGGCCCCGGCGCCGAACGCGGCCAGCATCACCCACGGGCGGGTCTGGGTGCGCGGCTCGGCGGGCCGCTCGTAGACGGCGCCGGCGAGCGGCGCGCCGGAGGTGAGCGCACCCGTCCCTTGGGCGCCCGCGCCCGCGAGCGGCGCACCAGCCGCTACCGCTCCGGCCTCCGTGGCTCCGGCTTCCGCAGCAGGGACGGCGGCCGGGACCGGGGCGCGGAGGAGGTCTTCGACGGCGGTGAAGAACTCCTGCGCGGTGCGCTTGGCCACCGAGCCGAGCATGCGCTGACCGACGCCGCCGATCATGCCGCCGATGACCGCTTCGGCGTCGTAGTCCACCCTGGTGCCGCCGTCGGCCTCGCTGAGCCTGACCTGCACGGTGGCGTCCACGGTGCCGGGCGCGCCCTGCCCGCGCGCCTTGAGCGTGAAGCGCTCCGGCGGGACGGGGTCGGACAGCGCCACCTCGCCCTGGTAGACGCCCTTGACGGAGGCGACGCCCGCGTTGACCGTCATCCGGTACGTGTCAGGACCGCACTCCTCAAGCCGCTCGCACCCCGGGATGGTCCGCACCAGCACGGCGGGGTCGCGGAACGCCGCCCACAGCCGGTCCCTGTCCACCCCGATCACGACACTGCCCGCC
Organism: Nonomuraea sp. NPDC052634; assembly: GCF_040678535.1. Lineage (NCBI taxonomy): Bacteria > Bacillati > Actinomycetota > Actinomycetes > Streptosporangiales > Streptosporangiaceae > Nonomuraea > Nonomuraea sp. NPDC052634. Next base: position 184,283 of record NZ_JBFATY010000009.1, on the reverse strand, counting down.
ACGTTCATGTCGCCACTCTAAGCAGCCGGGGCGCCGCGGCTTAACGGCAACACCTGCCAGATGCGGACGGGCCGGTCGATCATGACTGGCAAGATAGGGGCCGATGGTGAAGATGTGGCGGGCGTACAGGAAAGCGGGCGCAATGGGCGCCGTGTGCGTGCTCGCCCTGTCCGCCTGCGGTTCCGGCGGCTCCGGCGGCACGGCCGCGCCTGCCGATCCCGCCGCACCGGAGCGGACGCCGCGGGCGACGGCCTCACCCCGCGCCACCGTTCCGCAGGGGCCTCCGGGCGTCAGGCCGCGCAAGGGCGAGGTACGCCCGATCGCCCGCACCGGCGACCTGCCACCGGTGATCAGCTCCATCCCCACCACGCGCAAGGTGGTCTTCCTGACCATCGACGACGGCTGGGAGCAGGACCCGGGGTTCGTCCGGCAGGTGCGCGACGAGCGCATCCCGATCACGGTCTTCGCCATGCGGGACGCGGTGGAGGCCAAGGGCACGCCCGACCAGGCGGGCGGCACGGCCCGCTACGTCGGCGCCGGCAAGTGGGGATATTTCCGGCAGCTCCGCGACGCGGGCGCGGCCATCGAGAACCACACGCTCACCCACCCCAACCTCCGCCTGCTCGGCCGCGCGGCGCAGCGCCGCGAGATCTGCGGCTCGGCCCAGCTGATCAAAAAGGAGATCGGGACGCGGCCGGCGCTGTTCCGCCCGCCGTTCGGCAACTACAACACCGACACGCTGCGGGCCGCCAAGAGCTGCGGCGTGCGGGCCGTGCTGCTGTGGACGGCGACCGTGCAGCCGGGCGGCAAGATCGCCTACCAGGTGCCCGACAAGCGGCTGCGCCCAGGCGACATCCTGCTGCTGCACTTCCGCCCCAACCTGGCCAGGGATTTCCGCATCCTGGTGAAGAAGATCAAGCGCCGCGGCTACGCGCTGGGCAACCTCCAGGCGTACCTGGACGCCGCCGACCCGCGCTGAGCTCCGCCCTCTGACGTACCGGACGATCCGTCCGGCGGACGACGCGGCACCCCGCCCCAGCCGGGCATTCTCGAAGCACGAATCCAGTAGGCACGGGGATGTGACGAACCTCGCACCCCAATGCTCTACGAGCTGTAGTACTACTGGCAGTAGATGTACTACAGCTTGTAGAGCAACGACTCTTTCGGCGGGGATGATGGACGCACTTGACCTGGCTCGGTGGCAGTTCGGGGTGACCACCGTGTACCACTTCCTGTTCGTGCCCCTGACCATCGGTCTCGGGATCTTCGTAGCCGGCCTGCAGACGGCCTGGCACCGCACGGGCAAGGAGCACTACCTCAAACTGACCAAGTTCTTTGGCAAGCTGTTCCTGATCAACTTCGCCATGGGCGTGGTCACCGGCATCGTGCAGGAGTTCCAGTTCGGGATGAACTGGAGTGAGTACTCCACCTTCGTCGGCGACGTCTTCGGCGCGCCGCTGGCGATGGAGGCGCTGCTGGCCTTCTTCATGGAGTCGACGTTCCTCGGACTGTGGATCTTCGGCTGGGACCGGCTGCCGAAGAAGGTGCACCTGGCCACCATCTGGGCGGCCGCCATCGGCTCCAACCTGTCGGCCTACTTCATCCTCGCGGCCAACGCCTGGATGAAGCACCCGGTCGGCTACGAGGTCGTGGACGGCAAGGCCAGGATGACGGACCTGTGGGCGGTGCTCACCAACGACACCGCGCTGGCCCAGGTGCCGCACGTGATCGGCGGTGCGTTCGTGGTGGCGGGCGGCTTCGTGCTCGCGGTCTGCGGCTACTGGCTGCTGCGCACGCGCGGCACGCAGGCCGCCGCCATGTGGCGCGGCGCCGCCCGCGCGGCACTGGTGATGACCGCGCTGGCCGGAGCGGTCGTCGCGGGCACCGGCGACATGTCGGCCAGGCTCATGTACGAGCAGCAGCCGATGAAGCTGGCCGCCGCCGAGGGCCTTGAGCACGACACGGCGGGCGCGCCGTTCAGCATCGCCCCCGGCATCGAGATCCCCAAGGTGCTGAGCTTCCTGTCCGCCCACGACCCCGACGCGGTCGTCGCGGGCACCGAGGACCTGCAGCGCCGGTTCGAGGAGCGGTTCGGCCCCGGCGACTACCGCCCGAACCAGCCCGTCGTGTTCTGGTCGTTCCGCGTGATGATCGGCTTCGGGCTGGCCACCGTGGGGCTGTCGGTGCTCGGGCTGTGGCTGACCAGGCGCAAGCGGGACTTCCCCGCGTGGCTGTCGAAGGCGCTGCTGCTCGCGCTGCCGCTGCCGCTGATCGCGGTGATCGCGGGCTGGCTGCTCAGCGAGATCGGCCGCCAGCCGTGGACGGTGGCCGGTGAGCTGCTGACGGCCGCGAGCGTCTCCCCCGGCGTGACGGTGACCCAGGTGGCCGTCTCGCTGGCCGTCTTCACGCTCGTGTACGGCGTCTTCACCGTGGCCGAGGCCGTGCTGCTGGCCCGGCACGTACGTAAGGGCATCGAGGAGCCGGCCCCCGAGCCCGCGCGCGAGCGGCTCGAACCGTCGCTCATGTACTGAGAGCCGAGGAGCTAGTCATGATCGAATTGTGGTTCGCCATCATCGCCTTCCTGTGGACCGGCTACTTCGTCCTCGAAGGCTTCGACTTCGGCGTGGGCATGCTGGCCCCGGCCGTCGGCAGAAACGCCGGCGAGCGGCGGGCCGGCCTGCAGACCATCGGCCCGGTGTGGGACGGCAACGAGGTGTGGCTGATCACCGCGGTCGGCGCCATGTTCGCCGCCTTCCCCGCCTGGTACTCCGGCGTGTTCAGCACGTTCTACCTGCCGGTGACGCTGATCCTGGTCGGGCTGATCCTGCGCGGCATCGGCCTGGAGTGGCGCGGCAAGGTCGCGAACCCGGCCTGGTGCGACGCCGCGGTGGCGGCGGGCAGCGTGCTGCCCGCCTTCCTGTGGGGCGCGGTCTTCGGCCACCTGCTGTTCGGCAGCGTGCTCGCGGCCGTGGCCGGCGGTCTGTTCACGCTGGCCGTGTGCGTCATGCACGGCGGGGTCTTCCTGGCGCTGAAGACCACCGGCCGGCTGCGCCGCCGCGCCAGGGCCGCCGCGCTGGCCGCCGCCGGTGCGACGCTGCCGGTCGCGGTGGTCGCGCTGTCGAGCCTCGGCACCGTCCCCGCGCTGGGCGCCATGGCGGCGCTGGCCGCGGCCACGGCGCTGATCTGGCGGCGCAGGGAGGGCTGGGCGTTCGGCGCGACGGCCGGCGCGATCGTGCTGACCACGCTGGCGGCCTTCATGGAGCTGCGGGTGCGGCCGCTGCCGGGGCTGACGCTGGCCGAGGCCGCGTCGGGGCCGTACACGCTGACCATGCTGAGCTGGATCGGGCTGATCGCCCTGCCGTTCGTGCTGGTCTACCAGGGTTGGACGTACTGGGTGTTCAGGAAGCGGGTCCTGGTGGCGGCGGGCTGAGCCGTCAGCCGACGACCCGCATCTCCTTGGTCGCCGCGTCCTTGACGTGCAGGTCGCCGCCGAGCCGCTCCTCGAGCAGGTCGAGCACCTGCCGGCCGGCCAGCACCGCCCACAGGTCGCCGACCAGGTGCGGGTCGTCCTCGGGAGCGGCGGCCATCCAGGCCTCCTTGCCGCTCTGGCCGGCGAAGGTCGTGACGAAGAACTCGCCGTCGGGGGTCTTGCAGTAGCCGGTACGGATCTCCGGCGCGTCCACCTGCATCCGCGGCTCGCACCCGACCTTGGCGGCCAGTTGCTCGACGGTGAGGGGGGCGGCGCCGGGCCGCGCGCCCGCCGCGACATAGCCGCCGGCGCTCCCCGATGAGCAGCCGGCGACCAGTCCGGCCAGCAGCGCGACGGCGGCCAGGCGGGGAAATGTCGTCATGTGCGGAGGTACGGATCCGCGGCGAGCCGGGTTCAGCGTCACTTGGGGGCCGGCGTCTGGGAGACCCGGTGGTCGGTCAGGTGCAGGTCGCCGTTGAGCGGGCCCTTGAGCACCTCCAGCACCTTCAGCGGCCCGAGCACCGTCCACTTGGGGCCGACCAGGTGCGGGTTGTACTCGGGCGCCTGGTCCATCCACTGGTCCTTGAGCTTCTCGGTCTTGAAGGTGTTGACGAAGAACTCGCCGTCCTTCGTCTTGCAGAACGCGGTGCGCATGTCCTCGGCTTCCACCTGCATCTTGGGCTTGCAGCCGACCTTGGCCGAGATCTGCTCGACGGTCATCGGCTGCGGGCTGGGCGGCGCGGCATCGCCTGCTGCGACGTAGTCGTTCCAGCCGCCTCCCGATGAGCAGCCGGCGACCAGTCCGGCCAGCAGCGCGAAAGCGGCCAGACGTGGAAATGTCGTCATGTGCGAGGGTACGCACCCTCATGGCCTCCGGTTCACCCGCAGCGCGTACAGGTCGGACGGTGAGATCGGCATGCGGTCGATCGGGATGCCCTCGGCGTCCTCGACGGCCGAGGCGATGACCGCCGACACCGGGATCACCCCCGCCTCCCCCGCGCCCTTGACGCCGAGCGGGTTGAGCGGCGACGGCGTCTCCAGGTGGCCGGTCTCGATGCGCGGGATCTCGGTCGCGTACGGCATGAGGAAGTCCATGAACGAGGCGTTGACGAGCTGGCCGTGCTGGTCGTAGATCATCCGCTCGTAGAGGGCGCCGCCGATGCCCTGGGCGACGCCGCCGTGGATCTGCCCCTCGACGATCATCGGGTTGATGAGCCGGCCGCAGTCGTGCACCACCGCGTACTTGACGACCTTGATCTCGGCGGTGTCGGGGTCGGTCTCCACGATGGCGGCGTGCATGCCGGCCGCGAACGTGGAGCGGATCGGCGAGTAGTAGTCGCGCCCCTCCAGTCCCGGCTCGTCGCCCTCGGCGACCGGCGGCTTCTCGGGGTCCGCGGCGCCGCTGAACTGGGTGGCCCTGGCCGCCTCCTCGTCGAAGGCGTACCTGAGCGGGTTGGCGAGCACGGCCACCGTGGACAGCGGAATGGACGCCGACGGCGTGCCGGCGACGTGCACGACCCCGTCGGTGACGGTCAGGTCGGCCGGGTCGGCCTCCAGGGCGTCGGCGGCGATGCGCAGCGCCTTCTCGCGGACCTTCCTGCAGGCCAGCGCGATGGCGTTGCCGCTGACGACGGCGGCCCTCGATGCGAAGGTGCCGACCGCGTACCCGAAGCGGCGCGTGTCGCCGGTGACCACGCTGACCCGCTCGATGGGGACGCCCAGCTCGGCGGCGGCGATCTGGGCGAAGGCCGTCTCGTGGCCCTGTCCCTGCGAGGTGAGCCCGGTCGAGACGTGCACCCGGCCGTCGGAGGTGACCTGCACGTGCCCGCCCTCGTACGGCCCCACGCCGGTGCCCTCGACGTAGCAGCCGATGCCGATGCCGCGCCCCGGACGCCGCTCGAAGGAGTCCCAGCCGATCAGCTCCTTGATCATGCGGAGCATCTCGGGGTAGTCGCCGCTGTCGTAGATGAGCGGCCGCCCGTCCTGGAAGGTCATCCCCTGGTCGTACGGGAACTCGTCGGGCCGGATGAAGTTGACCGCCCGCACCTCCGTGCGGTCCTTGCCCAGATAGCGCGCGATCTTGTCGAGCGTGCGCTCCATGCAGAACACGCCCTGCGGCCGCCCGGCACCGCGATACGGGGTGACCTGCACGGTGTTGGTGTAGACGGCGGTGAACTCGACCCGGTAGGCGCCCGGCTTGTACGGCCCGAGCAACTGCGTCGAGGTGACGATCGGGACGATGATCCCGTAAGGGGTGTAGGCCCCGTGGTCGTGCAGAATCGTCACATCCAGGCCGAGCAGGCGGCCGTCGTCGTCGAAGCCGACCCGTACGTACTGCACCTGGGCCCGCTCGTGCGCCGACGACACGAAGTGCTCGCGGCGGTCCTCGGTCCACTTGATCTCGCGGTTCAGCGTCATCGCCGCCCACGGCACCAGGATCTCCTCCGGCCACGGGTGCACGATCTTGACGCCGAAGCCGCCGCCCACGTCGGGCGCGATCACCTCGACCTGCGGCAGCGGCAGGCCGAGCGCGGCGGCCACGGCCATCCTGACGCTGGTGGAGGTCTGGGTGCTGGAGTAGACGCGCAGGTCGCGGCCGTCCCAGCGGGCGTACACGCCGCGGCCTTCCAGCGGCATGCTGGCGCTGCGCTCGATGTCGAGACGGAACGCGAGGGTGTGCGGGGCGCTCTCGATGGCCTCCCTGGCGGCGCGCCCGTCGGCGGACTGCACCTCCTGGACGAGGTGCGCGCCGACGTTGCCCGGCACGTCCTCGTGCACGAGCTGCGCCCCCTGCACGGCCTCCTCCAGGCCGACGACGGGTTTCAGCGGCTCGTAGTCGACCCGGATGAGCGCGCAGGCGTCCTCGGCGGCGTACCTGTCGGTCGCCACCACCATGACGACGGGCTCGCCGACGTGCCTGACGACGTCCCTGGCCAGCGGGTACGCGGTGCGGCCGTGGGTGAGCGCCGGGTGCGGGATCAGCAGCGGCAGCGGCCGGCCGACGCGTTCGGGCAGGTCCTCCCAGGTGTAGACGGCGATGAGGCCGTCCACGTCGAGCGCTCCCGAGACGTCGATGTCGCGGATGCGGGCGTGCGCGTGCGGTGAGCGGACGAACGCCGCCGCGAGCGCGTCGCGTCCGAGGTCGTCGAGGTAGCGCCCCTGGCCGGTGAGCAGCCTGGGGTCCTCCCTGCGCGCCACCGGCTCGCCGAGCCACCGTGTGCTCATGTCTCCTCCGCCAGCAGCTCGGCGGCCCGGCGCACGGCCTTGACGATGTTCTGGTAGCCGGTGCAGCGGCACAGGTTGCCCGAGATGCCCTCGACGACCTCCTCGTCGGCCGGTGCCGGGTTGTCGCGCAGCAGCGCGGTCACCGTGCACAGGAAGCCGGGCGTGCAGAAGCCGCATTGCAGGCCGTGGCACTCGGCGAAAGCCCGCTGCACCGGCGACAGCCGCCCGCCCGGACCGGCCAGCCCCTCCACGGTGGTCAGCTCGGCGCCGTCCACAGTGACCGCGAACGTCAGGCACGAGCGCACCGGGCGGCCGTCGAGCAGCACCGTGCAGCAGCCGCAGACGCCGTGCTCGCAGCCGACGTGCGTGCCGGTCAGCCCGAGGTCGTGCCGCAGGCAGTCGGACAGCAGGCGGCGCGCGGGCACCCGGGCCCTGCGGGCCGTGCCGTTCACGACCAGCGTGATCTCGTGCAGGGTGTCGTTCTGCTGAACGGTCTCATGCGTCACCGGCCCGCGCCCCCTCCCGCGCCGCCTCGCGCAGCGCCCGTTCGGCCAGCACGCCCACCAGGTGCCGCCGGTAGGCGGCGGTGGCGTGCAGGTCGTCGTCAGGATCGGTCGCGGCGCGTACGGCGGCCGCCGCCCCCGCGAGGTCGTGCGCGTCGTCCAGGTCCACCACCACCGGCACCGGCCCCACCCCGATGCAGGCCAGCCGCGCCCGCCCGTCCGGCGTGACCAGCGCGCACACCCCGGCCAGCGCGTAGTCGCCGTGCCTGCGCGCCACCTCGTGGAAGGCCGCCCCCGCGCCCTCCTCAAGGGCGGGGAAGAAAGCCGAGACGGCCAGCTCGCCCGGCCGTACCGCCGACTCCATGGGACCGGTGAAGAACTCGGCGGCCGGCACGTCGCGTACCGACTCGGCGCCGTCGCTCCACCGGGCCAGCCGCACGTGACCGCCCAGCACCGCCAGCACCGCGGGCAGCTCGGCGGCCGGGTCGGCGTGCACGAGGCTGCCCACCACCGTGCCCCGGTTCCTGATCACGGGGTGGGCGACCAGCCTGAGCGCCTTGGTCAGCAGCGGGTGCGCGCCCGCTCGCTCGGCGTCGGAGTGCCGGACCAGCGCGCCGACGCGTACGCCCTCCGCCGTCACCTCCAGGCCGTCGAGCCCGGCCACCCGGTTGATGTCCACCAGGTGCGGGGGCGCGGCCAGCCGCATGTTGAGCATGGGGATCAGGCTCTGCCCGCCGGCCAGCACCTTCCCGCCGGCCGCCGCCACCTCCGCGAGCGTCCGCAGCGCCGCGCCGACGTCGCGCGGAGCGTGGTAGGTGAACGGCGGCGGTTTCACGCCTCGCTCCGTACGGCATCCGGGCTGCGCCCGGCGATGGCGCGCAGCAGGTGGTAGCCGCCCAGCACCACGATCGTGCCGAGCGCGATGCCCTCCAGGATGAAGTCGCCTCCGATGGCGTGCTGTACCGGTCCGATGGCCAGGATGATGCCCGCCCCGATCGGAACCATGTTCACAGGATCGGCGAAGTTCACCCGGTTCTCGATCCAGATCTTCGCGCCGAGCAGGCCGATCATGCCGTACAGGATGACCGTGACACCGCCGAGCACACCGCCCGGCGTGGCCGCGACCAGCGCGCCGAACTTCGGGCAGAGCCCGAACAGGATCGCGATCAGCGCCGCGATGTAGTACGCCGCCGTCGAGTAGACCTTCGTGGCCGCCATCACGCCGATGTTCTCCGCGTACGTCGTGGTCGGCGAGCCGCCCACCGCGCTGGTGACCACGGTGGCGACGCCGTCGGCCGTCACGGCGCGGCCCACGTACGAGTCCACGTCGGTGCCCGTCATCTCCCCCACGGCTTTGACGTGCCCCACATTCTCCGCGATCAACGCGATCACGGCGGGGAGCACGAGCAGCACCGCAGAGGTCTTGAAGTCGGGGGCATGGAAGTCCGGCAGCCCGAACCAGTCGGCCTGCGCCACCGCGTCGAAGCTCACCCGGTCGTGCGGGAACGCCGTGGCCACGCAGTACGTGCCCTCGGCCTGGCAGGGCGCGCCCGACGCGTCGCGCAGGTTCGCGCCCGGCAGCACCGACGTGATCGGCCCCGCCGTCACGTCGAGCACCCACGACAGCACGAACCCCGCCACCAGCCCGATCAGCACGCCGATCCGCCCGATGAAGCCCTTGAACAGCACGATCACCAGGAACGTGATGATCATCGTGACCAGCGCCACCCAGTGGTCCTGCGGCCAGTAGGTGTCCGCGACCACGAACGCCAGGCCGAACCCGATGAGCATCACCACCGCGCCGGTCACCACCGGCGGGAAGATCCGGTGGATGATGCCCACCCCGAGGAAGTGGATGGCGAGCCCGGCCAGCGCCAGCACGAACCCGGCCACCAGGATCGCGCCCGTCACGATCGCGTCCGCGCCGGCCGTGTCGCCGCCGGCCGCCGCCCTGATGGCGAACACGCCACCGACGAACGACGCGCTGGTGCCCAGGTAGCTGGGCACCTTCCCCTTGACGATCAGCAGGAACAGGATCGTCGCGACGCCCGACATCATCACCGCGACGTTCGGGTCCAGCCCCATCACCAGGGGGAAGACGAACGTCGCACCGAACATCGCGATGACGTGCTGCGCGCCGAACCCCACCATCCTGGGCCAGCTCAGCCGCTCGTCCGGCCTGACCACCTCGCCGGGGGCCAGATGCCTGCCGTCACCGTGTTTGGTCCATCCCACAACCATGGCAAGCCCCTCTTGTGCTGGGCGCTGGGCCGGCGACCCGTACCGTTGCGGGCACATTAGGCCGGACGGCACGTACCCACACGGGCATGATCTGCCAAATCTGCCCCGCCGACCAGAGCCAACATCGCGCACATGCGCCGGCCCGCCCTGTGAGGGGTGTCATGAGAGGGATGTCAGGGGTCGTCTACGAGGAGACGGGCTCCCTGCGCACGGCGCGCAGCAGGTGGTAGCCGACCAGCAGCACGATCGTGCCGAGCGCGATGCCGCTCAGCGCGAACGTGTCCGTGATCGGGAACGCCACCGGGCCGACCGCGCAGATGATGCCCGCGCCCGTGGGCACCAGGTTGCCCGGGTCCGACAAATTCACCCGGTTCTCGATCCAGATCTTCGCGCCCAGCAGGCCGATCATGCCGTACAGGATGGTCGTCACCCCGCCCAGCACGCCGCCCGGCGTGGCCGCGATGAGCGCGCCGAACTTCGGGCAGAGCCCGAACAGGATCGCGATGACCGCCGCGATGTAGTACGCCGCCGTCGAGTAGACCTTGGTGGCCGCCATCACGCCGATGTTCTCCGCGTACGTGGTCGTCGCCGAGCCGCCGACCGAGGTCGCCACCACCGTGCCCACGCCGTCGGCCATCACCGCCCGGCCCATGTAGGCGTCCACGTCCGCGCCGGTCATCTCGCCCACGGCCTTGACGTGCCCGACGTTCTCCGCGATGAGCGCGATCACCACCGGCAGCACCAGCACGATCGCCGACGCCTCGAACACCGGCCCGTGGAACGACGGCAGCCCCACCCAGTCGGCCTGCGCCACCGCGTCGAGATTCACCCGGAAGTGCTCGGTGACCTGGCCGCTGTCGTCCGGCGCGGTGATCTTCCCGCCGACGACGTCCCACACATACGACAGCACGAACCCGAAGATCAGGCCGAGCAGCACCCCGATCCGGCCGAGGAAGCCGCGGAACACCCCGATGAACACGAACGTCGCCGCCATCGTCAGCAGCGCCACCCACGGGTCCTTCGGCCAGTAGACGTCGGCCGCCACGTACGCCATGCCGAACCCGATCAGCATGACCACCCCGCCGGTGACGATGGGCGGGAACACCCGGTGCAGGATGCCGACGCCGAGCTTGTGAATCGCGTACCCGCAGGCCGCGAGCACCACCCCGACCGCGAGCAGCGCCCCGGTGACGGTCGCGTCGTCGCCGCCCGCCGCCCTGATCGCGGCCACCGCGCCCACGAACGACGCGCTCGACCCCACGTAGCTCGGGATCTTGCCCTTGACGATCAGCAGGAACAGGATCGTCGCGACGCCCGACATCATCACGGCCAGGTTCGCATCCAGCCCCATGACCAGCGGGAACACGAACGTCGCACCGAACATCGCGATGACGTGCTGCGCACCGATGCCCACCATCCTGGGCCAGCTCAGCCGCTCGTCCGGCCTGACCACCTCACCCGGCGTCAGGCGCTTGCCATCGCCGTGCACCTTCCACCCCAACGCCACGCCCGCACCTCAATCTCCGCCTGACCAGCGGGTACTCCACGTAGATATGTCGCAGAGCACAATAGAGGGTGCGCCTTAATTCCAGTACGCCGGGCGCCGATATTCCGCCCCATCCGGCCCGCGCAGCACGTCGGGAAGCTGCCAGCGGCGGATGAGCGCCTGTCCGAGCGGCAACCAGGCGTCGCTGCACCTGCGCAGCCCGTCGGCGCCTTTGCCCGGCGGGAACACGCTGACGATCCTGGTCTTGCTCCCCCTCAGGTCGTCGATCGCCCGGATCTTCTCGATCGGGGCGCAGAGGTCGGTGTCGGCGGAGATGAGCAGCACCACGTCGACCAGGTCGAGCGCCGCGTCCGCCACCATGAAGCTGGCGATGGCGGCGTCGGTCTTCTTCTCCTCATACGAGCGCCATATCCAGCCGCACTCGCGGCACTGGATGGGTCGTTCCTGAAAGCGCCCCAGCACCACCTCGACGCCCCGGCTCCGCACGGCGGCCAAGTAGACGCGCTGGCGCGCCGCCGCCTGCCGGTCGTTGCGCACGATGGCGGTGAAGTAGCAGATGCGCTGCAGCGACTGTCCGTCGCGCAGCAGGTCGCCGGCGAGCCCGGCGAGGTCGAGCCAGAGATCGCGACGGCGGCTCAGTCGCTTGAGCCCGTAGTACAGGTTGAATCCGTCGATGTAGACGCCCACACGCCCGCCGGTGCCATTCGGCTTGTCACGCACAGCCACTATCTCCTAGCATGGAGTCAAGAACGCCCGGCACTCACGTCCCGGGCTTTACGGCCCCCTTCAGGGGGCCGTTTCTTTTTGCGGCACCGATGCTAGTAAACGGCGAGTAATGACGTGATGACTTTTCGTGAACGCCTGAGCCGTTACGCCACGCGGATCGAGAACCCGTCGCCGCTGACCACCTGACCGGAGCGGATCTTGGCGCGTTTGCGCAGCTCGACTTCGCCGTCCACCTTCACCAGGCCCTCGGCGATGAGTTGTTTGGCCATGCCGCCCGTCTCGGTGATCCCGCAGTATTTCAGCAGGTCGCACAGCGGGATGTAGTCGTCGCGCAGTTCGAAGTCCACGACCGACCAGCCTAGACGGCGTCAGATGCCGCGCATGCGCAGCACGTGCAGGGCCAGGGTGAGGTTGAGCCGCAGGTGGGGGTCGTCGGTGAAGGTGCCGAGCAGGCGTTCGAGCTTGCCGATGCGGTAGCGCAGGGTGTTGTAGTGGAAGTGCAGCCGGCGGGCGGTCTCGGCGACGTTGAGGTTGGTCTCCAGCAGGACCTGGAGGGTGCGGCGCAGGTCGGCGTTCTCGGCGTCGTCGTCGGATGCGAGAGGGCCGAGCGTCTCGCGGACGAACGCGTGCAGCTCGTCGGTGTCGTTGACGAGCGACAGCAGCCGGTAGACGCCGAGCTGGTCGAAGTGGGCGACCGCTCCCGGGCCGTGGAGCTGGCGGCCGACGCGGGCCGCCTTGAGCGCCTGCGCGTACGCCTCGGGCAGCGTCTCCGCCCCCGGGCTGGGCCGCGACGTGCCGGTGGAGAAGGTGGCGGGCGGCACGTCGGCGAAGGCGGAGGCGGCGTCCTTGGCGATCCTGACGGCGTCCAGCGAGGCGTCCACGACGGCCACGACCTCGTGGGAGAACCCGGCGACCGCGCCTTCTGGATCGTGCCGCCTGATGGCGGCGGTCCAGCAGGCGACGAGCCGGTCCTGGGCGCTGCGCTCGTCGCCGTCGGGGTCGAGCTCGGCCACGAGGACGGTGACGGGGCGGGCGAGGTTCCAGCCGAACGCGCGCGCCCGTGAGGTGACCCGCTCGGCGGTGCCGGCCCGCCCGGTGAGCACGTCGCGCAGGAAGTCGGCGCGGTATTTGCTCTCGACGGCGTTGACCGCCTCCTGCCGGGTGACGACGAGCGCGGCGACGGTGGCGGCGCGTTCGAGTATGCCGATGTCGCCGTCCCTGATCGCCCCGGACGGGCTGTAGGCGACGATCCTGCCGTGGTGGTGGCCGCCGGCCAGCACCGGTGCGGCCGCGAACGAGCGCGTCCGTCCTGGCTGCGACGAGGCGGGCGGGCCCTCGTGGGTGATCGACTCGCGCAGCACCGTCACGTGCTCGGGCGGCCCGGCGGTGGCCAGCACGCGGCCGGTGCCGTCGACGGCCGCCACCGCCGCGTCGAGGAGCTGGGCCACCTCGGCGGTGACCTCGTTGAGCCCGCCCCCGGCCAGGACCACCTGCACGAGCGCCCGGTGCGCCTCCTCGGCGCGGGCGAGCACGGCGGCCTGCCGGTTGAGTATGTCGGTCAGCACCTGGTTGAGAATGTCGTCGAAGCCGACGTCGTTGGGCAGCAGGATGAGGGGGAAGCCGAGCCTGTCGGCCTGCTCGACCATCTCGTCGGGCAGCTCGTCGACGTACCGGCCGAGCTTGATGGCCAGCGCGGACAGCCCGCGCTCGTCGAGGTCGGCCACCAGCCTGCCGAGCGACTGCGGCGTGTTGCGCAGCGGGTAGCCGGTGGTGAGCAGCAGCTCGTGCGGTTTGACCCAGGCCAGGATGTCGGGCACTTCCATGACGTTGAGCCGCTGCACGATGCGGCCGAGCCCGCTCTCGCCCGCGATCAGCCGCGCGCCCGCGAGGGTGGAGGCGCCGAGCACCTCCCCGACGGATACGCCGTGGATGATCGTGCCGGTGCTGGCGAGGCGGACGGGGGGCTCCATGAGCTGATTGTGACGCGGCGGCCGTCTGTCAGGAAGAGCCAACCTTCCCGCTCACTGTTGGCAAATTTACCCGTACGGAGGGTTCCGGCCGCCGTTCTACGGTCACTTCCAAGGTCGGTTGGGAGGTCAGGTGACCGTCAGTACTCATGCGCGGCGTACCCGCGTGCACGTCACGGGCGCGGCGAGCACGGCGGTGCGCGCGCTGCTGGAGTCCCAGCGGCGCCCCGCGCGGGTGCTCGCGGCCTTTTCCCAGGGCGTCTACCTGGAGGTCAGGACCGAGGCGGAACCGTCGGTGATCGCGGTGATCACGGGTGAGGCCACCCGGCTGCCGAACTCCGTGGTGCTGGCCGGCCCGCTGCCGAACCTCACGATGGGTGACGACGCGGCGGTGGGCGACCGGGCGATCGAGCTGGGCCCGCTGAGCCTGACCGTACGCCGGTGGTGGGATCCGTCGCCGCCCCTGGCCCCGCTGGACCGCGACCTGCTGGCGCGGGCCGCAGACGAGCTGACCGACCCTCCCGGCGCCGGGCTGGCCGGTGACGCCTCCGTTGAGCTGCTGGCCGAGAGCTGCGCGAAGGGGTGGCTGCTCGGCGCGGTGACGGCGGCCGAGCGGCTCGTCGGGCTGGGTCCCGGGCTGACGCCGAGCGGCGACGACGTGCTCGCCGGGCTGCTGGTGGCGCTGCGGCACCTGGGCGGGGCGGCGGGCGCGGGGCGGGCCGTGTGGCTGGCGGACTGGCTGGCGGCGACCGTGACGTACGACGCCCGCACCCGTACGACACCGATCTCCGCCACGCTGCTGCACTGCGCGGCCAGGGGCGAGGCAAGCCCCGAGGTGCTCGCCGTGCTGCGCGGCCTGGCCGGGCGGCAGGCGCTCGCGCCCGCGCTGCGCCGCCTGTACCGGCTCGGCCACACCTCCGGCGCGGACCTCGCGCAGGGCATCGGTATCGGCGCGCGCACCGTGCTGTCGCTCGCGGCCTCCTCGGGAGCGGCGGGATGAGCGAGCCGGTGGTGCTGGTACGGCGGGGCGCCTACCACGACTCGGTGACGCTCATGCGGGTCAGCCGCGCCCTGTCGGAGCTGCCCGGCGTGACGGCCGGCATGGTCGCGATGGCGACGGAGCTCAACGTCTCGATCCTGCGCGACATGGGTTTCCAGGTGCCGGACGCGGGGCCGTCCGACCTGGTGATCGCGGTACGCGCCGACGACGCGGGCCCGGCCGTCGAGGAGGCGGAGCGGCTGCTCACGGCGACGGCGCAGCCGGCCGGGACGGCGGCTTCGGAGCAGCCGCCGCTGACCACCCGTTCGGCCGCCGCCCGCGAACCCGCCGGCCTGGTGCTGGTCTCGACGCCCGGCGAGTACGCCTTCTTCGAGGCGCTGGACGCCGTCGAGGCCGGACTGCCCGTCATGATCTTCAGCGACGGCGTCCCTGTCGAGCAGGAGCGGTGGCTGAAGGAGCTGGCCGAGGCCAAGGACGTGCTGGTCATGGGCCCTGACTGCGGCACCGCCGTGATCGCCGGCGCCGGGCTGGGCTTCGCGAACGTGCTGTCGCCGGGCCCCGTCGGCGTGGTGGCCGCGTCCGGCACGGGGGCGCAGCAGGTGACGTCGCTGCTCGACTGGGCGGGCGTGGGCGTGAGCCACGTGCTCGGCGTGGGCGGCAGGGACCTGTCGGCCGAGGTGGGCGGCCTGTCCACGCGGCGCGCCCTGCGCATGCTCGACGACGACCCGGCCACCGAGCTCATCGTGCTCGTCTCCAAGCCGCCATCGCCCGAGGTGGCGCGCTCGGTGGCGGAACTACCGCTGCGCACGCCGGTCGTACGCGCGCTTCTCGGCGTGAACCGCCCCGATGCGGCGTCGCGCTCCGCAGTGGCGGGCCCCGCGGCGGCGAACCCCGCGGCGGCGGACCCCACAGCGCCGGACCCCACAGCGCCGGACCCCACAGCGCCTGATCTCACAGCGCCTGATCTGACTGGGGCTGCCGAGGAGGTGCTGCGGGCGCTCGGCAGGGCCGTCCCCGAGTGGCCCGCCTGGCTCGCGGAGCCAGGCCCGCGCCCCGCCGCCAAAACGCTCAAGGGCCTGTACGCCGGCGGCACGCTGAGCGCGGAGGCCGCGCTGCTCGCCGGCACCGGCGACTTCGTGGACTTCGGCGACGACGCCTACACCAGGGGCCGCGCCCATCCGATGATCGACCCGACGCTGCGCGTGGAAACCCTGTCCCGGGCTGTGGAGACGGACGTGGTGCTCATGGACGTCGTCCTCGGCCACGGCGCCGACCCTGACCCGGCGGCCTCGCTCGCGCCCGCGATCGCCCGTACGCCGGCCACGGTGGTGATCGCCCTGATCGGCACCCGGGGCGACCCGCAGGATGTGGACCGGCAGGCGCAGGCGTTCCGCGAGGCGGGCGCGTCGGTCTTCGTCTCCAACGCCCAGGCCGCCCGCCACGCCAGGAGCCTGCTGTGAGCCCGCGAACCGCCCGCCGCATCAGGAAGCCCGCCGTGAGCCCGCGAACCGCCCGCCGCAACAGGAAGCCCGCCGTGAGCCCGCGAACCGCCCGCCACGCCGGGAGTGCGCCCGCACGGCGCGGGCGGGCCCGCGCCGTCCTTCTCGCCGGGAGCCTGTCATGACAGCTCAGCCGCGCCTGCTCGACGGGCCGCCCCGCGTCATCACCGTCGGGGCGGGGCTGCTCGACGAGGCGCTGCGCGCACAGGCCGTGCCGACGACACCGGTCGCGTGGCGTCCGCCGCTGCCGGGCACCGCCGAGGCGCTGGCCCGGGTGCTCGCCGATCCGCGCAGGCAGGAGGCCAACGCGGTGGCCGTCGGGCGGCTGACGTCCGCCCGCCCGCACCTGGTGGGCGTGCGGCGGGCGTCGGGGGTCCTCGAACCCGGCGTGTTCCTGCACGCGGGCCCGCCCATCACGTGGGAGCGGGCGTCGGGGCCGATGCGCGGCGCGCTGATCGGTGCGATGCTGCTCGAAGGTCTCGCCGCCGACGAGGAGGACGCGGCGGACCGGCTGGCGGCGGGCGCGGTCGAGCTGCGCCCCTGCCACGAGCACGGCGCGGTCGGCCCGATGGCGGGCGTGGTGAGCCCGTCGATGTGGTTGTTCGAGGTGCGCGACGCCGAGCACGGCGGCACCGCGTACTGCTCGCTCAACGAGGGCCTGGGCAAGGTGCTGCGCTACGGCGCGTACGGACCCGAGGTGCTCGACCGGCTGCGCTGGATGGACCAGGTGCTGGGCCCGGCGCTGGCGGGGGCGCTTGAGCGTACGGGGCCGATCGACCTGCGCGCGCTGATCGCGCAGGCCCTGCAGATGGGCGACGAGCTGCACAACCGCAACCGCGCGGCCACCTCGCTGCTGCTGCGCGAGCTGGCCCCGGCGATCGTGGAGGCGGCGCCCGGCGAGGCTGCCGAAGTGCTGCGCTTCATCAACGGCAACGACCACTTCTTCCTGAACGCGGGCATGGCCGCGGCCAAGGTGAGCACCGACGCCGCCCGCGACGTGCCCGGCTCGTCGCTGGTGGTGGCGATGGCGCGCAACGGCACCGACTTCGGGGTGCAGGTCTCGGGGCTGGGCGGGCGCTGGTTCACCGGGCCCGCGGGGGTGCCGCATGGGCTCTATCTCGGTACGTACGGCCCCGAAGACGCTAATCCGGACATCGGCGACTCGACGATCACGGAGACGTCGGGACTGGGCGGTTTCGCGATGGCGGCGGCGCCGGCGATCGTGCGGTTCGTGGGCGGCGAGGTGGCGGACGCGGTGCGGGCCACGCGCTCGATGTACGAGATCACGCTCGCCGAGCATCCCGCCTACCAGATCCCCGGTCTCGGCTTCCGCGGCACGCCGGTCGGCATCGACGTCGCGCTGGTGGCCCGGACAGGGCTGCTGCCGGTGGTCAACACGGGGATCGCGGGCCGGGTCGCGGGCACGGGGCAGGTCGGCGCGGGCCTGGTCGAGCCGCCCGTCGAGGCCTTTGTGAGAGCGCTCCACGCGCTGTCCGATATGCGTAAGTGATCCATTTTATTACTGATATTTCCGCATGTCAGGAATGGTGTCAGCGCGCCTCGCCTTCCCTTGTTCATTTACCGCCGATATCGTGACGATCCTCCATAATCTGCAAGTAGCGTGAAGAACGCACGTGACGGATGAGGCGAGATGGGGGCGGAAGATGGCAGCCGACCGCTTGCTCAGCGGACCCGGCCCAGACGGGGGCACCACGGGAGGCGGCGCTCCGCAGAGCCAGGGACGCTTGATCGGCAGGCGTTACCGGTTGTTGTCGCCCGTGGGCAGGGGCGGCATGGGCATGGTGTGGCACGCCCATGACGTGCTGCTCGACCGTGACGTCGCGGTCAAAGAGCTGATCCTGCCGTACGGGCTGGACAACGCGGGCAGGCAGATCGCGCACCGGCGCATGCTGCGCGAGGCCAGGTCGGCCGGGCGGCTCACGCATCCCGGCATCGTCACCGTGCACGACGTGGTCGAGGAGGACGGCCGGCCCTGGATCGTGATGGAGCTGGTGCGCGCGTGGTCGCTGGAGCAGGCCGTACGCCAGAGCGGCCCGCTGCCGGTGGTCCAGGCGGCCGAGATCGGCATCCGGGTGCTCGACGCGCTCAGGCACGCGCACGCGGCGGGCATCCTGCACCGCGACATCAAGCCCGGCAACGTGCTGCTGACCTCCGACCGGGTGGTGCTGACCGACTTCGGCATCGCGGCCATCGAGGGCGATGTGACGATCACGCAGACCGGCCTGCTCATGGGCTCGCCCGCGTACATCCCGCCGGAGCGGCTGTCGGGCCAGCCGATCGGTCCCGCCGCCGACCTGTGGTCGTTCGGCGCGACCCTGTACGCCGCGGTCGAGGGGCGGCCGCCGTACGAGGGGCCGGATCCGGTGGCGGTGCTCGGCGCGGTGCTGACCCAGGAGCCGACCAAGCCGCAGCGGGCGGGCGCGCTGCGGCCGGTGATCGAGGGCCTGCTGCGTAAGAACCCGGCCGAGCGGCTGACCATCGACCAGGTCATGGAGATGCTGGAGGCGGTGCTGCGCGCGCACGGCGCGCCGCGGCCGCGTACGCCGGAGACGCTGCCGAGCCCGACCGACTCCACGCCGGCCGGCCTGCTGCCGCCGCTGGAGCCGCCGTCCGGGCCGCTGCCCTCGCGCATCGTGGAGACGCCGTCGGGGCCCGTGCGGGTGCCGTACGACCCTGTGAGCAGCCCGTCGGGCGGGCACTCGATGCCGTACGAGGGGATGACGAGCCCGTCGGGCAGCCACCGTACCGACCGGCTGCCGCAGCCGCCCGCCACCGGCGACGCACCCGGCACCTATGACTCACTGGCCGGCTCGTCGGGGCCGTATCCTTCGAGCGCGTCCGGGCCATACGACTCCCTGGCGAGTTCGTCCGGTCCTTACACCTCGGCCGGGGGCTCGTCCGCGCCGTCGTACGACTCGCTCAGCAGCCCGTCCGCGCCGTCGTACGACTCCCTCGGCGGATCGTCCGCGCCGTCGTACGACTCCCTCGCAAGCTCGTCCGGCCCCTACGACTCCCTGGGCGGCGCGTCGGGACCGCAGCAACCTCCGTTCGGGGCGTCGGGACCGCAGCAGCAGCCGTTCGGCGCGCCGCCGCCCCCGACTCCCCCGGCCCGCGACTTCGACGACGACCTCGACGGCGGCAGCGGCCCGCGCCCGCAGCCGATACTCCCCCTCACCACCGACAGCCGCACCTCGGGCGCCGCTCCGTGGCCGCCGCCCACGCCCGACGACCTGGCCGACTTGTCCAGGAACATCAGCGCCGAGGTCAGCAAGGGCAGCCTGACATCGCTGCCGCCGGTCGAGCCGCGTACCGGCAAGAGCCGGCGCAGGCGAGAGGACGACGAGGGGCTGTGGATGCGCGGCGGCCGCCCGACGCCGCTGGCGATCGGCAGCTCCGTGGCGGCGGTGGCCGTCGTCGCGGGGGCCCTCGCGGTCGTCCTGACCGGCGGCTCCGGCGAGGCCCCGGTGTCCGCCGCGCCGTCGGCCGCGAGCACCGCCGCACAAGCGGGCCGGCCGTCTCCGGTGCCGAACGGCTACAAGGAGCACGCCGGCCCCAGGTTCACCGCCGCCGTGCCGCAGGACTGGAAGCTGTCGGTGGCGGGCGGCGTGGCCACGTTCAGCGGGCCGAAGGACTCGAACATGCGGATCGTGGTCGAGAAGGCCGTCCCGCAGCCCGACGGCGGGGTGGCCGAGCTGGGCAAGCTGGAGGCCGAGGGCGGCAGGGAGAACTACATCCAGGTGCGCCTGCAGGCCGTGAAGTACCGGGGCACTCCGGCCGCCGACTGGGAGTACACCTACACCACGGACCAGGGCGTCCCCATGCACGCCCTGGTCAGGTACGCCGCGCTCGGCACCGAGCTGGCCCACAAGATCACGTTCGACCTGCCCGATCTGCGGTGGGACGAGCAGGCGGCGACGCGGAAGGTGTTCCTGGACACGTTCCAGCCCGTCGCCTGACGTATTGCATCGATCAGTCCAAAACCGGTAGCATGCGGTGCATGGCACGGCCGAGGAAGTTCGAGGAGGACAAGGCGATCGAGGCGGCGATGCGCGCGTTCTGGAACGCGGGCTACGAGGCCACCTCGACGCAGGACCTGTGCGCCGCGACCGGCCTCGGCCGCAGCAGCATCTACAACACGTTCGCCAGCAAGCACGATCTGTTCATGCGCGCGCTGCGCCACTACATGGACGTGCACAACCGATCGCTCGCCGAGCTGATGGACAGCGACCTGCCGATCAAGGAGAAGGTCAAGACCGTGCTCTGGTGGGCGGTCGAGCCCGCCCCCGACGAACCGGCCGGCTGCATGGTGGTCAACGCCAGCATCGAGCTCGGCCCCCGCGACCCCGAGATCGCCGCGTTGCTGCGCCACGACAACGCCAAGCGCATAGAGCTGCTCAGGTCCGGCATCGAGGCCGCGCGCACGCGCGGCGAGGTGGACTCGGGGCATGATCCGCTGGCGCTGGCCCGCTTCGTCGCCGCCACGGTCAACGGCCTGCGGGTGATGGCGCGGGCCGGCGCCGACAAGCAGACGCTCGAATCGACGGCGAACGTCGCGCTGAGCGTCTTCTGATTTTTTCATGCCCGGTTTTTGTACTGATCAATTCAAAATGAAGGAGGTAGCCATGCCATTGGCCATCTATATCCTCGGCCTGTCGATCTTCGCGCAGGGCACGTCCGAGCTGATGCTGGCCGGGCTGCTGCCCGGTATGGCCACCGACCTCGGCGTGTCCATCCCGGAGGCGGGCCTGCTGATCTCGGCGTTCGCCATCGGCATGCTGGTGGGCGCGCCGCTGCTGGCCGTCGCCACGCTCCGGATGCCGCGCCGTACGGTACTGCTCACGTTTCTCGCGATCTTCGCGCTGTCCCACGTGGCGGGCGCGTTGACCGCCGACTACGCCGTGCTGTTCGCCACCCGCGTGATCGGCGCCTTCGTGTACGCGGGCTTCTGGGCCGTGGCCGCCGCCACCGCGATCGGCCTGGTGCCGGCCACCTCCCGCGTCAAGGCGATGAGCGTGCTGGCCGGCGGGCTCACCGTGGCCACCGTCGTCGGCCTGGCCGCGGGCACGCTGATCGGCCAGCACATGGGCTGGCGTGCGGCGTTCTGGGCGGTCGCCGGGCTGACGGTGCTGGCCGCGATCGGCGTGCTCGCCACCATCCCCGGAGGCCGCCCCGACGCGGACGACGCCCCGAGCGCGGCCACCGAGCTGCGCGCGATCGCCAGGCCGCGGGTCCTGCTCGCCTACGGCATCACCGCGCTGAGCACCGGCGCGCTGCTCGCCTGCTTCAGCTACCTGAGCCCGCTGCTCACCGACGTCACCGGCCTGGACGAGGTCTGGGTGCCCGTGGTGCTCGGCCTGTACGGCGTCGGCTCGCTGATCGGCATCACGCTGGGCGGCAGGATCGGCGATGCCCGGCCGTTCCCGCTGCTGTTCGCCGGCATCACCGGTCTCGTGCTCACCTCGGCCGCCCTGTGGCTGTCCGCCGGCGTCGCCGTGCTGGCGATCCCGCTGGTCTTCCTGCTCGGCGCGTTCGGCTTCAGCACCAACCCGGCGCTGAACGCCCGCCCCTTCGCGCTGGCCAAGGGCGCGCCCACGCTGGCCGCCGCCTTCAACGTCTCCGCCTTCAACGTCGGCATCACCGCCGGGCCCTGGGCAGGCGGCCTGGCGATCGACGCCGGGCTCGGGTACGCCTCGGTCGCCTGGATCGGCGCCGCGATCGGCGTCGCCGCCCTCGCCGCGGCCGCGCTGTCGGCGGCCCTGGAGCGCCGCGAAAACCCCCTTCGGCAATCGCCTGAGGTGGAGATACGGTCTGCCGTATGAAGCTGGCGAGCATCTCGTACTATCCCGTCAAATCCACCACGGGTCATGAGGTGAGCGAGGCCGACGTGCTGCCGTGGGGGCTGGCCGGCGACCGCCGCTACCTCATCGCCGACGCCGACGGCCGCACCCTGACCGCCCGCGCCGAGCCGCGGCTGCTGTCCATCGTCCCCCTGCTCGACGGTGACACGCTCACGCTGACGGGGCCGCACGCCGAGCCGCTGACCGTGACCCCATCCCCCGCCGCGCTCTCCCCCGTCACCCTGTGGGGGCGCGAGGTGGAGCTCACCGACTGCGGCGAGGACGCCGCCGCGTGGCTGACGGCTCTGGTCGGACGGCCGGTGCGGCTCAAGTGGCTGGACGACCCCCGTCGTCGTCCCGTCGACCCGGACTACGGGCGGCCGGACGATCGGGTCAGCCTCGCCGACGGCTTCCCGCTGCTGCTCACCTCGGCGGCCTCGCTCGCCAGGCTCAACGACTGGATCACCGAGGACGCGCTCGAACGCGGTGAGGAGCCGCCCGCGCCGCTGACCATGCGCAGGTTCCGGCCGAACGTGGTGGTCGACGGGATGCCGTTAGAGCCGTTCGCCGAGGACGAGTGGAAGCGGCTGCGCATCGGCGAGGTGGAGTTCCGGGCCGTCAAGGGGTGCGCGCGGTGCGTGCTCACCACCATCGACCCCGACACCTGCGACAAGGGCAAGGAGCCGATCAGGACGCTGTCGCGCTACCGCAAGCGGGACGGCAAGGTCTGGTTCGGCGTCAACATCATCCCGGACGGCCCGGGTCACATCGCCGTCGGCGACCCGGTGACGATCCTCTGACACGGTGGCGGATCCGCCCAGCCCCGTCTGCTCGGCGAGCCGGTGGATCCGCCCGGCAAGTGGATCCGCCCGGCAAAAGGCGCAATCGGCGCGGCGGCGCATCCGTCCGGCAGAAGACGCGACCGGCACGGCGGCACACCCGCCCGGCAGAAGACGCGACCGGCACGGCGGCACACCCGCCCGGCAGGAGGCGCGGCCGGCACGGTGGACACCCGCCCCGCAGGAGGCGCGGCCGGCACGGCGGCACACCCGCCCCGCAAGAGGCGCGCTCGGCCTGGGCCGGGCATCCGCCGGAAAGAGGCGCACTGTCCCCTATGGGGTGTTGTTAGGGGTTATGCGAGACTTCACGCGTGACCAGTGCCCCCACACAATCCACCGCACCCCTTCCCGAGCGGATCGTCCGCATCCAGCGCCGCACGCTGGCGGTGCTCTCGGCGTCGCAGATCGTGGGCGGCGTGGGCGTCGCCGTCGGGCTCGCGCTCAGCTCCGTCGTGGTGGACGAGCTGTCGGGCTCGACGGTGATCAGCGGGTTCGCGGGCACGGCCACGGTGCTCGGCGCGGCGCTGCTCGCGCTGCCCACCGCCAGGGCGGCGGGCCGTGGCGGGCGGCGGGCCGGGCTGTCGCTCGCGTACTTCGCCGCGCTGGCCGGCTGCCTGGTCTCGGTGCTGGCGATCAGCCTGCGTACGTGGCCGCTGCTGCTGGCCGGGCTGGTGCTGGTCGGCGGCGGCAGCGCGGCGAACCTGGCGGCCCGCTACTCGGCCACCGACCTGTCGCCGCGCGACCGCTCGGCCCGGCACCTGTCGCTGGTGGTGTGGGCCTCGACCATCGGCTCGGTCGCCGGTCCCAATCTCGCCGAGCCCGCCGACGAGCTCGGCGTGGGGCTCGGGCTGGTGGAGAAGGCGGGGCCGTTCGCGTTCGCGGCGCTGGCCTTCGGGCTGGCGCTGGTCGTCGTACTGGGGATGCTGCGTCCTGACCCGCTCGCGCTGGCCCGCGAGCTGCACGGCACCCGCGAGGAAGGCGGCAAGCGCCGGGGCATGATCCGCACCGGCCTGCAGGCGCTGCGCACCACCCCGATGGCCCGCCACGCCCTCGTCATGATCGCGGTGAGCCACACGGCCATGGTGTCGGTCATGTCGATGACCCCGGTCAAGCTGCACCACGACGGCTCGAACCTCGACGTCATCGGCCTGGTGATCAGCCTGCACATCGCCGGCATGTACGTGCTGTCGCCGGTCGTCGGCTGGCTGGCGGACAAGGCGGGCAAGGTGCCGGTGCTGGTGCTCGGCATGGCCCTGCTGGTGAGCGCCGCCGCGCTGGCGGGCACCGCCGGGCACCGCGTGTGGCAGGTGACGGCGGCGCTGGTGCTGCTCGGACTCGGCTGGTCGTGCGGGCTGGTGGCGGGCTCGGCGCTGGTCAGCGAGTCGGTGCCGCTGGAGCGGCGGACCGCCGTCCAGGGCCTGTCCGACCTGCTGATGAACGTCTGCGGCGCCACCGGCACGATCGTCGCGGGCGCCATCGTGGGCCTGCTCGGCTACGGCGTGCTCGGGCTGGTCGTCGCCGTCATGGCCGGGCTGTCGGGCCTCTGGCTGCTCGCCGTACGTCGCCGCACCGCCCCCTGAGCCCGCACCGCCCCCTGAGCCCGCACCGCACCCTGGGCCCGCACCGCGCACCCTCCGGCTGCGGGCCCAGACGGGCTGAGGCGGGATCCGCGACGATGCGGCCGGGGTGTCACTTGGCGTCGGCGTAGCAGGAGACGGCGACCGTCTCCATCGGGAAGCGCACCGGCGTCCGCCCGAACAGCAGCCTGGTCGCCTCGGCCGCCGCCACCCCGACCGCCGCCGTGACCTCCTCGGCCTGCTCGGCGGGGCAGTGGACCATCACCTCGTCGTGCTGGAAGAACACCAGCCTGGCCGGCTCGGGCAGCCGCCCGCGCAGCACGGCGAGCAGCGCGAGCGCCCACTCGGCTGCCGTGCCCTGCACCACGAAGTTGCGGGTGAAGCGGCCGCGGTCGCGGGCCGCCCGCGCGCCCTCGGGCCCTGCGACCAGCTCCTTCCACCGCGCGGACGGCGGCGGGCAGGTGCGGCCGAGCCAGGAGCGTACGAGCCGGCCCTCCTCCCCCGCCTTGGCCGCGTCCTCCACGAACTGGTACGCCTTGGGGAAGCGCTGCCGCATGACGGCGAGCAGCCGGGAGGCGTCGCCGCTGGTGCCGCCGTACATGGCGGACAGCATCGCGATCTTGGCGTGCGCCCGCTCGCCGCCGAACGACTTCGCCAGCGCGGAGTACAGGTCGATCTCCCCCGCCGCCTCGGCGAGCCGCCCGTCGCCGGCCATCGCGGCGAGCACTCGCGGCTCGAGCTGGGCGGCGTCGGCCACGACCAGCACCCACCCGTCGTCGGCCAGCACCGCCCGCCGCATCGCCTTCGGGATCTGCAGCGCGCCGCCGCCGTTGGTGGCCCACCGGCCCGACACCACGCCGCCGACCACGTATTCGGGCCGGAACCGGCCTTTATGCACCCATTGGTCGGCCCACGCCCAGCCGTGCGCGCTGTGCAGCCGCGCCAGCTCCTTGTACGCCAGCAGCGGCGCGACGGCCGGATGGTCGATCTGCTTCAGCTCCCACGACCTGGTGGTCTTGAGCGAGATGCCCGCGCCCTTGAACGCCTTGATGAGCTGCTGCGCGGAGTCGGGATTGACCGGATGGCCGAACGCCGCCGCCACCTCGTCGGCCAGCGCCTGCAGCTTGGCCGGCCGCATGCCGTGGACGGGACGCGGCCCGAGCAGCTCGGTCAGCAGCGCGTCGTGGACGTCTTTGCGCCACGGCATGCCCTCGTGGGACATCTCGGCCGCCACCAGCGCGCCCGCGGACTCGGCCGCGACCAGCAGCCGGAACCGGCCCGGCTCCGGCAGCGCGGCGATGCGCCTGAGCTGGTCGTCGAGCACCTCGGCGACCAGCTCGGCCGACGGCGGCTCGGGCGCGAACAGCGTGCCGGGCTCGCTCGGCCGCTCGTCGGGCACCGGCAGGCCGTGCAGCCTGGCGTGGGCGGCCCTGGCCGAGCGCGGCTCGTCGTGGCGGCCCTCGTAGGCGAGCAGCAGCCGCTCGGTCAAGGCGATGTCGTGGCAGCGCCCGACGCGCACGCCCCGCTCGATGAGCGGCGGGTACGCCTCGCGCGTGTCGGCCCACACCCACCGGGGGGACTCGGCCGCCTCCAGCTCGCGCACCGCGTCGGCCAGGACGGCGGGACGGCGCGGCGCGCCGCCGACCGGCAGCACCGTGTCCCCCGCGAGCACCACGTACACGCCACCAGGGTGCCAAACGGCTCCGACAA
The DNA here is from genome assembly GCF_040678535.1 of Nonomuraea sp. NPDC052634. NCBI lineage: Bacteria > Bacillati > Actinomycetota > Actinomycetes > Streptosporangiales > Streptosporangiaceae > Nonomuraea > Nonomuraea sp. NPDC052634. The sequence continues at coordinate 158,162 of NZ_JBFATY010000009.1, read as the reverse complement.
TCAGCACGCCAGGCTGATGCGGACCTCGTCCTCCAGCGGCGGGTTCAGCTCCTGCCCCAGGCAGCCGGTCGCGGCGAAGCAGCGCAGGGTCAGCTCCTGCGGCGTCACCGAGACGTGCAGGAACTGCTTGAAGAACGGCGGCGTGTCCCAGTCGGACAGCTCCGACAGGTAGCGGTGGAACATCCGGTCGACCGGCAGCCGCAGCGGCCACGTCCAGGCGCCGAGCAGCCGCGCCGCCCAGCGCATGCGCCGGGTGATGCGCACCGGTCCTGTGGGCGTTCTGACCGGGGCGTTCTTGATGCGCTCGTTCATGATGCACGCCGCCTCGGCGGGCGTCAGGTAGAGCCACGGCATGCGCAGCCTGCGGGCGTAGAGCTGGCTGTAGAACGACAGCGAGTCGCCGCGCAGCGGATAGCACCTGAAGTCGTCTTCGTGCACGCCGTTCACGTCCACCCGCTCGATGGTGTGGGTGGCGTGCATGAACGCGCCGCCGCCGCCCGAGACGACGTACTGGATCACCCGGCCGTCGCCGAGCCTGACCGGGTAGCGCTGGTAGTTGTGCACGTCGCCGCCGATGGCCGCGACGTAGCGGTGCGCGGGGTCGCGGACGATGTCGTCGATGGTCCCGCCGTCCTCCAGCGGTGAGGGCTTGTACTCGTTGCCGGTGTAGATCGGCTTACCGGTGACCAGGATCTTCGGGCGCGGGTCGCGCGAGACCCGGCGCAGCCACTCGGTCTGGTCGCGGTCGATGACGTTGCCGATGCCGGTGTCCACGCCGACGATGAGCAGGCTCTCGCTCTCGATCGCCCAGTACGGGCCCGGCTGCGCGGCCTGGCCCTCGGCCTGCTGCGACGGCCTGCCGCGCAGCTTGCGGGCCTCGGCGAGCCGTTCCTCGTCGATGGGGTCGGGCTTGCGCCACAGCAGCCCGCGCAGCCCCTTGTCCGGCACGGGCTTGAGCGGCGGGGCGTCGCAGAAGACCCGCATGAAGCCGCCGAGCCCGTCGTACCAGTCGTGGTTTCCCGGTATCGCGTAGATCGGCGCGTCGTAATCCTGGTACGGACGGAAGAACTTGTCGCCGTACTCGTTGCCGGATCCGGTCGGATAGATCACGTCACTGGCGATGATGGCGAAGGACGTGCCGGAACCGACTTTCAGCATGCCCGGAACAACGGCGTACTGGGACGCGTCGCCCTCGCCGGTATCGCCCAGTAACAGGAAAGAGAAATTTCCCCCGACAGGCGGCTTGATGCGAAATTCCGGATCAATCCCGCGGGCCTTCTGCGCCTCGATCCACCGCTTGCGCACCTGCCCGGAAGGATCGCCGAACAAGGACGCGAGCACCTCGTTACGCGAGCGCCACAACGTCGCGGGATTCAACCAGCTGAAGCCCTTGCGATCCGGTCTGAGCTGCTGAAACGTCCCAATCTGCGAGCATGCCCAGCCCGCCCCTTCCTCCGACACCCGGGACGAAAGCTGCTTTCCCCGCTCAGCCGCTACTTCCACCATGACCACATCTTTACCGTGATCTACCTTCCATGCGACCTGAACGCTCCGTACCGTACGGAACACAGAAGGTTCGCAATGGTGTAGCCTTCCTCCCCCAAGCAAGCGGTTGGGATCGCCGAGGGGAGGCTCCGATGAGCCGTAAGGGCCCGGATGACGCGACCCGAAAAGGCACTTCCGGCGTAGAGGCCATCGAGGGTTTGCTGGCATTCGCGCAAACCCGACCGCGCTGGAGCAGAAGCACCGCGCTCAACGGTTTCCGCGAGGCGATCGCCCGCGCGCGGATGCTGGCCGACGAGTCGCCTCGCGAGCACACCGAGCTCCTGGTGCGCTGCCTCCGCACGACCGCGCGGCAGCTTCTGTCATGGGGACGTTCCACGGAGGCGCTGCCGATGGCGCAGGAGGCGGTGGCGGCCGCCCGCTCCATCGGCGGCGCGCCGCTCATCGCCTCGTTGCACACGCTGGCCGCGGTGTACGAGGCCGAGCACCACTACAGCGAAGCCGCCGCCGCGCTGGCCGAGGCCGACGCGATACGGCCGGGCGAGGACACCTGACCCGATACGCCGGCCTCGTAGACCCGGCCGGTGCCGCGCCGGAGCCGCCTACGGGATGAGCACGCCGGGGTTGAGCACGCCCTCGGGGTCGAGCGACTCCTTGACCGCGCGCAGGATCCGCACCCCGACGGGGCCGATCTCCCGCCCGTAGGCCTGAAGGTGGTCGCGGCCGACGCCGTGGTGGTGCGTGATCGTGCCGCCTGCCTCGACGACGGCCGCGTTCACCGCCTCCTTGGCCCGCTCCCACTGCGCCACCGGCTCGCCGTCCTGGGCGACGACGACGGTGAAGTAGAGCGAGGCGCCGGTCTCGTACACGTGGGAGATGTGGCAGAGCACCAGCGGCGAGCCGAGCGCGCCGAGCAGGGCGAGCCTGACGGCGTCGTACAGGCGCGGCAGGTTCGACCAGAAGCCGGCCGTCTCCAGCGTCTCGACGGTCGCGCCGGCGGCGAGCAGCGAGTCGCGCAGGTACGGCGCGGAGAAGCGGCCGTGCTCCCACGCCTGGCCCGGCCCCTCGCCCAGCGGCTCGCCGCCGTACCGGGCGAGCACGGCCGACGCCCGGGCCCGGCGCGGCTCCACGTCGGCGCCCTCGTACCCGGTGATCATGAGGCAGCCGCCGGGACCGCCGGAGCCGATGGCCTCGGGATCGGCCAGGCCGACCATCGTCTCGGTCTCGTCCGACAGCCGCAGCACGGCCGGCAGCGGCCCCTCCTGGGCGAGCGCCCGCGCGGCGGCCGACCCGGCGGCGAACGCAGGGAAGCGCCACCCCTCGTAGCGCCGCTCCGCGGGCGCGCGCCGCACCCGCAGCCGCAGCGAGGTGATGACGCCGAACGCGCCCTCGGAGCCGAGCACGAGCTGGCGCAGGTCGGGCCCGGCCGCCGACTTGGGTGCGCGGCCGAGTTCGAGCGTGCCGGTCGGGGTGGCCAGGGTGAGCCCGGCCACCATGTCGTCGAAGCGGCCGTATCCGGCGGACGCCTGGCCGCTCGAGCGGGCCGCGGCGAAGCCGCCGAGCGTGGCGTACTCGAAGGACTGGGGGAAGTGCCCGAGCGTCAGCCCGTGCGCGGCGAGCAGCCGCTCGGCGTCGGGCGCGCGCACGCCCGGCTCGAAGTCGGCGAGCATCGACTCAGTGTCCACCGAGCGCAGCCGGTCGAGCCGCCGCAGGTCGAGCGCGACGACCCCGGCGAAGCGGTCGCGCCCGCTCGGCGCGAGGCCGCCCACGACGGAGGTGCCGCCGCCGAAGGGCACGACCGCGATCCGCTCGCGCGAGCACAGCTCCAGCAGCCCGGCCACCTCGTCGTGCGAGCCGGGCAGCACCACGGCGTCCGGGGCGTCGCCGCCGTCGCCGGCGCGCATGCGCAGCAGGTCGGGGGTGGACTTGCCGCGGGTGTGGCGGACGCGGTCCTCGTGCCCGGTCAGCACGTGCTGCTCGCCGACGACGCCGGCGAGCGCGCCGAGCAGGGCCTCGGTGAGGGCGATCGGGGGCAGCCGCACCTCCTCCAGGGCGGCGGCGGGAGCGACGGGCGCGCGGACGCCGAGCAGGTCGCCCAGCAGCTTCTTGACCTGGTCCGGCAGCTCGCGGGCCTTGGCCGGGTCGCCCCAGCCCGACCACAGCATGGGTTCTCCAGTCACCTTTACACTGTGACACATGACGTCGAATCGTCACAATGACGACGCTGTGCTGGACGCGGCACGTGACTGCGTGCTCGCCTACGGGGTGCGCAGGACGACGCTCACCGACGTGGCCCGCAGGGCGGGCGTCTCGCGGATGACGATCTACCGCCGCTGGCCCGACGTGCGCACGCTGGTCGCCGACCTCATGACCAGGGAGTGGGTACGCGTGGTGTCGGAGCTCGACCTGTCCGACCCGGTACGCGCGGTGGTGGCGGGCGTCAGGGGGCTGCGCGAGCACCCGTTGTGGCGCAAGATCGTGGAAGCGGACCCCGAACTGCTGCTGCCCTATCTGCTCGATCGGCGCGGCGCCAGCCACGAGGCCGTGCTCCAGGTGCTGGAGCCGGTCGCGGGCGGGCCGCGCAAGGCGCGCGCGGTGCTGCTCGTCGCGCAGTCGTTCCTGCTGTCCGCATCGACCATGCTCGACCCCGTGACCATGGACGAGCTCGACGCCGAGCTTGCCGCGCTACTGGAGGCCTACCTTGGATAGCTCGCTGAATGCCGCACGACGATCGCGCGAGCTGCGCGAGGTCGCCGAGCTTTCGGACCGGCGGCTGGACGTGCTGGTCGTCGGGCTCGGCGCGACGGGCGCGGGCGCCGCGCTCGACGCCGCCTCACGGGGGTTGAGCGTAGCGGCGATCGACGCGCACGACCTGGCTTTCGGCACATCCAGATGGAGCTCCAAGATGGTGCACGGCGGCCTGCGCTATCTGGCCAAGGGGCAGGTCGACGTGGCGTACGAGAGCGCGGTCGAGCGCGGCATCCTGCTCCGCAGGACCGCTCCGCACCTGGTCAAGGCCCATCCGTACGTGCTGCCGCTGACCCCTGACGTCTCCCGGAGCCAGGCGGCCATGGTGATGACCGGCTACCGGCTCGGCGACGCGCTGCGCGCCGCCGCCCGTACGCCGCGCCGCCTGCTGCCCGGCCCCAGCCGCCTCAGCCCGGAGCGCACCCGCAGGCTCGCGCCGGTCCTGCGCGCGGACGGCGCGTCCGGGCGCCTGCGCGGCGGCCTGCTGTCGTGGGACGGCCGGCTGCTCGACGACGCCCGCCTGGTCGTGGCGATCGCCAGGACCGCCGCCGCGCATGGGGCGCGGATCCTGACCCGCTGCCGCGCGCTGCGCCTGACCGGCAACGGCGCCGACGTGCGCGACGAGCTGACCGGCGAGGAGTTCACGATCCGCGCCCGGGTGGTGATCAACGCCACCGGCGTGTGGTCGGGCGAGCTGGACCCCCGGGTGCGGCTGCGGCCGTCGCGCGGCACCCACCTCGTGCTCGCGTCCCGCTCGCTGCCCGGCCTCATCGCGGGCCTGCACCTGCCGCTGCCCGGCGAGAGCAACAGGTTCGCGCTGGTGCTCCCGCAGCACGACGGCCGCGTGTACGTCGGGCTCACCGACGAGCCCGTGGACGGCCCGGTGCCGGACGTCCCCGAAGCGCCCGAGGAGGACGTCAGAACGCTGCTGGAGGTGTTGAACGGGGTTGTTGAGACTCCGGTGACCAGAGAGGCCGTCGCGGGCGCGTACGCGGGCCTCAGGCCGCTTCTGGCGGCCGACGGCAGGACGTCCGATCTGTCGCGCAGGCACGCGGTGTTCGCGGGCGACGGCGTGGTGACCGTCGTGGGCGGGAAGCTGACGACATATCGGCGGATGGCCGAGGACGCGGTGGATCGGGCGGTCGCGCACGCGAACCTGCGGGCCGGGCGGTGCCGTACGCGGCGGATCCCGCTCATCGGCGCGGGGCCGCGCCCGTCGAACGTGCCGCCGCGCGTGACCGATCGGTACGGCTCGGAGGCGGATGCCGCGTACGAGCTGGTCAAGGCGCACCCGGAGGAGGTCGGGCTGGGGCTGACGGCGGGCGACCTGCTCTGGTCGGTGCTGCACGAGGGCGCGCTCGACGAGGGCGACCTGCTCGACCGGCGGACGCGGATCGGCCTCGTGGCGCAGGACCGGGAGCGGGCCCTTGCGGCGACACGGGAGGTATTGCACCGAACCTCCCGCCCATGACCTCTCCGAACCGTTAGGTTAGTCTTACCTAAGTCGGTTCGGGGAAGGAGCATGTGCGTTGGCAAGGGGCTGCGAGCATCCGGCCGGGTGCCACACCGGAGCGGTGCCCACTCTGGCGAGCGCCACGGTGGGCGCGAGGCTGTGGCTGCTCGTCGAATACACCGGACCGTGGCCCTCGCACCTGGAAAACTTCGAACTTCCTGAAAAAATCTCGGAACTCGTCCGCAGAGCGCTCGAACGCGGTATCAGGCCCCAGCTGATCCGCCGCCCCGGAAGGCGGACCCGCCAGCAGGAGCAGGGGATCCGTGTGCTAGTGGCCTACGCCGTGGGCGACCGTCCGTGGCTCGCCGGGGGCGTCATCGCAGGTCCTGACGATCTTGACCTGGACGCGCTGGTGGCCGGAGTGGTCCCCGAGTCCTGCATACTTGAAGACGAGCCGGTATTTCTGGTCTGCACGCACGCCAAGCGCAATGCGTGCTGCGCCCGCATTGGACTGCCCCTCGCTCGGTCCCTGGCCGAAAAAATGCCGGACAGAGTGTGGGAAACGTCACACGTTGGCGGCGATCGCTACGCCGCCAACCTCGTGTGCTTGCCACACGGAATTTTCTACGGCAGCATGTCTCAGGCTGCTGCACTGGCAGCGGCTAACGCGTACCGGGCGGGCGAGGTCATCCTCGACCGTTACCGGGGACGCGCAGGCATCCCTGAGCCATTGCAAGCCGTCGAGCACTTTGCCCGAGCCCATACGGGAGAGCGCTCCGTCGGCGCAGTGGCCGTGGAATCCTCCAGGATGGACGGCGACGTCACTCAGGCCATCGTGCGCTGTGGTGACGTCCGGCTCCAGGTTGTGATCGAACCATCGGCGTTCGCTGCGCCGTGTGGTACGGCTTGTGCCGAGACGATCACCACCTACCGGCTGGTTTCGCTGGACAGGCTCACGCCTGTGCGGTACGCCACGCCCGCCCTCACCTGATCTGGGAACATCACGGCCCAGCCTTGCGTTGGAACAGTGATGCCAAAAGCGTCCAATGCGGCTTAAATCCCGAAATACCTCTCACGAAGGTGGTTTTCTCATGTCTCAGGTACGTCGGCAGCTCGCCCGCCCCCGCCCCAGCTGGGGTTGGCAGGATGATGCCGCGTGCCGGGGTGAGGACCTCGTGCTCTTCTTCGGCCCCGATGGGGAGCGGCAGCCCGAGCGTGACGTACGTGAGCGGAAGGCCAAGGCGATCTGCGCCCAGTGTCCTGTCCGCAACGAGTGCCTTGACTACGCGCTGTCCCGGCCCGAGAAGTACGGCACGTGGGGCGGTCTCAACGAGGACGAGCGAGCCAGCGAGCGTCGCCGTCGCATGCGCCGCGCGGCCAGCGCCGGCATCTCCGCCGCCTGACACACACCCGGCACCTTCACCACACATCGCGTGATCACGCAGTTGTCCCGATGAACCGGAGCCTGGCGTTCCATGCCCAGGCTCTGGCGAACCCGGTCGGGACAACTGCCTGATCAGGCCACCGGCATCCCTTCGCGAACGAGCGGGGGGATGTGTTGTTTTCCGCACCGCGCACACCGGCCGCGGTCGCGATCCGCTTCGGCGAGAGGCCACGTCCGCGCCTCGGCACGCATCACCGACGCGGATCACCGCGTACGGGCTGCCTCGGCGCGCATCCCCGACGCGGATCACCACGTACGGGCTTTCCGGCGCATCGCCCGTGCGGCCCCTCATACGCGCCGGCGCCCCTCTCGTGTCTTTGTCCTCACGAAAGGCACGCTAGCCGACGCATCCGACATTTTTCGTCACTGCACCAATTCAGCATCTTCCCCCGCATACCCCTGCCTGCTTCTGGCATCATCCGGGGCTCGCCACGCGCGGGGCGTCGGAGGCGACCGATACCGTCGCGGTCATGCCGACTTCGCATACCGCCTCCGTCCCGGCCGGCGATCTGCAAGAGGTCATCGCGCGGGCCGTCGAGATCCTCGCGCACGCCGACGAGCCCGCCGCCTGGGATTCCAGGGCGGGCTCGCTCGAATGAACGTGCGGGGAGACGGCCGAGCACCTCGCCGACGATCTGTTCGCCTACGCCGTCCAGCTCGGGCTGACAGTGCCGCCGCTCGACGCCTACGTGCCGTTCATGATGGAGAGCAGGAGGCCGGGCGGCCCGCGCAACAGCGTGCACGCCGACCGAGGAGCGGCGTCACCGGGCTGCTTCAGGTGCTGCAGAGCAGCAGCGCACTGCTCATCGCGGTCGTGCGCACGGCGCCGCCGCAGGCGCGCGCCCATCACATGTTCGGCCCCGCCGACACCTCGGCCTCCGCCGCGATGGGCCTGGTCGAAACGCTCATGCACGTGCACGACCTGGCGCAGGGGCTGGGCCTGCCATGGACGCCGCCCGCCGGCGTGTGCGCACGCGCGCTCGGCCGCCTTCTCCCCGACGCCCCGGAGGGCGGCGACCCCTGGGCCGCCCTGCTGTGGGCCACGGGCCGCGGCGACCTGCCGGGACGGCCTCGCCAGACGAACGGGCGCTGGCACAACGCACTCCCGCCCGAAACCGAAACCACCTGACCTGACCGAAAAGGCGGCGCGGCGCGGGAGCGCGGCCAGGAACGCCATCCCGTGTTCCGCCCTCGAGGGCGGAACACGGGATGCGGTCAGACGATCAGGTCGTCGAACTCGCCGTCTTTGGCACCAAGGACGAACGCGGTCATCTCGGCCGGCGTGTAGACAAGCGCGGGACCGTCGGGAAAGCGTGAGTTACGCATGGCGATCTCCCCGTTGGGCAGGCTCGCGACCTCGACGCAGTTGCCGTTGGGGTTGCTCCGCTTGCTCTTGCGCCAGACGACGGGAAGGCGGCCGGCGGGCGTTCCGTTCCGGAACTCTTGCATGGGGGCAGCTCCTCGCGATCTTACGGATGCACGTGCATCCGCGCTTGCGAGGTGACAATACGGCAACACGACGCGCTCCATATACCGGACAGCCAAAATCCCTCTATGGAGTGGATCACACGGATATGTGACTCAGTCGGAGAGCAGGCGTTCCAGGAAGCGCCTGGTCGCCCTCGGCTCCTCCGCCTGGACGCTCAGCCGGTCCATGACCTCCATGTAGTGGTCGGAGTCGGCGGGCTTGTCCAGGTACAGGGCGGTGGTGAGCTGCTCCATGTAGACGACGTCGGGCAGCTCGCGCTCGGGGAAGCGCAGGATGCTGAACGGGCCGCCGGCCGCCGCGTGCCCGCCCCGCTCGAACGGCATGACCTGGACGGTCACGTTGCGCTCCGCGGTGACGTCGAGGAGGTGGGCGATCTGCGCGCGCATGACCTCGCGGCCGCCGAGCATGCGGCGCACGACGGCCTCGTCGATCACCGCCCAGACCGTCAGCCCGGTCTCCAGCCGCTTCTGCCGCGTCATCCGCAGCGCCACCCGGCGGTCCAGCTCGTCCTTCGGCGCCTTCTCGTGGGCCAGCGAGATCACCGCCCTGGCGTACTCGGGCGTCTGCAGCAGGCCGGGGACGAACTGGTTCTCGTACGTGCGGATGCTGGACGCGGCGCCCTCCAGGCCGATGTAGACCTCGAACCAGGAGGGCAGCAGGTCGCTGTACCGGTGCCACCAGCCGGGGGCGTTGGCCTGCTTGGCCAAGGCCAGCAGCGGCTCGCGCTCCTTGGGGTCGGTGACGCCGTACAGGGTGAGCAGGTCGGCCACGTCACGCTGCTTGAAACTGACCTGACCTAGCTCCAATCGGCTGATCTTTGCATGAGATGCGCGAATCGCATACCCGGCGTCCTCCCGGGAGATACCCTTTTCCGTGCGGAGCCTGCGCAGCTGAGTTCCCAGCAGAATCCGCAGCACCGTAGGGCTTCCAGGCGTATGGCTGAGAAGCTTCCCCTCCGTGCTCTCCGCGCTCACTCCACCGCTCCTCGGACTCTTCTGCACGTGCAGATGCGATTCGCATCCGTAAACTACGAAAAGTCTTGCATCGGTAAGCACTGGCCGTAAAGATGGGTATTGGATCACCAGACCGCGCTTCGGGGGCCAGGATGACGACTTTCGACGCACGGCCGCAAGCCGCCATTGGTTCCCGGCCACCGGCATGGCTCTCGTCCATCCTGGTCGACGGGCGGCCCGGCGAGTGCGACGCCGTCTTCCCCTTTCCCCGCAACGCGACAGTCGAGCCCGCGTGCGTGGCCACCGCACGGCGCTTCGTCGATCAGACGCTCGGCACCTGGGGCGTCGTGGAGGCCGCCTTCGACCTGCAACTGGTGGTCTCCGAACTGGTGACCAACGCGATCCGCCACGGCGGCGGCGCCGCACAGCTCAGGATCCTGGCCCACGGAAGCGATCTGGCCTGCGTGGTCACCGACCACAGCCGTACCGTGCCGGTCGCCGCGGCGCCCGACGTCTTCTCCGAGTACGGGCGCGGCCTGCGGCTCGTGGACGCCCTCTGTTCCGCCTGGGGCTGGCTGTCCGCCGGCGGCTCACGCAAACTCGTCTGGGCCGTCATCACCGGCTGACCCCTCCTCCAGCAGGCGCAGCACGTCGTCGTCGGTGAGCTGCTCGAAGTCCTCGTACCACTGCCCGACCGCATGGAAGTCCGCCGGGGTCCGCAGCACCACCACCTCGTCCGCCTCATCCCTTAGCGACGCCACCGTGTCCGGCGACCCGACCGGGACGGCCAGCGTGACCTTCGCGGGCTTGGCCGCGGCCACCGCCCTGAGCGCCGCCCGTGCGGTGCCGCCCGTCGCCAGCCCGTCGTCCACCACGATCACCTCGCGGCCCTCCAGCGACGGCGGCGGGCGGTCGCCGCGGTAGACGCGTACCCGGCGGGCCAGCTCGCGCCGCTCCCGCCGTACCACGTCCGCCACCGACTCCGGCGTCATGCCGAGACGGCGCAGCAGCACGTGGTCGAACACCGGCTCACCGCCCTCGGCCACCGCGCCGACCCCGAGCTCGGGAGCCGGCGGGTAGCCGATCTTCCTGGTCACCAGCACCTCGAGCGGCACGCCGAGACGACGCGCGATCGGCGCCGCCACGGCCACGCCGCCGCGCGGCAGGGCGAGGACCACGGGGTCGCGCGCGCCCCGCAACCGCTCCGCGAGCAGCGCCCCTGCCTGGGCCCGGTCTGCGAAGAGCTCCATGATTGGTGCCCTACCCGCTCCCCGCCGCCCCTTTCGTCCCCTTCCGCCGGAGTCGGCTTCCTCCGGAGTCTGCGGCCGTCCCGCGCCAACCCGTTCGGAAGGGGCACTTCCGCGAGGGTTCCCTCGGCGCACAGCCGAAAGGGTGGGGTCGCCGAAAGGGTGGGGTCGCGCCACCGTTGACAGCGACCGAAACGGGAGGACGCGCGACAGCGCTCCTGCCGCCGGGTGCCCGGCACCTGGGCCGGCACCGACCGGTCAGGCGGGTGCGCCCGCCCCCACTCGGGAGGGCGGCCGGGCACTCGCGCGACCGGCCGCTCGCCGAGCGCTCGCGGGACCGGCCGCTCGGCGAGCACTCGCGTACGCCCGCGCCCACCGCCCCGAGGCCGCAAGCTCGCCAGCCCGCCCACCGCGCCGAGGCCGGGGGATCGGCCACCGCCTGGGCGCGAGGCTCACGGGGTCGCCGGCCGCCCGTGCACCGACGTCAGGGCCGGTTGCGGCCGGAGCGGCGCATCTCCTTGTGGATCACCTTCCACCGGTTCTGCTGCTCCTTGCGCAGCCGCGCGTCCGTCCTGGCCGCCATCCACAACGCCTCGCGCTGCAGTTTGCGCCAGCTGTGCAGGCGGCGCTCCGGCAGGTCGCCGTTCTCGACGGCCGCGAGCACCGCGCAGCCGGGCTCGCTGTCGTGGCCGCAGTCGCCGAAGCGGCAGCCGGCGGCCAGCGCGTCGATGTCGGAGAAGACGCGGTCGACGCCGTCGCCGATGTCGTAGAGGCCGACCCGCCGGATGCCCGGCGTGTCGATGATCAGCCCGCCTCCGGGCAGCGGGATGAGCTCGCGGTGGACGGTGGTGTGGCGGCCGCGGCCGTCGGCGGCGCGTACCTGCTGGGTCTCCATGACGGTCTCCCCGGCGAGCGCGTTGGCCAGGGTGGACTTGCCGGCTCCCGACGGGCCGAGGATGACGGCGGTGCGCGAGCCCTGCAGGTAGCCGGCGACCAGATCGACGCCGTCGCCCTTCAGCGACGATACAGCGTGCACGTCCACGCCGGGCGCGGCCGTGCGGACGTCGGCGAGCAGGTCGTCGAGCCCGTCGTCGAACAGGTCGGATTTGGTGACGAGGACGACGGGCGTGCCGCCGGATTCCCAGGCCAGCGCGACGAGGCGTTCGATGCGGCCGAGGTCGGCGAAGTCGGTGGAGTGCATGGACGGCTCGGCCACGAAGACGATGTCGACGTTGGCGGCGAGCACCTGGCCCTGACCGTCGCCGGACAGCCCGCCGACGGAGTCGCGGCTGACGCCGCCCCGCACGAACGCGGTGGTGCGCGGCAGCACCTGGTCGAGCTCGTAGCGGCCCTCGGGCAGCCAGGTGAGCGCCGCCCAGTCGCCGACGCAGGGCAGTGCGATGGGGTCGGCGGCCGAGGCCCGGCGTACGCGGGCGCCGTATCTGACGTGGTGCCGGCCGTCGGCGGCGATCACCTCGGCGGCGCCGCGGTCGACGCGGGACACCCGGGCCGGGACGGTGCCGTCGGGAAGAGCGGCGGCGCGCAGGTCGGTCCAGCCGAACAGCGAAAGATCGTAAGACAACGCAGTGGAACCTTTGATCAAGAAGGTGAAAGAAGGGAAGGCTCGGGGCCGCTCAGGCGAGCGCCCGGAGGTGGACTGAAGGCACGGCGAAGACGGTGACCCGCATAGTCCTCACCTCCTCGATCGTTTGCCGAGCCGACTCTACGTATCCGGCCACGGCGATGCAATCGCATTATGTTCCGCCGCCTGTTGAACCGCGTCAGGGCGGCCGGCCGTACCACCTGCCGACGGACTGAGAAAGGGGAATGATGCGAACCGGCACGTATCCCCCGTCCTCGGCCGAGGAAGCCGTACCGTCGGGCAAGCCGCGCTTACGCCACTGGATCCGGCGCGTACGCCCGGACGACGAGGTGGTCGTGTCCGCGCTGTACCGGGAGTACCACAGGCCGCTGCTGGCCTTCGTGATCCGGCTGACCGCGGGCGATCGGCAGTGGGCGGAAGACGTGGTGCAAGAGACGATGATCAGGGCGTGGCGGAGTGCGGAGCGGCTCGACCCTGACTCGGTCTCGCTGATGCCCTGGCTCGCCACGGTCGCCAGACGTATCGTGATCGATGATCGGCGGCGGAAGGACGCCCGGCCGCGGGAGTCGGGTGCCGCGCCGCTGGAGAGCCTGCCCGTTCCCGACGAGATGGAGGGACTGCTGCATCAGGTCGTCGTGGCCGAGGCGCTGAAGGCGCTGTCGCCGGCACATCGCGAGATCCTCAACGAGACGATCCTGCGGGACCGGTCGGTCAACGACGCCGCCGCGGCCCTGGGCATCCCCGTGGGCACGGTGAAGTCCCGCGTCTACTACGCCGTCCGCGCGCTCCGCATCGCATTGGAGGAGAGGGGGGTGACGGCGTGACTTCGAGGGTCGAGCACACGGACGTGGGCGCCTACGCGCTCGGGCTGCTGGACGAGGACGACCGGCTGGCGTTCGAGGCACACCTGCTGGGCTGCAGTTCCTGCCGCTACGAGCTGCACGAGCTGTCGGGCGTGGCGAACGTGCTGCACGGCATCGGCCCCGTCGAGGACCTCGGCCCCCCTTCCGATGACCGCCGGTCCGACGTGGTGAGCCTGCTGCGGCGCAAGCGGGCGGCCGACCGGCGGGCGCGCAGGGGGACGTTCGTGATCGGCATCGCGGCGGCGGTCACGCTGGTGGCCGGCGGGCTGGTGGTCGGCACGCAGCTCGACGCGGGCGAGGCCGTGCCGCTCGCGCAGGGCCGAAGCGGTGAGATGAGTACGCACATGGGCACCGCCGAGCAGTTCTACGCCGAGGGCCGCCCGATCCAGGGCAAGGGCGTGGACGGCGTCACCGGGGGGCTGGTGGTCGAGTCGAAGAAGTGGGGCACGCACGTGGCGCTGAAGCTGGCGGGCGTGAAGGGGCCCCTGGAGTGCGAGCTGGTCTCGGTCGCCAAGTCGGGTGAGCGCCGGGTGATGACCGGGTGGTCCGTGCCTCCAGCCGGGTACGGAGTGCCGGGGTCGCCCGACCCGCTCTACATGCATGGGGGCAGCGCGACGCAGCTGAAGGACATCGACCGCTTCGAGGTGGTCACGTCGGACGGCAAACGGCTGCTCACCGTCGAGACCTGACCGCGCGCCGCGTACGCGGCCGCGGTCGGCGAGCGGGGCATTCCGGCCACGCCCCGCCCGCGAACAGCGCCCCGCCGCGCCCGGGAGCCCGTGCGGCGGGGCGCTCGGCCTTCTCCGTGCCCGTGCCCGTGCCGGACGGCTTACAGGCCGGGGGCGGGGAACTGCGAGGTCAGCTCGGTGACCTCGTTGCGCACGCGGGTGATGACGTCTTCCGCGTCGCCCTTGGCCACGGCCGAGACGACCTCGTCGATCCAGGCGCCGATCTGCCGCATCTCGTTCTCGCCCATGCCGCGCGAGGTGACGGACGGGGTGCCGATGCGGATGCCGGAGGGGTCGAACGGCTTGCGCGGGTCGAACGGGACCGTGTTGTAGTTGGTCTCGAGACCGGCACGGTCGAGCGCCTGCGCGGCCGGCTTGCCGCCGATGCCCTTGGGCGTGAGGTCGAGCAGGATGAGGTGGTTGTCGGTGCCGCCGGAGACCAGGTCGAAGCCGCGCGCCGACAGCTCGTCGGCCAGCGCCTTGGCGTTGCGCACGATCTGGTGGGCGTACTCGCGGAACTCCGGCTGGGCGGCCTCGTGGAGCGCGACCGCGATGGCGGCGGTGGTGTGGTTGTGCGGGCCGCCCTGCAGGCCGGGGAAGACGGCCTTGTTGAGCGCGGTGGCGTGCTCGTCGGTCATCGACATGAGCATCGCGCCGCGCGGGCCGCGCAGCGTCTTGTGGGTGGTCGTGGAGATCACGTCGGCGTGGCCGACAGGCGACGGGTGCGCGCCGCCCGCGACCAGGCCCGCGATGTGGGCGATGTCGGCCGCGAGCACGGCGCCGACCTCACGGGCGATCGAGGCGAAGCCCTCGAAGTCGATGGTGCGCGGGATCGCGGTGCCGCCGCAGAAGATGAGCTTCGGCCGGTGCTGCAGGGCGAGCTCGCGGACCTCGTCGAGGTCGATGCGGCCGGTGTCCTTGCGCACGCCGTAGCGGACCGGGTTGAACCACTTGCCGGTGGCCGAGACCGACCAGCCGTGGGTGAGGTGGCCGCCGAACGGCAGGCCCATGCCCATCACGGTGTCGCCGGGCTGCAGGAACGCCATGTAGACGGCGAGGTTGGCGGGCGAGCCGGAGTAGGGCTGGACGTTGGCGTGGTTGACGCCGAACAGCGACTTGGCGCGCTCGATGGCGAGGGTCTCGATCTGGTCGATGACCTGCTGGCCCTCGTAGTAGCGCTTGCCCGCGTAGCCCTCGGAGTATTTGTTGGTCAGCACCGTGCCGGTGGCCTCGAGCACGGCCTTGGACACGTAGTTCTCGGACGCGATCAGCTTGACGGTGTCGGCCTGGCGACGCTCTTCAGCCTGGATGAGCTGGGCGATCTGCGGGTCGACGCTAGCGAGAGAACCCATGACTCTCCTGTCATCGTTGACGATCTGCGAAGACCCAGGCGCACGGCCTCCGCTCCTTTCGCTCCCTGGTGGTCGTTCCCACCTGATGCGCCAGTCGCGTCTCGCCCTAGACGATAGCGGATGTGGCAGGGGCCCATTTCCTGGTGATCAGCAGGCCGGCGCCCGCGGACGGCGAGTCACGCCTCCTCGACCGCCACGTGCTTGAACAGGCCGAAGAGCCTCAGGTTGACGTCCACGTGGTCGGCGTCGTCGGGCAGGCCCTCGAAGACGGCCCAGAGCTGGAGCTGGTCGCCTTGGCCGAACGGCGCGGCCGGGACGCTGGAGCAGCGGCATCTGCCCTCGTCGATCACCGGGAAGAGCGCGTCGCGCACGCCCGGCGGGACGATGCTCACCTGCGAGACCGTCTGGTCGAGGCCGCCTCTGCCGAGCTTGAGCGTGAACGGCGCGTTCTCGGTGCCGACGTTCTTGACCGTCCAGACGAGGCGGGCGGACGCGCCCTGACGTACCAGCGAGTCGATACTGACCTCGAACGTGGTGCCGAGCGCCTCGACCTTGCGGGTCGCCTCCGGCGTGCCGGGCACGGGTCCCTGCCGCTCCCAGGGGCGTACGGCGACGAGCGTGACGGCCGCGCCCATGACGGCGGCGACCACGCCGACGAGGAGCATCGGCCAGATCCGCCGCCGGGGGGCGGCGGAAACCCCGGGCGGCTGGGACGGCTGGGACGGCCCGGCCTGCGGCCGGGTGGCCGGGAGGACGACCGGCGTCCACGTCTCGGAGACGGCCTGGGTGGCGGCGGCCACCGGCACCTGCGCGCGGCCGAGCAGCGCGTCGATGAGCTGCTGGGCGGTCGGCCGGCGGGCCGGGTCCTTGTCCAGCGCCCGCTCGACCAGCGGCCGGACGCGCTCGTCGAGCCCGTCGAGCCGGGGCGCGTGGTTGATCACGCGGTAGATGACCTCGGGCACGCCTCCGGTGCCGAACGGCGGCCTGCCGGTGCCCGCGTACGCCACCAGCGAGCCCCAGGAGAAGATGTCGCTCGCGGGGGTCACGTGCTCGCCCCTGGCCTGCTCCGGCGACATGTACGCGGGCGTCCCCATCGACCTGGCGACGGTCGCCACCGCGCCGGAGGCGTCGGCGAGCTGCGCGATGCCGAAGTCGATGACGCGCGGCCCGAGCGGGCTGAGCAGCACGTTGGACGGCTTGAGGTCGCGGTGGACGACCCCGGCGGCGTGGATGGCGGCCAGGGCGGTGGCCACGCCGACGGCGAGCGCCTCCAGGTTCGCGCCGGTGAGCGGCGCGCGCGAGACCACGGCCGACAGATCAGGGCCTTCCACATATTCAGTGACGATGTAGGCGATGCCATCGTGGAACCCGGCGTCGAGCACGG
Organism: Nonomuraea sp. NPDC052634; assembly: GCF_040678535.1. Lineage (NCBI taxonomy): Bacteria > Bacillati > Actinomycetota > Actinomycetes > Streptosporangiales > Streptosporangiaceae > Nonomuraea > Nonomuraea sp. NPDC052634. The sequence continues at coordinate 141,395 of NZ_JBFATY010000009.1, read as the reverse complement.
GCGCGGTGCAGAACCTCGCGACCCGCCGCGCGGCCTCGCTCTCCTTGCCGAACCTGCGCCGGAACTCCTCCTGCCCGGCCAGGTCGGCGCGCATCATCTTGAGCGCGACCTGCCTGCCGGCAGGGTCGCAGGCGAGGTGCACGACGCCCATGCCGCCCTCGCCGAGCTTCTTCACCAAGGTGTAGGGACCGACCCGCTGTGGCGACTCCATCGAGGGGATTATTCCGGACACCCCCCGCGTAAGGAACGCTATTTGGCCCGGCTCATCCCGGGCCAGAGCCGGTCGACCTCGGCGTTGAGTATGGCGCCGATGAGCACGGCGAGCGCGGTGATGTAGAGCCACAGCAGCAGCGCGATGGGCGCGGCCAGGGAGCCGTACACGGAGACGGGCGAGAACCAGGCGGCCAGCACCTCGCGCAGCACGGCCGCGCAGACGATCCACAGGAACAGCGCCAGGATGGCGCCGGGCAGCTCGCGGTACCACTTCGTGCGCACGGGCACGCTGACGTGGTAGAGCACGGTCAGGAAGAGCACGGAGCCGACGATGACGACCGGCCAGTAGGCCACGTCGACCAGGACGCCGTAGTCCGCGGGCAGGGCGTCCTTGATGAGCGTGGGGCCGACGACGAGGATCGGCATGACGATGATGCCGATGATGAGGCCCACGACGTACAGGCCGAACGACATGAGGCGGGTGCGGATGATGCCGCGCTCCTCCCCCAGCCCGTACGCGACGGATATCAGGTCGACGTAGACGTACAGCGCCCGCGAGCCCGACCAGAGCGAGAGCAGGAAGCCCAGCGAGATGATGGACACCTTGCCGGCGTCGTCGCTGAGCACGTCGGTGATGAGCGGGTTGATGACCTTGTCGACGGCGTCGTCGGTGAACAGCAGCGCGGCCTGCTGGATGACCCAGGTCTTCACCTCTCCGACGACGCCGGGGCCGAGCCACGTGCCGAGCTTGCCCAGCACGCCGATCAGCCCCAGCACGAACGGGGGCAGCGACAGCAGCGCGAAGAAGGCCGCTTCACCGGCCAGACCGGTCACGCGGTAGGTGACGCCGGCATTCGTGGCGGCGCGCACGATCGCCCACGACTTGGTGTCGAGTACCCAGCTGAGCCTGGCCCTCGCGTGGGAGACGAGCCCTCGCTTGGGCCGGGGAGGGGCTTCAGTGGACGTCATGGCACCCAACGGTAATCAGCAGTGACTCTTCGCCACAGCTTACGTGCCGCGCCGAGCGCCTCGCCTAGCGGTCGTCGACAATGCGCGCGCCCAGCGGCAGGAGGGAGATGGGGACGAGCTTGAGATTGGCGATGCCCATGGGGATGCCGATGATGGAGATGAACAGCGGGATGGACGTCATCACGTGGCCGATGGCCAGCCAGATGCCCGCGAAGATGAGCCAGATGACGTTGCCGATCGTGGTGAACGCACCGGCATCGGGGTCGCGCACGACGGACCTTCCGAACGGCCACAGGGCGTACGCGGCGATCCGGAACGAGGCGATGCCGAACGGGATCGTGATGATGAGGATGTAGCAGATGATCCCGGCCAGCGCATAGCCCGCGGCCAACCAGATGCCTGCGAAGATGAGCCAGATGACGTTCAGAATTGTGCGCATGTTTACAGGATGTCATCGATCATGCCGTTCGCGTCATCCGGAATGACCCTGAACTCACCCTTGCTTGGGCGCGCGCCCCTTGCCAGGCGGCCCGGCGAACGCCTGGGCGATCTCCATCCAGGCCCTTGCGGGCTCGCCGATCAGCTCGAGGCCGGTGTCGGACAGGTGGGCGCGCTGGGTGACGGCCAGGCAGAAGCCGAGCAGCGTCCCGCGTACGGCGGAGGGCGCGGCATCGGGGCCCGCGGTCCAGGTGCCGCCGCCCGGCATCGTCAGCTCCACGCGTACGGGGTCGTCGGGCACGGGCAGGCCGCGTACGGCGAAGCTGTACGGCCTGGCGCGGTAGCCGAGCATGGCGACGTGCCGCAGCCGGTCGGTCGGCTCCCGTTCGACGCCGAGCGCGTCGGCGACGTCCTGGCCGTGCGCCCACGTCTCCATGAGCCGGGCGGTGACGAACGAGGCGGCCGACATCGGCGGCCCGAACCACGGCACCCGGTCCCGCGCGTCCAGCCCCTCGAACACCTCCAATGCGCGCGTCCGCGCCGTGCCGAACCAGGCGAGCAGTTCGGCGGGCGGGGTGCCGCGCGACTCGGCCACGAGGTCGTCCACCATGTCCGGCCCCGCGCCCGGGCCCGTGCCGGCGGCCAGCGCGGCGAAGGCATCGGGGTCGGTGGCGGCGAGCACGGCCGCGTCGTCGAACCACGCCAGATGGCTCACCTGGTCGCGCACCGCCCACCCCTCGGCGGGGGTCGGCCGCTCCCAGCCGTCGTCGTCCGCTGGCGGCAGCAGCGCGAGCAGCGCGCGGGTCTCGGCGCGCAGGTCACCGACGAGCTCGGCCATGAGGTTCATAATGCAAGCGTGATCTGCCAGAGCTGCAAGGACAAGCGCCACGAGGAATGCCCAGGCGGCTCGTGGTGCGACTGCCAGCACCGCGAGCAGGCGCTGCCGAAGGATTCGAAGCTCGCCTGGCCGCGCCAGGGCTGACGGGACGACAGGACACTATCCCACACTCTGGACCCCGTCTTGGACATCTCGGACAGCCAGAGTACTCTCGAACCATGCCAGCGGACCCCATGCTCGTCGGTCGACGCCACGTCGACCTTCAGCGTGTCCGCAGTGCCATCTGTTGCGACGCCCGTTAACCGACATTCGTTTTCCCGCTGAGCGCGTCGCACTCCTTTCTCACCAGCCCTGGGTCTCGATGACGAGCCCAGGAGGACGTTGCGCGCGCCCATGATCAGAAGGACGCGCAATGAGCACCCCTGCCAGCCGCACTCCTGCCAGCCGGCACCACAGACGCCCGCGCGGCGAAGGCCAGTGGGCTCTCGGTTACCGTGAGCCGCTCAACAAGAACGAAGAGAACAAGAAGAACGACGACGGGCTCAACGTCCGGCAACGGATCATCGACATCTACGCCAAGCGGGGCTTCGACTCGATCGACCCCGCCGACCTGCGCGGCCGCTTCCGCTGGTACGGCCTCTACACCCAGCGCAGGCCCGGCATCGACGGCGGCAAGACCGCCGTACTGGAGCCGGAGGAGCTGGACGACCGCTACTTCATGCTGCGCGTGCGCATCGACGGCGGCCAGCTCAACCTGGCCCAGCTGCGTACGATCGCCGACATCTCCAACGAGTACGCCCGCGGCACCGCCGACCTGACCGACCGCCAGAACATCCAGCTCCACTGGGTGGAGATCGAGTCGGTGCCCGACATCTGGGAGCGGCTGGAGGCCGTCGGGCTGTCCACCACCGAGGCGTGCGGCGACACCCCGCGCGTCATCATGGGCTGCCCGCTGGCCGGCATCGACGCCGACGAGGTCATCGACGCCAGCGACCAGATCAGGGACATCCACGACCGGGTGATCGGCAACCCGGCCTACTCCAACCTGCCGCGCAAGTTCAAGACCGCGCTGAGCGGCTGCCCCGCCCACTGCACGGTGCACGAGATCAACGACGTGGCGTTCGTGGGCGTGGTCAACGAGCGCGGCGAGGCGGGCTTCGACCTGTGGGTCGGCGGCGGGCTGTCCACCAACCCGATGCTGGCCAAGCGGCTCGGCGTGTTCGTCACCCCCGACAAGGTCGCCGACGTGCACGAAGGCGTCGTCGGCATCTTCCGCGACTACGGCTACCGGCGGCTGCGCCACCGCGCCAGGCTCAAGTTCCTGGTCAACGACTGGGGCACGGAGAAGTTCCGCCAGGTCCTGGAGACCGAATACCTCAAGGAGCCGCTGCCCGACGGGCCCGCGCCCGAGCAGCCGCGCGGCAGCCGCCGCGACCACGTCGGCGTCTTCCAGCAGAAGGACGGCAACTACTACGTGGGCTTCGCGCCCAAGGTGGGCCGGGTGGACGGCGACAAGCTGCGCGTCATCGCCGACATCGCCGAGCGGCACGGCTCCGACCGGGTGCGCACCACGGTCGAGCAGAAGATGGTCATCCTCGACATCGCGCCCGACAAGGTCGACTCCGTCGTGGCCGAGCTGGAGGCCAACGACCTGCAGGTCAACCCGTCCACGTTCCGCCGCCAGACGATGGCCTGCACCGGCATCGAGTACTGCAAGCTCGCCATCGTCGAGACCAAGACCACCGCGATGGACCTCATCGACGAGCTGGAGCGGCGGCTGCCCGACTTCGACCAGCCGCTGACCATCAACGTCAACGGCTGCCCCAACTCCTGCGCCCGCATCCAGGTCGCCGACATCGGGCTGAAGGGCCAGCTCGTCGTGGACGAGAACGGCGACCAGGTCGAGGGCTTCCAGATCCACCTGGGCGGCTCTCTCGGCGTGAACTCGGGCTTCGGCAGGAAGGTGCGCGGGCTGAAGACCACCGCCAAGGCGCTGCCCGACTACGTGACGCGCGTCGTGTCCAACTACGACAGCCAGAAGAAGGAAGGCGAGTCGTTCGCCGACTGGGTGCAGCGAGCAGACGAGGCCGACCTGAAATGACCGAACGAGCGGTTCCCTTCCACTGCCCCTACTGCGGTGACGAGGACCTTGAGCCGTACGAGCCCGCCGAGGGCGGTCGCGCCGGGTCCGGGACGGGCGGCGGCTGGTACTGCCGCGCCTGCGCTCGTGCCTTCAAGCTGAGTTTCCTGGGGATCGGAGTGAAGATATGACGCTCGTCGACGTGGAGATCGGGCTGAGAGAGCAGCGCGGCGTGCTCGACCTGCAGGGCATCGTGGAGTCCGCCGCCAAGTTCCTTGAGGACGCCCCCGCCCGCGAGGTCATCCGGTGGGCGGCGGCGACGTTCGGCGACCGGCTGTGCCTGACCTCCTCGATGAGCGACGCACTCCTCATCGACCTGGTGAGCAGGGTCAAGCCCGGCGTGGACGTGTTGTTCATCGACACCGGCTATCACTTCGCCGAGACCATCGGCACCCGTGACGCGGTGCGGCAGGTCTACGACGTCAACGTGATCGACGTCAAGCCGTCGCGCACGGTCGAGGAGCAGGACCGCGACCTCGGGCCGCGGCTGTTCGGGCGCAACCCTGATCTGTGCTGCTACCTGCGCAAGGTCGAGCCGCTGAACCGCGCGCTGGAGCCGTACCTGGCGTGGATCTCCGGCATCCGCCGCGACGAGTCGCCCAGCAGGGCCGGTGTGAAGGTCGTGGAGTGGGACGCCAAGCGGCAGATGGTGAAGGTCAACCCCATCGCCGGCTGGACGCAGGAGGACGTCGACAACTACATCGCCGACAACGGGGTGCTGATCAACCCGTTGCACTACGACAACTACCCCTCGATCGGCTGCGCGCCGTGCACGCGGCAGGTCGCCGAGGGAGAGGATCCGCGCAGCGGACGCTGGGCGGGCCTGGGGAAGGTCGAATGCGGCATTCACCTGTGATCCCCGGCGGGGGACCCGTCCCGTTGGCAGGCGGGACGGCCTCCGGCCGCGTGCCACTGGTGGCGGTGGCCCACGGATCGCGCGATCCGCGTGCCGCCGCCACCGTGGCCGCGTTGCTCGGCCAGGTGCCGCTGGACGTGCGAGTGGCCTACCTCGACCACTGCGCGCCGTCGCTGCAGCAGGCGCTGAGCGGGCTGCGCACGGCGGTGGTGCTGCCGCTGCTGCTCACCGAGGCCTACCACAGCCGGGTGGACCTGCCCGCGGCGCTCGCCGAGGCCCGCGGGCGCGACCCCCTGCTGCGGGTCGGCTACGGGCGCACGCTCGGCCCGCACCCGCTGCTGCTGCCCGCGCTCGAACGGCGGCTCGCCGAGGCGGGCGTGCCCGCGGGCGACCCCGGCACGGCGGTGGTGCTGGTGTCGGCGGGTTCCAGCGACGCCAGGGCCAACGCCGTGGTGGCGGAGACGGCGCGGGTGTGGCGGCGGTCCGGCTGGTGGACCGTGACGCCCGCGTACGCCTCGGCCGCCCGGCCCACCCCCGCGCAGGCGGTGGCCGCGCTCAAGCGGGCGGGGGCGCCGCGCGTGGTCGTGGCCCCGTACCTGCTGGCTCCGGGCTTCTTCGCCGACAAGGTGCGGCGCGAGACGCTGGAGGCGGGCGCGGACGCGGTGGCCGACGTGCTGGGAGCGGCGCCCGAGCTGGCGGAGGTGCTGCTCGAACGGTACGAGGACGCGCTGCGTCAGCCGGTGGCGCTGGCCGGCTGACCCTGCTACGGTGCCCGGCCGCTCACGGCGGCCGGCCGGGCCGGTGGCGCCGCCCCTTGACCGGGGCCTGCCGGGGCCGTCAGTAGCCGTAGTGGCGGCCGTCGCCGTCGCGAAGCTGCCTGCGCAGCTCGCGGGCCTCGGCGCGGACCTGGCGGCTGATCTCGCGCCAGTCCTCACCGTGCAGCTGCCGCCAGTGCTCGCGCCAGGCGGCGAAGCCGCGCTGCAGCGGCTTGACGTGCGAGTCGCCGACCACCTTGACGTCGCCCATCACCGCGTACGCCTGCACGCGCACCACGGGGACGTTCACGCCTGGCGCGGCCTGCGCGACCTTGACCTTCTTGTCGCCCATGACGGCGACGCCGTCGATGTCGACGTTCACGCCGTCGGGGACGATGATCTTCACGTCGCCCATCAGGGCGACGGCCATGATGTCCACCTGGTCGGTGCGGACCTCGGCCTCGCGCAGGTCGAGCACCACGTCGCCCATCACCGCGACGGCGCCGAGCTCCTGGTCGATGCGCCAGGTGCCGCGCCGCTTGGAGTCGCCCATGACGGCGACGAACCAGCGCCGCTTCTTGCCGCCCTGCCCTGCGGGTGCGGGCGGGCGCACGCCGCCTGACGGCAGGTCCTGGGTGAGCATGGCCAGCTCGGCGTGCGTTCGCGCGGTGTAGGCGGCCTCGGTGCGGTCGGTCAGCTCGGCCAGGGTGAGCCTGCCCTCGACCGAGGCGATGCGCAGCTGCTCGACGACGGCTTCGCGCTCGGCGTCCGACGCGCGCAGCTCCCCAGGATCAGTCATGTTCGCAACATATCGCGTTTCCGCCCGGGCGATCCTCCTCCCTGGGGAGGAATAACTTGATACCTCGAAACATGCATATTTCTGGTCAGACGTGAACCAACCGATGGGCGAGGCGCGTACCACGCCATGACACGGGACCCCGGTCTGGTCCGGGGCGCGGCCGGACCAGGCTAGGGTCCCTGTCATGCATGAGGAACAGCTCTACCGCGCGGCGTTGCACGGCGAGACCGAGACCGTCGGCAAGCTGCTCGCCAGCGGCGCCGATCCCAACAGGGCCAGCGAGGGCGAGGAAGGCGGCCTGCCGCTCTGCGCGGCCGCCGCCTGGGACCGCACCGAGGTGGCCACCGCGCTGCTGGAGGCCGGCGCCGAGGTCGACGGCCGCGAGGCGGGCGGCTGGACGGCGCTGCTGTGGGCCGCGGCCAACGGCAACGCCGCCGTCGCCAGGGTGCTGATCGAGGCGGGAGCCGACGTCGACGCCACCAACGGCGACGGCGACACCCCGCTCACCCTGGCCGCCAGGCGCGGCGCGCTGGGCGTCGTGCAGACGCTGCTGGAGGCGGGGGCCGACCACGAGAAGTACGACGGTGACGGCGACACGCCGCTGGAGATCGCCCTCGACTGGGTCGGCGTGCACCTGGAGAGCGCGCTGCTCGACCAGATCGAGCAGGAGGGCTGGGAGTACGTCGTCGCCCGCCAGTACGCCAAGGACGGCACCGAGCTGGTGACCGTGGCGGGGCGCTCGGCCGACGGCTCCGAGAGCGAGCAGGTGCAGGCTCAGCGCGGCCACGCCGCCATCGCGACCCTGCTGGAGGACGCGGCGGGCGTCCACACGCCGGTGGAGCAGCTCGTGGCGCGGGCCCTGGCGCACCGCGACGTGGACGAGGACGCCGAGACCTGGTGGATCGTGGCCGACACGCTGGCCAAGCGGGCCGACGACGAGACCTACGAGGCGCTGGCCAGGCTGTGCGTGAGCGAGGACGCCAGGGAGCGGGAGTTCGGCGTCGACGCCATCGCGCAGTTCGGGTTCTCCGACGGCGAGAAGCCGTACCTGGAAAGGACGCTGCCGCTGCTGCAGAAGATGGTCACGACCGAGAGCAACCCGCAGGTGCTGCGCTCGGTGCTGGCCGCGCTCGGCCACCAGGGCGACCCTCGCGCGCTGCCGTACGTGCTGGACATTATCGGACGCCCCGATCACAAGCGCACGATGACCGACGCCATCGCGCTGGCCGACGTGCTGCCGCCCGATCACGAGGAGGGGCTGGCGCTGCTGATCTCGATGACCGAGGACGACAACGCCGAGATCCGCGACTGGGCCACCGCCGGGCTCGCCGGGCTCGACGCCGACACGCCGCAGATCAGGGAGGCGCTGGCGGCCCGGCTGTCCGACTCCGACCTGCGCACGGTGGCCGAGGCCACCCGCGGGCTGGCCGTGCGCGGCGATGAGCGCGCCGCCCAGGGCGCCGCGCGGGTGCTGGCCGAGAGCGACGACGAGTACGCGAGGGACCTCGTCTCGGAGCAGCCTTCCTGAGCGCCCCTCCCCTGCCGCGCGCCCTGCTGAGGGCCCGCGTGTGCGGTCAGCCGCCGTTGAGCACGCGGGTCACCCAGTCCAGGGTCCCCGTGCTCAGCGCCTCCTCCGCCAGGCGCTTGCCCGTCGTCGTGGTGATCGCCGCGAGCGAGCTGTCGATCCAGCCCTGCACGTTCTGGTGACCCTGCTCGCGGTACTCCACGGCCTGGATGAGGCACTCCAGCTTGTCTGCGTCGCGCGCGCAGACGGCTTCGAGGCTGGCCTTCTCCTCGTATTCGGCCACCGCGTCGCGCAGCATGCCGGCCACCTCGGCGGGCACGCCGCGCACCTGGTCGGCGGTGACCTCCTCGTTGGGCGCCGGCTTGAGGTAGAGCTTGCCGACGTACGGGATGTCGGTGATGCGCGTTTCCTGAGTGTCGTGGAACAGGCTCATGAACGCGGCCCGCTCCGGGTTCGCCCCTTCGAGCCTGGCGATCACGGCGGCTATGACGGCCGCGCGGAACGAGTGCTCGGCGATGCTCTCGGGGTCGCGTACCCCGGCCACCAGCCAGCCCGTCCGCTTATAGCGTTTGAGCAGCCCGAACTCGTACAGCAGGTCGGCCAGACCGGTCGTGTCGTCACCCGCCATGGGGACCCCCTCTCGTCTCGTGCCGCCATCCGGAGGACGCCGCGTCCGGTTGTACGTCCGGTTGTGCGTCCGTTCGCGGCGTCCTCCGGTCAACTGGTCGAGGATTGGCAAGCCTACGTCGCCGCTCCCCGATCGCGGCGTCCGGCCCTGTGTCAGGCGCGCGTCGTCAGTCCCAGTCGCCGTCGCGCCAGTCGTTGCCCCAGTCGCTCCTCAGGCCGTTGCGCCAGCTGTCCCACGGCGCCCAGTCGTCGTAGCGCGGCTTCTCCTTGAAGATCGGCCGTTCCTTGATGGGCTTCACCGGCTTGACGGGCTTATACGGCTTGTACGGATTGTGCGGCTTGTATGGATTGTGCGGCTTGTGCGGTTTGACCGGCTTGAACTTGATCGGCTTGACCGGCTTGTGGGGCCGCTTCGGCGGCACCTGGGGCGGCTGCTCAGGCGGCTCCGGCTCTTCCTGCTCCGGCTCCTCGGGCCTCGGGGCCTCGCGGGCGGGCTCGTGCCGCCGGTCGTCGTGGCGGTGGCCGCGGAAGTGGTGCTCCTCGTGGAACTCGTGGTCGTGGTGGTGATGGTGGTGGTGTCCCCACCAGGGGCGGCCCCACCAGTACGGCCCGCAGCGCTTGCCGCACTTGAGCACCGGCTTCTCGCCGGAGGCGTGACCGGCGGCGACGGGGACGACGGGCGCGCCCGCGCTCGCTCCGGCGATCCCCTGGCCGAAGGGAAGGACCATGACGCCGGCCGCGGTGCCGGCCAGCGCGAGGGTGGCGAGACGCCGGCGCAGCGCTGGGCCATGTGGTTGATGCGATTGAACGTGCATTTCTTACCGCCCTGGGTAGAACGACCCGAAATCCAAGGCTCCGTTTATCGGAGCACTTGGACAGGGGCAGACGTACCCGTGCACAGAATCGCGTTTACCCGTACTGATCCAAACAACCCGTCAAATCCTTAAGGTTCGGCGAAGGGGTCGTTGTACCAGACTTTTGGGGGTTGGTAATCAAGTTTCGGGCGGCGATGCGGTAATAGGCGAACGCCCGCACCTTTTCCATTTACGGATAAGTGCGATGTGTGGAATTAGTCCAATTTCGCGGGCTTAAGGGGCAGAACGGGCGGGCGCGCGGCGCGCCTGGGGTCGCAGGCGCGCGGGCGTTCCCGGACGACGAGGAAGGAGCGGGATGACCCCGCCCCGCGAGATTCTTTCGCGTCGCGATAGTGTCGTCTTGCAGAACGCGACGGAGGGAACACGCATGGCCACCACGCGCACCGCCACAACACAGTGGAAAGGCGCCCTGCTCGACGGTTCGGGCACCGTCTCTCTCGACACGTCGGGCGTCGGCACGTTCGAGGTCTCGTGGCCGTCCAGGGCCGAGGCCGCCAATGGCAAGACCTCCCCCGAGGAGCTCATCGCCGCCGCGCACTCCTCCTGCTTCTCGATGGCGCTCGCGCACGGCCTCGCCGGGGCCGGCACGCCGCCCGAGTCGCTGCGCACCAGCGCCGACGTGACGTTCCAGCCGGGCGAGGGCATCACCGGGATCGTGCTGAACGTCCAGGGCCGGGTGCCCGGCCTCACCGCCGAGCAGTTCCAGCAGGCGGCCGAGAACGCCAAGGCCGGCTGCCCGGTCAGCAAGGCGCTCGCCGGCACCACGATCACGCTCAAGGCCGAGCTGCTCTGACCCCGGCCCGATCTTCTTACTGATTAGCGATCAGACCGTTGCGCGACCAAGAGCGCTCGCGCGTGCGACAATCGGGTCACATGCGTGAGGTCTGGCCGGGCGAGCCCTATCCACTCGGCGCCACCTGGGACGGCGTGGGCACAAGTTTCGCGGTGTTCTCCGAGGTCGCCGAGCGGGTCGAGCTGTGCCTGTTCCATGACGACGGCACCGAGGAGCGGATCGACCTGCCCGAGGTCGACGGTTTCGTCTGGCACGGCTACCTTCCTGGCATCCAGCCGGGGCAGCGCTACGGCTATCGCGTGCACGGCCCGTACGACCCGTCGCAGGGCCACCGGTGCAACCCCGCCAAGCTGCTGCTCGACCCCTACGCCAAGGCCATCGACGGCGAGCTGACCTGGAACCAGGCGCTGTTCCCCTACTACTTCACCGACCCGAGCCGGCGCAACACCGAGGACAGCGCGCCCTACATGCCGAAGAACGTCGTGATCAACCCGTTCTTCGAGTGGGGCAACGACCGGCCGCCGCGCATCCCGTACCACCAGACCGTGATCTACGAGGCCCACGTGCGCGGGCTGACGATGCGACACCCCGACGTGCCGCCCGACCTGCGGGGCACGTACGCGGGGGTCGGGCATCCGGCGATCATCGAGCACCTGCTGTCGCTGGGCGTGACGGCGGTCGAGCTCATGCCGGTGCACCACTACATCCCCGAGCACTTCCTGGTGGCCCGCGGGCTGACCAACTACTGGGGCTACAACACCATGGCCTACCTCGCCCCGCACAGCGGCTACTCCGGCTCCGGCACGCGGGGCGAGCAGGTGCTGGAGTTCAAGGCGATGGTGAAGGCGCTGCACGAGGCCGGCATCGAGGTCATCCTCGACGTGGTCTACAACCACACGGCCGAGGGCGACCACATGGGGCCGACGCTCGGGTTCAGAGGCATCGACAACGCCGCCTACTACCGCCTGCACGACGGCGACCGGCGCTACTACCTCGACTACACCGGGTGCGGAAACTCGCTCAACGTGCGCTCGCCGCACGCGCTGCAGCTCATCATGGACTCGCTGCGCTACTGGGTGCTGGAGATGCACGTCGACGGTTTCCGCTTCGACCTGGCGTCGGCGCTGGCCAGGGAGCTGCACGACGTCGACCGGCTGAGCGCGTTCTTCGACCTCATCCAGCAGGATCCGGTGATCTCGCAGGTCAAGCTCATCGCGGAGCCGTGGGACGTCGGGCCCGGTGGTTATCAGGTCGGAAACTTCCCGCCATTGTGGACGGAGTGGAACGGGAAATACCGCGACATCGTACGAGATTTCTGGCGGGGCACCCATTCCGCGCTGCCGGAGTTCGCCTCCCGCCTGACCGGCTCAGCCGACCTGTACGAGTCCTCCGGCCGCCGACCCGTCGCCTCCATCAACTTCGTCACCTGCCACGACGGCTTCACGCTCACCGACCTCGTCTCCTACGACCACAAGCACAACGAGGCCAACGGCGAGGACAACCGCGACGGCACCAACGACAACCGCTCCTGGAACTGCGGCGCCGAGGGCCCCGTGGAGGACCCCCAGATCGTCACCCTGCGCCGCCGCCAGCGCCGCAACTTCCTGGCCACGCTGTTCCTGTCGCAGGGCGTGCCGATGCTGTCCCACGGCGACGAGATCGGCCGCACCCAGCGGGGCAACAACAACGCCTACTGCCAGGACAACGAGCTCGCCTGGATCGACTGGTCCCACGTGCACACCGAGGCGGAGCTGCTGGAGTTCGTACGCGCGCTGTCGAAGCTGCGCCGCGAGCACCCCGTCTTCCAGCGGCGGCGCTTCTTCCACGGCCGCCATCCCGACGACGGCAGGCGCGACCTGGTGTGGCTGACGCCCGGCGGACGCGAGATGACGGCCGGCGACTGGCACATCAGCTACGCCAAGTCGCTCATGGTCTATCTGAACGGCGACGCCATCACCGAGCCGGGGCCCCGGGGCGAGCGCATCGTGGACGACTCGTTCCTGCTGCTCATCAACGCCCACCACGAGAACCTGTCGTTCACGCTGCCCGGCGAGGAGTTCGGCACCGGGTGGGTGCCGGTGCTCGACACCACCCACGACACGATCCAGGACGTCTACGAGGACGAGCGCTGGTCGGCGGGCGACGTGGTCGCGGTCACGGCGCGTTCGCTGCAGGTGCTGCGCCAGCCCCGCCAGAACGGTAAGCCGCTCTGAGCGGCGGGGCCGCTGTTCGGTCTCGGCGGGGGTGACGGCAGGTCAGGGCGGTGGCGCCGCCGGCGCCCCGGCGAGGTCAGAAGAACCGGGCAGCGCTGTAGGGCCCCGGCGAGGTCAGAAGAGCCGGGCGGCGTTGCCGGGCCCCGGCGAGGTCAGAAGGACCGGGCGGCGCTGGCGCTCAGGAACACGAGTGTGAACGCGGTGACGCCGGCCACGCCGTGCAGGGTCACGGCGAGCGCGGGGAAACCGCGCGCTGCCGTGGTGTGCCGGCCGGCGCCGAGCCAGCGGGTGAACATCACGAACCCCAGCAGCGCGGCGGCCGCCAGGCCGGCGAACGCGGCCCAGACCAGCGCCCGGTTGCCGGTGATCAGCCCGCCGGCCCAGCAGGCCAGCGCGGTCACGGCCAGCGCCGGATGTGAGACGACGAGCGCGGCGGGGAACCTGGTGACCTTCGCGCGCTTCAGCCCGCCGCCGGTGAGCCCGTATGACAGCAGGTAGATTCCGGCGATCGCGGCGATCGTCCACGCGACGGCGGTGGCCAGGCTCACGGCGTCCCCCTCTTCCTGTCAGCCCATCCCCTATGGGCACGTTAAGCAAAGAATTGGTAAGAAGTCCGCCGATTCACGAAAGTACTATCCTGTCCCGAATCCGGGCTCGGAGCCGATTGTCGGTGCGCTGTGCCAAGGTAGAGGGGTGCGGCGCATCTATCCCGACATTCAGGACAACCCAGACATTGCGCAGGCGTACGCGTACCCCGGCGACCGGCCGTGGCTGCGCGTCAACATGGTCGCGAGCGCCGACGGCGCCGCCTGGCTCCAAGGCCGGTCGGGGCCGCTGTCCAGCAAGGGCGACCGGCGCATCTTCCAGACGCTGCGCGGGCTGGCCGACGTGATCCTCGCGGGCGCCGCCACCGTGCGCAAGGAGGGCTACGGCCCGGTCCCGCCGCGCGACTGGTGGGCCGAGCACCGCGAGGGCAGGCCCGAGGTGCCGCCCATCGCCGTGATCAGCCGCGGCCTGGCGCTCGATCTCGACGGTGAGCTGTTCACCGACGCGCCGAGCCGCACCATCGTCATCACCTGCGAGGCCGCGCCGCAGGAGCGGCGCAGGCTGGCGGCCAAGTGCGCCGACCTGGTGGTGGCCGGTGACGCGAGCGTCGACATGCGGCTGGCCGTCACGGCGCTGCACGAGCGGGGTCTGACCCGCGTGCTGTGCGAGGGCGGCCCGCGCATCAACGCCCAGCTCTCCGCGCGCGGCCTGGTCGACGAGCTGTGCCTGACGATCAGCCCGATGCTGGTCGGCGGCGGCGCCGCCCGCATTCTCAACGGCGAGCCCGCGCAGGTCGGCCTCCGGCTCGAGCACGTGCTGGAGGAGGACGGCGTGCTCTTCTGCAGATACACAAGGGAGCGAAGCCATGAGTGACGAGCCGACCGCCGGGCCGGGTGGGGCCGAGGAAGAACCGCCGCCGGTGCCCGGCCTGCCGGTGCGGCCGCCCGTGCCGCCCATGCTGGCCAAGCCGGTCAAGGCCATGCCGGAGCAGGACGGCACGCTGTTCTACGAGCCGAAGTGGGACGGCTTCCGCTGCATCGTCTTCCGCGACGGCGACGAGGTCTATCTCGGCAGCCGCAACGAGCGGCCGTTCACGCGCTACTTCCCCGAGCTGGTCGAGGCGGCGCGGGCCGAGCTGCCCGACAAGGTCGTCATCGACGGCGAGATCGTGCTGCCCATGGGCAGCCAGCTCGACTTCGACGCGCTCCAGCAGCGCATCCACCCCGCCAAGTCGCGGGTGCAGATGCTGTCGGAGCGCACGCCCGCGCAGTTCGTCGCCTTCGACCTGCTGGCGCTGGGCGACGAGTCGCTGATGGAGCTGCCGTTCGCGGAGCGCAGGGCGCGACTCGAAACGCTCTTCCCCCAAAAGGGCGGCTCCATCAGGCTCACCCCGGTCACGAAAGACCAGGGGCAGGCGGGCGAGTGGTTCGAGATGTTCGAGGGCGCCGGGCTCGACGGCATCATCGTCAAGCCGGGCGACCAGCCGTACGTGCCCGACAAGCGCACGATGTTCAAGGTGAAGCACGAGCGCACGGCCGATGTCGTGGTGTGCGGCTACCGCGAGCACAAGTCGGGGCCCATCGTCGGTTCGCTGCTGCTCGGCCTCTACGGCGACGACGGGCGGCTGCACCACGTCGGGGTGGCGGCCTCGTTCCCGATGAAGCGCAGGGCCGAGCTGGTCGAGGAGCTCAAGCCGTACATCGCGGAGCTGAGCGAGCACCCGTGGGGCCACTGGGCCGAACAGGCGGCGGCCAACATCGGCCAGCCGGCGGCCGGGCCGTCCAGGGGCGGGCAGCGGGTGCCCGGCGCGGTGTCGCGGTGGAACGCCAAGAAGGACCTGTCGTTCATCCCGCTGCGGCCCGAGCTGGTGATCGAGGTGGCCTATGACCAGATGGAAGGCGACCGGTTCCGGCACACCGCGCAGTTCCGCCGCTGGCGTCCCGACCGCACCCCTGAGTCGTGCACGTACGAGCAGCTTGAGCGTCCGGTGCATTACAACCTTGAGGACATCCTTGTGCGCTAGCAGATATCTAGATATATCTCGAATATGACGACAGGGGATGAGCTCAAGGCCGCCGTGTCCGCACGCCGCGACCTCGGGCCCGAGTACGAAGACGCCGTCGTGGAGTCGTTCCTCGACAAGATGGGCCAGGAGATCGACCGGCGGGTGGACGAGCGCCTGAACCAGCTCCCACCCAACAGCCGGACTCCGGCCCGCCAGGGTCCGTCCGAAGGGCAGCGGCTCGCGCTCGCCATCGTGTCCGTCTCCCTGGGCACCGTGTCGACCGTCCTGTTCCTGCTGCTCGGGGAGGGCCGGATGACCGGGCTGATCCCGGTGTGGATCGGCATCCTCATCATCAACGCCATCTTCAACAGCCCCAGGAACAGAGGGGCCGGCCCGTCGGCGTGATCGCCCCGGAGGGAGCCGCAGGCGGCGACAAGCCACGAAAGACCGATTCTCTGCGGCAGGCCACCCTGGTGAAGCGATCGTGAACCGGGGCACGGGGCGGACGAACACGTGACCGCTTGCGCAACACCCGCAAGCGGAGAGGGGGCTTGAGGGGACGGACCGCTCGGCGCACATCGCACCACGCCCACATGCCCGAGCTGAAGCGCGGGAGCGGTCAGAAGAACCGAGCGGGCGGCCGGGCAATCGAGCGGGCGGCCGAGGAACGAGCGGGCGGCCCAGGAACCGAGCGGGCGGTCAGGCGAGCCAGATGAGGCCGGCGAAGCGGCCGGTGGGCTGTTCGCGGCGATGCGAGTAAAGCTCCTGAGACTCGATCGTGCAGCGCGCGTCATGGCGTACGTCGCTCACGCCCGCCGCCTTGAGCTGCGCCTCGATGCCGGCCCGCAGGTCGAGGGCGGGGGTGTCCCACGAGGTCGTGGACCAGGTGGCGGGGACCTTCGCGGCGACCTTCTCCCGCATCTCTGCGGGTACCTCGTAGCAGCGCCCGCACGCGCCGGGGCCGATGAATGCGACCATCCTGCCCGGCTCCGCACCCTTGCCCGCCATGGCCGTCACCAGCGCGGTGGCGATGCCCGCCTCGGTGCCGGGACGCCCGGAGTGGGCGGCGCCGACCATGCGGGCCACCGGATCGGCCACCAGCACGGCCGGGCAGTCGGCGCCGAGCGACGCCAGCGCCAGCTTGGGCTCGGTGGTGAACACGCCGTCGAGCGGGGGCGGGTCGTCGCCGAACGGCTCGCTGACGTACGCCACCTCGGCGCTGTGGACCTGGCGCATGAACACCACCGCCCGCACGCCCAGCTCGGCCACCAGGCCCGCCCGGTTGGCACGCACGACCTCCGGGTCGTCGCCGACCATGCCGCCGAGGTTGCGCGAACCGTACGGCGGGGCGCCGACGCCGCCGTTCCGGTCGGTGATGGCCACGTGTACGCCGGGGGCGAGCTCCATGCCCCGATTTTAGGCGACCGCGCCCTCACCCCGACGCCCCGCTTCCTCCGGAGACGCCCGCCGGGCGGCTGACCCCCTTTCCACGAGCGGCCCTCTGGCAAGCGACGGTTCGTCTGATGCGCAGCTTCTGATCAGGCGGACCCCCGGGCGTATCCGGCCAGAACGAACCCCGGTGTTCGATTGACATAGAACACCACGTACAGTTCGTTCTATGGCTATCGAACACCGACGGGTTGTCATCGTACTGGCGTTGATCGCCGCCTTCATGGTCTTCGTTGACGGCACGATCGTGCACCTCACGCTCGCCCAGCTCGCCTCCCACCTCGACGCCTCACGGGCCGAGCTGGAGTGGGCGGTCAACGCCTATACGTTGTCGTTCGCGGCGGTGATGCTGGGTGCGGGCGCGATCACCGACACCCTCGGGGCGAAGCGGGCGTTCGTGGCGGGCCTGCTCGTCTTCACGATCGCCTCGGCGGCCTGCGCGGCGGCGCCCACGATGGGGGTGCTGAACGCGGCCCGGCTGGTGCAGGGCGTGGGGGCGGCGCTGCTGCTGCCCAGCGCGCTCGTCCTGGCGACGGCGGCGGCACCCGACGAGCATGCCAGGAACCGGCTGGTCGGCCGGTGGTCGGCGGCGGGGGGTGTCGGGATGGCGGCGGGTCCGCTGCTGGGCGGCGCGCTCGTGGCGGTCGCGGACTGGCGGACGGTGTTCGGGGTCAACGTGCTCATCGGCGTCTCCGCCGCCATCTGGAGCGTGCGGTCGATGCCGGCCGTGCCGCGTGGCGAGCGCCGCCTGGACGTGGCCGGCATGGCGACCGCGACCCTGCTGATCGGCGGGCTGGTGTTCGCGCTCATCGAGGCGCCCGCCCAGGGGCTGTCGAGCGCGCCGGTCGTCACCGCGGCGGTGCTGGCCGTGGCCGGGCTCGCCGGGTTCATCCTGACCGTACGCGCGAGCCGGGCGCCGCTGCTGCCGCCGGGCCTCTACGCCGACCGGGCGTTCGTCGCGACGGCGGCGCAAGGCGCGCTGTTCAACTTCGCCTTCTACGGGCTGCTGTTCGCGATGAGCCTGATGCTGCAGCAGGGGCGCGGGCTCGGGGCGCTGGCCAGCGGGCTGCTGTTCCTGCCGCTGACCGGGCTCATCGCGGTCGCGAACCTGTGCGCGGCCCGCCTCGCGCGCCGCTTCGGGCGGCCGGCCGTGCTGGGGGCCGCTCAGGCGGTGCTGGTGGTGACGTTCCTGCTGGTGGCGTGGGCGGGCACGGCTCCGGCGCTATGGCCGCTGGCGCTCGCGCTGGTGCCCGCGGGGTTCGCCTCGGGGCTGCTCGTGCCGACGATGACCTCGCAGGCGATCGCCGCCGTCGGGCCCGCCCTGCACGGGGCGGCGTCGGCGGCGTTCAACACCTCGCGGCAGGTCGGCGGGGCGGTCGGCATCGCCGTGTTCGGTCCGCTCCTCGGCACCGTGCAGGGTCGCCTGCAGGACGGCTTCGTAGTGTGCGTGCTCGTCGGCGCCGCCGCCGTCGCGGCGGGCCTGCTGCTCACGCCGCTCACCCGCGAACGGATTCGCACCGCCGCCGCGCTCAAAGAGCCCGCCAGAGCGTGAGCCGATACGCGCCGCCGCCTCAGCGGAACTCCTCACGGTGCGAGGCGGTGGATCGTCAGCGGGCCGCCGCAGTAGCGGCCGATGGCCTCCTCATCGGCGAAGGCGAGCACGCGCAGCATGTTGCCGCCGTCGCTGAGCCGCACGTTCCTGCGCAGCCGCGCCACCAGGCCGGCGGGCAGATTCGTGGTGCCGGCCTCGACCGTGTCGCCGTAGTGGGGGGCGAAGGCCACGCCCGCGAAGCCGGTACGGGCGAGCAGCGTCCGCACGGTATCGGCCGAGTAGAACATCAGGTGGTTCTTGGTGAAGCCGCTCCACTTCGACCCGTACGCCTTGAGCAGCAGCGAGTTGGCGTTCACGGTGAGGATGAGCAGCACGCCGCCCGGCCCGAGCAGGCTCCTGAACAGCCGGAAGTCGTCGAGCGGCCTGGGCAGGTGGGCGAGCACCGACCAGAGCGTGATGACGTCGAAGCCGCCCGCGGCGATCTCGGGCACGTCCTGCGGCGCGCCGAAGTACGTGCGCGCCTTGTGCAGCCGCTTGTTGGCCTGCTCGACCGACTCGGGCGACAGGTCCACGCCGCACGCGTCGAACCCGCGCTCCTCGGCGAGCTCCAGGAAGAGCCCGACGCCGGAGCCGAAGTCGAGCAGCCTGCGCTCTTTGCCCTCGTCGAAGACCGGGGAGAAGGCCCGCATCGTCAGGTCGTAGCGACGCTGCCGGTTGGCGGCGTACTTGCCGGTCAGAAAGGTGCTGTAGCCGCTGGCGTAGAGGTCGCCGAGGCGTTCGGGCCGGACGTTCGGGTTGCGGTAGAGGAAGCCGCAGGAGGGGCAGCGTACGACGTGATAGCGCCAGCCCTTGCCGCCGGTGGGCTCGAACAGCGGCTGCTGCACAGACTCCCCGCACATCATGCAGTCGAGAAACTCCTCGATCGCGCCGAGCGGCCGCATGCGCTCGTACGCGGCCCTGGACATCACCGGCGCCCGCCTGGTCAGCCACAGCCACTGCGCCTCGCGGGCCAGCCGCTCCCCCGGCCGTACGTAGACCCGCTGGCCCCAGGGCACATCGTCATAGCGCGACCCGTACGCCAGCCGCGCGAGCAATCGTTTCGCCATCGCCATCACCCCGCCTCGCGAGCGGTTGTGCCCCGGCCGTACCTTTACCATGCGTCCATATTTGGCCACTTTGCGGGATCAAGTGCTATTCCTGGTCATGCTGCTTGAGCAAGCGTACGCTTGGCCACGTGCCCGACTATCGCAACCTCATCGGCGGCGAGCTGGTCCCCGCCCCGCGCACGATGGAGACGGTCAACCCCGCGACCGGCGAGCCCTGGGCCCGCATCCCCGCGTCGGGCCCCGCCGAGGCAGCCGCGGCCGCCGAGGCCGCGAGCCGCGCCTTCCCCTCCTGGTCGGCGCTGCCCGCCCTGGCGCGGGCGCACTACCTGCGCAAGGTGTCGGAGCTGTTCGGCCGGCACGCCGAGGAGCCGGCCAGGCTGGAGACCCGCGACAACGGCCGCATCCTGCGCGACACGCTCACCAAGGACCTGCCGGGCATGGCGCACCTGTGGCAGATCGCCGCCGGGCAGTGCCTCGACGCGGTCAAGGGCGACACCGTGCAGCTCGGGCCGGACGCGCTCGGGCTGACCCGGTGCGAGCCGTACGGAGTGGCGGTCTGCATCATCCCGTGGAACTCCCCCATCTCGACGTTCTCCGCCAAGGCCGCGTACGCGCTGGCCGCCGGGAACACGGTGGTCGTCAAGCCGGCCGAGCAGGCGAGCGCGTCGGTGCTGCGGCTCGGCGAGCTGCTGGCCGAGGTGCTGCCGCCCGGCGTGCTCAACATCGTCAGCGGCCTCGGCGAGGAGGTCGGCGACCCGCTCGACCTCGCCACGACGATGGGGCCGATCGTCTCGGCGGGCCAGTACGAGCGCGTCACGTCGTACCTGGAGCCGGCCGGGAAGGAGGGCGCCCGGCTGGT
This sequence comes from Nonomuraea sp. NPDC052634, assembly GCF_040678535.1. NCBI lineage: Bacteria > Bacillati > Actinomycetota > Actinomycetes > Streptosporangiales > Streptosporangiaceae > Nonomuraea > Nonomuraea sp. NPDC052634. Next base: position 120,837 of record NZ_JBFATY010000009.1, on the reverse strand, counting down.
CTTCGGCGGCCGGGCCGGGGCCGAGGTGGTGCCTGAGCTGCCCGGCGGCTACTGGGTGGCGCCCACGCTGTATACGACCGAGGACAACGGGCTGCGGGTGTGCCAGGAGGAGATCTTCGGTCCGGTCGCGGTGGCCATCCCGTTCGAGACCGATGACGAGGCCCTGGCCATCGCCAACGACTCCCGCTACGGCCTGGCGGCCGGCGTGTGGACGCGCGACCTGCGGCGGGCGCACCGGTTCGTCCGGGACCTGCGGACCGGCACGGTCTGGGTGAACACGTTCCGCCAGATGCCGCCGGGGCTGCCGTTCGGCGGGGTCGAGGACAGCGGGTACGGCCACGACGCGGTCCTGGAGTACACCCGGGAGAAGGCCCATCATCCGGATCTAGTCGTATCAGTCGGATAAATTTACCCCCCATGGATCAGGGGATCATGGATCATTCGGGGCTGTCCGAAGCGGCCGCACAGTCCCGGGCCTCGGTGCTGCGCAGCCGGGCGGTGTCGTACAACGCCCTTTTACGGCACGACGCCGCGATAGCGGACCTGACCGAGGCGATCGCGCTGGTGCCGGATGACGCCCGCGCCTGGCGGCTGCGCGGCGAGTGCCACCGGTTGATCAAGCGGTACCAGGCCGCGCTCGACGACTTCGAGGAGTCGCTGAAGCTGGAGCCGGACAGCGCGTACGCGCTCGGCTCGCGCGGCCAGACGTACACCGCGATGGAGCGCTACGAGGAGGCGCTGGAGGACTTCGAGCACGCGCTCACCCTCTCCCCCGAGACGTCGTGGATCCTCGAAGGGAAGGCGGAGGCGCTGGTGGGGCTGGACCGGATGGACGAGGCCCTGGCGGTGCACACCAAGATCATCGAACTGAACGAGGACCAGCCGTACTCGTGGTTCGCCCGTGGCGAGCTCTACCAGGACATGAACCTCTACGCCGAGGCCATCGACGACTACACCAAGTCGCTGGAGCTCGACCCCGACTACGTGCGGGCGCTGAGCCGCAGGGGCGAGGCGCTGCGCATGATCGACCGGTACGACGAGGCGCTCGCCGACCTCAACCGGGCGATCGAGCTGAAGCCCACCGCCACCCGCGCGCTCGGCAGCCGGGGCGCGGTGCTGAGCGAGATGGGCGACAACGAGGGCGCGCTGAAGGACCTGAACGCCGCCATCGAGCTGGACCAGGAGTACATCTGGGCGTTCAAGGTGCGCGGCGAGATCCTGCAGGACCTGGACCGGCACGAGGAGGCCATCGCCGACTTCACCCGGGCCCTGCACCTGGAGTTCGGCGACTGAGCTTGACGGGCCACGCCGGGACCGCGCCGCCGCGGGCGCGGTGCGCGGTCCCGGTCTGGCTGAAACGGCCCTGGCCAGAGCAGCCCCGCCAGAGCAGCCCAGCCAGAACAGTCCTGGTCGGAACGGCCCCAGTCAGAGCAGCCCGGCCAGAACAGCCCTGGCCGGAGCAGCCACGGTCAGAGCGCGAGCAGGGCGTTGACCGGCAGGCGGGCGTCCGACAGCGGCCGCATGGCGATGCGCAGCAGCGCCAGCGCGTTGTCGTCGCCCGCGATGCGGTTGGCGCTCAGCTCGCCGCACGACTGGCAACTGTGGATGATCAGCCACTCGCCGTCACCGCGGACGGTGACGCTCAGCGCCGCCATCCGGCCCCGGCAGCCCGCCCGGCGGTCGCCGGGCACGCGGTGATCCACGTGCAGGCTGGTCAGGCAGTTGGGGCAGTGGTTACGGTGCGCCGTGCCGGGCGCGACCATGGGCACGTCGAGCCGGCAGGCGACGCAGCGGAAGGCGTCCGCGGGCTCCGCGTGATGGACCTTCTTGCGCCGCTGCGGCCGGGCGCGGTCGCGTGTGACGTTCCTCCTCGGCATCACAGATCACCGAACGCCTCGAGCGGGAACGGCGGCTGCGCGAGCGGGCGTACCGCCATGCGCATGAGGATGAGCTGGTTGTCGTCCCCGCAGATGGGGTTCGAGGTCAGCTCGCCGCAGCGGGTGCAGCGATGGATGATCATCCACTCCCCGGTGCGCAGCACGGCGATCGAGATCGGGATCATCCGTGAGCTGCACTCGTCCTGCAGGTGCAGCGAGTGCAGGCAGCTCGGGCAGTGGTTGCGCCGGGTGCCGTCGGGGGCGTTCGCGGTGACCGTGAGGCCGCAGCGCACGCACACGAAGGTGTTGAGAAGAGGATTGCCGTTGGTGGACAACCTGGGTACTCCTTGCCGGATTGGTCTTCGATGTCACGCAGCAAGGGAGCGCCGAGCGAGCCTCGCGGGCACGCCGGCCGGTACGGCCTGTCCGGTTGTGGTCGTCGTCTCTCGCTCAGAGGCGGGATCCGCCGGTGGCACGACTGCGAGGCGCGCTAGGCGCGGTGCCAGGCATCAAGTCCCTCCTTCTGGCGCGGTGCGCGACCACGCGATACGGCTGATCCACGGACGGATGCGAGGGTAACGGGGCACGGCTCCGGACCGCCATCGAATTTCCGCGCGGGGCGGCGTACGGGGTGTTTGGCGTCGTACGGCCGTGGCAGTGGACCCCTGAACGAGGGGGACGAATGCCATGAGCAATCCGCAACAGCCAGAGCTTCGCAGGTCAGGCAAGTCCGCCGTCAACACGAACTCGGCCGGCCTCGTACGCGGGGGCAAACAGCGCTCCGGCCACCCGCACGGCACGGACAAGGGCCGCAGGGGCGGAGGCAAGGGCGGCGGCGTGCCTCCGGAGCAGCGGCCGAAGCATCCGGAGTGATCAGCGGTGGCAGGCAGCCTTCAGTTCATCGGGAACGCGACCACGCTCATCCGTTACAACGGCTTCACGCTGCTGACGGACCCGAACTTCCTGCACCGCGGCCAGCTCGCCTACCTCGGGTGGGGCCTGGCCTCGCGGCGGCGTACCGACCCGGCGCTGCGGATCGAGGACCTGCCGCCGCTGGATGCCGTCGTGCTCTCCCACATGCACGGCGACCACTGGGACCGGGTGGCGCGCAAGGGCATCGACAGGGACATGCTCATCGTCACCACCCCCGCCGCCTCCCGCACCCTCCATCGGCAGGGCTTCGGCCAGGCCGTCGGGCTGATGACCTGGGCGGAGTACCGCCTGCACGGCCCAGGCGGCAGCGTACGGATCACCGCGCTGCCCGCCAAGCACGCGCCGGGCTCCGCCGACGCGCTGCTGCCGCCCGTGATGGGCACGATGCTGGAGTTCTGCGGCCCGGACGAGCGGGTCGAGCTGCGCCTGCACATCAGCGGCGACACCGTGCTGGACCGGCGGCTCGACGCGATCCCGCGCCGCTTCCCCGACATCGACGTCGCCCTCGTCCACCTGGGCGGGACCAAGCTGCTCGGCACGCTCATGGTCACCATGGACGGCGAGCAGGGCGCGGCCTGGGCCGACATGATCAATCCGCGCACCGTCGTACCGATCCACTACGACGACTACACGGTCTTCAGTTCCCCGCTGGACGACTTCCTGCGCCACATGGAGCAGGCGGGCCTCGCCGACCGGGTGGTCTGCCTGAGCCGGGGCGAGACGTGCGAGCTGGCCTCGCACCGCCTCGTGCGCCGCTGAAAGCACTGCGCGTCAGCCGCGGAACGGCGCCTCGTGCGCCGCTGAAAGCGCTGCGCGTCAGCCGCGGAACGGCGCCTCGTGCGCCGCTGACCGGCTGGTGGTCAGGTGTCGGAGCGGGCCTTGCTCGGCTGCACCCGCTTGGGCTCGCCCGGCATCTTCGGGTAGTTAGGCGGGTACGGCATGTCGCCGCGCTCGTCCTCGGCGTACATCTCCAGCAGCGGCTCGATCGAGTAGGCCCGGTCGTCGATGGCGGCGTGCACGTCGCCCACCTCGGCGAAGCGGGCGGGCACCGTGCGGATGTCGAAGTCGCGCGGGTCGGCGTCGGCCAGCTCGTCCCAGGTCAGCGGGGTCGAGACGGGCGCGTGCGGCTTCGCCCTGACCGAGTAGGCGCTGGCGATCGTGCGGTCGCGCGCGTTCTGGTTGAAGTCGATGAACACCCGCTCGCCGCGCTCCTCCTTCCACCACGCCGTGGTGACCAGGCTCGGATCGCGCGCCTCGACGGCCCTGGCCAGCGCGATGCCGGCGTGGCGCACCTGGATGAAGTCCCAGCGCGGCTCGATGCGGACGGCGATGTGCACGCCGCGGTTGCCCGAGGTCTTGACGAAGCCGGTCATGCCGAGCTCGTCCAGCACCTCTTTGGTGAGGAACGCCGCCTTGCGCGCCGCGTCGAACTCCAGGCCGGGCTGCGGGTCGAGGTCGACCCGCAGCTCGTCGGGACGCTCGACGTCGGCGGCGCGCACCTGCCACGGGTGGAAATCGATGGTGCCGAGGTTGGCGCAGTAGGCGATGGCGGCCACCTCGGTGACGCGCAGTGACCGCGCCGTGCGGCCGCTGGGGAACGTCACCTCCACCGACTCCAGCCAGTCGGGATGCCGGGGCGGCATGCGCTTTTGATAGATGGCCTCGGTCTGCACGCCGTCGGGATGACGCTTGAGGTTGGTCGGACGGTCCTTCAGCGCCCGCAGGGCGCCCTCGCCGACGCTCACGTAGTATTCGACCAGCTCACGCTTGGTGGCGCCGATCTCCGGGAAGTAGACCTTGTCGGGATTGGTGACCTTGACGGTCCGCTTCCCCACCTCGAGCTCGATGTACGGCGATGCCATGCCCCCGAACCTACCCCGAGGGACCGACAATGACCGGTCATCACGAGCCGTAACAAAATTCCTCCGGCCGCTGGTCGCTGGGCCGGTGCGGCAGCTCGCCAGGAACCCGCACGGCTCCGGCGCTCTCGCCGCGCCGCTTCCGCTCGTCGTCCGGAGAGGCCACCGTCTTCGGAGAACCGGACGGAGTCGGGCCGGAGACGGAGAGAGCCGGACGGGGTGGGCCCGTCCCGGAGCCTCCTCGGTGGCGGGACCGAGGGCTCGACGGGACGGGCCGCCAGATCACCCTTCCGCCGTTCCGGGCGCTGGCGCGCCACCCGGCCGGCCGTTTCGATCCCCAGCGGCGCCAGCACGGGCGTGGGCTGTGCCGCTCGGCGGGATCCGCAGGTGATCTCACCCCTTGGCAGGAGGTGAAGACACCTCCTTGCCGAGAAAGACGCGAATTTCCCCGAGAACGGATGCTTCACCCTGCGGAGATCTCTTTTTGCCGTATCTCGTACTCTGGAGTTATGGACAAGGTGGTCAAGAGCGAGGCGGAATGGCGGGCCCAGCTGACGCCTGAGGAGTTCCACGTCCTCAGGGAGGCCGGGACCGAGCGCCCGTTCACGGGGGAATACGTCGACACCAAGACCGAGGGGGTTTACTCGTGCCGCGCCTGCGGTGCCGAGTTGTTCCGTTCTGACACGAAGTTCGAGTCGCACTGCGGGTGGCCGAGCTTCTACGCGCCGTCCGACAGTGACGCGGTCCGGCTGCTTGAGGACCGCAGCCTCGGCATGGTCCGTACGGAGGTGCGCTGCGCCCGGTGCGACAGCCACCTGGGGCACGTCTTCCACGGCGAGGGCTACCCCACGCCGACGGACGACCGCTACTGCATCAACTCGATCTCGCTCCGGCTCGAACCCAAGGCGTGATCGGGTAACGACGGGGCGTATCGATCGCCCGCGAGGGGTACGAGCACCGCGTGCGCTTTGTCCATCTTCGCCACCGGTGGGTGACGATTGAGACCATCGGGCGGGTGGTCACACAGCGATGCGAGGTGTGCTCGAAGACACGGGTCCGGGTCCGCTGACCCGGGCCCGCGGCTGCCGCCGGTCATCGGGGGTCTGGATATGTGACGCGGCAGCTCCGATCCGAGGGGCCGATGATGTTGGCGAGCACCGGGTTGCCGTTCTGGCCGAACTCCGAGTGCACGAACACCACGGGGTTCTCGACGCCGCGCTCGTGGAGGTAGGCGAGCCCGCGCTCGCACAAGGTGATGGCGGTACGGGAGTTGTCCGCGCTCTCCGGTAGGTCCGTATAAATGCGGAGATATCCGCCCACGGTGCGGATGTCCCTGAGACGCTTCACGGCCTTGTCGTTCGGCCCCCAGTTCGCGCGGAAGTACTCGGCCGCCTGATGATCCGTATGCCGCGAGGGGCCGTCGGCCTTGTAGTCCTTGCCGTCGCCCCCGGTCGGCTCGCTCGCACCGCTCGGCTCGGCGCCGCGCGTGGCCGGGCCTGCGGCCGGCAGGTCGTTCGGGTCGGTCGTGCCGGGCACCAGGCCGGAGTTCGTGCTCGGGGCCGGTTTCGACGGCTCGGGCGGCTCCGGCTTGCGCGCCCCCTTGCTGGTGGCCTGCGCGTTCGCGCCTTTGCCGCCGTCCGCCTCTTTGCCCTCTTTGCCGTCGGTGCCTCCGCCTGCGCCGCTGTCGGCGCTTCTGCCTGCGCTCGCTCCACCCGGCGACGCCGCCGCGGCGGCCGCGGGCCCGCCCCTGGCCCGCCGTCCGTCGCTCGCGTGGTGTTCGGCCGCCTGGCTCGCCGGGGGCGCGACGACCGTGCCGAGCAGCCCGTACGTGACCGGGGTGCCGAACATCCCCTGCATCGCGAGCGCCACGACCGCGCCGCCCACGGTCACCCCAGCGGCGACGGCCACCCGCCCGCGCGCCGCCCGTCCCGCCCGTCGCAGCAGCCCTCGGCGCCGTCTGGCCCTCCCGCCGGAGCCGCCCCGCCGGGACCGCCGAGCCTCCCCCGAAGACCGCCGGACGTCCTCCGAAGACCGCCGGACGTCCTCCGCAGACCGCCCGGCGCGCCCGATCCGCTCCGACCGCCGGACCTCCGCCGGAGACCGCCCGGCGGGTCCGGGACCGTCTCCTTCGGACCGCGCCGATCGGCGTCCTGCCGCGTGCCGCCCCCGACGGCCCCGCCTTCCGGACCTCTCCACCAGCCCTCCAAGCCCGCACACCTGGAACGTGCCACCCCGCTCACACCCTGCGAGGCAGAGATTTCCCCGATTGTGACAAAGCGGATAGAGCGCTGCAGCGAGATCGCCGATTTGGGTCTGGCTCGCGACCGATTCGCCGGGCTGATGCGTCCGGCCGCCCAGGCCGGTGCATCCAGCCGAGAGGGCGGGGCCTGGCCGGGAGAACTACGGCAGGGCGGCGATGAGCTCAGGCAGCGGCTTGCGCGCGCCGGTGTAGAAGGGGATCTCGACGCGGGTGTGCCGGCGTGCCTGGGCGCCCCGCAGCGTACGCATGAGGTCGACGATCCGGTGCAGCTCGTTCGCCTCGAACGCGAGCATCCACTCGTAGTCGTTGAGCGAGAAGCACGCCACCGTGTTGGCCCGCACGTCGGGGTAGTCGCGCGCCATCCTGCCGTGCTCGGCCAGCATCGCCCGACGCTCGGACTCGTCGAGCAGGTACCACTCGTAGGAGCGCACGAACGGGTAGACGCTGACGTAGGCGCGCGGCTCCTCCTCGGCCAGGAAGGCCGGGATGTGCGACTTGTTGAACTCGGCGGGCCGGTGCAGCGCCATCGCCGACCAGACGGGCCTGCTGTGGCGGCCCAGGCGGGTGCGGCGGAACCTGGCGTAGACGTCCTGGAGGTCCTCGGGCGTGGGAGCGTGCCACCAGAACATGAAGTCGGCGTCGGCCCTGAACCCGGCGACGTCGTAGACCCCCCTGGTCACGACGCCCTTGCCGGCCGCCTGGTCGAGCAGCTCCTGCACCTCGGCCGCCAGGCCGTCGCGGTCGCCTGGGCACGGCTCGGTCGCCTGGAAGACCGACCACATCGTGTAACGGATCACCTGATTGAGATCGCGGGCTTTGAGCCGCGGTGCGCCCTCTGTCATGCTGCCTATTCTGCTCTCAGGGAGAGGTGGTCCAGAATCCGGGCGGCGGCCGTGCGGGCGGTGGCGATGCAGGCGGGGATGCCGATGCCGTCGTAGGCGGCCCCGCAGACGGCCAGGCCGGGCTGCACGGCCACCGCCGCGCGCACCCTGGCCACCCGGTCGAGGTGGCCCACGTTGTACTGCGGAAGCCCGCCGCCCCAGCGGGTCACCCGGCTGTCGATGGGCAGGCCGCGCACGCCCATCACGTCGGCCATCTCGGCGGTGGCCAGCGCGACCAGCTCCACGTCGTCGCGCTGCAGCAGGTGCTCCTCGCCGACGCGGCCGATGGAGCAGCGCAGGATCACCAGGTCCTTCGACAGGTGGGGCCACTTCACCGAGCTGAACGTCACCGCCTTGACCGGCCGTCCCTCCACCGGCGGCACCAGGTAGCCGCTGGTGCCGGGCGGCTCGGGGAAGGCGTCGACCGGGTAGGCGAGCGTGACGACGGCCATGCTGGCGTACTGGATGCGGGCCAGCTCGTCGGCCGCCTTGGGGGCCTCGGTCTTGAGCAGGCGGCTCGTCGCCGGGCCCGGCGTGGCCAGGATCACCGCGTCCGCCTCGACGACCTCGGGGCGCGGCACCGGGCCGGTGACCAGCCGCCAGCCGGTCTCAGTGCGGTGCAGCTCGCGGGCGGTGACGCCGGTCCTGATGTCGGCCTCGGACGCCTTCGCGACCGCCTCAGGCAGGCCGCCGAGGCCGCTGCGCAGGGTGGTGAAGACCGGGCCCTGGTTCTTCGGTGTCTCCTCGACCAGGTGGCGGGCGGCGTTGAGCAGTGAACGCTCGGATCGCGCGATCGCGGCCACCCGCGGCATCGTCGCCTCCAGCGACAGCATGTCGGCGCGGCCCGCGTAGACGCCGCCGAGCAGCGGCTCGACCAGCCGGTCCACGACCTCGACGCCCATCCTGGCGCGGATGTAGGCGGCGACGGACACGTCGGTGCGCACGAGCGTCGCGGGCAGCACCTGGTCGAGCGGCACGCGCAGCAGCCCGCCCGGCGAGATGATGCCTGACTTGGCCAGCTCGGCGAGGTCCGCGGGCACGCCCATGACCTGGCCCTTGGGCAGGTAGCGGACGGCGCCGCGGCTGTAGACGGCGGAGCGGGTGGTGCCGGGGAAGACCAGGTCGTCACCGAGCCCGACCGCCTTGGCCAGCTCCTTGCCCTCGGGACGGCGGGCCAGCATCGCCTCGGCGCCCGCGTCGACGCTCACCCCGGCGACCTCCGAGGCATAGAGCTTGCCGCCGATGCGGGGCGAGCCCTCCAGGACCGTCACCTTCACGCGCTCACGCGCGCCCTGGCGGAGATACCACGCCGCGGCGAGTCCGGAGATACCCGCGCCGACGACGACCACGTGCGCCCGATTCCCTTCCACGCCTCCGAACGCTACCGCCTCTCATACGCGCCCATCCCCGCGGGGCAGACCTCCCACAACACACCCCGCCACCGCAGAGCGGCACAAATCGACGCCCCGAACACCACGCCCTACGCACGACGCCCCCGAACACCACGCCCCGCACACCGCGGAAAGGCCACCCAGCCCTATCGGCGGCGGCTCGAACGTCACGCGCCGCGCACCCCTGGACACTGCCCCGGAGACCACCCCAGCCCCGTCGGAGGGCCGGAACGCCACACGCCGCGCACCCTGCGCACTGCTTCGGGGACCCCCCTCAGCGGCGGGCCACCACCGGACGGCGGGCGACCGATGCGTGAACTACGGCGAGCGCAGCGGGTCTCCGACACGCATAACGGCGCCCAGCCCGAGGGGTTTTCCCAAAGAACGCCGAGCACCGAAACGGCGGGAGAGGAGCGAACCGGCGGCCGGCGCGCGCTCGGCGGAGGCCGGCGGCGTGGTCGCGCGCCCGCGCCCCAGAGCGGCGGAAAACGGCCGACCGGCCGCGCACGCACACGAGCACTCGCGCACGGCACGGCGAGGCCGCGTTGGAGCGGCCGGACCGCCCGCGCCCGCACACCGACCCCCCGAGCACGAACCCTCGCGCACGAACAACGGCGAGACCGAGCGGAGGGCCCGGGCCTGAGCGGAGGCACGAGACGCGGAGAAATGAACCCTCGTTCAGCCGAACAACGGCGACGCCAAGCAGAGGGCCAGGTCCGGACCGGAGGCGCGCTCGGATGCGGCGAAAGAGAACCCGTCAGCGGGTGTGCTCGTGGACGAGGTCGGTGAGGCGCTTGAGCTGGTCGGGGTCGGTGTTGGGGAGCACGCCGTGGCCGAGGTTGAACACATGGCCTTCGGCGGCCTCGCCGCGCCGCAGCACCTCGCGGGCCTTGCGCTCGACGACCTCCCAGGGGGCGAGGAGGATGGCGGGGTCGAGGTTGCCCTGGAGCGCCTTGCCGGGGCCGATGCGGCGGGCGGCCTCGTCGAGAGGGACGCGCCAGTCGACGCCGACGACGTCGGCTCCGGCCTCGCCGAGCACGCCGAGCAGTTCGCCGGTGCCGACGCCGAAGTGGATGCGGGGCACGCCGGCGACGCCTTCGAAGATGCGCCGGGTGTGGGGCAGGATGAACTCGCGGTAGTCGTCGGGCGCGACGGCGCCGACCCACGAGTCGAAGAGCTGCACGGCGGAGGCCCCTGCGGCGATCTGGATGCGCAGGTGCTGCAGCACGATGTCGGACAGCTTCTCCATGAGCGCGTGCCACAGCTCGGGCGCGCCGTACATCATGGCCTTGGTGCGGTCGTGGTTCTTCGACGGGCCGCCTTCGATGAGGTAGGAGCCGAGGGTGAAGGGCGCGCCGGCGAAGCCGATGAGCGGGGTGTCGCCGAGCTCGGCGGTGAGCGCCTTGACGGCCTCGGTGATGTAGGGGACGTCGCCGGGCTCGAGGGGACGCAGCGCGTCGAGGCCCTTGGCGTCGCGGATGGGCTCGGCGACGACGGGGCCGACGCCGGGCTTGATGTCGAGGTCGACGCCGATGGCCTTGAGCGGTACGACGATGTCGCTGAAGAAGATGGCCGCGTCGACGCCGTAGCGGCGGACGGGCTGCATGGTGATCTCGACGATGAGGTCGGGCGTCGAGCAGGCGGTCAGCATGGGCACGCCCTCGCGGACCTTCAGGTATTCCGGCAGCGAACGGCCGGCCTGGCGCATGTACCAGACGGGGGTGTGCGGGACGGGCTGGCGGCGGCAGGCGCGCAGGAAGGCTGAGTCGGCGAGGTTCACCTCACCAGGGTGCCATGGGCGGGGCGCGGTCAGGACACGGGTGCGAGGTGTCGGAAAAACATGCATTGGACACCCCAAATCATGATCAGATAGCCAGATGAAGGTTTACCGGTCTGCTCGGCATCGGCGTCCCGCACGGGTCCAACACACCCCATGCCCGCCCAGAGAGCCGGTCTCGACTGGGCCAAAAGTTCCCCAAGCCACCGCGCGGCACCGATTCATCGACCACTTTCGGGACACGCCGAGCGCGTTGCGGGGAATTGTCAGCGGCTCGTGCCAACGTCGGAGCCACGACCCGAAGAAAGGCCCCGGTTCGATGACTCGTGCGATGACCGCGTTGTGGAGTTCCCCAGAGCGCCGCAGTGTGCGCTGCCCGTCCTGCGACGGTGAGCGGCCGTTCGAGCAGCCGCCGTGCGCCGACGGGCACGAGCCGGGCCTGTGCCCCGAGTGGGCCTGTGTCGACTGCGGTCACGCCCTGATGTCCGGCGCCGCCGAGGCCACCCGTCCGGTTCGCCAGCTGGTTACGGCAGCGGCTTGATCACGAAGGATGAGCACCCCCGTGGTCCCCTTTCGTCCGACTTCGGCCTACGCTTCGGCTATGACGCTCGGTGACCAGCCGCCGCCTCCCGCCGCGTTCACGCGGGCCGCGGAGAGCATGCGGCTGACCGAGGTACGGCAGGAGATCGAGCTTGAGGACCTGCCCGCCCCCCAGCGGCTGGCCCCCTACTCGGCCGCCATCGGCGCGTCGGTCTACCGCGGCGACGACGAGCTGGCGGTGGGCCGGCTGATCCTGCTCTATGATCCCGACGGCCAGCGCGGCTGGGAGGGCCCGTTCCGGCTGGTTGCCTACGTCAGGGCCGACATGGAGCCGGAGATCACCTCCGATCCGCTCCTCGGCCCCGTGGCCTGGAGCTGGCTGACCGAGGCCCTCGACGCCCACCAAGCCGACTACTCCGCCGCCGGCGGTACCGTGACAAGAGCCGTGTCGGAGGGGTTCGGCAACAAGGTCGACGATCCGGTCACGACCGAGCTGGAGTTGCGGGCCTCCTGGTCCCCCGCTCAGGAGGATCTGTCCGGCCATGTCGCCGCTTGGTGTGATCTGATGTGCCTGGCCGCGGGCATTCCGCCCCTTCCGCCCGACGTGGCCGCCCTGCCCCGTCGACGTGATGATCCGGAGAGTGACCGAACGAAGTGAGGGCACCAGTCAAGACAGCACCTGCGTCATGAGGTCGGTGAACTCATGACAGAAGAACGCACCGTGGAGCCGCTGCTGGAGCCACGCGAAGGCATCCCTCCCGTCGTCGCCGACGCGGCCGGGCTGGCCGAGGTCGTGGCGAGGTTCGCGGCGGGCAGCGGCCCCGTCGCCGTCGACGCCGAGCGCGCCTCGGGCTACCGCTACGGCAACCGCGCCTACCTCGTGCAGTTGCGCAGGGCGGGCGCGGGCACCGCGCTGATCGACCCGATCGGCTGCCCCGACCTGTCCTCGCTCGACGAGGCCCTGGCCGAGGCCGAGATCGTGCTGCACGCCGCGTCCCAGGACCTGCCGTGCCTGATGGAGATCGGGTTCAAGCCGCGGCAGATGTTCGACACCGAGCTGGCCGGCCGGCTGCTCGGCTACGAGCGGGTGGGCCTGGGCACGATGGTGGAGACCGTGCTCGGCCTGCGCCTGGAGAAAGGTCATTCGGCGGCCGACTGGTCCACCAGGCCGCTGCCGCTGGACTGGCTGCGCTACGCCGCGCTCGACGTGGAGGTCCTGGTCGAGCTGCGCGACGCGCTGTATCAGGAGCTCGCCGATGCCGGGAAGCTGGAGTGGGCGCGCGAGGAGTTCGAGGCCGTGCTCAACACCCCGCCGCCGGCGCCGCGTCCCGACCCGTGGCGGCGCACGTCCGGCATCCACAAGGTACGGAACGTGCGCGCGCTGGCGATCGTGCGGGAGCTGTGGAACATGCGCGACCGCATCGCCCGCGAGGCTGACCTGGCGCCCGGCCGGGTGCTGCCCGACGCGGCGATCGTGACGGCGGCGCTGGAAGGGCCGCGCACCAAGAAGGCATTGACCGAAATTTCGGCATTCACCGGGCGAAGCGCCCGTCGTCACATCAACGACTGGCTCGCCGCCGTCGCCCGCGCCCGCGAGCTGCCCGACAGCCAGCTTCCCCAACCCAGCACCCCCGGCGACGGCCCGCCGCCGCCCAACCGCTGGGCTGACCGCGACCCGGCCGCCGCCAAGCGGCTCGCCGCCGCCAGGGCCGTGGTCGCCGCGCTGGCCGACGAGCACCACATGCCGGCGGAGAACCTGCTGCAGCCCGACGCCGTGCGCAGGCTCACCTGGGAGCCACCCGAGGAGATCACGGACGAGACCGTGACCGCCCGGCTGCGCAAGCTCGGCGCCCGCGAGTGGCAGCTCGCCCTCGCCGCCCACCCCATCGCCAAGGCACTGGCCCGCCTGGAGACACAGGGCGAGTCGTAATGCGGCGGTTCCCGGGTGGCCGTCCACCCGGGAACCGCCCACCCGCCGCCGCCTTGAAGCCGGCTGACCAAGCGAACGCGCAGGCCGGCCGCAACACCCACGGCCCCGCCCCTGACGCCACGGTCCCCGTCCGTGCCCGTGAGCGGGCGACGCCCCGCCACAGTCAGGCGAGCAGCGGGCGGACGTCGAGCCAAAGAACGAGCCCGCCACGACCCGGCCCGTGCGCGAAGCGGGCGATGCCGCTCGTGACGTGAGCCCGCCGTGGCCGCCGTCCGCGCCCTGACTGGATGGCGCTGAGCGCCCGGTCAGGGGCCATTCGCCGCAGGGCGGCCGGAGCCTGGCGGGTGGGACTGAGTGCCGGGTCAGGGGCGCTCGCCGCAGGCCGCGGGCGGGTGGGGCTCTTGACGCCCTTGGCAGGCGGGCCTTACCGTTCGGGAAAGCGCTTTCCACTGGTTGTGCCTGAAGGGATCCTCATGAGCGTGCGCACGATCGGCGTCGTGATGAACGGCGTCACCGGACGGATGGGTTACCGCCAGCACTTGGTCCGTTCCGTTCTGGCCATCAACGAGCAGGGCGGCGTCGCGCTCTCGGACGGCTCCAGGGTGACTCTCAAGCCCGTCCTGGTCGGCCGTAACGCCGACAAGCTTGCAGATATCGCTAAGAAGCACGAAATTTCGGCTTTCACCACCGATCTCGACGCCGCCCTCTCCGACGACGCCAACCTCATCTACTTCGACGCCCAGGTCACCAGCGCCCGGGTCAAGGCCGTGCTGAAGGCCATCGAGGCCGGCAAGCACATCTACGCCGAGAAGCCCACCGCCGAGTCGACCCAGGAGGCGATCGCGCTGGCCGAGGCCGCGGCGGCCAAGGGCGTCAAGAACGGCGTCGTGCAGGACAAGCTGTTCCTGCCGGGCCTGCTCAAGCTGAAGCGGCTGATCGACGGCGGCTTCTTCGGCCGCATCCTGTCGGTGCGGGGCGAGTTCGGCTACTGGGTGTTCGAGGGTGACTGGCAGGAGGCGCAGCGCCCGTCGTGGAACTACCGCGCCGAGGATAGCGGCGGCATCGTGCTCGACATGTTCCCGCACTGGCACTACGTGATGGAGAACCTGTTCGGCCGGGTGCAGTCGGTCTACGCCAAGGCCGTCACGCACATCCCGTCGCGGGTGGACGAGCAGGGCAACACCTACCAGGCGACCGCCGACGACGCCGCGTACGGGATCTTCGAGCTCGAAGGCGGCATCATCGCGCAGATCAACTCCTCCTGGGCGGTCAGGGTGAACCGCGACGAGCTGGTGGAGTTCCAGGTGGACGGCACGCACGGCAGCGCGGTCGCGGGCCTGCGCAAGTGCCGCGTCCAGCACCGTTCGGTGACGCCGAAGCCGGTCTGGAACCCCGACCTGCCCGCCACCGCGCGCTTCCGCGACGACTGGCAGGAGGTGCCGGACAACGCCGAGTTCGACAACGGCTTCAAGGTGCAGTGGGAGAACTTCATCCGGCACGTGCTGGAGGACGCGCCGTTCCCGAACGACTTCGCCTCGGGCGCCAGGGGCGTGCAGCTCGCCGAGCTGGGGCTGCGTTCGAACGCCGAGGGCCGCAGGATCGAGGTGCCGGAGCTGTGAGGATCGAACTGCCCGGATTCGGGTCGTATCCGCTGCGGGAGCCTGCGAGCTGGCCGGTGGAGGCCACGCCGGCGAGCGGGCGCATCGCGTACGCCGCCGCGCACGTCGTCGCCGACCCGCTCGGCGACAACACGCCGGGCTCCCCCGCCGCCGTCGACTGGGACGCGACGCTGCGCTTCCGCCGCCACCTGTGGTCGCACGGGCTGCGGGTGGCCGACGCCATGGACACCGCGCAGCGCAACATGGGCCTCGACTGGGCGGCGACCCAGCAGCTCATCACGCGCAGCGCCGCCGAGGCCCGCGCGTTCGGCGACCCGGCCACGCTGGTCTCCTGCGGTGCGGGCACCGACCACGCGCCGCAGGCCGCCGACCTGGACGCGATCACCGCCGCGTACGCCGAGCAGATCGAGACCGTGCAGTCGGCGGGCGCGGGCGTGATCATCATGGCCTCGCGCCAGCTCGCCGCGGTCGCCACGGGCCCGCAGGACTACCACCGGGTGTACGGGAAGCTGTTCGGCCTGGCCGACCGCCCGGTGATCCTGCACTGGCTGGGCGAGATGTTCGACCCGAACCTGGCGGGCTACTGGGGTTCGCGCGACATCGACGCGGCCACGGAGTCGTTCCTCGAGCTGATCCACGCGCACGCCGCGCAGGTGGACGGCGTGAAGGTGTCGCTGCTTGACGAGGAGCACGAGGTGCGGCTGCGCGCCGCGCTGCCCGAGGGCGTCAAGCTCTACACCGGCGACGACTTCAACTACCCGTCGCTGATCAAGAGCGGCTCCCACGCGCTGCTCGGCATCTTCGACGCGATCGCCCCGGCCGCCGCGGCGGCGCTGCGGGTGCTGGACGCCGCAGAGTCGGCCACCGACGAGGCGGAGCGGGAGCGGCTGCTCACCCGGTACGACGAGATCCTCGCCCCGACGGTCACCCTGTCGCGCAAGATCTTCGAAGCGCCGACGTATCACTACAAGACCGGCATCGTCTTCCTGGCCTGGCTGAACGGCCATCAGGACGCGTTCGCGATGGTGAACGGCGCGCAGTCGGCGCGTTCGCTGCTGCACCTGTCGGAGGTGTTCCGGCTGGCCGACCAGGCCGGTCTGCTCGCGGACCAGGAGCTCGCCGTGCGCAGGATGCAGGCGCTGCTGGCGGTGAACGGTCTGTGAGCGGGGACGGAGGCCGCATGAGCCTGTCGCTGAACCAGTGGACGACCCGGCGCTGGTCGGTGGCCGAGGCGGTGGACGGCTGCGTCCGCCACGGCCTTGAGGCCATCGGGCTGTGGCGGGAGAAGGTCGCCGAGCAGGGCCTCGCGGAGAGCGTCAAGCTGGTGCGCGCGGCCGGGCTGCGCGTGTCGTCGCTGTGCCGGGGCGGTTTCCTGACCGAGGGCGGGCTGCCGGGCGAGGAGGGCCGCAAGGCGTTCGCCCGCGCGCTCGACGACAACCGGCGGGCCATCGACGAGGCCGCCGAGCTGGAGGCGGCCTGCCTGGTGATGGTGGTGGGCGGCCTGCCCGGCGTCAAGCCCGGCGAGGCGCTGCCGGACGACGGCTTCACCCGCGATCTCGCGGGCGCGCGCGAACGCGTGGCCGAGGCGCTGGCCGAGCTGGCCCCGTACGCCGGCGAGCGCGGCGTCAAGCTGGCGCTGGAGCCGCTGCACCCGATCTACTGCCCCGACCGGGCGGTGCTGTCCACGCTCGGCCAGGCGCTGGAGCTGAGCCTGCCCTACCCCGAGGAGCAGGTCGGTGTGGTCGTGGACACCTTCCACGTGTGGTGGGACCCGCGCCTGGCGGAGGACATCGCGCGGGCGGGCAGCAGGATCGCGAGCTACCAGGTGTGCGACTACCTGCACCCGCTGCCCGAGGACGTGCTGCTCGGGCGGGGCATGATGGGCGACGGCGTGATCGACTTCCCGCCGATCACGCGCGCCGTCCAGGCCGCCGGGTACGCGGGCGACGTCGAGGTCGAGATCTTCAACGCCGACATCTGGGCCGCCGATCCCGACGAGGTGGTGGCCACCATGAAGGCCCGCTTCGAGCAGGTCGTGCCGGCCTGAGGGTGAGATCCCCTCGCCTGGCGGCGGTCAGGCGGGGGTGATCGTGCCGGCGGCGCCGTTCACGGTGATCCGCTCGCCGGTGCCGATGCGCTGGGTGGCCTCGGGGACGCCGACGACGGCGGGGATGCCGTACTCCCTGGCCACCACCGCGCCGTGCGACATCGCGCCGCCCATCTCCATCACCAGCCCGCCCGCCGTGAGGAACAGCGGTGTCCAGCCTGGGTCGGTGGACGGGCAGACGAGGATCTCGCCCGGCTCCAGGTGCGCGCCGTGCGGGTCGAGCACGACGCGGGCGACGCCTGTGATCGTGCCGGGCGAGGCGGGCGTGCCGGTGAGCGCGGCCCCGTCCGCGGCTCCTTCGGTGGCTTCCGCCTCGAATGCCGCCTCGGGTTCCGTGCCGTCGGACAGCAGCAGCCTGGGCACGTGCCTGCGGCGCCGCTCCCGCTCGTACGTCGCCCGCCGCCCGGCCACCAGCGCGCGCAGGTCGCCGCCGCGCAGCGCGGCCCTGGCCTCGCGCAGGTCGAGGAAGAAGACGTCGCCGGCGCGGTCGATCACGCCCTGCTCCACAAGGTGCTCCCCCACCACCAGCAGGCTGCGGCGGACCGCCGCGAGCGTCTTGACCAGGTAGAACTTGGGCAGCTCGCGCAGCCCCGCGTACTGCCGGGTGCGTCCCAGCGCCCACCGCACGACGGGGGCCCGCCACCGCGCGCGCCGCCCGGCCCGCGCGGCGAGCTCGCCGATCGTCTTCCCTGCCTGCCGCGCGCTCTTCTCGAACAGCTCGGCCGGAGTGGGCCCGCCGTCCATGCGCAGGTAGTTGGCCAGCACGCCGAGGATGTGGCCGGGCTCCTCCGACCAGCGCGGCACTCCGGCGTCGATCTCGGCCACCCCGCGGTGTCCGTATCTGGCGAGGAACGCGGTGATCTCGCGCTGGGCGACCGGCGGCAGCTCTCCGGCCTGGTAGCGGGCGACCAGCTCGGAGACCGGCAGCTCGCGGAACGGCTCGGGCTCGACGCGGGTGGCGAGGTGCCACAGCTCGATGTCCATCTCGGTGGTCGGGTTGTGCGGGACGCTGCGCAGGACGTCGCTCATCTCGTCGATCGGCACGCCCGACAGCTTCGAGGACAGCGCGTAGAGGGCGTAGCCGGTGATCGCGGTCGGCATGATCCGGATGATCAGCGGGAACGTCCCGGCGAGCACGCGTTCGGCGTGGTCGAGCCGCTGGGCGGGGGTGGCGGACTCGGGCACGCGCAGCCGCCGGTCCAGCTCGGCCCCGAGCCGGACGGTGTGCGCGAGCGCCCTGCGCGGGCTGGTGAGCGCCACGAGCACGCGCTCGGGCACCCGCACGTTGCGGGCGAAGCGCAGCGCGCCGCGCAGGAACGGGCGCAGCGAGCGGGACGCGGGGGCGAGCCGCGGGTCCTCGAACAGGCCGCGTACGAGGGGCACGGCCCTGGCCTCGCCCAACGTCAGCACGCGCGGCAGGAGGGCGCGGCCGGCGCGGTTGCGCACGGCGGCGGTGATGTCGAGCCAGATCCGGTGCCCCGACTCGGCCAGGAACCCCGCGCCGTCGTACGGGTCTGCGGGCGCGTGCCCGGCGAGCCCGGCCCCGCCCGCGCTGATCATCCGGAACGCGGCCACGCCCATGGGCGTCAGCGGCCCCATGACGCCCTGCGCGACGTTGACCGAGAAGTACACCCGCAGACCCGGCCGGGTGGTCTCGGGCAGCGGATAGAGCGTCGTGATGGGCCGTGCCTGGGTGAGCCAGAGCGTTCCGGCGGCGTCGATGGCCCATTCGGTGTCCTGGGGCGCGCCGTAGTGCTCCTCGACGCGGGCGCCGAGGCCGGCCAGGCGGCGTACCTCGTCGTCGGTCAGGCAGAGCCCGTCGTGCGGCTGCTCGACGCGCTCGGTGCCGCCGCCGGGCAGCGGCCTGATCGCCAGCGGCTTGTCCCCGGCGCGGCGCTCGATGACCCGGCCGTCGCGGAAGCGGAACCGGTCGGGGTTGACGGCACCGGAGACCACCGACTCGCCCAGGCCGGGGCTCGCGTCGATGACGATCTCGCGCCGCCTGCCGGTGACGGGGTTGGCGGTGAACATCACGCCCGCCGTGCGGGCGTCCACCATCTCCTGCACGACCACGGCGAGGCGTACGGCGGCGTGGCCGATGCCGTTGGACTCGCGGTAGGCGACCGCGCGATCGGTCCACAGCGAGGCCCAGCAGCGGCGTACGGCCGTTAACACGGCCTCCTCCCCCACCACGTTGAGGAACGTGTCCTGCTGGCCCGCGAAGCTGGCGAACGGCAGGTCCTCGGCGGTGGCCGACGAGCGCACCGCGACCGGCACCCCGTCGCCGAGCCCCCGGTACGCCTCCACGATCGCCTCGCGCACCTCGTCCGGCATCGGCGCGTCGAGCAGGTGCTTCCTGGCCCGCTCCGCCACCTGCGGGCCGCTCGTGTCGAGCCCCGCCGCGACCTGGCGGTACGCCTCCGTGGTGAGCACCCACCCGGGCGGCACCGGCAGGCCCGCCCTGGTCAGCTCACCGAGGTTGGCCGCCTTGCCGCCCACCTCGGCGAGCATCCCCGCATCGATCTCGGCGAAGCTCAGGATGGTCTTCATCGCGTGTTTCCCCTGCCGTTCGGCGTCTCGCCCTCAGTGTGGCGCTTCCCCGGCAAGAATTCAACACACGATGAATCAGATCTCCAGCGGCACCCCGTCCAGGTTCCAGGCCGGGTCCACGGCCACGCCGAGCGCGGCCAGCGCCGTGGGGGCGACGTCCACCAGCCGGGGCGCCTCCAGGGAGCGCCCGCCCAGGTCGTCGCCCAGGCGGTTGAGGATCACGAAGACCGTGCGCTCCTCGTCGGAGACGCCGCCGTGGCCGCCCGCGTCCACGTGGCCGTGGTCGGTGGTGACCAGCACCGTCCAGCTCTCCCGGGAGAAGGAGGGGCGGGCGCGTACGGCGTCGAGCAGGCGGCCGAGCTGGGCGTCCTGGGTGCGCAGCGCGGCGGCGTACTCGGGGCGGTGAGGGCCGAGCGCGTGGGCCACCTCGTCGGTGTCGCCCAGGTAGACGAAGACGGCGTCAGGGCTGTTGCCGGTCACGTAGCTCTCGGCCGCCGCCGTGACCTGGGCGTCGGCGTTCGCCCAGCCGATGGCGTAGCCGTCGAGCACGAAGCGGTGGCCGATGGCGGGGCCGAACGCGCCGTGCTCGGCGAGCGCGGCCCAGGAGAAGAAGGCGGCGGTGTCCAGGCCGGGGTCGGCGGTCGCGGCCCGCGTCAAGAAGTCCGGATATTTCAGGAAACGCGGGTCGGTGAACGCGTTGTCCACGACGCCGTGCTTGTCCGGCCAGACGCCGGTGGCGATCGACGACCAGCCCGGACCCGAGTCCGTACGCGACCTGATCACCCGGTCGCAGTCTCCGGGCTCGGGGCTCTTGGGGACGACCTCGCCGGGCGACCCCGTACGCGGTGTGCCGGCCTCGCCGTACGGCAGCTTGCTGGTGCCGTACGCGCCGGTGGACATCAGGCCGGCCAGGACGGGGGCGTCCAGCGCGACCAGCCGATCGAAGCGGAGCCCGTCCATGCCGACGACGAGCACCTTGTTCTGGGAAGGGGACATGCCCCCAACTCAACACCACCGCCCCGCCGGAGAAATCAGCGGATGTCGGTGAACGCCCTCGCCCGCGCAAGCACACCAGAGAGTCACACAAGACGCGCGAATGAGCCCCGCCCCGAACAGGCCGGCGTCCGGACGGGCCCACACCTCGGACAGGCCGGGCACCCCGGACGAGCCGACACCCCGGACAGGCCGGGCACCCCGGACAGGCCGGCACCCCGAACGGGCCGACACCCCGAACGGGCCGACACCCCGGACAGGCCGGGCACCCCGGACAGGTCGACACTCGGACGATCGGCGCCTCGGCAGGGCAGCGCCCGAACAGGCAAGGCGCACGAACCGGCGGACTACACGGGCGGGCATGACACGCGCGGCCCGCACGAGCGTCCAGCGCACGCGACTCGTCACGCCCCTCGAAGCCGGCAGGCGACACGCGCGACCCGCACGAGCGGCCGGGGCAGGCCCGGCACGCGAGCACGCTCAGCGCGGAAGGAACGCGGAGGGCACCAGACGGCGGCAAAGGCAGCGCCAGGCGGCAGCGCGAGGAGGCCGGCGAGCATCGGACGGCAACGCGAGAAGACCGACGAGCGACGGACGGCAACGCGAGAAGACCGACGAGCATCGGACGGCAACGCCAAGAGACGCGCGAATGCCAGCAGGGCGCGAAGGGACCGCAGACGCCAGAGGGCGGAAGGAGACGTGCCGGGTCAGGCGGAGAGACGTCCGAGGTCAGACGGAGAGGTGCGGGGTCAGGCGGAGAGACGTCCGAGGTCAGACGGAGAGGTGCGGGGTCAGGCGGAGAAGCGGCGGACCCAGCCGGCTGCGCCCGGGAGGATCTCCTCGACCGGCGGCACCTGCGGGTACCAGGTGCGCTCCCACTCCAGCGACACCCACCCGTCGTAGCCGGCCGCGCGCAGCAGTTCGCCCGACTCCTCCAGCGGCACCGTGCCGCTGCCCATGGGCACGGGGGTGGTGTCCTGCGCGGAGACCGCGTCCTTGACCTGAACGTAGCCGAGGTACGGCCGCAGCTCGGCGAGCGTGCGGGCGGGCGGCTCGCCGTGCCGCCACGGGTGCAGCAGGTCCCAGATCGCGCCGGTCGTGCCGGGGCAGTCGGCCTCGGCGAGCAGTGCGGCCACGGCGGCGCCGGTCGCCATCTCGTCGTGCGTCTCGACCAGCACGCGGCGGCCGAGGTCGGCGGCCGTACCGGAGACCGCCTTGAGCCGGCGCGCGCCCACGGACGGGTCGCCGCCGCGCGGGAAGACGCGGACGCCGGGCGCGCCGAGGTCGGCGGCGAGGCGCAGGTCGGCGATGAGCGCCTCGATCACCGGCTCGTCGGGCCCCGGCTCGCAGATGCCGACATATCCGGCAAGGGCGGAGATCTCCAGCCCGGCCGCCTCGATCCGCTCCCGTACAGAGGCCCGCTCCCGCTCGTCCAGCCCGGCGTGCACCCCGGTGTCCGGATGCAGCCGCAGTTCGAGCCCCTGGCACCCGTGACCGGTCGCGATCTCGATCGCCCGGTCCAGGTCCTCGCCGGGCATGCCCAGCGTGCTGACCGCCAGCCTCACGCGATCCTCCTGACGCTCTCGCGGAGCACGACCTCGCCCGCGACCTCCTCGACCACCACCTGGTCGGTCTCGTTCAGCGCGAGCTCGAGCGCGCGCGCTCCCATGTCCTGCAGCGGCAGCCGTACGGTGGTCAGCGCGGGCACGTGATCGCGCAGGGTGACGATGTCGTCGAACCCGGCCACCGACACGTCGTCGGGCACCCGCACACCGCGCTCCCTGTAGGCGGCGAGCGCGCCCACCGCCATCACGTCGTTGACCGCGAACACGCAGGTGGCGTCGCGGACCTGCTGGGCCGCCGCGTATCCGCCGTCGCGGTCGAAGGGCCCGTGGATGATCTGCGGCTCCGGCAGGCCCAGCTCGGCGAGCGCCGCGGCGAAACCGGCGCTGCGGTCGGCGGCGGTCACCAGATGCGGCGGCCCCGCCAGCACCGCGAACCTGGTGTGGCCGAGCTCCGCGAGCGCCTTGGCCAGCGCGGCGGCGCCGCGACGGTTGGCGGGCGCGACGGTGTCGACGCCCAGGAGGTCCTGGCCGACACACGCCGCCCGGCCGCCGCCCGCCTGGTAGCGGGCCAGCTCATCGCGGAGCCTGCCGGTGACGGCGGGGTCGGCGACCCGGGAGCCGACCAGCAGCACCGCGCGCACCCGCTGGGCATTGAGCGTGGAGACGTAGGCGATCTCCTGCTCGGGGTCGCGGTGCGTGGTGCCGACCATGACCAGCAGTCCGTGGGTGGCCGCCGCCCGCATAGCGCCGTCGGCCAGGGCGGCGAAGTAGGGGTCGGTCAGGTCGTGTACGACGATGCCGATGACGTTGCTCGCCCCCCTGGCGAGCGTCTGGGCGGCGATGTTGGCCCGGTAGCCGAGCTCGTCCGCGGCCCGCTCGACGCGTGCCCGGAGTGTCGCGCCCACCTGGCGGGTGCTGCCGTTGAGCACCCGCGAGGCGGTCGCGAGCGAGACGCCCGCCTGCCTGGCGACGTCCTCAAGCGTGACCACGAGACCTCCCGGAAAGCGGTTTCCACAGCTGCCGCCGACGCCTGGACCCGCATCCTGCCATGTCCACGCCCGGCGGCAACAGAATGCCCTACCGGGAACACGATCTACCACACCGGGAGGCCGACCGGCCCCGGCCCCGCGACCGCCGGGAGCCCGCGCCGGTCAGAGCCAGGGGAAGCCGGTCAGAGCCAGGGGAACAGGATGTCGAGGAAGCCGCCGCCCCTGTCCTCCTGGACCGGGGCCTCGGAGGCCGACTCCGCCGGGTTACCGGTGTCCGTCTCCTGCGTGCTCTCCTGCGAGCCGGTGTCGTTCCTGTTCGTGTTGGAGTCGTCGACGTCCTTCGGCTGGTCGTTGTTCGCCTGACGCTCGGTCTCCTGGTCGGAGCGCTCGCTCCGCTCCGGGGTGTTCTGCTCCTGGCGCTGCGGCTGCCGGGTCGACGGCTCGGCCGAGGGCTCGCGGGTCGACCGCTGGCGCGGCTGCTGCTGCACGGGCTCGGCCGGGGTGGTCGCGGTGGGCCGGTTCGGCCGGTTGCCGGTGGTGTCGGTGTTGTTGGTGTTGGTGGTGGCGGTCGAGTCGTCGGCCGTGTCGTCGGTGGCCTCGTCCGCAGGCTCGGCCTCCTCGTCCTCGACCGGCGCCTCCTCCTCTTCCTCGGGAACGGCCTCGTCGGACGGGGAGGACACCTCGCCGGCGCTCGCACACTGGGCGCCCGCGCAGGGGTCGTCGGAGGACGTGCCGGTGAGCATCCAGCCGACACCGACGCCGACCAGCACCACGGCGGCCGCCGCCACGAGCAGCATCCTGGTACGGCGGCGCACCTCGCCCTCGCCGTCGCCGCCGCGCCCGTCGTAGTCGCGCGAGCCGCGGGAGCCGCGGTCGTCACGGTCGTCGTCGCTGTCGTCGGTCCAGCCGGAGCCGAGGAAGCCGCGCTTGGGCCGGTCGTCGTCCAGGTCGTCGTCACGGCTCGGGTCGTAGCCGCGGTCGAGCGGCAGGTACGCGTTGTCGTCCTCGATCGGGTGCGGCCCGCTGTAGTCATCCGTGCGATGCGGCCCGCTGTAGTCATCGATCCGGTGCGGCCCGCTGTAGTCGTCCACCCGATGCGGCCCGCTGTAGTCGTCGAGCGCGTGGGGCCCGCTGTAGTCGTCGGCGGGCAGGTCGTGCGGCCCGTTCGATCCGCCGTACTCGCGCGCGCCGAGCACGTCGTCCACGCCGCGACCGCTCAGGTCGCGCGCGCCGTACTCGCGCGCGTCCTGGTCGTAGCCATGGTCATAGCCCTGGTCGTAGCCGCCCAGCACGTCATGGGACGCGGAGGGCTCGCGCCCGCCGAGCACGTCGTGCGGGTCGTCGAGCACGTCGTGCGGCCGCACGGGGTCGTCGAGCACATCGCGCGGCGGCGCGGGGTCGTCGAGCACGTCACGCCCGCCCCTGTCCGGCATGATGTAGGTCTCGTTGCCGCTGACCTGGATCGCGGGCTGCTCGTCGGTGTCTTCGGTGCTCCACCGCGGAGACAGCACGTCACCCGTCATCAGCTCCGGGTTCAACGACCTACCTTGCCCGTCGTCGTATGGCCTGTCGTTATCGTCGCGCGCCACGGTGGAACCTCTCTAGTGCGTATACGGACCGCGCCCCTTCCTACCACTACTTGTCCGGAAATTTCACTTGTTTCACTGAAACTACCCCCCGTAACTTTCGCCCCAAAGGTGTTTCAGCGTCACACCGCCCGGGTACGACCACCTGATCTCCAGATGCATCCAGCGCCGCTGACCTGGTCAAAGACAGGGATTGGTGCTGGTGTCGACCACCTTGTCCTTGAGCGAGTCGGGGATCGCCGACAGGACCCGCACGCCCGGCCAGTCCTTGCCGATGACGAGCTGGATGATCGGGCCCTTGGGCATCTGGGCGGGCGGGCTCTTCAGCGTGTACGGCTGCGAGACCAGCGCCTTGACCTTGCCCTCGACGGGAGTGCGCTTCTCCTTCGACAGCCGGGCGGCCACCGCGTCGCCGTAGGCGGGGCCGTCCTTGGCGTCCTTCTTGGCGTACCGGATGGTCGTGACGTCGGCGGGGGCGGCGTTGCCGACCTGCGTCACCACGAACCCCTGGGCGGCGAGCGCGTCGGCCACCTGCACGGCCCTGCCCTCCTCGCCGGAGGCGTTGAGCACCTGCAGCCGCACCTGCTCGCGCTTGACCGCGGGCGCGGTGGACTTGCCGGGCGTGGGCGACTTGGTGACCTCGACGTCGTTGCGCACGTTCTCGAAGAAGTCGCGGGCGGCCGGCTGGGCGAACTGCACGCGGTTCTTGTCCGGCGGGTACGGCTCCACCGGCACCGTGATGCCCTTGAGCTCCTTGGCCGTCATGCCGCGCACGCTGTTGGCGATCTCCAGCATGCGTTCGAGCGTGAGCCCCTCGTCCACGGTCACCGACTGGGTGGCGGCGCGCAGGAAGGCGTTGAGCTTGCCGGGGTTGGTCAGCAGGCCGCCGTCGGTGACCTTCTTCATGACCTGGGTGAGGAAGACCTGCTGCCGCTGGATGCGGCCCAGGTCGCTGCCGTCGCCGAGCGCGTAGCGGGTCCGTACGTACCCCAGCGCCTGCTCACCCTTCACCACGTGCTTGCCGGCGCTGAGCACCAGCTTGGCCTTGGGGTCGTTGACCGGCTTGGGAAGGCAGATCTCGATGCCGCCGAGGGCGTCGACGATGCCCTTGAAGCCGGTGAAGTCCACCTTCACGAAGTGGTTGATCTTGATGTTGGTGAGGGACTCGAGCGTCTTGGCCGTGCACTCGATGCCGCCGTCGTTGAAGGCGGAGTTGATCTGCCGGAGCCCTGCGGGCACCACCTGGCCGTTGCGGCCCGTGCACTCCGGGATCGACACCATCGAGTCGCGCGGGAAACTGATCATGGTGGCGTTGTCCCGGTTCGGGGAGATGTGCAGCAGCATGATCGTGTCGGTGCGCTCGCCGAGGTGCTGCGACTTCGGGCCGTACTTCTTGTTGTCGCCCGCCCGCGAGTCGGAGCCCACCAGCAGCACGTTGAGCGCGCCGGTCTCGGGCGGACGGCTCGCGCCCACGTTGAACGGCTGGCGATCGATGCCGCTGTCGAGATAGCGGTAGTAGGCGTAACCGCCGAGCGTGACGCCCACCAGCACGACCGTCAGCCCCACGCTGATCCAGCCGCCCAGCGTGAGGCGGCTCCTGCCGGACCGCGACCCGCCCCTGCCACCGGACCGCGGATGCGGATCGTCACGCGGCTCCTCCCGCGGCCTCTCGCGCGGCCGCTGCGGGGGCGACGGCTCGCGAGACGGTGACCGTGGAGCGACGCGCCGGCCCAGAACCGCTTCGTCGTGCCGTTCCCTCATGCGGTTCACCCCTCGCGCCATGATCGCGAAGCATAGTCATAAACGACGCTCTACGAGGATGACTCCTGTCATCACGTCAAGGTTCGTAAGGAAGCACCGGCCGGAGGGTGCCCTCAGGGGCACTCCTGCCTTACCCGAGCGTGGGCTCCATCCAAAGCGCGCGAACACCGGGCGTGACCACACAGGGTGACGCCATCATGACGTCATGCTTCTGACCGAGATGGCTCCTCCTCCCGGCGCCCAGGAGCTGGCCGGGCTGCGCGCCCAGGCCAGGTCCGCAAGGCGCGGCGCCCTCGTGGCGCTCACCGCCTCGATCGCGCTGCTGACCACCGCGCAGTTGCTCGCCGACAGGGCCGCGACGAGGGAGCAGACGCTCCCGCTCGCGGTGCTGTCGCTGGCGGTCTTCACCGCCGCCCTGCCCGCCATGGCGATCACCCAGTACGTCTGGGGCGCCCGCGCCCGCCGCGTCCGCGACCGTGAGCGCGAGCTGTACGCCACCGCATTCTCCGGCCGCACCCGGGCCCTGGCCAGGCTCGCGGTCGCCGGCTGCTGGGCGGTGACGCTGTTACTCGGCTGGACCGTTCCGCGACTGTTCGGCCAGGCCGCCCAGTACGGCGTGGCCGACACCCTGAACGCCGTCATCGAGGCGACCGCACCGATCGCCGTCGCCGCCGGCGTGCTGTTCCTGCTGTGGTGGGGCCGCGACGTCGCGGTGACCGTGACCCGCGCCCTGCGCTCCGGCGGCGGCGCGCCGGGCGACCCCTGGGACCCCGGCCGCGGGATGCGCAGGCGCGAAAGCGCGCTGCTGTGGACCGGCGCGGCCGTGGCCATCGCCGCCCTGCTCGGCGCCCGCGCCCACCTATGGGAGCCGGCGACCGGCATCGTCTACGGCCTGCTCACCGCCGCCCTCGTCTGCGGAGTAGTTACTGACGAGTAGCATTGGGCACGGAACCTCAGCTGACTACGAGGAGCGAATCCGTGCCTTCCTCTCGTGACGTCGTGTTCGTCGACGGCGTGCGCACACCTTTCGGCAAGTCCGGGCCGAAAGGGCTGTACGCGGAGACCCGCGCGGACGACCTGGTCGTCCGCGTCATCCGCGAACTCATGCGCCGCAACCCCGCCCTGCCGCCCGAGCGCGTCGACGAGGTCGCCATCGCCGCGACCACCCAGACCGGCGACCAGGGCCTGACCATCGGCCGCGCCGCCGCCGTGCTGGCCGGGCTGCCCAAGAGCGTGCCCGGCTACGCGATCGACCGCATGTGCGCGGGCGCGATGACCGCCGTGACCACGGTCGCCGGCGGCATCGCGTTCGGCGCGTACGACGTGGCGATCGCCGGCGGCGTCGAGCACATGGGCCGCCACCCGATGGGCGAGGGCGTCGACCCCAACCCGCGCTTCCTGTCGGAGCGGCTGGTCGACCCGAGCGCGCTGGTCATGGGCATGACCGCGGAGAACCTGCACGACCGCTACCCCTCCATCACCAAGGAGCGCGCCGACGCCTTCGCGGTGCTGTCGCAGGAGCGGGCGGCCAAGGCGTACGCCGACGGCAAGATCCAGCCCGACCTCGTGCCGATGGCGATCAGGACCGCCGAGAAGGGCTGGGGCCTGGCCGTCGAGGACGAGGCGCCCAGGCCGGGCACGACCATGGAGGGCCTGAGCGGGCTCAAGACGCCGTTCAGGCCGCACGGCCGCGTCACGGCGGGCAACTCCTCGGGCATCAACGACGGCGCCACCGGGTGCGTGGTGGCCGCCCGCGAGGTCGCGGAGGAGCTGGGCCTGACCGCGAAGATGCGGCTGGTGTCGTACGCGTTCGCGGGCGTGGACCCCGAGGTCATGGGCGTGGGGCCGATTCCGTCCACGGAGCGGGCGCTGCGCCTGGCCGGGCTCGACATCTCCGACATCGGGCTGTTCGAGATCAACGAGGCGTTCGCCGTGCAGGTGCTGGCCTTCCTGGAGCACTTCGGCATCGCCGACGACGACCCCCGCGTCAACCCGTACGGCGGCGCGATCGCCTACGGACACCCGCTCGCCTCCTCGGGCGTGCGGCTGATGACGCAGCTCGCCCGGCAGTTCGGCGAGCGTCCCGACGTGCGTTACGGCATCACCACCATGTGCGTCGGCATGGGCATGGGCGGCACCGTGATCTGGGAGAACCTGGCATGAGCGAGTTCGAGACCTGGCGGTCGCTGCTGAGCGAGCGCAACACCGACGAAGTGGTCACCAAGGCGCTGGTACGCGACGTGCAGCTGCCGTACGGCGCGGGCACGATGGCGCTCATCACCCTGGACAACGGCTTCGACCACACCAAGCCCAACACCTTCGGCCCGCACGGCCTGTTCGCGCTCAACGGCGCCCTGTCGGAGATCGCCCAGCGCACCGACCTCGCGGCCGTCGGCGTGACCGGCAAGCCGTTCATCTTCGCCGTCGGCGCCGACCTCAAGGGCGCGGCCGCGCTGGCCACCCGCGAGGAGGCGCAGGCCATCGGCGCGCTCGGCCACTACGTGTTCCGCCGGCTCGGCGAGCTGGGCATCCCGTCGTTCGCGTTCGTCAACGGCGCGGCCATGGGCGGCGGCCTGGAGATCGCGCTGCACTGCACGTACCGGACGATCTCCTCCGGGGTGACCGCGGTGGCGCTGCCGGAGTGCTTCCTCGGGCTGGTGCCGGGCTGGGGCGGCACGCAGCTCCTGCCGCGCCTCATCGGGCCGGAGAAGGCGGTCAAGCTCATCATCGAGAACCCGCTCTCCAACAACCGCATGATCAAGGGCAAGGAGGCGTACGAGCTGGGCGTCGCCGACGCCATGTTCGAGCCCGCCGACTTCCTGGAGGAGTCGCTGCGCTGGGCCGCCAGGGTCGTCAAGGGCGAGGTGACGGTGGAGCGGCCGGCCCACGAGGGCTGGGAGAAGGCCGTGGCCGACGCGCGCTTCCTGGTGGACATGAAGCTGCGGGGCGCCTCGCCCGCGCCGTACCGGGCGCTCGACCTGATCGCGCTGGCCGAGACCGCCTCCAGGGACGAAGGCTTCGCCGCCGAGGACGAGGCGCTGGCCGACCTGCTCATGAGCGACGAGCTGCGGGCCGGGCTCTACTCCTTCGACCTGGTGCAGCGCCGCGCCAAGCGGCCCGCGGGCGCGCCCGACCCGTCGCTGGCCCGCAAGGTCACCAAGGTCGGCGTGGTGGGCGCGGGCCTGATGGCCTCGCAGATGGCGCTGCTGTTCGCCCGCCGCCTGGAGGTTCCGGTCGTGCTGACCGACCTCGACCAGGCCCGCCTCGACAAGGGCGTGGGGTACGTGCACGACGAGGTGGACAAGCTGCTCGCCAAGGGCCGTCTCTCGCCCGACCAGGCCAACCGCATCAAGTCGCTGGTCACCGGCTCGCTGACGAAGGACGCCTTCGCCGACGCCGACTTCGTCATCGAGGCCGTCTTCGAGGATCTGGCGGTCAAGAAGCAGGTGTTCGCCGAGGTCGAGGAGGTCGTCTCGGCCGAGTGCGTGCTGGCCACCAACACCTCGTCGCTGTCGCTGACCGCCATGGGCGCCGACCTGAAGCACCCGGAGCGGCTGGTCGGCTTCCACTTCTTCAACCCGGTCGCCGTCATGCCGCTGCTGGAGATCATCAGGGGCGCGGCCACCGACGACGCCACGCTGGCCACCGCGTTCTCCGTGGGCAAGACGCTGAAGAAGTCGTCGGTGCTGGTCAAGGACGCGCCCGCGTTCGTGGTCAACCGGCTGCTCACCCGCTTCATGGGCGAGGTCGTCGCGGCCGTGGACGAGGGCACGCCGCTGGAGACGGCCGAGCACGCGCTCGACGGCCTGGGGCTGCCGATGACGCCGTTCGCGCTGCTGCAGCTCGTCGGCCCCGCCGTGGGCCTGCACGTGGCCGAGACGCTGCACGAGGCGTTCCCCGGCCGCTTCGGCGTCTCGGAGAACCTCGCCAAGCTCGTCGAGTCCGGCAAGCCCGGTGTCTACCGGCCGGACCTCACGCTCGACCCCGAGGCGGTCGCGCTGTTCTCCGGCGGCACCTCGCCCTCCACGGCCGAGCAGGTGCGCGAGCGGGTGCTGAAGGCGCTGGCCGAGGAGATCCGCATCATGCTGGACGAAGGCGTGGTCGCCGCACCGCAGGACATCGACCTGTGCATGATCCTCGGCGCGGGCTGGCCGTTCCACCTCGGCGGGATCACGCCGTACCTCGACAGGACCGGCTTCGCCACGCCGCGCTTCCTGCCGCCCGGCGTGGCCTCCGTGCCGAAACCTCGGCAAGCCTGAGTTTTAACCGTCCTTGAGGAGGTCCGTACGCGGACCTCCTCTCCTCTTCACCCTTTCCGTCGTAGCGTTTGGTGCCGTCCTACGAACGGAGAGTAACCATGATGAGAGCAGCAGGCACCCTCATGCTCTGCGCCGCCCTCCTGGCCACGTCGTCCTCCCCGGTGCTGGCCGCGGCAGCCCCCAAGGCTCGTCTCAAGGTCGTCTACGGGGTCAAGGGCGGCAGCGCCAAGTCGGCCTACCTCAACTGCGCGCCCACCGGCGGCACCCACCCCAACGCTCGGGCCGCCTGCCGCCTGCTCCAGAAGGCCGGCGGCGACCCGAACAAGCTGAACGTCAAGCCCAACCCCACCTGCACGCACGAGGTCCAGCCGCACGCGGCCGTGATCGTCGGCAAGTGGTACGGCAAGGACGTCCGCTGGGGCAAGGTCTTCGTCAACGGCTGCTACATGCGCGCCACCGCCGGAGCGGTCCTCGCGCTCTGACCACTCCCCCGGCCCCCTGGCGGAACCCTCACTCCTCTGACGCCCGCCAGGGGGCCGCGGTCCTGCTGTGCCGGTAGCCGTAGGCGAAGTAGAGCACGATGCCGATGAGCATCCAGACCACGAAGCGCAGCCAGGTCTGCACCGGCAGGTTGAGCATCAGGTAGACGCAGGCCAGCACCGACAGGATCGGCAGCACCGGCACCAGCGGCGTGCGGAAGCCGCGCGGCAGGTCGGGCCGTGTGCGCCGCAGGATGATCACCCCCAGCGACACCACCACGAACGCGAACAGCGTGCCGATGTTCACCAGCTCGGCCAGCTCCCCGAACGAGACGAACCCGGCGAGCGCCATCGTGACCACGCCGATGAGGACGGTCAGCCGCGCCGGGGTGCCGAACGTCGGGTGCACCACGGCCAGCTGGCGCGGCAGCAGCCCGTCGCGGCACATCGCGAACAGCACCCTGGCCTGGCCGAGCAGCAGCACCAGCACCACGGTCGTCAGGCCCGCGATCGCGCCCACGCTGATGATCGTGGCCAGCCACGCCTGGCCGACCGAGATGAACGCGTCCGACAGCGGCGCCGCCTCGCTGAGGCTGCTGTACTTCTGCATGCCGACCACGACGAGCGAGACCGCGACGTACAGCAGCGTGCAGATGGCCAGCGAGCCGATGATGCCGCGCGGCACGTCGCGCTGCGGCTCGATGGTCTCCTCCGCGGCGGTCGCCACGATGTCGAAGCCGATGAAGGCGAAGAACACGATGGCGGCGGCGGAGAAGATGCCGATCACGCCGAAGGCCACCGGCTGGATGCCGAACAGCACCTGCACGAGCGGCGCCTGAAGGCCCTCCACGCGGGGTGTGGAGATGGGGTCGGGGATGAACGGCGTGTAGTTGGCGCCGTTGATGAAGAACAGGCCGGCGAAGATGACCAGCAGCACCACCGCGACCTTGGTGATCACCAGGATGAGGTTGACCCGGGAGGACAGCTTGATCCCGGCCACCAGGACCGCCGTGAGCACGGCCACGATCACCACGGCGGGCACGTTCACCACCGGGTCCTCACCCGCGATCGAGGCGGGCAGCTCAAGGCCGAGCGAGGCCAGCAGCGAGGCGAAGTAGCCCGACCAGCCGACCGACACCACGGCCGCCGCCAGCGCCAGCTCCAGGATCAGGTCCCAGCCGATCACCCAGGCGGGGAACTCACCCAGGGTCGCGAAGGAGAAGGTGTAGGCGGACCCGGCGACCGGAATGGTGGAGGCGAACTCGGCGTAGCACAGCGCGGCGAGCCCGCACACGACGCCGGCGACGATGAACGAGACCGCCACCGCCGGCCCCGCCACGTCCCTGGCGACCTGTCCCGTCAGCACGAAGATCCCGGTGCCGACGATCACGCCGATGCCGAAGACGGTGAGGTCGACGGCGGTCAGGCGCTTACGCAGCTGGTGCTCGGGGGCTTCGGTGTCGCGGATCGACTGTTCCACGCTCTTCGTGCGAAAGATGTCCACTGGGTGATCCTTCCCACACCCACAGTGATCATTCTCTCGTGCGGCGGACCCGTTGGAGCACCTGGTTCGCGGCGGTGATCAGGCATGATCACCGCCGCGAACGGGACGCCAGGCGGGGCTTGTGCAGGGTCAGCGGCGGGCGGGCTCGACCGAGGAGGTGCGCCGCGCGACGGCCTCGGTGATCTGGCGGGCGAGGTCCTGCCCGGTCAGGCCGATCCGGCCGAGGATGGCGGCCCGCTTGGCGTGGTCGAGGAACTGCTGCGGGATGCCGTAGGTGCGGACGGGGACGTCCACGTCGGAGTCGCGCAGCAGCCGCGCCACGGCGTCGCCCACCGCGCCCACGCGGCCGTTGTCCTCCACGACCGCCACCAGCTTGTGCGCGGCCGCGGCCGTGACGAGCGCCTCGTCGAGCGGCTTGACCCAGCGCGGATCGACCACGGTGGTGGCGATGCCCTGCGCGTCGAGCAGCTTCGCGGCGTCGAGACAGACCTGCGCCATCGGGCCCACGCCCACCAGCAGCACGTCGGGCTCGCTCTCGGGGGTGCGCAGCAGGTCCATCTCGCCGAGCTTGCCGACCGCCTCGACGGGCTCGGCCACCGGGCCCTTGGGGAAGCGCAGCACGGTGGGGCCGTCGGAGACCTCCACGGCCTCGCGCAGCAGCTCGGTCAGCCGGTCGCCGTCACGCGGCACCGCGATCTTGAGCCCGGGGACGACCTGGAGGATCGACAGGTCCCACATGCCGTTGTGGCTGGCGCCGTCGTCGCCCGTGACGCCCGCGCGGTCGAGCACCACCGTGACCGGCAGGCGGTGCAGGGCGACGTCCATGAGGAGCTGGTCGAAGGCGCGGTTGAGGAACGTGGCGTAAACGGCGACCACCGGGTGCAGGCCGCCGAGCGCGAGCCCCGCCGCGCTGGTGAGCGCGTGCTGCTCGGCGATGCCGACGTCGTAGATGCGGTCGGGGAACGCCTCGGCGAAGGCGTTGAGCCCCGTCGGGTGGAGCATGGCGGCGGTGATCGCGACCAGATCGTCGCGCTCCTTGCCGAGCCTGACCAGCTCCTCGCTGAAGACGTTGGTCCAGATGCGGCCCTTGGGCTTCTCCGCGCCGGTGGCGCGGTCGAAGGCACCCGGGGAGTGGAACTGGTCCTCGTCGTGGTTCTCCGCCGGGCTGTAGCCGCGGCCCTTCTGCGTGACGGCGTGCACGATGACCGGGCCGCGGAAGTCGCGGGCCTTGCGCAGCGCCGCCTCCATGGCCTGCTCGTCGTGGCCGTCGATGGGGCCGACGTATTTGAGCCCGAGGTCCTCGAACATCACCTGCGGCGCGAGGACGTCCTTCACGCCCTTCTTGAAGCCGTGCAGGGCGTCGTAGAGGACCGGGACGTGGCCCAGCTTGTCCTTGACGTACTCCAGCATGTCCTCGTAGCGGCGGTTGACGCGCAGCGAGGACAGGTGGGAGGCCAGGCCGCCGATCGTCGGCGAGTACGAGCGGCCGTTGTCGTTGACCACGATGACGATCGGCAGGTCCTTGTTGGCCGCGATGTTGTTGAGCGCCTCCCAGGCCATGCCGCCGGTCAGCGCGCCGTCGCCGATGACCGCGACCACCGTGCGGTCGTGGGCGCCGCGCAGCTTGAACGCCTTGGCCATGCCGTCGGCGTACGACAGCGCGGTGGAGGCGTGGGAGTTCTCCACGAAGTCGTGCTCGGACTCGGCCTGGCTCGGGTAGCCCGACAGGCCGCCCTCCTGCTTGAGCGCCTCGAAGCCGGCCGCGCGGCCGGTGAGCAGCTTGTGCACGTACGCCTGGTGGCCGGTGTCCCAGATGATGGGGTCGTGGGGCGAGTCGAAGACGCGGTGGACGGCGATGGTCAGCTCGACCACGCCGAGGTTGGGGCCGAGGTGACCGCCGAACCTGGCGCACGCGTCGACCAGCAGATCACGGATCTCTCCCGCGAGCCCTGACAGCTCCTCGACGGCAAGCCTTTTGACGTCCTGCGGTCCCTTGATCGAGCCCAGCAACCCGCTCACGGAGGCGACTCCCCTCTGCTTTTTTGCGTCGATCCCCCGAGTCTAGTTCGCGAAGCCCTCACTGACTCCATCAAGTCAAATCCACCCACATATGTCCCCTCTTGACCTAGTCTTGCGGTCCATATGAACTCCCTCCCCGCAAGCAGGATCGTCGCGCTCGTCGCGGCAGGCGTGGCGCTCGCCCTGGCCGCGGCCGCGCTGACCGTCGTGCTCGCGGACGTGGCGACGACCTCGGCCGCGCCCGCACACGGGGGGCGGCAGGTCGTCGCGCCGCCGGCCAGCGCGGGCCAGGGTCACAACGGCGGCGCCACGATCGCCGGGCGGGCGACGGCCACCGCCAACCCGCTGTACAAGACCGGCCGGCTCACCGACGTGAAGTGCCGTCCGGGGACGCTGCCCGCGGGCAGCATCTCGGCGTACCGGCGCTTCCTGACCCGCGTGACGGCCTGCCTGAACAAGGCGTGGGCGGCGCAGTTCCGCAAGGCCGGGATGCCGTTCAGCAAGCCGCGGCTGCGCATCATCACCCGCAAGGTCAAGACGCCGTGCGGCACCTGGAACACCGGCGCCGACGGCGTCTACTGCTCGACCGACCGCACGATGTACCTGATGATCGGCAAGGACCAGCTGCGCAACCCTTTCCCGCTGGGCATCACCCGGCTGATCGCCCACGAGTACGGTCACCACGTACAGCAGGTCTCCGGCATCTGGGACTACTACTGGGCGGCGCGCACGGTCGCGGGCAAGGCCAGGAGGCTGCAGCTGTCGCGCAGGTCCGAGCTGCAGGCCGAGTGCTTCTCGGCGGCGTTCATGAGCACGATGAAGGGCACGTCGCTGGTCACCGACGCCGACTGGGCGTACACGGTGGGCTGGTTCAGGAAGAACGGCGCCAAGGGCTGGCCGCAGAACGACCACGGCAAGGGCCCGACGCAGGCCGCGTGGATGACGCGGGGCTTCAACCGCGGCACCCCCGGTGCCTGCAACACCTGGGCGGCCAGCGCCCGGAGCGTCACCTGACGGCGTATTCCTTCGCTACCGGCCCGGATTTTCACTAGGGTGCCGTGCCATGCGTATCCCCCTCTTAGCGCTCATGGCGGGCGCACTGGCCGGCGTGCTGTTCGCCGGCACCGCGCACGCGGCCTCCTCCACTTACCCGTCCGTTCTGACGAAGAACGCGCTCTACAAGGCGGGCAAGCCCGGCGTGCGGACCTGCGAGGAGCCCGAGGTGAGCACCGGCTCCCTGGAGGAGGCGGAGCTGTACTTCGAGACCGTCAAGGACTGCCTCGACCGCGCCTGGGCCCCGGTCGTGCGCAAGGCCGGGCACCGCTTCACCAAGCCCGCTTTCAAGATCATAACGAAGCCGGGCGCGAAGAACACGTGCGGGCGCTTCCCCGGGGGCGCGCAGGCCGTCTACTGCCCGCTCGACCGCTCCATCACCTTCCTGCTCAGCCCGGACATCGTCGAGGAGCCGACCGACCTGGCGCTGATGCAGGTGCTCGCCCACGAGTACGGGCACCACGTCCAGCAGCTCACCGGCATCATGAAGGCCGCCGACCGGATCATCCTCAAGAAGGGGAGTGAGGACCGCTCGCTCGCCGCGCTGCGCCGCCTGGAGCTGCAGGCGCAGTGCATGTCCGGCGTGTTCGTCGGCCGCGTCTGGGACTCGCTGGGACGGCCCGACTCGGACTGGACCATCCTGACCAAGGGCACGCACAACGCCGTCGCGCTCGACGCCATCGGCGTGCGCAGCGGCTCCGACCAGACGCACGGCAGCGACAAGAGCAACGCCTTCTGGCTGCAGCGCGGCTTCACGTCCCAGTCGGCCGGATCCTGCAACACCTGGACGAGCCCGGCGTCCAAGGTGCGGTAGATCCCCCTATGAAGGCTTATGATCCGCGATCATGCGCCTTTCCCTCTTAGCGCCGGCGGCCTTCGCGTTGACGGCGTGCCTGGTCGCGGGGCTCATCACACCGCCGCCCGCGAGCGCCGCCGCCCGGGTCCCGCAGTCCGGGCTGCTCAGCGTGATGGGCGGGGACGTGGTCCGGCAGTCCTGCTCGATCCCGCGCATCAAGCTGGGCAGCGTGGCCTCGCTCACGTCCTTCCACCGGGCGATGGCCGCCTGCGCCGACCGCTTCTGGGCGTCCAGGTTCGCCGCCGCCGGCCTTGCGTACACGCCGCCCGCCGTCACGGTCACCACCGGGCGGGACTCCGTGTGCGGGACGATCACCAGCAGCGGGGCGCAGTACTGCCCCGACCAGAGCACGATCGCGATCCGCATCAGCAAGGCCGACCTGCGCGACCCGTTCAGGATGAACATCGCGCACTCGGTCGCCCACGAGTGGGGGCACCACGTGCAGCACCTCATCGGCGTGCTCGACGCCCACGCCGCCCTGCACGCCCCCGCCTCCGCCAAGGCCCGGCGGCTGCTCAGCCACCGGCTGGAGATGCAGGCCGAATGCTTCGCCGGGGTCTTCTACAGCGCCACGCTCAAGAGCATCAAGCCCGGGATCTCGTGGCGTGACTGGGTGGCGGCCGTACGGATGGCCGACGAGAGCGACATCCACGGCAAGCCACGGAACCTGGCGTGGTGGCAGGATCGCGGGTACCGGGGCGGCGCGACCGGCTTCTGCAACACCTGGACCGCCGCCACCGACCGCGTCACCTGAGCGTCTGGCGACCGCCGCTCTTCCGTCCTTCTCACCCCTCTCCCGGCCGCCTGCCTTCCGTTCTTTCGGCGAAAGAGGGCCGCAGGAGCCGACCCGCCGCCCACCGCTTCCCCGCCGCCGGACTGCCGTCCACCGGGAGGAGAGTGCGCCTCCGGGTTTCTGTCCCCTGAGGGGAGGTGGGGTGGCGAAGGGCCTTCCCGCCGCCGGGCTGCTGTCCCTCGGAGAGGGAGAAGCGCCGCCGGGGCCGCTGTCCTTCCCCAGAGAGGGGCCGGCGGGTCAGCCGTTGGCGCGGGCGAGGACTTCCAAAGGGTCGGACAGGACGTGGGCGAAGGCGAGCTCGGCGGCGCCGACGAGCGGGGCCGAGTCGCCGAGCGCGGACGTGCGCAGGCGGACCCGTTCGCGCTGGTGCGCCATGGCGTGCAAGGCGAGCTGCGAGCGTACCTGCGCGGCCGAGCCGAGGTAGATCTCCCGCAGGATCCCCCCGAAGATCACCAGCTCGGGGTTGAAGATGTTCACCAGGTTCGCGACGCCGAGCCCGAGCCAGTCACCGACCCGGCTGAGCGCCTCCTGGGCCACGATGTCCCCCCGGTCGGCCGCCTCGACGACCTCGCGTACGGCGTCGCGCCCCCGGCGTCCGTCCGCGACCCGCCCGGCCGACTCCAGCAGGGTCCGCTCCCCCACCTCGGCCTCCAGGCAGCCGTGCGAGCCGCAGCCGCAGGCCCGGCCTCCGGGGTTGACCACCATGTGGCCGATCTCGCCGCCGTAGCCGTCGTGCCCGCCGATCAAGTGGCCGCCGGAGATGATGCCGCCGCCGATGCCGACGTCGCCGTGCAGGTAGATGAGGTCGCGTACGGCGACGCCGACCCCGCGGCTGTGCTCGGCGAGCGCGGCCAGGTTGGCGTCGTTGCCCACGCTGACGGGCAGACCGAGGCCGAGCCGCCGCGCCAGCTCCTCCCCGAACGGCACCTCCTCTGCCTGGAGGTTGGGCCCGAAGCTGACGACGCCGTCGGCCTTGCGCACGCCGCCCGACACCGCGGCGGCGGCCCCGACGCAGACGGTGTCGTTCCTGGTCTTGCGGCGCATCTGGCGGGCGAACCCGGCCAGCGTGCCGGTCAGCTCGTCCAGGTCGAAGCGGTCGCGGTCGCGTGCGGCCTCGCGCCGGTCGAGTATCACCCCGCCCAGACCGACGCGGGCCGCGGCGATCCGGTCAGGGCCCACGTCGAAGGCGAAGACGTAGACCCGAGACGACTCCGGCCGCACCACGAGCGAGGGCCGGCCGGCCCGGCCGGTCTCGCGCGGCAGCTCCTCGCGCACCAGCCCAGCGGCGGTGAGGTCGGAGGTCAGCGCCATGATCGTG
Source organism: Nonomuraea sp. NPDC052634 (assembly GCF_040678535.1). Taxonomy (NCBI): domain Bacteria; kingdom Bacillati; phylum Actinomycetota; class Actinomycetes; order Streptosporangiales; family Streptosporangiaceae; genus Nonomuraea; species Nonomuraea sp. NPDC052634. The sequence continues at coordinate 81,938 of NZ_JBFATY010000009.1, read as the reverse complement.
CTGCGGTTGAGCCCCATCTTCGAGGTCAGCTCGGCCCGCGAGATCGGCCCGCCCAGGTGGACATGGCGCAGCAGGGCGCCGAGGTTGTGGCGCCTGATGTCCTCTTGTGACGGGCCGGCACGCATGGTCTGGGGTTCCTTCAGGGGCTGCGGATCGCTGATCACCTTAAACCAGCGGCCGACGCCCGCTTGCGCGCCAGAGCGTCGACACCCGCCGCGAGCAGCAGGACCGACCCCGTGACCAGGTACTTCACGCTGGAACCGTACCCCATGAGTCCCATGCCGTTTTCGATCACCGCGACCACCGCGCCGCCGAGCACGGCGTCGAGCACCCGGCCCTTGCCGCCGAAGAGGCTGGTGCCGCCGATGACGGCGGCGCCGACCGCGTACAGCAGGACGGAGCTGCCGCCCGTGTTGGGGTCGACGGAGCTGGCGCGCGAGGCGGCCACGATGCCGCCGATGGCGGCCATGGACGAGCAGATCACGAACGCACTGATCTTGATCCGGTCGACGGGGATACCGGCCCTGCGGGCGGCCTCGGCGTTGCCGCCGACCGCGTACAGGTGACGGCCGAACGAGGTGCGGCGCAGCACCACCGTCCAGAAGACCAGCAGCGCGAGGATGATCGGCACCACGATCGGCACGCCGGTGAGCGAGACGAGCGCGGGGTTGCGGCTGCGCTCCAGGTTGAGCGCGGCGACCGCGAGGCCGGCGAACAGCGCCAGCATGCCGACGCGGAAGGCGATCAGCGACAGCGGGTCGGCGGTCAGGCCACGCTTGGTGCGGGTCCTGGCCCTGCGCAGCTGAACGACCGCGAAGACGGCCACGCAGACCGCGTACAGCACCCAGCCGAGCCACGGCGGCAGGTTCTTGTTGGCGATGGCGACGACCACGCTGTCGCGGATGGAGATGTTGGTGCCCTCGTCGACCAGCACCAGGACCAGGCCCTGGAAGGCGAGGAAGGCCGCGAGCGTGACCACGAACGACGGGATGCCGACCTTGGCGACCAGGGTGCCGAGCACGGTGCCGATGACGACGCCGGTGAGGATGGCCGCCAGCATGCAGACGTACCACGGCAGGCCGAGCTCGGTCAGCGTGACGGCGAGCACGGCCGCGCACACGCCGCTCGCGAACCCGGCCGACAGGTCGATCTCGCCGAGCAGCAGCACGAACACCAGGCCCATCGCGATGAGCGTGATGGCCGCTCCCTGGGTGAACAGGTTGGCGAAGTTGATCGCCGTGACGAAGGACGGCCGCGCCACGGCGAAGACCGCGCAGAGCACGACCAGGCCGAGCACGGCGGGCAGCGCGCCCATGTCACCGCCGCGCACCCGCTGCATGTAGGCGAGGAAGCTGTTCTTGATGGACGGAGTCTGCGCCGCCTCGACGATGGCCTCGCCGGGTAGTTCTTTGACCTTGTTCATGAGGTGACCCCGTTCTTGAGGCCCAGATCGCCGCTGCGGCCTGATGTGATCAGTTCGACGACCTGCGCGTGCGTCACGTCGGCGGTCTTGACCTGGGCGGCCATCCTGCCGAGGTAGAGCGCCGCGATCCGGTCGGAGACGGCGAACACGTCGTTCATGTTGTGGGAGATGAGCACGACGGCCAGGCCGGTGTCGGCGAGCCTGCGCACCAGCTCGAGCACCTGCGCCGTCTGGGCCACGCCCAGCGCCGCCGTCGGCTCGTCGAGGATGACGACCTTGCTGTTCCACAGCACGGCCTTGGCGATGGCCACGGTCTGCCGCTGCCCGCCGGACAGGCTGGAGACCTGCTGCCTGATGGACTTGACGGTACGGACGGACAGGTCGCTGAGCGTCCGCTCGGCCAGCTCCTCCATGGTGTCCTCGTCCAGGAGGATGCCGTTCTTGCGCTCGCGGCCGAGGAACATGTTCTGGACGATGTCCAGGTTGTCGCACAGGGCGAGGTCCTGGTAGACGATCTCGATGCCCAGCTCGGCCGCGTCGCGCGGGCTGTTGATCTGCACCTCTTTGCCGTCGAAGAGCATCTGGCCGGCGTCGATGGGGTGGATGCCGCCGATGCACTTGACCAGGGTGGACTTGCCTGCGCCGTTGTCGCCGACGAGGGCTGTGACCTGGCCGGCGTACGCGGCGAACTCGACCTCGTGCAGGACCTTCACCGGGCCGAAGCTCTTGTCGATCCCGCGCACTTCAAGGAGGGGGGTCATGGATCTCCCTAAACGGGGGTACGGCCGGGCCGGTGACGCCGGCCGCACCCCGCCGCGTCATTGAATGCCAGCTTCAGTGCACTTCTCGGCGAACTCGCCGGTGCACAGTTCCTCCTTGGTGACGTAGCCGTCGGCCACCACGTCCTTGACGTTGTCGAAGTAGATGGCCTGCGGCTCCATCAGCTCGGATGGCACGTCCTGGCCCGTCTCCGGGTCCTTGACGCTGCCGCTCGTCGTGGGCTTCTCACCCTTGGCCAGCGCGACCGCGAGCTTGGCGGCGGCGTCGGCCTCCTTCTTGACGGCCTTGTACACGGTCATGCACTGGTCGCCCGCGAGGATGTTCTGCAGGCCCTGGACGGTGGCGTCCTGGCCGGTCACCGGCACCTTGCCGTTGAGGTTGTTCTTCTTCAGCACGGTGATGGCGGCGTTGCCGAGGCCGTCGTTGGCGGCCAGCACGCCGGCGATCTTCGGCTCCTGGGTCAGCATCTGCTCGAAGATCGTCCCGGCCTGGCTGTTGTCCCAGTCGGGCACCGACTGGTCGGGGCCCTTGACGTACTCGCCGGAGTCGAACTTCGGCTTGAGCACGCTGTCGTAGCCCTCCTTGAACAGCGTCGCGTTGTTGTCGGTCGGCGAGCCGTTCAGGTAGGCGACGATGGGCTTGTCCGCCTTCTTGTCGGTCAGGCACTTGACCAGGCCTTCGCCCTGGAGCTTGCCGACCTTGGTGTTGTCGAAGCTGACGTAGTACGCCGCGCCGCCGCCCAGCGTCAGCCGGTCGTAGTCGATCGTGGCCACGCCCTGGGACTTGGCCTTCTCGATGACGGTCTTACCGGTGCCGCTGTCCAGGTTGACGATCATCAAAACGGTGGCGCCGTTCGTGATCATCTGGTCGGCGATGGTCTGGAACTGCGTCTTGTCGTTCTGCGCGTTCTGGATGTCGTACTCGACACCCGCGGCCTTGAACGCCTCTTCGAGGTACTTGCGGTCCGCCGTCTCCCAACGGGCGGAGGACTTGCTGTCCGGCAGGATCACGCCGATCTTGCCCACCGCACCCGAGGCCGAGGCCGATGCCGAGTCCGTTGTCGTGGTCGTGGTCTGACCGCTGTCGCCCCCGCAGGCGGTGAGACCGAGGGCGAGCGCTGCTGCCGAGGCGGTCAGGCTGAGGATCCCCTTGCGCATGGTGCAGGGTCCTTTCTTCCGGAAGGGGCCCGGATGAATGTTGTTTGCGGCAACGTATTCCGGGACGAACCAGTTGTGAAGGGGATTGAAGGCCCGAATTTGTTGTTTCGGGTAACAATCCAGAAACGTCGCCTCAACCTTCCGGACGCCTGCCGGCCGCCCGCTGTGAGGATCGCCTCGGGAGGCGACCACGGAGTGCCGGGTCGGTGGGAGCGCGGTTGTTGGTAGGTTTGGGCCACTTTGTGACGCTTTACGGAAGGTGCGAGAAGGTGCAGCGGTTCGGACGCGTGGCCGGTGGCGTGCTCGCCGGATGCCTGGTGGCGGGCTGCTCCGGCCTGCCGGGACTCGACCCCACGGCGGCGTGGAAGGCGGCGGAGTCCGCGACCGCGTCGCCCAAGGCGTCCGGGACGTCGCAGACACCCAAGCCGTCGCCGTCCGCGACCGAGCAGCCGCTGACGGCCCAGGCGGTGATCGCCGACTACATCGAGCGCAACAACAAGGCCAACAAGACGCTCGACGACAAGCTGCTGGCCACGTACGAGGGCGGCTCCAGCCTCGCCATCGACAAGGCCGGCTACCTGTCGGCGCGCAGGCTGGGCACCAAGGCGGGCGACTACAAGCCGTTCGAGTACGTCAAGGCCACGTTCGTCGCGCCGGCCTCCAAGCGGTGGTTCCTGGCGACGGCGTACTGGAAGCGGGCCAAGGAGACCGCGAAGGACCCCACGTACCTGCTCTTCGCACACCAGGACGGCGCGTGGAAGCAGGTCTATGCCCCCGACATCTCCGAGGCGCTCGACGCCGGCGACCTGCCGAAGATCCAGAAGGACGCCTCCGGCGCGGCTGCCGAGGTGGACCAGGCCGACGGGACCGGCCTGCTCATGTCGCCCGCCCAGTTCGCCAGGAACTACTCGGTGCACCTGACGGGCAAGGGCTCGAACGCCGCCAAGAGCCGCTTCGCCTCCGACGAGCTCACCACCGACGCCGCCAGCAGCCGCGCCAACATGCGGCAGTTCGCCAAGGTGACCGAGCACGTCGCGCCGGCCAAGGAGTATCCGTCGTACGCGCTGCGCACGGCCGACGGGGGCGCGCTCGTCTTCACCACATTCGCGCGCACCCAGGTGTACGACGTGCACCAGGGCCCGCAGCGCTACTACGTCTACCGGAAGAACAGCGGCCTGCTGCGGGGCAAGTACTACAAGTACATAAAGGTGGGCGAGCTGCTGCAGGTGGCGGCGCACATCCCGCCCAAGAGCGCCTCCCCCGCCCAGGTCAAGGTGATCGGCGCCTACACCGGGATGGTCGCCGGCCGCGGCGAGTGACGGCACGCGGGAGCCCGCGGCGCTGAGCGGGCGCCTTCGGGGCTTGCGCCTTGGGGCCCGTGCGGTTTGATACCTGCGCCCCTTGAGGCCCGCGCGTTGAGGGCCCGTGCGTTGAGGGCCTGCGCCCCTTGAGGGCCCGTGCGTTGAGGCTGCGCCCGTTCCGGTCCGCGTCTGGGGCCGGGGCGGGCGCAGAGGGCTCCGCGAAGCTCAGGGCGGAGCTCAGGGCGGAGCTCAGGGCGGAGCTCAGGCGAGGGCCTGGCCGAGCACGTTCTGCACGATCAGGCCGACCGCCGAGGCCGCCGCCACGATGAGGACGGCCGTACGCACCTTGCCGCCGTCGAGGTAACGCCGCAGCGGCCCGGACACGAGGAACCCGAGCAGCATCGGCACGATCAGCGCCCCGCCCACCAGCAGCGCCCCGGACGGCAGCTCGTCCACGATCGCGAGGATGACCAGCGACTGGACGGCGCTCAGGAAGAAGAACATCGCCAGCGTGGCCCGGATCTGCGGCCCCTTGGCGTTCTGGTAGACGAGCGCGATGGGCGGGCCGCCGATGCCGGTCGCGGTGCCGGTGACCCCTGACACGAACCCGGCCGAGGTGACGGTGAGCGCGTTGCGCGGCACGCTCATGGCCCGCGCCGTCAGCGCCACGGCGACGAGCACCATGACCGCGACGAAGATGCTCCGGGCGTGTACGGAAACGTAGACGACGATGATCGCGCCGAGCGCACTGCCCGGCAGTCTCCCGAGCACCGCGAACCCGAGCCCTCGCCAGTCCACCCGCCGCCACTCCACGGCCAGCGTGAACAGCGGCAACGTCATGTTGACGACCTGCACGGCACCGGGCATGAGGTCGGGGGCGAGCAACGTGAGCAGCGGCGCGGCGACCAGTCCGAGCCCGAACCCCACGGCCCCTTGGACGATCGCCCCCACGAAAACCGCCACACTACCGACTATCAGCACCAATGCCAGATTCGCCATGCAGGCGAGTCAACCACTGCTCCTCTCCGTTGCTTTCACCACCACGAGAGAGACCGCACGGTCGCCGCGCTCCTCGCGACCACCGCCCCGCAGCCCGGCTTGCCCGCGGCACGCGAACCCTCTCCCCACCGCCTGCGACACGTGGCCGGCTCCAGCCCGCGAGGTGTCCTGACTCCTCCTGACGACGCGACCGGCCGGACACAGGTGGCACGGCACGCCGGGCGCGGAGAACACAAGAGCCGCCCAGCGGGGATTGTCCCGCAGGGCGGCTCTTGATGTGTTCGGGTGGTTCCCCCGAGACGGGCGCGTGAGGATCGCGCCCAACCCCCGGCACGCCGGCCAAGGGCTCCCGTCCCCCCGCCCAGGCTCATGACCGGAACAGGAACACGGGAAGCTGTCCGTCTCACCGGACGTGCGGTGAGCCCGGCTCGCACAACGCCACGTACGCGCCGCCGCATTCCGCCGGCATCCGTGTCCTTCGTCACGCGCTCCCAAGAACGTCACGGACTCCCACGAAGGAGTGCCACGCGTGCGCGGCCGACGCCAAGGCACGCGTGCCCGGACACGTGGCCCTGACGAAGGCACGCCCGCGAGAGGCCGTGAGCCCCACGGGCGGACACCCCCGCGAGGGCAGCGGCCCGACAAGAGCGGCAGGCGCGTGAGTGCGGCCCGCGGACGCCGGTGGTCACCCGCGACCGCGGCGCTGCGGGCCGCACTCCTACGGCGTCACTTGGCGAGCAGCGAGCGCAGCACGTACTGCATGATGCCGCCGTGCCGGTAGTAGTCGGCCTCACCCGGCGTGTCGATGCGGACGATCGCGTCGAACTCGACGTCGCCGGCCTTGACGTGGACGGTGCGCGGGATGCCGCCCTTGTTGAGCTCCTCGACGCCGGTGATGTCGAAGGTCTCCTCGCCGGTCAGGCCGAGCGACGCGGCCGAGGCGCCCTCCGGGAACTGCAGCGGCAGCACGCCCATGCCGATGAGGTTGGAGCGGTGGATGCGCTCGTACGACTCGGCGATGACGGCGCGGACGCCGAGCAGCGCGGTGCCCTTGGCGGCCCAGTCGCGGGAGGAGCCGGAGCCGTACTCCTTGCCGGCCAGGACGACCAGCGGGATGCCGGCGGCGGCGTAGTTGACCGAGGCGTCGTAGATGAACGTCACGGGCCCGTCGGGCTGGGTGAAGTCGCGGGTGTAGCCGCCTTCGGTGCCGGGCGCGATCTGGTTGCGCAGGCGGATGTTGGCGAACGTGCCGCGGATCATCACCTCGTGGTTGCCACGCCGCGAGCCGTAGGAGTTGAAGTCCTTCACCTCGACGCCATTGGCCTGGAGGTACTGGGCGGCGGGGGTGCCGACCTTGATGGAGCCGGCGGGCGAGATGTGGTCGGTGGTGACGGAGTCGCCGACCTTGACGAGCACGCGGGCGCCGTGGATGTCGCGCACGGGCTCCGGCTTCTCCGGCATGCCGTCGAAGTACGGGGCCTTGCGGACGTAGGTGGAGTCGGGGTCCCACTCGAAGGTGTCGCCGGTCGGGACCGGCAGCGAGCGCCAGTGCTCGTCGCCCTTGAACACGTCGGCGTAGTCACGCTCGAACATGTCGCGGCCGATCGAGGAGTTGACCACGGCGGCGACCTCTTCCGGCGACGGCCAGATGTCGCGCAGGTAGACCGGCTCGCCGTCGTTGCCGATGCCGAGCGGCTCGTTGTTGAGGTCGATGTCCATGGTGCCGGCCAGCGCGTACGCCACGACGAGCGGCGGCGAGGCCAGGTAGTTCATCTTGACGTCGGGGTTGATGCGGCCTTCGAAGTTCCGGTTGCCCGACAGCACGGCGGTGACGGCCAGGTCGTTGGCCTGGATGGCCTCGCTGATCTCGGGGAGCAGCGGCCCGGAGTTGCCGATGCAGGTGGTGCAGCCGTAGCCGACGAGGTTGAAGCCGATCTTGTCGAGGTACGGCTGGAGCCCGGAACGCTCGAAGTAGCCGGTGACGACCTGCGAACCGGGGGCCAGGGAGGTCTTGACCCACGGCTTGCGGGTGAGGCCCTTCTCCACGGCGTTGCGGGCCAGCAGGGCCGCGCCGAGCATGACGTACGGGTTGGAGGTGTTGGTGCAGGAGGTGATCGCGGCGATCGAGACGATGCCGTGGTCGATCTCGCACGACGTGCCGTCGGCGAGCGTCACGGTGACCGGCTTGTGGGGCCGGCCGTTGGCGCTGGCGTTGGAGGCGGGCGAGTCGGAGGCGGGGAAGCTCTCCTCGGAGGCCTCGTCCACATCGTCGGTGACGTAGTTGTGAACGTCGCGGCGCCAGGTCTCCTTGGCGTCCGACAGCTGGATGCGGTCCTGCGGGCGCTTGGGGCCGGCGATGGACGGCACGACGGTGCTCAGGTCGAGCTCGATGTACTCGGAGAAGACCGGCTCGGGCGCCGACGGGTCGAGCCACAGGCCCTGGGCCTTGGCGTACGCCTCGACGAGGGCGATCTGCTCCTCGGAGCGGCCGGTCAGGCGCAGGTAGTCGATGGTCTGGCCGTCGATGGGGAAGATGGCGCAGGTGGAGCCGAACTCGGGGCTCATGTTGCCGATGGTGGCGCGGTCGGCCAGCGGCACCGAGGAGACGCCCTCGCCGTAGAACTCGACGAACTTGCCGACGACGCCGTGCTTGCGCAGGATCTCGGTGATCGTCAGCACGAGGTCGGTGGCGGTGGCGCCGGCGGGCAGCTTGCCGCTGAGCTTGAAGCCGACGACGCGCGGGATGAGCATGGAGATCGGCTGGCCGAGCATGGCGGCCTCGGCCTCGATGCCGCCGACGCCCCAGCCGAGCACGCCGATGCCGTTCTCCATCGTGGTGTGGGAGTCGGTGCCGACGCAGGTGTCGGGGTAGGCCTTGCCGTCGCGGGTCATGACGACGCGCGCGAGGTGCTCGATGTTGACCTGGTGGACGATGCCGGTGCCGGGCGGCACGACCTTGAACTCGTCGAAGGCGGTCTGGCCCCAGCGCAGGAACTGGTAGCGCTCGCGGTTGCGCTCGTACTCGCGCTCGACGTTGCGCTGGAAGGCGTCGGGGTGGCCGAAGTAGTCGACGATGACGGAGTGGTCGATGACCATCTCGGCGGGCGCCAGCGGGTTGATGCGCGACGGGTCGCCGCCGAGGTCGCGCACGGCCTCGCGCATGGTGGCCAGGTCGACGACGCAGGGCACGCCGGTGAAGTCCTGCATGATGACGCGGGCGGGCGTGAACTGGATCTCCACGCTCGGGGTCGCGTGGGGGTCCCAGTTGCTCAGCGCCCGGATGTGGTCGGCGGTGATGTTGGCGCCGTCCTCGGTGCGGAGGAGGTTCTCCAGCAGGATCTTCAGGCTGTACGGGAGACGTGCGGCGCCCTCGACGGCATCCAGCCGGAAGATCTCATATGACGCGTCGCCGACGCGGAGCGTGTCACGGCTGCCGAAGCTGTTCGCGGACACGATGATTCGCCTCCTCCATAGACAGGTGTTCAGACAGAATCCTGCCGCACTGCGGAAGCGGACAGCACGTTAGGTGCGCCTAACTCGCAGGCCGCGGCGGATGTCTCGACATCAAGATATCTACAGAATATCTCGACATCAAGTTAAACGGGCGCAAGCCGCCAGAAGAGCAGGCCGACGATGACGACCGACAGGATCGGCGCGAGGATCTTCTGCTCGAACTTCCTGCCGGTCTTGATGCCGATCTTCCACGGCAGCACGAACTTCACCCCCAGCGGCCAGAGCACCGGGCAGCCCCGTTCGGTCATGCAGTCGCCCACGACGTGGATGAAGCAGCCGACGCCGACGGCCAGGCCGAGCCAGGCGTATCCGACGTTGAGCGAGAGGAAGACCGCGTACAGGCCGGCGGTGAGGCCGATGTTGATCATCGCGGAGCCGAGCTTGTTGCCCGGGATGCCGACGCCGATGGCCCGCAGGGAGAGCCCGATGAGCAGGACGACCATGATGTCGCGCCCGAGCGGATAGGTGTTGGCCAGCCAGTGCGCCCCCAGTCCGAGCCCGACCGCGAACAGCAGGGAGTGGGTGGCCCCTCGGTGCCCGCCGCTGAGCCAGGAGACGAGCTTGCTCAGCGCCCACGTGATCGGCCCGAACGTCTGCGCGATGGTGGCGCTGGGATGGTCGAGGTCGGGCAGCATGGCCGCCCCCGCGCAGATGATGGCGCCGGCGATCAGCTCGGCAGGGGTGAGCGCGGTGGCCATGATGCCGGTCTCGACCCACCGGGTGGACTCGTTCAGCAGCGGGAGCGCGGCGAGCGGCGGCGCCAGCCCCAGCCATGCGATGGCCCCGGTCATCGCGTGAGTGTGCCCCATCATGATCCGGGACTGTACGGCAAAGCGGCTCTTTACGCGCCCGCCGGCGCCGGGCGGGAAGTGGAGTGTGGCGCGCACGCGCACGCTCGAAAACCCTGGAAACCCCTGAAAACGCAGACGAGGTCGTCTCCGCGGCGACAGCACCCCCCAGCCCTGCCGACGCGGAACGACCTCGTCTGCTGGGTTCAACGGTGACTTCCCGGATCCTGTTCCCCGGATTCCGCAACTTTTTCGTGATCTGGCTCACACCCGTCCGTGACTTGTCTGTCGACATGTTCTCGATATATCTTTGACGCATCGAGACTGAGTCACGATATAGGAGGAGATATGACTCACCACATGGCGGCGGGCGGAGCCTGGTTCGGCGCGCACGACTACAAGCGCGCGGCCCGCGAGGCGTTCCAGGCGATGGCCGACGCTTTCGAGCAGATCGGCGGGCGCAGGGGCGGCCCGCACCGCGGTCCCCACCACGGCCCGCACCATGGCGGCCCGCACGAGCACCGGCATCGCGGCAGAGGCGGCCCGTTCCCGTTCGACTTCGGGCGCGGCCCCTGGGGGCCCGGCCCGTGGGGCGGGCGCGGCTGGGGCGGCGGCCGCGGCCGCAAGGCCAAGCGGGGCGACGTGCGCGCCGCGATCCTGGCCCTGCTCGCCGAGGAGCCGCGCAACGGCTACCAGATCATCCAGGAGATCGCCGAGCGCAGCGAGGGCGGCTGGAAGCCCAGCCCCGGCGCCGTCTACCCGGCGCTCCAGCAGCTCACCGACGAGGGCCTGGTGATCTCGGAGGAGAACGAGGGCCGCAAGACCTTCCGGCTCACCCAGGAAGGGCGCGACTACATCGAGGCGCACGCCGACGAGGTCCGCGCGCCGTGGGACGAGATGCGTCCCGACATCGACGACAACACCGCCGATCTCTGGCACATCACCCGGCAGTCGGCATTCGCCATGATGCAGATTCTCCAGACCGGAAACGACGCACAAATCCGCGAAGCGCGTAAGACTCTGGTTGAGACCCGGCGCAAGCTCTACCAGATCCTGGCGGACGACGACCCGGGCGAGGAGTGAGAACGATGGCCGGCGCCGCGCTGGACAGCCGGTACGGAGAGAGCGAGGTAACCGTCATGGACGCCAGAGATCTCCGCATCGGCGACGCCGAACGCGAGCAGACCATGGCCGCTCTGCGCGAGCACTTCGCGCAGGGCCGGCTCACCCACGAGGAGCTCGACGAGCGCCTCGACCGCACGTTGGCCGCCAAGACCGCTCGCGAGCTCGCCGAGGTGACGGCCGACCTGCCGGGCGGGCGGCCGTCACCCCACGGGCCCGCCTACCAGGAGCCGGCGAGCCCGTACGTGATGAGCGACTGGCACGCCGCCATGCACGCGCACCGCCGGCAGATGGAGGCCATGCGCCACGCCCACCGGGACATGCGCCACCACATGCGGGGCTGGCACGGGCACATGCGCCGCCACCGGCGCGGGCCGCACCCGCTGGTGCCGATGCTGACCATGCTGCTGTTCCTCAGCCTGATCTTCGGCGGCTTCGGCGTCTTCAAGGCGCTGCTCGTGCTCTGGCTGGGCGCGCTGGTCTTCAGCCTGGCGCACCGGCGCTTCCACCGCCGCGGCTGACGCGGCCCGCTCAGACCTCGCCGGAGGGGCAGGACGGCAGGGCGGCGCAGGCCACGAAGTGCCCCGGCGCGGCCTCAAGCAGGCCGCCCGTGCCGCCCCGCTCGTGATAGAGGCAGGAGTCGACCGGCACCGCGTCGTCCCACGACTCGTGCAGGCGCGGCACCGCCGACAGCAGCTCGCGCGTGTACGGGTGCAGCGGGTCGCCGAACACCTCGTCGGTCGGCCCCATCTCGGCCACCTTGCCCCTGCGCAGCACCACGGTCCGCTCGGCCAGGTACGTGCCGAGCGACAGGTCGTGGGTGATGTAGAGCACGCCGAGGCCCCTGGTCTTGAGCTCGGCCAGCAGGTTGAGCACGTCGATGCGGGTGGAGGCGTCGAGCATGCTGGTGATCTCGTCGGCGACCAGCAGCTTGATGTCGAGCAGCAGCGCGCGGGCGATGAGCAGCCGCTGCAGCTGCCCGCCGCTGAGCTGGTGCGGGTACTTCCCCAGCACCTGGGCGGGGTTGAGCCGCACGTCGCGCAGCGACGTCTCGACCCGCTCGGCCCACTCGGCGGCGGGCACGCCCGGATAGTACGCCTCCTTGATCATCGCGAACACCCGGTCCGCCTTGAACACCGGGTTGAACGAGCTGAACGGGTCCTGGAAGATCCCCTGCACGTGCCGGTAGTACTCCTTGCCCGCCCGCACCGGCCGCCCGTCGAAGGTGATCGTGCCGCTGGTGACGGGGTGGAGCCCGAGGATCATCCGGCCGATCGTGCTCTTGCCGCTGCCGCTCTCCCCGATCAGGGAGACGACCTCGCCGGGCACGACGTCGAAGCTCACGCCCTTGACGGCCGCGACGGTCTTACCGCCGAACGCGCCGATCTTGTATTCCTTGGTGACCTCGCGCAGTGTCAGCATCAGGCCTTCCAGCAGGCTACGTGGTGGTCGGGGGCGAGCTCGGCCACCGGCGGATCCTCGGCGCACTCCTCGCCCGCGATCGGGCACCGGTCGCGGAACCGGCAGCCGGCGGGCGGGTTGAGCAGCGACGGCGGGGCGCCGGCGATGCCTTCGAGCCGCCGGTCGGCGTAGCGCACGCCGACCTCGGGCAGGGATTCCAGCAGCAGCTTCGTGTACGGGTGCCGCGGCGACTTGATGATCACGTCGGACGGCGCCTTCTCGGCGAGGCGGCCGGCGTACATGACCATGATCGTGTCGGCGAGGTGGTGGGTGAGCGCGAGGTCGTGCGTGACGAAGATCATGCTTTTGACGTAGCCGCTGTCCCTGAAGCCGAGCAGGGCGCGCGTGACGGCTTTCTGCGTGGAGACGTCGAGCGCGGAGGTGACCTCGTCGGCGATCAGCAGGGACGGGTCGAGCAGCGTCGAGATGACCATCACCATGCGCTGCTTCATGCCGCCCGACAGCTCGATCGGATAGCGGTCGAGCACCTCGCGGGGCAGCCCCACCTGGTCCATGCGGCGTTCCAGCTCGGCCAGGTCGAGGGTGGCGCCGCGCGAGGCGAGCAGCTCGGTGACCATCTTGCGGATCTTGCGGGTGGGGTTGAGCGCGCTCATGGCGTACTGCGGGATGAGCGAGACCTCGTGGAAGCGGAACTCGTTCATCTTGCGGTCGTCGTCGATGGGCAGCTCGCGGCCGTCGAGCACGACCGTGCCGCCGACGCGGCGCATGCGGCCGTCCATGCGGATGAGCGACTTGCCGAGCGTGCTCTTGCCGCAGCCGGACTCGCCGACCAGGCCGAGGATCTCGCCGTCGCGCAGTTCGAAGGTCATGCCGTCGAGTGCGCGTACGTCGCCCCTGAGCGTCCTGTAGTACACCTTCAGCTCGCTGACCTGCAGGCTCATGTCTCCCTCAGCTTCGGGTTGAAGACCTCGTCGAGGCCGACGTTGGCCACGTACAGGGCGCCCACGATGGCGGTGATGGCCGCTCCCGGCGGCACGAACCACCACCACATGCCGAGTTGCAGCGCGCTCCATTGATGGGCGTTCTGCAACATCAGCCCGAGCGAGACGCCCTCCGTGGGTCCGAGCCCGATGAAGTCGAGCGAGGAACCGATCAGCACCGAGCCGCCGAACAGCAGGATGAACGTCATGAACAGGTAGGAGCTCATGTTCGGCGCGATCTCCCTGACGATGATCCGCCAGGTGCCCGCGCCGCTCATCCTGGCCAGGTCCACGAACTCCCTGGTACGCAGCGAGAACGTCTGCGCCCTGATCGCCCGCGCCGCCCACGGCCACTGCGTGAGCCCGATGAACAGGCCCTGCACGGCCACGCTGCGGATGCCCAGGTAGGCGTTGATGATGAGCAGCACGGCGAGGGTGGGGATGACCAGCACGACGTTGGTCAGCATGTTGAGGACCTCGTCGATGATGCCGCCGCGGTAGCCGGCCACGAACCCGATGGCCATGCCGATGACCGCGGCGATCCCGCCGCCGATCACCCCCACCACGAAGGTGGCCCGCAGACCGTGCACGAACTGCAGGAACACGTCCTGCCCGAACGTGGTGGTGCCGAGCCAGTGCTCGCCGCTCGGCGGGCTCATCGGCTGCGGGCCGTAGTCGTTGGGATTGCCGCTCACCAGCAGCGGCCCCAGCAGGCCGAGCAGCAGCAGCGCGGCCACGATGCCGAAGCCGGCCATGAGCTTGGCGTTGCGCACCGCGAAGTGCAGCGCCTCGCGCCGCACGCCGGCCGGCTCGTGCGGCGCGACGTCCTGGATCACGCTCATGCCTGGGCACCCGCCATTCCCGCCCTGGTCCGCGGATCGACCACGACGTAGACGATGTCGATGATGAAGTTGGCGATCAGCACGCCGAGCACGATGAACAGGAACGTGCCCTGCAGCAGGAAGAAGTCCTTGTTCTGGATCGCCTTGAGAATGAGGCTGCCGAGCCCCGGATACGCGAAGACGATCTCGGTGACCAGCGCGCCCGCCACCAGCGTGCCGAGCTGCAGGGCCAGGCCGGTGACCTGGGGCAGCACCGCGTTGCGGAAGGCGTAGCGGCGGATGAGCCTGCTGGGCGCGCCGAGCGCCGCCAGGTAGTTGGAGTAGTCGGATTCGAGCTCGTAAATGATCATGTTGCGCATGCCGATGGCCCAGCCGCCCAGCGCCACCAGGAACAGCGACAGGAAGGGCAGCGCCCAGTGGTGCAGCAGGTCGAGCAGGAACGTCCACGACCAGGTGGGCCGCATCGAGAAGCTGTAGCCGCCGGCCACCGGGAACCAGCCGAGCAGCACACCGAGCCCCCAGGCCAGCAGCACCGCCAGCCACATGTAGGGCATGGCGGTCAGCACGTACCCGACGGGGAGCACGGTGTTGTCGAGCAGCTTGCGGCGGGCGGCGTACGCGCCGAACTGGTTGCCCACCACCCAGCTGAGCAGCACCGACGGGACGATCAGCCCCAGCGTGTACGGCACCGCCTGCATGATCACGTCGGCGACCGGGGTGGGGAACAGCCAGATGCTCACCCCGAAGTCGCCGCGCAGCAGCGTGCCCCAGAAGTTGAGGTACTGCTGCCAGAGCGGCTGGTCGAGGCCGAAGAGATTCGTGTAGTAGGCCCGCATGGCCTCGACGGCCTCGGGCTTGGTGACGTTGGCCCGTGCGACCATGCTGGCGACCGGGTCGCCCGGCATGAAGCGCGGGATCATCCAGTTGACCGTGACGGCGACGAAGAAGGTCAGTCCGTAGATGAGCAGTTTCCTGCCGAAGTAACGACGCACAGGTATGTGTCTCCAAAGCGGCCCCTCCGCCTCCTATGAGAGGGGGCGGAGGCGGAGGAGCAGGGGAGGTTCTCTCGGTCAGCTCGTCACGAGCCGGCGGGCTGGAGCTGGGTGAGCGTCTCGAAACCGCCGAGCTCCAGCCAGTTGCGCCAGAGCACGGCGCCGGTCTTGGGCGCGCCCTCGGCCGACGACGGCCAGTTCTTCCACACGGCGTTGCTGTGCTGCGCCCACAGGCCGTTGTACCAGAGCGGGATCACCGGCATGTCGTCCAGATGGATCTGCTGGAGCTGGGAAATGATCTTCTGCATGCCGGGGATGTCGTCGGTCTTCACCTGGTCGAGCTGCTGGACGAGCTCCCAGGCCTTCTTGTTCTCGTACCGGGCGAAGTTGACCGTGTTCTGCTGCTTCCTGATGGGAAGCTGGAAGATGTACTCGTAGTAGGTGTACGGGCTGTTGGACAACCCCCGCTCGTTGTTGATGAGCAGGTCGAAGTCGCCCTTGGCGCGCTGCTCGACCAGCGCGTTGAAGTCGGGGAACTCCGGCGTGATCTGGATGCCCGCGCTCTTGGCGCTGGCGGAGATCGACCGGGCCGCCTCCATCCAGTCGGTCCAGCCGGACGGCACGATGATGGTCAGGTCGATCTTGGAGCCGTCCTTGTTCTCCACGAAGCCGTCGCCGTCGGTGTCCTTGTAACCGGCGTCGGCGAGGAGCTGCTTGGCCTTGCCGGTGTCGAACGTGAAGCCCGACTTCGCCACCACGTCCTTGTCGATGAACTTGTCCCACTGCGGCAGCAGGCCGGTGGGGCTGGCGGCATTGACGAGGTTGCCGTAGACGCTCTCGACGATCTTGCCGACGTCGATGGAGGTGGCCAGCGCCTTGCGGAAGGCGGGATCGTCCATCGGCTTCTTAGTGGTGTTGGGCACCAGCCAGGCGGTGTTGGCCGACAGCATGTACGGCGGCTCGTTGTAGTACGTCGTCAGCCCGAAGTTGCCCTTGACCAGGTTGGCCACGCCGGGCAGGAAGTTGTTGCTGAGGTCGAGGCCCTTCTGCAGCAGCATGCCCATCGCGACCTCGTTGCTGGGGGTGGCGATGTCGACGATGTAGCGCGGCTTGGGCTCCATGTTGAGCGCCGTCTTGCCCCACCAGTCGTCACGCCGCTGCAGCACCACGCGGTCCTGGTCCTTGCTCAGGAACGTGTACGCGCCCGTCGCCACCGGGTTGTCGTTGGTGCCGTCGAGCACCTCCGACTCCGAGCGGTCCTTCCAGATGTGCTCGGGGACCATGGACCGGCTGTAGAGCATGTAGTCCCACTGCTGGTAGTTGGCCTTGGAGAAGGTGAACTTCACGGTCTGGTCGTCCACCGCCTCGGCCGACTTCAGCCAGTCCCAGAGCTGGTGGTAGGGGATCGTCTCCATCTTGCCGAGCTCGAAGGAGAAGACGACGTCCTTGGCGGTGAACGGCTGGCCGTCGGACCACTTGACGCCCTGGCGGACCTTGAGCTCGTACGTGGTGTCGTCGGTCCACGAGCCGCTCTCGGCCAGCCACGGGACGAGCTTGGCGGCGTTGATGTCGTAGTGGAAGAGCGTCTCGTAGACCAGGCCCTTGGTGCCGACCGCGGAGTCCCACTCCCTGATGGGGTTGTAGTTGGCCGGCGGCCCCCACTGCGTGCCCGTGGTGTAGAGGGTCTCGTTGCGCGGGAGCTGGTCGGGGTTGGCGCTGGCCACCGCCCCCTGGCTCTGTGCCTGGGGGGCGGAGGGGGCGGGCGTGCCTCCGCCTCCGGTGCAGGCCGCGGCGAGCAGTCCCGCCGCGACGAGCGGGATCATCATCCGAGCCCGGTTACGCATCGTCTCTCTCCTTACTCCGCGCGGCGGCGCGAAGGTATGCACGTCCTGTCAGAGACCCCGAGTCGCCCGTCAGGAAACGCTGTCTGGGAGCGCTCCCATCCGGGTGCGAAGATCGCTCCCGTCGAACAGCCCGGGAGCGATGCACTCTTCAGTAGAAGCGGCCCCAAAGGGGCTGCTGAACCGGATAAGTACCGCGAACGTAAAATCCGCGTGTCCGCTCCGTCAATAGTCGTGACGCTTTCGAGATGTGCGTCCGGAAACGCGCTCAGGGCCGGGGATGCCGTCCGATCAGGTGGGACAGGGCCGCTTCCGGTTGACCGGTTCAACGGGGTCCGTCCGACCGGTTCCAACGCGCGTGCCAACCACCCGCGCCGCTCCGCCGTCCTCTCTCTGTCGCTTCATCCTGATCAATGACGAGAGGACCTATTGGTGAGAGTCGCCCCCGCTGTCGCCGCGCTCGTCTCCGCCGTCACGCTGGCCGCCGGCACCGCCCTGCCGGCCGCCGCGCGGACCGCTCCGCATCCCGTACGGATCGTGAAGATCTACTACGACTCCCCCGGCGGCGACCGGCGCACCAACGACTCGCTGAACGCCGAGTACATCACGCTGCTCAACACCTCAAGGCGAGCCGTCAACCTCAAGGGGTGGAAGGTGCGCGACAAGAGCGGCTACACCTACAAGTTCGGCAAGGTCGTCTTACGCGCCAAGAAGCGCGTCACCCTGCGCACCGGACAGGGCGACGACGGCGTCGCCGTCGTCTACTGGAACCGCAAGCAGTACGTGTGGAACAACGACGAGGACACCGCCTACCTGCTCGACCGGAAGGGCAGGCAGGTCGACTCCTGCTCGTACAAGGCGAGCAGCAGGTCCGCCTACGTCGACTGCTGAGCCCGCGGCGGCCGCGCCGGGCCTCCCCTCCGGCGCGGCCGGTGTCCTCCGGCAAGCCGTCCCGACGTCCTGTGCGGGAGGCGTTCCGATGTCCTGTGCCGCAGGCGTCAGAGCCAGCCCATGCGCTGGGCGGTGCGGATGGCCTCCAGCCGGTTCTGAGCGTTCAGCTTCGTCATCGCGCTCGACAGGTAGTTGCGCACGGTGCCCTCGGTGAGGTGCAGCTCGGCGGCGATGCGCGCGATCGTGGCGCCGTCGGCCGCCAGCCGCAGCGCGTCGCGCTCCCGCTCGGTCAGCGGGCTGTCGCCGGCGGCCATCGCGGCGGCGGCCAGCTCGGCGTCCAGGTAGCGGCCGCCCGACTGCACCTTGCGGATGGCCATCGCCAGCTCCTCCGCCGAAGCGTCCTTGCCCAGGAAGCCGCTCACCCCTGCGGCCATCGCCCGGCGCAGGTAGCCGGGCCTGCCCAAGCTGGTCAGAATGACGATCTTGCATTGGGAGCTGATCTGCTCGGCCGCGCTGAGTCCGTCCATGCCGGGCATCTCGATGTCGAGCACCGCCACGTCGGGGCGGTGCTCCTCGACCGCCGCCAGCACCTCGTCGCCCCGGCCGACCTGCGCCACCACCTCGATGCCGTCCTCCAGGTCGAGCAGGGCCGCGATGGCGCCGCGGATCAGGTGCTCGTCGTCGGCGAGCAGCACGCGCGTGGTCATGCCGGCACCGCCGCCCGCAGCAGGTAGCGCCCGGACTGGTCGGGCTCGGCCTCCAGGGTGCCGCCCGCCGCG
The DNA here is from genome assembly GCF_040678535.1 of Nonomuraea sp. NPDC052634. Taxonomy (NCBI): domain Bacteria; kingdom Bacillati; phylum Actinomycetota; class Actinomycetes; order Streptosporangiales; family Streptosporangiaceae; genus Nonomuraea; species Nonomuraea sp. NPDC052634. Next base: position 63,108 of record NZ_JBFATY010000009.1, on the reverse strand, counting down.
CGCAGCCGCTGCGCCAGCCCGGCCAGGCCGTTCGGCGCATGCTCGCCGATCGGCCCCGTCACCCCGTCGTTGGACATCTCCAGCACCCCATCTTCGATCGTGATCGTGCAACGTTCGGCTTTGCTGTGCTTAAGCACGTTCGTGGCGCCCTCGCGGACGACGGTGGCGAGCAGCGTACGGGCCTCGGGGCTCAGGCTCGCGGTGTCCGCGCGCACGGTGCAGCGCACGTCGGCCGCCTCCAGCACCGCGCGCACGCTGGCCAGCACCTCGTCGAGGTCGACGGCCCGGTAGTTCTGCACGACCGTGCGCACCTCGCGCAGCGAGCGCCTGGCCAGGTCGCGCACCTCGAACATCTCGGCCGCCGCCGCCTCCTTGTCCGTCAGCAGCGTCCGCTGGGCGTGCTCGGTCCTGTGGGCCACGTCGGTGAGGCTCTGCCCGAGCAGGTCGTGAAGGTCGCGGGCGAAGCGCAGCCGCTCCTCCGAGACCGCCAGCCTGGCCATCGCCTCCTGCCCTTCGTAGGCCTCCTGGGTGAGCCGCCACAGCCACAGGTTCGCCCACACCGCGCCCACCGAGATCAACGTGAAGACGCCCAGGACCAGGAGCGCCGGCAGCACGGAGTAGTCGTCGAGCAGCCAGGTCCACCCGGGGACCGCCACCAGCGACGCCCCGACCAGGATGAACAGCGTGCGCCTGCGGACGAACGGCGTCATCAGCGCCAGCCACGTGGGCACCGTCCAGAACTGCGCGAAGCCCAGCACAAGCCCGATCGTGATCACCCCGGTCACCGCCAGGATGACGGTGGGCCGCGGTCCGCCCCTGACGGCGATCCTGAACGGCCGCGGGCTGAGCACGACGAAGACCGTCAGCGCCACGGCGCCGAGCGCGATCGGCGGCCACCCCATTCCTGCCTGCAGGAGCAGGAAGAAAGCGAAGTAGCCGAAGAACGGGAAGATCAGGATGAGGTCGGTGCAGTAGACGATGAGCCAGCGGACCTTGGTCAGCCGGTTCGCGTTCCTGATGCGGTCGATGACGTTCACGCCGGCACCACCGCCCGCAGCACGAACTCACCGTCAGGGGTGGGCCGGGCGGAGAACGAGCCGCCCGCCGCGACCAGCCGCTCCGACAGGCCGCGCAGGCCGCTGCCCGCCTCCGCCGGAGAGGCCGTCACTCCGTCGTTCACCATCTCTAGGACGCCCGCGTCGATCTTGATCGCGCAGCGCGTGGCCGAGCTGTGCTTGAGAATGTTCGTGCCGCCCTCGCGCACGGCCCAGGCCAGCAGCGTCCGCGCGGCCGGCGACAGGCCGTCGGTCTTGGCCTCGATCACGCAGGTGGCGCCGGCCGCCTCCAGCGCCGCCCGTACGCCCGCCAGTTCCTCGTCCAGGTCGAGCGCCTGGTAGCCGTGCACGGCCTGCTGCACCTCGAACAGCGACTCGCCGGCGAGCGCGCGCACCTCCGCCATCTCGGACGCGGCCCTGCCGGGGTCCTTGGTGGCGAGCTTGGCGGCCAGCTCGCTCTTCAGCGTGATGACCGACAGGCTGTGTCCGAGCAGGTCGTGCAGGTCGCGGGCGAAGCGCAGCCGCTCCTCGGCCACCGCGAGCCTGGCCCTGGCCTCCCTGCCCCGGTGGGCGTCTCTGATCACCCACCACAGCCACCGCCACAACAGCATGGTCACGATCACCGCCGCGGCCGACAACGTCGTGCCGAGCAGCACGCCGGGCCACGCCTGGCCGGTGACCAGCACCACGTACACGGTGATCGCCGCGACCACCGCCGCGGCGAGCCAGAACGTGGCGCGCGGCCGCAGATAGAGCGCCGCCAGCGACAGCCAGAGCGTCGCGGTGTCCACCCACATGCCGGCGGACACGCCCGCGTGGGGGATGAGCATGAGCAGCGCGACGCCCAGCAGCCCTGTCACCATCAGCTTGACCGTGGGCTTGCTGGGTCCGTCGTAGCCGTCGCGCAGGACGATGGTGAAGAGCACGAAGTACGGGACCAGCAGCACCAGGCTCGCCACCCCGCGAACGGCGTCGAGCGAGCCGCTCACCATGCCGGCCACCGAGAAGCCCGCGAGAAGCAGGCACATCAGCCCGACGCTGCCGTCCATCCAGTACAGCAGGATCTTCTTCGCGGTCTCGGGACGTGCACCCATCACGCCCCTCCCCTGCTGACCGAAAGTCCCCCGGGAACCTCCCAGGCCAGCGAAATCTTATCTATTGGGCGGGTTATGCCAAAGAATGCGTGCCACGCCCGGTCTTGGGGTGGTTCCGCGCAACGACAGCCAGGCCAGGCGGTGGCGGTTGGCGTACGCGACCAGCCTCCATGCGTCCTGGACGGTGAGATCGTCCGCGCTCGACGGCATCAGCGTGAGCGCGAGCCGCCGGTACGCCGCGTCCGCGCTCGGCAGGTCGTGGATCTGGGCGAGCTGGCCCGCCGCCTTGCGCACACCCACCGCCACCAGGTCCAGCCGGCCGCCCGCCGACGTGGCGCGCGGCTCGATGGGGGTCAGCAGGTTGACCGTGCTCACCTGCGCGCCCGCCTTGCGGGTGGCCCGCAGCATGGCGACGTCCTGCGCCGACAGGCCGTCGCGGCCGAGCGGAAGCGTGAAGCCGACCCGCAGCGGCCGTTCGCGCTGTATGGCCGCGATGGCTCGGGCCCTGCGCAGCACGGCGGCGCGGTCGGCGCTGTCGCGGATCTCGAAGTCGGCGGCGGTCGCGTCGAACGCCCGCACGACACGGCGGTAGGCGGCGGCGAGCGCGCCCGGCCTCGCGCAGGCGGCGGCCAGGTCCTGGCCGCGCGGGCCGCCGAACACCGGCATCGCGTCCCCGCCTGCCGCCCGCAGCCTCCGCACGCGTTCCGTCACGCCGCCCTTCGCCCGCCCCTTGCCTCTACGCCCGTTGCGGCCGTCATTCGGCACGCCGGGCCGGTCGGTCGGAGTCGCCGCCGAGCCGCCGGAGGTCGCACCCGGCTCACCCGTCGGAGTCGCCGCCGAGCCGCCGATGGCCACGCGTGACTCGCCGCTGGAAGCGGGAGCCCAGGTGGGGACGCAGGCACCGGTCGCCGCCACCACGTGGCCGAGCGCGTAAGAGCGGACGCCGGTGCGGCGCGAGTCGGCCGCCAGGTCGAGCGCGGGCGAGCGGGCGGCGTCGGCGAAGGCCACGAACCCGCTGAACGCCTCCCCCTGGGGCTGCTGCTCGACCTGCGTGGCGACCGGCGTGGCGGCCGGCGGGCGGGCGGGACGCGGCTCCGCATCCGCCGGGAGCATGCGGATCGCCGCGGCGGTGCCGGCGGCCAGGGCGATCGCCCCGAGAACGGCGAGCGGGCGCGGGAGCGTGCCCGGCTCCCTCCTGTGCCGAGACATGGGCAACCCCGTGTGGTCGATCGGCTACGATTCGTCGCTGCCGCTGAACGTTAGCAAGCACGTACGGCGTGGCGCGGCCCTTTTCCGGTTCACGTCCGTTGTGTGCGGATAATGTGGTCATGAAGCTGCGGATCTTCACCGAGCCCCAGCAGGGCGCCACCTATGACGACCTGCTCTCCGTGGCCCAGACCAGCGAGCGGCTGGGCTTCGACGCGTTCTTCCGGTCCGACCACTACCAGCGCATCGGTCCCGGCGACCCGGGTCCCGGCTCGACCGACGCCTGGATCACCCTTGCCGGCCTGGCCCGCGAGACCTCCACGATCCGGCTGGGCACGCTGGTCTCGCCGGCCACGTTCCGGCTGCCGGGCCCGCTTGCCATCAGCGTGGCGCAGGTCGACCAGATGAGCGGCGGCCGGGTCGAGCTGGGCTTCGGCACCGGCTGGTACGACCAGGAGCACTCGGCGTACGGCATCCCGTTCCCGCCCGTCAACGAGCGGTTCGGCCGCTTCGAGGAGCAGCTGGAGATCATCACCGGTCTGTGGACGGCGGAGAAGACGTACTCCTTCGAGGGGAGCTACTACCGCCTCGCCGACTCTCCCGCGCTGCCCAAGCCGGCCCAGCGGCCGCGCCCGCCGGTGATCATCGGCGGCACCGGGGCCAAGCGCACGCCGCGGCTGGTGGCCGCGTACGCCGACGAGTACAACGTGCCGTTCCGCCTGCCGGCCGAGACCGGTGAGGCGTTCGACCGCGTACGGAAGGCGTGCGAGGCGACCGGGCGCAACGTGCGGTTGTCCGCGGCGCAGACCACCGTCGTCGGCGCCGACGAGGCCGAGTACGAGCGCCGGTGCGCGGCCATCGGGCAGAACCCCGACGCGCTGCGCGAGAACGGCCTCGGCGGCACCCCCGCCGAGGTGCTGGAGAAGATCGGCAAGTTCGCCGAGCTGGGTGCCGAGCGGCTCTACCTGCAGATTCTCGACCTGCAGGACATGGAGCACCTGGAGCTGATCGCCGCCGAGGTGCTCCCGCACGTCTCGTAACGGCTGACGGCCGTTTTCGCTGGCCGGCGGTCTTCGGCTCCTCACGTGCCCGGCGATCGGCGCCGCTGTAGACGGCGGTCTCCGGGCGTCCGTGAGCGCGCCGCCGGCGCTCGTCATGGTGTGGCGTTCCTCCCGCGCACGTCCCCCAGCGGGTGCGGGAGCCCGCGCGTACCGACCGGGCTGGATCTCGGCGGTCCGAGGTTCGTGGCGGACGCCGGGCGCGGGATGGATGTGAGCGATTCGCTTGCCCCGCGCCCGGCGCCGCTCCTGAAACGCTGCCCGTTTCCCCGCCACCTACGCCCTGCCCGCCACGCCTGCCCTGCGTCCTTCCGCTCTCAGGGCACGCCCGCTCCCGCTTCCACGCGACCGCCCTCCACGCACGCGCGCCCCTGCGCATGTTCGCTCCTGCGGCCCTGCGCGCTCGACGTCGTAGGCCCGTGACGGTCGCGCTTCGAATACGTGGGTGATCAGAGGGTAGTTCGGGACCATTCAGGGGGAAGGACCTGCATGGCTACTCGATACACCCATCATGAGCATTTGGGTCACGTGGTCTTCATCACCGCGGCCGCGGCCATCGGTGGGTTCCTCTTCGGTTACGACAGTTCTGTCATCAACGGCGCTGTGGTCGGCATCCAGCGCCACTTCCAGGTGGGTCCGGTCGAGATCGGCTTCGTGGTGGCCATCGCGCTGCTGGGGTCGGCCGTGGGCGCGTGGGCGGGCGGCGGGCTGGCCGACAGGTGGGGGCGTACGCGCTCCATGCAGGTCGCGGCGGCGCTGTTCGCGGTCAGCTCGATCGGGCAGATGCTGCCGTTCGCGGTGTACGACCTGGCGTTCTGGCGGGTGGTGGCGGGCTTCGCGATCGGCATGGCGTCGGTGCTGGGACCCGCGTACATCGCGGAGGTGGCCCCGCCCGCCTACCGGGGCAGGCTGGGCTCGTTCCAGCAGCTCGCCATCGTGCTCGGCATCGCGGTCTCGCAGCTCGTCAACTACGTGTTCGCGCGGGTGGCGGGCGGCGATGTGAACAACCGCATCTGGCTGCTGGAGGCGTGGCAGTGGATGCTGGGCGCCTGCCTGGTGCCGGCGCTGCTGTTCCTGCTGTTCGCCTCGACCATTCCCGAGTCGCCGCGTTATCTCGTCATGTCGGGACGTACGAGCCGGGCCCGCCAGGTGCTGGCCGAGATCGAGAGCGAGGACACCGACCTCGACGAGCGCATCGCGGAGATCCAGCACGTGCTGCGCACGGAACGCATTCCGGGGCTGAGAGACCTGCGCGGCAAGGCGCTGGGCCTGCTGCCGATCGTCTGGATCGGCATCGTGCTCTCCACCTTCCAGCAGTTCGTCGGCATCAACGTGATCTTCTACTACTCGTCCGTGCTGTGGCAGTCGGTCGGCATCAACCAGAGCGACTCGCTGCTGATCAGCTTCTCCAGCTCGATCATCAACATCATCGGCACGTTCATCGCGATCTCGCTGGTGGACAGGATCGGGCGCAAGCCGCTGCTGCTGATCGGCTCGGCCGGTATGGCGATCTCGCTGGCCACGGCCGCGTGGGCGTTCAGCTTCGCGCAGGGCGAGGGCGAGGCGGTCTCGCTGCCGGATCCGCAGGGCGCGATCGCGCTCATCGCGGCCAACTTCTTCGTGCTGTTCTTCGCGCTGTCGTGGGGTGTCGTGGTCTGGGTGCTGCTCGGCGAGATGTTCCCCAACCGCATCCGCGCCGCCGCCCTGGGCGTCGCCGCCGCGGCCCAGTGGCTCGCCAACTGGGCGATCACGGTGTCGTTCCCGGCGCTGGCCGACTGGAACCTGCCGCTCACGTACGCCATGTACGCGCTGTTCGCGGCCTTGTCGTTCCTCTTCGTCAGCAAGTGGGTCAAAGAGACCAAGGGGCGCAAGCTCGAAGAGATGGGCTGAACCACAGCCTCCGAAGGACGGGCTGCCCGTCACATCGGGCGGGGCTTCGCGTCGCGACGGGCGAGAGTTTCGCGTCGCGACGGGCGAGAGTTTCGCGTCGCGACGGGCGAGAGTTTCGCCTAGTGGCGGGCGAGGGCTCCGCCTCGCGCCGGGCGAGAGCTTCGCGTCTCAACGGACGGGGGCTTCGCGTCGTGGCGGGGAAGGGTACAGGCGCGGCCCCCTTCCCCGCCACGAGCGCCGCCGGCCCTCCTGGCGAGGCCGTGGTCCGGGGGATCAGCGGGCGGCGAAGTCCTGCGTCCAGTAGATCTGGCCCTTGGAGTTCTTGGCCGCGCCGACGCCGATGAGCGTGTACCGGCAGTTCATGATGTTGGCGCGGTGCCCGGAGCTGTTCATCCAGGACTTCATCACCTCGGCGGGCGTGCGCTGGCCCATGGCGATGTTCTCCGCCCAGGCGTTGCCGCCGGTGAAGCCGGCCGCCCTGATGCGGTCCATGAACGAGCGGCCGTCCTTGGAGGTGTGGTCGAAGTAGTTCTTCGCGGCCATGTCGGCGGAGTGGCCGTACGCGGCGGCGTGGAGCTGTGCGTCGTGCTTGAGCGGCTTGCAGCCGCCCTTGGCCCGCTCGGCGTTGACCAGCCGGACGACCTCGTTCTCCTCGGCGGTGCCGACGGTGCCGCTGCCGTTGGCGGGCGGCGGCGTGCTGGGCTTGCTCGTCGGCGGGGTGCCGGGCTTGGTGGGGGCGGGCGTCGGGATGCCGCTACCGGGGGTGCAGGTGAGCTTGACGGCCTTGGACTTCGCGGTGTGCCCGCGGTAGTCGGTGGCGACCGCGTAGTACGTACCCGCCTTGCAGGGCAGCGCGAGCGTGATGCGGCCGTCCCTGGTGGCCCCGCTCTTGACGACCGGGTCGGTGCCGGGAACGGCCCGCTTGATGCGGATGCGCAGGAGCGCGTCGTCGAAGCAGCCCCGGCGGACTGCCCAGGACTGGATCTTCAGTGCGTCGCTGACACGCGGCTTGGCCACGCTCACACGGCACCGAGCCGCCTCCGTGGCCGCGGAAGCCTGCGCCGCGCTGAGTGGCGTGGCGATCGCTGCCAGGCTGACGGCTGCGGCGAGTACCCCAAGGGGTCTACGCATAGGGGGTTTCCTCCAGTTGCGGTAGACGCTGGATGGCACCGCATTCTGTCGGGACCGATACCGATTTGTCATCCGAACGGAGACATTGGGCAGCAAAACCGGTAAACCACCGTGATGGGTGATGCGCCTGTGCAACCCCGTCCGGTCGTACCGAAACCCCTATGGGCACGGACGAATCGACCCCCGCACCCGAAGGCGCGAGGGCCGAAAATCGTGCATTGAGATCTGCGTCACATTGGCGCGGTGAAGATCAGCCTTGCCGCACGAGCAGCGCCACGCATTCCACGTGGTGGGTCATCGGGAACGCGTCGAAGGCCCGCAGGTCGGACAGGGGGTAGCCGTGGTCGCGGAACCAGGCCAGGTCGCGGGCGAGCGTGGCGGGATCGCAGGAGACGTACACGATGCGCGAGGGCTCCAGCGCACTGACCCGCTCGACCACCTCGCGGCCGAGCCCGGCGCGCGGCGGGTCCACCACGACGACGTCGGCCCGCTCGATCTGGAAACGGTCGAGCGCCTCCTCGACCCGCCCGCGCTCCACGCGCGCCTGCGGCAGGTCGCGCAGGTTGGCGCGGGCGTCGCGGACGGCGGCCGCCTCCGACTCCAGCCCGAACACCGCGCCCTCGGGGCCCACGGCCTCGGCCAGCCCGGCGGCGAACAGCCCGACCCCGCAGTAGAGGTCGAGCGCCCACTCCCCCGGCTCCGGCGCGGCGTAGGCGAGCACCGCGTCGAGCAGCGTCTCGGCCGCCCCCGGGTGCACCTGCCAGAAGCCGCTGCCCGCCACCCGGAACTCGCGGTCGCCCACCTGCTCGTGCAGCACCCCCGAGCCGCGTCGCGCGACCGTGCGGCCCCTGCCCTGGTCGAGCAGGATCGAGGCGGGCGCGTCGAGCTCGGGCACGGGCACGCTGCGGCGCGGCCTGGGCGCGACCACGACGGCGCGCTCGCCCCCGGATGAGGCGATGACCTCGACCACGGCGGCGCCGGGCCACCGGTGGTCCTGAGCGCCCACCGCCTCCACCTCGGGGTGGGCGATCAGGCAGGCGTCGATCACCTGGATGTCGTGTGAGCGGTGCTTGCGGAAGCCCAGCTCGCCGGATGGGGTGGCGGCGAACTGCACGCGCGTGCGCCAGCCGAGCCCGTCCTTGGCACCTGGGACCTCCTCGACGACGACCTCGCGCTCGATGCCCGCGAGCCGGCGCAGCTGCTCGGCCACGACCTGGGCCTTGAGCCTGCGCTGCGCATCGAGGGTGGCGTGCTGCCAGTCGCAGCCGCCGCACCGCCCGGGTCCGGCGTAGGGGCAGGGCGGCACCACGCGGTCGGGTGAGGCTTCGAGGATCTCGATCGCGTCGGCCCGCAGGAAGCGGGAGGTCTCCTCGGTGACGGCGGCTATCACCCGCTCGCCCGGCAGCGCGTGCCGTACGAACACGACGCGCCCTTCGTGGCGCGCCACACACCAGCCGCCGTGGGCGACCGGACCTACCGTCAGCTCGAGAGTTGCCTGTTCCACAGCAGACAGCCTATGCCCAGGCCCGCAGCGTCCCAGCCGGGTGCGAGCGCTTACTGTAAGGGGTCATGGACAGAGTGGTACGGCGGAGGCCCGGCTTCGGCGGCACCCTGCTGGCCACGCTGTTCGCCTGCGCCTCGCTGACGCCGTCGTTGCTGCCCAGGCCATGGCTGTACCAAGGTGTGATGGGCGCGGTCACCGCCATACTCGGCTATGCCGTGGGCGCCGCGCTGGGGGCGCTCGGCCGGGCGGTGATCCGCTACCGGCCGCCGGAGCGGGCGCGGCGGATCATCTGGCGGGTCATGCTGGCGGGCTGCGCCGCGCTGTCGGCGGTGACGCTCTGGTACAGCTACGACTGGCAGCGCGACCTGCGGGCCCTCATGGGCATGGACACCCGCATCACCTGGTTCCCGCCGGTGATCCTGGCGCTCACGGTCGTGCTCTTCTTCCTGGCCCTGCTGCTGGCCCGGCTCGTCCGCCTGGCCGGGCGGAAGCTGAACGCCTGGCTCGACCGCTTCGTCCCGCCTTACCTGGGCCACGTCGCGGGGGTGATCGCGATCGGGCTCGCGGTCACCGTGTTCGCCAACGACGTGCTGTTCAACGCGTTCGTGGCGCGGATCAACGACATCTCGTCCGTGGCGAACGAGGGCACCCACCCGGGCGTGCGCAGGCCCACCTCCGCGTACGTCTCCGGCGGCCCCGGTTCGCTCGTCTCGTGGGAGTCGCTGGGCCGCGAGGGACGCCGCTTCACCGCCTCGGCCGCCACCCCGTCGAAGCTGTCGGCCTTCTCGGGCAGGCCCGCCGTCCAGCCGATCAGGGTGTACGTCGGACTGGAGAGCGCCTCGTCACTGACCGCGCAGGCGGACCTTGCGGTGCGCGAGCTGGAGCGCACGGGCGCGTTCGGCCGCCGGGTGCTGGCCGTGCTGGGCACCACCGGCACCGGGTGGGTCGATCCGCGCATCGCAGACGCGCTGGAGTACATGTACAACGGCAGCTCGGCCATGGTCGCGATGCAGTACTCGTACCTGCCGAGCTGGGCGTCGTTCCTGCTCGACAGGGACAGGGCGGCGACCGCGGGGCGGGCGCTGTTCGACGCGGTGCGCGCGCGGTGGGCGCGGCTGCCCGCCGGCAAGCGGCCCAAGCTGCTGCTGTCAGGTGAGAGCCTGGGCTCGTACCAGTTGGAGGAGAGCTTCCGCGACCTGGACGACCTGACGGCGAAGGCGGACGGCGCGATGTTCGTGGGCCCGCCCAACGCCAACCGCATCTGGCACCGCCTGACCAGCGACCGCGAGCCGGGCAGTCCCGTGTGGCGGCCGGTCTACGACGACGGCGAGACGGCGAGGTTCGCCCAGCGGCCGGGCGACCTGTCCACGCCGCCGGCCCCGTGGCGCCACCCGCGCGTGGTCTACCTGCAGAACGCCACCGACCCGGTCGTGTGGTGGTCGCCGGAGCTCATCTACGACCGTCCCGCCTGGCTGGAGGGCAGGCGCGGGCCCGGGGTCAACCCGGAGATGAACTGGTTCCCGCTGGTGACGTTCTGGCAGGTGCTGGTGGACATGACGACCGCGCTCGACGTGCCCGCGGGCCACGGCCACCGCTACGGCGCGAACATCGTGGACGGCTGGGCCGCCGTCGCCCCGCCGCCCGGCTGGGACGCCGGCGACACCCGGCGGCTGCGCGCCCTGCTCAGCTAGGGCTCTTCTCCCGGTGCCCTGGCGTCCGGTGCCCCGGCCGCCGCACCGCGCCCGGCGCGTACGGCTCGGGCCTGCCGATGAGCCGGTTGGAGGAGTGGAGCTGCCAGGGCACGCTGGTCACCATGACGCCGGGCTTGAACAGCAGGCGCGCCTTCAGCCGCAGCGCGCTCTGGTTGTGCAGCAGGTGCTCCCACCAGCGGCCGACGACGTACTCGGGGATGAAGACCGTCACCACGTCGCGCGGCGAGCGCCTGCGCAGCGTCTTGACGTAGTCGAGGACGGGCTGGGTGATCTCCCGGTACGGCGAGTCGAGCATCTTCAGCGGCACTGGGATGCCGCGCCGCTCCCACTCCTCCTGCAGCTTGCGCGCCTCCTCGCCCTCAACGCCGACCGTGACCGCCTCCAGCGTGGACGGCCGGGTGGCGCGGGCGTAGGCGAGGGCGCGCATGGTCGGCTTGTGGATCTTGGAGACGAGCACGATCGCGTGGTTGCGCGCGGGCAGCATGGACGCGTCGTAGTCCTCGGTGAGCTCCAGCTCGGCCGCGACGTTGTCGTAGTGACGCCTGATGCCCTTCATCATGAGGAAGAGCACCGGCATCGCGATCACCACGATCCAGGCCCCGACCAGGAACTTCGTCAGCAGCACGACGATCAGCACGAGGCCGGTCATGACCGCGCCGACGAAGTTGATCATCCGCGAGCGGTGCATCTGGTGGCGGACGCCCGGGTCGGTCTCGGTCTTCAGGTGGCGGGTCCAGTGGACGACCATGCCGGTCTGGCTGAGCGTGAACGAGACGAACACGCCGACGATGTACAGGTTCAGCAGCCGGCTGACGTCGGCCTTGAAGCCCCACAGCAGCAGGCAGGCGGCGAGCGCCAGGATGATGATGCCGTTGGAGAAGGCCAGCCGGTCGCCGCGGGTGTGGAGCTGGCGCGGCAGGAAGCGGTCCTGGGCCAGGATCGAGCCGAGCACGGGGAAGCCGTTGAACGCGGTGTTGGCGGCGAGGAACAGGATCAGCGCCGTCACCGCCGAGATCACCACGAAGGGCAGCGACCCGCCGCCGAACACCGCGTCGGCCACCTGAGAGATGATCGGCTGCTGGTGGTAGCCGGGGCCGACCGGCGTGCCGTCCGGTTTGAGCAGGTCCTCGGCCACGACGGACGGCTCGGCGAACTTGACCCCCGAGGCCAGGCCGAGCGCGACGATGCCGCTGAACATGGTGATCGCGATCAGGCCCATCATCAGCAGCGTGGAGGCCGCGTTCTTGCTCTTGGGCTTGCGGAACGCGGGCACGCCGTTGCTGATCGCCTCGACGCCGGTCAGCGCCGCGCACCCGGTCGAGAACGCGCGCAGCACCAGGAACGCGGCGGCGAAGGCGGTCAGGTTGGTCTGCTCGGGCTCGACCGTGAAGTGCGCGCTCGGGGCCTGGAGCTGCTCGTGCAGCAGCAGCGTGCGGAACCCGCCCCAGACGAGCAGGAGCAGGATCGCGGCCATGAACGCGTATGTGGGGATGGCGAAGGCGGCACCGGACTCGCGGACGCCGCGCAGGTTGACCACGGTGAGCAGGATGACGATGGCGATGGCGACGGCCGGCTTGTGCTGGGCGACGAACGGGAGGGTCGCGCCGACGTAGTCGACGCCGTTGGCGACGGATACCGCGACGGTCAGCACGTAGTCGACCATGAGGGCGCTGGCCACGGTGAGCCCGGCGTTCCTGCCGAGGTTGGTGGTGGCCACCTCGTAGTCGCCGCCGCCGCTGGGGTAGGCGTGGACGTTCTGCCGGTACGACGCCACCACCGTGATCATCACGACCACGACCGCGGCGGCGACCCACGGGCTGTAGGAATAGAACGAGACCCCCGCCAGGGAGAGGATGACGAGGATCTCTTGTGGCGCGTAGGCGACCGACGAGAGCGCGTCGCTCGCGAAGACGGGTAGCGCGATCCGTTTGGGGAGAAGTTGCTCGTGGAGCTGCCCGCTTCGCAGGGCGCGCCCCACGAGCAAGCGTTTGACAAGATCCGTTACCTTCGCCACGTAACGAGATGCTAGTCGCAGGCCGATGCCCGGCCCGAGGTGCTCCCCCCGAGGGCCATACTGGTGTCGAGCAACCGGCCGACCGCGTAGATGCGGGGGGAAATGCATATTGTGATCATGGGGTGTGGCCGGGTCGGATCGACCCTCGCGCACATCCTCGAAGACAGCGGGCATTCCGTGGCCATCATCGATCGCGACCCGCAGGCATTCCGCCGGCTGCGTGCCGGGTTCCGCGGGCGGCGGGTGACCGGCATCGGGTTCGATCGTGGCGTGCTCATCGAGGCCGGCATCGAGTCGGCCGCCGCCTACGTCGCGGTCTCCAGCGGCGACAACTCCAACATCATCTCCGCGCGGGTCGCCCGCGAGACCTTCGGCGTCGACAACGTCGTGGCCCGCATCTACGACCCCCGTCGCGCCGAGGTCTACCAGCGGCTCGGCATCCCGACGGTGGCCACCGTCCGCTGGACGGCCGACCAGATCATGCGCCGCATCCTGCCCGAAGGGGCCGAGCCGCTGTGGCGCGACCCGACCGGCACCGTCGTCCTGGCCGAGGTCGTCGTCAACCCCGCGTGGATCGGCACCCGCGTCACCGACCTGGAGGAGCGCGCCCGCACCCGCGCCGCCTTCATCAACCGCATGGGCGAGGCCGTGACCATCTCCCCCGACACCGTGGTGCAGGAGGGCGACGTGCTGCACGTGATCGCCGCCGAGTCTGACATGGATCGCATCAACAAGGTGCTCGCCGCCGCACCGGAAGGGGATGAGTGATGCGCGTCGCCATCGCCGGAGCCGGCGCCGTGGGCCGCTCCATCGCGGCCGAGCTGCTGGAGAACGGCCACGAGGTGCTGCTCATCGACAGCGACCCCCACGCCATCAAGATCGACAGCGTGCCGCGGGCCGAGTGGCTGCTCGCCGACGCCTGCGAGATCGCCTCGCTCGACGAGGCCGGGCTCAACAACTGCCACGTCGTGGTGGCCGCGTCCGGCGACGACAAGGTCAACCTCGTGGTGTCGCTGCTCGCCAAGACCGAGTACGGCGTGCCGCGCGTGGTCGCCCGCATCAACCACCCCAACAACGAGTGGCTGTTCAACGAGTCGTGGGGCGTCGACGTCGCGGTCTCGACGCCGCGCCTGCTCAGCGCCCTGGTGGAGGAGGCGGTGAGCGTCGGCGACCTGGTGCGGCTGATGACGTTCCGCCAAGGACAGGCCAACCTGGTCGAGCTCACGCTGGCCGACGACGCGCCGGTGGTGGGGCAGCGGGCCGGCTCGGTGCCGTGGCCCGCCGACTCGGCGCTGGTGGCGATCCTGCGCGAGGGCCGCGTGCTGGTGCCGACCGCCGACGACCCGCTGGAGGCCGGAGACGAGTTGCTGTTCGTTGCCAGCCAGGAGGTGGAGCAGGAGCTGGCCCACCTCCTGTCGCAGCACTAGCCGCACGCGGGCCCTCGCTCGGGCCCGCGCTCGGGCCCGCGCGTCAGAACAGGCCGACGTGCTTGTGGTGGTGGTCGTGCTTGCGCTTGAACCACACCGTCGCGCACCCGCCGTCGGTGGTCCAGATCGTGAACGGCTTGAGCCTGAGCACGTCCGTCACACCCGTTCCGCACGGGTGAGCCGCCCCCTGGAAGGTGGCGGCGATCGCGGGCGTGGTGGAGAGGAGCAGCGCCGCGGCGGTCATGGTGACGGCGGCGATAGCGCATCTGTACATGGCGGTCCCCCGATAAGTAAGAGGCGAATGTTCGCCAGGCTTGTACCCCCGAGAGTGGATCGACTGGTTCAGCGTTCCACCCGGAGATCTTTACCTTTGAGCGGGTAGGGCAGGGCCATGCGCTACAACGTGCTGGCCACCGACTACGACGAGACCCTCGCCAGGGGCGGCCAGGCGGACGAGGAGGCCATAGCGGCGCTCGAACGCCTGTCCAAGGCCGGGATCAAGCTGCTGCTGGTCACCGGCCGCGAGCTGGACGACCTGCTGTCGGTCTTCCCGCACCCCGCCCTGTTCGACCTGATCGTGGCCGAGAACGGCGGGCTGCTGTACGACCCGCACCAGCGCACCTGCGACGCCCTGGCCACGCCCCCGCCGCCCGAGCTCGCCGAGCGCCTGCGCGCTGCGGGCGTCACCCCGCTCGGCGTCGGCCAGGTCGTGGTGGCCACCCGCGAACCGCACGACGTGACGGTCCTCGAAGCCATCCGCGAGCTGGGCCTGGAGCTGCAGGTCATCTACAACAAGGGCGCGGTCATGGTGCTGCCGCCCGGTGTCAACAAGGCCAGCGGCCTGGCCGCCGCACTCGACCGGCTCGGCCTGTCACGGCACGGCACGGTCGCGGTCGGCGACGGCGAGAACGACCACGCGTTCCTGAGCGTCGCCGAGTGCGGGGCCGCCGTGGCCAACGCCACGCCCGCGCTCAGGGAGTCCTGCGACCTGGCCCTCGACGGTGCGGCCGGGCAGGGGGTGGCCGAGCTGGCCGGCAAGCTGCTGGCGGGCGACCTCGACGGCCTCGAACTCGCCCGTCACCACGTGCTGCTCGGCCACGACGACGGCGCCGAGGTGCGGCTGCCGACGTACGGGCTGGGCCTGCTGGTCGCCGGGCCCTCCGGCAGCGGCAAGTCCACCGTCACCACCGCGCTGCTCGAACGGCTCGTCGGCGACGGCTACCAGTGCGTCATCGTGGACCCCGAAGGCGACTACGCCGAATATCCGGGCGTGACCGTACTCGGCGACCCCGACCGGGTGCCCGCCATCGACGAGGTCCTGCACACGCTGGAGCACCCCGCCCACAGCGTCGTCATCAACCTCATCGGCCTGCAGCTGCGCGACCGGCCCGCGTACTTCGCCGAGCTGCTGCCCCGCGTCGCCGGCCTGCGCGCCAGGCTCGGGCACCCGCACTGGCTCATCCTCGACGAGGCGCACCACCTCATGCCCGCCGAGGTCCGCCACGTGCCGCTGCAGAGCCCCGGCGACCTCGGCTCGGTACTGATGATCACCGTGCATCCCGACGCGCTCAGCCCGGCCGCGCTGCGCATGGTCAACAGCACCGTCGCGGTCGGCAAGAACCCGGAGAACTCGCTCGCCGCGTTCGCCACCGCGCGCGGGCTCGACGCGCCCCCGGTGACCGGCGCGTCCGGCGACATCGCGCTGTGGCTCGACGGCACCGGCTCCGCCCGGCGGCTCACCCTGGCGCCCGCCCGCGTCGAACGCACCCGGCACCGCCGCAAGTACGCCGCCGGCACCATGTCCAAGGACAAGAGCTTCTACTTCACCGGGCCGGAGCAGCGGCTGCGGCTGCGGGCCAGGAACCTGCACACGTTCGTGGAGCTGAGCGAGGGCGTGGACGACGACACCTGGCTGCACCACCTGCGGCGCGGCGACTACTCGACGTGGATACGCGAGAGTCTCGGCGACGCCGAGCTGGCCGAGGAGGCGGCGGCGCTGGAGGGGGACGAGGCCGCAGACCCAGGCGAGACGCGGCGGCGGATGGCCGACCTGATCGCCGCCCGCTACACGCTGCCCGCCGAGCCCACCGCCTTCGACCCCGAACACGACGACCGCTGACCCGCACGCGTCTGCCGTGGGGCGCGGCAGACGCGTCCCACAGCCGCGGCAGACGCGTCCCGGCTCACCGGGCGCAGCCCCGCACTCCGGCCCCTCCCGGGCGCAGCCCCGCACTCCGGCCCCTCCCGGGCGCAGCCCCGCACTCCGGCCCCTCCCGGGCGCAGCCCCGCGCTCCAGCCTCTCCCGGGCGCAGCCCCCGCCCTACCGGGCACACTCTGCTCACATGGGTGCGGCCCGCACCCCGCCGGTCCTCCACTCGGGCGGGGTACGGGCCGAAGCTCAGGCCAGGTTCGTACGTCTTGTGCCGTCTTGTACTGTCCCGTACCGGCCGAGGCCGGAGGGGTCAGGCGGGGGCGACCGGAGGCTTGACCGGGGTGCGGCCGCGGCCGAGCACCCAGACCATGGCCGCCAGCGCCGCCACCTGCAACGGCCACCCCATGATGATCTTGGCGAAGCCGAGCGCGGCGACCGCCTGGTCACCGCCGCCGAACAGGTAGACCGGCCCCTGCACGGCCACCCGGATCGCGCACGGCAGCATCAGCAGCCAGGTCAGCCGCGTGCACAGCTTCACGATGCCCGGGTCTTTGTGCCAGCCCGTCGGGTCGCCCGTGACCGAGCCGATGAGGAATCCGACGATCGGCCACCGGGTCACGATGGAGATCAGCATCACCACGGCGTAGCCGGCGTTGTAGAGGATGCCGGGCAGGAAGTAGTCTTTCGCGTCGCCCGTACGGCTGGCGAAGAACGCACCGATCGCGATGCCGATCAGACTGTTGATCACGAACTGCGGCGTGGACCTCTGCAGCAGCCGTACGAGCAGCAACAACACCGACAGCGAGATACTGATGATCAGCGACAGCTTCAGATCCTCGCTGAAGATCCACGACAAAGTGAACGCGATCGTCGGCACCGCCGCCTCGATGATGCCCCGGACACCGCCGAGCGCCTTCGCCAGCTGTGCTCGAACCGCCGCTTCCACGGTGTCGTGGGCGACCTCTTCCGCCTCGGCACTCACCTGATCAACTCCCTGGCCGCAGCTCGTAACGCGGATTGAACATCACCTTGCGCCCGTCCTGCATGCTGACCAGGCCCTCGGCCTTGACCGTGCGGCCCGGCTCGATGCCCGCGATCTTGCGGCGGCCGAGCCAGACCAGGTCGATGACGTCGGACCCGTCATAGAGCTCGGCCTCGAGAGCAGGAGCACCGCCTCTCGGACGCAGTGTCACCGTACGTAGCGTACCCGCCACGCAGAAGCGGCGGCGGCCGCCACACGAGACGATCGGAGTGGCGCCGACCTCGTCGGCGTCCTCCCGCAGCTCGCGGGCCTCGATCTCTGACTGGGGGGAGGCCAGCCGGCTGAAGAACCCGCGCAATCCCCCGCGTTTGGGGGGCTCTGCCGTACCCATGATGCCTCAGCCTATGTGATGTCGGCCGCTAGCGAATCTCGCTGATTTCAGGCCCTCGCTTGTACGGGTTGAACCTCGACCGCTCGGCCGTCTCCTGGCGGCTCGGGTCGTTGGGGCGGCGCAGCGGGATCGGCTCCTCCCGCGCCATCGGCTCGTCACCCCTGACGACCACGACGTCCTTGATGAACTCGTGGAACGCCTCGGCCGTCGCGTCATCGACCGCCGCCTTGCCCGAGATGACCGCGAGCAGGAACCAGCGGGGCCCGTCGATGCCGATGTAGCGGGCCGGCCTGCTGCCGCCGTCGACCCGCATCTCGCCGCTCAGCTCCGTGCCGAACGGGCCCTCCTGCTCCTGCAGGTGACCAGCCTGGCCGGCGATCTTCGTTCTGATCTCGTCCCACAGGTCCATGCTGCGCGGCGCGGCCAGCGCCTGCAGCTGCAGCGAGCTCTCGTCGTACAGGACGACCACGCCGACGTGCTGGTCTCCGACGGAGGCCAGCCGCACGTCGAAGTCAGGGTTGTGCGGCAGTCGCAGACCGCCCAGGTCGATGCGGTCGTTGTCCGGATGTGGCTCGTCGGCGTCCCACGGGCCGGACTCACGCATCGGCGGCGCGGGCTCCTGCTCGACCACCGGCTCCGGCTGCTCACGTCGACGACGACGTCGGAACACGTTCCTCACTCTCCCTGTTCATCGGGCCGGCCGGCCCGTTGTACGTCTGACGACCATCTCCGGGCCCCGTCTCGGGCCCCGCACCGGTCAACGCCCTGTGGACCCGAACCCGTTCGCGCCGCGTACGGAACCCGGCAGGCGCTCCACCTCGTAGAAGGCGGCCCGCTCCACGCGCTGCACGACGAGCTGCGCCACGCGGTCGCCCCGGCGCAGCCGGAACGGCTCCTTGGCGTCGGTGTTGATCAACGTCACCTTGATCTCGCCCCGGTAGCCGGCGTCGACCGTGCCGGGCGCGTTGACGAGCGTGACCCCGTGCTTGGCCGCCAGGCCGGACCGCGGATGGACGAACGCCGCGTAGCCGTCGGGCAGCGCGATCGCCACGCCCGTGCCGACCACGGCGCGCTCGCCGGGCTTCAGCTCCACGTCCTCGGCCGCGTAGAGGTCGGCGCCGGCGTCGCCCGCGTGCGCGTACGACGGCATCGGCAGCTCGCTGTCGAGCCGCTGGATGAGGACCTCTACTCTGCTGCTCAAGGATTCACCTCGTAGTCCGGATGTTCGACCTCGATGGCGGCCAGATCGCCGTGCTCGGCGAAGTGCTCCATGTTCACCTCGATGAACAGCGCTGCCGCGCGGACGGCGACCGGTCCGTCTGGAGCGCCGATGCGCCCCTCAGCCTCAAGGTACGCCTTCCTGCCCACGATGCCGTTGCACCAGGCACGCAGGTGGAGTGTCGTGCCCACGGGAACGGGGAGGAGGTAGTCGGTCTCCAGCCGTCCCGTCACATAAGGCTTGCGGAACAGGTAGACGGACATACCGATGACCTCGTCCATCGCGGTCGCCAGCACACCGCCGTGCGCCAGCTTCGGCGCGCCCTGATGCGCCTCCCCCACCGTGAACTCGGCCTCGACGGTCGCACCGTCGGGCGTCCTGGCCTTCAGGTGCAGCCCCGTCGGGTGCTCGCTGCCGCATCCGAAACACCGGCCGTAGTGGGAGCCCAGGACGGTGCCCGGCGCGGGCGCCCCCGGCGGCGCCTCCGGGCGTTCTGCGCCGGGCGGCGGAGTGGTGAGGGAGGAACGCGTCACGGGTGATGAGGTTACTCCGTACCGCCACCACCCGAACCACGCGACCAGCCCACCCGCGCCCTCCCCGCTCCCAGGGAACCCCGCACGCGGCAAACCGCCCTCCACCTGACGGACGGCTTGCACGACCCGGCCAGCGCGCGCCGACCGCCGACGGCCACCGTGCAAACCGCCCTCCGCCCGGCGGACGGCTCACGTGGAAAGCCGCTCGCGCCCGAGACGCCTGAGTCGCCGCTCCCGGGTCACGCCGCTTCGCACCGAACGGCCGCCCGAGGCTACGCACGGGAAGATCCCCGAGGACTATGCACGGGAAGAGGCGACCTCCGCACCAGGGCCGGGGGCACCAGGGCCGGTGACGTCGCTCCCGGCATCGCGGGTGTCGCTTCCCGCATCGCGCCCATCGCGAGACGCACGGCCATCCGCGCCTCGCCACCGCACCGGCCTTAGCACCGACCGCGCGCACAGCACCGCCTGCCTGCACGGCACCGCTCGCCTACACAGCACCGCTGGCGTGCCCAGCGCCGCTCGTCTGCATAGCATCCTCCGCCTGCGCAGCACGGCCGTCCTGTCCTGCGTCGCTGCGGGCGTCGCCGTCGGGCGAGGAGCTGTCGTCTCGTGCGAGGACGGCGTCTCGCCGCTCGCCACCGTCAATACGGCCGCCGTGAGCACCGCCACCACCCCCGCGACGGCCACCACCGCCACCACCGCCGCGACGGCCACGAGTGCCGCCGCCGTCACCACGGCGGTCACGACCAGCGTCGTCACCGTCATCAGGACGGCCCCAGTCGTCGCTGTCATCAGGGCGGCCCCAGTCGTCGCCGTCACCGCCGGAAGGACCCCCACCGTCACCGTGGCGGTCGGGGGTGTCGCCGGGTGGGCGTGAGCCCGGTGGGGCCGTGGAGTCGTCGTGGCCCGGGGGCAGCTCCGGCGGCTTGTGGCGGAGCTCAGGCAGGGCGCGGTAGATGACGGCCGCGACCGGGACCGCCACGGCGGCGCCCGCGATGCCGGCCAGGACGCCGCCCACGGACAGCACGAGGATGATGGCCAGCGGGTGGAAGTGCAGCGCCCGGCCCACGATCAGCGGCTGGAGAACGTGGTTTTCGAGCTGCTGCTCCACGATGAGGATGCCGAGGAAGATCAGCGCGTAGACGAGCCCCTTGGCGCCCAGGGTGACCAGGGTGGCGACGGTGCCGGCGAAGAAGATGCCGACGATGGGGATGAAGCTGGCGAAGAAGATGATCACCGCCAGTGGCGCCCACAGCGGCACGCCCATGCCGGCGAGCACGACGCCCATGATGAGCCCGTGCACGGCGGCCACCGCCACGGTGCCCTGGACGTAGTGCGAGAGCGTGGTCCAGGCGGCCCTCCCGGCGCGGTCGACCCTGGGCGCCACCGAGCCGAACGCCTTCAGGAACCAGACCCAGATGCGATCGCCGTCCTTGAGCAAGAAGAACGTCACGAACAGCAGCAGCACGATGGACGCGAGCACCTCGATGGCGACCGCGCCGGCCGACAGCACGGTGCCGGTGATGGCGGTGCGCTGCTCGTTGACCATGGCGGCGATCTCGTCGACGTAGTCGGTGATCTGCGCCTCTTCGAGGTGGAGCGGCCCGGTGATCAGCCACTCCTGCACGGTCCTCGCGGTCTCCTGGACCTGGCTGACCAGGCCGGGGAACTCCTCGCTCGCCCGCGCCCCGACCAGCCATCCCGTGCCGACGAGCACGGCCAGCGCGACCAGCATGGTGATCCAGGTGGCGTAGATGGGCCGCATGCCGGCGTTGCGCAGGCTCTTGGTGAGCGGGAACAGCAGCGCGGTCAGCAGGAGCGCGATCGCCACGGGCAGCGCCACGAACGCCAGGCGTGCGATGGCCTGGACGATGAAGTAGACGACCACGCCGACGAGGATCAGGCAACCGGACCATGCGGCCATCCTGGCCAGCACGGGCGGCACGAGCTTGGTTGGGCGGTCGGGCAGCACGTGTTCCAGACTGGCATGTCCGGGCCCGTGACGCGCGCGGATATCGCCCCGACCGCTGTGAGCGAAATCGCCCACGAGCCGCGGCCACGGCCCCATGCACGCCCGTGCGACACGCGCCACACGATCAGCGCCTCCCAGCACGTACGCGCGCACGCGATCAACGCGGCCCTCGCATACACGCACGCACACGCTCAGCGCAGCCCCCGCGCGTACGCGCACGCGGCCGGCGCGGCTCCGCACGGCGGCAAGATCGGGTCTGTGCAAGCGGGCGGGGCCGTGTCACCGTCGTGACCATGATGAAGGCTCCGGTGATCCTCGCCATGCTCGCGTCCTGCCTCGTCGCCACCCCGGCCTCCGCCTCTGCCACCGCCTCCGCCGCAGGGCAGGCGTCCGAAGCCGCCCGGCCGGCGCTGGAGGTGCTGTCCAGCCGCCCCGACCAGGTCAGCGGCGGCGACGCCCTCATCAGGGTGCACGGAGACGCGAAGATCAGGGTGCTGCGCAACGGCGAGGACGTCACGGCGGCGTTCACCCGTACCGGCAAGAGCCGTACGGGCCTGGTGACCGGCCTGCGGATCGGGGAGAACACGATCACGGCCGTCGCGGGCCACCACCGCACGAGCATCCGCTTACGCAACCACCCCATCGAGGGCCCGATCTTCTCGGGCCCGCACCAGTACCCGTTCTTATGCAAGACGGAGCGCAGCGGCCTCGGCCCGCCCGTCGCCGACAACCAGGACGGCCAGGGCATGCGGGTCGAGGGCGGCTGGAGCAAGGACTGCTTCGCGCCGACGGTGACCGACCGCCTCTATCGCTCGACGGACGGCACGTTCAAGCCGATGCCCGCCGAGCGGCCCGCCGACATGGCGACGACGACGCTGCCTGACGGCCGCACGGTCGACTTCGTCGTCAAGCGCGAGCGCGGCGTCATCAACCGCTTCCTGTACTCGATCGCGATGCTGGAGGACGGCTGGACCGGCCGGGCGGTCTACCGGTTCGACGGCGGCGTGGCGATCGGCCACGACCAGGGCACGATCGGCGGCGGCGCGCTGGACGCGTACCAGCTCGGCCAGGGCTACGCGATCATGTACTCGTCCGGCACCCGTACGAACACGCACTACAACCTGATCCTGGGCGGCGAGACGGCCCTGATGGTCAAGGAGCGCTTCATCGAGCGGTACGGCCCGCCGCTCTACACGGTGGGCGTGGGCGCGTCGGGCGGCGCGATCCAGCAGTACATCTATGCCCAGAACCACGGCACCCGGATCATCGACGCCGCGATCCCGCAGTACTCGTATCCGGACATGGTCACCCAGACCATCCACGTGGGCGACTGCGAGCTGCTCGAACGCTACATGGACGCCCATCCGCGCTGGGCGAAGTGGGACGACCGCACGGCGCTCATCGGCATGAACGCGAGCGACACGGTCGCGAACCCGTACACCGGAAAGCCCGGCTCCGACGAGTGCGTGAACGGCTGGCGCGGCCTGACCCCGCTGACCATGAACCCGCTGTGGACGTCGAACAACGACCCCGAGTGGGAGCGCATGGACCCGCCGGGCGTCAAGGACACCGTGCAGTGGACGCACTGGGACGACCTGCGCACCGTCTACGGCGTGGACGAGCACGGCTACGCCCGCTCGACGTGGGACAACGTGGGCGTCCAGTACGGCTTCAAGGCGCTCAGGGACGGCGTGCTGACGCCGGAGGAGTTCCTGGACCTCAACGCGCGCGTGGGCTCGTGGAAGGAGGCGAAGGACATGGTGCAGGAGGGCTGCCCGTTCGTGCCCTCGGTCTGTCCCGCCGACTTCGACCCGTGGAGCGCGCGCAACGCCCACCAGGGCGACCCGGCGCCGCGCCGCACCGGCGACCCGGCGGCGATCAGGAACGTGCTGCGCAGCGGCCTGGTGTTCGGCGGCGACATCGACATCCCGGTGATCGACTGGCGCCACTACCTGGAGGAGGAGCTGGACATGCACAACGCGCACCAGTCGTTCGCCGCCAGGAAGCGCATGCTGAACCACGACGGCCAGGCGGGCAACCAGGTCGTCTGGTTCACCGACGCGCGTCCGGACGGGCCCGAGTTCGACCAGACGCCGGAGGCGCTCAAGGTGATCGACCAGTGGATGGCGAACATCCGCAGGCATCCGTCACGCGGCGTGATCGGCAACAAGCCGCCCAAGGCCGTGGACCGCTGCTTCGCCACCGACGGCACCGAGATCGCCGCGGGTCCGCACGTCTGGGACGGCGTGCTCGACCACCGCGCCCCTGGGGCGTGCACCAAGCGCTTCCCCCTGTACGGCACCTCGCGCACGGTGGCGGGCGGCCCGATCGAGGGCGGCGTCTTCAAGTGCCGCCTGCAGCCGGTCGAGCGGGCGATCGCGAAGGGCCTGTACGGCTCCTGGAAGCCCACCGCCGAGCAGCGGGCCCGGCTGAAGCAGATCTTCCCGACGGGGGTGTGCGACTACCGCTAGCGGAATGCCGACTTCATCCAGGTGTGGAGGGATAGGCGGAGAGTCACCCGGTAATAGAGTGACCTGCCATGGCCACCCAACGCCGCCCCGCCACCGAGACGGAGGCCCGCGCACTGGCCTCCGCGACGCGCCTGCGCATTCTGCGGCTCTGCCTGGACGAGGCGCTGACCAACAAGGAGATCGCGGGCCGGCTGGGCGCGAACCCCGCCACGACGCTGCACCATGTGCGCAAGCTCGTGGAGACGGGCTTCCTGGCGGCCGAGCCCCGCCGCCCCGGCCCGCGCGGCTCGACGGAGATCCCCTACCGCACCACCGGCAAGACGTGGGAGATGGACGTCTGCGAGAGCGGCGTGACCGGCGCGAACGCGGCCATGCTCGGCGCGTTCCTGGAGGAGGTGCGGCTGATCGACGTCGCGGAGGGCGAGTTCGCCAGGCTCGGCGTGCGGCTCACCGAGGAGGACCACGCGGAGCTGTGGCGGCGGCTGCGCGAGGTGATCGACGACTTCCGCGACCGCCCGCCACCGGCGGACGGCGCTGCCTACTCGCTCTTCGTCGCCGTCCACAGAGACGTCACCAGGGACGCCGGCCCCGGCCGGCGAGAAGCCGGGCCCGGGGCCGGCGCCTGAGACGGCCTTCGAGTCGGACTCGGGCCGTCAGACGGACTCGGGCCGTCAGGCGGACTCGGGCTGTGCGACGGGCTCGGGCGCCGACAGGTCCACCTCGACCTTGAGCTGCTCGCCGTGATCGAGCACGAACTCCTCGACGTTGCCCGCCGCGCACACGTCGTCCTGGGCCTGCTTGAGCAGCTCGACGTCGGGCGTCCACACCGACAGCCGCGACACCTCGGCGCGCATCGACAGCTTGGCCTCGGACTTGGCCTTGCGCACCTGCGCCAGCACGTCGGAGGCGACGGCCAGCACGGCGGGATCGCCGGTGCCGCGCTCGGCGACCGGCCAGGAGGCGCGGTGGACCGAGCCCTCGCGCCACCACGACCAGACCTCTTCCGTGACGAACGGCAGGAACGGCGCGAACAGCCGCAGCAGCACGTCGAGCGCCCGCCGCAGCGCCGCGTGCGCCGAGGCGGAGGCGGGACCCGACTCGTACGCCCGCGCCTTGACCAGCTCCAGGTAGTCGTCGCAGAACGCCCAGAAGAAGCGCTCGACGACCTCGATGGCCCTGGTGTGGTCGTAGGACTCGAACGCCTCGGTGGCCTCGCGCACGGTGTCGGCCAGCGCCGCCAGCATCGACAGGTCGAGCGGCTCGGTGACCTCGCCGTCGCTCTCGGCCAGGCCGAGCACGAACTTCGAGGCGTTGAGGATCTTGATGGCGAGCCGCCGCCCGATCTTGAGCTGCCCCGGGTCGAAGGCCGTGTCGACACCGTAGCGGCCGTTGGCCGCCCAGTAGCGCACCGCGTCGGAGCCGTGCCTGTCGAGCAGGTCGAGCGGCGTGACGACGTTGCCCTTGGACTTGGACATCTTCTTGCGGTCGGGGTCGAGGATCCACCCCGAGATGGCCACGTCGCTCCAGGGCACCTCGCCGAACTCGTAGTGGGACCTCACCACGGTCGAGAACAGCCAGGTGCGGATGATCTCGTGGGCCTGGGGCCGCAGGTCGGCGGGGAACACCCGCTTGAACAGGTCGTCGTCGGTGCCCCATCGCCCGGCGATCTGCGGGGTGAGCGACGAGGTGGCCCAGGTGTCCATGACGTCGGGGTCGGCCATGAACCCGCCGGGCACGCCGCGCTGCTCCTCGGTGTAGCCGGGCGGCACGTCGGACGACGGGTCGACGGGCAGCATGTCCTCGGTGGGCAGGATCGGCGCGTCGTGGACGGGCTGGCCGTTCTCGTCGATCGGATACCACACCGGGAAGGGCACGCCGAAGAAGCGCTGGCGGGAGATCAGCCAGTCGCTGGTGAGCCCCTCGACCCAGTTGTCGTAGCGGACCCGCATGTGCGGCGGGTGCCAGTTGAGCTCGCGTCCGCGCTCCAGCAGCCGGCGGCGCAGCTCCTCGTCGCGGCCGCCGTTGCGGATGTACCACTGGCGGGTGGTGACGATCTCAAGGGGCTTGTCGCCGCGCTCGTAGAACTTCACCGTGCGCTTGACCGGCCTGGGCTCGCCCACCAGGTCGCCCGACTCGCGCAGCATCTCCACGATGCGCTCGCGGGCGCTGTGGACGGTCTTGCCGGCCAGCTCCTTGTACGGCCCGGGATCGACGCCCTCGGGCGGCTCGGGCAGCAGCCGGCCGTCCCAGCCGATGACCGGCCGGGTGGGCAGGTGCAGCTCGCGCCACCAGGTGACGTCGGTGACGTCGCCGAACGTGCAGATCATCGCGATGCCGGTGCCCTTGTCGGGCTCGGCCAGGCGGTGGGCGAGCACCGGCACCTCGACACCGAAGATCGGGGTCAGCACGGAGGTGCCGAACAGGTCCTTGTAACGCTCGTCATCGGGATGGGCCACCAGCGCCACGCAGGCGGGGATCAGCTCCGGCCTGGTGGTCTCGATGTAGACCGAGCCCTTCTCGCCGTAGAAGGAGATCTTGTGGAACGCGCCCGGCCACTCGCGGTCCTCCAGCTCGGCCTGGGCGACCGCGGTGCGGAACGTGACATCCCACAGCGTCGGGGCCTCGGCGAGGTACGCCTCGCCGCGCAGCAGGTTGCGCAGGAACGCCCGCTGCGAGACCGCCCGCGCCTCGTCGCTGATCGTGGTGTAGAGCAGCGACCAGTCGACCGACAGGCCGATGCGCTTCCACACCTCCTCGAACGCCTGCTCGTCGATGGCGGTCAGCTTGTGGCACAGCTCCACGAAGTTGCGCCGGGAGATGGAGATCTCCCGCTTGCCGGGCTTCTCCGGCGGCACGAAGTCGGGGTCGTAGGGCAGCGACGGGTCGCAGCGCACGCCGTAGACGTTCTGCACCCGGCGCTCGGTCGGCAGGCCGTTGTCGTCCCAGCCGAGCGGGTAGAACACCGACTTGCCGAGCATGCGCTGGTAGCGCGCCATGATGTCGGTGTGGGTGTAGGAGAAGATGTGACCGATGTGCAGCGAGCCCGACACGGTCGGGGGCGGCGTGTCGATGGCATAGATCTGCTCACGCGAGGCGGACCGGTCGAAGCGGTAGGTGCCCTCTTCGTCCCAGCGAGCTACCCATACCTGCTCCAAGCCGTCGAGAGTCGGCTTTTGGGGCATGGAGGGACGGCGTAGTCGCTGTTGAGTCATGCCTCCTTATGGTACGGCTTCGCGGGCCCGGCAAGCGGTAGAGACTAGTGTTCGTTACAAAGGGGAAGGGAGAGCGACATGGCGGAGGAGAAGCCAGATATCGCCTGGCGCGTCATCGGCGGCCTGGTGGGTCTGGTGACGGCGTGGGCGGCCCGCAAGATCCTGGGTTTCGCCTGGACGAAGGCGACCGGCAAGGAGCCGCCCGTCGACACCGAATCACCCGAGGTCAGCCTCGGCGAGGCGATCGGCTACGCCGTCGTCATGGGGGTGGGCATGTCGGTGGCGCAGATCGTGGTCAACCGGACCGCCAAGAAGCGCTACGACGCGTGGAAGTCGCTGAAGCAGGTGACTCCAGGGCAGTGAGGAATTCGTTCGCCCAGCGGTCCACGTCGTAGGTGGCGACCCGGCGGCGCATCGTCCGCATCCGCCGGGCCAGCTCGTGCGGCGTGGCCCGCATGGCGTTCAGCAACTGCCGCTTGATGTCCTCCACGTCGTACGGGTTGACGAGGTACGACTGCCGCAGCTCGTCGGCCGCCCCGGTGAACTCGCTCAGCACCAGCGCGCCCTGCAGGTCGTGGTGGCAGGAGATGTACTCCTTGGCGACGAGGTTCATGCCGTCGCGCAAGGGCGTGACGACCATGACGTCGGCGGCGAGGTAGAGCGCGGCCAGCTCCTCCTGGTTGTAGGACTGGTGGAAGTACCAGATGGGCTGGTAGCCGAGCTGGGCGTGCTCGCCGTTGATCCGCCCGACCTGCAGCTCGATGTCGTCGCGGAGCTTGCGGTACTCGTCCACGCGCTCCCTGCTGGGCGTGGCGATCTGTACGAACACCGCCTCGCCCGGCCGCAGCCGCCCGTCCTTCAGCAGCTCGCCGAAGCCTTCGAGGCGCTGCCCGATGCCCTTGGTGTAGTCGAGGCGGTCCACGCCGAGCAGCACGTGCTCGGGCTCGCCCAGCTCGATCCTGATCTCCTTGGCCCTGGCCACGATGTGCGGCTCGCGTACGAGCGCGTCGAGGTGCGCGAAGTCCACCGAGATCGGGAACGCCTGCGTGGTGACAATGCGGTCGTCAAGGAAGATCTCGTTCCCCTTGTACGGCAGCCCGAGCAGCCGGCGGCACAGCCGGCGGAAGTTCGA
The DNA here is from genome assembly GCF_040678535.1 of Nonomuraea sp. NPDC052634. Classification (NCBI taxonomy): domain Bacteria; kingdom Bacillati; phylum Actinomycetota; class Actinomycetes; order Streptosporangiales; family Streptosporangiaceae; genus Nonomuraea; species Nonomuraea sp. NPDC052634. The sequence goes on along the minus strand of NZ_JBFATY010000009.1, from coordinate 34,950 downwards.
CGCGCCGCCGGGCAGCTGGAAGCCCACCAGGTCGGCGCCGAGCAGGCCTTCGACGATGTCCTTGCGCCAGGGCAGCCGCCAGAACAGCTCGGTGGGCGGGAAGGGGATGTGCAAGAAGAACCCGATGCGCAGGTCGGGCCGCAAACGGCGCAGCATGGCGGGCACGAGCTGGAGCTGGTAGTCCTGCACCCAGACGACGGCGCCCTCCTCGGCCGCCTCCGCGGCGGCCTCGGCGAAGCGCTGGTTGACGGACTGGTACGCCTCCCACATCTGCCTGTCGAAGACAGGCGTCGCCACGACGTCGTGGTAGAGCGGCCACAGAGTGGCGTTCGAGAAGCCCTCGTAGTACAGCTCCACCTCGCGGGCGGACAGCGGGATGGGGATGAGGTTCATCCCGTCCTGCTGGAAGGGTTCGAGCTTCTCGTCTGGTGCACCGTGCCAGCCGGCCCAGGCTCCGTGGCGGCGCTGCATCACCGGGGCGATCGCGGTGACGAGCCCGCCAGGACTCCTGCGCCACGAGGCCGTTCCGTCGGGTTCGATCGTGCGGTCCACCGGCAATCGGTTCGCGACGATCAAGAACGAGCTACGGCCAGTCACGCAGTCCTCCTATGGGGTCATATGTCAGGAAAGCCGCCGAGCGCGCGGCTAACAGCGGCCGCTACCTGCTCCGGGCCCGCCTGGGGGAGGATCGCGGCGATGTGGGAGTCGGGCCTGATGATCCATGCTTCATCCGGCCCGGCACCGAGCCTCTCAGCGAGCGAGCCAGTCCCATCGATCTCCGCGAGCCCGCGAACGGCGAGCGGCGCCGTAATGACCTTGCCCAAGACCTGCGCAAACAAACTCGAATTGCACATATCACCCAATAGCACGAGAAATCCGTCTCGGGTGATCTCGCGTAGTCTGCCGCCCGGCAGCGCCATATCCGGCAGGATCACGCCGGGTGACGGCGGGCACGACCTGCCTTTGGGCGGCCTGCCCGCGAACGGGCGTGAGGGCTCGGGCGTGGTCAGCGGTGAGTCGACGTACCAGAAGGGCTCGGCGAAACGGCCGGAGTCGATCTCCTCCGCGCGCCCGCCCTCCAGCGCGGCCCGCCGCCGCATGCGCTCCTCCACGGTCCGCGGCACCAGGAAGCGCATGGTGGCGCCGGTGACCTCGAGGTTCTCCCGCGCGGCGGCGTGCCGCTCCACGTGGTACGACTCCAGCAGCTCATCCCCCGCCCAGCCGTTGAGCACGAAGGCGAGCTTCCATGCGGCGTTCTCGGCGTCCGGCACCCCGGAGTTGAGCCCGCGCGCCCCGAACGGTGCCACCAGGTGCGCGCAGTCGCCGGCCAGCAGCACCCTGCCGACCCGCATCCGGGAGGCCAGGCGCGAGTGGAAGCGGTAGGTGCTGTGCCACAGCAGCTCGTAGGGGCGGTCGCCGATGATCTGCCGGATCTTTCGCGCGATGTCGGCGTCGGTGGGGACGAAGTCGGGCGCGATCTGCCAGTCGATCCGGTACGTGCCCCCGGGACACGGGTGGATGAGCACCTGCCGCCCCGGGTTCCACACCGGGTCGAAGTAGAAGCGGCGCTCGTTCTCCCAGCCCGGCAGGTCGGCCTTGATGTCGCAGATCAGGAACTGGTCGTCGAACGTCTCACCGGTGAACTCCACGCCGAGCGCCGCGCGTACCGCCTGGCCCCGCGCGCCCGCGCAGGCCAGCACGTACGGCGCGCGCAGCCGCCGCTGCCCGCAGTGGACGGTGACGCCGGTCGCGTCCTGGGTCAGCCCGGTCACCTCGTGCTGCCAGCGCACCTCGATGAGCGGCTGGGCGGCGATGGCGGCGTCGAGGATCTGCTCGGTGCGGGTCTGGGAGATGTTCACGCACGGCGGCAGCGGCCCCTCGCGCTCGAACGTCCAGGAGAACAGCTCGCGGCCGCGGTAGTAGGTGCGGGCGGTGGTCCAGGCCAGCCCCTCCTCGGCGACCTGCCCGGCGCCCGCGGCGGCCCAGATGTCGAGCACGTCGCGCTGCTGGCAGATCGACTTCGAGCCGCCGCTCCCCCGTTCCGGCCGCTGATCGAGCACCAGCACCTGAACGCCCCAGCGGGCCAGCAGCAGCGCGGCGGTCTGCCCGACCGGCCCCGCGCCGATCACGATGACCTGCGGCTCGGCGGTCATGACTGGAGTTCGTCCCAGACCTGCCGGTCGCGCTCGGCGGTCCAGATGCGGGGCCGTTCGACGCCGTGCAGCTCGTCCCACAGCCGCGAGACGTTGAACGGCAGGCAGTGCTCGAAGATCGGCCAGGAGCCGTAGCGGGGTGCGAGCGCCTTGTGCGTGCGCTCGAACGCCTCCTTCACCGATCCGGCCGCGCTCACCTCGCGCATCATGACGGTCAGGAAGTCGCGGGTCTGCCCGATGGCCGCCGCGACGGCGTCCTTGCCGCGCGCCACCGCTCCCCTCCCGCCGACCAGCGTCTCGGCCCCGAACGAGGCCACCCGGTCGAGCGTCGTGGAGGCCCAGTCGCGGTGGAAGGCGTCGCCGGTGTAGAGGGCGGCCTGCGACTCGACCAGGTCGCCGGCGAACAGCACGCGCTGCTCGGGCAGCCAGGCCACCAGGTCGCCCTCGGTGTGGCCGCGCCCGCAGTACTGCAGGACCAGGTCGCCGCGCCCGCCGCCCAGGTCGATGGTGAAGCGGTCGCTGAAGGTCGCCGTCGGCCAGGTCAGGCCGGGGATCGAGCCGGGCTCTTCGAACAGGCGGGGCATCCTCGCGTACTCGCTGGCCCAGTCCTGCTCGCCGCGCTCGGCGATCAGCTCGTGGGTCTTCTCGTGCGTGACGATCACATCGGCCCCGAACGCGGACGCGCCCAGCACCCTGACCGCGTGGTAGTGGGAGAGCACGAGGTACCTGATCGGCTTGTCGGTGTGCTCGCGCAGCCGGGTCAGCCAGCGGCGGGCGGCCACCGGCGTGGCCATGGCCTCGAAGCAGACGAGGAAGTCCTCGCCCTCGATGGCTCCGACGTTGGGGTCGCCTTCGGCGGTGAGCGCGTACACGCCGTCCGCCAGGATCTCCAGGGACTGCCGCTTCTCGCCGAGGTCCGCCGACGAGGCGAACGGCTTGGCCATCGCTGTCTCCTCCCGCTCAAGGCACTGCCGCTCCCGGCCGGTCGGTCCGGGGCGGCGTGCACGCTCCTAGGAGTCTCTTCCCGCTCACGCCCCGGCTGTCCCCGGTGCGCGTGGTGGCTCTTGACAGGCGTGTTCCGCTGGTGATTGGTTTACCGAACATTCGGTCAGTTGACAAGGGAGACCGTTGTGGATAGTGCGCGCCGCATGATGGAGGCCGACACCGCATCAGCCGCCCTGGGCATCGTGCCGGAGGAGCTGGGCGAGGGCCGGGCGGTGTGCCGGATGACGGTGACCGGGCAGATGGTCAACGGGCACGGCATCTGCCACGGCGGCTACGTCTTCCTGCTGGCCGACACCGCGTTCGCGTGCGCGTGCAACAGTCATGGGCCGGTCACGGTTGCGGCGGGGGCGGAGATCACCTTCGTCTCCCCGGCTCACGCGGGCGACGTGCTGATCGCCGAGGCGGAGGAGCGCACGCGCTACGGCCGCAGCGGCATCTACGACGTCACCGTGCGCAGGCCCGACGGTCAGGTGGTCGCGGAGTTCCGCGGCCGGAGCCGGGAGCTGAAGTGAGACGGTCGAAATGAGACTGGGACGACCCCCCGCACCCCACGAGCTCGACCCCATCGAGCGCGTATCCCGCGACGAGCTGATGGCGCTCCAGCTCGAGCGCCTGCGGCACACCCTCGACCACGCCTATCGCAACGTCCCCCTCTACCGGGAGAAGTTCGACAAGGCGGGCGTGCACCCGAACGACTGCAAGGAGCTCTCCGACCTGGCCAAGTTCCCCTTCACCACGAAGGAGGACCTGCGGCAGAGCTACCCGTTCGGCATGTTCGCGGTGCCCCGCGAGCAGGTGGCGAGGATCCACGCCTCCAGCGGTACCACGGGACGGGCCACCGTGGTCGGCTACACCAAGCACGACCTGGACGTGTGGGCCGAGGTGATGGCCCGTTCGATCCGCGCGTCCGGCGGCAGGCCCGGCGACATCGTGCACGTGGCCTACGGCTACGGCCTGTTCACCGGCGGGCTCGGCGCCCACTACGGCGCCGAGCGGCTGGGCTGCACGGTGGTGCCGGTCTCCGGCGGCATGACGCCGCGGCAGGTGCGGCTCATCGAGGACTTCAAGCCCGACGTCATCATGGTGACGCCGTCGTACATGCTGGCCCTGCTCGACGAGTTCGCGAACCAGGGCCTCGACCCGCGCGCCACGTCGCTGCGGGTCGGCATCTTCGGCGCGGAGCCGTGGACGGAGAAGATGCGCGCCGAGATCGAGGACGCCTTCGACCTGGACGCGGTGGACGTCTACGGCCTGTCGGAGGTGATCGGCCCCGGCGTGGCCAACGAGTGCGTCGAGACCAAGGACGGGCTGCACGTCTGGGAGGACCACTTCTACCCCGAGATCATCGACCCGTTCACCGGCGAGCCGGTGGAGCCGGGCGAGAAGGGCGAGCTGGTCTTCACCACCCTCACCAAGGAGGCCATGCCGGTCATCCGCTACCGCACCCGCGACCTGACCCGGTTGCTGCCCGGCACCGCGCGGCCCGCGTTCCGCCGCATGGAGAAGGTGACCGGCCGCACCGACGACATGATCATCCTGCGCGGCGTGAACGTCTTCCCCACCCAGATCGAGGAGATCGTGCTCGGGATCGAGGGCCTGTCGCCGCACTTCCAGCTCAGGCTCACCCGTCCCGGACGGCTCGACGTGATGACGGTCAGGGTCGAGGCGCGGCCCGGGTTCGTGGAGGGGCGCGAGGCGGCGGCGCAGGCGCTGCGCACCGCCGTCAAGGAGACCGTGGGCGTGAGCGTCGAGGTCGAGGTGGTGGACCCCGAGACGCTGGAGCGTTCGGTGGGCAAGCTCAAACGCGTCATCGACCAGCGCCGTGCCTGAGACCGCCTCTCAGGCTTCCTCCAGTGCCGCCTCTGGGGCCGCTCGCCCGCCCGCGCGCAGGCGCGGGCGGGGCCTCGATCCCGAGTCGGTGCTGTCGATCGCGGTCGGTGTCTTCAACGAGCGCGGCTACGACGGCACCAGCATGGAGGACCTCGCTAAGGCGCTCGGCGTGACCAAGTCGGCCATCTACTACCACGTGCCGGGCAAGGAGGAGCTGCTCGCCAGGGCATTGGACCGGGCGCTTGACGGGTTGTTCGCGATGGTGGCCGACGAGCGCGCCGCGTCGGGCTCGGCCATCGACCGGCTTGAGTGGGTCGTCAGGCAGAGCGTGCGCATCCTTGTGGAGCGGCTGCCGTATGTGACGCTGCTGCTGCGGGTGCGCGGCAACAGCGGCACCGAGCAGGCGGCGCTGGAGCGGCGCAGGGAGTTCGACCGGTTCGTCAGCGGGCTGGTCGGCGAGGCGGTGGCGGAGGGCGCCATCAGGGCCGACGTCGATCCCGGCCTGGTGACGCGGCTGCTGTTCGGCACCGTCAACTCGATCACCGAGTGGTACCGGCCGGGGCGTGGCGCATCGGCGGACGATCTGGCCGACGCGCTGCTCAGCATGACCTTCGACGGTCTGCGGCCGCACCCGGCCTGACGGCCGGGAGGGCCCGGCTAGCCCTCCAGCTCGCCGCGCGCCCCGCCGCGCACCGGCTTCGGCGCGGGGGCCTCGGGCAGCGGGGCCTTGATGCGCAGATCGGCGCGGATGGCCTCGCCGAGCTTTTTCGTGGCCATGCGGTTGAGCGCCCCGCCGGCGATGGCGCCGGTCAGGAACGGCCCGAACGTGCTGAGATGGCGGCCGAGCGTGCGCATGAGGCGATTGCGCAGGGCCGTCTTGGTGGCCGCACCGAGCGCCAGGGAGACGGACGCGGGGGCGAGGGGGTCGATGCCGCGTTGCCTGGCCCAGGCGGCGGTGAAGGCGATGGCGCGCTGGGCGCCCGAGCCCTGGACGTGGACGCCGTAGACCTCGTGCAACTCGGCCAGCAGCTTGACCTCGATGGCCGCGACGACGATGGTCTCGGCGACGAGCTGCGCGGGGGCGGAGAGCAGGAGGGGCGGCGCGGCGAACTCGGCCGCGGCCAGTGCTCCGCCGATGGCGCCTACCGTCATCGTGGCCTTCTGGGCGGTGCGCACCAGGTCGTCGGCGAGCTCTTCGCCGGTCAGGCCGTGATGGTGCTCGGAAAGGGTGTGCAGGTCCCTGATCGGGATGCGCGGCGCGATGTTGAGGAAGACGTCCGCAAGCCAGCGGCCGCGGCCGGCGCCGGTCGCCCGTGCCCGCTTCGCTCCTTCGGACAGCCTCTGCGCGAGTCGGCCGAGCAGCCTGCGCCGCTCGGCCGGCTCGAGCTCACCCGGAGCGGTGAGCCTGCCGACGAGCTCGCCGACCTCGCGGTCGGGGCCGGCGACCTCATCGTCCGGTTGGCGGTCTTTCTCCGGTTCGGCCACGCGTTGCCTCCGTAACTGATGTCGCGATCGCTCGGGTTCGTGGGCTGTCGTGGTCCTCTGTCCCCTTACCCGGAGCTCGGTCGCTCCAGTGGTCAGGCGGCGCACTCCCGGCAGACCTGCTGGCCGTTCTTCTCGGAGGCCAGCTGGCTGCGGTGATGCACCAGGAAGCAGCGTGAGCAGGTGAACTCGTCCGCCTGGCGGGGGATCACCCGCAGGGAGAGCTCTTCGTTCGACAGGTCGGCACCGGGCAGTTCGAGCGACTCCGCCAGGTCGGTCTCATCGATGTCGATGCTGCCGGACGACTTGTCGGTGCGCCGCGCCTGAAGCTCCTGGAGGCTGTCTTCACCCAGGTCGTCGTCTGTCTTGCGCGGGCTGTCGTAGTCGGTAGCCATTGTGCTTACTCCATCCCCCTCATCTATATGTCTTCGCGCTCATCGCGCGTCTTCTAACGTCCGGGAAGCCCATCTTGTGCCCGTTCCGTCGGGGAGATTTCCCATCGGTACCCCGAGGAAACGGACGACGAACCTCCCAACACGTCAGGGCCTGCTGCCGTCGGCAATGGTTAGCCAAATATGGCGAAACCCACAGCCTTGGCGTCATGCACCACCGTGTTCGACGGCACATCCAACCACATGTGCGGCGAGAACGAGACGCCCCCTTGCGACAACACGCGGACGAACGCGCCAGGAACGCCTCCGCGTCAGCGCGCCGGTAGCCGAATGGTCACCACAAGCCCTCCGCCATCGCGCGGCACGGCGGAGACATTCCCGCCGTGGGCCTGCACGACCGCGCGCACGATGGACAACCCGAGACCGGCGCCCTTGGCCGAATCCACCCGATCCGCATGGAGCCTCCTGAACGGCTCGAACAGGCTGTTCACCTCGTACGCGGGGACGTGCTGCCCCGTGTTGGCCACCTGAACAACCAAGGCCCCGTCCACCATTCCCGTACGGATCCAGACTTTTCCGCTTTCGGGAATGTTGTACTTCACCGCGTTCTCGAGCAGGTTGCTCACCGACCGCTCCAGGAGCACGGGATCGCCCACGGTAGGCGCGCTGACCAGATCGGTGACCACGCTCACACCGTGTTCCTCGGCGAACGGCGTGACCTGTTCGACCGCCGACTGAGCGACCTCCTTGACGTCCAGCGGTTTGCGCACCGCGAGTTCGCGTTCGCTCCTGGCGAGCAGCAGCAGCCCCTCGATGAGCTTCTCGTTACGCGCGTTGACCTCAAGGAGGGTACGGCCGAGCGCTTTGAGATCCTCGGACGCCTGCGGATCGGAAAGCGCGATCTCCAGGACCGTCCTGTTGATGGTGAGCGGCGTGCGCAATTCGTGTGAGGCGTTGGCCACGAATCTTCGCTGGGTGTCGAAGGCGACGTTGAGCCGGGTCAGCATGGCGTCGAAGGTGTCGGCCAGCTCCTTCAGCTCGTCGTTGGGGCCTTCGAGCGCGATGCGCTGGTGGGCCAGCGTGCTCTCCGACAGCTTCCGCGCCGTCGCGGTCATCTGCGCGACGGGCTTCAGCGTGCGGTCGGCCACGAAGTAGCCGATGATGAGCGCGAGGATGCCCACGCCCGCCAGCGCCATGACGGAGCTGTACAGCAGCGCGTCGCGGGCCTTGTCGATGGCCATCTGCTGGAACTGCTGCCAGCGCTGCTGCAGCCGCGCGTCGGAGAAGGGGTCCAGCCCGAGGTCGATGGTCGGCCAGGCTTCACTGATGGCGTTGCCGATGATGGCGTACATCGACAGCAGCAGCGCCACGGCGGCGGCGAACACCAGGGCGCCATAGGTGAGGGTCAGGCGCCACCGGATGCTGACCTTGCCGGGAAGCTCCTTCACACGTTCCATGGTGGAGCGTTGGTGGAGCGCCTGCGCGGGCGGAGGGGGGCCGTCCCACACCGGCGGACCCGTCGGTGGCGGCGGCGTCTCCTGTACGCGCGTCGCCTTTCGCTCGGAATGCGGGCTGATCATGGGGTGCGTCGGACCCGCTTCACGCTCTGGCCTGTCCGTCACAACTTGTACCCAACCCCGGGTACGGTCTCGATCACCTGCGGCTCGCCCAGCTTTTTACGCAGCGTCATCATGGTCACCCGGACCACGTTCGTGAAGGGATCGATGTTCTCGTCCCATGCCTTGTCCAGCAGGTCCTCCTGGCTGACCACGGCGCCCTCGGCCCGCATCAGCTCTTCGAGCACCGCGAACTCCTTCTTGGTGAGCACGACCTCCCTGCCGTCGCGCTCCACCAGCCGCTTGCCGGGGTCGAGCCGGATGCCGGCGCGCTCAAGCACGGGCGGCAGCGCGGGGGCGGAGCGGCGGCCGAGCGCGCGCACCCTGGCCACCAGCTCGATGAACACGAACGGCTTGGCCAGGTAGTCGTCGGCGCCCAGGCCGAGGCCCTCCACCTTGTCGTCCACGTCGCCCGAAGCGGTCAGCATGAGAATGCGCGAGGCCGTGCGCTGCTCCACCAGCCTGCGGCACACCTCGTCACCGTGCACGACCGGCAGGTCGCGATCCAGCACGATCACGTCGTAGTCGATGTAGGAGGTACGCTCCAACGCCCCGCCGCCGTCGTAGGCGACGTCGACCGCCATGGCCTCGCGCCGCAACCCCGTCGCGATCGCGTCGGCCAGCACCTTCTCGTCCTCAACCACCAGCACGCGCACGCTCGGTACACCTCTCTCCCATTCCGGTCACTCATTCTGGCCACAGCTTCGATAAGCGCACGGTAAGGCATGTTCCGGCCGCTCCGGACCACGCCGAGGGGCGCCGCAGGGCCGCTGCGAGGCGGCCTTACGGAAGCTTGGTGAAATTCATGTTTCAGAAGGCGAGGACCTGGGGTATGCCAGCGGGACACCCATTGCCCGGGCATCAGCCCACGATGGCAATACTTCGCCCTTGCACGGAACGGACCCCCGGAGAGTAGGTGAGATGGGCGAGTTCACCACCACGATCGAACACCGCCTCGACCAGGCTTACAAGAACCTGCGGGAGGCCCGCAGCGCCGGCGACGACTACCTCGCCGACACCCTCACCGCCGAGATCGAGGACCTGCGGCGCCTGGCCGACGATCACGGCATCCCGCTGCCCCGTTAGCCGACGCGAAACGGCCGGAGCCGTGTGGCCCCGGCCGTTTGGCGCTCATCTCCCGCGGCTCAGGCGCCGCGCAGCGGGTCCAGCGACGCCAGCAGGTCGTGCAGCTCCTCGAACAGGCCGGGAGCGGCGCACAGCGCGAACTCCGGGCCGATCGGCCTGCCGTGCAGCCCGCCGATCCGGGCGCCCGACTCGGTCGCCACGAGAGCGGCGGCCGCGAAGTCCCACTTGTTGACGCCGCGCTCGTAGTAGCCGTCCAGCCGGCCCGCGGCCACCGAGCAGATGTCGATGGCGCACGAGCCGCCGCGCCGGATGTCGCGGACGCGCGGCAGCACCTTGGCCACCACCTCGCCCTGCACCTCGCGGCGGGCCTTGGCGTAGCCGAAGCCGGTGCCGATCAGCGCCTGCGGCAGCGGCACCCCGGTGTTGCAGTGCAGCCGCTCACCGCCGAGCCAGGCGCCCTCGCCGCGCGCGGCGGTGTAGACCTCGCCGCGCGCCGGCACGTTCACCACGCCGGCCACGACCTCGCCCGCCACCTCGACGGCGATCGACACCGCCCAGTCGGGCAGGCCGTACAGGAAGTTGACGGTGCCGTCGATCGGGTCGACGATCCAGCGCACGTCGGACTCGCCGGGCGCCTCCCCCTGCTCCTCGCCGAGGATGCGGTCGCCGGGCCGCGCGGCCGTGATGCGCTCGCGGATGAGCGCCTCCGACGCCTTGTCCAGGGCGGTGACCACGTCGGTGGGGCTTGACTTGGTCTCGATCTCGCGGGACATCGTGGGCCGCTTGGCGAGCAGCATCTCGCCGGCCTCGCGGGCGATCTCCTCGGCGAGCCTCAGGAAGTCCGTCATCAGGCCACCGACTCCGGTCGCTTCCACTCCTGGCCGAGCACGTGGTGGCCGAGGAAGGCGAGCACGGTCTCGTACCAGGCGACGATGTTGCCCGGCTTGAGAATCCAGTGGTTCTCGTCGGGGAAGTACAGGAACTTCGCGTCCACCTCGGTGCGGCAAAGGTCCCACCACAGCCGCAGCGCCTCGCCGATCGGCACCCGGTAGTCCTTGTCGCCGTGGATGACGAGCATCGGGGTGGTGATGCGGTCGAGCGAGTTGTGCGGCGACAGCAGCTGGTAGCGCTCGCCGCCGGGATCGCCGAACTCCCGCCGCCAGTACGTGGCGAAGTCGGTGGTGCCGGAGAACTGGTCGAGGTTCCACAGCGAGGCGTGGGTGACGATGGCCTTGTAGCGGTCGGTGTGACCGGCGAGCCAGTTGGCCATGTAGCCGCCGTACGAGCCGCCCATCGCGGCGGTGCGCTCGGCGTCGATGTCGTCCCTGGCGATGGCGGCGTCCACGATCGCGTCGAGGTCGGCCTGGGTGCGCGGGCCCCAGTTGCCCCAGCCCCTGTCGATCATCGCCTGGCCGTAGCCGGTGGACATGCAGGGGTCGGGCAGGAGGACGGCGTAGCCCTGCTGGGCGAGGATCCACGCCTGCCAGCGCCACTGCCAGTCGTTCCAGGAGCCGAGCGGGCCGCCGTGGATGAACACCACGAGCGGGGCCGGGTCGGCGGCGGAAGCGGACTCGGGCAGGGCGAGCCAGCCGCGGATGGTCGCGCCGTCGTCGGCGGTGGCGGTGACCTCGGTGAGCGTGCCGGGCACCTCGGGGCGCGGCGCGGGCGAGGGCAGGTCGGCGACCTCGCCGGTGGCGGCGTCGATCCTGGCCGGGCCTGGGGCGAGCGCGATGCCGCTGTGCAGGGCGTAGACGAAGCGCCCGTCGGGCGACGGGTTGACGTGCAGGTACGCGGCGTCGTCGCCGGTGAGCCTGGTGACCTCGCCGTCGAGCGGCACGCGGAAGACGGGGCGGCGGCCCTGGTGGTCGGCGACGAGGTAGACGGCCGACGAGTCGGGGGCCCAGGCGACGTCCATGGGGAACAGGTCGGGGGCGTACGCGCGGCCCTGCCCGGTGGTGAGGTCGGCGATCCACAGCTCGGAGCGCGCCGAGACGTCGTAGCCGGTCTTGCGGTCGCGGGTGCAGGCGACCTTGGTGCCGTCGGGCGAGACGGCGAGCGGGCCCTGGAAGTCGGCGTCGTCGTCGCTGAGCAGCACGCGGCGCTCGCCGGTGGCCACGTTGATGACCACCAGCTCCGTACGCGACTCGCCCTTGGGCAGGTAGAGCCGCCAGGTCGCGACGACGGAGGCGCCGTCGGGGGTCAGCTCGAAGTCGCCCTGGCGCAGCGCGTCGCCCGCGTCGGGGGTCAGGTCGCGGACGTCTTCGAGACGGTCGGCGCCGAGCCGGCCGGCGAACAGCCGGGGCCGGCCGGGGCCGAGGTCGTGGTCCCAGTAACGGACCGGGTACTTCTCGTGCAGGATGGCGCTGATCCCGGCGTCCTTGCGGGCCTTGCGCTTGCCGGCGTCGGCCGACTCCTCACCGTCGAGCACGTCGGAGACGAAGACGACCACGTCGCCCGCGGTGCGCACGGCGCTGATGCCGCCGGCCCTGCTCGCCACCTGACGGGCCTCGCCGCCGGCGCGGGGCAGCAGCCACAGGGCGGGCACCTCGTCGGTGGAGTCCTTCTCGGTGGGGTCGGGGCGGGCGGAGGTGAACAGCACGTCTCCGCCCGTGGTGAAGACGGCGGCCGACTCGCCCTTGGCCGACCGGGTCAGCCGGTACGGCTCTCCGTCCACGGGGATCGCCCAGAGCGCGGTGCCGAACGACTTGCCGTCGGGGTTCAGGGACTGGACGGTGGAGACCAGCCGCGACCCGTCGGGCGAGAGCTTGAGCGAGAGAACTCGGGGGATGGCCACATAGTCGCGTATGTCGTTGAATGCGCTCACCCGTCCGAACCTACCTCGCGGCAGGGACCGCCGACACACCCGCATAGTGTTGTCACGTGGGAATTTACGACGCCTTGCTGGTCCTGTCGTTCGGCGGCCCCGAGGGTCCCGACGACGTGATGCCGTTCCTGGAGAACGTCGTGCGCGGCCGCGGCGTGCCGCGCGAGCGCCTGCTCGAAGTGGCCGAGCACTACCAGAGCTTCGGCGGGGTCAGCCCGATCAACCAGCAGAACCGCGACCTGGTCGAGGCGCTGCGCCAGGTCGTGGACGTGCCGGTCTACTGGGGCAACCGCAACTGGCATCCGTTCGGCGAGGACACCGTGCGGCAGATGAAGGCCGACGGCGTGCGCAAGGCCGCGGTGTTCGCCACGTCGGCGTTCGCCGGCTATTCGAGCTGCCGCCAGTACTACGAGGACATCAAGCGGATCTCCATCGAGGGCGGCCCCGAGCTGGTCAAGATGCGCCACTACGGCGACCACCCCGGGTTCGTGGCGGCGATGGCCGACCACACCAGGGCCGCGCTCGAGCGGCTCGGCCGTGACGACGCCAGGCTGGTCTTCACCGCCCACAGCATCCCCGTCTCCATGGCCGAGACCGCCGGCCCCGAAGGCGGCCTGTACGAGGCGCAGCTGCGCAGGAGCGCCGAGCTGGTCAACCAGGCACTGGGCCGCACCGAGCCGTGGGACCTGGTGTGGCAGTCACGCAGCGGCCCGCCGCAGGTGCCGTGGCTGGAGCCGGACGTCTGCGACTACCTGCGCAAGACCGACGCCCGCTCGGTGGTGCTGGTGCCGATCGGCTTCGTCTCCGACCACATGGAGGTCGTCTACGACCTCGACACCGAGGCCAGGCAGGTGGCCGCCGAGCTGGAGCTGCCCATGGAGCGGGCGGCGACGGCCGGCACGCACCCGCGCTTCGTCCAGATGGTGCGCGAGCTGATGGAGGAACCGGAGCCGGTGCCCTGCCCGCTGACCTGCTGCCCGCCGCCGCGCAGGCGTCCCCAGGCTTCCTGAGTCAGGCGTGGCGCGTCAGGCATACGCCTTGGCGTAGGCGTCGGCGATCGCCAGGACCTTGTTCACGTAGTCCCACGAGTGGTTGTAGAACCAGATCGCCTTGCGCAGCCGCTCGCCGCCCTGCCCCGCCTTGTTGGCGCACAGGTAGTCGGCGGCGGCGGGCACGGCGTCGTACGGGCTCCAGATGTCCTTCTTGCCGTCGCCGTCGCCGTCCACGCCGTAGTGCTTCCAGGTGGCGGGCATGAACTGCATCGGCCCGAGCGCGCCCGCGCTGGACGGCCCGTTGTTGCGTCCGTGCCCGCTCTCCACCTGGCCGATGGCGGCGAGCACCGTCCATGACAGGCCGGGGCAGCGGGTGGCGGCGGCCTTGTACAGCTCCAGGTAGCTGCGCGGGCGGCCGACGGTGACCTGCTGCTCGGCGGGCTGCCGCCGCTGCTGCTGTCGTTTGGGCGTACGGGCGGCGGCGTCGAGCAGGACGACCTGGCTGCCCTTGCCGAGCAGCTTCTTCACGCCCGCCTGGCTGATCTTGCCCTCCTTGCCGTGCAGCAGCACGGCCACGCCCTGGGCGAACCCCAGCGACCTGCCGAGGTCGGCGCTGATGATCCCGTCGACGCCGTGCAGGCCGAGGCTCGCCGAGGCGGCCACGCGCAGCCTTGGGCCGCCGTCCACCTGGTAGTAGGCGCCGAGGATCATGCCGTACTTCCTCATCGCCGCCGCGTCGGCCACCAGCTCGCCCCTGGTCAGCGCGCTCCACACGGCGGGCTGGTCGGCGACCGGCTGCGGGGTCCACGAGCGGAACTCGGCGGGGTTCACGGCCAGCAGGTTCAGCGGCGTGCCCGACACCTTGACGGCGCCGGCGTCCACCACGATCACCTTCTGCACGTGGGCCAGCTCGCCCAGCCGGAACCTGGTCTGCTTGGGCACGGTCCCGGCGGCGACGGCGAGCACCCGCGGCGGCGTCACGGTGACGCTGGGACCGCCCTCGCCGAAGTCCTTGACCGGCTCGGCGGTGGGCACCATCTGGTCGAGGCGGGGCGCCGGGGTCTGCGCCTGCTGCTGGGGGCGGGGCCTGCGCACGGGCTCCTGGGCGGTCCCCCGGGTGGTGCCGACCAGATCCTGATCCAGGACGATCACGACGCCCGCGGCCGCGGCGGTGACCACGAGCACGGCGGCGACCATGAGCATGACCGCACGGAAGCTGGGAAGACCGGACACTCGGGACACGTTAACTCACCCCGCCGCTAAATCACTTGCCATCCGGACATACGGTGCGCAATGGTTAGCCTGCACAAGTAAGGGGGAAACGGCGTGGTCGGGCCTTACCGGGGATTGTTCGAAAGGCCCGGGGTCAAAGCGTTCGTCCTGGCCGGGCTCATCGGCCGGATGCCGATGTCGATGCTCGGCATCGGCGTCATCCTGTTGATCTCCACGCTCACCCAGTCGTACGCCACGGCAGGCGCGGTCGCCGCCACGACCAATCTCGCCTTCGCCGTGGCCGCTCCCCTGTCCGGGCGGCTGGTCGACCGGTTCGGCCAGGGCCGGGTGATCCCGCCGTTCGCGGTGCTGAACGCGCTCGCGCTGTCCGCGCTCATGATCTTCGCCGGCTGGGGGCTGCCCGACTGGACCTACTACCTGTCCGGCCTGGTCGTGGGCGCCACGTCGCTGTCGATCGGCTCGATGGTGCGGGCCCGCTGGTCGGTCATCTACGGCGGTTCCGGGCGCCTGCACACCGCGTTCGCGTTCGAGTCGGTGGCCGACGAGGTGGTCTTCGTCACCGGGCCCGCGCTGGTCACGGTGCTCGCGACCGCCGTGAACCCGTACGCGGGGCTGATCGTGGCCATGCTGTGCATGCTGGGCGGCTGCCTGGCGCTGGCCGCGCAGCGCGGCACGCAGCCGCCCGTGCAGGAGCTCAAGTCGGGGTCGGGGACGCCGATCCTGATCCCCGGGGTGACCGTGCTGGCGGCCGTCGCGCTGGCGCTCGGCGCGATCTTCGGCTCGGTCGACCTGATCACGGTGGCCTTCGCCGAGGAGCACGGGGTCAAGGGCGTGGCGGGCTTCCTGCTGGCGGCGTTCGCCGGCGGTTCGATGGTGTCGGGGCTGTGGTTCGGCTCGCGCCGCTGGCGGATCTCGCTGCGGGCCCGGTTCGTCAGGGCGCTGGCGCTGTTCGCGATCGGCCTGGTGCCGATCATGTTCGTCGGCCATCCCTGGATCATGGCCGGCGCCCTCTTTCTGGCCGGTTTCGCCATCTCGCCCACGCTCATCACGTGCTTCTCGCTCACCGAGCGGCTGGTGCCGCAGTCGCTGCTCACCGAGGGCATGGCCTGGATCTCGACGGCCATCGGGTTCGGCGTGTCGGCGGGCTCGTGGGCGGGCGGGCGGCTCACCGAGGCGTACGGCGCCTCCGCCGCGTACGGCTTCTCCGTGGCCGCGGCCGTCGTGGCGGTGACCATCGGGATCGGTGGTTCGGGTTTGCTGAGAGTTCCCGGGGCCGCTTCACCCGCCGAGAGCTGATCCGCTACGGTCGGGAGATCCCTCGCAACACCCAACAATCTGGAAGCACTAGTCATGTCCCGACAATTGAGTTCACTTCTAGCAATCGCGGCTGTTTGCGCAACTCTCGCCCCGGCGCCGGCCATCGCCGAGGCGACCCCCGCCCCCGCCCAGGGAGCCAAGTCCACTGCCGCCAAGAAGACGGCGAAGGCGAAGAAGCCGGTCAACTGCTCCCAGGTCAAGTGCCTCGCGCTGACCTTCGACGACGGGCCCGGAAAGTACGCGGGCAAGCTGCTCGACACGCTGAAGAAGTACGACGCCAAGGCGACGTTCTTCCTTGAGGGCCAGTACGTGAAGGCCCGCCCGCAGTTCGTCAAGCGCATGGTCGCCGAGGGGCACGAGCTGGGCAACCACAGCTACAGCCACCCCGACTTCACCAAGAGCGACGGCGCGAAGATCCGCGACGAGATCAAGAAGACGCAGGACGCGGTGAAGAAGGCCGCGGGCGTCGAGCCCAAGCTGCTGCGCCCGCCGTACGGCCTCACCGACCTGCAGGTCTCGGACATCGCCACCGAGTTCGGCATGCCGATCATCCTGTGGACGGCCGGTTCGAAGGACTGGAGCTCCAAGAACGTCAAGGCCATCCAGAAGCAGACGCTGGCGGTCGCCGAGCAGAACGGCATCATCCTCATGCACGACTGGGTCAAGCAGACCGTCGACGGCATGCCGGCGCTCATCAAGACCCTGAAGAACAAGGGCTACCACCTGGTCACGGTCTCCGAGGTGATCAAGGACCAGAAGCTCGAGCCCGGTGACGCCTTCCCGCTTCCCGAGGGCTGGGAGCAGTGAGTATCGTTCGCGTCTGACCGGACGATTCTTCTGCTGGAGGGTGCTCGTGGCCTTCGTCAATTGGGCGCGCAACCAGACGGGCACCCCGGCGGAGACCCGCGTGCCGGCCTCCGCGGAGGAGGTCGCCCGCGCCGTACGCGACGCCGCAGGCTCCGGCCGCCGCGTCCGCATGGTGGGAACGGGCCACTCCTTCACCGGGGTGGCCCTCACCGACGGCATCATGCTCCGCCCCGACGCGCTCACCGGCATCGAATCCGTCGCGGGCGACCGGGTGACCGTACGCGCCGGCACCCCCTTACGCGTGCTGAACGAACTGCTCGCCGAACGCGGCCTGGCCCTGGCCAACATGGGCGACATCGCCGAGCAGACGGTGGCGGGAGCCGTACAGACCGGCACCCATGGCACGGGACGCGACAGCGGCGGGCTCGCCGACCAGATCGCCGAGCTGGAGATGGTGCTCGCCGACGGCACGCTCACCACCGTCTCCCCCGGCGACGACCTCTTCGACGCCGCCCGCGTCGGCCTCGGCGCGCTCGGCGTACTCACCAGCGTCACCTTCCGCGTCGAACCGGCCTTCCTGCTGCACAACCGGCGGCGCAAGCTCGCGCTCAGCGACATGCTCGGCTCGCTCGACGAGCTGACCTCGGAAAACGAGCACCTCGACTTCTTCTGGCTGCCGCACACCGACGCCTGCCTGGTCAAGACCAACAACCGCAGCCCTGGCCCGCCCAGGCCGCCCGGCGCGTTCCGCCGCTGGCTGGACAACGTCTTCCTGGAGAACACCCTCTTCGGCGCCGCCTGCGCGCTCGGCGCCCGGCTGCCCGGCCTCATCCCCCGCATCAACGCCGTCAGCGCGGCGGCGCTCGGCGACTCCTCGTCGGTGGACGCCTCGTACAAGCAGTTCACGGCGCGGCGCGACGTGCGCTTCCTGGAGATGGAGTACGCCATCCCGCGCGAGCGGCTGGCCCAGGCGCTGCGCGAACTCCGCGACCTGATCGAGCGGATGGACTGGAAGATCGGCTTCCCGGTGGAGGTGCGGGTGACGCCGCCCAGCGACGCGTGGCTGTCCACCGCGTACGGGCGCCCGACCGCGTACGTCGCCTGCCACGTCTACCGGCCGACCCCCAACTCCGCCTACTTCGCGGGCGTCGAGGAGATCATGACCCGGCTCGACGGGCGGCCGCACTGGGGCAAGCTGCACACGCGGGACGCCGCGTACCTGGCGGGGGCGTACCCGAAGTTCGCCGACTTCGTGGCGCTGCGCGACCGCCTGGACCCCGACCGGCTCTTCACCAACGCCTACCTGGACACCGTCCTCGGCCCCTAGCCGCGGCCTTCGTGACGCGTATCCGAGGGGCGACTCTCAGAGGGAGGACGGTCGCGTTCCGGCGTCCCGAGCCGGATCAGGAGAGCGGCTGCGCGCGGTCCTGACCGGCCGGTTCGTCCTCCTGCCCCTGCGGGGACGACGGCGCGGCCGGGTCCTGCGGCTCCTCGGCCCCCGGCGGGCGCCCGCCGTCGCGGGACGGCGTGCTCGGCGCTTCCGACGGGTGCACCGCGCCGGACTCGCTCCCGGACGGAGCCGGCTTGGGAGTCGGCCTGACGCTCGGCTTCGTGGACGGCTGCTCCTTCGTGCCGTCCGGCGTGGGCGTGGCGGACGGCGTCGGGGCCGGGGCGTGCCCGGGCGTGCGCGTGGTGACGTACGCGGGCGGCGAGTACCCGGTGTCCCGGTGCCGCTGCTCACGGCGCGGCTCCTGGCGTGCCTGCTGGGCCTGGGCCGGCTTCTTGCCGGTGACCTGCTCGTGCACCGTCCGGTGGGTGAGCGCCTGGTAGACGAGGATGCCGCCCATGCTCACCCCGAACACGACCGACGCCGCGGCCGCCACCTTCACCCACGGCAGCCTGCGACGGGCGCGCGGCTCCTCGGCGTCCTCGCGTTCCTTGCCCTCCTTGGCGGCCTGCGTGCGCTGCTTGACCCGCTCCCCCGTGCGCTTGAGGTAGTGGGTGTAGATCGCCGTGGCCACCGTGCTCGACACGCTCACGACAGCGGCCCCGATCACCGTGCCTGCCACACCGAGGTACGACGCGGCCACGGCGGCCGTCACCGCCGCCAGGGCGCTGCCGAGGATCTGCGGCAGGCTCAGCTCGAACTTCGGCCGCTCGCCGCTCATCCCCCGGATCAGTCCTCTCTCGCCATGCGTCAGGTAAAGAGCTGTCTCGTGAATAGACGCGACTGCGTGTCCTGATGTTCCTGTGAGCTGCGTGACAGGCACCCTTGTAAATCGTGCCCCGACGACTCGGCCTGCCCTCCGTGTACCTCGCCGCGGCCGTGGCAACGGCAGCCACGACCGCCGTCCCCTTGGCCATGACGCCCGCCTCCGGACTCGCCCTGCGCGAAATGCCGCCAGAGCCCGCCCGCCCCTACGTCGTCACGGCCCGCGACCGCGCGGCCGCGCGCGACCTCGTCGGCGAGGTGCGCTGGCGAGTACGCCGTTACTACACCTCGGCGCTGCCCGGCCTCGCCACCTTCCTGACGCCATCGGAGCTCGCCGAGCTGCGCGCCGACCCGCGCGTGCAGACGATCGAGCCCGATCGCGAGATCCACGCCCTGGCCACCCGCGGACCCGCCCGGCGCGTCCCCGTCAGGAGCGGCGGCGACGGCACCACCGTGTACGTCGTGGACAGCGGCGTCAAGGTCCGCCGCGCCCGGTTCGACGATCGGGCCTGGCGGGCGTTCGACGCCACCGGCGGCACCGGGCGCGACTGCCGGGGCCACGGCACCCGCGTCGCCGCCCGCGCCCACCGCGCCGCGCCCGAAGCCGGCATCGCCTCCGTGCGCGTGCTCGGCTGTGCCGGCACCGGCACCCTGTCCGACCTGCTCGCCGGGCTGGACTGGATACACCGGCACGCCCGCGGCCCCTCCGTCACCGCCCTGTCCATCGACGGTGCCGACTCCCCTGCCCTGAGCAGGGCCGCGCGGTCGCTGTCCCGCTCCGGCATGTTCGTCATAGGAGCCTCCGACACCGGTGCCTGCCAGGTCACCGCCGACGGGCTCGCGTACTCCGCCCGCGCCCCGTACCTGGCCGGAGTCGCCGCCCGCCACCTGGCACTTCATCCCAATTCAGGACCGGCCGCCCTGGCCGACAAGCTCGGCTGCACGAACGCCCGGGGCGCGATTCGCCAGAACCCTTCGCGGCCGCATAACCTCCTCATGCGCGATGGCGGGCTCTAGAGGAATGGACTCCACAAATGTGATCGGCGTCACATCGCCCTTGGGCTATCCCAGGAAGGCGATGTTCGGACATGCCGGGTACGGTGCTGGCAGGCAACCGGCACACGCGAGAGACTCAAGGGTCCGGGGGAAGAATGGCGACGCTGACGAAGGGACTCGCATGCAGGAGCTCCGACTCGTCGCGGTGAGTGAGGACGGCACTTACCTCGTCCTGGCTACTGCCGGGAGAGGGACACGCTTCACGCTCCCCGTGGACGACCGGCTCCGAGCTGCCGTCCGCGGCAACTTCTCCCGTCTCGGCCAGTACGAGATCGAAGTGGAGAGCCCGTTGCGTCCCAAGGAGATCCAGGCCCGCATCCGCGCCGGAGAGACGGCGGAGGAGATAGCCGCGACCGCCGGGATCCCGGTCGAGCGTGTCCGCTGGTTCGAGGGGCCGGTGCTCCAAGAGCGGGAATACGTCGCCCAGCAGGCGCAGCGGGTCGCCGTACGCATGCCGGGAGAGTCCGCGCCCGGGCCCACGCTCGGTGACCTCGTGGCCGAGCGCCTCACCCGGCGCGGCGTGCCCACCGACGAGATCGACTGGGACAGCGCCAAGCGCGACGACGGCCTGTGGCGGGTCAAGCTCGGCTACGTCTGGAACGGCCACACCCGGCACGCCGAGTGGCTCTTCGACCCGCGCAAGCGTCACGTCACTCCCCACGACGACGAGGCCCTCCGCCTGTCCTCCGCCGACTTCGACCCCGAGCCGCCCGTGGTCGAGGACACCACGGTCACGCCGTTCACGCCGCGCGTAGCCAAGCTGCAGCCGGTGCCGCCGCTGTCGTCCGAGACGCTGCCGTTCCCGTTGCGGCGCGAGCCCGCCGAAGAGCCCGCCGTGGGCTACGACCTGCCCGGACGGCCGGGCGACCGCGACGCGTCCCGCCAGGACCACGCCGAGAGCGGCGCCCGCGACGCCGAGCCCTTCGAGCCGGCCGCCCGCGACACCCCGGGCTCCGACACCCCGGGCTCCGACACCCCGGGCTCCGACACCGCCACCCGCGACACCTCGCGCCCCGGGCCCTTCGATCCGGCCGACTTCGACCCCGCTCGGGACACCTCGCGTCCCAGGCCGCTCGACCCTGCCCGCGAGACACCGCGTCCCGGGCCTTTCGACCCGCTGACCCGCGACTCCTCGCGTCACGAGCCGGGCGCCCGCGAGCCGTTCCACCCGCCCACGCGCGACCCGGCACGTCCCGAGTCCGCCCGCGAGACCGGCCACGCCCGCCCCGGCGAGAGCTCGACCCGCCGCGGCGGGTCTTCGCCGTGGCTGCCCGACTTCAGCTCGGGCCGCGACACCGGGCCCTCCATCTACGCCCCGGCCGACCGCGCACCCGGCACAGAGCCCGTCACGCCGCAGCCCTCGCCCGCCGCCGCGTCATCCGGCTCCCCCGCCACCAGCGCACCCGCTCGGCAGGCCACCCCGTCCCAGACTCCCGCCACCACCGCCGAGGGCACCACAGGACAGGCGTCCCAGCCGAGCACCGGCCACACGGCCGTACCGCAGCCCGCCGCCGAGGCGAAGACCACGTCCGAGCCCGAGGCGTCCGCAGCCGTGCCGCAGACCGGCGCTCCTACGGCCGCCACATCGCCGGCGACCACCTCCCCGGCCGCCGCCGAGCGGTCGGGCACGTCTTCGGCGACCGCCGGACAGGACTCTCCTGCGGCGACCACCGCCCAGGCGACCGCACCCGCGTCCGAGGCCCCTGCCGCCGCTTCGGCCACCGAGCAGCCGGCCGCCGGCGCCGAGGGAACGGCCACCGTACCCGAGACGGGCGCGACGACGACCGTGGCCGAGACGGGTGCGACGGCCGAGGCCACCACCGTCGCCGCCGGGTCCGCCGGCGACGTCCAGGCCGGTGCCGAGGTCAAGGCGGAGACCACCGCCGACGTCCAGGCCGGTGCCGAGGTCAAGGCCGAGGCCACCGCCGATGTCCAGACCGGCGCCGAGGCCGCGAGCGCCGTCTCTCAGCCTGAAGCCGCCGCTCAACCCGAAGCCACGGCCGCCACCGGCACCGCCGAGCCCGCGACCGCCGAGCCCGCGACCGCCGAGACCGCGACCGCCGAGGCCGCGACCGCCGAGGCCGGGGACGGGGACGGCGCGGAGACGGACAAGGCCCAGGACGCGGCCGCCGACGCCGCTGCGGCGAAGGCCGAGCCCGCCCCCGCCGAAGCGGACATGGCCACAGCGGCCGAGCCCGCGAAGGCCGAGCAGGAGCAGCCCTCTTCCGCGGAGGAGCCGGCCGCGTCCGGCGAGGCGGCGGTCCCCGTGCCCGCACCGGCTCAGGAGCAGCCGGCGGCCGCCGCCGAGCAGGCCGAAGCCGGCCGCGAGGAGAAGGCGCCCGAGCCTGCCCCGGAGCCGAAGCCGCGTCCCGCGCCCAAGCCGAAGCCCGCCCCTCCGGCGGTCCCTGCGGCCCGGACGGGCAAGGACGACGGCAAGGAGGCGCCGGCCGTCCCGGTGCCGGCACCCACGCCCGCGCCCGCGCCGAAGCCCGCTGGGCGTCGCAAGTCGCGTGGCCGCCGCGCGTCCGTGCCGACGTGGGACGAGATCATGTTCGGCGCCCGCCGCCAGGACTGACCCACCGGAGCCCACCGCCCCGCTCGTCGCCGGGAAGCGTTCATCAGGCAAGGGGAAACCCTCCCGCTACGGCCTGCGCACGCTTCCGCCGGCGAACGCCGCCATCGCCACGGCCCTTGGCCTTGCGTGCCCACACCCGGCAGACCACCCACTGAGCACGCAGCGCGCACACCGAGCCCGCACCGGTGCGCCGAAGGCCACCCCTAGCGCCGCATGCGGCGAGGTGCGCTTCTCACCAGCGCCTGCCGCACTGCCACCGCAACCGCCCCAGTCAGTGGTCAGGTCGGGGCCGCTGCGTCCGTCGGGACCTCCAGGGCAGCGTCCGTCGAGACCTCCGGGGCAGCGCCGAAGCCAGCGCGGCCCTTGAGAGCCCGTACGCGGCAGCCCAGATCGCGTCGCCGCCCCGGAACCGGCCGCGTTCACCCCCTCGTACGGCCACGCGCACCTGCCGTCAGCGGTTCCGGTCGAGGAAGGGGGCGAGCCATTCCGGGGTGACCTCGCCGGCGAAGCCGACCGCCTGATCCATCGACACGTCCACGGCCGAATAGCCGCCCTTTCCCGCCCCGGCGCCGGCGATCAGCGTGAGCACCCCGGCGCGGCGCTGGAACCAGGTCTGGCGCAGCCGCCAGCCCACCACCGCGCGGCGTTCGACCACCGCCTGGGCGCGGCGCAGCGACCCGGATCGCACGGAGAGCCGCCGGCCGTCGTAGCCGTGCCCGAGCGAGGCGTACCTGTCGAGGCCGAGCGGGACACCGGCGACGGCGAGCAGGGCGGTCAGGACGAGGAGGATCCACCAGATCATCGCCCCGGTGAACCAGACGCCGGCCGCGCTCGCCAGGGCCGCCACCGCCCACGGGGCGATCGCGCGGAACAGGCGGCGCTGCCGCGCCACCGGCGGATGTTCCCGCAGGTCGCCTCGGTAGGGGCCGATGGCGTCTCCGGTGACCTGGAAGGCGACATCGCGCGGCACGTCGGGCAGGAGCTGTCCGCGCGTCTCCGAGTCGCCGAGCCCGGTCACGATGGCCCAGACGCGTACGACGTCCGCCCAGCGTTCGGCCAGGCCGTCCACGATCTCGTAGCCGCGTACGCGCTGGAACTCCAGCGACACGCTGCGCCGGTTGACCAGCCCGCGCTCGGCCACCAGGTAGCCGTCGCGGCGCTTGAGGCGGAAGTCCCAGTTGAAGACGGCGTACATGAGGCCGCCCGCGAACGGCATCGCCAGCACGAGCAGCACCGCGACGGCGAGCAGCAGGTACGGGTGCTCCCACAGCCACTGCCCCACGCTCCAGGCGGCGTCCCGGCCGAAGCCCAGCTCGTCGCCCCATTGGAACGCCAGCCCCACGACACCGCCCGCGAAGGCGAACGGGGTCAGCAGGTACGCGCCGGACAGCGGCCCGTACAGCAGCCACTTGCGGGGCACGCTGATGATCGTACGTTCGGCGGGCGGTGCGGGCTCGTGCGCCTGAGCCTGGACGCCGCCGGGGACGGGCGCGGCCGTGTGGCGCAGGAGCACGGCCTTCAGGCGTTCCGCCTCTTCGAGGGTGACGCCGGCGAGCTTGGCCTCCTCCTCGTCGCCGCTCGCCCCCGTGTCGATCTTGACTACGGCCAGGCCGAGCAGCCGGTGCATGGGCGGAGTGCTGACGTCGACGCCGCGGATGCGTTCCAGGGGGATGGTGCGGATGGAGCGGCTGATCAGGGAGCGCTTGGTCTCCAGGCGGTCGCCGACGATCTCGTACGTGAACGTGGCCCACTTGACGACCGAGAACACCACGGCCGCGATGACGCCCGTCGCCGCGAAGGCGTACGACCTGGCCGAGAAGCCGCCGACGAACAGCACGCCCACCAGCGGGAGGAGGAGGGAGGGGAGCGTGCGTACGGGGTCGATGAGCAGCACCTTGGGGCTGAGCCGCTGCGCCACCCGCACCGGCCCCTCCCACGGCCCCCGCCCATGGCCCTGCCCCGGATACGGCCCGCCGCCTTGCCCCGGATACGGCCCACCGCCCGCGCTCGGATACGGCCCGCCCGGCCCATGCGGTGGCGGCGGCACACCGGGATGACCTCCGGCTCCAGAAGGTGGTGGCGGCACACCGGGACGACCTCCGGCTCCAGGAGGCGGCGGGGGCGGCACGGCGGGCCGGCCGCCGGCGCCGGGAGGCGGAGGCGGCGGCCCGACCGGGTGGCTCGGGGCACCGGGGTGCGGTGGCGGCGGTCCCGCGGGACGGCTCTCGGCATCAGGTGCCGGCGGTTCCGTGCCGTCCCTCGGGTCGTCGTCCGGGGCGGGGTGGGGGCCGGTCATGTGGCGTCGTCCCGGAGTTGTTCGGCCCGGTGCGCGAGCTGTTCGGCGAGCCGGGCCGCCACGTGGAAGTCGAGGCCCTGGATGGTGGACGAGCCGGCGTGTGAGGCCGTGCGGATCTCCAGGGTCGCCAGCCCGAGCATGCGCTCGAACCATCCTTGCCCCTTGTCGACCGTCTGGATGCGGCTCACGGGCACGAACACCCACTCCCTGGTCAGGAACCCCGACCTGGCGTAGACGACGTCGCCTGACAGCTCCCAGCGGTGCACGGCGTACCGTACGAACGGCTCGGCCGCCAGGAACGGCAGGACGACGACCGCCACCGCGAGCGGCGGCAGCCACGGCGAGGCGGCGAGCCAGTCGGGCACCCACGGCCACCCGCTCCCGCCGACCCACGTCGACACCAGCAGCGCGCCGCCCACGAAGAAGACCAAGGCGACCAGGGATTCGAGCAGCCACAGCCGGATGGCCTTGGGCGAGACGCGGTTCGCCGGATCCCGCAGCGGGCCTGTTGACGTCACAAGCCCAGCTTAGGGTGCGAACCGGGCAGGAGATCGGCTCGCATGCCCGTTGTCCACCGGCCTCCCCGCCCGGGCTCGGCGTGTCGGTTCGGCGGGCGGCCGGGGCGATGCCATGCTCGGTGGCGGCCGGCCGCAGGCTGTCGAGCCTGGCCACGTCGGCGGCGGCCACGTTCGTGCCAGCCAGGCCCGGCAAGCGCGTGACCGCACCACTGCGCGATCGCCTCACGCAACGTGGCCAGCCGCCGTCCGGAAACCCCGATGATCGCGCAGCGAAGCGGCTCCGTTACCCTTACGTACGAGCTGGCACACCTGGTTTTTCGGCCGTTATCCACCCCGACACCAATGTCGCCTTTACGGTGGTCAACGGGCTATCTTCCGGTCATCCGACGAAAAGGCGAATGCGCAGGTAAGAGGGCTTTCGTCACTCCAACCCCCGCATTCCCAGGAGGCCTCTCGTACCCCTCTCATGTGGCCAACTTCACTACCCGGATGCCGTCAATACGGCCGTTTTCGGATCCTTTACCGAGCACGGACCATCGAGAAACGGTCTGCGCACCGCCGCAAGCCGCGTAGCATCGTCCGGCATGGGGCTGTGTACCACGGCATCACGCGTGCGACGCGTCGCCGCCATCGTGACGGCGATGGGTGTCGCGTTCGCCTCGGCAGGTTGCGGCAGCCTCGGCTTCATCGGCAGATCCCAGGCGAAGGACATCGCGGAGATCAACGTCACGAGTCCTGAGCTGCGCGAGGGCAAGCCGCTGCCTCGCGAATACTCCTGCAAGGGCGACCAGGGCAGCCCGCCGCTGCGCTGGTCGAGCCAGCCGCTGTCCGAGGCGAGGTCGATCGCGATCGTGGTCGACAGCCACACCGGGTCAGACTCGGCCGTGCACTGGGTGATCTACAACATCCCGGCGACCACGACCGAGCTGGGCCCCAACGCCGCAGCCGACCCGCCGGAAGGCTCCGGCCAGGCGAAGGTGACCAGCGGTCGCGAGGGCTACGAGCCGCCCTGCGAAGAGAAGGCCGGCTACCGGTTCACCGTCTACACGCTGAACGACAGGGTCGAGCTCGACGAGGGCCCGGAGCTTCCGCAGATCCTGAAAGAGATCGCCGGCAAGACCATCGCCCGCGGACGACTGACGGCGGTGGGCATCGAGTGAGACCCCGAACACGACATGTAGTGCCGGTGTACCAATTCTTCACGTAGGGTGTGACAACTCTCATACCGGTCCGACACAATCAGATCCAATCGTTAGGCACTGGTGATCAAAGGGGGCAGATCGCGTCGATGGCCGCGCGATCTCACCGGTGCCAGAGAGAGGCCATGGCTTTGAGGGTGGTGCAATGATCGCGGTCGTAGTGAGCTTGGTCGCTGTCGTGCTCCTCGTGCTCGTCGTCGTGGCACTGGGCATGCGTTCGATGAACCGCAGGGAGAGCTCGCTTCCCCCCGAACGGCTGAAGGAGATGGCCGAGAAGGAGGAGAAGACCAAGACGCGCTCCACGGACGAGTTCGCCAAGCACGAACCGCGCATGGCCAACTTCAGCCCTGATTTCAGCCCGATCGACGCGCCGAAGCAGAAGCCGGTGCGCACCGGGCAGCGTGGCCGTCGTGGCGTCGACGAGTGGGGCAACCCGGTCAACGACGACGATGACGAGGAGTTTTGGGCCAGCATCCGCAGTGAGGCGGAAGAAGGCGGTTTCGGTGCAGGGGGCACCGTCGCCGCCAGGAAGGCATCCTCCTCCTCTCGTTCCGCCGACCGCCACTCAGAGCGCACCTCCGAGCGTCACTCCGAGCGCGAGCAGCGCCCCGCCGCCCAGGCCGACAGGCCCGCGCGCCCCTCCGGACGACCCGGCGAGCGCCCCGCCAAGCGTTCCTCGCGCTCGGCCAGGCCGCAGCCCGCCACCGCCTCCGCCGACCCCGACGCGACCACCGTTCAGGCCCCCCTCCCCCAGCGCCAGCCCTCTTCTCAGCGCCAGTCCTCCTCTCAGCGCCAGCCCGCCGCCGGCCTCGCCGACCTCGTCGAGCCGCAAAAGCGCGTCCCCAGCAAGGCCGAGCTCGCCGAGCAGCGCACCGTGACGTTCGCCGCGCCGACCTCCGACGTCATGAGCATCCTCGGCCCGGGCGCCCAGCCGGTGCCCGCCCCCACGCCCCCTGAGCCCCCCACCAGGCCGGCGCCGGTCGCCTCCAGCGGCGTCTCGTCGAGCCAGTCCGCCACCGGCGGCTCCTACGGCGCGAGCAGCACGACCAGTGGCTCCTACCCCGCCACCCCGGCGGCGACGGGCAGCGGCTCGTTCCCGGCGGTCAGCCCCACCTCCAGCGGCAGCTTCCCCGCCACGCCCGCCGCGCCCGCCGCGCCCGTCCACGGCGCGCCGACGAGCGACCCGTTCCCCGCGTACGGCGGCACGCCCGACCCGCTCGACACCGGCTACGGCAGCACCTCCAGGCCGGCGGCGAGCACCACGTCCGGCTCGTGGCCCGCCTCACCCTCGCCCGACATCCTCGACGACCCCGCGCCGAGCAGCGGCACGTCCTACGGCGGTGCCACCTCCTGGCCGGGGTTCGAGCAGCCCGCGGCCCGCTCGTCCTACCCCGCCACGTACGAGGTGAGTTCCGGCTACGCCGTGGCCGACGACTCCGACCCGCTGACCGGTCCCTCCCCCGCCACCGGCACCCCGACCGTGCCCGGCCGGGCGGTCTCCAACTACGACGTGCTCTCCGCGCCGACGCCGCCTCCCGCGCAGCCTGCGTCGCCGTTCGCGATGGGCGCGTACGAGACGGGCGACATCACCACCAGCCCCGCCTCCGCCTCATGGCCCGAGCCTCCGGCCCCGGAGAGCGGCCGCTCCTCCTACAGCAGGGGGCGCAGGAGCGGCAGCCACCGCAGGGCGGCCCCTGACCAGGATCTTCCCCACGATTACTATCGGTGATCTTTCGTACCCATTAATCCGTAAAACCAGCGTGACGCCCCCCTAAAGCAGGGGAGACGGAGCAATAGGGTTTGCTCCATGTTCCGCGACACGAAGAGTAGCTGGCTGAGGACCCTCCGACATGACGTGCCGGCCTCGCTCGTGGTTTTCCTCGTCGCGGTGCCCCTGTCCCTGGGCATCGCGATGGCCTCGGGGGCGCCTCTCGTCGCCGGTCTGATCGCCGCGGTGGTCGGCGGCATCGTTGCGGGCGCTCTGGGCGGATCCGCGGTACAGGTGAGCGGCCCGGCCGCGGGCCTGTCGCTGGTGGTCGTGGATCTCGTGCACACCTACGGCTGGCGGGCCACCTGCATGATCACCCTGCTGGCGGGGGTCGTGCAGCTCGTGCTGGGGGTGTTCAAGGCGGCCAGGGCGGCGCTGGTGGTCTCGCCCGCGGTCATCCACGGCATGCTGGCCGCCGTCGGCGTGATCATCGCGCTCGCGCAGCTGCACATCGTGCTCGGCGGCAGCTCCCAGCGTTCGGCCGTGGCCAACCTGGTGGAGCTGCCCGGCCAGATCGCGAACCTGCACGGACACAAGGCCGCGGTCGGCGTGCTCACGATCCTGGTGCTGGCCCTGTGGACGCGGCTGCCCAGACGGATCCAGGTGGTGCCCGCGCCGCTGGCGGCGCTGTTCGCGGCGGCGGTCACGGCGTGGGCGTTCGGCTGGGACGTGACACGGGTCGATCTGTCCGACAGCGTGGCGGAGTGGGCGTTCCCGGTGCTGCCGCAGGGCGACTGGCACCTGGTGGTGGGCGCGGTGCTGCTGGTGGCGCTGCTCGCGGGCTGCGAGTCGCTGCTGTGCTGCGTGGCCGTGGACGGCATGCACACCGGCCGCAGGGCCGACCTCGACCAGGAGCTGACCGGTCAGGGCGTGGCCAACATGGTCACCGGCGCGCTCGGCGGGCTGCCGGTCGCCGGGGTGATCGTGCGCAGCAGCGCGAACGTGCAGGCGGGCGGGCGCACCCGGTGGTCGGCGATCCTGCACGGGGTGTGGGTGCTGGTGTTCGCGTTCGGCTTCGGCTGGACGATCACGCTGATCCCGCTGGAGGCGCTCGCGGCGCTGCTGGTCTTCATCGGCGTCCAGATGGTGAACCTCGGCCACGTCAAGAAGGTGCACGGGCACGGCGAGGTGCCGGTGTACGTGGTGACGATGGTCACGGTCATCCTGCTCGGGCTGGCCGAGGGCGTGCTGGCGGGGCTGGCGCTGGCCGCGCTGCTGGCGCTGCGCCGCCTCACCATGCTGACGGTGCTCAAGCGTGAGGACCGCGACGGGCGACTGCGGGTGACGATCTCGGGGTCGCTGACGTTCCTCGGCGTGCCGAGGCTGACGCACGAGCTGCGGGCCATCCCCGCGGGCTCCCATGTGGACCTCGATCTGAACATCGACTTCATGGACAACGCCGCCTTCGAGGCCCTGCACTCCTGGCGCCTCGACCACGAGCGCATGGGCGGCACCGTGGACATCGACGAGCTCCACGACGAGTGGTACACGCTGGCCGCGAGCGGCGGCCGCACGCTGCCGAAGAAGTCGCCGCTGAAGGCGCCCGACCGGTCGTGGCTGCCGTGGGCGCACCGGCGCCGCACCACCGCCACGCCGCCCGACAGCACTGGTGCCGAGTGCCAGCTCACCGCGGGGGCGCGCGAGTTCCACCGGCGTACGGCGCCGCTCGTCCGCCCGATCTTCACCGAGCTGGCGCGCAAGCAGCAGCCCTCGCACCTGTTCATCACCTGCGCCGACTCCAGGATCGTGCCCAGCCTGATCACCGCGAGCGGGCCCGGCGACCTGTTCACCGTGCGCAACATCGGCAACCTCGTCCCGCGCAGGGGCGCGGAGCCGCACGACGACTCGGTGGTGGCCGCCATCGAGTACGCCACGCAGGTGCTCAACGTCCGCACCATCACCGTCTGCGGGCACTCGGGCTGCGGGGCGATGGCGGGGCTCCTGAGCGCCGGCGTGCAGGCGGGCAGCCTGCCGGGGCTGCGCCGGTGGCTGCGGCACGGATACCACAGCCTGGCCACGTTCATCGAGCGCGAGGGCGACCGGCTGCACAGCGGGGCACTGGACGTGCTGTGCCGGGTGAACGTGCAGCAGCAGCTCGAGAACCTGCGCACGTACCGGAAGGTCGACGAGCAGGTCAGGGCGGGCAAGCTGGAGCTGGTCGGGCTGTACTTCGATATCAGCTCGGCGCGCGTCCACATGGTGCCGCCGCTGCGGCCCGCCACGCCGTACGTGGGCGGGCCCGCCCGCGAGATCGTGACCGCCGAGCACGCGACGAGCCGCGTTCTAGGTAATTCTCCACAGACCGGGCACGCCGGGCGGGGTTAGGGTCGCGGTGCCGGCGAGGCCCGCCCCGTTGCCCACGGCGTTCCTCGCGACGCCGGTCCCGGCTCCCAGGGGCCGGAGGGGCTGAGGCGGCCGCTGTTGGGTGGCAGGGCGGCCGCCTCCGCCCCAGTAGGGCGACCGTCCCCGCTCCGGCAGAGCGACCGTCACCACACCGGCAGGGCGGCCGTCACCACACCGGCAGGGCGGCCGCCTCCGCCCCAGTAGGGCGACCGTCTCCACACCGGCAGGGCGACCGTCCCCGCCCCACCTCGGCGCGTACGAGGCATGCTGTACATATGGTCAACACGTCTCGTGCCGAGTTCCAGCATCCCCGCTTCGCGCAGGCTTACATCCGGGCGTCCGAGCTGGCCGACCGGCGCGGCGCGTACGAGCACCGCCGCCGCCTGCTTGCCGGCCTCCAGGGGCGGGTGATCGAGATCGGCGCGGGCAACGGCCGCAACTTCCCCCACTACCCGCCCGCCGTCACGGAGGTGGTGGCGGTGGAGCCGGACGACACGTTGCGCGCCCACGCGGCCGAGCAGGCGCGCTCGGCACCGGTGCCGGTGTCCGTGGTGCCCGGCCACGCGGGCGCGCTCCCGGCCGGTGACGGCACGATGGACGCCGCCGTCGTCTCGCTCGTCCTGTGCTCGGTGCCGGAGCAGCGGAGCGCGCTGGCGGAGATCGTCCGGGTGCTCGCCCCCGGCGGCCGCCTCCACTTCTACGAGCACGTACGCTCCCCGCGCCGCCCGATCGCCCTGCTTCAGGATCTGATCACCCCCGCCTGGCACCGCGCGGCCGGCGGCTGCCACCCCAACCGCGACACGCTGGCGGAGATCGAGCGCGCCGGCTTCGAGGTGGCGTGGATCGACCGCTTCCCCTTCGCGCCGAACCCTCCGGTGCCGCCGCTCACCCACATCCTCGGCGCCGCTGTACTGAAGCGCTGACGCTGTTCAGCGCACCTTGCGGAAGAACCGCCGCATGTCGTCCATGAGGAGGTCGGGGGCTTCATGCGCGGCGAAGGGGCTGCCCCGGTCGTAGACGTTGAGACGATCTTCTTGTGGTCGCGCTCGGCGAACGTCCTTATCGACTGGTAGTCCCAGGCGAAGCCGGCCAATTCGAGCGGCACGGTGGTCGGCTCAGGCACGCGGGTCCCCCGGCCGTTGGTCTTCAGCCGGGCGGGTGACGTCGCCGCGTCCTCATAGTAGAGCCGAGCGGCCGAGGCCGCGGTGTTGGTCGGCGAGCGGGTGCGCGAGGCTCTGCAGCTCGGTGGGCTGGAACTTGTCGTACGCGCCCCGGTTCTCGGTGAACCACTTGGCGAAGTCGAGCTTGCCGCGCTCCTCCTCGGTGAGCCGGTCCATCTGCCCTGGGGTGCCAGAGGGGAACGAGAAGACCTGCGTCACGTGCATGTCGGCGACTTGCTCGAGGTCGGCGCGGCCCACCTTGGGGGCGAGACCAGAGAGCCCACGTCGTTGCCCGCCGCGCCGTAACGGTCGTAGCACCGAGCCTGCGCATCAGCTCGGCCCAGGCGCAGCGATGCGGTGCCTGTCCCAGCCGTGTTCGCGGGTGGGGCCTGAGAGGGAGAAGCCCGGCAGCGACGGGATGACCAGGCGGAAGGCATCCACCAGGTCGCCGCCGTGGGCGCGGAGACGCAGAGCGTCCTCGCCGCCGCTTGCCGCGACCACGAGCACCTGCGCTTCGACTACTGCAGCCACGACGGCTCGGCGAGCCGGCGGGAGGTGTAGCCGTACCGGCTGGTCACCTGGGGGCGGCGGTGATACCTCGTGTGGCCTACGACGTCGAACGGGCCGCCTGACGGACGTTCCGCGTCGACCGCCTCCACCCGCGCACCCCGTCCCCCGCGAGCTGCCGAGGAGGCCGTGGACCAGGTGCGCGGGGCTTGTCATCGGCCGCCTGGCGCTATCGTGCCGCGTGGTCGTGCACGCACCGACCGAGCAGATCGCCGAACGCATCACCGCCGCCATCGGCACGGTCACCCCTCTGGACGCCGACCGCTGTGTGCTGGAGACGGGCGCGGACACCCTGAGTCGCTCGCCGTCCACCTCGGCTTGCTCGGCGCCGACTTCACCGTCACGGAACCCGCGGACCTGGTCGCGTACATACACACCATGACCGCCCGCTACGCCCACGCCACGACGCCGACCGGGTAGGCCCTGCACCCGGCCGATCACCGTGACCGACCTCAAGGGTTTCGGCGTGGAGAGCGCTGAGGATCAATGCAGCGTTCAAGGAAGCGACGTCATCATGAACGCTCGACACAGACTGCACCGCACCGACCTGCAGGGGCCACTTCGATGGCACACGCACCGTTCGCCTATTCTTTGACAGCTTCGGCGCATTATCCCTGGACATCTCATACCTGAGATCGATGATCGGATAGGTATGGCAGGGTCTACGAGCGGACCGAACCGCCCGTGTGAAAGGCTATGGAGCGTGAGCATCAACGAACGGAGCGG
The DNA here is from genome assembly GCF_040678535.1 of Nonomuraea sp. NPDC052634. Lineage (NCBI taxonomy): Bacteria > Bacillati > Actinomycetota > Actinomycetes > Streptosporangiales > Streptosporangiaceae > Nonomuraea > Nonomuraea sp. NPDC052634. Next base: position 1,793 of record NZ_JBFATY010000009.1, on the reverse strand, counting down.
AGTCATCGGCCTCGGGTATGAAGGGCGTGATATCGATGCCTTCGTCCGTGAGGTGGTCGAGATTGGCTTGGCATACTTGGTTGACGTTCGCCTCAATCCCATCTCGCGCAAACCGGGCTTCAGCAAGAGACGTCTGTCTGAAGCACTGTCCGAGTGCGACATCAGCTATATCCACATGCCACAGCTCGGCAATCCGAAGTGGAATCGAGCAGGATTTGGTGTAGGGGGCGCAGAGCTTGCTCACGCGATAGCCGCATACGCCGAGGAAATCAACTCGCCAGAGGCGAATGACGCTATCGATGACATCGTGACGATGGCGCAGAAGGGCCTGACGGGCGTGCTGTGCTTCGAGGCCAGTCAAGGCAGATGCCATCGGCAGGTGGTACTTGACCACGTGAACGCTCGGCTAGGCGCTCTTCCAGCCTCGTTCTAGCGGCGGGGATAGAAGGCCCCTAGAACACTGAACACATGCTGCCGTTTCGCTTGATTGCCTACGAAGAAGACGGTGTCGCGGTCTGTAGCGCAAATTTTCTCAAGCCAGCGCTTTCGCAGCTCCTGCTTGGCAGCGGTGTCGTCAAGCGCGCCGAGACGGCGCTGGTGGGCGACGAACTCCCAGTCGAGTACGCCTTGGCGGTGGCCCTTACAACTCCGAGTGTGACACCGGTAGCGATACCACGCCTTGAAGCGGGGAGCCTCAAGGGCTGTACGAGGACCGCTGTCGAAGAGCGACTCCTGCCGAAGGTAGGCATCGATTTTCGCCTGTTCCTCCGGCGTCCAGCCAGGATGCGGCTCAATGTCCAGGCCGTCTATCTGGCGGGGATGTATGGCCGCTAGCGAGCGCGCGGGCGGGTTGGAGCGGACTGCGTCGAGAAGGTCGCACATGGAACCCTCCACATGGTCAGCCACCCAGGGAAGGCGCTTTGCCCAACCGCCAAGGTGGCCTACCTTCTGGAGCGTCGGCATGATGGGCCGCCAACTCTCGTAGCGAGGATCTGCCAGCGCAGGCTTGGCATCGACAGTCACTATGTCGTACTTCTGGAATGCGTTTGGATCCTCAAGAGCACGAAAGTTGATCGGATACAGCCGCACCCATTGATTTTTCTCAAGATCCAGGCGCAATGCGGCAACACAGACAGTTTCGCCGTAAGCCTGCGATGGATTCGGCGCCGCCTTGACCACAATCAAGAGCTTCAACCGTTCCGGACGGTTGCCTTGTGGCTTGCGGGTAGGGGCATCAGGATCCGGTGCAAAAAGTGACTGCTGTGTCACGCATTACCTCCTCATGCACTGGCCTGCCCGCACAGTTTGGACCGTTACAGAAGCACTCCGTTACATGCATAAGTCAACAGCCGGCCGATGTCACTAGGCCAGTTACGACCGCCTTTTGCATGCGAACTCATGGTCGGTAATGGCAGCGCGCAGTCGGGCGTCTAGTCGGTTCGACATCAGACCAGGATGTCTCTCGCTTGTGGCGCGAAGATCCTTGACCGTCGATGCCGCATCTCCTGCGAAGATACGCAGAAGCGCCGCTCCCTCCACGGCACCAGCGCCTCACAAGTCCGGGCAGAGGACGTCAAACGGCGAACGCTTCAAACGCGTTGTCGCGAACGCCGTGAGGCAAGTTCATCTGATGCGGCTACTGCAATGCCGACGTTCTCAAGCCTGCGGTCCCGCGGCGAAGCACGGGAGGCAAATGTCACTGATACGGCAGCCGTAGATCGTGATCTTCACGGTGTTGCCGCTGGTCGTGTGGCGTGACGCGAAGAGCCGCCGCGATCATGTCGAGTTGTGAC
>NZ_JBFATY010000008.1:0-322172 GCF_040678535.1 Nonomuraea sp. NPDC052634 | reverse complement strand
GGGAGGGTGTGGGAGAGTAGGTCACCGCCGGACAATCTTTGATGAGAGGGGTCTTGGTATCTGGTTTCGGATACCAAGGCCCCTCTTTTTTGTGTATGTTGGGGGTGGGGTTCTGACACTTGTTTTGGGTGTTGGGGCCCCTCTTTTGTATGCCTGGGCTTTTTTGTGTGTGCGGGCTTTTTGTGTGTCTCGGGTTCTTTGGCTGGTGGTGGGTGGGTCGGGATTCGGCTGGTTCTGGTTTCTTAGGTCGACATATCGCTCGTCGGAGATGCGGTCTCTCGTCGGCTGCCAAAGCTTCAGGCGCGGGGTCGTGGTGCGCTTGACGGGCCTTTTCCTGCGGCTCTGGGGTGGCCTCTTGAATGGTCTACCGGAGCTGCTTCGCCGGTCTTATGCGGGGCTTTTTCGAGGGTGGAGGCATTCCTCTGCAGGAGCATTACCGTGGCGCTCAGAGGCGGTTCTTGCGCTCGGAAGCCCGGGGCGCTGAGGGGGCTTTGCGGCTTCTCTGAGGGCTCTGGCCGGGGTTGTCGGAGGATCTCCGCGTTACGGGGGCGTACGGACCGGTGTGGGAGGTCAGTAGGGTTGAGGGGTGGATTATCGTGCGGTAGAACGCGCGATCATGGATCGTGGCGTCGAGTGGGATTTCGAGCCGACGCTCGATCGGATCGCGGCCCTTCTTGACCTGCTCGGCTCGCCGCAGCGGGCGTACCCCGTCATACACATCGCCGGCACCAACGGCAAGACGAGCACGGCGCGGCTGACCGAGGCGCTGCTGCGCGAGCGCAACCTGAGGGTGGGGCGGTTCACCAGCCCGCACCTGGTGTCGATGCGCGAGCGGATCACGGTGGACGGCGAGCCGCTGAGCGAGGAGCGCTTCGCGCAGGTTTACGAGGAGATCATCCCGTACGTCGAGCTGGCCGACACGCAAGGCCGGCGGATCCAGTTCTTCGAGCTGCTGACGGCGATGGCGTTCGCGGCGTTCGCGGACACGCCCGTCGACGTCGCGGTGATCGAGACCGGCATGGGCGGCTCGTGGGACGCGACGAACGTGGCGGACGGTGTGGTGTCCGTCATCACGCCCATCTCGCTCGACCACACCGACCGGCTCGGGCCCGACATCCCCAGCATCGCGGCGGAGAAGGCCGGCATCATCAAGCAGGGGCAGACGGCGGTGCTCGCGCAGCAGGAGCTGGCGGCGGCTGAGGTGCTGATGCGCCGCGTGGCCGAGGTCGGCGCGGTGGTGGCGCGCGAGGGCCTGGAGTTCGGGGTCATGAGCCGGGAGGTGGCGATCGGCGGGCAGCTAATCACCTTCCGCGGGCTCAAGGGCGTCTACGACGACGTCTACCTGCCCCTGTACGGCGCTCATCAGGCGAGCAACGCCGTGTGCGCGCTGGCCGCGGTAGAGGCGCTGACCGGCGGCGACGACCAGCTCGACGTCGATCTGGTGCGCCAGGCGTTCGCGACGGCGTCCTCGCCGGGGCGGATGGAGGTGGTGCGGCGTTCGCCCACGGTGGTGATCGACGCGGCGCACAACCCCGGAGGCATGCAGGCGACGCTCGACGGGCTGCATGAGGCGTTCGACTTCGCCAAGGTGATCGGCGTGGTCGGCGTGATGCGGGACAAGGACGTCGAGGCGCTGCTCGAACTGCTGGAGCCGGTGCTCGACGAGGTCGTGCTCACGCGTAACTCCTCGCCCAGGTCGATGCCCGTGGCGGAGCTGGCCGCGCTGGCCGAGCCGATCTTCGGCGACGACCGCATCCACGTCGTCGAACGCCTCGACGACGCCATCGACCAGGCCATCGGCATCGCGGACGCCGAGGGCGAGTTCAGCGGCACGGGCGTGTTCATCACCGGGTCCGTCGTCACGGCCGGCGACGCGCGGTTGCTCCTCAAAGCGGACGGAACACCATGAAGTTCGACGTCACTCCAGGCATGCGCAGGCTCGGCGGCACCGTGCTCGGCATGGAGGCCATCGTCGCCGCGCTCGTCACGCCTGTGGCGATCAACGGCGGAGTGGCGACCGGGCTCGCCGTGACCGTCGGCATCGGGCTCGCCGTGCTGTGCGTGGTCATCGCGGGCCTGCTCAAGTGGCCGTTCGGGTACATCGCCGGGACCGTCGTGCAGGTGCTCGCGATCTGCACGGGGTTCCTCGTACCGACGATGTTCTTCCTCGGCGCGATCTTCGCCGCGCTGTGGATAACGGCGATTATCGTCGCTCGCCGTGTCGAGGGCGCTACTTCCCGCTAAAGTCGGCCACTATGGCCGTCCCCCCAAGTACGCGGCCGCCGCTTCAGGCGCGCCCTAGTCGATCGTGGTCGCTCGACATTCTGCTCGGGCTCCTTATCGTGATCTCGCTGCCTCTGGCGGTGGTCGCGGTGCCCAACACGCTGTCCGTCGTCGCCGGGCTGCTGCCCCCCGACCTCGCCGGGGCCGGGCTCATGCGGACGCACGGGCTCGCGCTGCCAGCGCTGATGCTGGCGGTGCCGCTCGCGGTCGCGCTGACGCGGCGGGTGCCCGCGGCGCCGCTGCTGGTCGGCGCGCTGGCGCTGGTCGCCGTTTCCGACGCGGCGGGCGGCTACGCGGCGTCGGAGCTGCTCGTCGGCGTGGTGCGGGTGCTGCGCGGCCTCGGCTCCGGCGGGGTGCTGGCGATCACGCTCGTCGCCGTCTGGGACCGGGCGCCGGTGCTGCGCGGGCTGTGGGCGGGTGTGTTCGCGATGAGCCTGCTCACGGCGCAGGCGCTCGCGCTGTGGCCGCTGGACGAGGTGACGAGCTGGCGGGTGACGCTGCAGCCGTACCCGATGGTCACGGGCATCGCGCTGGGGCTTGCGGCCGTGCATCTGGTCGTGTGGATGATGGCCGGGCGGCCGGTCGGCGAGGGCTTCGAACGCGGCGAGCTGAAGCGGCTGCTGCTGCTCCTGGGGCCGGTGGCGGTGGTCGCCGCGGCGGCCGTCAGCACGGCGAGCGCCGGCTGGCGGTCCGGGGCGGTGATGCTGATCGCGGCGCTCGCGGTGACCGGTCTGCTGGGGCTCGCCTCGGTCGGCGGCGCGCACCGGCGTGTGATGGCGTACGTGATGGTAACGGTCGGCGTGGTGCTGCTGCCGAGCGCGGCGCAGGTCACGATGGCCGAGATGGGCGGGCTCGGCGGTCCTGGGCTGCGGGGCCTGTGGGTGGCGTACACGGTGGCCGGAGTGCTCGCGATCCTGGCCGCGGTGGCGGTGCGGCTGCTCGCGCGCGGCGGCGGTCGCTGGCTCGTGCCGCTGGGGCTGCTGGCCATGGTGGTCGGGCTCTGCTCGGTGCGGCTCGTGGTGCCGTCGGCCGACGGGATGGTGCTGACGGTTCCGTTCAGCCTGCTCGCCGTGGGGGCGGCGGTCGCGGTCACGGCGGCGCTGCAGGAGGTCGGGGTCGGCGCGGCCGCGTACGGGCTGACGCTGTGCTGCACGGGCGTGCTGGCGGGGTTCCTGCTCGGCGCGGGCGTGCAGATGGCGATGCTGGAAGGCGTACGGTCGCCGCAGGAGCTGGTCGACGGCTTCATGGGGGCGCTGCACTGGTGGGCGCTGATCAGCGGTTTCCTGATGGTGGCGATCATCGTGCTGGCCGCGCTGACGGCACGGCGGCCCGGCAGGGATCCCGCGGTGCCCGAGACGCCCTGCGCGGGGCCGCTTGAGCCCACCGACGTGCTGCTCGTGTCCGCGCCCGCCGGCGACCGGCTCGCCGCTGAGGCGCCGGGCGTGGCCGAGCCCGTCGTGACGTGGGGGTCGCTGAGCCCGGGTGACAAGCCCGCACCCGCGGTGCCTCCTCCCGGGCAGTCGCCCGAGGACTCCGGCTCCAGGTGAGGTGCCGCCGTACGGGATCGCCCGAGGATGCCGGTTCCAGGTGAGGCGCCGCCGTACGGGATCGCCCGAGGGCGCCGGTTCCAGGTGAGGCGCCGCCGTACGGGATCGGATGAGGAGGAAACGAGGGTAGGGGCGCGCCACGGTAAGCTGAGTGCCCTGCTACGGCGGCGCGTGGGCGCGTGCCCCGCGACGCGACCTCGCGGCCAGGCCGGTGCCCGCGGCCGCGATCACACCCATGTTCGAAGGAGAACCCCACGTGTCCGAGCGCACTCTTGTCCTGATCAAGCCCGACGGGGTTAAGCGCGGCCTCATCGGTGACGTGATCGCCCGTGTGGAGCGCAAGGGCCTCAAGGTCGTGGCGATGGACCTGCGCACTCTCGACGCCGAAACCGCCAAGGCGCACTACGCCGAGCACGCCGAGAAGCCGTTCTTCGGCGAGCTGGTCGAGTTCATCACCTCGGGGCCGCTGGTCGCCATGGTCCTCGAGGGGCCGCGGGCCATCGAGTCCTTCCGCGCGCTGGCCGGCGCCACCGACCCGGTCAAGGCCGCCCCCGGCACGATCCGCGGCGACCACGCCCTCGAGATCGGCGAGAACGTCGTTCACGGCTCCGACTCGCCCGAGTCGGCCGCCAGGGAGATCAAGATCTTCTTCCCCGACCGGTTCTGAGCGATCCGCTTCGGCGAGCCCGCGCAGCCTCGGCTGCGCGGGCTTTTCTGTCGGTGGGGCGGCGTAGGGTTCTGGCATCGCGGACGCCGGGTGTGGGCGGCCGGGACCGCTGTGGCTCAAGTGGTGGATCGTTCCAGTCGGCTATCGGATGTTGTGGTGCAATCCGGGCAAAGCTGCGGTTGAGGTAGGGGCTGGAGATTTTTGACAGGCGCGATGGCTCATTGCGCGCATCGGTGGGTACGTCACGTTACGATTCGAATTCATTCCGTAGTCACTCGCGAACGACGTTACGGAGGGCTCCGTTCCCCATGGGCAGCAAGCTCGCGTTCCTCGGCCGTGACATGGCGGTCGACCTGGGCACCGCCAACACGTTGGTCTACGTGCGTGGCCGCGGCATCGTGCTCAACGAGCCGTCAGTCGTCGCGATCAACACGGCTACCAGCAAGATCGTGGCGGTCGGCATCGAGGCGAAGCGGATGATCGGCCGCACACCGGGCAACATCATCGCGGTCCGCCCGCTCAAAGACGGTGTGATCGCCGATTTCGACGTCACCGAACGGATGTTGCGCTACTTCATCCAGCGGGTGCACCGCAGACGTCATTTCGCCAAGCCGCGCATCATCATCGCCGTGCCGAGCGGCATCACGAGCGTGGAGCAGCGGGCGGTGAAGGAGGCCGGCTACCAGGCGGGGGCCAGGAAGGTCTACATCGTCGAGGAGCCCATGGCCGCGGCCATCGGAGCCGGGCTGCCCGTCCACGAGCCCACCGGCAACATGGTGGTCGACATCGGCGGCGGCACCACCGAGGTGGCGATCATCTCGATGGGCGGCGTGGTCACCAGCCAGTCGATCAGGATCGGCGGTGACGAGCTCGACCAGGCGGTGATCGCGTTCGCGAAGAAGGAATACTCGCTGATGCTGGGCGAGCGCACCGCCGAGGAGATCAAGATCGCCATCGGCTCCGCCTGCCCGATCGGCGAGGAGTCGCACGCGGAGGTGCGCGGGCGCGACCTGGTCAGCGGGCTGCCCAAGACCGTCATCGTGTCGAGCGAAGAGATCAGGAAGGCCACCGAGGAGCCGGTCAACGCGATCGTCGACGCGGTCAAGACCACGCTCGACAAGTGCCCGCCCGAGCTGTCCGGCGACATCATGGACCGTGGCATCGCGCTCACCGGCGGCGGGGCGCTGCTCAAGGGGCTCGACGAGCGGGTCAAGGCCGAGACCGGCATGCCGGTCCACCTGGTCGACAACGCGCTCGACTCGGTGGCCATCGGCTCCGGCAAGTGCGCGGAGGAGTTCGAGGCGCTCCAGCAGGTCCTGGTGCCGGAGTCGCGACACTGATGAGAGACTCACGCCGTGCCCGGCTCGTCCTGGGAGTGCTGCTTGCGGCCGCACTCGTCATCCTGACCGTCGACCACCGCACGGGTGACAGCTCGCCGCTGCGCCCGCTGCGCGCGGCCGGCGCCTACCTGTTCGGCACGGCGGAGCAGTTCAGCAGCGTGGTCGTGCAGCCTGTCGGCGCGTTCCTGCACGCGCTCGTCACCGCCCCGGCCGCGCAGGAGCGCATCGAGGCGCTCAAAGAGGAGAACGCGAAGCTGCGGGCCGGGCTGCTGGCGGGCAAGCTCGACGCCGACCGGTCCAAGGAGCTGAAGAAGATGCTCGGGCTGGCCGGCATCGGGGGCTACAAGACGGTCCCCGCCAACGTGATCGCCAGGCGCGGGCTGCCCGGGTTCGAGGATGCCGTGGAGATCGACGTGGGCACCGGCGACGGCGTACATCCGGAGATGACCGTCATCAACGGCGACGGGCTGGTGGGGCGGGTGCTTCAGGCGACCTCCCACACCTCGACGGTGGCGCTGATCAGCGATCCCGCCTCATCCGTCGGGGCACGCCTCGAGGGCGGCAAGGAGATCGGCGTCGTGCACGGCGTAGGCGAGCACGGGCGGCTGGTGCAGTTCCGGCTGCTCGACTCGACGGCGCCGCTGAGCAGGGGCGGGCGGATCGTCAGCTTCGGGTCGCAGAACTGGCGGCCGTACGTGCCGGGGGTGCCGATCGGGGTGATCGAGCGAGTGGAGTCCACGCCCGGCGAGCTCACCCGCATCGCCTACGCGCGGCCGTATGCGGACCTGACGGCGCTCGACGTGGTGGGCGTGGTGGTGGAGGCGCCCAAGCGCGACCCGCGCGACGCGGTGCTGCCTTCGAAGGAGACGGCGCGATGAGGCGAGGGGCGAGCGGTTACGGAAAGGGGGCGTGGTGATCGGCGGGTTCTCCGTGGTGCTGGCGCTGCTGGCGCAGGTCATGCTGGTCAACCGGATGGCGCTGCCCGGCGGCGGCGCGCCCGATCTGGTGCTGCTCGCCGTCATCGGCACCTCCCTGACCAGAGGGGCGGCGCCGGGGGCCGTGCTCGGGTTCTGCACCGGGCTGCTGGTCGACGTCATGCCGCCCACCGCGCATCTCGTGGGCCAATACGCGTTCGTGCTGGCGCTCGTCGGCTACGTCGCCGGGCGCGGCGCGGGCGGGCCCGTCACCACGGTCGTGCTGTGCGTACTGATGGCGCCGCTGCTCGCGGCGGCCGTGGGCGGCCTGATCTCCGACCCCCGCGTATCGCTGGCCACCCTCACCGAGCAGGTGCCGGTCACGATCGTCTACACGCTGCTGGTCTCGCCGATCGTGATCTGGCTGACGACTAGGGGCAGACAGGCGAGGTTCTCGACATGACCAGGATGCGGGCGCGGTTGCTGGTGCTGCACGTCATCGTGGTGACGCTGCTGGTCGTGCTGGCCATGCGGCTCTGGCAGGTGCAGGTCGTGCGCGGGCAGGAGTTCGTGACGCGGGCGACCGAGACCAGGACGCGGACGGTCATCGTGCCGGCCGTGCGCGGGCAGATCCTCGACGCCAAAGGACGCCCCCTGGTGCGCAACAAGACCGCGCTCGTCGTCTCCGTCGACCGCAACCAGCTCCTGCGGATGAAGGATCGCGGCATCGGCGTGCTCCGCAAGCTGTCGCAGGTGCTCGGCAAACCGGTCGCCGACCTGCAGCAGCGCATCACGCCCTGCGGGCCCGGGGTGGGCAAGCCGTGCTGGGCGGGGTCGCCGTACCAGCCGGTCCCGCTGGACGAGAAGGTCGACACCCGCGAGGCGCTGCAGATCCTGGAGCGTCAGGAGGAGTTCCCCGGGGTGACGGCGGAGATCCACTCCGTGCGGCAATACCCGCTGGGCCGGTCCGGGGCGCAGATGCTCGGCTACCTGCAGCCCGTCACCGAGGCCGAGCTGGAGAAGCGCGAAGGGCTCAAGGCCAGCTTCTCCGGGGTCGACCTGGTGGGGCGCGACGGGCTCGAATACGTCTACGACGACGCGCTGCGGGGCAAGGCCGGGTGGCGCAGGGTCCAGGTCGACCGCATGGGCAAGGCGCTCGGCGTCGAGGAACAGGTCACACCCGTCCCCGGCGACCACCTGGTGACCAGCATCGACGCGCGGGTGCAGCTGGTCGTGGAGAAGGCGCTCGACCGGGCCATGAAGTCGGCGCCCGCTGCCGACGGCGGGGCGGCGGTGGTGCTCGACGCCCGTACCGGGCGGGTGGTGGCGCTGGCCAGCGCGCCCAGCTACGACCCGGAGATCTGGGCGGGCGGCATCTCGGCGCGCGGCTACCAGTGGCTGCTGTCGGAGAAGTCGGGCAAGCCGCTCGTGTCGCGGGCGATCAACGGGCAGTTCGCGCCCGGCTCGACGTTCAAGATCACCTCGGTGACGGCGATGCTGCGAGCCGGCTATCCGCTCAACGGCACCTACGGCTGCCCCGGCTCCGTCAACGTGGGCGGGCGGGCGTTCAACAACTTCCGCGGCATCCCGCTGGGCACGCTCAGCCTCCACACGGCGCTGGTGAAGTCGTGCGACACGATCTTCTACAAGGCGGCCTATGAGCAGTACCTCAAGGACGGCGGGCGCTACCCGAAGAAGAAGCCGAAGGAGATCTTCGCGAACACCGCGCGGGCGTTCGGCTTCGGCTCGCCGACCGGGGTGGACCTGCCCGGCGAGTCCGCCGGCCGCATCCCCGACCGGGCCTGGAAGAAGGCCATGTGGCAGAGCACCAGCGCCACCAACTGCGAGCGGTCGCGCAAGGGGTACCCGGAGGTCAAGGACAAGGCGCGGGCCGAGTTCCTCAAGCGTCTGGCGCTGGAGAACTGCACCGAGGGCTTCCTGCTGCGGCCCGGTGACTCGGCCAACTTCTCCATCGGCCAGGGCGACGTGCTCGTCACGCCGATGCAGCTCGCGCGTGCCTACGCGGCGCTGGTGAGCGACGGCAAGGTGCGCAGCCCGCGCATCGGGTGGGCGCAGGTGCGGCCCGACGGCAAGGTCGTGCGGACCATCCCGGTGCCGGTCGTCGGCAAGCTGCCGCTGAGCGAGAAGGAGCGGCGCTACATCAAGAACGCGCTCAGCCACGTCGCCGAGGACGGCACCGCGGCGGGGGCCTTCGCCGGGTTCCCGATGAACAAGGTGCGCGTGGGCGGCAAGACCGGCACGGCGGAGGTCTGGGGCAAGCAGGACACCTCGTGGTTCGCGTCGTTCGCGCCGACGAAGAATCCTCAGTACGTCGTCGTCGTGATGGTCTCCCAGGGTGGCATGGGCGCCCAGACGGCCGCACCGGCTGCCAGGGAGATCTACGAGGGCATCTACGGCATCAAGCGCAAGCCCGCGGTGCCTGGTGGGCGGCTGACGACCCGGCTGCCCAGGTTCGCCCCCGACGGAACGGTGGCCGGGGGATGAGCGGGCTTGCGGTCGCCGGTGCTCGGGGCTTGAGCGGGCTCAGACCCCTTGGCGGCCTCAGCCGAAGCGGGCTCGGGGTCGGCGATGCTCGGGGCTTGAGCGGGTCAGCTGCCGGCAGCGGTCGGTGGATGACCTGGTATGGCGTCGGCGGGGGCCGCGGCGGGGGCGGGCTTTCGGCCGAGGGTGGTTGTGGTTTGGGAAGGCTCGGGGCCGAGGGGTGTCGGGGGGCGAGTGGGGGCGCGGGCCTTGGTCGTCTGGGACTGAGTGGGCTTGGGCTGGGGCTGGGACTGAGTGGGCTTGGGCGGGGGCTGAGTGGGGCCGGGGGCCTGGAGGGGAGGGGTGTGAGGTGAACGCGCGTACGGTGGCGATCCGGCGACCCTCCCTCCTGCGGCGGATGGCGCGCGAGAACTCCGTCGTGCGCAGGCTCGACGGGCTGATGCTGGTCGCCGTGCTGGGGCTGTCGGTGATCGGCACGCTGCTGGTGTGGTCGTCGACCAGGACGTGGGCGCCGGGATCCACGGGGCTGGTCAAGAAGCACATACTCAACGAGACCATCGGCATGGTGCTGTGCGGCCTCGTGGCGATGATCGACCATCGGGCGATGCGGGCGTACGCGCCATTGGTGTACCTGCTGTCGCTGGTCGGGCTCGGGCTGGTGCTGACGCCGCTGGGCGCGACGATCAACGGGTCGCACTCGTGGATCCTGCTGGGCGGCGGGTTCGCCGTGCAGCCGTCGGAGTTCGCGAAGGTGGGGCTGCTGCTCATCATCGCGATGCTGCTGGCGCAACCCGCGGAGGGCACCGACCGGCCACGCGGGCTGGATGTGGTGCTGGCGCTCGTCGCCGCCGGCGTCACCATGGGCATGGTCATGCTCCAGCCCGACCTGGGCACGGCGATGGTGCTCGCGATCATCACGGCGTCCGGGCTGGTCATCTCGGGAGTGCGCAAACGGGTCATCGCGCTGATGACGCTGGCCGCCGGGGCCGCGGTGTTCTCGGTGTTCTACTTCCAGATGCTGGAGCCGTACCAGGTGGCGCGGTTCACGGCGTTCGTCGATCCGAACGTGGACCCGCGCGGGGTCGGCTACAACAGCACCCAGTCCATGATCGCGATCGGGTCGGGGCAGCTGCTGGGCAAGGGGCTGCTCGGCGGCGGGCAGACGACCGGGCGGTTCGTGCCCGAGCAGCACACCGACTTCATCTTCACGGTGGCGGGGGAGGAGTTCGGGTTCCTCGGGTCGGTGACGGTGGTGATGCTGCTCGGCGTGGTGCTGCTACGCGGGCTGAAGATCGCCAGGCAGTGCGAGGACCGGTTCGGGACGCTGGTCGCGGGCACGATCGTGTGCTGGTTCGCGTTCCAGGCGTTCATCAACGTGGGGATGACGATCGGGATCATGCCGATCACCGGCCTGCCGCTGCCGTTCGTCTCCTACGGCGGTACCGCCACCTTCGCCAACCTGATCGCGGTCGGGTTGCTGCAGGCCATCAAGATCCGGCGGCAGTCGTTCGACTAGCGCCTGCCTGTCTGCCTGCCACTCTGCGCATCGTCTGCCGGTCTGCTCTTCTGTCAGTGCATCGCATGCTGGTCCTGCCCTCGTGGCGGTGCAGCCGCAGGCTAGCGAGTGCGCGTTCGGAGACGGTGGTGTTTGTGCTGGTCAGTGTGGTTTTGTGGGGTCGGTGCAGGGCGTGACGACGGGAAATGTGACGGCGGACTCGGCAGGTGCCGAGCGCCGCTACGCTTGGACGTATGCCTGTCGAGTCGATTTTCCACCGCCTGGAAGCGCTGCTGCCGAAGGTGCAGAAGCCCATCCAGTACGTCGGGGGTGAGCTCAACTCGACCGTCAAGGACTGGGACTCCGCCGACGTGCGGTGGGCGTTGATGTACCCGGACGCCTACGAGGTCGGGCTGCCCAACCAGGGCATCGCCATCCTCTACGAGATTCTCAACGAGCTGCCGGGCACGCTCGCCGAGCGCACGTACGCGGTCTGGCCGGACCTTGAGAAGCTCATGCGCGAAGAGGGCGTGCCGCAGTTCACCGTCGACGCGCACCGCCCGGTCCGCGCCTTCGACGTGCTCGGCGTGTCGTTCGCGACCGAGCTCGGCTACACCAACCTGCTGACCGCGCTCGACCTGGCCGGCATCCCGATGCTGGCCGTCGACCGCGGCGAGGACGACCCGATCGTGCTCGCGGGCGGCCACGCCGCCTTCAACCCCGAGCCGATCGCCGACTTCCTCGACGCGGCCGTGCTCGGCGACGGGGAGCAGATCTCCATCGCCATCACCGAGGTCATCCGCGAGTGGAAGGCGGAGGGCCGGCCGGGCGGCCGTGACGAGCTGCTCATGCGCCTCGCCGAGTCCGGCGGGGTCTACGTGCCGAAGTTCTACGACGTCGAATACCACCCCGACGGGCGCATCAGGCGCGTCGCGCCCAACCGGCCCGACGTGCCGTGGCGGGTGCACAAGCACACGGTGATGGACCTCGACGAGTGGCCGTACCCGAAGAAACCGCTCGTGCCGCTGGCCGAGACGGTGCACGAGCGGTTCAGCGTGGAGATCTTCCGCGGCTGCACGCGCGGGTGCCGCTTCTGCCAGGCAGGCATGATCACGCGTCCCGTACGCGAGCGCTCGATCACCACGATCGGCGCGATGGTCGAGAACGGCATCAAGCAGTCCGGCTTCAACGAGGTGGGCCTGCTGTCGCTGTCGTCCGCCGACCACTCCGAGATCGGCGACATCGCCAAGGGCCTCGCCGACCGCTATGAGGGCACCAACACCTCGCTGTCGCTGCCCTCGACCAGGGTCGATGCGTTCAACATCGACCTGGCCAACGAGTTCTCCAGGAACGGCAGGCGCTCGGGCCTGACGTTCGCGCCGGAGGGCGGCTCGGAGCGCATGCGCAAGGTGATCAACAAGATGGTCACCGAAGAAGACCTGATCCGCACCGTCACCACGGCCTACTCGCAGGGGTGGCGGCAGGTGAAGCTCTACTTCATGTGCGGGCTGCCCACCGAGCAGGACGAAGACGTGCTCGGCATCGCCGACCTGGCCAAGAAGGTCATCAAGGCGGGCCGTGAGGTGACCGGCAGCCGCGACATCCGCTGCACGGTCTCCATCGGCGGTTTCGTACCCAAGCCGCACACCCCGTTCCAGTGGGCGGCGCAGGCCGACCACGAGACCGTCGACAGGCGGCTCAAGGCGCTGCGCGACGCGCTGCGCAGCGACAAGGAGTACGGCCGCGCCATCGGCTACCGCTACCACGACGGCAAGCCGTCCATCGTGGAGGGGCTGCTGTCGCGGGGCGACCGCAGGGTCGGCGCCGTCATCAGGGCCGTCTGGGAGGACGGCGGCCGCTTCGACGGGTGGAGCGAGTACTTCTCGTACGAGCGCTGGATGAAGGCCGCCGAGAAGGTCGGCGTCGACGTCGACTGGTACACCACCCGCGAGCGCGAGGAGAACGAGGTCCTGCCGTGGGACCACCTCGACGCCGGGCTCGACCGCGAGTGGCTGTGGCAGGACTGGCAGGACGCCATCTCCGGCGGTGAGGTCGAGGACTGCCGCTGGACCCCGTGCTACGACTGCGGCGTGTGCCCGACCATGGGCACCGAGATTCAGATCGGCCCGACGGGGCGGAAACTCCTTCCTCTGACGGTGGTCTAGCGCGCTCAGTGGGCGAGCCGTGTCTCGGCGTACACGTTCACGCGCGAACGCGGCTTATCCTGAGACGTAGGAACTCTTACAAGGGAAGGACGACAAGCTCTGAAACCTGTTCCCGACGGGCCACCGCCCGCGCCCACGGTGCAGCGCCTTCGTGTGCGTTACGCCAAGCGCGGCCGCCTGCGCTTCACCAGCCATCGCGACATCTCGCGGGCCGTCGAGAGGGCGGTCCGCCGTGCCGGCATTCCGGTGGCCTACAGCGCGGGCTTCTCGCCCCACCCGAAGATCTCCTACGCGGGCGCGGCGCCGACCGGCGTCGCCAGCGAGGCCGAATACCTCGAGATCGGTGTCACCGCGCAGTGCGACCCTGACCAGGTCAGACAGGGCCTGGACGCGTCGCTGCCGCCCGGTCTCGACGTTCTCGACGTTGTGGAGGCGGGCCCGGGGGGCCTGGCCGACCGCTTGGAGGTCTCCGACTGGGAGGTGCGGCTGCCCGGTGCCGACCGCGAGCTCGCCGAGGTGGCGGTGGAGAAGTTCCTCGCGGCAGGCACGGTGGAGGTCGAGCGCCTCACCAAGAAGGGCCCCCGTCGCTTCGACGCGCGGGAGGCCGTCGTGAGGCTCACGGTGTCCGAGGGAACCGCCAGAACCGCAGCTCAGGTGCAAGAGGAGCCGTGTGTCATACTGCGCATGGTTGTTCGGCACATGACGCCTGCCGTTCGACCCGACGACGTGCTCACAGGGCTGCGCCTTGTGGCCGACTTCGCGCCGCCGGTTCCCCCCGAGGTGACCAGGCTGGCGCAGGGGCCGCTCGACGCGACTACTGGTGCGCTTGCCGATCCGCTCGGCCTGGACCGCGACGAGACGCGCGGCGGCGAGGCGGAACCGGCGGGTGAGCACGTCGCCGGTTAAGGACGTGCCCGGCGAGAGCCGAGCACGACCGCTGACAGGACTTGGCGCCGGCGCGCTCTCATCGAGAGCGCCGGCGGACAACGAGACACGAGGGCTCCTGCGCGGCGCGGCGACGCGCCCGGGAGCTGACGGGAGAGCGCCCGCATGCTCGACAACGAGCCCAACGCCGGGGCCACTGGCCCTGACGGGGAGACAAATGAACAGCCCCAGGTGACCAGGCGTCGCCGCTCCAGCAGGCCCGCGGGCCCTCCGCCGGAGCTGCCAGAGGAGCCGGCGTCCGTGCCGGTCACCGTCGCCGCCGCGAGGACGGCGCCGGCGGTGGTCAAGGTGGAGCCGGTGCAGATCAACGCCGTGCAGCGCGCGGCGGGTGAGCCGGCGCCCGAGCTGCTCGCCGCCGTGGACGACACGCCGAAGGTGAAGACCGTTCCAGCCGGTACGGCCATGCTGGCCACGCCTGCCGTGGAGACCGTGCCGAGCGGCGCGTCGGGGACGAGCCGGACCGAGAACGGCCAGGTGACCGGGGTTGAGGCGGCCGAGGAGGCCGCCGCCGAGAAGCCGAAGAAGACCACGAGGACGCGTTCCACCGCCACGACGACGCGGCGGCGTGCGACCAAGAAGGCCGCTGAGGCGGAGGCTCAGGAAGAGCCCGCCGAGGGTGCGGCTGCCGCGCAGGAGAAGCCTGCCGAGGCTGAGGTCCCCGCGCCGGCCAAGCGGACCAGGACGCGGAAGAAGGCCGCGGCGACGGCCGAGACCGCCGCCGATGCGCAGCCGGCCGAAGGCGCCGCCGCCGCGGGCGGTGAGACCGCCGCCGGTGCCGCGACCGCTGACGGCACGGCGGCCGTCCAGGGTGCGGCCGCTGACGGTACGGCGGCCGATGCCGGTGCCGCGGCGGAGGGCGTTCAGGACGCCGGTGCCGTTGCCGGCGAGACCGCTGCCGCCGCCGCTGAGGCCGGTGAGGAGGCCGGTGAGGAGGCGCCTGCCCGGCGGACGCGGACGACGCGTACCCGCACCAGGACGACCGGCACGACCAGGCGCAGCCGCGCCGCCCGCGCCGCCGAGGAGAGCGCCGAGGGCGAGCCTGAGGCGAGCGCAGAGGCCGCGGCAGGGGCGGAGGCGACGGCGACCACCGAGGTGGCCGGTGCGCAGGCCGGAGAGGCCGCTCAGAGCGCCGAGGCCGCGGCCGGCGCCACAGCCGGCGACCAGGACGCCGAGGTCGCCGCGAGCGCTGAGACCACCGCGGACGTGACCGCGCAGGCCGCCGCAGCCGGGAGCGCCGAGGCCGGCCGGGACGACGATGACGTCGTCGAGACCCTGCCCGAGGACGAGCCGCTCGACGACGAGCCCGCCGGCGAGGACCTCGACGAGGACACCGTGCGGCCGAGCCTGCTCGCCGACCCGTTCGCGCTGAACGCGCGCAGGGAGTCCGAGCCCGGCACCGCGTTCCTGCGGCCCGCCGCGATCTTCGAGCCGCTGTTCCAGGCGCCCGACCCGAGCAAGGCCAAGCCGGCCGTGCCGCGCAGGACCGAGCCGGAGCCCGAGCCCGACCTGGCCGACGCCGACGACGTCGTGGACGAGACGGTCACCGACGAGGAGACCGACCTCGACGCGCCCGACGAGCACGAGGAAGAGACCGGCGGCCGCCGCCGTCGCCGCCGCAGGGGCGGCCGTGGCCGCGGCAAGTCCCGCGAGCGCGACGAGTCCGAGGACACCGAAGAGCAGCAGCCGGAGGAAGAGCACGAGGAGGAGCCGGTCGCCGAGGAGGCGCCGCAGGAGGAAGAGGTCTCCACCTCGCGCCGCCGTCGCCGTCGCCGCCGCAGGGGCACCGACGAGAACGTCGAGCCGGCCAGCGACGACCCGCCGAACACGGTGGTGCGCATCCGCGCGCCGCGCTCCGGCCGTACGGCGGCGCTCGACACCGCCACCGACGGCGTGCAGAGCGTGCGCGGCTCGACCAGGCTCGAGGCCAAGAAGCAGCGCCGCCGCGAGGGGCGCGAGCTGGGCCGCCGGCGTCCGCCGATCATCACCGAGTCGGAGTTCCTGGCCCGCCGCGAGTCGGTCGACCGGATGATGGTGGTGCGCCGCCAGGGCGACCGTACGCAGATCGCGGTGCTCGAGGACGGCGTGCTCGTCGAGCACTACGTCAACCGCGAGGCCAGCCAGTCGTACGTGGGCAACGTCTACCTCGGCAAGGTGCAGAACGTGCTGCCCTCGATGGAGGCGGCGTTCGTCGACATCGGCAAGGGCAGGAACGCCGTCCTGTACGCCGGTGAGGTGAACTTCGACACCGTCGGTCTGGAGGGGCAGCCGAAGCGGATCGAGTCGGCGCTGAAGTCCGGCCAGTCGGTGCTGGTGCAGGTCACCAAGGACCCGATCGGCCACAAGGGCGCGCGGCTCACCTCCCAGATCAGCCTGCCAGGGCGTTACCTCGTCTACGTTCCCGACGGGTCGATGACCGGCATCAGCCGCAAGCTGCCCGACAAGGAGCGCAGCCGCCTCAAGAGCATCCTGAAGAAGGTCATGCCGGAGAACGCCGGCGTGATCGTGCGCACGGCGGCCGAGGGCGCCTCGGAGGAGGAGCTGGCCCGCGACGTGGCCAGGCTGTCGGCGCAGTGGGAGAACATCCAGAAGAAGGCCAAGTCGGCCAGCCCGCCCGAGCTGCTGTCGGCCGAGCCGGACCTGACGATCCGGGTCGTGCGTGACGTCTTCAACGAGGACTTCACGAACCTGGTGGTGCAGGGCGACGACGCCTGGGACACGGTGGACGAGTACGTCAAGTACGTGGCTCCCCACCTGGCCGAGCGGCTGTCGAAGTGGGACACCGAGCAGGGCGACGTCTTCGAGCAGTACCGCATCGACGAGCAGCTGGCCAAGGCGCTCGAGCGCAAGGTGTGGCTGCCGAGCGGCGGTTCGCTGGTCATCGACCGCACCGAGGCGATGACCGTCGTCGACGTCAACACCGGCAAGTTCACCGGCCAGGGCGGCAACCTGGAGGAGACCGTCACCAGGAACAACCTGGAGGCGGCCGAGGAGATCGTCCGCCAGCTCCGGCTGCGCGACATCGGCGGCATCATCGTCATCGACTTCATCGACATGGTGCTGGAGTCCAACCGCGACCTGGTGCTGCGGCGGCTGCTTGAGTGCCTGGCCCGCGACAGGACCAAGCACCAGGTGGCCGAGGTCACCTCGCTGGGCCTGGTCCAGATGACCCGTAAGCGGGTCGGCCAGGGGCTGCTTGAGGCGTTCTCGACGCCGTGCGAGTGCTGCAACGGGCGTGGCCTGCTGATTTCGACCGAGCCGGTCGAGAGCAAGCCCGAGCCGCGCGGCACGCAGGGCAAGATGGCGGTCGAGAAGGCGGTCGCGGAGAAGGTTTCCGCGGCCAAGGACACCTCAGGCCGTGATACCGTGACCGGTGCGCTTGATGACGTCCCGGCTGAGGACGACCAGGCAAACCAGACTTCCGGCAGGGGGCGGCGACGCTCGCGCCGAGCCAAGTCCGCCGAGTAGCTCTCGGCGAGCTTCCGACGATCCGTCCGGTTCGCCTAGGGGCCCGGTAATCCGGTACCCTGGTGAACCGGTGCGTCAGGTGACGTGCCCTGTTGGCGCGCTTACTAAGGTTCGTCGGTCACAGACCGGCCGAATGACGGGCGCAGCATTCGGCGGCCTCCTCTCCGTGAGGCGGCTGATGATCGAAAGCAACAGTGAGTCAGTAGAAGGGTTCCGCGGTGTACGCGATCGTTCGTTGCGGCGGCAGGCAGCAGAAGGTCTCCGTCGGTGACGTCCTCGAGGTGGACAAGGTCGCCGGCGAGGTCGGCTCTTCGGTAGCGCTGCCGACGGTGCTCGTCGTCAACGATGGCGACGTGACGACCGAGGCGGGCAAGTTCACGGTCAACGCCGAGATCATCGGTGAGACCAAGGGCCCGAAGATCAACATCCTCAAGTACAAGAGCAAGACCGGTTACAAGAAGCGCCAGGGCCACCGCCAGCGGTACACCCAGGTGAAGATCACCGGCATCGAGCAGGCCTGACGGGAGTTTGAGAGATGGCACACAAGAAGGGCGCGTCGTCCACCCGGAACGGTCGTGACTCCAACGCCCAGCGGCTTGGTGTGAAGCGCTTCGGCGGCCAGCTGGTGAACGCGGGCGAGATCATCGTCCGTCAGCGCGGCACCCACTTCCACCCCGGCGACAACGTCGGCCGTGGTGGCGATGACACGCTGTTCGCGCTCAAGGCGGGCCACGTGCAGTTCGGCGTCAAGCGCGGCCGGCGAGCCGTGAGCATCGTTCCCGTCGCGGAGTAAGGTTCCTCCTTCTCCTTCGACTTTTCAGGGGTGGATCGACCGATCGCGTGTCGATCCGCCCCTTTTGCTGTTCGTACGGCCGGGATGCTCCCATAACGGCCGGGGCGTTTGGGTATGAGAGGCCTCCTTGCGGGGCGATGGAGGGATAAGGGCATGCCGGACTTCGTGGACCAGGTGGTCCTGCACGTCAAGGCCGGTGACGGAGGGAACGGATGCGCCTCCATCCACCGGGAGAAGTTCAAGCCGCTCGGCGGCCCCGACGGGGGCAACGGCGGGCGCGGGGGCGACGTCATCCTGGAGGTCGACCCCAACACGGCGACCCTGCTCGACTACCACCGCCGCCCGCACCGCAAGGCGCCCAACGGCAAGCAGGGGCAGGGCTCGCACCGCGACGGCGCCAACGGCGACGACGTGATCCTGCCGGTGCCCAACGGCACCGTGGTCAAGGACGCCGCCACAGGTGAGGTGCTGATCGACCTCGTGGGCGCCGGTACGCGGTACGTCATCGCGCAGGGCGGCCGTGGCGGTCTGGGCAACGCGGCCCTGGCCACCGCCAAGCGCAAGGCGCCCGGGTTCGCGCTGCTCGGCGAGCCGGGCGACGAGCTCGACGTGGTGCTGGAGCTGAAGAGCGTCGCGGATGTCGCGCTGGTCGGGTTCCCGAGCGCGGGCAAGAGCTCGCTCATCGCGGCGCTGAGCGCGGCCAAGCCGAAGATCGCCGACTACCCGTTCACCACGCTGATCCCCAACCTGGGCGTGGTGACCGCGGGCGAGAACGTGTTCACGGTCGCCGACGTCCCCGGGCTGATCCCCGGCGCGTCGGAGGGCAAGGGGCTCGGGCACGAGTTCCTGCGCCACGTCGAACGCTGCGACATGCTCGTGCACGTCATCGACTGCGCGACCATGGAGCCGGGCCGCGACCCGATCACCGACTACGAGGTCATCGAGGCCGAGCTGCACGCGTACGGGAAGCTGGAGGACCGGCCGCGGCTCGTCGTGCTCAACAAGACCGACGTGCCCGACGCGCGTGAGCTGGCCGAGCTGGTCAGGCCCGAGTTCGAGGAGCGGGGGCTGCGGGTCTTCACGATCTCGGCGGCGACCCGCGAGGGGCTGCGCGAGCTGGCGTACGCGATGGGCGAGTGGGTCGCCGCGGCCAGGGCCGCCAAGCCGATCGAGGAGCCCACGCGCCTGGTGATCAGGCCCAAACAGCTCGGCGAGGCCGGGTTCCAGGTGCGGCGGGTCAACGACAACCTGTTCCAGATCACCGGCGAGAAGCCGGAACGGTGGATCAGGCAGACCGACTTCACCAACGACGAGGCCGTCGGCTACCTCGCCGACCGGCTGGAGCGGCTGGGAGTCGAGGAGGAGCTGGTCAAGGCCGGGGCCGAGCCCGGGGCCGAGGTGGTCATCGGGCCGATGGAGGGCGGTTACGTCTTCGACTGGCAGCCGACGGTGAACGCCGAGTCCGTACGGCAGGGGCCGCGCGGCACCGACAACCGGCTCGGCTGACCACAGCGCCGGCCGGTTCGTTCACGGACGGCCGGCCCCGCACCGGCCTCCGCCCCTCGCGGACGGCTGGGTCGGCCGGGAGATCGGACGGGGTCGGCCCGTGAGATCGGACGGCTGGGTCGGTCGGCCCATGAGGTCGGACGGCTGGGTCGGCCCGTGAGGTCCGTACGGTCCGTGCGGAGAGCGCGAGCGACCGCCACACCCCGCTCCGAAGACGCGGGCTCGTCCGCGCAGAAGCGCCGTCCGCGGGGGTTCAGTGGCCGCGTGGGGCGGCTTCCGCGGCTGCCCGGACGGTTGGGCCGGGGGCCGTTCTCCGGGGCGGTGGGCGGCCGTGGAGCCGGTGCGTCAGGTCGGTGTCCCGAGCCGGTTTCCGGCCCGTCTCAGGGGTTGAGCACGATTCAAGCCGTCCTGGTGCGAGCGGATAGGCTTCCACACGTGCGGGAACAGATCAGCTCAGCGTCGAAAGTCGTTGTCAAGGTCGGCTCCTCCTCGCTCACCACCCCTCAGGGAACGATCGACGTCGATAGGGTCGATGCCCTGGTGGACGTGCTGGCGGCGCGGCGCCGGGCCGGGACGCAGATCGTCCTGGTCTCCTCCGGAGCGATCGCGGCGGGCCTCGGCCCGCTCGGGCTGAGCACGCGACCGCGCGACCTCGCCACCCAGCAGGCCGCCGCATCCGTCGGCCAGGGCGTGCTGGTGGCCCGCTACACCTCTTCCTTCGCCCGCTACTCGCTGCGCGTCGGCCAGGTGCTGCTGACCGCCGACGACATGATGCGCCGCGCGCACCACGCCAACGCCCAGCGCACCCTCAACCGGCTGCTGGAGCTCGGCATCGTGCCCATCATCAACGAGAACGACACGGTGGCCACGGACGAGATCCGCTTCGGCGACAACGACCGGCTGGCGGCGCTGGTGACGCATCTCATCCACGCCGACGCGCTCATTCTGCTGTCGGACGTCGACGCGCTCTACGACGGCCCGCCGAGCCGCAGCGGTTCGCGCCGGCTGGCCGAGATCCGCGGCCCCGAGGACCTCGTCGGGGTCGAGCTGGGCAAGAACGGCGCGTCCGTCGGCACCGGCGGCATGGTGACCAAGGTGCAGGCGGCCAGGATCGCCACCGGAGCCGGCGTGCCCGTGGTGCTGACCGCGGCCGCCCACGCGGCCCAGGCGCTGGCCGGCGCCGACGTCGGCACCTACTTCCACCCCGACGGCCGCCACCCGGGCACGCGGCTGCTGTGGCTCGCCCACGCCACCACCGGGCGCGGCCGGCTCCACCTCGACCAGGGCGCCGTCGAGGCCATCGTGGGCCGCCGCAAGTCGCTGCTGCCCGCCGGGGTGACCTCGGTGGAGGGCGACTTCGCCGCGGGCGATCCCGTGGACCTGTGCGCCCCGCACGGCGGCGTGGTGGCCCGCGGGCTGGTGAACTTCGACGCCGCCGAGATCCCCGGCTTGCTCGGGCGTTCGACCAAGGAACTCGCGAGCACGCTGGGCCCCGAATACGAACGCGAGCTGATCCACCGCGACGACATGGTCATACTGGAATCCCACAACTGAACGTTCCAACGAGGAGCACGCGATGTCCGAAGAGTTCCTGAGCGTCGCCCGCGCGGCACGAGAGGCCGCCGCCGAGCTGGCCCCGCTGCCGCGGGCGCCCAAGGACCGGGCGTTGCGCGCCCTCGCCGACGCCCTGATCGCCCACGCCGCCGAGCTGGTCGCGGCCAACGCCGAGGACGTCGAGCGGGCCAAGGCCCAGGGCACATCCGAGGCGATGATCGACCGGCTCCGGCTCGACGAGGCCAGGATCGCCGCCATCGCCGAGGCCGTACGCCAGGTGGCCGATCTGCCCGACCCGGTCGGCGAGGTGGTGCGCGGCTCGACCCTGCCCAACGGTCTCGAGCTGCGCCAGATCAGGGTGCCGCTGGGCGTGATCGGCATCATCTACGAGGGCCGCCCCAACGTCACCGTCGACGCCGCCGCGCTCTGCCTCAAGAGCGGCAACGCCGTGCTGCTGCGCGGCTCGTCCAGCGCCTACTCCTCCAACACCGCGCTCGTCCGCGTCATGCAGGAGGCGCTGGAGGGCACCGAGGTGCCGGCCGGGGCCGTCCAGCTCGTGCCGGGACGAAGCCGCGACTCGGTCAAGGAGCTGATGCGGGCCCGCGGCCTGGTCGACGTGCTGATCCCGCGAGGCGGCGCGTCCCTGATCAACTCGGTGGTCGAGGAGTCCACGGTGCCGGTGATCGAGACCGGCGTCGGCAACTGCCACGTCTACGTCGACGCCGAGGCCGACGTCGACCTGGCCGTGCAGATCCTGGTCAACGCCAAGGCGCAGCGGCCGTCGGTGTGCAACGCCGCCGAGACGTTCCTCGTCCACGAGGACATCGCCGACGCGTTCGTGCCCAAGGCGCTGGCGGCGCTGCGCGAGGCCGGCGTGACCGTCCACGGCGACGAGCGGATCGCCGCCTACGACCCGCAGGTCGTGCCCGCGACCGAGGACGACTTCACCGCCGAATACCTCTCGCTCGACATCGCCGCCGCCGTGGTCGGCTCGCTGGAGGAGGCCGTGGCCCACATCAGGCGCTACGGCTCCGCCCACACCGATGCCATCGTCACCCGGTCGCAGCGGGCCGCCCGGCGGTTCGTCGCGCTCGTCGACTCGGCCGCCGTGGCGGTCAACGCCTCCACCAGGTTCACCGACGGCGGCGAGTTCGGGTTCGGCGCCGAGATCGGCATCTCCACCCAGAAGCTGCACGCGCGCGGCCCGATGGGCCTGCCCGAGCTCACCTCGACCAAGTGGGTCTACACGGGCGAAGGACATCTGCGCACGTCAGAGGGCACGGTGGTGGCCGGTTAGCCGGCGTGTCGGCCTGACCGGCGCGGGTGGCGTCGCTTGACTGGGGCACATGGAAATCGTCGTCGCCCTCGCCTTCTCCGCTGCGGTGCTGTTCGGCGCGGACCGGCTCATGCTGTGGCTGGAGCGCCGAGGTCACGTCAACTGGCGCGGGAAAGGGCGCAGGCGGCTGTCGGACGAGCCTGTCACGCGGCTCGACAGCATGCTCTCCGACCACACACGCCGATAAACCTTCGGCGTGCCTCAAGCGGTGACAGCGGCACCGGCGCTAGGGTTGTGTCCCTTATGGGCGCGCCGGGCGGGGAGGGACGGTGAGCAAGCTCGGCAAGGTCGGGCCGTACAGCCTGGTCGAGCGGCTCGGCCGGGGTGGCATGGGCGAGGTGTATCTCGCGACCACCCGCCGCGGCGAGCGAGTCGCGCTCAAGGTCCTGCACGACCTAGCCGAAGACGAGACCTCGCGCATCCGATTGGAGCGCGAGGTCCGAGCGCTGCGCAGGGTCGAGAGCCCGTACGTCGCCAAAGTGCTCGACGCGGACCTCGACGGCGCGCGGCCGTACCTGGTGATGGAGCACATCGAGGGCGACACGCTGCTGGAGCGCGTCCGCAAGGAGGGCCCGCTCGACGTCTCCGAGCTGGTCGAGCTCGCGCAGGGCATCGCCGCCGCGCTGGCGATCATCCACGCGGCCGGCGTCGTGCACCGCGACCTCAAGCCGGGCAACATCATCATGGGCGCGCGCGGCCCGGTGCTCATCGACTTCGGCATCGCCCAGGTGCTCGACGCGACGCGGCTGACCATGACCGGTACGTTCCTCGGCACGCCCGGCTACACCGCGCCGGAGATCTTCGCCGACGAGCAGGTCGACTCGCCCGCCGACGTGCACGCCTGGGCCGCGACGGTGGCGTTCGCGGCGACGGGGCGGCCGACGTTCGGGCGGGGCACGGCCGAGGCGCAGATGTACGCGGTGCTCAACGGCCAGGCCGACCTCAAGGGCGTGCCGGTGGAGCTGCTGCCGCTGATACGGGCGGCGCTCAACAGGGAGCCCGGTAAGCGGCCCACGGCGGCTCTGCTGGCCGATCGGCTGTCCAGGCTGGCCAAGGCCACGAGCGCGGCTGAGAGCGAGCCTCAGGCGGCCTCAGGGCGCGTTGCCGACGCTGCGGAGGAGTCCGGCAAGGGTACGGCCGCGCGCGGCAGGGCGGCGCCGGATGAGGCCGCGACGCCGCGCGGCGAGGCCAGAGCGAGGAGCCGGCCCAATGTGCCCGCCGAGGGCAAGGTGCCGCCGCCGCGCAGCCGGGGCGGCCGGGCCGTGCCGGAGAGCGGGCGTCCCGGGCGTGCTCTGCCGGAAGGCGGGCGTGCCGGGCGGGTCGTGCCCGAGAGCGGCCGGGCCGGGAGCCGGGCGGTGCCCGACGGCAAGGGGCAGGCGCTCGCGCGCAGCCGGGCCGAGGGCAAGGTGCCGCCGCCGCGCGGACGTACCGGCGGGGACGGCAAGACCACCGGGCCCAGGGCCAAGGTCACCGCGTCGCGGCAGCGTACGGCGGCGGCCGTCAGGAGCAGGACGGCCACGCAGGACCGGCGCAAGACCGCCGGGCTGCGCGAGACGCACACCACGCTGCCCGCGGGCAACGGCGCGCTGCTGCTGCTCGCGGTGCTGGCCGTGCCGTGCGTGGTGGTGTCGGTGATCTGGCCGATCGCCTCGATCGCCATCACGACGCTGTTCGTGGTGCTGACCAGGACCCTGTGGATGAGCCACTGGATGGTCTGGAAGCGCAGCTCCCGGCGCATGCGGGTGCTGCTGCGGGTGCTGCTCTTCCCCGTCGCGCTGGCCGGGGCGGCCTCGTCGGCGGTCGTGTGGCCTGGCGTGCCCGTCGCGGTGGCGGCGGGCGGTGCGCTGTGGGCGACCGGCGGCGGTGAGATCACGCCCGACTGGTGGCAGGAGGCCGCGCCCGTGACCGTGGCCGGGGTGGTGTTCGGGATGCTCTGCGGCGGGATCACCGGGCGCGAGATCGAGCGGGTCGGGCAGCGGCTGCCCGACCTGCGCAGGGAAGGGCTGCGCGCGCTGGCCGTGCTGGGCGGGTTCGTCGCGCTGTGCGCGGCCGCCGTACGCGCCATCGCCCTGCTGCTCTGACCCTCGGCTCGCCGCCTTCTCGCCGCGGGGTCCCGTGCGCCTGCGGCTCGCCGGTGAGGCTCATGGTGGCCCGCCGCTACGGGCGGCGGGCCGGCGCGGCCGATCAGGCGGATCCGCCGCGCGGAGGCGGTGTCGTACTCAGCGGTGTCGTACGCACCTGGGGCGGTGCCGTGCTCAGTCGCGGCGGGCGAAGCGGTTGAAGATGCGCTCGCCCGCGTTGACCGCGCCCTCGGCGACGTCGCGTAGCACGCCGATGAACGGGTCCTGCGACTGCTGCCAGGAGGCGCGGTAGGACTCCGCCGCCGCCTTGATCTCGTCGGTGACCCTCGCACTGGCGTCGTCCTCCCGACGGGGGTAGTCGCCGCCGATGATCCGGTCGTACTCGCCGCTGCGCTGCCACTTGTCCAGCTCCGCCACGCGCACCACCGCGAACGGGTGGGTCGTGCCGAGCAGGTTGAGCACCTTGAGGAAGCCGTCGCGAAGGTCGCCCGCGGTGTCGTACTCCTGGAACTGCTCCAGGAACGCCTCGATGTTCATCTCGTGGGTGTAGTCACCGCCCGCGAGCTTCATCAGCGCGCGCTTGGCCGACTCGGGGTTCTGCCCCACGAGCAGGCCGCCGCGGTCGGACGACAGCTCGGACTTGCGGTACCACTCCTCCAGGCCCGCGACGATCGCCCGCAGGCCGATGTAGCCGAGCGGGATCCAGGCGACGCGGGTGGCGAGGCGGGTGAGGATGTCGAGCATCGTCCGGTAGACCGCGTGCCCCGACAGGATGTGGGAGGTCTCGTGGCCGATGACGAAGCGCTGCTCCTCCTCGTTCATGAGGTTGAGCAGACCGGTGGTCACGACGATGAACGGGTCGTCGAAGCCGATCGCCTTCGCCTGCACCTGCGGGTCCTGCTGAACGTAGATCTCCGGGATCCGGTGCAGGTCGAGGGTGTAGGCGGCGTCGCGGCCCATGTCGTAGAGGGAGCGGAACTGGGTCTCGCTCACTCGTACGGCCGACGCGAGGTACATCAAGCGGAGCCGGCGCTCACTGACGAGGCCGGACATCTGCTTGAGAACGGTATCGAACCCACTCAACTTGCGCAGAGCGACCAGGGCGGACCGGTCTGCGGGGTGTTCGTAGGCTCGGGACGAGATGCCTGGCAGTTGGACGCGATTGCGGTCCGGGGTGGTCGTCATGCCCGGCATGCTACGTCCGCAACGGAAGTGATGCGCGGTCATCCTGAAGGGGGGTGCCGTCGAGTTGTCCGGAAGCGTCCGCGTAAGGTCCGTTTCATGATGAATGCGCCTGGTGTGCAGGGGAAGCGGCGAGTAGGTGTGATGGGTGGGACGTTCGACCCCATCCACCACGGGCACCTCGTCGCCGCCAGCGAGGTGGCTCACCACTTCCAGCTCGACGAGGTGGTCTTCGTGCCGACGGGCCGGCCGTACCAGAAGTCGGAGCGGGAGGTGTCGGCGCCCGAGGACCGCTACCTGATGACGGTCATCGCGACCGCCTCGAACCCGCGCTTCTCCGTCAGCCGGGTGGACATCGACCGTCCGGGACCGACGTTCACGATCGACACTTTGCGCGATATCTCGAAAATTTACGGTCCTGAGGTCGAACTGTTCTTCATCACCGGCGCCGACGCGCTCGGCGCCATCCTCGGCTGGCAGAGCGCCGACGAGTTGTTCCAGCTCGCCCATTTCGTCGGCTGTACGCGCCCCGGGCACACCTTGCACGACCCCGGCCTGCCGGAGGGCCGGGTGACGCTGCTGGAGATCCCCGCGCTGGCCATCTCGTCGTCCGAGTGCCGGCAGCGCGTCGCCAAGGGCGAACCGATCTGGTATCTGGTGCCCGACGGAATCGTGCAGTACATCAACAAGCGAGGGCTGTATCGCTCGGCCGGATGAGCCTGCTCAGGGCGTCCTCGTGGCGTAGGTGAGGGGTTTCGGCCCGGAAGGGTACCCTCAACATAAGGGCATGCTGCCGACACAGGAGGACAGACCCGCATCGTGACCGCATCTGACAAGGCCGTCCAGCTCGTGCGCATCGCCGCGGAGGCCGCGGCCGACAAGCTGGCCGATGACATTCTGGCCTACGACGTGAGCGAACAGCTCGTCATCACCGACGCCTTCCTGCTCTGCTCCGCCACCAACGACCGCCAGGTTCGCGCCATCGTCGACGAGATCGAGGAGCGGCTGCGCACCGAGGCCGACGCCAAGCCCGTACGCCGCGAAGGCGAGCGTGAAGGGCGGTGGGTGCTGCTCGACTACATCGACATCGTCGTGCACGTACAGCACGAAGAGGACCGCACGTTCTACGCCCTCGAGCGCCTGTGGAAGGACTGCCCGGCCATCACGCTGCCGGAGAGCGTCATGCAGGCCAATCTCCAGCGGGCGCGCGCGTGACCGACCGACACGACCTGGCGCCTCGCGCCGATTGCGAGCGGTCCGCATGAGCAAAAGGATCGTGTGCCTGCGTCACGGACAGACCCTGTGGAACGTCGAGCAGCGTTTCCAGGGCCACTCCGACATCCCCCTCGACGAGACCGGCATGGCGCAGGCCGAGCGTGCGGCCTCGCTGCTGGCCGCACTGCGGCCCACCATGATCGTCTCCTCCGACCTCCAGCGGGCCAACGACACCGCGCAGGCCCTGGGTCGGCTCGTCGGCCTCGACGTGGCGATCGACAAGGACTTCCGCGAACGGGGCGGCGGCGAATGGGAGGGGCTGACCCGGAAGGAGATCGCCGCCCGGTGGCCCGAGGAGTACGCCGCCTGGGAGGCTCCGGGCGGAGAGCCCGTCACCGAGGTCGCCACCAGGGTCGCCAATGCGATGCGGCGCTGGGCGGCCCGCCTCGACGACGACGGGCTGCTCGTCGTCGCCTCCCACGGCGCCGCCCTGCGGCTCGGCATCTGCGAGCTGCTCGGGCTGCCCGAGCAGCTCTGGCCGGCGATCGGCGGACTGGGCAACTGCTCCTGGTCCGTGCTGCAGGAAGGGCGGCGCGGGTGGCGGCTGCTCGAGCACAACGCCGGCACGCTGCCCGAGCCGGTGCGCAGCGACGACAAGCCGGAAGCGGAGGTCTGACCACCTGCCCGGGTGCGGTCCCGGCCTGTAGGTCTGCCTCCCTCCCGCCGGGTGCGGCCTGTGTGAACGGGCTGTACCCGGCTTTTCGCATGCCCGGGCATGGCGCCGGAGTGGCGGGTGAGGTCTGCCGGGGTGACTGGGACGGTTGCGATTAGGTGAATCGGGGCGGTTGGCTATATGCTCTCGGAGCGCCGCAACGGGTGGACTCGGAGCGGTGACCAGGGGCTATAGCGCAGTTGGTAGCGCGCCTCCATGGCATGGAGGAGGTCTGGGGTTCGAATCCCCATAGCTCCACGTTCGAAAGCCTTGCCCCGCTGATCGCCGGGCAAGGTTTTTTGCTGTGCGGGGCGCTCCGAGCAGCGGGACATCGTGCGCGCGGCGCCGCCGGACGGAGCGGTGCCGCGGCGCCCGTGAGCATGGGAAAAGGCCGGGCGCTGAGCCCGGCCTTGAGGGGAGGAACGGGTCAGTGCTGGGCCGCCTCGCGGTGTGCGGCGCGGCTCGCAGGGACGGCGGTGAGGCTGAGGACCACCGTGACCACCCCGACGACCCAGGACGTCCAGGACGCCCCCTGGCCCTCGGTGTACGTGATGGCCCACGGAGCGACGAACAGCAGCACACCCCACAGGGCGTTGAGCCATTCCGTCGCCACGGTGCCCGGCTTCGCCAGGGAGACGAGCGAGGTGAGCGCGATGAGGACACCCAGGACGATCAGTGAAGCGGCGGCACCCGAAGCGCCGTCGACCCAGATCGGGGAGAGTGCCGCGTAGATGCCGGCGACCAGGGTGACCCAGTCCTGCCAGCGTGACCATGCCTTCATGAGAACCTCCGCCATCGGCGTTTGTACTCGGCTGGCCTTTTCGGTCAGTCGATCGCTGCAACCCGGCGGGGGTGGCAGCGATTCCACTGTGCTATGTGACCTTTTCCACAGTGTACGTCCCGGCACGTGAGGTGTAGCGGGGCGTTCGGCGGCACTTCGGCAGGGCCGGGCAGGGGCCTTCGCGCCGGCTCGATCACCGGCGGTTGTAGCGGGCGGCAAGCTCGTACGTCGTCGTCGCCATCCGCTCGCGTAACTCCGGCGGCGACAGGACCTCGGCGTCGGTGCCCAGGCGCAGGAACTCGCACACCGCGTGCTCGATCGACTCGATCGGCACCGTCACCTGCGTCCAGCCCTCCTCGTCGGGCGCTGAGGCGCTCTCTCTGGCCGCCGCCACCACGCCGGGCGTCATCAGGTCGGCCAGGCGTTCGACGCCGCGCGGCGACAGCCGTACGATCGCCTCGCCCCAGCGCAGCCGGGCCTCGAACTCGGCGAGATACCCCTGCCAGTACGCCTGCAGATCGAAATCCTCCGGCCGGGCGAACCCGCCGGGCAGCGTGTGCAGGTCGAGGATCTGCGAGACGCGGTACGTGCGGACGTGCTCGCCGGAGCGCGCCACCAGGTACCACCGTCCGGCCTTGATGACCAGCCCGTACGGCTCCAGCCGCCGCTCCACCTCCTGAGGCGCCCGCCAGCGGCGGTAGCGGACCTGGAGGGGACGCTCGTTCCAGACGGCGTCGGCCACGGCCGGCAGGTGGGTGACCGGCTCGGGGTCCCGGTACCAGGTGGGCGCGTCGAGGAGGAAGCGTTCCTGGATGCGTCCGGCGCGGTCGCGCAGCTCCACCGGCAGCGCGGCCATCAGCTTGAGCTGCGCCGCCGCCACCACCGCCCCGAGCCCCAGTTCGGCGGCGGGGCCGGGCAGCCCGGCGAGGAACAGCGACTCGGCCTCGTCGGCGGTCAGACCGGTCAGGCGGGTGCGATAGCCGTCCAGGAGCCGGTATCCCCCTTTGGGGCCCGCGTCGCCGTAAAGGGGGATACCGGCCGCGTGGAGGGACTCGACGTCGCGGTAGATGGTGCGTACGGACACCTCAAGCCGCTCCGCCAGCTCCTGCGCGGTCATCCGGCCCCGTGTCTGCAACAGCAACAGGATGGAGACCAAGCGGGAGGCACGCACATCGCTGACACTACCTGTCAGTGACCCGGTCTTACCGTGCCGCGCATGAACGACTTCGACTTCCTCGCCGGCCGCTGGAACGTCCTCAGCCGCCGCCTCATCAAGCCTCTGTCGGGAAGCGGCGCATGGGAGGAGTTCCCCGGTTTCTCGGTGGCCACCCGGCACTTCGGCGGCGCGGCCAGCGTCGATGAGATCGAGTTCCCGACCAAGGGGTTCAGCGGGATGACCGTGCGGCTGTACGACGTGCGGGCCGGGCAATGGGCCATCTACTGGGCGAACAGCGCCACGGGGCGGCTGGACACCTCGGCCATGGTGGGCGGGTTCGACGGGGACCGCGGGAAGTTCCACGGCGAGGAGACCGTGGCGGGGCGGCGGGTGCGGTGCAGGTTCGTCTGGACGGTGATGGGCCCCGGCGCGGCCCGGTGGGAGCAGGCGTTCTCCGATGACGGAGGGCGTACGTGGGAGACGAACTGGACGATGGACTTCAGCCGGGCGTGACCGCCTGCGTCGCGGCGGGGAGCGGGCGCGTGGTCGCGTCGGCGTTGCTGCGTGCCCACAGGACGGCGGCGACGGCCCCGGCGGCGATCAGCAGGACGAGCCCGCCTGCCACGATCACCCACCACCAGGCGGACCTGGGCGGCTTGGCCTCGTAGACGGGCACGTCGGGGAGCAGGTCGGGGGTGTACGGGAGCCGCTGCGTATGGGGCGACTCCGCCGAGCCCTGGGGGAGCGGAGCCGGGCGCGGGAAGCGGTGCCTGATCGTCCGGTCGGGGTCGGCGCCGGGAGCGGAGCCGGAATCGAGGTTGATGGTGGGCTCGAAGTCGGGGGTGCGATCGGAAGCGGGGTCAGGGCCGGGGGTGTGTTCGGGAGCGGAGTCGGGGGCGGGCTCGTGCGGGCCGGGCTGCTCTCGCGTCATGATCCCCTCAGACGAGCTGCGTGATAGGGATTTACGCCGACATTGTCACACTTCTCCCGGCTGTGTCGTCCAGCCTGCATGACATCTGTACTCGTCACAGGAGGCAGCGGGCGGCTCGGCCGCGCGGTGCTGGAGAAGCTGGTCGCGGCCGGGTACGACGTGCGGGCCGTGAGCCGGTCACGCAGGGCCGGCGCAGGAGGCGTGCGATGGGTGGTGGCGGACCTGACGACCGGGCATGGCCTGGCCGAGGCCGTGTCGGGGGCCGACGTCGTCCTGCACCTGGCCTCGGCGCCGTACAAGGGGCGCTACACCCGGCGGGTGGAGCTCGACGGCACGGCGGCGCTGCTCGCGGCGGCGCGCGAGGCCGGGGTGCGGCATCTCGTCTACGTCTCGATCGTGGGCGTGGATCGGGTGCCGTGGGGATATTTCCGTACGAAGGTACGCGCTGAGCGGCTCGTCCGGGACGGCGGCGTGCCCTGGAGCATCGTGCGGGCCACCCAGTTTCACGAGTTCGTGGCCGAGGCGTTCCAGGGGATGGCCAGGTTCGGCGTCATGGTCGTCGATCCGGGCGTCCCGGCTCAGCCGGTGGACGTACGCGACCTGGCCGGGCACCTGGCCGGGGTGGTCGCCCGCGGGCCCGCCGGTGCGATCGAGGAGTACGGCGGGCCCCAGACCCTCACCATGGAGGAGGCCGTACGGCGGTGGCTGCGGGTGCGCGGGCTGCGGCGGCCGGTGCTGCGGGTACGCGTCCCCGGCGCGCTCGGCCGTGCCTTCCGCGCCGGTCACCTCGTCACCGAGGCGGCCCCTGCGGGCGCTATCACCTGGGACGACTACCTGGCCGGGCGCTCCAGCGGGGATCGTCCCGGCAAGGTCTGAGGTCGGCTCCTGCGTCCATTTGCCGTGCCGGTCGCGTGCTACTGCTCGGAGGGAGGCTGGTAGCCCTGGGACGGCGGCTGCCAGCCCTGCTGCGGCGGCTGTCCACCGGGTTGGGCCTGCTGGCCGGGCTGCTGCGGTGCCCAGCCGGGCTGTGCCTGCCCACCGTGCCCGCCGGGCTGGGACCATCCGGGATCGGGCTGGTGGCCGGGCTGCGGCCAACCGTGCTGACCCTGGTCGGGCTGCGGCCAGCCGGGTTGACCGTGCTGGGCGTGGTGGCCGGGCTGGGTGGGCCAGGTCTGCGGCTGCCCGGCGGCGGCCGGTTGCGGGGTGCGGCGGGCGACCACGCCGAAGATCAGCAAAGATATGCCGACCGCCTGCGCCAGGGTCCCGAGCCCGGTGCCCACCGGCAGGACGATCTCGTACGCCGTGCGCCCGAGCTTATCGATCAGCGTGCTCATGGAGAAGGAGACACCGACCTGGCCGATGAACCCGACGAGGAGCACGACGCACCCCGCGATACCGAGGTTCGCGCCGCGACCGTGGTCCTTCTTGCGCACCGCCAGCAGGATGATCCCCCCGACGAAGACGATGACCATGAGCAGCGCGTTGATGATGTTGATGACGAGGTTCAGCATGCCCATCCGGTGAAGACTCCCATGGGGGGACGAAAGGTGACCTGACGACGCTACGTGGCTCGGCGGAGATCTTCCACCGCACGTGTGATCGAGTCGAGGTCGTGGCTGCCCTCGTACCGTACGCCGTTGATGAAGAGCGTGGGCGTGCCGCGCACGCCGCTCGCCTGCCCCGACTCCTCGTCCACCGCGATCCTGGCGACGTGGCGCGGTACGTCGGCCCAGGGCTCGACGCCGAGCTGGGCGGCGTAGCGCTCAAGGTCGGCGTCGGTGAGGAAGCGCTGGTTGGAGTAGAGGATGTCGTGCATCTCCCAGAACCGGCCCTGGTCGGCGGCGGCCTCGGCGACGATGGCGGCGGGGGCGGCGCGGGGGTGCAGGGTGCGCAGCGGGAAGTGCCGGAAGACCATGCGCACATCGGGGTTCTGCCGCAGGACCTCCTCCAGGATGGGCTGGAGGCGGCCGCAGTAGGGGCATTCGAAGTCGGCGTACTCGACGATCGTCACCTTGGCGCTGGCGGGCCCGCGTACATGGTCGCCCCGCCCCACGGGCACGGCCAGCGTCTTCGGCAGGTCCTGCGACGGCTCGGCGTCGGGCGGGGCGCACACGCCGCCACGGTTCCACGCCAGCCGGAAGATCACCCAGCCGAGCGCGGCCGACAGCAGCGAACCCGCCAGGATGCCGATCTTCGCCTGGTCGTGCAGCGCCGGGTCGTCGAAGGCGAGGTCCACGATGAACAGCGCGACCGTGAACCCGATGCCGGACACGGCGGCCCCGCCGAGCACCTGGCCCCAGACGAGGTTGCCGGGCAGGATGCCCCACTTGAGCCGCAGCGGCAGCCAGGTGCCGAGCGCGATGCCGGCGAACTTGCCGACCAGCAGGCCCAGCGCGACGCCGATGGCGATGGGCGAGGTCACGGCGGCGCTCAGAGTCTCGCCGTCGAGCCGCACGCCGGCGTTGGCCAGCGCGAAGACGGGCACGATGACGTAGCTGCTCCACGGGTGCAGGCGGAGCTGTAGCCGCTCGTTCACCGAGACGGCCCGCTGGACGCGCCGCGCGGCCTCCCTGGCGGCGGCCGCGCTCGGCGCGACCGTGAACCCCTGCACGGCCTCCCCGGCCAGCAGCAGCTTGTGGTCGGTGGGGGCGTAGACGAAGACGAGCATGCCGAGCGCGATGCCGACGAGCGTGGGGTGCACGCCGCTCTCCAGCGTGGCCAGCCACAGCGCGAACCCCAGCACGATGTACGCGGGCGCCCGCCAGATCTTCAGCCACCGCAGCGTGACGATGGCCGCGAGCACCAGCGCGGCGATGATCAGGGCGGGCACCGACAGCTCGGCGGTGTAGAAGATCGCGATGATCATGATCGCGAGCACGTCGTCCACGATCGCCAGCGTCAGCAGGAAGGCCCGCAGCGGCTCGGGACACCGGGCCCCGACCACGGCCAGCACGCCCAGTACGAACGCGGTGTCGGTGGCGATCGGCACGCCCCATCCGCCGGCGCCGGGCCCGCCCGCGTTGAACAGCAGGTAGACCGCGGCGGGGACGAGCATGCCGCCGAACGCCGCCACCGCCGGTACCGCGATCAGCCGCCGGTCCCTGAGCTGCCCGAGCCGCACCTCGTAGGAGACCTCGAGGCCGATGAGGAAGAAGAAGAGCGTCATCAGCCCGTCGTTGACCCAGTGGCGCAGGTCGAGGCTGAGCTGGGCGTCGCCGAACGACAGGCCGACCGGCGTGTGCCAGAACGCCTCGTAGGTGTCGCCCCACGGCGAGTTGGCCCAGAGCAGGGCCAGCACGGTGGCGACGAGCAGCACGCTGGTGCTGCCCGCCTCGGTCCGCAGGAACGACCGCAGCATCTCCCATCCCCCCTCGCAGCGATCCTAGGCGGGAGGGATGCGTGGCAGAACGCCGCCTCCAGGAGGGACGCGAGTGACGCTAGCCGGTCTCGAAGAACAGGTGGAAGGCGGCGTCGCGGGCGAGCAGGAAGCCGACGATCGCCAGCGCCCAGCTCAGCATCGACCCGGAGTGCTTGGCCAGCCAGGCACGCAGCCGTTCGAGCTTCGGCTCGAGCCGGGCTCCGGCCGCCGCGCGCAGCACCATGAAGGCCAGCGCGGGCAGGATCATCACCAGCACGTACGCCGCCAGCACCGGCAGCCACTGTGCCGCCCGCAGTCCGGCGCTCGTCATGATCCCGACCGCGCCGAGGTACGGCAGCATCGTGGCCACCTCGACCGCCCCGGCCGTCAGCCCGAGCAGCACCATCGTGCGCGGCCCGCCCACCTTGGGGGTGAACGTGCGCTCCGGCAGCCCGCGCTTCGCCCGCCGCTTGGGGTCGAAGCGGAAGCTCAGCGCGAACAGCACGACACCGATCGCGAGCTGCACCGCGTAGGCGGCCCGGCTCTGCAGCGCGCCGCCGAACGCGTCCATGGCGGCCCCGGCTCCCAGCATGAGCGCCACCCCGACCAGGAAGTAGAAGCCCGCCACGGTGGCCAGGTAGGTGAGCAGCCGGCCGCCGCGTCCCCGTTCCGTGGTCAGCAGCAGGAAGACGGGGATGCCGAGGGTGCCGAAGCTCGTGCTGTCGATCAGCGCCAGAGCCGCGAGCGTGAGCAGCAGCGCGACGGTCATGAAGCGATGATGCCGACCGAGGCTTCCCGGCCGCCTCCTCCGGCGGGCTGAACCCGGCGTACATCCTTATGCTCATCCCCTCCGGAGGGGGCCCGGAGGAGCTGGCGGTGGCCCGGAGGAACCGGAGGGGGCCAGAGGAACCGGAGGAGGCCCGGAAGGCCGGCGAGGCCCGGAGGAGCCGGAGGTGGCCCGGAGGAGGGCCAGGGGCCGGAGGGGCCGGAGGAGGCGCGGGCGTCAGAGGTTGCGCAGGTAGGCCAAGGAAGGCGCGAAGAAGTACTCGCCGCCCTTCATCGTGACGGTCTGCGCCACCTGCGACTGCGGAACGGACGTCTCCGGCTTGCCCCAGACCTTGGGGAAGCTCACCTCGATGTCACGCTCGCCTTGCCCGATGACCGGGTCGTGGCCGGTCGCCGGCATCTCGAAGTCGGGGTTGTTGGCCCAGGTCTGCTGCATGAACTCGAACTGGCCGAGCAGGCTCGAGTTGAACGCCATGAACAGCAGGCCGACCTCGCCGCTCGGGCGCTCCTCCGGCGGGGAGTCGTCCCACGGGTCGTCGGTGCGCTCGCCGTACGTCTGCCCGCGCCGCGCCATGCCCACCTCGCGCCCGAACGAGCGCGGGTTCGTCTTCCTGACGTGCCCCGAGAACGGGCACTTGGAGCCGTCGTCGGCGTCGAACGTGAAGTCGTTGACGACGGGACCTCCGGCCGGCCTGGGCTTCAGCGTCAGCGGGGTGCCGTCCTTGAAGCGGCCGACGAGCATGGCGCCCGCCCGCTCGCGGTCGGCGCCCTGCAGGCCGAGGCCGTCGGCCAGGTCGCGCTCGATCTCCTTGAACGCCCGCACGTTCTGCTCCAGCTTCCTGAACACCAGGTAGCTGCCGTGGTGGCGGGTGGGGTCGGGCGCGAACGGGTCGGGCACGAGCACGTTGCCCAGCGGGAACGCCGGATCCCAGTGCTTCCTCGGCTCCTTGTCCACCTCGTCGGCGAGGAACAGCGGCTGGCTGCGGCCGTCGACGTAGCCGAAGTGCTCGATGCCGTCGCCCGCCAGGTTGCGCATGCCCTGACCGCGCTCCTCGCCCAGCAGCCTGGCGCTCTCGGGCAGGTCGTCGATGATCTCCTGGCGCAGCCGATCGACCGGGGCGCGCTCGGCGTCGCCGATGAGGATGACGGCGTGGATCTCCCGCTGGTAGGTGCGCTCCCACTCCTCGACGGGCGGATCGTTGACGATGGCGACGCGCCGCTTCATGCCGTCGCGGAAGACCGGGTCGCCGAACCTGCGCACCTCTTCGGCCGAGTGGCCGAGGTCGCGGTAGCCGGCCTTGCTGATGCCGACTCCGACGTACGGGGTGCCGGGCCGGCGGCCGGCCGCGAAATCGCGCACCTCCTCAAGGTGGTGGCGGGCCGACTTCATTTTGGTGGTGGCCAGGCGGCGCAGAAACGCCCGCCCTTCGGCCACGTCGTTGAAACGGACGAACAGCACGGACATGTGCTCGCGTACGTGGGCACGCAGGATGTTCGGCTGCAGATTGTCCAGCATGGCCTTGGTGTCGGCGTCGAGCGAGGCCGAATCCCAGGCGAGAGGTCGTTCATTGTCAAGGTCGACAGGCATGCCGCTGTCCCTTTCCCCGTTCACCCGATCACATGAAATCGGACCCCCTGCGCGTTGAGGGAGGAAAGGGCGGCGGAAATCCCCCGGTATTCAACGCGTCCAACCATGACGACTGTCGACGGCCCGGGAAAGTTTCCGGCTCAACGGGATCGCTGCATTTCCCGATGCGGGCTACGCCGCCGGGCGTATCCGGGCCGCCTCCCTGGGGACGATGGCCGGGCGGCCGCGCGGTGGCAGCGTGGTGGCATGGATGTGCTCCGCCGGCTGCTCGGCCGGCTGTCGGTGCTGTACGTGCTGGTCTTCCTGACGTTCGCGCTGGCGCACGCAGGGGTCGCGATCGGCCCCATCCGCGAGCCGGTGATCGTGCCCGCCGTCATCGTCGAGACGCTGTGCGCCGCCGCCCTCGCCGTAGGCGCGTACGGCGCGCTGGCCGGACGGGCGTGGGCCTGGGACGGCCTCCTCTACGGCCACGCGGCCGCGCTGGGCGGGGTGCTGCTCGGCATCGCGGCCACCACCCTGCGCGGAGGCGGCGGGGACGCGGATGCGCCTAGCGCGTTGCTGCTGACCTATCACGCCACGATGGCGGTCGTGCTGACCGCCGGGCTGGTGGGCGCCTTCTACGTCTCCCGGGCGCGCACGTAGTCACCCTTCCAGGGTGCGCAGGTAGCCGGCTGCCGCTTCGAGGTCGTCCTCGCCGAACACGCGGATGCCCTCGGACTCCAGCAGCGCCGTCGTGACGCCCTGGCCTGGCGTACGCCGCCCGGAAAAACTCCCGTCATAGACGGAGAGCGCACCGCAGGAGGGGCTGCCCTCCTTGAGCACCGCCATCCGGATGCCGTTGGCGCGCGCGACCGCGAGCGCTCCCCGCGCGCCGGCCACGAACGCGGCGGTCACGTCGGCGCCGTCGCTCGTCAGCACGCGTGCCGAGCCCGCGAGGACCGCAGCGCCGCCCAGACCGCCCTCGATCTCGGATGCGGGGCGCGGGACCGGCAGCCCGCCCGCCACCTCGGGGCAGAACGGCACCAGCCGCCCCTCCTCCCGCCACCCGGCGAGCAGGGCGGCCGAGCTGGTCTTGGCGCGGCCGTCGTAACGCACCTTGCGGCCCATCAGGCAGGCGCTGACGAGGATCTTCTCCACGTCTTCGATCCTATGAGCGCGATCGGCACCAGCGAGACCGCGGTCAGGCCCGCCACCACCCAGAACGCGTACGCGAACGGCCGGGCGACGCCCGCCGCGGTGAACGCCTGCAGCGCCATGGTGAGCACGGCGACGCCGAACGGCGCGGCCAGGCGGACGGCGATGGTGCTCAGCGTGGTCGCCGCCGGGATCG
This sequence comes from Nonomuraea sp. NPDC052634, assembly GCF_040678535.1. NCBI lineage: Bacteria > Bacillati > Actinomycetota > Actinomycetes > Streptosporangiales > Streptosporangiaceae > Nonomuraea > Nonomuraea sp. NPDC052634. Next base: position 284,540 of record NZ_JBFATY010000008.1, on the reverse strand, counting down.
CGGAACGCTCCAGCGTCGCGAACGCCGCCGCCATCACCGACGTGGACACCAGCCCGTGCCCGAGCCCGACCAGGAACATCGGCGCGAAACCGCCGCCGAGCAGCGCGAAGGCCACGATGCCCGCCGTCGCCACGACCACGCCCGCCGCGCCGATGCCGCGCCCGCCCTTGCTATCGCCGAACAGCCGCAGGTCCAGCAGCGTGCCCGGCGAGCGCAGGGCTCGTACGACGAACGCCGCCACCAGCGCCAGCCCCGCCGGCAGCACCGGCAGCGCGCCGCCGCCCGGCTCCGACAGCCCGTAGACGACGGCCGCGAGCCCGGGGGAGAGCAGCGCCAGACCGGCCAGGTCGAGCGGCTGCGGGCGGTCGCCGGGCTCGGCGGGCAGCAGCACGAGCGCGGCCAGCCAGACGCGCCGCGCGCCGAACCTGCCCGTCGCCCAGCCGGTGACCGGCACCGTCATGGACAGGGCGAGCAGGTAGGCGGTGACCGTCCACTGGACGGCCGCGTGGCGCCCGCACGATGACGCTGTACTCGTACATCGAGCGCAAAGAGGACCTTCTCGCACTGATGGCCGACGAGATCGCCGCCGAGGCCCACGTCGACGAGCCGCTACCGGACGACTGGCGGGAGGCGCTGCTGCTGCTCGCCCGGCGCGAGCGCGACCTGGTGCGCCGCCATCCCTGGCGGGTCGATCTCATCTCCCAGCGCGTCCCCGTCGGTCCCAACGGGCTGCGGCACGTCGAGCAGAAGCCGGCCGCCATCGACCGGCTGGCGGCGAGCGGGGTGGCGGTCGGCCGGCTGACGGCCTGGCGGATCCTCGCGGCGTTCAACGACTACATGACCGGCTTCGTGATCAGGGAGGCGCAGGAGCGCGGTGCGCCCCGCGAGGAGGGGATCAGCGAGGCCGAGCGGGCCGCGCTCGCCGAGCCGTACATCAGGGAGCTGGTCGCGGGCGGCGAGTTCCCCCGGCTCGGGCCGATGATCGAGGAGGGCGTGCAGGGGGCGGACGACAATTTCGAGCGCGGTCTCGGGTGGGTGCTCGACGGCATCGAGGCGCACCTGCGCGGAGGGCCGGAGGGCCGCTCATGAAGCCGACTGCGGGCCGGTCCTGAAGGCGGGCCCTGAGCCGGTCAACGGCCGATCGCGCAGGGGCCGGTCGTCGGCGGGGGCGACGCCCCCGGGCGATAGCCTTACCCCCGATGAACACCACCGTCTCCACGATCGTCATCTCGGGCTCGCTGCTGCTCATGCTGATGAGCCTGATCAACGCGATCCGCAACCGGCCGATGGGCATGGTGCTGCTGGTCGGCTTCGCACTGCTGGAGGTGGCGGTGCTGGTGCAGGCCGGGTTCGTGATCGCCGGAGTGGTGGGCGGCGCGGGACCCGACGACAAGGCCACGCTGTTCGGCTACGTCGGCGGGGAGGTGCTGATCCCGCCCGCGGCGGTGTTCCTCGCGCTGGCCGAGCGCAGCAGGTGGGGCTCGGCGATCCTGGCCGTGGCCGGGTTCGCGATCGCCGTGATGACGGCCAGGCTGCTGCAGATCTGGCAGGGCGTGGCGTGACCGGCTCGATCAGCACCGGCCCCGGGCGCGCGCTGATCGCGGTCTACGGGCTGTTCGCGCTGGCCGCGGGGTCGCGGGCGGGCGTGCAGATCGCCACCAGGTTCTCCGAGGCGCCGCTGGCGTACTCGCTGTCGGCGTTCGCCGCCGCGGTCTACATCCTGCTCACCGTCGCGCTGTGGCGCGGCGCGCGGCGGCTGGCGCTCGTCTCGCTCGGCATCGAGCTGGCCGGGGTGCTCGTCATCGGCACGCTCAGCCTGGTCGATCAGGCGGCTTTTCCCGACGAGACCGTGTGGTCGGCGTACGGCAAGGGTTACCTGTTCATCCCCCTCGTGCTGCCTCTGGTGGGCCTGTACTGGCTGTGGCGCCGGCGTTAACGCCGTCATCGCCTGGGCAGTGGCAGAGCCCATGAGCATGATCGAGCATTCAGAAGACGTCAAGGTCCCCGTGCGCGTCGCGTACGACCAGTGGACGCAGTTCGAGAGCTTCCCCGAGTTCATGGAGGGCGTGGAGTCGGTCAAGCAGCTCAGCGACACCCGCACGCGGTGGGTGGCCGACATCGCCGGTGTGAGGCGCGAGTTCGAGGCCGAGATCGCCGAGCGGCACCCCGACGAGCGCGTCGCCTGGCGCAGCGTCGATCGCCCCCACCACGCCGGTGTGGTGACCTTCCACCGCATCGACGACAACACGACCAGGGTCACCCTCCAGATGGAGTACGACCCCGAGGGCTTCGTCGAGACGGCGGGCGACTGGCTGCAGCTCGTCCGCATGCGCGTGATCGGCGACCTCAAGCGGTTCAAGACGTTCATCGAGTCGCGCGGCGGAGAGACCGGCGCGTGGCGCGGCGACGAGCCGGGGCCGCACCAGGAGGGCTCCACGTACGGTGGCGGCGGCCGGCCGGTCCCGCCCGGCACGGTCGGCGGCGACGGCAGGGAGCCCGGCGGCACGCTGCCTCCTCCCGGCCCGATTCCCCTGAACGAGCCGCCCGCAGGCCCGCCCCGGCCGGTGCTCTGACCAAAACGGCGTCTATTCCCCGAGGCCGAAAGAGCGGTGTACATCACATTCGGCGCCCCACTCAAAACTCGCATTTAACGGCGGATAACCTTATTAAGTCCGGATTGGCGCAGGTCAGGGCCTGTGCCGTGCGACCCGAGAGCGCGCGGAGCGAGTAACAGGAACCCTCGGAACCCCTCCGAGGGTTCTTCAACGCCCGGAATAAACGGGGATTTTGTCCCTGTTAGGGTTGGCATTCGTCCCATGATTTGATGAGTGGAGGATTGTCTTCAGTCATGAGCGTGCTCGCGCAAGAGTCCCGTGGCGGTAGCGGCAGCGGCAGCAGCACCCGCCTCGCTTGGCTCCTCGTTCTGGGAATCGTTCTGGCCGCACTCAACCTGCGCACCGGGGTCACCAGTGTCGGTCCGCTGCTCGATCAGCTCGCCGCCGGGCTCGGCATGTCCAGCGCCGGCACCGGCCTGTTGACGACCCTGCCCGTGCTGGCCTTCGCCAGCGTAGGCGCCGTGACCCCGTCGCTCGCCAGGCGGATCGGGGAGCATCGGCTGCTGCTGCTCGCCCTCGTCACCCTGGGCGCGGGACTCCTCGTCAGGTCGCTGGTGGACTCCGCACCGGTGTTCCTGGTGAGCAGCGCCGTCGCGCTGTCGGGCGGCGCCGTGGGCAACGTGCTGATCCCGACGCTGGTCAAGCGCCACTTCCCGGCGCGTACCGGGATCATGACCACTGTGTACACCACCGCACTCGCGGTCGGCACCATGCTGGCCGCCGCCGCGACCGTGCCGATCGAGCGCGCGGTGGGTGACTGGCACGTCGCGCTCGGCGTGTGGGCCGCCCTGGCGCTCATCGCCGCCGTTCCGTGGCTCGCGCTGCTGCGCAACGAGCCGGCGCGGGACGCCAACGCCAAGCACGCGGGCATCGGCCGCCTGGCGCGCAGCAAGCTGGCCTGGATGGTCGCGATCTACTTCGGCAGCCAGTCGATGATCGCCTACATCTTGTTCGGCTGGCTCGCGACCATGCTGACCGACAACGGCTTCAGCACCGCCGAGGCGGGGCTGATCCTCGGCCTCTTCACCGCGCTGAACATCCCCGTCTCGATCGGCGTGCCCATGATCGCCTCGCGCTTCGGCGACCAGCGGCCGCCCATCGTCGGGCTCATCGCCTTCTACGTGGTCGGCTTCCTCGGCCTGTGGTTCGCGCCCTCGGCGGCCTGGGTGTGGGTGGTGTTCGTGGGCATCGGGATGGGCTCCTTCCCGCTGGCGCTGATGCTGCTGGCGCTGCGCACCCGTACGCCGGAGAGCACCGCCGCCCTGTCGGCCTTCGGCCAGAGCGCCGGCTACCTGATCGCCGGTGCCGGTCCGCTGCTGGTCGGCGTGCTGCGGGATGTGACCGACGGCTGGACGGTGCCGTTCGTGCTGATATTCGTCGTGCTCACCGTCCAGCTCCTCACCGGCCTGTACGCGGGCCGCAACCGCTATCTGGAGGACGAGCGCCCCGCTGCCACAATGGCCGGGTGAAATCCACGCTCGTCACCTTTCCCAGCGGCCTGACCAGCGGCCGCTCGCAGATCGTCGGTACCGTGCCGGTCGAAGGTGGTCGGCACGGTCTCGTCGTTTCCGAAACCCCCTTCCATCCGCTCGACCACACCTGGCCCGACCAGCCCGCGGACCGGGGCACGATCGGCGGCCTGCCGGTCGTCGACTGCGTGACAGGAGCGCTCCCCGAGGACGGGGAGATCCTGCTCGGCACCGACATCCCCGTACGGCGCGGCGCCGAGGGCTGGGAGTGGCTGGTCGTGCACGTCACCGACTCGCCGCTGCCCGTGGGCACGGAGGTGGAGCTCGAAGTGGACCGCGAGCACCGTACGGGGCTGTCGGCCGGTCACACCGCCTGCCACCTCGCCGCGCTCGCGCTCAACGCCGCGCTGGCCGGCCGGTGGCGCAAGGAGGCCCGGCCGGATTCGCTCGGCCACCCCGACTTCGACCAGGCCGCCATCACCTCGTCCCGCATCGAGCCGTACGGCAGCGTGGACGTCTACCGCCTCGGCAAGTCGCTGCGCAAGAAGGGGTTCTCCGCCGACGACCTCGACCCGTCGGCCGTCGCGGATGAAGTGAACGAGCGGCTGGCCGGATGGGTGGCGGCGGACGCCCCCGTACGCGTGGAGGTGCCGGGGCCCGAGCTGACCGCCCGGCGCACCTGGCACTGCTCGCTGCCCGACGGCGAGGCGTCGATCCCGTGCGGCGGCACCCACGTCACCCGTACGTCGGAGCTCGGCTCCGTCTCGATCGCGCTCACGCTGGACGACGCGGCGCTCACCATGAAGACGACTGTCAGCATGTGTTGACAGCCGGCCCCGTGTCAGCACATGCTGACACCATGGACGTAAGAGAGCTGGCCGAGACGGCCGCCGGCCGCGACCCAGGCGACGGCCTGCGCGCCGTGGCCGCTCTCAGAGCGCTGCTCGAGGAGCTGGAGGCGGCCCACGTCTCCAACGCCCGCGCGCAGGGCTGGTCGTGGGAGCAGATCGCCGACGCGCTGGGCGTACGCCGCCAGACGGCGCACCGTAAGCACGCCCGCAGGACGGGGAAGGCAGGGGGTCGATGATGTTCACCAGGTTCACAGAAGGTGCTCGCCGGGTCGTGGTCGCGGCCGGGATCCATGCGCTCGACGCCGGACGGCCCGCGCTCGACGCCGCGCCGATCCTGCTCGGGCTCGCGGAGGTACAGCCGTTCGCGCTGAAGCACTTCACCGCCGACCCGGCCGACGTGCGCCGGCTCGCCGGGCTGCCCGACCCGCGCGCGCTGCTCGCCACGCTCGGCATCGACCTCGACGAGGTGCACCGCCGCACCCGTGCGGGCGCCGAGGACCCGCGGCGATGGAGCCTGCGCCGCTCGCGCGTGCGCCCGCCGCGCGTGACCCTGTACGGGCCGCTCGGCTCGCTGCCTCTCACCCCGGCGGCCAGGAAGGTCGTGGAGGTGGCCAAGTCGCGGCCGGGCCCCGTCACCGGCGAGCGCCTGCTGTGGGGGCTGCTCGCCGACGGCGGCAACGGCGCGCGCCGGATCCTGCGCGCGGCCGGGGTGGACGTGGCGGCGCTGGTACGCGAGGCCGCCATCCCCGCCCGCCGCGCCGCCTGACCGCCCGCCGCGCCGCCTGACCGCGCGCTCCACCGCCCGGCCGCCCCGGCGTGCCGCCTGATCGAGTGCGGCGGAGTCGGGTCACGCCCTCATAGCGCCGCCCGCATGATGGGCGGCGGGCGGTTAGACGGCGGGGCTGAGGTGGGCGAGTTTGTCGGGGTTGGCCATCACGTAGATCGTCTCGATCCGGCCGTCCACGACGACGAGCGAGAGCACGCCGACGACCCGCCCGCCTGCCGACATCACCAGGGCGGGCGCGCCGTTGATCGCCTGGATGTCGTACGACACCTCCGCCCCGGCCGCCTGGCCGACCGAGGTCATGAACCTGGCGATGTTCGCCGGGGTCTTGATGGACAGCAGGAAACGGCTGACGTTGCCGGACCCGGTGATGACCCGCAGCGCCGCCTTGGCCTTGCCGCCGCCGTCGCTGACCATCGCCACCTGGTCCGACAGCAGCGAGATGAGCCCGTCCAGGTCGCCCTCCATCGCCGCGTCGAAGAAGCGCTCGGTGATGCGCCGCCGCTCGTCCCGGTCGACGTCGTAGCGGGGCCGCCGCTCGCGTACGTGGTCGCGGGCCCTGCGGGCGAGCTGCCTGACGGCGGGCTCGCTGCGCCCGACGATCTCCGCGATCTCCGCGAACGGCAGGTCGAACGCCTCGCGCAGCACGAAGACCGCCCGCTCAAGGGGTGTCAGCGTCTCCAGCACCACCAGCAGCGCCAGCTCGACGGAGTCGGCCAGCTCGGCGTGCTCGGCGGCGTCGGGTCCGGTGCTGATCGGCTCGGGCAGCCACGGGCCCACGTACGACTCCCGCCGCGTCTTCGCCTGCCGCAGCCGGTCGATGGCCAGCCGCGAGGTCACCGTGACGAGGTACGCCTTGGGGTCGGCGATGTCCGCCCGATCGGCGCCGGACCAGCGCAGCCACGCCTCCTGGACGACGTCCTCGGCGTCCGTCACGCTGCCCAGGATGCGATAGGCGACGGACATCAGCAGGCCACGGTGCTCCTCGAAGGTCGGCATGAACCCTAAGACGTATCACGGAACCGCGACGTGACACGAGGGCTCCGAACCTCCGTTATAGTTGTGGATCGCAAGGGGCTATAGCGCAGTTGGTAGCGCGCCTCCATGGCATGGAGGAGGTCTGGGGTTCGAATCCCCATAGCTCCACCCGATCGAAAGCCTCGCCGTCCGGCGAGGCTTTTCGCATCTCCCGGTCGTTCAGCGTGCGGAGAGCTCGTCGAGCACGGCCAGGTAGTGCGGGTTGCGCATGGCGCCGAGCACATTGCCCCACGGGTCGACCACCGACGCCGTCACGAAGCCCGAGCCGTCGCCCTGCTCTCTGATCGCCCGGTGCTCCTTGGCGCCCATGCTCAGCAGCCGCTCCACCGTGGCCTCCAGATCGTCCACGTGCCAGTACGCGATGGCGTCCGCGGGCCGGTCGGTCGTGCCGGGCCCTGCGGCGCAAGGTGGGCGTAGCGGGCGTCGATGATGCCGAACTCGTGCTGGTAGTCGCCCAGGCGGAACTCGACGTATCCGGGCCGGTGGTAGTACGGCTCGATGCCGAGGAACTCGGTGTACCAGGACTGCGCCGCCTCCAGGTCGGCGGCCCAGAACGTCAAAGTGGCGATTCCGCGGAGCGTGTCGGTGGCCACCGCGCGCCGGGATCTGGAGGCGCTGCCGGCGGCGGGCGTCCCCGTCTATCCGCAGGCGGGCCGGGGCGGCGGGTGGCGGTTGCTGGGCGGGGCGCGTACCGACCTGAGCGGATTGTCCTCCTCGGAGGCGCAGGCGCTGTTTCTGCTCGCCGGGCCGGCCGCGCACGCGACGCCCGAGGTGAAGTCCGCGCTGCGCAAGCTGCTGCGGGCGTTGCCGGAGACGTTCAGGGAGGAGGCGGAGGCGGCGGCGAGCGCCGTCGTGGCCGATCCCGCCGCGTGGGGCGCGGTGGGCAAGGAGCCGCCCGGCCTGATCAGGGTGCTGCGGGACGCCACCTGCACGGTCCTCGGCGAGGAGGAGGATGGGCGGGACAGGGTGCGGGTGGCGGCGCCGATGGCCCTGTCGCTCGCCGAGCAGCTCGCCGGGTGGGGCGCGCGGGCCGAGGTGGTGGGGCCCGATGAGGTCGGGGCGGAGCTGGCGCGCATCGGCGCTGAGCTGGTCGCCCGCTACGCCTCCTGAGCGGGGAGGCCAACGCAGGCGCGGAGCCGGTGGCTCACTACACCCCCTGAGCGGGGCGACCGGTGTGGCGCACCTCGCCGGCGTGGCGAGAACCCTCGTGCGGTGAGCAGGGCCTGAACGCGGCGGGAAAGCAGAGGGCCGGAGGTGGAAGCCTCCGGCCCGTTTTCTATGTCAAGCGGCCGGGACGGCCGCCGAGGGTCAGGAGTAGTGGCGCGGGCGGCGCCGGCCGAACGACTTGCCGACGTGGAAGCCGCCGGGCAGGTGCACCGACACGTGGCGGCGGCCGTCGGTCGTGGCCGAGACGTGGAAGCGGCGCCCGCCGAAGCTGCTGCTGATGCCGTGTCGCGAGAGGTCGACCCGGAACGGACCGAGTTTGACCGACTTGCTGTAGTGCCAGCCCATGTGCCTCCTCCGCCGTCATGCGCTCTGCCAGAAGAACGTCCGGCGCGGCGGCCGGGTTCCCGGCCCGACTGGTCGGGCGTTCGCGCGCGCAAGTGGACCTCGGCCCGGCCGGCACCCCGGGTCTACGGTGAGAGCAGGTTCCGGCGAAGGGTCATCGACATGTTCGTGATCGCTCATCTGAGCGACGTCCACATCGGCGCGACTCCCGAGGCCGTCAGCCGTACGGAGGCGGTCATGCGGTATCTGGACGCGCTGCCGGGCGAGCTCGACGCGGTGCTCGTCACCGGCGACATCGCCGACCACGGCCGCGCCGAGGAGTACGAGACCGCCGCCAAGCTGCTCGCCTCCCGCCACGCCGTGCTGATCGGCCCCGGCAACCACGACGTGCGCGCCGAGTTCCGCCGCGTCCTGCTCGGCGATCAGGGGGAACGGAGCACCCGGCCGGTCAACCAGGTGCTGCGCACCCCGAACGCGATCTACGCGATGTGCGACTCCTCGATCCCCGGCCAGGACGCGGGCCGCCTGGACGACGAGACGCTCGGCTGGCTCGGCGGCGTGCTGGCGGGCAGTGGCGGGCTGCCGGTGTTCGTGGCCTTCCACCACCCGCCGGTCCAGCTGCACGGCCCGGCCATCGACGGCATCAGGCTGCACGAGACCGGCCGCCTTGAGGCGCTGCTCGCCGAGCACCCGAACGTGCCCGCCGTGCTGGTGGGGCACGCCCACACGGCCGCCGTCACCACGTTCGCGGGCCGGCCGCTGCTGGTGGGCGGCGGCGTGGTCTCCACGCTGACGTGGCCATGGGAGGGCGGGGTGACCTTCGACGACTGCATCGACTACGCGCTGCCGCCGCTGATCGCCTTCCACGTCTTCGATGAGAACGCGGGCCGGGTGACCACCCACTACCGCGTCGTGCCGTGAGAGCGGCGGCGGGCCTGTGCGGAGGCCCGCCGCCGGGTCTCACCGCTCGCTGAGCTCGATGAACGTCACCGAGTATGCCGGGAAGTCGTAGGTGAAGGCCGAGGAGAAGCCGTTCACCCGCTGCCGCCGCGGCGAGATGCGATCGGGGTCGGAGATCGAGTTGACGTCGGACGGCTCTCCGGTCAGCGACGTCACGGTGGCCGACGGGCGCAGCCGGGCCGTGCCGAGGTCCACGCTCGCGCGTACGGCGCCGTCCTGGGCGTTGACGACCTTGAGCGTGATCGTCTTCCCGTCCCTGGAGACCACCTGGTACAGCGGCTCGACCCGGGAGTCGTCGACGAACTCGTTGATCTTCTCGCCGTCCAGCCAGGTCGTGATCGTGCGCCCGCTGACCTGCACCTTCAGCCGGTAGTCGCGGCCGGTCTCGACGGTGGTCGGCGACGTGGCGATCGACGACTTACCGCCGCCCACGGCCTTCTCGACGGCGGACTGGGTGTTGTTCCAGCCGCCGACGTTCCACCAGTAGAAGTTGCCGCTGTCGCGGACCCCGAACATGAGCAGGAAGCCCTCGGCCCCGGCGGTCTTGCGTGCCGTCACCTCAATCGTGTAGTTCGACCAGTCGGCCGAGCCCGCCGTGGAGCGGGCGTCCTCGACTTGGGCGGTCTGCACGTACGCGCCGTCCTCGACGGCCCAGGTGCCGAGGCCGGGCGACCAGCGGTCCGCGCCCGCCGAGAAGTCGTCATCCAGCAGCACGGTGCCGTCGGCCGCGGTGACCTTGACGTCGTCGTAGCGGACGGCGGTGTTCCACGCGCCCAGCCCGACGGCGCCCTTGATGTCCTCGACCGGCCTGGGCTCGCCCTCGAACCTGCTGGGCACGATCCGGTCACCGACGTTCGTGGAGAACAGCCGCTGCACGTGGTAGCTGGGCGAGCCGTACGCCTCGTCGTTGTCGAACCAGATGAGGTCGGGCGTCCAGTCCACATAGTCCACGTTGGCGAGCAGCGGCGCGTACGACGCGAGCCGGACCACGTCGGAGTTGCGCTCGATGCCCGTCAGGTACGACGCCTCGCTGAGCGCGTTGTAGAAGGTGTTGCCCCGGGAGGCGTACTCGCCCACGAACACCTTCGGCCCCTCGCGGTCGTAGGAGTCGTAGCGGCGGTTGTTGGCGAGGAACCAGTCGGGGTTGTTGTAGTAGTGCTCGTCGACCAGGTCGGCCTTCTGGTCGCGGGCGAACTGCCACATCCGGTCGAACCAGGCGCCCTGCGAGGTCTGCCCGGCGTTCGAGATGATCTTAATTTCCGGATGCTTCACCCTGATGGCATCGGCGAACTTCGGATAGTTGGTGAAGAACTCCTCGTAGATCTCCTCGTTGCCGAGCCCGATGTACTCAAGGCCGAAGGGCTTCGGATGCCCCATCTCGGCCCGCTTCTTGCCCCAGGTGGAGGTGACGGGGCCGTTGGCGAACTCGATCAGGTCGAGCGTGTCCTGCACCCAGCGGGCCAGCTTGGCCTCGTCGGTCAGCGGGCGGTTCTCGCCGCAGCCGTTCACGCCCACCGACAGCACCGGCAGCGGCTTGGCCCCGATGTCCTCGGCGAACTGGAAGTACTCGTAGTAGCCGATGCCGTAGCTCTGGTTGTAGCCCCAGAAGTTGAAGTTGGTGGGCCGCTCCTCGACCGGGCCGATCGTCTCCTTCCACTGGTAGATGCGGCGCCGGTCGCCGGTCTCCGCGTACGGGTCGTAGGTGCCGACGTTCGTCACGCAGCCGCCGGGGAAGCGCAGGAAGCTCGGCTTGAGATCGGCGATCAGCTCGGCCAGGTCGGCGCGCATCCCGTGCCCCTTGAACGTCTTGCGCGGGAACAGCGAGACCATGTCGAGGTCGGTGCGCCCGGCGGGCGCCTGGACGACGAGCCGCCCGGCGTCGGTGGTGGCCGAGGCGGTGAACGACGCGCGGTACTTGGCCCAGCCGCCCGCCTTGACGCGCACAGTGGCCCGGCCCAGCACCTTCGTGCCGTCCTCGACCGTCACCGTGAGCGTGGCGGGCTCGGCCCGCCTGGCCCACAGCGACAGGTCGTAGCGCTCGCCGGCCTTCAGCGGCACGCCGCGGTTGAACCCGGCGTTGCTCACCCCGGCCGTGCCCCCGCCGGTCACGTCGAGCCGCAGGTAGTTGCGGTTGTTGGAGTTGAGCGGCTCTTCGCCGGAGACGGTCAGCGTGGCGGTGGCGCCGCGCTCTGCCTTGCTCCAGGCGGTCAGGCCCGTGTAGCCGGGCTCGTCGATGGAATTGAACTCGAACGAGCGGTTCTGCACCAGCTCGGCGTACAGGCCGCCGTCGGCGGCGTGGTTGATGTCCTCGTAGAAGACGCCGTACAGGTCGGGGCTGACCTTGGTGCCCTTGGCCCGGGTGTCCACGGTGAGCTCGCCCGTGCTGTAGCGCTCGATCCGGAACTTCGCGGCCTCACCGGGCGCCGCCATCACGAGCGCGCCGCCCTTGACGGCGACGGCCTGATCGCCCGAGGCGAGCCTGACCTTGCCGCCGCCCGCGTCGGTGAGCCGGAAGACCGAGCCCTTCCCGCTCAGCCGCAGCTTGGCCGCGGCCTCCAGATACGTGCCGCCGGACTCCTTGAGCTTCACGCCGTCGCCGCTCGGCTCGGCGGTGAAGGCGAGGCTCGTCATGTCCGCCGACGCCGAGGCGCGCACCGTGCCCGAGCGGTCCGCGCTCAGGTACGGCAGCGCCGGAGCCCGCAGCGTGAACGTCCCCTCCGGCACCACCGCCCGGCCGGGAGCCGCCTTGATCGCGAAGTATTCGAAGCCCACCCGCATGGAGGTGCCGTTCTGGGCCGAGAGCCCGAACAGCCCGACCTGCCCGACCGACAGCCGGGCGGTCATCTTCGCCGCCTGCACCCAGGCGGAGCCGTCCCAGTACGAGGAGACGAACTCGTCGCCGGTCCTGGCCAGCTTGAGTATCTCCGCGCTTGAGCCGGGCCTGGCCGCGAACTGCGCGGTGAAGGCCGCCCCGACCTCGGTGGCCGTCTCGATCACCGGGCCGCCCGCGAAGCCCACGTGGGCGAGGCCCGCGCGCACGTAGTTGTCCCAGTCCTGCCAGGCCAGCAGGCCCGCGCTCTGGTAGTCGAGCGCCACGGGGGCGCTGAGCTTGGTCACCACCTCGAAGTCGCCGTCGGGGACGTCCACGAGGAACAGGTTCCTGGCGTTGTTGGTGGCCTGGTGCGTGTCGCCGGTCGAGGTGTCGAGGCGTAACGCGCCGCCGGACAGGCTCCAGCGGGAGTCGTCGGGGGAGAGCACGCTCCAGTCGGGCCCGAGCGTGGTGCCGTCGAACTCGTCCACGATCGCGCCGTCGGGGATCGGATCGGGGGCGGGATCGGCCGGGGCGCGGGCCGGTGCGACCAGGGAGGCGGCCACGAGCAGGGCCGACAGGGCGATGCGCGACATGAGCGGGGGGCTCCTCATGGGTTGTTAGCGTTAACACATAAGTGAGCGTTAACAACTGCGATCGGCGATTAGTTAAGGACGTCCGACCAGGGGCGTCAAGAGGCGGCTGTGTAACCCGACCGTAATCCGGCGAGCCCTTGACGGGAGTGATTGTGAGCGTTCACAGTCGGGGCCAAGCCAGGAAAGGAGCACGGCTGTGAGATCCACCCTGGGGCGCCGCCCGCCGGTCATGGCCGACGTGGCCAAGGAGGCCGGCGTGTCGCATCAGACGGTTTCGCGCGTGCTCAACGGCCATCCGAACGTCCGCAGCGAGACCCGTACGCGGGTGCTCCAGGCCATCGACAAGCTCGGCTACCGCCGCAACCTCGTCGCCCGCGCCCTGGTCACCAAGCACTCGAGGACGCTCGGCGTGGTCAGCTTCGACACCACCCTGTACGGCCCGGCCAGCACCGTCTACGGCATCGAGCAGGCGGCCAGGGCGGCCGGCTACTTCGTCAGCGTCGTCAGCCTCACCTCGATCGACCGGGCCGGCGTCCGCGACGCCCTCGACTACCTGGCCGAGCAGGGCGTGGACGGCGCCGTGGTGGTCGCGCCGCAGCGCTCGGCCGCCGAGGCGCTGGCCGACCTGCCGCCCGGCATGCCCGCCGTCGCGGTCGAGGGAGCGATCGGGGGCGAGGCCGGCGGCGGACAGGCCGGTGACGTCTCGGTCGTCTGCGTCGACCAGGTCGCGGGCGGCAGGCTCGCCACCGAGCACCTGCTGTCGCTCGGCCACGAGACGGTCTGGCACGTCAGCGGCCCCTCCGACTGGCTGGAGGCCGAGGGGCGCCTGGCCGGGTGGCGGGCAGCGCTGGAGGAGGCGGGCCGGGAGGTCCCGCGCCCGCTCGCCGGCGACTGGAGCCCGCGCTCGGGATACGAGGCGGGCCGCAGCCTGGCGCACATGAGGAACGTCACGGCGGTCTTCGTCGCCAACGACCAGATGGCGCTGGGCGTGCTGCGGGCGTTCACCGAGCAGGGGGTGAGAGTGCCCGAGCAGGTGAGCGTGGTCGGCTTCGACGACGTCCCCGAGTCGGCGTACTTCTCGCCGCCGCTCACGACCATCAGGCAGGACTTCGACGCGGTGGGCAGGCACGGCATCGAGGTGCTGATACGGCAGCTCGAAGGCGGCCACGACGGGCGGGAGCGGCTGGTGGTGCCGCCCTCGTTCGTGGCCAGGGCCAGTACGGCCCCCGTGGCCTGAGCCGCCGCGGCAAGGCAGGACGCGCTGCCCCCCGAGCCGGGGTGTTAGCGCTCACACCAGGAAGGAAACCCCCCCACGTGTTCAAGAGGATCTCGGCGCTGATGCTCGCCGGGCTCACCGCGCTCGCGGTGACGTCCTGCGGCAGCGAGGGCGGCGGCACCGGTGGCGACGCAGGCGCCGGTGGCGGGAAGGACGACGCGATCGTCATGGGCTTCTCCCAGGTCGGCGCGGAGAGCGGCTGGCGTACCGCCAACACCAAGTCCGTGCAGGAGGCGGCACAGGCGGCGGGCATTGAGCTCAAGTTCTCCGACGCCCAGCAGAAACAGGAGAACCAGATCAAGGCGATCCGCTCGTTCATCCAGCAGCGGGTGGACGTCATCGCCTTCTCCCCGGTGGTGGAGTCGGGCTGGGACCCGGTGCTGAACGAGGCCAAGAGGGCGAACATCCCGGTCATCCTGACCGACCGCGCGGTGGACTCCCAGGACACCTCGCTCTACAAGAGCTTCCTCGGCTCGGACTTCGTCGAGGAGGGCAGGAAGGCCGGTCAGTGGCTGGTCGAGGAGTACAAGGACTCCGACGAGACCGTCAACATCGTCGAGCTGCAGGGCACGACCGGCTCGGCCCCGGCCAACGACCGCAAGGCCGGCTTCGCCGAGGTCATCGGGAAGGACCCCAAGTTCAAGATCATCGCCTCGCAGACCGGCGACTTCACCCGGGCCAAGGGCAAGGAGGTCATGGAGGCCTTCCTGAAGGCCCACCCGGACATCGACGTCCTCTACGCGCACAACGACGACATGGGGCTCGGCGCCATCGAGGCCATCGAGGGCGCGGGCAAGAAGCCCGGCGAGGACATCAAGATCATCACCGTGGACGCGGTGCGCGACGGCATGCAGGCGCTCGCCGACGGCAAGATCAATTTCATCGTCGAGTGCTCGCCGCTGCTCGGCCCGCAGCTCATGGACCTGGCCAAGAAGATCGTGGCGGGCGAGCAGGTGCCGCCCAGGGTGGTGACCGAGGAGACCACCTTCACCCAGGAACAGGCCAAGGAAGCGCTGCCCAGCCGCCAGTACTGACCGGGCGCCGCAGGGCGTGACGACGAGGAGCGGCGGCCCGGCGCAGGCGTCCGGGCCGCCCCTCATGCACGGAAAAATCCACGGAAGGGGAAAGGCACATGGCCGTACCCGCGCCGGTCCTGACGATGAGCGGGATCGGCAAGAGGTTTCCGGGGGTGACGGCCCTGGACGGCGTGAACCTGCGGCTGCTGCCCGGCGAGGTGCACGCGCTGATGGGCGAGAACGGAGCGGGCAAGTCCACCCTGATCAAGGTGCTCACCGGCGTGTACGCCGCCGACGCGGGCACCATCGAGCTGGACGGCAGGCCCGTGGCGTTCGGCAGCCCGCTGGAGGCGCAGCAGGCCGGCATCAGCACGGTCTACCAGGAGGTGAATCTCTGCACGAACCTGTCCGTCGCCGAGAACATCCTGCTCGGCAGGGAGCCGCGCCGCCTGGGCCGCATCGACTGGCGGCGCATGCGGGCCCGCGCGGGCGAGCTGCTGGCGCGCCTTGAGCTCGATCTCGACGTGGCCGCGCCGCTGTCGTCGTACTCGCTGGCCGTGCAGCAGATGGTGGCGATCGCGCGGGCCATCGACATCGACGCGAAGGTGCTGATCCTGGACGAGCCGACCTCCAGCCTGGACGCCGACGAGGTGCGGCAGCTGTTCAGGGTGATGCGGCGGCTGAAGGACGAGGGCATCGCGATCCTGTTCGTCTCGCACTTCCTCGACCAGATCTACGAGATCTCCGACCGCATGACGATCCTGCGCAACGGCCGGCTGGTCGGCGAGTACGCCACCCGCGAGCTGCCGCAGGTCGAGCTGGTCGCGAAGATGATCGGCAAGGAGCTGGCCGCGCTGGAGCGGCTGCACGGCGCCTCCGAGGTGGCGGAGCGGCCGCTGGTCGAGGCGCGCGACCTCGGCCGCACCGGGGCGATCGAGCCGTTCAGCCTGACCATCCACGAGGGAGAGGTGGTGGGGCTGGCCGGGCTGCTCGGCTCCGGCCGTACGGAGATCGCCCGGCTGCTGTTCGGCGCGGACCACGCGAGCACCGGCGAGATCGCGATCGGCGGCCGGCCCGCCTCGCTGCGCACGCCGCGCGCGGCGATGAACCACAAGATCGCCTTCTGCTCGGAGAACCGCAAGGCCGACGGGCTGATCCCCGACCTCACCGTGCGCGAGAACATCATCCTCGCGCTCCAGGCCACCCGGGGCTGGACCAGGCCGGTGCCCCGCGACCAGCAGGACGAGCTGGTCAGGAAGTACATCGAGGCGCTCAAGATCAGCCCGCCCAACCCCGACCACCTGGTACGCGACCTCAGCGGCGGCAACCAGCAGAAGGTGGTGCTGGCCAGGTGGCTGATCCTGGAGCCCAGGCTGCTCATCCTGGACGAGCCCACCCGCGGCATCGACGTCGGCGCGAAGACCGAGATCCAGCGCCTGGTGGCCGAGCTGTCCGGCGGCGGGATGGCGGTGCTGTTCATCTCGGCCGAGCTTGAGGAGGTGCTGCGGCTCAGCCACAAGGTCGAGGTGCTGCGCGACCGGCGGCTGGTGGCCGAGCTGCCCAACGACGCCGGCCTGACCACCGACGTGCTGATGGAGACGATCGCGAGCGGAGGGCGGACCTCATGAGACGCCTGATCTGGCCGATCGCGGTGCTCATCGCGCTGCTGGCGCTGAACGTGTTCTTCACGCCCGGCTTCTTCTCGATCGAGGTCAAGGACGGCCACCTCTACGGCAGCCTCATCGACATCCTGCGCTTCGGCGCGCCGCTCATCCTGGTCGCGCTCGGCATGACGCTGGTCATCGCGACCGGCGGCATCGACCTGTCGGTGGGCTCGGTGGTGGCGATCTCGGGCGCGCTGGCCTGCCTGCTGATCAGCGGGGACGCGAGCGTGTTCACCGCCGTTGCGCTGGCGCTCGGCCTGTGCCTGGTGCTCGGGCTGTGGAACGGGTTCCTGGTGGCCGGCATCGGCATCCAGCCGATCATCGCCACGCTGATCCTCATGGTGGCCGGGCGCGGGCTCGCCCAGCTCATCACCGACGGGCAGATCATCACCGTCAACAGCCCGGCGTACAAGGAGATCGGCGCCGGCTACTGGCTGGCCCTGCCGTCCGGCATCATCATCGTGGCGGTCGTGCTGGCCATCACCGCGTTTCTGACGAGGAGGCTGGCGCTGGGCGTGCTCATCGAGTCGGTGGGCGGCAACGCCGAGGCGAGCAGGCTCGCCGGCATCAGGTCGCGCGGGATCATCGTCATGGTCTACGCCTTCGCCGCCCTGTGCGCGGGCGTCGCCGGCCTGATGATCAGCTCGAACGTCTCCAGCGCCGACGGCAACAACGCCGGCCTGTGGATCGAGCTCGACGCGATCCTGGCCGTGGTGATCGGCGGCACCTCGCTGGCCGGCGGGCGCTTCTCGCTCGGCGGCACCGTGCTGGGCGCGCTCATCATCCAGTCGCTGACCACCACGATCTACTCGATCGGCGTGCCGCCGGAGACGACGCTGCTGTTCAAGGCGCTGGTGGTGACGGCGGTCTGCCTCATCCAGTCGCCGTCGTTCCGTGCGAAGGTGCTGCGCGGGCGAGGGCGCGGGCGTGCGGCGCCGCCCCCGGTCCCGGCCCCAGCCGCACAGGAGGAGACGAGCGCGCCGGACGGAGTGAGGTCATGAGCACGATGAGCGGGACGGCGGCGCTCGGGCGGGTGTCCGTGCCGTCGAAGTACCTGCCGGTCCTGGTGACCGGCTGCCTGTTCGTGGCGATGTTCGTGGCGGGCGGCATCCGCTACGAGGGCTTCGCCCACGGGCAGGTCATCTTGAACGTCTTCATCGACAACGCGTTCCTGCTGGTGGTGGCCGTCGGGATGACGTTCGTGATCCTGACCGGCGGCATCGACCTGTCGGTCGGCTCGGTGGTGGCGCTGTCGACGATGATCGCGGCCAGCCTCATGGAGGGGCCCGGGTGGCCGCCGTACCTGGTGGTGCCGCTGGTGCTGCTCATCGGCTCGGCGCTCGGGCTGGTGATGGGCTACATCGTGCAGGCCTTCGACATCCAGCCGTTCATCGTGACGCTGGCGGGCATGTTCCTGGCGCGGGGCCTGTGCTACACGATCGGCACCGACTCGATCCCCATCCGCGACGCCACGTTCACGGCGTTCGCGCAGGCCAGGATCGATCTGTTCGCCGATCTGTGGATCTCGCCGAGCGTGGTGATCGCTGCCGTGGTGGTCGCGGTGGCGGCGTACGTGCTGCACTACACCCGCTTCGGCCGGTCGGTCTACGCGACGGGCGGCAACGAGCAGTCGGCGATCCTCATGGGGCTGCCGGTGGGCCGTACGAAGATCATGGTCTACACGATCAGCGGGTTCTGCTCGGCCCTGGGCGGGGTGCTGCTGACGTTCTACATGCTCTCCGGTTACGGGCAGCACGCCGCGGGCATGGAGCTCGACGCGATCGCGGCGGTGGTCATCGGCGGCACGCTGCTGACGGGCGGCAGCGGGTTCCTGCTGGGGACGGTGCTCGGCGTGCTCGTGCTCGGCCTGATCCAGACGATTCTGAGCTTCGAAGGGACGCTGTCGTCGTGGTGGACGAAGATCGTCATCGGCGCACTGCTCTTCGTCTTCATCCTCCTGCAGCGGCTGTTCTCGGTGCGGACGCGGAGGTGAAACGCTGGTAACCGGTAAGAAACCTGCCCATTTGCCCGCTCCGACGGGTGTCACGCCTGGTCAGAGGGGAGGCGGGCGGCTCGCGCAATCGACTGGAAAGTTACCATCAGGTTATGCCCGGGCGTTGACATGGTCGTTGTTAGCGATAACAATCGGGCGAAGCAGGTGTGTGCTTTGTTGTGGTTCGTCCGGTTCTACGGACGGATCTCCTTACTTTATCCGGCAGCAGCCGCGTTCCAGCGCTGCCGCGACCCCCATGGAAAGGGACACTCATGAGGTTGGGACGAATCGGGGGCGTGGTGTCGGCCATCGCGCTCGCCGCGACCATGACGGCGTGTGGATCGAGCACGAAGACCATCGACGCCGAGACATCGGCTTCGGCCGCCGCCGGCAACGCGGGCGCCCTGATCGGCGTCACGATGCCCACCAAGTCATCCGAGCGCTGGATCCACGACGGTGACAACGTCAAGAAGCAGCTCGAGCAGCTCGGTTACAAGGTCGACCTCCAGTACGCGGAGAACGACATCCCGACGCAGGCCAACCAGATCGAGAACCAGATCACCAAGGGCGCCAAGCTCCTGATCATCGCCTCGATCGACGGTACGGCCATCACTTCGCAGCTCCAGCAGGCGGCCGACGCCAACATCCCGGTCATCGCCTACGACCGGCTGATCCGCAACAGCCCGAACGTCGACTACTACGCGACCTTCGACAACTTCAAGGTCGGCGTGCAGCAGGCGACGTCGCTGCTCAAGGGCCTCGGCGTCGAGGACGGCAAGAAGGGCCCGTTCAACGTCGAGCTCTTCGCCGGCTCGCCCGACGACAACAACGCCACGTTCTTCTGGAACGGCGCGATGTCGGTGCTCCAGCCGAAGATCGACGACGGCACGCTGGTGGTCAAGAGCGGCCAGACCGACTTCAAGCAGGCCGCCATCCTGCGGTGGGACCCCGCCACGGCGCAGAAGCGCATGGAGGACATCATCACCAGCACCTACACCGGCGGCACCAAGGTCGACGGCGTGCTCTCGCCGTACGACGGCCTGTCCATCGGCATCCTGTCGGCGCTGAAGAGCTCCGGCTACAGCAAGCCGTACCCGATCGTGACCGGCCAGGACGCCGAGCTGCAGTCGGTGAAGTCGATCATCGCCGACGAGCAGTACTCCACGATCTTCAAGGACACCCGCAAGCTCGCCGAGCAGACGGTCAAGATGGCCGACGCCGTGCTCAAGGGCCAGCAGCCCGAGGTGAACAACACCAAGGACTACGACAACGGCAACAAGGTCGTGCCCTCGTACCTGCTCGACCCGGTGATCGTCGACAAGAGCAACTACAAGGACGTCATCGTCGGCAGCGGCTACTACACCGAGGACCAGCTCAAGTAAGGGACCGTGCCCCGGGGACGGCGTCTCGATGACGTCCCCGGGGCGGTATCCCTGAACGCGAGGGGCATATGACCGAGCACATCTTGCAGATGAGCGGGATCACCAAGACGTTCCCGGGCGTCAAAGCGCTCCAGGACGTCAACCTGTCGGTGCGCAGGGGTGAGATCCACGCCATCTGCGGCGAGAACGGCGCCGGCAAGTCGACGCTGATGAAGGTGCTGTCGGGCGTCTACCCGCACGGCACCTACGAGGGCGAGATCACCTTCGAGGGCAAGCGCTGCGAGTTCGGCGGCATCCGCGACAGCGAGCACGCCGGCATCGTCATCATCCACCAGGAGCTGGCGCTCAGCCCGCAGCTGTCGATCGCCGAGAACATCTTCCTCGGCAACGAGCGCGCCACCCGCGGCTTCATCGACTGGAACCGCACCAACTACGAGGCCGCCGAGCTGATGAAGCGGGTCGGCCTGCGCGAGAACCCGACCACGACGATCTCCGACATCGGCGTGGGCAAGCAGCAGCTCGTCGAGATCGCCAAGGCGCTGTCGAAGAAGGTGAAGCTGCTCATCCTCGACGAGCCCACCGCGGCGCTCAACGAC
The DNA here is from genome assembly GCF_040678535.1 of Nonomuraea sp. NPDC052634. NCBI lineage: Bacteria > Bacillati > Actinomycetota > Actinomycetes > Streptosporangiales > Streptosporangiaceae > Nonomuraea > Nonomuraea sp. NPDC052634. The sequence continues at coordinate 263,982 of NZ_JBFATY010000008.1, read as the reverse complement.
GACGACTCGGCCCACCTGCTGGACCTGCTGCGCGGGCTGCGCGACGAGGGCATCACCTGCGTGATCATCTCGCACAAGCTCAACGAGGTGATCGCGATCGCCGACTCCGTCACGATCATCCGCGACGGGCGCACGATCGAGACGCTGGACATGGCCACCGACAACGTCACCGAGGACCGCATCATCGCGGGCATGGTGGGCCGCGCGCTCGACAACCGCTTCCCGCCGCACGAGCCGAAGATCGGCGACGAGGCGCTGCGCATCGAGGACTGGACGGTCTACAGCCCGGCCCAGCCGGACCGCAAGGTGGTCGACGGCGCCTCGCTCATGCTGCGGCGCGGCGAGATCGTCGGGCTCGCGGGGCTCATGGGCGCCGGGCGCACCGAGCTGGCGATGAGCGTCTTCGGCCGCACGTACGGGGTGCACATCTCCGGCAAGATCTTCAAAGACGGCAAGCCGGTCGAGATCCGCAACGTCCAGGACGCGATCAGCCACGGCATCGCCTACGCCTCCGAGGACCGCAAGCGCTACGGGCTCAACCTCATCCAGGACATCAAGACCAACATCAGCGCCGCCGGGCTCAAGAGCCTGGCCAAGCGCGGCTGGGTGAACGAGAACGAGGAGTACCGGGTCGCCGAGGAGTTCCACAAGAGCATGAACATCAAGGCCCCGAGTGTGGACAGCATCGTGGGCCAGCTCAGCGGCGGCAACCAGCAGAAGGTCGTGCTGTCGAAGTGGATCATGACCGAGCCGGACGTGCTCATCCTCGACGAGCCCACCCGGGGCATCGACGTCGGCGCCAAGTACGAGATCTACACGATCATCAACAGGCTGGCCGACCAGGGCAAGGCCATTCTGGTGATCTCCTCTGAGCTGCCCGAGCTGCTCGGCCTGTGCGACCGCATCTACACGCTCTCCGAAGGACGCATCACCGGAGAGGTGCCCCGCCAGGAGGCCACCCAGGAAAGCCTCATGTATCTCATGACCAAGGGACAGGAGTAGCTCCCATGAGCAGCATCACGCCCACCGGCCTGCGTGAGGCCGGAGCCGCGGGCGAAGGAGGAAAGGCGCCCAGGCAGCCGGGCCGGGTGTCGCTCGGCGGCGTATCGCTCAACCTGCGATCGAGCGGCATCTACATCGCCTTCGCGCTCATCATCGTGCTGTTCTCGGTGCTCACCGACGGCGCGCTGCTCCAGCCGCAGAACATCTCCAACATCATCGTCCAGAACTCCTACGTCCTGATCCTCGCGATCGGGATGATCCTGATCATCATCGCCGGGCACATCGACCTGTCGGTCGGCTCGGTGGTGGCGGTCACGGGAGCTCTGGCCGCGGTGCTCATGGTCAACATGGGCTGGCCGTGGCCGCTGGCCCTGCTCGCCACGCTGGTGGCGGGCGCGCTCATCGGAGCCTGGCAGGGCTACTGGATCGCGTACTTCGGGATCCCGGCGTTCATCGTGACGCTGGCCGGCATGCTGCTGTTCCGCGCGCTGACGCTGACCGTCCTCGGCAACCAGGGCATCGGGCCGTTCCCCGACCAGGTCCGTACGCTGGCCAACGGCTTCACCGACGGCTACCTCGGCAACATCGGCCTCGGCCCGCTCGGCGGCGCCGACCTGTTCAGCCTGCTCATCGGCATCGTCGCGATCGCCGGCATGGTCGCCGCGCAGTGGCGCACCAGGAGCGCGCGCAAGGGTTACGGCCAGGCCGTCGAGCCCATGGCGCTGTTCGTGCTGAAGATGGCGGCGGGCGCCGCGATCATCCTGTTCCTGGTGGTGCAGCTCGCCCGGTTCAAGAACCTGCCGTGGGTGCTCGTGCTGCTGGCGATCCTCGTGCTGGGCTACTCGCTGATGGCCAACCGCACGGTCTTCGGCCGGCAGATCTACGCCATCGGCGGCAACCTCCAGGCCGCGATCATGTCCGGCGTGAAGGTCAAGTCCGTCGTGTTCTGGATCTTCGTGAACATGGGCGTGCTGTCGGCCATCGCCGGCATCATCTTCGCCGGCCGGCTCAACCAGGCGGGCCCGACCGCGGGCAACAGCTTCGAGCTCGACGCGATCGCCGCGGCGTTCATCGGCGGCGCGGCCGTGCAAGGCGGCGTCGGCAAGGTGGTCGGCGCCATCACCGGCGGCCTGATCATGGCGGTCATCAACAACGGCATGTCGCTGATCGGCTCCCCGAGCGAGCGGGTCATGCTCGTCAAGGGCGCGGTGCTGCTCGCGGCCGTCGCGTTCGACGTCTGGACCAAGCGCAGGGCGGGTGCCGCAGGACGCTGAGAGCTCATGGGGAGCCCGCCACCAAGATCACGCGGGCTCCCCTGAGTAAGATCCCCCCGAGCGAAAGGAGAGACCGTGACGACCCCCAAGCGTCGCGTGCCGGTCATGGCCGACGTGGCCAGGGAGGCGGGCGTGTCGCACCAGACGGTCTCCCGGGTGCTCAACGACCATCCCAACGTCCGGCCGGACACCCGCGCCCGCGTGGAGGCGGCGATCAGCCGGCTGGGCTACCGCCGCAACCTCGCCGCCCGCGCCCTGGTCACCAAGCGCTCGCGCACCCTGGGCGTGGTCAGCTTCGACACCACCCTGTACGGCCCGGCCAGCACCATCTACGGCATCGAGCAGGCGGCGAGGACCGCCGGCTACTTCGTCAGCATCGTCAGCCTGAAGTCGATCGACACCGCGAGCGTCGGCGACGCCATCGACTACCTCGCCGAGCAGGGCGTGGACGGCGTCGTGGTGGTGGCGCCGCAGCGCTCGGCCGGGCGCGCCCTGGAGAACCTGCCCGCCGGCATGCCCGCGGTCGCGGTCGAGGGCACGCACAGCACCGATGTGTCGGTGGTCTGCATCGACCAGGCCGAGGGCGCCAGGCTCGCCACCCGCCATCTGCTGGAGCTGGGCCACGAGACGGTCTGGCACGTGGCAGGCCCGCAGGACTGGCTGGAGACCGAGGGCCGCATCGAGGGCTGGCGCTCGGCGCTGGAGGAGGCGGGCCGCCCGGTGCCCGAGCCGCTGGCCGGTGACTGGAGCCCGCGCGCCGGCTACGAGGCCGGCAAGAGCCTGGCCGGCATGGACGGCGTGACCGCCGTGTTCGCGGCCAACGACCAGATGGCGCTCGGCGTGCTGCGCGCCCTGTCCGAGAAGGGAGTGCGGGTGCCGGAGCAGATGAGCGTGGTCGGCTTCGACGACATCCCCGAGTCCGAGTTCTTCTCGCCGCCGCTCACCACGGTCAGGCAGGACTTCGACGTGGTGGGGCGCCACTGCATCGAGGTGCTGCTGCGGCAGATCGAGGCGGGGCCGGCCGCGTTCGAGCGGCTGGTCGTGCGGCCGAGCTTCGTGGTGCGGGCCAGCACCGCCCCTGTCCGGTAGATGATGGGCATGCCCCCGGAAACCCCTGGAGTTCAATGTGAACGCTAACAAGTACGTCGTCGGAGTGGACTTCGGCACGTTGTCAGGACGTGCCGTCGTCGTACGCGTCAGCGACGGCGCCGAGCTGGGCAGCGCCGTCCACGAGTACGCGCACCGCGTCATCGAGCAGACCCTGCCCGGCACCGACGTGCGCCTCGGCCCCGACTGGGCGCTGCAGTCGCCGCAGGACTGGCTCGACGTGATCAAGAACGCGGTGCCGCAGGCGATCGCCGCCGCGGGCGTGCCGGCCGCCGACATCATCGGCATCGGCACCGACTTCACCGCCTGCACCGTGCTGCCGACCACGGCGGACGGCACGCCGCTGTGCTTCGAGACGCCGGAGGTGCCGCACGCCTGGCCCAAGCTGTGGAAGCACCACGCCGCGCAGCCGCACGCCGACCGCATCAACGAGCTGGCCGCACGGCGCGGCGAGAGCTGGCTGCCCCGCTACGGCGGCAAGATCTCCTCGGAGTGGGAGTTCGCCAAGGCGCTGCAGGTGCTGGAGGAGGCCCCCGAGGTCTACGCCAGGGCCGAGCGCTGGATCGAGGCCGCCGACTGGATCATCTGGCAGCTCACCGGCGTGGAGAGCCGCAACATCTGCACGGTCGGCTACAAGGGCATCTTCCAGGACGGCAGCTACCCGTCGCGGGAGTTCCTGGCCGAGCTGAACCCGGGCTTCGCCGACTTCACCGACAAGCTCGCCACCGGCCAGGTCGGCGACGACGTGAACGGCGTCACGCTGGCCCCGCTGGGCGGCCTGGCCGGCCGGCTCACCGCGCAGGCGGCCGAGTGGACCGGTATCCCCGAGGGCGCGGCCGTCGCCGTCGGCAACGTGGACGCCCACGTCACCGCGGCCGCCGCCGACGCCGTCAGGCCCGGCCAGATGGTCGCCATCATGGGCACCTCCACCTGCCACATCATGCCGAGCGACCGGCTGGCCGAGGTGCCCGGCATGTGCGGTGTCGTCCAGGACGGCATCGTGCCGGGGCTATGGGGCTATGAGGCCGGGCAGTCCGCGGTCGGCGACATCTTCGCCTGGTTCGTGGAGAACTTCGGCACCGAAGGCCACGACGAGCTGACCGCGCTGGCCGAGAAGCAGGCCGTCGGCCAGCACGGGCTGGTCGCGCTCGACTGGTTCGGCGGCAACCGCTCGGTGCTGGTCGACCACAACCTGTCCGGCGTGATCGTCGGCCAGACCCTGGCCACCAAGCCCGAGGACGTCTACCGGGCGCTCATCGAGTCCACCGCCTACGGCGCGCGGATGATCGTCGAGACGTTCGAGCAGTCCGGCGTGCCGGTCGAGGAGTTCGTGGTGGCCGGCGGGCTGCTGAAGAACTCCTTCCTCATGCAGGTCTACGCCGACGTGCTGCGCCGCCCCCTGTCGGTCATCGGCTCCGACCAGGGCCCCGCGCTCGGCTCGGCCATCCACGCCGCGGTCGCCGCCGGCGCCTACCCCTCCATCGAGGAGGCCGCCGCGGCGATGGGCAAGCGCACCGAGCGGGCCTACGAGCCCGACCCGGACCGCGCCGACGCCTACGACCGGCTCTACGCCGAATACCGCAGGCTGCACGACTTCTTCGCCGACGGACGGATGCTGCACACGCTGCGCGCGATCAGGAACGAGGCAAGCGCATGACTTCCCCCGATGTGACCACTCTCCGCAAGACGGTCGCGGACCTGCACGCCGAGCTGGTCCGCTACAACCTGGTGGTGTGGACGGCCGGCAACGTGTCGGGCCGCGTGCCGGGTGAGGACCTCTTCGTCATCAAACCGTCAGGCGTTTCCTACGACGAGCTGACCCCGGACAACATGGTCGTGTGCGACCTGGACGGCAACCTCGTCGAGGGCGAGCACTCGCCGTCCAGCGACACCGCCGCGCACGCCTACGTCTACCGCAACATGCCCGACGTGGGCGGCGTCGTGCACACCCACTCCACGTACGCCTCGGCCTGGGCCGCCCGCGGCGAGGCCATCCCGTGCGTGCTGACCGCGATGGCCGACGAGTTCGGCGGCGAGATCCCGGTCGGGCCGTTCGCGCTCATCGGCGACGACTCCATCGGCAAGGGCATCGTCGAGACGCTCAAGGGCCACCGCTCCAAGGCCGTGCTCATGCAGAACCACGGGGTGTTCAGCATCGGCAAGGACGCCAAGGCCGCCGTGAAGGCCGCCGTGATGTGCGAGGACGTGGCCCGTACGGTGCACATCGCCCGCCAGCTCGGCGACCCGCTGCCCATCGCGCAGGACGACATCGACCGCCTCTACGACCGCTATCAGAACGTCTACGGACAGAGGAGCCCGCGTTGACAATCTGGTTTCTGACCGGCAGCCAGGGGCTGTACGGCGAGGACACGCTGCGCCAGGTGGCCGAGCAGTCCCGGCGCATCGCCGAGCAGCTTCCCCTGCCGGTGGAGTGGAAGCCCGTCCTGACCGACGCGGCGGCCATCCGGCGGGTGATGCTGGAGGCCAACGCCGACGACGACTGCGCCGGCGTGATCGCGTGGATGCACACGTTCTCCCCGGCGAAGATGTGGATCGCCGGGCTGGACGCGCTGCGCAAGCCGCTGCTGCACCTGCACACGCAGGCCAACGTCGAGCTGCCGTGGGCCACCATCGACATGGACTTCATGAACCTCAACCAGGCCGCACACGGCGACCGTGAGTTCGGGTTCGTCCAGACGCGCCTCGGCGTGCCGCGCAAGACGGTGGCAGGGCACGTCAGCGACCCTGCGGTGGGCGAGCGCATCCTCGCCTGGCACCGGGCCGCGACGGGCCTCGCCGAGCTGCGCACGCTGAAGCTGGTCCGCTTCGGCGACAACATGCGCGACGTGGCGGTGACCGAGGGCGACAAGGTCGAGGCGCAGCTCCGCTTCGGCGTCTCGGTCAACACCTACGGCGTCAACGACCTGGTCGAGGCCGTGGACGCCGCCTCCGACGCCGAGGTGACCGCGCTCGTCAAGGAGTACGAGGAGCAGTACCGCGTCGTGCCGGAGCTGCTCGGCGAGCGCAACGAGTCGCTGCGCTACGCGGCCAGGATCGAGCTGGGCCTGCGCGGCTTCCTGGAGGCGGGCGGCTACAAGGCGTTCACCACGAACTTCGAGGACCTCGGCGGGCTGCGCCAGCTCCCCGGCCTGGCCGTGCAGCGGCTGATGGCCGACGGCTACGGCTTCGGCGGCGAGGGCGACTGGAAGACCTCGGTGCTGGTGCGGACGCTGAAGGCCATGACCGGCGGCAAGGGCGGCACCTCCTTCATGGAGGACTACACCTACAACCTGACGCCGGGCCAGGAGCTGATCCTGGGCGCCCACATGCTGGAGGTCTGCCCGTCGATCGCGGCGGACACGCCGTCGTGCGAGATCCACCCGCTCGGCATCGGCAACCGCGAGGACCCGGTGCGGCTGGTCTTCGACGCCGAGCCCGGCCCGGCCATCGTGGTGGGCCTGGCCGACATGGGCGACAGGTTCCGCCTGGTGGCCAACGAGATCGACGTGGTCGCCCCGCCGCAGCCGCTGCCCAAGCTGCCGGTGGCGCGCGCGGTGTGGAGCCCGCGCCCGAACCTGCGCACCTCCACCGAGTCGTGGCTGACCGCGGGCGGCCCGCACCACACGGTGCTGTCGAAGGCGGTGGGCCGCGAGGAGCTGACGGACCTGGCCGACATGCTGGGCGTGGAGCTGGTGATCATCGACGCCGACACCACGACCGAGCGGTTCGCCAAGGAGCTGCGCTGGAACCAGGCGTACTACCGGCTGGCCCAGGGCCTGTGAGCCCGGCGGGTTCCCGCGCCGGGCTCACAGGCCCGGCGCGGGGACTCGCGGGCACCCGCCGGAGGGCGGCGGGCGATGTTGTGGGAAGGTGAACCGCGTGACGCTGACCAATTGGGCTGGAAACACCACATTCCACGCGAAAGAAGTCCATCATCCGACGTCCCTCGACGAGCTGCAGCGGCTCGTCGCGGGCAGCAGCAGCGTACGGGCGCTGGGCAGCGGCCACTCCTTCAACCACGTCGCCGACACCACCGGCGACCTGGTGGTGCTGGACCGCATGCCCGAGCTCGTGGAGATCGACAGCGCCGCCGCCAAGGTGCGCGTCGGCGCCCGCATCACCTACGCCCAGCTCGCGCCGCTGCTGCACAAGGCCGGGTTCGCGCTGGCGAACATGGCCTCGCTGCCGCACATCTCCGTCGCCGGCTCGGTCGCGACCGGCACTCACGGCTCCGGCGTCACCCAGCCGGGCCTGGCCTCCGCCGTGTCCTCGATCGACCTGGTCACCGCCGACGGCTCGCTGCTGACGCTCTCGCGCGGCGACGCCGACTTCCCCGGCGCGGTCGTCTCGGTGGGGGCGCTCGGCATCGTCACCTCGCTCACGCTCGACCTGGTGCCCGCGTTCGAGCTGCGCCAGTACGTACGCGAGGGACTGACCCCCGACGCGCTCGCCGACTTCGACGCGATCATGGCGAGCGGCTACAGCGTCAGCCTGTTCACCGACTTCCGCGACACCCGCGTGTGGCTCAAGCGCGAAGACGAGCTGACCGACCCCGACTGGTACGGCACCACGCCCGCCGACGGCCCGCGCCACCCGCTGCCCGCCATGCCGCCGGACACCTGCACCGGCCAGCTCGGCGTCCCCGGCCCCTGGTACAACCGGCTGCCGCACTTCCGCGCCGACTCCCCGCCCAGCGGCGCGGGCGACGAGCTGCAGTCGGAGCTGCTGCTGCCCAGGGAGCACGCGGTCAAGGCGCTGCGCGAGCTGTTCGCGATCGGCGACCGCATCCGCCCGGCCCTGCAGATCTCCGAGATCCGCACCATCGCCGCCGACGAGCTGTGGCTGAGCCCGTTCAACGGCCGCGACACCGTCGGCATCCACTTCACCTGGGTCAGGGACGTCGACACCGTCATGCCCGTGCTGGAGCTGGTCGAGCGGACGCTGGCGCCGTTCGACCCGCGGCCGCACTGGGGCAAGCTGTTCACCCGCTTCCCCGAGTGCCCGCCGCGCTTCAAGGAACTGGCGCGCAGGCTCGATCCCACGGGCAAGTTCGGCAACGCGTTCACCCGCGTACTGCTGGGGGAGTAGCGCATCCGCGCGGGGCTGCGCCGCATGACGTAGCCCCGCACCGGTCCGCGAGACGATGTGCCGCGCCCGCCCGTCGGCGATCGTGAAGTGCATGACAGACCACCCCTTCAGATTCGGCGCCGTCGGTGGGCGGGCGCCCGATGCCGCCGCGTGGACCGGCCTCGCCCGCAGGGCCGAGAGCCTGGGATACGGCACGCTGCTGGTGCCCGACACGCTCGGCACGTTCTCGCCGTTCCCCGCCCTGGCCGCGGCCGCCGCGGCGACCACGACCCTGCGCCTCGGCACGTACGTGCTGAGCGTCGCCAACCGCACCCCGCGCGCGGTCGCGTGGGAGACCGAGACCCTTCAGACGCTCAGCGGCGGCCGGTTCGAGCTGGGGCTCGGGGCCGGGCGGCCGGACGCCGAGCAGGACGCGGCGGCGCTCGGCGTGCCCTACGGCACCCCGGGCGAGCGCGTCGAGCGGGTCATGCGGACCATCGACGCCGTCGGGAACACGCGGATCCTGGTGGCCGCGTCAGGCCCCAAAATGCTGCGCCTGGCCGCGCAGAAGGCCGACACGATCGCGCTCGGCCTGCCGGTCCACTACACCGAGGAGCAGGTGGCGGCCAGGCTGGACGAGCTGTACGAGCTGTCCGGCGACCGTTTCCACGACCTGGAGCTGGCCATGAACCTGGCCTTCGCCGGCGAGGACCCGCCCGGCTGGGTAGCGAGCCGCTTCGGGCTCACCGGCACCGGCGTGCTCATCGGCACGCCCCAGCAGATGGCGGACACGCTGCTGCGCCGCCGCGACAGCCTCGGCGTGTCGTACGTCTCGGTGAACGCCCAGTGCATGGAGGCGTTCGCGCCCGTCGTGGAACGCCTGGCCGGAACCTGACAGGAGTTGACAGGTAAGCCTGCCAGGCTGTCCTCATGACCCGGATGACAGCCAAAGGGACTTTCGATATCACCGTCTGGACGCCGCAGCCGCCGGTGCACGAGCGCGACGGCGTCACGATCCAGCTCGTCACCCTCAACAAGACCTGGCACGGCGACCTGACCGGCAGCAGCGTCGTCACCATGCTGACCGCCACCACGCCGGTGGAGGATTCGCGCTCGTACGTGGCGATGGAACGCTTCGAGGGCACCCTGCACGGCCGGTCGGGGTCGTTCGTGGTGCAGCACGACGGCGTGAGTGACGCGGGCGCTCAGTCGACGCTGGTCAGGGTCGTGCCGGAATCGGCGACCGGCGAGCTGCGCGGGCTCAGAGGCCAGATCGGCATCTCCATCGCCCCCGACGGCACCCACTCGTACACCTTCGACCACACGCTCTGAGCGCATCTTCGGCCGCACGTTCCGAGCCGCCCCGCCGTACCGAACAGTGGCGGTAAAACCGGTGGCCTCTCGGGCGCCGCCCGTGAAACGGTCGAGTCCTGATGATCCGATGGAACGAGGCAGGACACGAGCGATCGGCGCCCTGGCGATCCGTGCTCGGCGCGCCGCCACCCGCCCGCGTGGTCGTCGCCGACGACCGCACCAGAGCCGCCACCGCGTATCGGCTGGCCTGCGAGGGCACCGCGCTGCTGTGGCGCGGCGACTTCCACAACGCGCGGCAACTGCTGGCCGCGATGGGGCGGCGCGGCAAGCCCGCCGCCCCTGGCAGCGACTTCCACCGCTACCGTCAGGCCCGTGCGCAGCGCGCCCGCACCCTCGGCATGCTGCTCATCCCGTACGACGCGGGTCACGTGGTGCCGCTGCGCCGCGCCCCCGACGTACGGGCGGCCTGCGCCGCCGTGCACGGCCCGCACGCCCCGCCCGCGGTGGGCCCGCTGCGCGAGCTGCTCGGCCTGATCGGCGCGCACGAGTGGCGGGTGAAGGGCGTGCACGTGCCCGCGCTCGGCGCCCGCGTCCACCCGCACTACGGCGTCTTCTCCCCGGTCAGGAGCGAGTACGTCGACCTGGTGGCGCAGGCGCCGCTGCCCGGCGACCGGCTGGCCTTCGACATCGGCACCGGCACAGGCGTGCTCGCGGCCGTGCTGGCCAGGCGCGGGGTGCGCCGCGTGGTGGCCACCGACCTCGACGCGCGGGCCGTCGCGTGCGCCGGCGACAACCTCGGCAGGCTGGGGCTGGCCGACCGGGTCGAGGTGATGAAGGCGGACCTGTTCCCGCCCGGCCGCGCGCCGCTGATCGTCTGCAACCCACCGTGGCTGCCCGCCAAGCCGGTCACGCCGCTCGACCACGCGGTCTACGACCCGGGCGGCCGCATGCTGCGGGGCTTCCTGGACGGGCTCGCCGAGCATCTGGAGCCCGGGGGCGAGGGCTGGCTCATCATGTCGGACCTGGCCGAGCACCTGGGGCTGCGCGGCCGGGGCGAGCTGCTCGCGGCGTTCGAGCAGGCGGGCCTGCGGGTGGCCGGCCGCCTCGACGTGACACCGCGCCACGGACGTTCCCGTGATCCGGACGACCCGCTGCACGCCGCCCGCGCGGCCGAGGTGACCTCGCTCTGGCGGCTGCGCCGCTGACCGCCGCTGTCTGCCCGGGTCCCGGACGCGTGGCCCGGCCGCCTGGTATGGCCGGACACCGGCCCCGGCGCGCCCGCATGTTAGCCGGGGCCTCTCCGCGGCAGAGGAGACGTATGCATATTGCGGGAGTACAGACCGTTTTGCCCGAACATCGTTACGGGCAAGCGGAGATCACCGAGGCGTTCTCCCGGCTGACCGACTGCGACGAGGAGCTGCTTCGCCGGTTCCACGCGGCCACCGGCGTCCAGGGCCGCAACCTCGCCCTGCCCCTCGCCGACTACGCCAAGCTCGACTCCTTCGCGCGCGCCAACGACGTCTACGTCGAGCGCGCGCTGGAGCTCGGTGAGCAGGCACTTGCCGGGGCGCTGCGCAAGGCGGACATCCCTCCTGAGAAGGTCGATCTTCTGCTGTTCTGTTCGACCACCGGGCTGTCCACGCCCTCGCTCGACGCCAAGATTGCCCAGCGGATCGGGCTGCGGCCCGACGTCAAACGGGTGCCGGTGTTCGGGCTCGGCTGCGCCGCCGGCGCGTCCGGGCTGTCCCGCCTGCACGACTACCTGCGCGGCTGGCCGGCACACGTCGCCGTGCTGGTCTGCGTGGAGCTGTGCTCCCTGACCATCCAGCGTGACGACACCTCCATCGCGAACCTGATCGCCAGCGGGCTATTCGGCGACGCCGCCGCCGCGGTCGTCGCCACCGGGCGCGGGCCCGGCCCCGAGGTGGTCGCCACCCGCAGCCGCCTGTATCCCGACACCGAGCACCTCATGGGCTGGAACGTCGGCGACCACGGCTTCCGCATCATGCTGGACGCCGACCTCACCTCCTTCGTCGAAGAGGTGCTCGCCGCCGACATCAAGGCGTTCCTCGCCGACTACGGGCTGACCACCGACCAGGTCGCCAACTGGATCTGCCACCCCGGCGGGCCCAAGGTCATCGAGAAGATCGTGGACACGCTCGGCCTGCCGCCGAAGGCGCTCGACGTGACCTGGCGATCCCTGCGCGAGAACGGCAACCTGTCGTCGGTCTCCGTGCTCCACGTCCTGCAGGAGACCCGGGGCCGGCCCGGCACGCCCGCCGTGCTGATGGCCCTCGGCCCCGGCTTCTCCGCCGAGCTGCTGCTGCTGCACTGGTGAGCGCTTATCTCGTCCTCGTCGGGCTGGTCGTCCTGGAACGGCTGGCCGAGCTCGTCGTGGCCCGGCGCAACCTCGCCTGGGCCCGCGCGCGGGGCGGCGTCGAGTACGGCAGGGGGCACTACCCGTTCATCGTGCTCCTCCACGTGGCGCTGCTGGCCGCCGCGCCCGCCGAGGTGTGGGCTTTGCACCGGCCCTTCCTGCCCGCGCTCGGCTGGCCGATGCTGGCCCTCGTCGTGCTGGCCCAGGGGCTGCGCTGGTGGTGCATCCGCACGCTCGGGCACCAGTGGAACACCCGCGTCGTGGTGGTGCCCGGCCTGCCGCTCGTGGATCGCGGGCCCTACCGGTGGTTCCGGCACCCCAATTACGTGGCCGTGGTCGCCGAGGGCATCGCGCTGCCGCTGGTGCACACCGCCTGGGTGACCGCCGTGGCGTTCACCGCCGTCAACGCCGCGCTGCTCGCCGTCCGCATACGCGTCGAGGAGCGGGCTCTGGCACTCTGAGGTGCCATGGACGAAGTGCTGACCATGATGCGCGAGGCGGCCGGACGTACCGCCGACCTCGTCGAGAGCGTGTCCGGCGACGAGCTCTCGCGACCCACGCCCTGCTCCGAGTACGACGTCAAAGGGCTGATCAACCACCTGGAATGGGCCATGACCCTGTTCGAGTCGGTGGGGGAGGGCGGCGGGTTCCCGCCGCAGAAGGAGTACACCGGCGACTTCCGCGCGCGGGCCGAGCGCATGCTGGCCGTCTGGGAGCGTCCCGAGACGTGGGAGGGCACGTGCGAGGCCATGGGCGGCCTGCCCAAGACGACGCTGGCCCGCATGGCGCTGACCGACCTCGTCGCCCACGGCTGGGACCTCGCCAAGGCGACCGGCCGCGACTTCCAGGCGTCGCAGGCGGCGGTGGAGCTGCTGGTGGAGTTCGTCGCGCAGCAGGCGCCTGTGGGGCGGAAGATGGGCGCGTTCGGGCCCGAGGTGAAGGTGCCGGACGACGCTCCCGCGTTCGACAGGTTCCTCGGCCTCATCGGGCGGGACCCGGCCTGGAAGCCGTGACGCCCTGAACGGGCCGTGGCCGCCTTGCGCGCGGGCCGCGATGCTGAGCGGCGCCGTGTCACGTCGCCGTCCCCTTCTCGCGGGCTCGCCGCCTCAGGGATCTCACCCGTCACAAAGCATCACGTGCTGATCGCGGTTTGTGCTCGCTTGTATCACCGGCCCGGCCGGGCTGTGCGGCATTCCGTCGTACGGCTCGGAGGTGTTGAGATGAAATTTCGGCCTTTAGCGGCGAGCATCGGCCTGGTAGCGCTCCTCGGCCTGGCGGCCTGTGGCGGTGGCGGCGCCACGAGCGGCGACACCAGGCCCGCGCCGGCCCGGCAACCGGGCGTACCGGAAAGCCGGATGACCGCCACGACCGCACCCGATGAGCAGAACGAGCGGGACGAGCAGGAGACCACGACGGCGCAGATCTCCACGTTCGCGCTGGACGTGGACACCGCCTCGTACGGCTACGCCCGCCGCGCGCTCGAGGAGGGCCGCTGGCCCGCTCCCGCCGAGATCCGGCCAGAGGAGTGGGTCAACGCCTTCAGGCAGGACTACGCGCAGCCCTCCGACGACGGCTTCACCGTGCACATGGACGGCGCCATGCTGCCCGGCCGCGACGAGGCCGTGATGCGGGTGGGCCTGCAGACCCGCGCCTCCGACCCGGCGGCCCGCCGGCCCGCGAACCTCACGTTCGTGGTGGACGTGTCCGGCTCGATGGCCGAGCCGGGCCGGCTCGACCTGGTGAAGGCGGCGCTGCTCAAGCTGCTCGACCAGCTCGCGCCCGGTGACCAGGTCTCCATCGTGTCCTTCAGCGACGACGCCGACGTGCTGGCCAGGATGACCCCGCTCACCGCGAGGGACGAGCTGCGCGCCGCCGTCGGCGAGCTGGCCATCGGCGGCGGCACCGACCTGGAGTCCGGCCTGGTCGCCGGCTACCAGGAGGCGGCCAAGGCGTACCGGCCGGCCGCCACCAACCGCGTCATCGTGCTCTCCGACGGCCTGGCCAACCAGGGCGACACGCAGTGGCGGTCGCTGCTCGACCGGGTCAAGGACTACGCGGGCAGGCAGATCACGCTGCTCACCGTCGGCGTCGGCCGCGAGTACGGCGACGAGCTGATGGAGCAGCTCGCCGACAATGGCGACGGCATGGCCGTGTACGTCAGCACCCAGGAGGAGGCCGACAAGCTCTTCACCACGCAGCTTCCCGCCACCATCGAGCTGCGCGCCCGCGACGCCAAGGCCCAGGTCGTCTTCAACCCCTCCGTGGTGGAGAGCCACCGCCTCATCGGCTATGACAACCGCACCATCGCGGCCGAGGAGTTCCGTGACGACGCCCGCGACGGCGGCGAGATCGGCCCCGGCCACTCCGTCACCGCCCTGTACGCGGTCAAGCTCAAGCCCGGCGCGCGCGGTCAGGTCGCCCAGGCCACCGTGCGCTGGCAGGACCCCGACACCAGGGAGGCGTCGGAGGCGAGCGAGACGCTGTCCTCCGGCGACCTGGCCGGCGACCTGTGGGGTGAGGCGTCACCGCGGCTGCAGGTGAACGTCGTGGTGGCGGCGTTCGCCCTGTACCTGCGCGACAGGAAGGCGTTCGGCATGGACCTGCCCGAGCTGGCGAAGCACGCCGGCCGGCTCGCGCCCGTGACCGAGGATCCGATGGTGTCCGAGCTGGCCACGCTCATCGAGAAGGCCAGGTCGATCGCATGATTCCGGTCCCGGGGTTCCGGCTCCTTGCCGGGGCCCCGGGAAAAGGCGTGCAGAGAGGGTCTCAAAGTCGGATACACTCGTACAGGCACGCGGGGCTATGGCGCAGTTGGTAGCGCGCCTCCATGGCATGGAGGAGGTCTGGGGTTCGAATCCCCATAGCTCCACAGCGCGTGACGAGGCCGCTCCCGGGGTTCGGGAGCGGCCTTTTTCACGCCTTCTCTTCGGCGGCCGCGGCCCGTACGTGGTCGGCGGCGCGGAACGTGCGGCGGTAGGCGAGCGGCGCGACGCCGACGGCCGCGTGCAGGCGCTGGCGCAGCGAGACCGCCGTGCCGAAGCCCGCCCGCCTGGCCACCTCCTCCACGCCCAGGTCGGTCGTCTCCAGCAGGTGCCTGGCGTGGCGGACCCGCTGGCCGGTCAGCCACTTCGCCGGGCTCTGCCCGGTCTCCTCGCGAAAGCGCCGGGTGAACGTACGGATGCTCATCTTGGCGTGCTCGGCCAGCGCGGCGAGGTCGAGCGGGGCGTCGAGGTTGGCGAGCATGTACTCACGGGTGGCCGCCGTGCCGCCGCCGGCCTCGTCGGGCAGCGGCCGGTCGATGTACTGCGCCTGGCCGCCCTCGCGCCACGGCGGCATCACGCACCGCCGGGCCGCGGCGTTGGCCACCTCGCTGCCGTGGTCGCGCCTGATCACGTGCAGGGCGAGGTCGAGCCCGGCGGCCACGCCGGCCGACGTCAGCACGTCGCCGTCGTCCACGAACAAGACGTCGGGGTTGAGCGCGACCCGCGGGAAGAGGCGAGCGAAGCGCGGCGCCTCGGCCCAGTGCGTGGTGGCCGGCCGGCCGTCCAGCAGCCCGGCCGCCGCCAGCACGAACGAGCCCGTGCAGATCGACATGACGCGGGGCCGCCCCCGCAGCGCGGCGCGGAGCGTGCCGGAGATCGTGCCATCCCGCAGCACCGCACCGCCGTGGACGCCGGGCACCACCACGGTGTCGGCGGTGTCGAGCACGTCGAGGTCGTGGTCGGGCAGCACGGTGTAGCCGGCCTCGCAGCGTACCGGCATGCGGCCCTCCGAGCAGGTCACCACCTCGTACAGGCGCTCGCCCGACGGCGTGCGCGCCGCATGGAAGACCTGGCCGGGCACCCCGAGGTCGAGCGGCGCGAAGTGGTCGAGCACCAGCACGGCGATGCGATGAACCATGGCCGGATTCTTGCACATATTGGCTTTCCGGCCACTCGTGGCGATGCGCGGTGATCCTCCAGGATGTCCGCATGACTGTGCGCACCACCCCCGCCACCCGCCGCAGGGTGCATCGGGCCTGGTACGTGGCGGCCGTCGCGTTCGTGGCCATCCTGGGCGCGGCCGGCTTCCGCGCCACCCCCGGGGTGCTGATCACCCCGTTGCAGGAGGAGTTCGGCTGGTCGGCGGGCACGATCTCGTCGGCGGTCTCGATCAACCTGGTGCTCTACGGGCTGACCGCGCCGTTCGCCGCAGCCCTCATGGACCGCTTCGGCATGCGCCGCGTGGTCGCCGCCGCGCTGCTGCTGATCGCCGCGGGCAGCGGGCTGACCGTGCTCATGACGGCGAGCTGGCAGCTCCTGCTGTTCTGGGGTGTGCTGGTGGGCCTGGGCACGGGGTCGATGGCGCTGGTGTTCGCCGCGACGGTGGTGGACCGCTGGTTCGTCCGCCACCGGGGGCTCGTCACGGGCGTGCTGACCGCCGCGGGGGCCACCGGGCAGCTCATCTTCCTGCCCCTGCTCGCGCACCTCGCCGAGGGGCCCGGGTGGCGCGTCGCCTCGCTGACCGTGGCAGGGGCGGCGCTGGCCGTGGTGCCGTTCGTGTGGTGGCTGCTGCGCGACCGTCCCGAGGAGGTCGGCACCACCGCGCTCGGGGCGGAGCCCGGCGCCGTGCGTCCCGCGCCGCCCACCGGGGTCAATGCGGCGGTCAGGGCCGTCACCGTGTTCGCGAGCGCGGCGCGTACCCGCCCGTTCTGGCTGCTCGTCGGCGGCTTCGCGATCTGCGGCGCCAGCACGAACGGCCTGGTCGGCACCCACTTCATCCCCGCCGCTCACGACCACGGCATGGCCGAGCCGGTCGCCGCGAGCCTGCTCGCCGTCATCGGGATCTTCGACATCGTCGGCACCGTCGCATCCGGCTGGCTCAGCGACAGGATCGACCCCAAGGTGCTGCTCGGCGTCTACTACGGACTGCGCGGCCTGTCGCTGATGGTGCTGCCCGGCCTGTTCGCGGCCACCACCGAGCCCAGCATGCTCATCTTCATCGTCTTCTACGGTCTCGACTGGGTGGCCACCGTGCCGCCGACCGTCGCCCTGTGCCGGAAGATCTACGGCACCGACGGCGCCGTGGTGTTCGGCTGGGTGTTCGGCTCGCACCAGGTGGGCGCCGCGATCGCCGCCGTCGGCGCCGGACTGACCCGCGACCACCTGGGCGCCTACGACCTCGCCTGGTACGCCGCGGGCGCCCTGTGCCTCCTCGCCGCCGGCATGTCACTGGCCATCGGGCATGCTAGAGGGCGATGAACGCCGAGCTTTATGTGTTGCCGCTGGTCGTGCGGATCGAGCGCGCCACGCCCCCCGAACGCACCGATGCCCTGGAGGCCGCCGCCAAGGCGGTGCTCGACCTGCTGGCCGACCCGGGGGAGTGGGCCGCCGAGGTGCACGCCTGGGAGGCGACCGGGAAGATCCGCAAGGTGGTGCGCAGGGCCAGGGGCGCCGAGTGGCGCCGCGCCGTCGCGCTGCCCGGCCGTACGATCGAGCACCGCACCGCCGAGGTGCGCGTGCACCCGCCCGTGCCGCTCGACGGCTGGCCCCGCGACCTGGCCAGGCTCCAGGTCAAGGGCACCGAGCTGACCGACACCGTCGCGCCGGGCCCCGCCGAGCCGCCCATCCTGTGGGAGAACCCGGCGCTGGAGATGTCCGCGGGCAAGGCCATGGCGCAGGCCGGGCACGCCGCCCAGCTCGCCTGGTGGGCCAGTGACGAGGGCGAGCGGGCGGCCTGGCGGGAGCAGGGGTTCCCGGTGACCGTGCGCAAGGCGGAGAGCCCGGCCGCGTTCGAGGCCATGGCGGCGGCCGGGCTGCCGGTGGTGCGGGACGCGGGGTTCACGGAGATCGAGCCGGGCTCGTGCACGTTCGTGGCCGACGCGCCGTGGCTGGCCGGACGGGTGGCCCGACCCTGAGGCTGATCGAGGAGGGTGGCCGCTTTCTGCCCCGACCAGACCGAAAAGGCGCCTTTCCGGAAACGCCAAGATTGCACTTCGGTAGCTTCATGGGCGCAATGCCGGGATATGTCGTACGCTCCCGTCGTGCCACATGGGGAAGATGAGGTCAAGGGTTCCCAAGTGAGACCGCCCGTGCGTCGCGGGATCCCGGCTTCTCCCCCCAAACGCTCCCGCATCGGTGACATTCGGATGCGGGTGGTGTACCGGGGGCTGGCCGTGGCCGGCGCCGTCGTGGTCGTCGCCGCGACGCTGGCCGTGGTGCTCCCGTCCGAGCCGGACGAGGTCGCGGCGGGGCCGGTTACCGCGCCGCCGGCCGCACCGTCCTCGTCCGGCTCCGCACCTGTGCCCCCGCCCACTGCGTCTCCGTCGGCCACTCCCGTCAAGGAGCGGGCGACGCCGCGTCCGGGCACCTCGCTCGCGCCCGGCTACACGGCCATGGAGGCCCTGTACGCCGACCCGCGCGTGCCCAGGCTGACCCGCTCCGTCAAGCGCATGCCCCTGCGCTCCCCGGGCAAGCGCTTCATCAAGGACCGCAGGGCCGGCCTGCTGGTGCCGAGGCTGCCCCGGCCGTGGAAGAGGTACGGGGCGGCGCCGTTCACCACCAAGCAGGTGCTGCCCAAGCAGCGCGGCACCGCGTTGCGCGGCGTCTTCGTCACCTGCCCCCTTCCGATCATGAAGCAGAAGTCCCCGCGCGACACGGCGCTGCTGGCCGCCCGCTGGACGCTCAACCACCACCCCAAGGGCTCGCGCATCACCTGGCTGGCCTCCCAGCCGGTCAAGCGCGGATGGATGCTCGCCTACCGCGTCACGTACGGCAAACACAGCTCCCGCGCCGCCGTCGTCGTGGTCGACGGGGGAATGAGCAAGCCGGGACTGGCGTTCGTGTCAGTGCCGGATTCGCAGCGCAAGCAGTGGCGCGACATCGGCCGCGTGGCCTCAGGGGTGCGTGTTCTAGGCTAGAAAGATCATGAAAGCGGCGATGTTGGGGAGTGACGCCGTGGAACGCTCTGGACCGCCGCAGGCGCCGAATAAGGGCAAGGGTAAACCGCCCTGGCGTTCGGAAGGCCTGCCCGGCACGCCCGGAGGCCGGCCCAAGATCAATTGGTGGCGCTTCATCGTCACCTTGCTCGTGGTGTACGCGGGTTTCTTCGTCGTGTCGTCGTTCGTCGACAGCGGCTCGGTGGAGACGATCTCGTACACCGAGTTCACCAAGCAGGTGAACGCCAAGAACGTCAAGGACATCTACGCCCAGGGCCTGTCGGTCGAGGGCGACCTGCGCACGCCGGCGAAGAACCCCGAAGGCGGCGCCACGTACACGCGCTTCGCCACCGAGATCCCTGCCTTCGCCAACACCGACCAGCTCGACGAGCAGCTCGCCAACGGCCAGGTGGAGATCACCTCCAAGCCGATCACCCGCGGCTTCTTCTCCAACCTGCTGCTGTCGCTGCTGCCCGTGCTGCTGTTGGCCGGCCTGTGGATCTGGATCATGCGGCGCGGCGCCAGCATGATGGGCGGCGGCCTGGGCGGGCTCGGCAAGTCGAAGGCGGCCAAGCCCGTCGACGCCAACCAGGTGCGGGTCACGTTCGAGGACGTCGCGGGCATCGACGAGGTCGAGAACGAGCTCGTCGAGATCGTCGACTACCTCAAGGACCCCGCCAAATACCGCAGGCTGGGCGCCAAGCTGCCCAAGGGCGTGCTGCTCGCCGGCCCTCCCGGCACCGGCAAGACGCTGCTGGCCAGGGCGGTCGCCGGTGAGGCCAAGGTGCCGTACTTCTCCGCCAGCGCATCCGAGTTCATCGAGATGATCGTCGGTGTGGGCGCCTCGCGGGTGCGCGACCTGTTCGAGGAAGCACGCAAGGTGGCGCCGTCGATCGTGTTCATCGACGAGATCGACGCCATCGGCCGCGCCAGGGGCGGCGCCGGCGGCATCGGCGGCCACGACGAGCGCGAGCAGACGCTCAACCAGATCCTCACCGAGATGGACGGCTTCTCCGGCGCCGAAGGCGTGATCGTCATCGGGGCCACCAACCGTCCCGAGATCCTCGACCCGGCGCTGCTGCGTCCCGGGCGCTTCGACCGTACGGTGCAGGTGGGCCTGCCCGACGCGGCCGGTCGCACCGCGATCCTCGCCGTTCACACGCGCGGCGTGCCGCTCGACGGCGAGGTCAGCCTCGAACAGATCGCCAAGACCACGCCCGGCATGACCGGCGCCGACCTGGCCAACCTGGTCAACGAGGCGGCGCTGCTCGCCGCCAAGCGCGGCCGCGAGAAGGTCACCATGTCCGACTTCGCCGACGCGCTGGAGAAGCTGCAGCTCGGCGCGGCCCGCAGCATCGTCATGCCGGAGGAGGAGCGCACCCGCACCGCCTACCACGAGGCCGGTCACGCGCTGCTCGGCATGCTCCAGCCCGGCGCCGACCCGGTCAGGAAGATCTCCATCATCCCCCGCGGCCGGGCGCTCGGCGTCACGCTCTCCACCCCCGACACCGACCGCTACGCCTACGACGAGCAGTACCTGCGCGGGCGCATCACCGGCGCGCTCGGCGGCATGGCGGCCGAGCAGGTGGTGTTCGGCGTCATCACCACCGGCGCCGAGAACGACCTCGAACAGGTCACCATGATCGCCCGTGGCATGGTGGGCCGGTGGGGCATGTCGGAGAAGGTCGGCCCGCTGACCATCCTGCCCAACGACGGCCAGCAGCCGCAGGCGTCGCCCGTCACGCTCGCCATGGTCGACGAGGAGGCGCGGCGGATCGTGGACGAGTGCTACGAGCGCGCCGTTCAGATCCTCACCGACAACCGCGACAAGCTCGAGGCCATCGTGGGGGCGCTGCTCGAGCACGAGACGCTGGACGAGACCGAGGCGTACGCGGCGGCCGGGCTGCCGAGGCCCGACGAGGACGGCAAGCCGGACGCCTCCGGCGGCGAGGGCGACAAGCCGGCCGCGTCCCCCGACGGGGACGGCAAGCCGGCCGCGTCCTCGGACGGTGACGGTATGT
The DNA here is from genome assembly GCF_040678535.1 of Nonomuraea sp. NPDC052634. Classification (NCBI taxonomy): domain Bacteria; kingdom Bacillati; phylum Actinomycetota; class Actinomycetes; order Streptosporangiales; family Streptosporangiaceae; genus Nonomuraea; species Nonomuraea sp. NPDC052634. Next base: position 242,904 of record NZ_JBFATY010000008.1, on the reverse strand, counting down.
CTCCCGCGTCCCCCGACGGGGACGGCAAGCAGACCGCCTCCGCCGACGGGGACGGGAAGCCGGCGGCCGCCTCCGACGTGAACGGGAAGCCGGCCGCCTCTTCGCGCCCGACGGCCTCGCCGCAGCACTCGCCCGCGGAGGTGCGGCGCACGGCGGCGGAGGGGCGCTGACGTTTGCCGCAGGGCTCTGCTGACGGGTTGCCTCAGAGCTCTGCTGACGGTCGCCGCACGCTCTGCAGACGGTTCCCGCAGGGCTCTGAGCGACGGCGTGTCCTTTCCAAAATTTAGGACATTCCGGACGTTGCTTGGAGTCCTGCTCGGGAACGTTTCCCGAGACAAGTGTGATCGGGGGACCGTCGTGACACTTAATGACGAGCTTCTCGCCGGACTCGGAGCCCCAGGGCTGGAACAGATCGCGGGGATGCTCGGTACCGACCAGCTCACGGCCCGCAAAGTCACCGAAGCCGTGTCCGGAACGATCGTGGGCGGCCTGGCGTACAACGCCGCACACCCGGACGGCGCCGACGCCCTGCGCGGAGCGCTCGACGACCACATGGACGCCGACCCCTTCAACGGCGATGTCGCCTCTCTGACCCGCGACGGACACAGCATCCTCGGTCACATCTTCGGCGCCCAGGCCACCGAACGGGCCGCCGCCCGGCTCGCCCAGCTCGCCGGCGTCGGCTCCGCGCGCATCATGAAGCTGATGCCCCTGATCGCCCCCATGATCATGTCCCTGCTCGCCAACCGGGCCGTCGAACGCGGTATGGACTCCGCTGCCCTCGCCGACGACCTCGACCGCGAGCGGACGTCTCTCTCGGGCGGGCTCGGAGAGCTCATCGACGAACTGCTGGGCGACGTCCTCGACGGGAGCGGCATGCCGCGGCCGCCCGCGCCGTACCCGGCGTATCGGACGGAACGGGAAGTGACGCCGGGGAGCACGTACAACGCGGACTGGTGATCGTTCGCGTGCTGTTCGTTTTCCGGATTCTCCCTACAACCCCGACTGGAGCTTCCACCTCGACCCCGACACGATCTCCTTCTTCGACCTCACGACGGAGGTCTGCGACGCCGGCACCCAGTACGTGGAGGACCACCTGGACGAGGTCGGGGGCGCGTTCCTGCCGGGCAACGTGTGGTGCCCGTGGCGCTCCCACCTGGTGGAAGAGGTCAGCGGCTCCTGAGGGCGCTTCGTAGCGACTGACGGCGCGGCACTTTCGATGGCCGGGAGTGCCGCGTTCTTCATGTTTGTCTGGGCCGGTGTGCCGCGCGCTCGTTCCGGCTCGTGCGACGCGTTCGTTCTGACTGGCGTGCCGCGCTTGATTTGGCCGGCGTACCGCGCTCATCGCGTTGAGCCCACCAGCACCCGGCCGCTTCCATCGCCTCTATCGCCGGGCGCAGGGCTCGGTGCCCCGCGAAGCCGCCTCCAACGCGTCCATCGCCGGGCTCGGAGCGCGGCGTGCCTCGAAGCAGCGTCTATGAAGCAGCGTCCATCGGCCCGGCGTGGTGCGTCCCGAAGCCGCTCCATCGCAGGCTCCCGGTGCGGCGCGCTCCCGAACCACCGCCTCGCCGACCGCGCGAGGAAGCCGGGTTCCGGTGCGGCCCCTGCCCGCAGCCGCCGCCCGCGCCTCGTATTGGTGCCCGGAGCCGCCGCCCGCGCCTCGCGTTGTTGCCTGCAACCACGCGAGGCGCCATCACGCCGCAACTGGCACCTGCGGCCCGCCTCATCGCCCGCACCGTCTGGCCGCACGCACGCTCGCCTGCCCGCGCCACGCCGACGTTGATTCACCGATCTGTGCGGTCGCCTCGTCGTTCGGTGGCGTCGGCGACCGTCTGTCCTGGGCCGTGGGTGCTGGGGCGGTTCGCTGCGGGATGGACGACCCGCCCGGGTGGCTGCTTGACAACGAGGGCCGGGAGTGACATGGGGCCGTCCTGCGGCCGGTAGGCTGTTGTGGTGATCGTTCTGGCTTCAGCCTCCTCCGCACGCCTGGCTCTCTTGCGCAGTGCCGGGCTCGACCCGAAAGTGATCGTCAGCGGCATCGACGAGGATTCCTACTCCGCCTATTCTCCCGCCGCGCTCAGCCTGGTGCTGGCCAAGGCGAAGGCGGAGGCGGTGGCGAGCGGGCTCGACGAAGGACTGGTCATCGGCTGCGACTCGATCCTGGAGCTCGACGGCCGCCCGTACGGCAAGCCCGCGACCCGCGAGGAGGCCATGGAGCGGTGGCGCCTCCTGCGCGGCCGCACGGGCCGTCTCGTCACCGGTCACTGCGTCATCGACGTCGCCGCGGGCCGCCAGGCGGCCGAGGTCGGCACCACGGTGGTGCGCTTCGCGCAGCCGTCCGAGGAGGAGATCGCCGCGTACGTCGAAACCGACGAGCCGCTCAACCTGGCCGGGGCGTTCAGCATCGAGGGACGCGGTGGCTGGTTCGTGGACAGCATCGAAGGCGACCACGGCAACGTGCTCGGGATCTCCCTGCCGCTGCTGCGCGAGCTGTTCGCCGAACTCGGTTACTCGATCACGTCGTTCTGGCGCTAGCCTGCCGGGCATGCGAGCAGTGCGTGATTTCACCGGCGGGGTCGGCTTCTTCTTCGAAGGGCTCGGGTGGGTCGCCAGGCATGGCAGATGGTGGCTGTTCGGGCTGATTCCGGCGCTGATCGCGTTCGCGGTCTACGTGATCGCGTTAGTCCTCCTCGGGACGAACGCCTCCGACCTGGCCACGTTCCTGACGCCGTTCGCCGATACGTGGAGCTGGCGGGAGATCTTCCGCGGGGTGGTGGCCGTCGCGCTGGTCCTGGGCGGGCTGGCGGTGGCTGTGCTGACGTTCACGGCGGTGACCCTGACCATCGGCGACCCGTTCTACGAGCGGCTGTCGACCGAGGCGGATCCCTTGGAGTCGGAGGACGACCAGCCGTGGTGGCGTACGCTGCCGCGATCCATCCGCGACAGCCTGGTGACCCTCTTCTACATGCTGCTCTTCACGGTCCCGCTGTTCTTCCTGGGGTTCGTGCCCGTGGTCGGCCAGACCGTGGTGCCGGTGCTGGGTGCGCTCGTGTCCGGGTTCTTCATGACCGTCGAGCTCACCACCTTGGCGCTGGAACGTCGTGGCATGGCGCGCAAGGAGCGTTTCGCGTTGTTGCGGGCTAATAAGGCCAGTGCGCTGGGGTTCGGGGTGGCGGTCTTCGTGCTGTTCCTGGTGCCGTTCGTGGCGGTGATCGCCATGCCGGCGGCGGTGGCGGGGGCGGCTCTGCTCGTACGGAACCGGTTGGCGCCTGTCGCCTGACCTGCGTACGGGGGCCTTGTCCACCTGCGTACGGGGGCCTTGCCCACCTGCGTACTGGGGCCTTGCCCACCTGCGTACGGGAGTTCTGCCTATCTGCGCGCTGCGGGCGACGAGGCCGCAACCCGTGATCCACAGCAAAGAGTCTGAGACCACCTGATGGCGCGATGCCCGCGGTGCGGGCGATGAGGCCGTAAGCCGCTATCCACAGGGTCGCCTCGCGCCTCTTCCGTCGTCCACAGAACCGCATTCGGCCAATCCAGAGCCTTCGCCGCCCGGCACCCTATGGGGCCATGACGACGAACCGCTCGCCTCGCCCGGCCTCTCGTACCCCCATCACCTCCAGCTCACCATCGGCGTTCGTCCCGGCGCCACGCTCGCCCATCACCCGTGCCTCCACACCCACCACGGAAGTCACCGGCACGTGGGGCTTTACACCCTCAGCCCTGGAGAGCTCGGAGCTCAAGACCGCAGCAACCGCGAAGACCGTCCAAGACGGGCCTGCCGCGGAGACCTCAGAGCCCGACACCTTCAGTCCTGCTGCCCTGTACCCCAACAGGACCGACACCCGCAGAGCCGAGTCCGACAGGACCGACGCCGACGGGCTGGATGCCGACCGCCGTGACATCAACGGGACAAGCACCGACAGGGCGGACACCGACGGGCAGGAAACCGACCGCGGGGACGCCGTGATGACGGACACCACCGCCATGAAGACGGCCGGCACGGACGCGAGTGCCACGAGGACGGCCGGCTCGGGCGCGAGCGGCACGAGGACGGCCGGCTCGGGCACGAGTGCCACGAGGACGGCCGGCACGGGCGCGAGTGCCACGAGGACGGCCGGCTCGGGCGCGAGTGCCACGAGGACGGCCGGCACGGACACGAGCGCGAAGAAGGGAACGGAGGAGGGCAGCCCGGACGGTGACATCTCCGACCCCTTCAAGTTCTCGTCCGAGCCGTGCCTGACGCTCACCTGCCCCACCGACATCCTGGCCGCCGTCCCCTACCTGGTGGGCTTCCACCCCGCCACGAGCCTCGTCGTGGTCGGCCTGGCGAACGGGCGCGCCAAGATGGTGGCCAGGTGGGGCCTGCCCTTCCCGCCCGGCACCCTCAACGCGATGGCCCCGCTCATCGACCGCGAAGAGGTCACCGACCTCGTGATCGTCGGCTACGGCCCGGGTGACCTGGTGACACCGGCGGTCGACGAGGCCAGGAACCTCGCGATGGCGACCGGCGTGCACGTGGGGGAGGCCCTGCGGGCACATGAGGGCCGCTACTGGTCCTACATCTGCGACGTACCGACCTGCTGCCCGGCTGAAGGCACCCCTTACGACCTCTCGACGAGTCCGATCGCGGCCGAGGCGACCGTACACGGGCTGGTGGCCCTCCCCAACCGCGAAGCGCTCGAACGTACCGTCGCCCCTGTGACGGGCCCCGTGCGGACGGCCATGCGCAAGGCCACGTCCGAAGCGATCGCCGGCTTCAGAGCGGACCTCATGGCCGCCCGCGACCTCGACACCTTCGCCCGGGACTTCGTCGCCGACGGCTTGGCCAGGGTCCGCTCGGCCCTGGAGATTCATACGGGAGGAGGCCGGCTCAACGACGAGGAGGCGGCGAAGCTGGGCCTGGCCTTGGCGGTCATGAGAGTGCGAGACGAGGCATGGACCCTCATGCACGAGTCCCACGCCGCGCTCTGGAGGGACCTGACCCGCCGCCTGGAGCCGCGCTTCGTACCCCCGGCCGCGTCCCTGCTCGCCATGGCCGCCTGGCGCGCCGGCGACAGCGTCCAGGCCACGGTAGCCCTCGAACGCGCCCTGACCACGGACCCCGGCTACTCGATGGCCAACCTGCTCATGCACGCACTTCACAACCTGCTCTCCCCGTCCATCCTGCGCGACCGCCTCCCCACCCCTGCAGAACTGGACACCGCCATGGGCCCCGTCAGCCCCGCCTGGCTCCTCCCCCTGATCAACCTCCTGGACGAAGAAGGTCCAGACCCCACGGAGTAACGCACCTCGCCAGGGGCCGAAGGTACGCGCTCAAAGCCACCCACCTCAGCACCCGGCTCACCCCTCAACACACACCGCGAGGCACGGTCGCCTAGGAGCCCGCAACCCATCACCACGCAGCCACGCCGACGTCCGACTGTCACGGCACGAGGTCGCCGACGACAGCTCGCCTTCGGCCATGCACCTCCGCATGCGGGAAGAAGGGCCGGTGCTCGATTGTCACGGCACGAGGCCGCCGACGACAGCTCGCTTCCGGCCCCGTCCCCGCCCGCATGCGGAAGGAAGGTCTGCATGATCACCCGTTGGACCGCCTGAACAAGGAGGTCGAACGTCGCACCGCCGTGTTCGGCATCGTCCCCAACCCCCGAAACACTGCTGCGGCTGGGCCGGTATCCCCTCACCCGCCATCCTCAGAGCTACGTTCCTGTGTCTCAGAGGCTGATTGCGGTCCCCTCGGCTGGGGTGTGTCCCGGCGTCATCTTTGGCTGGAAGGCGTCCCGGCATCGCCATCGGCCGGGAAGCGTTCCGGTACCGCCGTCGGTTGGGTTGTGTGCCTGCCGCGCCATCCGCTGGGCTGCATCCCCATGCAGCCTTCATCAAGCGGTGGCTTTCGCTGCCTGTCGCTGGGCGGTATCCCCGTCTGCCTGTCGCTGGGCGGCACCCCGTCTCCCCGGCGGCTGGGTGGCACCCCGCTCCCTGGCCGCTGGGTGGCATCGTGGTGGGCGCGTTTGCTGGGCGGCCTCCTCGTGTCCGCGTTCGCTGGGTGACGCTGCCGGGCCGTCGTCCCACTACGGCATCGCCCGTACCGGGTTGTGCATTGCCGACGTTCTGTTCCTCAGGATGCGGTCGCTGGCGGGGGAGAGCAGCTGACGAACTTGGGAAACTCCGGCTGCGAAAGAACCCTGCGGCCGTAACCCCGGTGGGTCGCCGGCGAACTCGGGAAACGCTAGCTGATCAGAGCAGGTCACCAGGGGACTTTTGGGCATGACGACAGTCGGGGTAGCGCTCGGCGACGGAGAGGAGGCTAAAGGGAGCCTTCTTCTCTTTTGCGGCGCTCGTTGTAGGTGCGCATCCGCTGCGGGTACCCCGTCAACTGCACGTCGTACACCGGCAAGGCGAGATCGCGGGCGACCTTGTGGATCACGGCGGGGGAGCCGACCCTGCGCCTGGTCCACTCGCCGTCGTCGGCCACCGCCACGGCGGTGGTGTCGGTGGCGAAAGTCTCAGGTTCGACGTAGAACTCGACGCCTCGCCGCGAACGGGCAAAGGCGATGAGCGCCTCGATGTCGGCGTCAGTCGCCTCGCGGTCGAACTTCGCGATCTTGCGGCCGCGCAGTCGACGAATGCCGTAGCGGTCTCGCCATCTCATGAATCCTTTTTATACCGTCTCGGGCTCGAGCGCGTCGGGGACGATCTAGGGGACGCATCCGGGATTCTCCTGATGCACGAACCGCTCAGGCGACGCAGTATGTCAGTATCAGCTCGATACTCTGAGGGAGAGGCATGGCGAATATGGCTGGGGTGCCGAAAACCCCCGGGCCGGGGCGGATGCCGCCAGCTCATCTGCGCGTCACCAACCAGGACCGCGAACACGTGGTGGAGCACATCAAAGCCGCCTACGCGGACGGACGCTATGACAAGCTTGAGTTCGACGAGCGTTTGGAACGCGCGATGACCGCGCGCACGCACGGCGACCTCATGCCCATCATGAATGAGATCTACGGCCCGAACGCCGTGCCACAGCTCGCCCCCATGCCGCCCGCTCCGGTGGCGCAGGAGGGTCCGGCCGAGAGCCACGAGCGCCTCGGCGGCGCCCTCGCCCACCTGATCCCGCTCCTCGGGTTCCCGATCGTCGGCCCGCTGCTCCTGCTGGTAACGGGCGCGAAAACCTCGCCCTACATGCGCAAGCACGCCCTCGAAGCGCTCAATTTCCAGATCACCGTGGTCGGGGCCACGATATTGCTGCCGTTCACCGTCGTCGGGATCGTGCTCTTGCCGTTCATCCTGGTCTTTGGGGTGGTGCTTTCCGTGGTCGGCGGCGTCAAGGCCCTGCAGGGGGACGATTTCCGTTACCCGATGACGCTCCGCCTGGTGAAGTGACCGGGCCGGGGTCTCACCTTCAGTTTCCGGGGCGTTTCTGTACGTCGTCGCGTCGTCCCGCCGAGGTTCGTGCATCTCGGCGGGTGTACTGCTTTTTGGTGCGATATGGGGGTCGAGTGAGTCGCGTCCCTGATATATATCAGGGTGGATTTCGGTAAATGTCCTGCTCAGGCGGCTGCGGTTAGGGTCTTCTGTTTGTGGCGATGGGCGGGTGTTGGCCGGCGCAGCACGTGGTCGTCGTCCGCTCGGCAGAACTCGCGGGCTCGCGGGCTCACGAGATCACGGGCTAACGACGCTTGCGGCTTACGGCGGCCGTGGGCTTATGGCCGTTTGGGGCTCACGGGTGCGGGCTCATGGGTTCACAGGCTCATAGCGTTCGGCAGGCCACGGCGTTTGGCAGGGCTCACAGCGTCCAGCAGGGTCCCGGTGTTTGGCAGGGTCACGGTGTTTGGCAGGGCTCGCGGGTTCAGGGCGTTCGGCAGGGCTCACGAGCTGACGATCTCGCGGACTTACGGCGTTTTGAGAGCTCACGACGCTCGCGGGGTTACCTTGCGGGCCCACAGCGTTCGCCAAGGCTCGCGAGTCCGCGAATCTCCGGCGCTCGCGGGCTCGGGATGCGCTGTGCGTAACCCTGTACTCCTGTGCAGCTCGGCCGTACCCCGTGCAGGGCCCGCTTCGTGTGGTCGCAGGCGCGGTGGGGTGTCGCGGGCTTCCGTGCGGTCTTTGGTGCTCCGTGTCAGCGGCGAGCTTCCCTGTGGCTCTGCGGTTCTCCGTGACCCTTATTCGGTCGGCCGGAGCGTGTGAGCCCTCCCCGAGATGCGCACTTGCCGAACCTCGAAAGCCTCCTCATCCCGCGCGAGTCGTGCGCCTGTGGCTACCCCGAGGCTTCTTCAGTGCGCTACTCCAGCGCTCCTGTAGAGCGTCGGTTCGTGGGGCATGAGGTCGGTGGTGCGGTGGCAGGCGGGGTTGTTCTGCCTTGGCTTCGGGCCGTGGGTGGTCGGCCCCGCAATGCTGCGGGAGGCGTGTAAGCGTCCTGCGGTCAGCGGGCGAGGACCTCGTACTTGACCTGCATGACCCCGGCGCTGGTGTTGCCGATGGCGGCGAAGGCGGCCGTGGAGAGGTCGAGGCAGCGGCCTCCGACGTACGGGCCTCGGTCGTTGATGCGGACCGTCACCGACTCGCCGGTTCTGGGGTTGGTGACGCGGACCTTACTGCCCAGCGGGAGGGTTTTGTGGGCGGCCGTCATGGCGTTGGGGTTGAAGCGTTCGCCGCTGGCCGTCATCTGGGGCTCGCCGTAGTAGGAGGCGCCGCAGGTGCCTGAGGAGATGACGCGGAGCTTCGGCTTCTTGGGCTTCGACGCTGCCAGTCGGTTCGGGGTGCTCTGCTCGGTAGAGGTGGTACGGGTGCCGCTTGAGGGTCTCTGGTCGGCCGCAGAACGTCGGTGGGTGGATGAGGGGCGTTCGGTGGAGGTGGGTGCCGATGGCGAGGGAACCGCGGCTTTGGGGAGGGTGGCCGAGTTCTGGTGGTCGGGGGAGGTGGTGAGGTCTGGCTGGGTGGCCCTCGCCAGGTCCTGGGTGGGGGCGGGCGACGGGAATGCCTTCGTGGTCGGGGAAGGCGGGGTGAGGGCCGCTGCGGGCTTGGGGGAGTCGTCGTTGCCGATCATGGCCCAGGCGGTGGTCGAGGCGGCTGCCGCGATGGCCACGCCGGCTGTGATGGCGGCCCAGCGGCGCTGGCTCGGGGAGAGCTTGCGGGTCTGCGGGGACGGCTTGCGAGAGTGCTGGCCCAAGGTAAACCACGGTCCTGGATAGGGGATAGGGCAGGGAAAGGCCGGGCCGGCAGGGGTGGATGGCGTACGGCGGCCGATCCGACGGCGGGGCAGGGGCCCGCGCGGTCGGGGACGAAGATATGCGACAAACAGCAGGTAAAGGCAACTTAATGGGACATCCAGTGATGTTTCTCACCGTGGTTAAGTCCGTCCCAAAGGGTGGATCTTGATCCAGGCGGTGCGGGAGGTCGCCCGCCGACCGCAACCACGAACGCGAGCATCGTCGGCTTCTTCGCGCGGACGGTGGGCTGCACGTCGGCTGCGGTGGGGCTCGTTCGGGACGCTCGTCGGGGGCGGTGACGCAGAGTCGCGAGCGCAGCGCAGATCGTGGGTGAAGCGGAGGGGGCTGAACCGCTCCGGTTGAGGGATGAACGTGGTGGCGAGGGCCCGTTCAGCCAAGGGCAGGCCAAGCGCTCCGGGAGAGCTGAAGCGCTCTGGGTAGGGCACGGCACCTCAGGCAGGCCGAGACCTACCAAGGCAAGCCAAGGCCAGCAAGCCCTGTCAGGGCGGTCCAAGACCCGTGAAGGCAGGCCAAGACTTGTTAGGGCGCAAGACCCGTCAAGGTGGGCGGGACCTTTCAAGGCGGGCCTCAAGGCGGGCCAAGACCTTTCAAGGCGGCCCAGACCTGTCAAGGCGAACCAAGACCTGCGAGGGTAGGTCAACGCCTGTCAGGGCAGACCGAGGCAGGGATGCGTGTCGGGCTTGGCCAGAGTCCCCTGGGTGCCCATAGGCGCGGGCGCTCTCAGCCGGTGGAGGGTCTGGCGCGCTTCTCACCCGACGACCTGATCCTGGAGCGCGGCGCTGCCGAGAGCCCCACGGTGCACGGGCGAGGGTTCTTTCCCGCAGTGCGCGGGCGTGCGTTCAGAGGAGGAGGGCGCGGACCGTGTCGACGGTGTCGGCTTCCTCGGGACGTTTGTCCGGGCGGTAGCGCAGGACGCGGGCGAAACGGAGGGCCATGCCGCCGGGGTAGCGAGGCGAGCGCTGCACGCCGTCGAACGCGATCTCCACGACCAGCTCAGGGCGCAGCCGTACGGTCCACGAGTCGGTGGGCCCCTCGGCCAGCTCCAGGAAGCGCTCGGTCTGCCAGGCGAGCAGCTCGTCCGTGAGCCCCTTGAACGTCTTGCCGAGCATCACGAACCCGCCCTCCGGGTCGCGTGCACCCAGGTGGAGGTTGGAGAGCTTGCCTTCGCGGCGGCCGTGGCCCCATTCGGCGGCAAGGACCACCAGGTCGAGCGTGTGGCGGGGCTTGACCTTGATCCAGCCCGCGCCGCGTCGCCCGGCCGCGTACGGCGAGTTGAGCGACTTGACCACGAGCCCCTCATGCCCTGCCTTGACCACGTCGGTGAAGAACTTCTCCGCCTCCGCCACGTCCCCCGTCACCAGGCGCGGGGTCAGCAGGGCCGGCGGCACCGTACGGGCCAGGACCTCCTGGCGCTGCGAATAGGGCAGATCGAGCAGGTCGGCGCCGTCGACGCGCAGCGCGTCGAAGAAGAACACGCTCAGCGGCGTGCGCTCGCGCAGCTGAGCGACGTTGGTCTTGGAGGAGACGCGCGCCGAGGTCACCTGGAACGGATGCGGGCGGCCGTCCGGGCGCAGGGCGATCACCTCGCCGTCGAGTACGAGGTCGCCGGACGGCATCTCCAGGACCGCCTCGACCAGCTCGGGGACCTGCGGGGTGATGTCGTCGAGCGTACGGGTGAAGACCCGCACCTCTTCGCCGGAGCGGTGGGCCTGCACGCGGATGCCGTCGAGCTTCCACTCCAGCGCGGCCGGGGCGCCGGCCTTGTCCAGGGCGGCGGCGACGTTGGGGGCGCTGCCCGCCAGCATCGGCGCGACCGCTCGCCCCACCTCCAGCCGGAACGCCCGCAGCGCCTCCACCCCGCCGCTCAGCGCCGCCGCACCGACGGCGGGCAGCGAGCCGCGCAGGGTCAGCGCCCGGCGTACGTCGGCTGACGGCGCACCCGACGCCTTGGCCACCGCCTCGATCATGACGCCGTCGAGGGCCCCCTGCCGCAGCTCCCCGAACAGCAGCCGCCGCATGAACTGCTGCTCCTGGCTCGTCAGCCCCGCGAACAGCTCGGCCACCAGCGCCTTGCGCGCCGCCTGCGAACCCTGGCCCGACACCGCCTTGATCCGGCTGAGCAGCGCGTCGACCGACGTCAGCGTGGCGGTGGCGGCCAGCTTGGGCTGCGGGATCTCCTCCAGCGTGCGCCAGCCCACGCCCACCTGGCGCTGGGGCAGCTCGCCCGACAGGTAGGAGATCGCGATCTCCGCCTCGTCCGGGCCGACCCGGCCCAGCAGCTCCGCCAGGTGGCCGATCTTGCCTAGCCTGGCGGACGTGCGCGTCACCGCCTCGGAAACCCGGACCACGTCGATCAGAAGCACAGGCCTATGGTGCCTCACGGGGGTGACATTTCCCCACCTGATATCGGCATATCTGCAGAGTGTGTCGGTAAAGCGGGTGAAGGCCCTGGATATGGTGCTGTGGCGAAAAAGGGGATCTAGTCGGCTGTTGGTGTGGCGGTAATACTCCGCCTCCGCGCGCGGGCGGGAAATGCGAGGGGAGAGTGGGTGGATACGGGGCGGTGGACAGGCGAGGGCGGGTCTCCGTAGTGGAAGCGGTACGCGGGCGTGCGTCGGTAGATGTCCGCGGCCGAAGGGGGCGGCGCGTCGGGAGGTGTACGTGGTCGAAGGGGGGCGGCGCGTCGGTAGGTGTCCGTGGTCGAAGGGGGCGGCGCGTCGGTGGGTGTCCGTGGCGGAAGGGGGCGGCCGGGCGCGCGTTGGTGGGGACGCCCGGAGTAGGAACGGGGTCGCGAACGTTGCGAGCGGGCGTGGGCGCCGCCGTGGCTGGGCGTCGATGGCGGGGCGTCGATGGCGGGGCGGGGTCAGTGGCGGGACGGGATGCCGGTGGCGGGACGGGATGTCGGTGGGACGGGGTGGGTGGCAATCGGGGTTCATGGCGCGCGTGCTTGCCGAGGCGGGAACGCTGCCGGGGACCCTCGTGGCGGGTGCCTGCGGCTGGGAACGAGTGCGCAAGCGCGAAGGGGTCGATGGGGGCGGGTGTCGGACGCTGGTGGGGGGAGAGCGTCTGCGCGGAAGCGGGTGCGCGAAGTCCCGGTCAGCGCCCGGGGCGAAGACGATGCCCCGAGCGCGAGGAGTGAGTGGGTGGCCGGGTCGTGGGGGCGCTGATACGCGGGGTGCGCGGCGTGGGCCGGAGGCGGAACGGGTGCCGCGAACGTCTGCGGTGGGTGATCGCGGCCGGGACAGGTGCTGCTGCGCGTAGGGGCGTGCGTTCGCGGTCGTGCGAGCTCGTCGGGCCGAGCGTTCGCCAGCAACAACTGCTCGGGGCGGTGTCGCGGTGAGACCGTGTGCGCGGGGAGAGCGGGTGCGCCGTAGGCCCGTGTGCGCGGGGAGAGCGGGGGTACGCGGTGGGACCGTGTGCGCGGGGAGAGCGGGGGTACGCGGTGGGACCGTGTGCGCGGGGAGAGCGGGTGCGCCGTGGGCCCGTTAGCGGGTGCGCGGGAAGGGGTGGGTCCCGGGGCCGTGCGGGGCCGGGGCGTCCTTTCGTTGAGGGCGCCCCGGCTCAAACGGACGTCAGTTCACGCCGAGCAGGTCGACGACGAAGATGAGCGTCTCGTTCGGCTTGATGCGCGGCGGAGCGCCGCGGGTGCCGTACCCGAGGTGCGGCGGGATGACCAGCTTGCGCCGGCCGCCCACCTTCATGCCCACGACGCCCCGGTCCCAGCCGCTGATGACGTGCCCGGCGCCCAGCGGGAACTCGAACGGCTGGCCGCGGTTCCACGACGCGTCGAACTCCTCTCCGGACGAGAACGAGACGCCCACGTAGTGGACGCGTACCTTCTGGCCGGCCTTCGCCTCGGGGCCGTCGCCGACGGTGATGTCCTCGATTTCGAGATCGGCGGGCGGGTTGCCACCGGGGAAGTCGATCTCGGGCTTTTCGAGTGCCACGAATAGGCTCCTGTTGTCGTTGAACACGGACCCGACGACTCTATGCGGTGGCGCGGCGCGGTCGTGCAGAGCCACCCGTCCCCAGATGTCACCAGCTCTGGTGCAGCGGCATGCCCTCGGCGTACCCGGACGTGCTCTGGACCCCGACGACGGCCCGCTCGTGGAATTCTTCCAGGTTGGACGCCCCCGCGTACGTGCACGCCGACCGCAGCCCGGCCACGATGGCGTCGATCTGATCTTCGACGCTTGGCCGCTTGGGGTCGAGGTACATGCGCGAGGTGGAGATGCCCTCCTCGAACAGCGCCTTCCTGGCCCGCTCGAACGGGGTGTCGTCGGCGGTCCGCAGCCGGACGGCGCGCGCGGACGCCATGCCGAAGTTCTCCTTGTACTTGCGGCCGTTGGCGTCGGTGTGGGTGTCGCCGGGCGACTCGTACGTTCCGGCGAACCAGGAGCCGATCATCACGTTGGAGGCGCCGGCGGCCAGGGCGAGCGCCACGTCGCGCGGGTGCCGCACGCCGCCGTCGGCCCACGCGTGCCGCCCGAGCCTGCGGGCCTCGGCGGCGCATTCGAGCACGGCGGAGAACTGCGGCCGACCCACGCCGGTCATCATCCGGGTGGTGCACATGGCGCCGGGCCCGACGCCGACCTTGACGATGTCGGCTCCGGCGTCGACCAGGTCGCGTACGCCGCCGGCGGTCACGACGTTGCCCGCCGCGACCGGCACGCCGGGGTCGAGGGCTCTGACGGCGCGCAGAGCGGAGATCATCTTCTCCTGGTGGCCGTGCGCGGTGTCGACGACCAGGCAGTCGATGCCGGCGTCGAGAAGCTCCTTGGCCTTGGCGGCCACGTCGCCGTTGACGCCGACGGCGGCGGCGATGCGCAGCCTGTTCTGATCGTCGACGGCTGGCTGGTAGAGGGTGGCGCGCAGCGCGCCCGTACGGGTGAGGATGCCGACCAGCCGCCCGTCGCCGTCGACGATGGGCGCGAGGCGGTGGCGGCCCTCGTGCAGCCGCTCGAACGCGCCGCGCGGGTCGAGCCCGGCGGGCAGGGTGAGCAGCTCGCTCGACATGACCTGGGAGAGCTGGGTGAACATGTCGACGCCCTGGCAGTCGGCCTCGGTGACGACGCCGACGGGGCGGTTCTCCCAGTCGACCACGATGACCGCACCGTGCGCCCGCTTGGGCAGCAGCTGCAGGGCCTCGCCGACGGTGGCGTGCGGGGTGAGGGTGAGCGGTGTGTCGTGGACGAGGTCGCGCTTTTTGACCCAGTCGACCACGTTGGCGACGACGTCGAGGGGGATGTCCTGCGGGATGACGGCGATGCCGCCCCGCCGTGCCACGGTTTCGGCCATGCGCCGGCCGGCGACCGCGGTCATGTTGGCCACGACGATGGGGATGGTGGTGCCCGTGCCGTCGTTCGTCGAGAGGTCGACAGCGAGCCGCGAACCGACCGCGGAACGCGACGGCACCATGAACACGTCGCTATAGGTCAGGTCGTAATGGGGCTCGAGGTCGTTGAGAAATCTCACGTTCATCCATCTTATGTGCTGACTGGTCAACAGGGGTTTTCCCCCTTTCCGGGGGCCTTATGATCGGCCCGGACACTTTTGGGGGAGGGAGGGTCTGTGAACGTCACGGAAAGGGCCGAGCTGATCGTTGTCGGCTACGTCGTTCGCACCACCAATGCCGACGAAATGGATCCGGCGCGCGCGAAACTGCCGGCGGTGTGGCAGCGGGCGGGCGCTCCTGGAGCTTTCGCCCATGTGCCGGGCCGTGTCGACGAGAACCTGTACGCGGTGCTCACCGACTTCGAGAGCGATCATCACGGGGCCTTCACGCAGATCGTCGGCACGGGCGTGCGCACGGTGCCGCGCCTGCCGGAGGGGATGGTGGCGGTCCGCGTGCCGGCCGGGCAGGCGATGAAGATCGAGGTACGCGGGCCGATGCCGCAGGCGCTGACCGACACCTGGCAGCAGGTGTGGAAGCACACCGAGTCGGGCGGTGCTCCGGCGCGCGCCTTCACCACGGATCTCGAGGTGCATCACCCCGAGGGCGTGGACCTGTACATCGCGGTCTGACGGACCGGATGCAAAGGTGCATCGCGGTCTGACGGATCGCGTTCAGAGGTACGCAGCGGTCTGACCAGACCGCATCCGAAGGTTGAGAGACCGAGCACGGCGGCCGCCGTGCTCGGCGGCCACGGCCAGGCCGGGCGGCAAGGGCGCGCGGCTGCACGAGGCGATCACGCTCAAGGACTACGCGCCCGCCGCCCGCCGGCACTCCGGCTGACGGACGGTCAGGCGAGCACTCCCTGCTCGCGGAGCTTGGCCGCCTGCTCAGCCGGGAGCCCCCAGCCGGACAGGTCCTCAAGGCGGGTGGCGGGGGACAGGTCGGGAGCGGGCACGCCGAGCAGGCGCGGCGCGGGCATCGGCTGGACGACGCCGCCGACGTCGGTGAACGAGCCGCGCGCCACGTTGTGCGGGTGCGCGGCGGCCTCGGCCATCGACAGCACGGGCGAGACGCAGGCGTCGGAGCCGTCGAAGACCTCCTCCCACTCGGCGCGGGTGCGCTTGCGGAACTCCGCGGCCAGCCGGTCGCGAAGGGCCGGCCACTGGGCGGGGTCGTTCCGGTCGGGGAGGCCGGGATCACCGTCCAGACCCATGCGGCGCAGCAGCTCGGCCCAGAACTTCGGCTCCAGCGCGCCGACGGCGAGGTACTGCCCGTCGGCGGTCTCGTACGTGTCGTACTGCGGGGCCCCGGTGTCGAGCAGGTTGGTGCCGCGCGGGCCCCAGGCGCCGCTCTGGACGGCCTGGTAGAACATGGCGAACAGCACGGCGGCGCCGTCCACCATGGCCGCGTCGATCACCCGGCCCTTGCCGGTGCGCTCCCGCTCGTACAGGGCGAGCAGCACGCCGTAGGCCAGCATGAGCCCGCCGCCGGCGAAGTCGCCGAGTATGTTGATCGGCGGGGTGGGCTTGCCGCCCGCGCGGCCGAGCATCGACAGCACGCCGGAGATCGCGATGTAGTCGATGTCGTGCCCGGCGGTCGGGGCGAGCGGCCCGTCCTGGCCCCAGCCGGTCATCCTGCCGTAGATCAGCCGCTCGTTGACGGCGTGCAGGTCGTCGGGGCCGATGCCGAGCCGTTCCGCCACGCCGGGGCGGAAGACCTCGATCACCACGTCGGCGTTCCTGGCCAGCTCCTTGAACGCGGCCACGCCCTCGGGCGACTTCAGATCGAGCCCGATCGTGTGCTTGCCGCGGTCCATGACGTCCCTGCGGGGAGCGTCGCGCACGGCGCCGACCCGGTCGACGCGCAGCACGTCGGCGCCGTGGTCGGCGAGCATCATGCCGGCGAACGGTCCTGGGGCGAGCCCGGCGAGCTCCAGCACGCGCACGCCGGTCAGCGGACCTCGGCTAGTCTCGGGCATCGGCCTCTCCTTGCTTGGGATCCCGACCAAGTAGAACAACATTCGGTGATCTTCTGCAAGCGGCCTTGCCGACCTCCCCGCGAAGTCCGGGCAGGTATGGGAAACTTGCCCACTGTTCGGGTGGTCTACAGGTGGCCGTCGATGACGGCTGCCTGCAGCAGGCGCACACGCGCCGCTACAGGGGTAGGACATGGTTTCGGAGAGCAACCGGCTCATCGCAGGGCGCTACCAGTTACTGCGCGAACTGGGCCGCGGCGGGATGGGTGTGGTCTGGGAAGGCCGCGACACGCTGCTCAACCGGCAGGTGGCCATCAAAGAGGTGCTGCTGCCGGACAGCCTGTCGCCGGCCGACAAGGAACGCCAGCTCCTACGGACCGCTCGCGAGGCCCGTACGGCGGCCAAGCTCAACCATCCCAACGTCGTCGCCATCTACGACGTGGTCGAGGAGGGCGGCCGGCCGTGGATCGTGATGGAGCTGGTCAGCCACCCGTCGGTGGAGCAGGTCGTGCTCACCACGGGTGCGCTGCCGGTGCGGGAGGCGGCGAGCCTGGGCCGTCAGGTGCTGTCGGCGCTGCGCGCCGCCCATGAGGCGGGCATCCTGCACCGCGACGTCAAGCCCAGCAACATCCTGTGGTCGGAGAAGGACGGCCGCGCGGTGCTCATGGACTTCGGCATCGCGACCGTCGAGGGCGACGTCTCACTGACCAGCACCGGCATGGTGACGGGCTCGCCGAGCTTCCTCGCGCCGGAGCGGGTACGCGCCGAGAACGCGGGCCCGGCGTCCGACCTGTGGTCGCTGGGCGCCACGCTGTACGCGTGCATGGTCGGCCGCTCGCCCTTCGACCGCGGCGACGCGATGTCCACGCTCAACGCGCTCCTCACCGAGGAGCCCGACTACCGGCGCATCCCGCCGATCATGCACCCGATCCTGAAGGGCCTGCTGCAGAAGGAGCCCGAGGACCGGGTGGACGCCGACGAGGCCGACCGGCTGCTGCAGGCCATCATCGCGGCCAAGCCGGCGCCCGTGGACTTCGACGATCCGGATCGCAAGCGCGGTGGCGGCCGCGCCCTGCTCGCCGCCGCCGCGACGGTGGTGCTGGTGCTCACGGGCGGCGCGGTCGCGTACTTCAGGACGGCCTCGCCCGCCGAGGGCACGCCGCGCGCCACCACGCAGCCGGCCGCCGCGACCAAGCCCATCACGCCGACGGCCACGCCCACGGCGACGCAGACGAGCGCGACGCCGACCCCCACGCCCAGCGCCGCCAGGCGCGCCCCCCTGGTGCGGGTGTGGAAGTCGCGCGACGGCTGGGCCATCCTGCGGCCGACCGGCTGGCGGGGCGCGCTCGGCGAGGCGTACACGGAGTGGACCCGCCGCGACCGCAACGCCCACCTCGGCGTGGAGGCCGTCTACAGCCGGCTCGACCCTCACCAGCTCATGCGCGACTCGCAGGAGACGTTCCGGCAGAACGCGCGCACGGTGGTCAACCGCGGGCAGCGCACGGTCATGCACAAGGGCATCAAGGCCGTGGAGTGGGAGTTCACCTGGATCGCGGGCGAGCAGAACGACGCCGCCTGGGTCCGGCCCGGCACGCGCTACCACGAGATCCGCAGGGCCCTGGCCACCGACGAGGCCGCGTACGTGCTGTCGTGGACGGTCACCGAGGACCAGTGGCTGCGTAACAGGGCACTGATGCGGCAAGTGATCGGCAGCTTTACTGTGAGGGCATGACCCCCTGGAACCTGCTGGCCCTGCCTCCGCTTCCCGAAGAGCTGCTCCGCGGCCTGCTCGCGCCGCTCGGCGACCGGGTGGAGGTCAGGGTGCCCGCCTCCCGCGACCGCGCGGCGCTGCTCGCCGCGCTGCCGGAGGCGGAGATCGTGCTGGGCGACTGGACCGGCGAGCTCGTCATGGACGCCGAGGCCGTCAAGGCGGCGCCGCGCCTCGCGTTCGTGCACCAGCCGTCGGTCGGAGTCGACGGCCATGACCTCGACGCGCTGGCGGCGGCCGGGGTGCCGCTGGCCAACACGCCGGGCGTCAGCGCCGTGGCGGTCGCCGAGTGGTGCCTGGCCGCCACGCTGGCGCTGCTGCGCAAGCTGGCCGAGGCCGACGCCGCCGTACGCGCGGGCAAGTGGCCGCAGCAGAGCCTGCAGCCCCACGAGCTGCGCGGCCGGCGGGTCGGCGTGGTCGGCTACGGCCCGATCGGCGCCGGCTGCGCCGCGATGTTCCGCGCGCTCGGCTGCGAGGTGTCCTACTGGACCCGCACGCCGCGCGAGGACCCCGGCTTCGCCGACCTCGACACGCTCGTGTCCACCTCCGACGTCGTGGTCGTCGCGATCGCGCTGTCGGCGCAGACCCGCGGCCTCATCGACCCCGGCCGCATGAAGCAGGGCGCGCTGCTGGTCAACGCGGCCAGAGGCGGCGTGGTGGACCAGAAGGCGCTGGTGGCGGCCCTGAGCGAGGGCCGGCTGGGCGGCGCCGCGCTCGACGTGTTCGACGTGGAGCCGCTGCCGCCCGGTGACCCGCTGCGCGAGCTGCCGAACGTGCTGCTCTCCCCGCACGTGGCCGGCGTGACCGCCGAGTCGACCGGCCGCCTGCTCACCGTCACCCTCGACAACCTCGCCGCCGCCGTCGAGGGCCGCGAGGTGGACGGCGTCCTGAACGGCGTTCGGCCGGTGATCGTCCGAAAACTTCCGCAATCACCTACCAATTAGGCGATTCACCTGGCACGATAAACAGTTTTCGTGTCTTTAACGCACCCCGGTCTGTTCGGGCCGGGCGGGTGGAGATACCGTGCTACGGACGATCTCTACCAGCTCAAGGGGGTGCTACGTGAACGAGCGACGCGTACCTGAAGGGCGCGGCGCCGGCACGGCACCGACGGAGGAGGGGCCGTGACGACGACGATGTCGACACACCGACGGGCAGTAGAGCAGATTCGGCAGTCGTACGCCGAGATCCCGGGCGACGCGGCTCCCCGGCTGGCCAAGGCCACGTCCAACCTCTTCAGGTTCCGCGACGGCGGCAGGACGGCCAAGCTCTCGGCCAAGGATCTCGACGAGGTCATCAGCGTCGATCCCGAGACGATGACCGCCGAGGTGCAGGGCATGACCACCTACGAGCACCTGGTGGACGCCACGCTGCCGTACGGGCTCATGCCGTACGTGGTGCCGCAGCTCAAGACCATCACGCTGGGCGGCGCCGTGACCGGGCTCGGCATCGAGTCCACGAGCTTCAGGGACGGCCTGCCGCACGAGTCGGTCGAGGAGCTGGAGATCCTCACCGGCGACGGCCGCATCGTCGTCGCCCGCGACGACAACGAGCACCACGAGCTGTTCCGCGCCTTCCCCAACTCCTACGGGACGCTGGGCTACGCGCTGCGCATCAGGATCAAGCTGCGCAAGGTGCAGCCGTACGTGCACCTCACCCACGTCAAGTTCACCGACGCGGGCAAGTGCATGCTGGCCATGCAGGAGATCTGCGACAGCATGGTGTACCAGGGCGAGAGCGTCGACTTCGTCGACGGCGTCTTCTTCGGCCCCGGCGAGATGTACATCACGCTCGGCCGCTTCGCCGAGCGCGCCCCGTACGTCTCCGACTACACCGGCATGCGCATCTACTACCAGTCGATCAGGCAGCGCAGCCGCGACTGGCTGACGATCCGCGACTACCTGTGGCGCTGGGACACCGACTGGTTCTGGTGTTCGCGCGCGTTCGGCGTGCAGCAGCCGGTGGTGCGCTCGCTGATGCCGCGCCGCTGGATGCGCTCCGACGTCTACCGCCGCCTGGTCGCGCTGGACAGGAAGTTCGGCCTGACGGCCCGCATCGACCGCTGGCGTGGCAAGCCGGTGAGCGAATCGGTCATTCAGGACGTCGAGACGCCCGTCGAGCGCGGGGCCGAATTCCTGGAGTTCTTCCACGAGAAGGTGGGCATGACTCCCGTGTGGATGTGCCCGCTGCGCGCCGGGTCTCGGTGGCCGCTCTACCCGCTCGAGCCGGGCAAGCTCTACGTCAACTTCGGATTCTGGGGAATGGTGCCGCTGCCAAAGGGCCAGTTCGACGGTTACTACAACCGGCTCATCGAGCGTTCCGTGCACGATCTCGACGGCCACAAGTCGCTCTACTCGACCTCGTACTACGCGCGTGAGCAGTTCTGGCAGCTGTACAACGGCGACGCCTATTGGCCGGTCAAGCAGGCATACGACCCCAACGGACGCCTGCTCGACCTGTACGAAAAGTGTGTGCGGGGAAGGTGAGCAGATGGCTCTGGCAACCATCTTTGAGAAGATCGTCGGCCCTGAGGCGAACATCGCGTTCACGGCGTACGACGGCAGCAAGGCGGGGCCCGACGGCGCCGACCTGGCCATCGAGGTCAAGTCGCCGATCGCGGTGGCGCACCTGGCGCACGCGCCGGGCGAGCTGGGCCTGGCGAGGGCGTACATCTCGGGGCACATCGATGTCCAGGGCGACATGTACACGCTGCTGGACCGGATGTGGAACATCACCACCAACGACCTGACGACCGCCGAGAAGATCGCCGCCGTCCGCTCGCTGGGCATCAAGCCGCTGCTCATGCGGGTGCCGCCGCCTCCGCAGGAGATGCGGCAGAGCGCGCTGGCCAGGCTCGGCTCCCGGCACGCCAAGCAGCGTGACGCGGAGGTCATCCACCATCACTACGACGTCTCCAACCGCTTCTACGAGTGGGTGCTCGGCCCGTCGATGGCCTACACCTGCGCCTGCTTCCCCAGCGAGGACGCCACGCTGGAGGAGGCCCAGTTCGCCAAGTTCGACCTGGTGGCGCGCAAGCTCGGGCTCAAGCCGGGCATGCGCCTGCTCGACGTCGGCTGCGGCTGGGGCGGCATGGTCATCCACGCCGCCAAGCACTACGGCGTCAAGGCGCTCGGCGTCACGCTGAGCCGCCAGCAGGCCGAGTGGGCGCAGAAGGCGATCGCCGACGCGGGGCTGCAGGACCTCGCCGAGGTCCGCCACATGGACTACCGCGACGTCACGGAGACGGGCTTCGACGCGGTCAGCTCGATCGGCCTGACCGAGCACATCGGCAAGGCCAACGTGCCGCGCTACTTCGAGTTCCTGTACGGCAAGCTCAAGCCCGGCGGCCGCCTGCTCAACCACTGCATCACCCGGCCCACCGGCAAGGAGAAGACGTTCAACAAGGGCGGCTTCATCAACCGTTACGTCTTCCCCGACGGCGAGCTGGAGTCGGTCGGCTGGCTGATCCGGCAGATGGAGGACCTCGGCTTCGAGATCCGCCACCAGGAGAACCTCCGCGAGCACTACGCCAAGACGCTGCGCCACTGGTGCGACAACCTCGACGCCAACTGGGACGACGCGGTCGAGGAGGTCGGCATGGGCACCGCCCGCGTGTGGGCGCTCTACATGGCCGGCTGCATCGTGGGCTTCGAGCGCAACAAGGTGCAGCTGCACCAGGTGCTCGGGGTCAAGCTCGACGAGAAGGGCCGCTCCGGCGTGCCGCTGCGCCCCGCCCGCGACTGGCCCTGATCCTGATGTGAACCGGCATGGCGCCGGGCGTGCCGGCCGCGCGCCCGGCGCTGATCCGGTTCATGGCACGGAACACAGCACGGCTCCCGGACCACATGGCCCGGGAGCCGCGGTGACACCCCCGTGACGTCAGGAGACGGCGGCCTGCTCGCCCGTCGTCGCCGTGCAGCGGTGCCGGTCTTTGGCATGGCGCTCTTTCGCGTGCCGCCCCCGGCTCGGAGGGAGCTCCTTCTGGGCGTCCTCCAGCGTCTCCTGTGGCTGCTCCTTCGGATTGTGGGGCTTAGCGTGCCTGCCCACGTGCTGTCTCCTTCGTTGTCCCCCAACTGCTTAAAGTGACCGTATGGCTACCCTCAGCGCCGGGGCAAGGGGGTTATCCGGTAAAGGAGAAGTCGTTACCGACAAGCGACCAAGCCATCCGCGCGTCCGCGCTGATCAGGTAGAACAGGCGGTTCCGTTCAGGGTGAAAGCGGCCGGTTCGCCGGTGTCGCCGTTGTGCGTGCCCTGGAAGCCGAACGACGCCGAGCCGCCCGGCGCTATCGAACCGTTATAGGAGACGTTGCGCGCCGTCACCTGGCCGCTGTCCGGCGTGATCGTGGCGTTCCACACCGACGTGATCGTCTGGCCCGCGGGCAGCGTGAAGCCCAGCGTCCAGGACGACAGCGGCGACTGACTGGTGTTCGTCACCTTCACCTCGGCGGTGAAGCCGGTGTTCCAGGTGTTCATCGTGTACGTGACCTGGCAGTCGCCCGGCGGCTCAGGCGTGATCGTCGGGTTGGGGCCGGGGTCGTCGTCGGCGAGGCCGAAGAAGTCGATGACCATGGCCGCCATCCCGCTCTGCGGCAGGCTGTGGCCGACGCCCTGCAGGCTGATCGCCTCGACCGGGGCCGTCGTGCCGGTGCCGCCGTAGCGCGTCCTGGTCCAGCCGGAACGCGGCTGGTCGGTGAGGCTGGGCGTCTGGCCCAGGCCGTGGACGTTGGTCCACTGCTTGATCTGCTCCTGGAAGTTGGGGTAGCGCAGCGTGGCGTCCTCGGTGCCGTGCCAGATCTGCATGCGCGGGCGGGGGCCGCTGTAGCCGGGGTAGGCCGCGCGTACGAGGTCGCCCCACTCCTGCGGGGTCTTGCTGATCTGGCCATTGGCGCAGGCGCTGTTCCAGCTCGACCCGTCGGTGGTGGCGAAACAGCCGAACGGCACGCCGCTGAACGCCGCCCCCGCCGCGAACACGTCGGGGTAGGCGCCCAGCAGGACGTTCGTCATCATGGCGCCGGAGGAGGCGCCGGTGACGAACGTGCGCGCCGGGTCGGTGTTGTAGCGCTGCTGGACGTACCTGACCATGGAGACGATCCCGACCGGGTCGCTGCCGCCGTCGTGCCGCAGCGCCTGCGGCGATGAGACGTCGAAGCAGGAGCCGCTCCGCGTCGCGGACGGATAGATGACGATGAACTTGTGCTGGTCGGCGAGCCGGGCGAACTCCGTGCCCGAGTAGAAGGCGGGGCCCGACCCGGTGCAGTAGTGCACGGCCACCAGCAGCGCGGGACGGTCGGGGACGCCGTCGGGGACGTACAGGTGCATGCGAAGGTTGGTGGGGTTCGTCCCGAACCCGGTCACCTCGGTGAGCTGCGCCGAGGAGGCCGGGGGTGCGGTGATGAGGCCGGTGACCACGAGCGCCGCGAGGGCGATCAAGGCGCCGGCCAGTCGAGCTCTCAGCTTCATCGAGATCCTCTCGCAACTGCGGCCGAAATATTGCGAGTGTGAGCAGAAAATTTCGGTCTCGCAATGGGCCTCGTGCGGGCCGCCAGGCTCAGAGGCCGTGAGCTGCCGCGAGAGCGTCTCGGAAGCGAGAACTCTATGAAACTTTCGGCCGTCAGGCGTCGCCGGCCAGCTCCTCCAGCGTGTCCTTGAGCCCCTGCCAGGCCACCGCGGCGTCGGGGGTGCGGGCGTGCGGACTCCGGAACCACCGGACGAAGTCGGCCACGTCGTCCAGCGCCCAGCGCAGCCGGTAGAGCGTCATCAGCCGCTCGTCGGGGGTGCGCCCGGTGGCCTCGGCGTAACGCGCGCGGTCCTCGGCGGTCTCGGCGACCAGCCACAGGTCCCGCTCAGCAGCGGCCACGCCCACCGTGTCCCAGTCGACCAGCAGCAGCCGGCCGCGCGAGCGCAGCAGGTTGCCGGGATGGGGCTCGCCGTGCGTCACCACCGGCTCGCCCGGCTTCTCCGCCAGCAGGTCGAACTCCTCAAGCGCCCGCCGCAGCGTCCCCGCGTGGCTCGTGACCAGCTCCCTGGCCGGCTCGGAGTAGGGGCCGCCGAGCCAGGGCAGGTCGCCGTCCTCCTCCGCGGCCAGCCGCTCCAGCAGGGCGCGGCCCGACGGCTGCACCGGGGCGAGCGGGGCGGACAGCGGCGGCGGGGTGGCGTGCAGCGCGGCGAGCAGGTCGATGACGGCCGCGCGCTCGGCGTCGTCCTGCTCGTCGCCGAACTCTCCCGAGCGTCCCTCCACGTACGGGTACACGCTCATCGCGTA
Organism: Nonomuraea sp. NPDC052634; assembly: GCF_040678535.1. Lineage (NCBI taxonomy): Bacteria > Bacillati > Actinomycetota > Actinomycetes > Streptosporangiales > Streptosporangiaceae > Nonomuraea > Nonomuraea sp. NPDC052634. The sequence goes on along the minus strand of NZ_JBFATY010000008.1, from coordinate 218,271 downwards.
GCGGCGGCTGTCGAGCCTGCGCAGGGTGGCGCCCTCGTCGTCGCGCAGCGGTGACACCACGAAGTCGAGGCCGGCCTGCTCGCGCAGCTCCGCCGCCGTGTCCAGGGCGAGCCGCACCTCGTCGTACGCCCGCCGGCGCACGTCGACCACGGTCACGAACCAGCGCCCGCCCCGGCCGTCCGCCACCCAGTGGTAGTCGCCGAACCCGACAGGTGCGTATTCGAGCGTCGCCGCATCGACGCCCCACGCCTTCAGCGCGGGCCGCAACATCGCCTCATCGAAGTCCTGTGGCCGATCCCGCATGCCCAGCAAGCTACCGGGACCGGCCCCGCGCCTTCATCCCGATTGATCGGATCGCTCAATCAGCTCGGTGGCGGCGAGCACGTCGGTGACGGCGTGGTCGGCCTCGTCCGGGCGGGGCACGAGCCCGTGGTCGATCCGTTCGTCACGATCCCGAGCGTCCATCCGGCGGCGCGTAACCGGGCGAGCCCGTCCAGCACCTCCGCAGGGCACGTCACCAGCCACGGCACCGCCTCCGCGCCCAGGCGCCGCTGGGCGGCGAACTCCGCGGCCCAGCGCTCGAACGCGGCGTGCCGGTCGATCAGCGTGTTGTCCAGGTCGAAGAGGGCGAGGGGCATGCCCGCGCGCTACCAACCGCGATCAAGAACCCGGTCGTGAGCAGGGCGCCGCCCGCACGACCGGGGCGGCGCCCGTCGAGCGCCCTTACGGCCTCAGCCCGCCGAGCGCAGCTCGCGCTTGAGGATCTTGCCGGTGGCCGTCATCGGCAGCGAGTCGCGGAACTCGATGATGCGCGGGTACTTGTAGGCCGCCATGTTCTCCTTGCACCAGGCGATCAGCTCGTCCTCGGTGATCGTCGCGCCGGGGTTGCGGATGACGTACGCCTTGATCTCCTCGCCGTGCGACTCGTGGGGGACGCCGACGACGGCGGCCAGCGAGACGTCGGGGTGCGTGACCAGCACCTCCTCCAGCTCGCGCGGGTAGACGTTGAAGCCGCCCCGGATGATCATGTCCTTGGCGCGATCGACGATGGAGTAGTAGCCGTCGGCGTCGCGGGTCGCGATGTCGCCGGTGCGGAACCAGCCGTCCCGCATGACCTCGGCCGTCGCCTCGGGCCTGCCGTAGTAGCCCTTCATGATGTTGTGGCCGCGGATGGCGATCTCGCCGGGGCCCTCGCCCTCGATCGTCTTCCAGTCGCCGTCCACCAGCTTCATCTCCACGCCCCAGATGGGGGTGCCGATGGTGCCGGGCTTGGCGGGCCTGCCGGGCTGGTTGAAGCTGGCGACGGGCGACGTCTCGGAGAGCCCGTACCCCTCCAGGATGCCGATGCCGAAGGTGCGCTCGAAGTCGTTGAGCACCTCGACGGGGGAGGCCGCGCCGCCCGCGACGGCGACCCGCAGCGAGCGCGGCACCTCCATGCCCTCGGAGTGGATCTTCGTCAGCATGCCCCAGTACATCGTGGGCACGCCGGCGAAGAACGTCACCTTCTCCTTCAGCATCGTCGCCAGCGCCTCCGCGGGGTCGAAGCGCGGCATCAGCACGACGGTCGCGCCGCGCAGGAAGCCGGTGTTCATCACCACGGTCTGGCCGAAGGAGTGGAAGAGCGGCAGCACCGCGAGGTAGACGTCGCCGCCTTCCTCGGCGGGGAACATCTTGTCGCTGACCATGGCGTTCATCACCATGTTCTGGTGGCTCAGCTCCGCGCCCTTGGGCCGGCCGGTGGTGCCGGAGGTGTAGAGGATCACCGCCGTGTCGTCGGGGGCGGTCTGCACGGTCTCGAACTCGGATGGCAGCCCGTCGATCGCCGCCCAGATCGACTCGCCGTACTCGGACTCGGTGGCGAGCGGGGTCGCGGGCAGCACGAAGAAGTGCTCACAGCGCTCGGCCGCCTCGAAGCCCGCCTTGCCGCGCTCGCCGAGCGGGAGCTCGGGGGTGCCTTCGAAGCAGAACAGCGCCTTGGCGTCGCTGTCGTCGAGGTGGTAGGCGATCTCGCGCGACTGCAGCAGCACATTGAGCGGTACGACCGTGGCGCCGGCCTTGAGGATGCCGAAGTAGACGAACGGGAAGTACGGCAGGTTCGGGCAGGCGAGGGCGACCTTGTCGCCCTTGGTGATACCGCGCGCCACCAGAAGGTTCGCGACCTGGTTGGCCACTGTGTCGATCATGGAGTACGGCAGCCGCATGTCGCCGAAGACGATCGCGGTGCCGTCGGGGGTGTTCCTGGCGCTGTCCTCCAGGACGATCGACAGGTTGAGCATGACGCCTCCCTATAGAACGGCTTCGCGGTCATCTTGTCAGGACCCCCATACCGACCGGTAGGTAGCGCGGGTCACAAGTGGATATGGACGCGTTCCCCGGGCGTGGAGTAAGCAAGGGGCAGGTGATCGAGCCCCGTGGAGGAGACCAATGGAGTACGACTACGTCATCGTCGGGGCCGGCTCTGCGGGGTGCGTCCTGGCCAACCGGCTCTCCGCGGATCCGGGGCTGTCGGTGGCGCTGATCGAGGCCGGCGGCAAGGACGACAAGCTGGAGATCCGCATGCCGGCGGCGTTCTTCAAGCTCTTCAAGACCGAGTACGACTGGAACTACTCCACGGTCAAGCAGGGCGAGCTGTCCGGCCGCGAGCTCTACTGGCCGAGGGGCCGGGTGCTGGGCGGATCGTCCTCGCTGAATGCCCAGATGTGGGTGCGCGGCTGCCAGCAGGACTACGACCAGTGGGGCATCCCGGGCTGGGCCTACGACGACGTGCTGCCGTACTTCCACAAGGCCGAGCACCGCGTCGGCAGCAACCGCGGCGGCGTCTACGGCACCTCCGGCCCGCTCTACATCTCCGAGCTGCGCAGCCCCAACGAGACCACGGCCGCCTTCCTGCGGGCCTGCGAGGAGCTGGGCATGACCCGGCTGCCCGAGCTGAACGGCCGCTCCAACGAGGGCTACAGCCCCACCCCGGTCACCCAGCTCAGGGGCCGGCGGTGGAGCTCGGCCGACGCCTACCTGCGCTCGGCGGGCAACCGGCCCAACCTGCACGTCATCACCGGCGCCACCGTGTCGCGGGTGACGTTCGACGGCAGGCGGGCGACCGGCGTCGAGCTCAGCGGCGGCCGCCAGGTCAAGGCCAGGCTGGAGGTGGTGCTGGCGGCCGGGGCCATCGGCTCGCCGTACCTGCTGATGCGTTCGGGCGTCGGCGCGGCCGGCGAGCTGCGCGACGCCGGGGTGCCGGTCGTGCACGACCTGCCCGAGGTCGGCAAGAACCTCCAGGACCACCTGGTGACCGGCGTGTACGTCGAGTGCCGCAAGCCGGTGACGCTGACCAAGGCGGAGTCGCTGCCCAACCTGCTGCGCTACCTCGTGCTGCGCTCCGGCATGCTGACCACGAACGTGGGCGAGGCGGTGGCGTTCATCAGGACCTCGCGGGACGAGCCCGCGCCGGACATCGAGCTGGTGTTCGCGCCGGTGCCGTTCAAGGACCACGGGCTCACCCCGCCGACCGGCCACGGCCTGACCGTCGGCGTGGTGCTGCTGCAGCCGGAGAGCCGCGGCAGGGTCGGGCTGAACGGCCGCGACGTCGTCATCGACCCCGCCTACCTGACGGCCGAGGCCGACCTCCGGCGGCTGGTCGCGGGGTTGAAGCGGGCCAAGCAGGTGGTCGCGACGGAGGCGATGAAGCCGTACGCGGGCGGGCCGATGGAGCCGTACTGGGGGCCGGAGACGGACGAGGAGCTGGCCCGGTGGGTACGCGAGCGCGCCGAGACCCTCTACCACCCGGTCGGGACGTGCAGGATGGGCGACGACGACGGCTCGGTGGTGGACCCGGCGCTGCGCGTGCGTGGCGTGGAGGGGCTGCGGGTGGCCGACGTGTCGATCATGCCGACGCTCAACCGCGGCCACACCCACGCCCCCGCCATCATGATCGGCGAGAAGGCGGCGGACCTGATCAGAGGCCACAAGGCTTGAGCCGTTCACCCGGCTGCCGCGCATCAGCCCGGCTCCGCCGGCGTTCTGACGCCGCGGTTTACCGGCGGGCATCCTCGCTGGTCAGGTGGCGAGAAGCCCGGGCCGGGCGACAGGGCGCGTGCTAGGTTTCGCTCTCATGGAGATCAGGACGATCCACGCCAACGGTGTGGAGTTCGCGTATCTGACACTGGGGGAGGGGCCGCTGGCGCTGTGCCTGCACGGCTTCCCCGACACCGCGCACACCTGGCGGCACCTGATGCCCGCGCTGGCCGAGCGCGGCTATCGCGCGGTCGCGCCCTTCATGCGCGGCTACGCGCCCACGGAGGTCCCCGCCGACGCCGCGTACGAGACCGCCGCGCTGGTGGCCGACGTACGCGCCCTGCGCGAGGAGCTCGGCGGCGGCGAGGACGCCGTCATCATCGGCCACGACTGGGGCGCCTTCCCCGTCTACGCCACCGCCGGCCGCTTCCGCCGCGCCGTCGCGCTCGCCGTGCCGCCGCCCGGCGCGATGGGCGCCGCCTTCCTCGACTACGAGCAGCTCAAGCGCTCGTTCTACATCTACCTCTTCCAGACCCCGCTGGCCGAGCAGGCCGCCGCCGTCCCCGGCTTCTTCGAGAACCTGTGGCGCGACTGGTCGCCCGGCTACGACGCGAGCGAGGACCTCGCCTTCGTCCGGCGCAGCATCGGCGAGCCCGCCAACCTGTCCGCCGCCATCGGCTACTACCGCGCCATGCTCGGCACCACGCCGCCGTCCGGCCGCTACCCGGACGTCGAGCCTGCGGTCACCGGCCCCGTCCTCTACCTGCACGGCGCACAGGACGGCTGCCTGGCCGCCGGCCTGGCCAAGGACGCCGTCAACCACCTGCCCGATGGCTCGCGGGCCGAGCAGGTCGACGGCGCCGGGCACTTCCTCCACCTCGAACGTCCCGCCGAGGTCAACCGCCTCATCCTCGACTGGCTCGGCCCCGCCTCCTGACGCCTCTCCGCGGCCGCTCGCCGCGGCCGGCCAGGTCCTGCCGCCGCGCACGTACACCGTACGTAAGAAGCATTGACGTAAGTGGATGCTTTTCCCATGATTGCCACATGAGCGTCCTGGACTTCGATCTGTCGGACCGCGACTTCTGGGCCCGGCCCATGAGCGAACGGGAGGAGGCGTTCGCGCGGCTGCGCAGCCTGGACGGCCCCGCCTTCTTCGAGGAGATGGAGATCTCCTACGCGCCCAAGGGTCCCGGCTACTACGCCCTGGTCAAGCACGCCGACATCCTGGAGGCCAGCCGCAACCCCGAGATCTTCTGCTCGGGCGACGGAGGCGCGACGAACATCCCCGACATGCCGGCGGAGTTCGCCGAGTACTTCGGCTCGATGATCAACATGGACGATCCCCGCCACGCGCGGCTGCGCAGGATCGTCTCGCGCGCCTTCACACCGAAGATGATCAAGCAGTTCGAGGCCGACGTGGAGGCCGCCGCCGCGGGCATCGTGGACGACCTGCTGGCCAAGGGTCCGGGCTGCGACTTCGTGACCGAGGTGGCCGCCCGCCTGCCGCTGAAGATCATCTGCGACATGATGGGCATCCCCGAGCGGGACTACCAGTACGTCTTCGACCGCTCCAACGTCATCCTCGGCGGTTTCGACCCCGAGTACACCGGCGGCGACCTCGACCAGATCGCCGAGCGCCTGCTCACCGCCGGCATGGAGCTGCAGCAGCTCGTCCAGGACCTCGCCGCGCACCGCGCCGAGCATCCCACCGGCGATCTCACCTCGTCACTGGTGAACGCCAATATCGACGGCGAGCGGCTGACCATGCAGGAGCTGGGCTCGTTCTTCATCCTGCTGGTCGTCGCGGGCAACGAGACCACCCGCAACGCCATCTCCCACGGCCTGCACATGCTGACCGAGAACCCCGACCAGCGCGCGCTGTGGCTGGAGGACATCGACGGCCGCGCGCCCGGCGCGGTCGAGGAGATCGTCAGGCTCGCCTCCCCGGTGAACTTCATGCGCCGCAAGCTCACCAGGGACTACGAGATGAACGGCCACCTCTACCGCAAGGGACTGAAGGTCGTGCTGTTCTACTGGTCCGCCAACCGCGACGAGTCGGTCTTCCCCGACCCGCTGCGCTTCGACATCACCCGCAACCCCAACCCGCACGTCGGCTTCGGCGGGCCGGGGCCGCACTTCTGCCTGGGCGCTCACCTGGCCAGGCGCGAGATCACGGTGATGTTCCGCGAGCTGCTGCGCAGGGTGCCGCGGATCGAGGGCGGCGAGCCCGACCGCCTGCACTCCAGCTTCATCAACGGGATCAAGCACATGGAGTGCAGGTTCTAGCCGGCGCGGGTGCTAGCCGGCGTCGGTGAGCCTGATCTGGTTCATCACCGTACGGATGTCGGGCAGCAGCGACTTCTTGTCGGCCGGGATCGACATGAACACGATGGCCGGCTTGGCGGCTCCGGTGTTCACGGCGATCGTCGCGATCGTCGCCTTCTCGGTGTCGGAGGTCAGCGAGTACGCGATCAGCCGCCCGGTCTGGTCGCCCACCTTGATCGGCTGCTGGGCGATCTTGCGGACCTTGTTGCCGGTGGGGAAGAACCGCTTGCGCGCGTCCAGCACCACCTGCTTGATCACCGGCTCCAGGTTGTCCTGCTCGTAGTAGGAGGCCATCCGCTCCTGGAGCGGGCCCGCCATGATCACGGCGTAGCGCTGCGGCGCGACCTGCACGTACTGGCGGTGGGTGAAGTTGTAGGTGCCGTTGATGGTGGCGGCGGGGCGCTGGTCGAGCTGCCATTCACCGCCCAGGCGCGGCACCGAGATGCCGGCCGAGGCGACCGCGAGCCGGCCGGTGACGGGGCTGGCCTTGCCGGGGTACCTCGGCAGCGGGCCGATGGACGTGGCGGTCTTGGTGGCGGTCGGCTTCTTCGACGCGGTGGCCTCCGTCGCCGCCGTCTCGCCTGCGCTCGCCGCGTCGTCGGAGGCGAGCGGGCCCCACAGGAACGCCCACAGCAGCGCCGCGACCAGCGCCACCACGACCGAGCCGCCGAGCGCGTAGACCCAGACCGGCTTGCCGGAGTCCTCGTCGAGGTCGTCCTGCTCGCCCATGGCCTGGTAGTTGTCGCCGAACACCGTGTTCCAGAGCTCCTGCTGGCGCTCCGGCGGCGGCGTGCGCGAGCCGCTGATCTGGCCGGCGGTGACGAACCTGTGCTCAGGGTCTGACGGGTCGCGGCTCAGGTTGGAGCCGGGGCGGGCGGACTGGTCTTCGGCGGCGGGCGAGCCGGTGTGTGTCGAATCCATGGAGGTGGAGGGGACCGCGCGTTCGTTGAGGAGGTTCTCGGTGTGCTGGGCGTAGGTGACCGTACGCTCGTCGGCCGGATGTGACCGGTGCTGCTGGGACTGCGGCTGGTCGTGGGACTGCCGGGGAGGCGGCAGGTCCTGTCGCGGGGTGTTGCTCTTGTCGTACATCACCGTGCGTTCCGCCGGTGGCGGGTCGGCCGGCTTGTCGGCGGGCGGCCACGGGGCGGGGCTGGACAGGTTGGACCACGCGTCGTGCGACGGCGCGGGCGGCTGCGCCCAGGCGGGCACGGGGTCGGCGGGCTGCCCCGGTGGCGGGGTGCCCTTCGAGGAGACCTCGGGCCAGCCGCCGGGCCCCGCGGGGCTCTGCGGCGGCGGCACGGGCTCGGGCCACGACGTCTGCGTGTCCTGCGGGTTCGCCTCGGGCCATGAGGTGATGGGGCCGCTCTGCGGGGACGACTCCGGCCATCCGCCGCCGCGCGGCTGCTCGGGCCACGACGGCTGCTCGGGGGCGCGGCCGCCGCCCTCGTGCCGGCCGCCGTCATGCCGTCCGCCGTCGTGCGGGCCGCTGCTGGGACGGCCGTCCTCGAAACGGCGCTCTATGAGCCCGCCGTCGTGCCGGCCCGGCTGGGGGCGGGCGGATTCGGGGCGGACGGGCTCGATGAGGTCGGGCCGCGTGTTGTCGGGGCTCGTGGACGCGGGCTCGTAACCGCCGGCGTCCCTGCGCGCGCCCCGGGGGCGCGGCGCGGCGGGCGGCTCGGGCCACGAGGGGTCCTTGCGCGGCGGCTCTGGCCAGGACGGCTCCGGCGTCCGCCGCGGCGGCTCAGGCCAGGAGGTGGGCGCCTCGGCCGCGGGCGGCTCGGGCCAGGCGGGCGCGGGAGGCGTCTCGCGCCTGGGCGGCTCGGGCCAGGACGAGGGCATATGAGGTCCGGAGTTCTCCGTTGCCATTGCCGCCGGTCCTCCCGAGTTCGTGTCCGGATGTCCCGTTATATCCGGATTTGACGTGTCACGCATGATCCCATGGGATTTTCCAGGAGACCCCGGTGGTTCCGCAGCGAAACGAGCGAAGCCATGCGGATCGGTAGGCGGATCCTGCAGGGGCAGGTCGTTCTCCGGTCTATCTCGCTCAGCTGGGTACACCACGGCGACAAGGCTATTCTTACGGGACGAATGAGGTCACAACGGATACATCACCATCAGGTCTCGCCGGACCTGAAGGATCCATTGTGCCCGCAGAGCCCTGCCGAGTGCCTGCAATCAGCCGAAGACGTGCGCTAGGCTTGACACATGCGTTCCGCGACCCTGCTTCTTAGCGGGCCGCGACGGCCCTGAAGTTCTCGCCGTCGCGGCTCCACCCCTCGTTGTGTGCACGAGGGGTTTTCTTATGGGTCCGAATCAAGTCCAGAAGGGCAGTAGCCGTGAGTGAGTATGACCCGCAGGCGCTGCAGGCCAAGTGGCAGCAGCGATGGGAGGAACAAGAACCCTACCGTGCCAGCGAAGACCCCGCGGACCCCCGCGAGCGCCGCTACATGCTGGACATGTTCCCCTACCCCTCGGGTGACCTCCACATGGGCCACGGCGAGGTGTTCGCCATCGGCGATGTCGTAGCCCGCTATTGGATGCAGAAGGGCTACAACGTCCTGCACCCGATCGGCTGGGACTCCTTCGGCCTGCCCGCCGAGAACGCCGCGATCAAGCGCAACGCGCACCCCGCCGAGTGGACCTACGCCAACATCGAGACGCAGGCCAACTCGTTCCGCCGCTACGCCGTCTCCTTCGACTGGTCGCGCCGCCTGCACACCAGCGACCCCGACTACTACCGCTGGAACCAGTGGCTGTTCATCCGCTTCTTCGAGCGCGGGCTGGCCTACCGCAAGGGCGGCCTGGTCAACTGGTGCCCCAACGACCAGACGGTGCTGGCCAACGAGCAGGTCGTGGGCGGCAAGTGCGAGCGCTGCGGCGCCGACGTCATCAGGCGCGAGCTGACGCAGTGGTACTTCAAGATCACTGACTACGCGCAGCGCCTGCTGGACGACATGGACCAGCTGACCGGCTGGCCCGAGCGGCTGCTGACCATGCAGCGCAACTGGATCGGCCGCTCCGAGGGCGCCGACGTGCAGTTCGAGATCGAGGGCCGCGACGAGCCCGTCACGGTCTACACCACGCGCCCCGACACCCTGTACGGCGCCACGTTCTTCGTGGTCGCCGCCGACGCGGCGCTGGCCGACGAGATCGTCACCGACGAGCAGCGCCCGGCGTTCGAGGCCTACCGCGCCGAGGTGGCCAAGCTGAGCGACATCGAGCGCCTGTCCACCGAGAAGGAGAAGACCGGCGTCTTCCTGGGCCGGTACGCGATCAACCCGGTCAACGGCGAGCGCATCCCGGTCTGGGCGGCCGACTACGTGCTGTCCGACTACGGCCACGGCGCCATCATGGCGGTGCCCGCCCACGACCAGCGCGACCTGGACTTCGCCCGCAAGTTCGACCTGCCGGTGAAGGTCGTCGTCCACACCGGCCTGGCCGACCCCGGCGAGACCGGCGTGGCCACGCCGGGCGAGGGCACCCTGGTCAACTCCGGCCCGCTGGACGGCCTGTCGAAATCCGAGGCCATCCGGAAGATCATCGAGATCCTGGAGGCCGAGGGCAAGGGCCGCGGCGCGGTCAACTACCGGCTGCGCGACTGGCTGCTGTCGCGCCAGCGGTTCTGGGGCACGCCGATCCCGATCATCCACTGCCCCGACTGCGGCGAGGTGCCCGTCCCCGACGAGCAGCTGCCGGTCACGCTGCCCGACATGCGCGGCGAGGCGCTGGCGCCCAAGGGCGTCTCCCCGCTGGCCAGCGCCACCGAGTGGGTCAACGTCGAGTGCCCCAAGTGCTCGGGTCCCGCCAAGCGCGACACCGACACGATGGACACCTTCGTCGACTCGTCGTGGTACTTCCTGCGCTACTGCTCGCCGGGCTACACCGAAGGCCCGTTCGACCCCGAGCAGGTGCGCAAGTGGGGGCCGATCGACCAGTACGTCGGCGGCATCGAGCACGCGGTGCTGCACCTGCTGTACTCCCGCTTCTTCACCAAGGTCCTGTACGACATGGGCATGGTCGACTTCACCGAGCCGTTCATGCGCATGCTGAACCAAGGGCAGGTGATCAACGGCGGCAAGGCCATGTCGAAGTCCCTGGGCAACGGCGTGGACCTGGGCCAGCAGATCGACGAGTTCGGCGTCGACGCGGTACGCCTGACGATGATCTTCGCCGGTCCGCCGGAGGACGACATCGACTGGGCCGACGTCTCACCGGCGGCCTCGCAGAAGTTCCTGGCCAGGGCGCTGCGCGTGATGTCCGACGTCACCAGCGAGCCGGGTGTCGCGTTCGACGGCGGTGACGCCGAGCTGCGCAAGGTGACCCACCGCACGATCGACGAGGTCACCAAGCTGATCGAGGCTCAGCGCTTCAACGTCGCCGTGGCGCGCATGATGGAGCTGACCTCGGCCACCCGCAAGGCCATCGACTCCGGCCCCGGCCCCGCCGACCCGGCGGTGCGCGAGGCCGCCGAGACGCTGGCGATCATGCTGTCGCTGGTCACCCCCTACACCGCCGAGGAGGGCTGGGAGCGGCTGGGCCGCACCGGTTTCGTGGCGTTCGCCGGGTGGCCGGAGGCCGACCCCGCGCTGCTGGTGCAGGAGTCGGTCACCTGCGTGGTGCAGGTGGCGGGCAAGGTACGCGACCGGCTGGAGGTCTCGCCCGACATCACCGAGGCCGAGCTGCGCGAGCTGGCCCTGGCCTCGGAGAAGGTCGCCGGTTACCTGAACGGCGCGCCGCGCAAGGTGATCGTCCGGGCGCCCAAGCTGGTCAACATCGTCCCGTAGGTCACACCTCGCGCAGGGCCGGCAGCAGCTCCTTCTCGGCCCAGTCGAAGAAGTGCTGCTGCCGGTCGTGCCCGATCTGCACGAGCGCCACGTGGGTGAACCCGGCGTCGGCGAACTTCCTGATGCCCCGCACGACGGCCTCGACGTCGTCGCCGCACGGCACGCTCTCGGTCACGTCCTCGGGGCGGACCGTTTTCGTCGCGGCGGCGAAGTTCACCGGGCCGGGCAGCTCGGCCATGACCTTCCAGCCGCCGACGCTCGACCAGCGCCACAGCTCGTGCGGGCGCTGGATCGCGGCGTCGCGGTCGGTGTCGTAGGAGATGGCGAGCTGGCCGTAGACCGGCTTGCCCTCCCCGCCCGCGGCCTTGAACTGCCGCACCACCTCGGTCATCGGCTCGTTGATGACCAGCACGTCGCCATACTGGGCGGCCAGCTCGGCCGACTGGCCGCCTGATGCGGCGATGCCGATGGGGACGGGCTCGTCCGGCAGGTCGTACAGCTTGGCGGAGTCCACGTCGTAGAACTCGCCCTGGTGGGTGACGTACTCGCCGCTGAACAGCTTCTTGATGATCAGCACGGCCTCGGCGAACATGCGGTGCCGGGTGTCCACCGGCGGCCAGCCCTCGCCGATCACATGCTCGTTGAGGTTCTCGCCCGCGCCGAGCCCGAGGGTGAAGCGCCCCTTGCTCAGCACGCCCATCGTGGCGGCCTTCTGCGCCACCACCGCCGGGTGGTAGCGCATGATCGGGCAGGTCACGTACGTCATGAGCGGCAGCCGCTCGGTCACCTGGGCGGCCGCGCCGAGCACCGACCAGCAGTAGGGCGAATGCCCCATCTCCTCAAGCCAGGGGAAATAGTGGTCGGAGATGACGGCGAAGTCGAAGCCGATCCGCTCGGCCGCCGCGGCGTAGCCGACCAGCTCGTGGGCCGGCGTCTGCTCGGACATCAAGGTGTAGCCGATCTGTACCATGCGTCCCGGCTACCCCGCTTTGCTCACATTAGCGGCGGCGAAGCGGAGATCAATGATGGTCGCGCTCGCACAGTTCCTCGATCACCAGGCTCAGCCCGATGCCCAGCAGCCACACGTCCTTGACCACGCCGATGCCCTCATGGCTCGGGCGCAGGCTGCCCTCCTTGCGCATGCCGGGCGTGCGCAGGTAGAGGCCGACCAGCCCTGCCGCGAAGCCGGTGAGCGCCGCACCGGCCAGCAGCGACGGCACGAACGGCGCGAGCAGCGCCGCCCCGAGCGCGATCTCGCCGCGCGCCAGCAGCCGGACGAACTTCGCCGGCTCCATCTTCCCCAGGAACGGGTACGTCGTGGCCGCCATGCCGTGCAGACCCGCCGCGGCACCCTCGTCGGCCCCGAGCATGTCGATCCCCGAGTTCAGGATGACGGCCCCGGCGGCCAGGCGGGTGGGCATGTGGTGGGCGCGGGTGAAGATCCTCATCGGTGCCTCACAAGGTCGGGAAAAATGGGCAGGCGTCCCCTTCCCTTGGGGGCTGCGTACATCCCGACCTTGGGATTTCCCTGGGTGTGACGTGCCCTCGGGTGGAAGAATTCTTGGGCTTCGCTTGGCGTCGGCGATTAATGTGCAGGGGTGACAAATGGCGCATACCTGAGATACCCGCACCTGCACGGTGACCTGGTCACCTTCGTCGCCGACGACGACGTCTGGCTGGCCCCGCTGGAGGGAGGGAGAGCCTGGCGCTTCACGGCCGACCGCGTGCCGGTCTCCAATCCGCGATTCTCCACCGACGGCAGCCGCATCGCGTGGACCAGCACCAAGGAGGGCGCCGCCGAGGTGTTCGCCGCCGAGCTCGACGGGCCGGAGGGCGAGCGGCTCACCTACTGGGGCGGGGCGGCCGCCACTGTGGTGCGCGGCTGGACCCCCGGTGGTGACGTGCTGGCGGTCAGCGCGGCCGGGGAAAGCTCGTTCTCGCGGCGCTGGGCGTACGCGGTGCCGCTTGACGGCGGGCCGGCCACGCGGTTGCCGTACGGGTGGGTCAGCGACGCCGCCGTGGACGGAACGCGGGTCGCCACCGTGTCGTCGCTGTGGCGCGAGCCCTCCCATTGGAAGCGCTACCGGGGCGGCACCGCCGGCAAGATCTGGGTGGACGCCGAGGGCAGCGGCGAGTTCGTCCGGCTGTTCGCCGACAGCACCGCCCAGTACTGGTCGGTGAGCTGGGTCGGCGACCGGCTGGTCTTCCTGGCCGACATCGACGGCGTCGGCAACGTCTACTCGTCCCTGCCCGACGGCTCCGACCTGCGCAAGCACACCTCACACGAAGAGTTCTACGCCCGCCACGCCACCAGCGACGGGCAGCGGGTGATCTACTCGCACGCCGGTGACCTGTGGCTGCTGGAGAGCCTGGACGCCGAGCCGTACAAGCTGGACGTGCGGCTCGGCGGTCCCCGGCCCGGGCGCGCCAAGCGGCCCGCGCCGCTGCGGGTGGGCTCGTACGCGCCGGACGCCACCGGCCGGGCCAGCGCCGTCGAGATCCGCGGCACGGCCCACTGGGTGACCCACCGCGACGGCCCCGCGGGCGTGCTGCGCGCCGAGCCCGGCGTCCGCGTACGGCTGCCGCGCGTGCTCGACGCCGACGGCAAGGCCGTGTGGATCTCCGACGCCACCGGCGAGGACGCCCTGGAGATCGGCACCCCCGGCGGCGAGATCAGCACGCTGGCCGCGGGGCAGCTCGGCCGCGTGCTGGAGCTGGCCGCCGCACCCGACGGCAAGCACGTCGCCGTCGCCAGTCACGACGGGCGGCTGCTCGTCGTGGACGTGGAGAGCGGGAACATCAGGGAGCTGGACCGCACCGACCAGGGCGACATCTCCGGCCTGACGTTCTCGCCCGACTCCGGCTGGCTGGCCTGGGAGTTCCCGCACGAGGAGCTGTTGACGCAGATCAAGCTGGGCCGCGTGGACGGCAGCTCGGTCATCGAGGCCACCCCCGCCAGGTTCAGCGACTACAGCCCCGTCTTCACCAAGGACGGCAAGCACCTCGCGTTCCTGTCCGCGCGCACGTTCGACCCCGTCTACGACACGCACGTGTTCGACGTGTCCTTCCCGTACGGGGTCCGGCCGTACATCCTGCCGCTGCAGGCCACCACGCCCTCGCCGTTCGACCCCTCGCTCCAGGGGCGCGGCTTCAACGGCGAGGACGACAAGCCCGCCAAGGGCGACGACAAACAGAGCGACGACGCGCCGCCGCGCACCGAGGTGGACGCCGAGGGGATCTTCGACCGCGTGGTTCCCGTGCCGGTGCAGGCCGCCCGCTACGGCAACCTGCGCGCCGCCAAGGACGCGCTGCTCTGGCTGCGCTACCCGGTCGCCGGCCGGCTCGGCGACGGCAGCGAGCAGAACCACGAGATCGTGCTCGAACGCTACGACCTCAAGAAGCGCTCCAAGTCGGAGCTGACCAGGGAGGTGCGCTCGTTCGAGGTCAGCGGCGACGGCTCCCGGCTCGTCACCAACGGCAAGAACGGCCTGCAGACCAGGGCCGCGAGCGAGGGCGACGAGGCCGTCACCATCGACCTCGACCGGATCAACGTGCAGATCGACCCGGTGGCCGAGTGGCGCCAGGGCTTCCGCGAGGCCGGCCGCCTCATGCGCGACCACTTCTGGCGCGCCGACATGGGCGGCATCGACTGGCAGGGCGTGCTCGACCGCTACGAGCCGCTCGTCGAGCGCATCGGCGCGCACTCCGAGCTGATCGACCTGCTCTGGGAGACGCAGGGCGAGCTGGGCACCTCCCACGCCTACGCCATCGGCTCGGGCGGCGGCTCCGACCCGCGCCGCCGCCAGGGCCTGCTCGGCGCCGACCTGACCAGGGACGAGGACGGCGTCTGGCGCGTCACCCGCATCCTGCCCGGCGAGACGTCCGACCACGCCGCGCGCTCGCCGCTGCTCGCCCCCGGCGTCGCGGTCCGTCCCGGCGACGCGATCGTCGCCGTCGGCGGACGCCCGGTCGATCCGGTACGCGGGCCGCTCGCGCTGCTGGCCGGCACCGCGAACCAGCCCGTCGAGCTGACCGTGCGGCCCGCATCGGGCGGGGACGTGCGCCGGGTCGTGGTCACCCCGATCGACGACGAGACCCCGCTGCGCTACCACGACTGGGTGGCCGGTCGCCGCGCGTACGTCAAGGAGGCGTCCGGCGGGCGGCTCGGCTACCTGCACATCCCCGACATGCAGGCGCCCGGGTGGGCGCAGTTCCACCGCGACCTGCACACCGAGATCGCCTGCGACGGGCTGATCGTGGACGCGCGGGAGAACGGCGGAGGCCACCTGTCCGAGCTGGTCCTGGAGAAGCTG
Organism: Nonomuraea sp. NPDC052634; assembly: GCF_040678535.1. Lineage (NCBI taxonomy): Bacteria > Bacillati > Actinomycetota > Actinomycetes > Streptosporangiales > Streptosporangiaceae > Nonomuraea > Nonomuraea sp. NPDC052634. The sequence continues at coordinate 202,838 of NZ_JBFATY010000008.1, read as the reverse complement.
TCGCGCAAGGTCACCGGATGGGCGCTGGTCCGCGGCTACCGGCCCATGCGCTATCCCGAGGACTCGCCGCGCGGGCCCGTCGTGGCCATCGCCGACGAGTTCGCCGGGTCCGACGGCGACATCTTCAGCGCGGGCATCAAGAACCGGGGGATCGGGCCGCTCGTCGGCGTGCGGACGTGGGGCGGCGTGATCGGCATCGACTCCCGCTACTCGCTCGTGGACGGCACCGTGGTGACCCAGCCGCGGTACTCGTTCTGGCTGGAGGGACCCGGCTGGGGGGTGGAGAACCACGGCGTCGATCCCGACGTCGAAGTGGTGATCACGCCGCAGGACCGGGTCGCCGGGCGTGACCCGCAGCTCGACAAGGCGATCGAGCTGGCGCTGGCGGCGCTGGAGGAGAACCCGCCCGCCACGCCGCCCGAGCTGCCGCCGCTGCCCGCCTCCTGACCCGCCTTCCGGCCGGGCCATCGGTCGCCCGCCACCTGGCCGCCGCGCATCCGGTACGGCCTACCCGCCTCTTCCCGGCGGGCCGCCCCTTCGGGCCTGCGCCGTCATGGCCCGGCCGCCTTCATGGCCGGGCGCTGTGGCGGGCGGCCCGGCCGGTGGGTCAGCGCACGGTGGCCAGGCGGGTGAGGATCTCGTCGAGTATGGCCTCGGTGGTCGCGAAGTTGAGCCGTACGCAGTGCTCGCCGCCGGGACCGAAGCCGGCGCCGTCGTTCAGCTTGACCTTGGCCTCGCGCTCGATCACCTCCGCCATGCCCGGCCGCCCCACCTCCAGCCAGGCCAGGTACGTCGCATCAGGCACCCGGTAGCGGAACGTGCCGGGCAGCCGTTCGGCGATCGTGCGGCGGTTGCGGTCGAGCAGGGCCAGGGTCTGGGCCAGCCAGGCGTCCCCGTGCCGCCAGGCCGCGACCGTGGCCTCGACGCCGAACACGCTGGGGGAGCCGTACACGAAGGGCGGCTGTGCCTCAAGGGCGGCGCGGACGCCCGCGTGCCCGAGGTGGGCGACCGAGCAGCGGATGCCGCCCAGGTTGAACGCCTTCGTCGCCGAGGTGAGGGTGACCGTGCGTTCCGGGAGGACGGTGGCGAACGGGATGTGCCGGTGCGGCTCGTACACGAGGTCGGAGTGAATCTCGTCCGCGATGACCAGCAGGTCGTGGCGTTCTGCGCACTCGGCCAGCGTCTCAAGCTCGGCGCGGGTGAAGGCGCGGCCGGTCGGGTTCTGCGGGTTGACCAGTAACAGCACCCGGCAGCCCGACAGGTCGGGCACCTCGAAGCGCCAGGTGTCACCGTCAGGTTCGAGGCGGATGGGGTGGAGGGGACGGTCCATGACCTGCAACGTGGTCAGGAACGGGTGGTAGGCGGGGGTGTGCACGGCCACCCCGTCGCCGGGCCGCGTCCAGATCTGGAGCAGCACCTGCAGCGCCTGGTTGAGATCGTTGAACGAGCGGACGAGCGAGGGGTCGGCGTCCCAGCCGTACCGGGCGGACATGCGCTCGGCGAACGCCTCGGCCAGCGGGCCCGCGGTCGGGTCGAGCAGCCAGGCGGGGTAGCCGAGGTCGCCGGCCGCACGCTTGGCGAGGACCTCCTGGACGGCGGGGGCCGTGGGCAGGTCCATGTCGGCGACCCAGGCGGGAATGACGCCCGGTTCCACCGCCGCCCACTTCAGCCCATCATGCACTGATTTAAGGTCTATTGGGGGATATGCGTCCTCCACGCGGCCATTCTAGGATCTTTCAATGTGATGAGGCGGTGGCGCGGCTTATGGCAGGCTGGGCGGCCATGACTCCCCACCCGAAGATCGGCGCCATCGTCGAGACGTACCTTTCCGTGGCCGACGCGGAGGCCCCCGGGCTGGTGGAAGGGCTCTACCTCGAAGGCTCGGCGGCGCTCGGCGACTACCAGCCCGAGACCAGCGACGTCGACTTCGTGGCCGTCACCACCGAGCCGCCCGCGCCCGGCGTGCTCGAACGCATCCACACCCGCCTCGGCGCCCACCCGTTCCAAGGCATCTACCTCACCTGGGACGACCTCGGCCACGACCCCGCCGAGCTGGGCGAGCGCCCGCAGGCCGAGGGCAGCAGGCTCAACCGGCGCGGCGAGCCGAACCCGGTCACCTGGCACACCCTCGCCCGCCACGGGCTGACCTGCCGGGGGCCGAAGCCCGAGGAGCTGGAGATCTGGAACGATCCCGCCGTGCTGGCCGCGTGGATCGACGGCAACCTCGACCGTTACTGGCGGCGGCTCGTCACCCGCGCCTCCCACCTCGTCTCGCCGTGGGGGCTGACCTGCCTCGGCGGGTACGGCACGGTCTGGGTGGTCACCGGCGTCTCCCGCCTGCACTACACGCTGGCCACCGGGGAGATCGCGTCCAAGACGGCCGCCGCGCTGCACGCGCTGGAGACGTTCCCCGAGCGGTGGCACCGGGTGGTGAACGAGGCGCTGCGGCTGCGCCGCGACGACTCCGCGCAGCCGTCGCTGGCCGGGCTGGTCTCGGGGCTGGCCGAGCACTTCGGGACGCCGCGCCGCTCGCTGTACGGCTCGCCGTTCGAGCGGCGGCGGGACGTACTGGAGTTCGCCGATCAGGTGATCACGGCGGGGCACCGGCTGTACCAGGCGCGGGGGGATTGACCGGGCCTCGGGCTCGGGGTACGAATGCGATCCCGACGACGCGGAACCCGGTGGCGCAGTGTTAGCGCTAACACCAGCTCCCTTCCACGCCCGGGGCTCCCGGCCGGGCCGCGTGATCGAAAGGACGCCTATGACCGCACTCTTACGGACAGCCCTCGGCCTGCTCTTGGCCACAATGCTCCTCGTGATCCTTCCACCGGGCGCCGCCCACGCCTCCCCGGCCGTGCAGTACACCAACCCCATCGCCGCCCAGCGCGCCGACCCGCACATCTTCCGGCACACCGACGGCTACTACTACTTCACCGCCACCGTCCCCGAGTACGACCGCATCGTCCTGCGCCGCGCCACCACCATCCAGGGCCTGGCCACCGCCCCCGAGACCGTCATCTGGCGGCGGCACACCACCGGCGAGATGGGCGCCCACATCTGGGCACCCGAGATCCACTTCATCAACGGCAAGTGGTACGTCTACTTCGCCGCGGGCCGCGCCGACGACGTCTGGCGCATCCGCATGTACGTCCTGGAGAACGCCGCCGCCAACCCCCTGACCGGCACCTGGACCGAGCGCGGCCGCATCGTCACCCCGTGGGACACGTTCTCGCTCGACGCCACCACTTTCGTCGCGGGCGGCGTGCGCTACCTGCTCTGGGCGCAGCAGGAGCCGGGCATCGCCACCAACTCCAACCTCTACCTCGCGCGGATGGGCGCCGACCCGTGGACCATCACCGGTCCCGTCACCCGGCTCACCGTGCCCACGCTGGCGTGGGAGACGCGCGGCTACAAGGTCGCGGAAGGGCCCGCCGTGCTGCAGCGCAACGGGCGGATCTTCCTGACGTACTCCGCGAGCGCCACCGACGCCAACTACTGCATCGGCCTGCTCACCGCCTCCGCCTCCGCCGACCTGCTGCAGGCGTCGTCGTGGACCAAGAGCCAGACGCCCGTCTTCGCCAGCAACGCCGCCACCAGCCAGTACGGGCCGGGGCACAACTCCTTCACCATCTCCGAGGACGGGCAGAGCGACCTCCTCGTCTACCACGACCGGAACTACCGGGACATCTCCGGCGACCCGCTCAACGACCCGAACCGGCGCACCCGCGTACAGAAGGTGTACTGGCGCTCCGACGGCACGCCCGACTTCGGCATCCCCGTGGCGGACGGGGTCACGCCGGTGCGGCTCATGGCGTACGACGTGGCCGGGGCGGCCGTACGGCACTGGGAGTTCCGTGCCCGCCTGGAGAGCGACGTCACGCCGCTGGCCGACTCACAGTTCAGAATCGTCAGCGGGCTGTCCGGCAGCGGCACCGTCTCTCTGGAGTCGGCCAACTTCCCCGGCTACTACCTGCGGCACCGCAACTTCGAAACGTGGGTGCACCAGCGGGACGGCTCCGCCCTGTTCGACGCGGACGCCTCGTTCATCCGGCGCAGCGGTCTGGCCGGCAGCGGCACCGTCTCGTTCGAGTCGGTCAACTATCCCGGCTACTACCTGCGGCACCGGGCGGGGACGGTGTTGGTGGAGCGGGACGACGGGACGAGCGCGTTCCGCAGCAGCGCCAGCTTCATCTTGGAGTGAACGCCGGGGCGGCGGACAAGGGTGGCCAGGGCCGGCGGCACCAGAGCGCGGAAGAGCAGCGACACCAGGAAGCGCGAGGAACCGCCGGCCCGGTCACCCATGCGACATCGGGACCGCGAAGCTGTGCGACAGGCGGAGGCACGAGAGGAGGATGTACCTCGGCTGTACCTCGGCGAGCGATCGGAAACGGTCTCGTGACGCACGTCGCCGCCCGCGCGGAGGAACACCCTCTGCTCGGACGGACGCCGCCTGCGCGGACGGGAGAGCGCCTGCGCGAACGGAAACCGCCTGGGCGTACAGGCACCGCTTGGTGTGCGGACATCGCTTGCACGGACGGACACCGCCTGGGCGGACGGACACCGCTCGGGTGCGCAGACACCGCTTGGGCGCGCAGAGACACCACGAACGTCCCGACGCCCAAACGCCGCAGCCGCACTGACGGCGCAGACACCGCGAACGCGCAGGCGTCCAGTACCGCAGACGCCGCCCGGACCGGAAGCATCGCCGTCCGGACGGGACGCACCGCCGCCCGGACCCGACGTACACCCGGACCCGACGTACACCGCCTTGACCGGACGCGCCGCCGCTCGGACTGGCCGTACACCGCCTGTACCGGACGCGCCGCCGCTCGGACTGGCCGTGCACCGCCTGGACCGGACTGGACGTACAGCCACCCGGACTGGCCCCTAGACGTACCGCCGCCCGAACTGGACATGTACCGCGGGGACCGGACGCCGCCCGACCTGCAGACGTCAGGAACGCACCGACGGCGGAGAGGTGGAGACACCGCCCCCGCGTGGAGACGTTGGGACACCGCCCGCAGGGGAGGTGGAGACACCGCCCCGCGTTAGGAGACGCACACCACGAGACCCTTCCCGCGAAGAGTCAGATACGAGTGGGACCCGAGTGAGGAGAGACCAGGAGGTCAGAGGCGGCGGAGTACCGCTACCACCTTGCCCAGCACGCTGGCCTCGTCACCGGGGATCGGCTCGTAGTTGGGGTTGTGGGGGACGAGCCAGACGTGGCCGTCCTTCCGCTTGAAGGTCTTCACTGTGGCCTCGCCGTCGATCATCGCGGCCACGATGTCGCCGCTCTCCGCGACGGGCTGCTGGCGTACGACCACCCAGTCACCGTCGGCGATAGCGGCCTCGATCATCGAGTCACCGGTGACCTGGAGGAGGAACAGCGTGCCCTCACCGACGAGCTGCTTGGGCAGCGCGAAGACGTCTTCGACGCTCTCTTCGGCGAGGATCGGGCCACCGGCGGCGATGCGGCCGACGAGCGGGACGTAGGCGGCGGTCGGGCGGTTGACCGTGGGCTCCTCGGTGCCCGCGTCGGGGTCGACCCACAGCACCGGCTCGCCCGGGAGGCGGACCTCCAAGGCGCGCGGGCGGTGCGGATCGCGCCGCAGGTAACCCTTACGCTGAAGGGCGGTGAGCTGGTGCGACACGCTGGACGTGCTGGTCAGCTGCACCGCCTCGCCGATCTCACGCATGGAGGGCGGATATCCGCGCTGCTGCACCGAGTCGCGGATCACCTCGAGGATCTTGCGCTGCCTAGGTGTCAAGCCCAGCGCGTCTCGTCGGCGCACCGCGAGGTCATTGACCCCGTTTGTGCCATCCCGCTCGGTCATGCTCTTCCTCCTCGCCTGGCGGCCCGCCTCACCGGCGGACCTCCCGGTGTGTGGTCCTGATGTCGCACACAGCGACCGTATCGCTGTTGAAGATCATCTTCAAACAATTGTTCGAGTCTTCCTCGAAATTGTCGCCAGTGTGGTGTACAACATCGTACGGGAGTTCGATCGACACCGTGTTCGATTCGCCGATCTTATTTGCCCTTTTCCTCAGGCCGCACGGCAGGAGGTCATCCATGCGAACGCCCACAAACTCGGACACGACCAGCGAAGACGTCAACCGGCTCACCTTGATCGCCGAAGCGACGCGGAGTGACGATCGACGGACAGACAATACGCGGGCGGGGGGTAGTGTTCGCGTGAATTCCGGCAAGAGGTTGGGGCCCCGTGGGAGTCGTGGGGGGAGGCCCCATTTGCACCTCGTACCACCGCCGCGCACCGGCGAAGACGTCGAGCAGTCGGCACAAAACAACGGGATTCCGGACGAGATAGGGATTACGGGAACGCGCCGTGCATCGGGAAGTCGCGACACGCCCGACAGCATCGGCGACGCGCTTCGAAACGAAAGACGCCCGGCCGGGGCGAGCCGGGGGAGCGGCGACCTGGGAGGCTCCGCGCCGTCCAGGAGCGGAGAAGCAGCGGCGGGTAGCGCGGAGACGAGCGACACGCCGGCCGGCCGGGCCGTAGCAAATCCTGGCAGGTCGCGCTGGTGGCAGCGCGGCGGGGATGGGCTGCGCGACGAGGCGTCCCAGCCCGGCAGGCCAGGCCGGTGGCAACGCGGCGGGGACGGGCTGCGCGACGAGGTGTCCCAGCCCGGCAGGCCAGGCCGGTGGCAGCGCGGCGGGGATGGGCTGCGCGACGACGTGCCTCTGCCCGGCAGACCACGCCGACGCGGGACGAACGCCAGCGGCCTACCCCCCGACCCCACCCCCTCCCGGGCTCGCGAGGGCAGTGCCCGCACCGCGTCCACGCCCGTCACCGGAGGCGGCGAGGGTCCCGGCGATCTCCAGCGAGGTGACGGCGCGGGCGGCGAGTCCTCGGCGGCCGGTACCGGGAGCTGGGACGCTCCTGCGCCTCTCCGTAGTGGCGACGGCAGGGGTCACGCCCTGCCGTCGCCCGCCGTCGGACGTAGCAACGCTGCCGCCCGTCTCCGGTGGGACGATGGCATGAGCCGCGCATCCTCGGAGGACGGAGCCGGGAGCCCCGGCGGTCCTACGCGGCGTGGTGATGGCGTAGGCCGCGCATTGCCAGGGACCGCGGGTAGGAGTGGGGACGCTCCTATGCGTGCTCGGCGCAGAAGTGGCAGGGGGCGCGCCTTGTTGAGTGCCGCTGGTGGGAGCGGCGGTGCTCCTGAGGCTCTCCGGCGCGGTGACGGCGGTGCTCTCGAAACTCTTCGGCGCGGTGATGGTGGTGGTCACGCCGTGTCGCCGTCCACCGCCGGACGCAAAGACGACGCTCCTGCTCGTTCCCAGCGCGGTGATGGCAGGGGGCGCGTCTCCTCGGCGGGGGCCGGAGTAGGGGGCGGCGCTCCTGCTCGCCTGCGGCGTGGTGATGGCACGGGCCGCGTTTCGTCACCGGCCTCCGCTGGAATCGGCGGCCCCTCTGGGCCGTCTCGGCGTGGTGAGGGCAGGTCTTCTGGGTCGCTCCGGTGTGGTGAGGGCAGGTTTGACACCCCTCTTGGCCGTGTCCTCGCTTCCCGGAGCGTGCAGGGCAAGGCCATTGGTGGCATCGCCCTCTTCCGGCGCTTCTGGAAGCGAGCCGACGCTGGTGAGGTCGGTGGCGTACCCCAGCGGGCTCGGCTGACGCTTATTCAGGGAGAGGCCGGGACGCGTGAGTCGGAGCGAGCCGGCAGATCCGGGCGACGCTCTGCGCCGGCCACCAAGGAACACGGCGGCGCGCTTTCATCGGGCCGAACCAGCGGGGCCGCGAGGCCAGGGGCGAGCGCGACCAGGCGGGGGAAGGCGGCAGGTCGGCAGGCGGAGGCTGACCCCGAGGCGGGATCGCAGCGCGAGACGACGGGCGAGCGCGAAAAGGTGGCTCTCGCTTCCCGCCGGGGCAGCGTGGTCCAGCGGGGCGGCGCGGCTCGGCGGGGCGGCATGGCTCAGCGGGAGAGCACCCTCGGGCGTGGGAACGCTGCCGTGCAGGACGGCGCGGTCTGGCGGGAGAGCCGGGTCGGGCGCGACGGAGCGGTTGGACTAGCTAGTGAGGCCGGGAGGGGAGGCCCGGCTGAGAGGGACGGTGCGGCTCGGCGGGGGAGTTCGGCCGGGCGGGGGAGCGCCGGGAGGCCCGTGAGCGTGGGCGGGCGGGAGCGAGGCGGTGCGCCTGGGCTGGGGAGGGCCGGGGCGAGGCGGCAGGCGGCTTCTGTGCGGTTGACGCGGCGCGGACGGATCGTGCTGGTCGTCGCGGCGGCGTTGCTGTCGCTGGGCGGCTTCTGGCTCGGCACGCGGGCCGCTGGTTACGCGGCGGTGCAGGTGGTGGTGACCGACCACACCGGCCTGCCGTGGGTGGAAGTGCACAAGGGGGATACGTTGTGGAAGATCGCTGATGCGCTCGCGGAGGGGGAGGACCCCGCTGCTCCGGTGGAGGAGATCAAGCGGCTGAACGGCCTGCCCGACTCCTTCATCCAGCCCGGCAGCCGTCTGTACGTGCCGAGAAACGCCGCCGCGTTACGGTGATCGACCCCCAAGGCGATCGCTCCGGGACAACAGCATTCCGGGCGAGCCCGCCACCGTGTTCGGTGTTCGGGTGGGGTGCACTATGACGATTACTTCCGGGTGGGGTGCGCTACGGCGGTCAGCCCCTGAAGGGGTGCGCCACGCCGGTCAGTTTCCGAGGGGGTGCGCTACGGCGGTCAGCCCCTGAGGGGGTGCGCCACGCCGGTCAGTTTCCGGGTGAGGGTGCGCAACCGCGATCAGCTCACCGGTGGGTGCGTTACGCCCATCAGCTTCCGGATGAACGAGCCGCGATGATCAGCGCCCGGGTATGTGCGCCACGCTGATCCCTCGACACTCCGACCCCCGAAGATCCCGGCAAGGCCGCACCCCGCCTGGCAGGGGAGCACCCGGAGGGCGGGGCAGTGCGGCCGGAGGGGAGAGCTTGGGGCCCGTGTAGGTGGGAGCGCGTGAGTCGGGTGCGGAATGCGTTGGCAAGCGTGACTGGTTGGTCGGATGAAACGGCGGTCATCGCGACGGGAGGAAGCGTGGCGAGTGTCGGTCGGTCTCGCTGTGAGATTCGTTCACGTGCGAGGCCGAACACAACCGATGTGACGCTCTCACCTGCGAGAAGATCACCCGCGGCGGCGCGACACGCCCGGGACGCGTGAGCCCGGTGGGCTGATCAGCGACTTCGGCGGAAAGAGTCGGCTCGAGTTGCGTTCATGGCGGCGCGCTTCTACGGTTGGACCACAACATCTAGTAGTTTCACCGATGTAGTTCACCACACCTTGTGTTTCCGTGACCGCTCCATGGGGTGCCGTGGAGCGTGCTTCAGCGTCCCGTCACGGGGTTTTCTGCGGCGTGTGGTGGCCGCAGGTCTTGGAGGCGAAAAAGCGTGCACTGTCCGTTCTGTCGCCACCCTGACACCAGGGTCATCGACAGTCGCTCGACGGACGACGGTGCGGCCATCCGGCGCAGGCGGACCTGTCCCGAGTGCGGACGCAGGTTCACCACGCAGGAGACCGTACTGCTCATGGTGAGCAAGCGCAGCGGAGTGACGGAGCCGTTCTCGCGTGACAAGGTCGTCGCGGGCGTACGGCGGGCCTGCCAGGGCAGGCCGGTCAGTGAGGATTCGCTGGCGCAGCTGGGGCAGCGGGTGGAAGAGGCCATCAGGGCGAAGGGTGCGGCCGAGATCCCGTCCAACGAAGTGGGGCTGGCCATCCTCGGGCCGCTGCGCGAGCTGGATGAGGTGGCGTACCTGCGGTTCGCATCGGTGTATCGCGGTTTCGAGAGCCTGGCGGACTTCGAAGCCGAGATCAAACAGTTGAAGGCGGAGAAGGGGGAGTCATGACGGAGACGGCCAGCGGTTCAGTGGCGCGCGGGGGCAAGCGTCCGCGTAAGGGCCTGAAGATGAAGCGGATCTTCACCAAGCCCGGTGTGCACCCGTATGACGAGATCAAGTGGGAGCGCCGGGACGTCGTCATGACGAACTGGCGCGACGGGTCGGTCAACTTTGAGCAGCGAGGTGTCGAGTTCCCCGACTTCTGGTCGGTGAACGCGACGAACATCGTGACGACCAAGTACTTCCGTGGCGCCGTGGGCACGCCGCAGCGCGAGTGGAGCCTCAAGCAGCTCATCGACCGGGTCGTGGGCGTCTACACGAAGACGGGTCTCGAGCACGGCTACTTCGCGAGCGAAGAGGACGCCGAGATCTTCGACCATGAGTTGAAGTACGCGTTGGCGCACCAGATATTCGCGTTCAACTCGCCGGTGTGGTTCAACGTGGGCACGCAGTCGCCGCAGCAGGTGAGCGCGTGCTTCATCCTCTCCGTGGACGACACGATGGAGTCGATCCTGGAGTGGTACAAGGAAGAGGGCGTGATCTTCAAGGGCGGCTCCGGGTCGGGTGTCAACCTGTCGCGGATCCGTTCCTCGAAGGAGTTGCTGTCGAGCGGCGGCACGGCCAGCGGGCCGGTGTCGTTCATGCGCGGCGCCGACGCGTCGGCGGGGACGATCAAGTCCGGCGGCGCCACCCGCCGGGCCGCCAAGATGGTCGTGCTCGACGTCGACCACCCCGACATCGAGGAGTTCATCGAGACGAAGGCGCGCGAGGAGGACAAGATCCGCGCGCTGCGCGACGCCGGGTTCGACATGGACCTCGGCGGCAAGGACATCGTCTCGGTGCAGTACCAGAACGCCAACAACTCCGTCCGCGTCTCCGACGAGTTCATGCGCGCGGTGGAGAACGGCGGCGAGTTCGGCCTGCGCGCCCGCCTGACCGGCGAGGTGATCGAGAAGGTCGACGCGCGGACGCTGTTCCGCAAGATGGCCCAGGCCGCCTGGGAGTGCGCCGACCCCGGCATCCAGTACGACGACACGATCAACGACTGGCACACCACCCCCGAGACCGGCCGCATCACCGCCAGCAACCCCTGCAGCGAGTACGTCCACCTCGACAACTCCTCCTGCAACCTGGCCAGCATCAACCTGCTGAAGTTCCTGCAGGACGACGGCTCCTTCAACATCGCCGACTTCGTCAAGCTGACCGAGCTGATCATCACCGCGATGGACATCTCGATCGTCTTCGCCGACTTCCCGACGGAGAAGATCGGTGAGACGACGCGGGCGTACCGGCAGCTCGGCATCGGCTACGCCAACCTCGGCGCGCTGCTGATGGCGACCGGCCACGCCTACGACTCCGACGGCGGCCGGGCGGTGGCGGCGGCGATCACGTCGCTGATGACCGGTGTGTCCTACCGGCGCAGCGCCGAGCTGGCGAGCGTGGTGGGCCCGTACGAGGGCTACGCCCGCAACGCCGAGCCGCACAAGCGGGTCATGCGCAAGCACGCGGCGGCCAACGACGACCTGCGCACCATCGGCACCATGGACGCCAAGATCCACGCCGAGGCGACGCGTCAGTGGTCGGAGTGCCTGAAGCTGGGCGAGAAGTACGGCTACCGCAACGCCCAGGCCAGCCTGCTGGCCCCCACGGGCACGATCGGCCTGATGATGGACTGCGACACGACCGGCATCGAGCCGGACCTGGCGCTGGTCAAGTTCAAGAAGCTCGTCGGCGGCGGCTCGATGCAGATCGTCAACCAGACGGTCCCGCGGGCGCTCAAGCAGCTCGGCTACCAGCAGGAGCAGATCGAGGCCATCGTCGAGTACATCGCCGAGCACGGCCACGTCGTCGACGCCCCCGGCCTGCGCCAGGAGCACTACGAGGTGTTCGACTGCGCGATGGGCGAGCGGGCGATCGCTCCCATGGGGCACGTCCGGATGATGGCGGCCACGCAGCCGTTCCTGTCCGGCGCCATCTCCAAGACCGTCAACCTGCCCGAGTCGGCCACGGTCGACGACATCGAGCAGGTCTACCTCGAGGGCTGGCGGCTCGGACTGAAGGCCCTCGCCGTCTACCGCGACAACTGCAAGGTCGGCCAGCCGCTGTCGGCCGGCGACAGCGCGAAGAAGCAGGAGCAGAAGGCCGAGCCGGAGGTCAAGGTCGTCGAGGTCAACCGGCCGACCCGCCGCCGCATGCCCAACCAGCGGCCGAGCACGACCACCCGGTTCACGGTGGGCGGCGCGAAGGGCTACATGACCGCCTCGTCCTACCCGGACGACGGTCTCGGCGAGGTCTTCCTCAAGATGTCCAAGCAGGGCTCGACGCTGGCGGGCGTCATGGACGCCTTCTCGGTGGCGATCTCCATCGGCCTCCAGTACGGCGTGCCGCTGGAGACGTACGTCAGCAAGTTCGTCAACATGCGGTTCGAGCCGGCCGGGATGACCGACGACCAGGACATCCGGATGGCCACCTCGGTGATGGACTACATCTTCCGCAGGCTGGCCCTTGACCACCTGCCGTACGAGGAGCGGGCGGCGCTCGGCATCTTCTCGGCGGCCGAGCGGGCGGCGCAGCAGCGCGGCGAGGACCCGGCGGCGCTGCAGGAGGCGGTCGACCGCGAGGCGCTCGCGCAGTCGGCTCCGATCGAGTCGGCGGCCGCCGCGGCTGCCGCCACCGCCGAGCCGAAGGCCGAGAAGGAGCTGCCGGCCGTCAAGCAGGAGCTGACGCTGGAGAGCCACCGGCGCTTCACGGCCGACGCGCCGCTCTGCATGACCTGCGGTACGAAGATGCGCCCGGCGGGCAGCTGCTACGTCTGCGAGGGCTGCGGTTCGACCAGCGGCTGCAGCTGATCTGACGCCGCTGATACGGGCGGTCGCGTGACGACCATGTGAACGAGGGGGCCCGGATTCCGATCCGGGCCCCCTCTGCGTTGCTTACGCGGTGGCTCAGAAGTCGAGCACTGAGCGCAGCACGTCGGGTTTGTTGGTGATGATGCCGTCCACCCGGTACGTCACCATCCGCCGCATGACGTCGGGGTCGTCCACCGTCCAGGTGAGGACGTCCATGCCGAGCTTGTGGACCTGGCGCACGTACCCGGCCGTCACATCGTCGTACGGCGGGTTGATCTGGTCGGCGAACGAGGCCAGCCCCGGCAGCTCACCGGTCGAAGGCGTGCCCAGCAGGCCGATCGGCACCTGCGGCATCAGGCGCGCGAACCGGCGCATGGAGTTCCAGTCGAACGACTGCACCACCAGCCGCCCCGGCGCCAGCCAGGAGGAGTGCCGGCGCAGCTCGGCGGCGATGCGGCTCTCGATACCCGGGTAGAGGCTCGGGGACTTGACCTCGAGCAGCAGGCCGATGCCCTCGTCGCGCATCTCCTCCAGCGCCTCGCCCAGCGTGGGCACGGGCTCGCCCTTGTACTTGCCGGACTTCCAGGAGCCGGCGTCGAGCTTGCGGATCTGGGCGAGGGTGAGATCGCCGACGTTCCACGGAGCGAGGTCCGGGAAGCGGCTCTCCACGTCGGTGGTACGGGTCAGCGTGGTGTCGTGCATCAGGACCAGGTGGTGGTCCTTGGTCTCCTGAACGTCCAGCTCGAACATGTCGGCGCCTTGGTCGGCGGCCAGGCGGAACGCGGCGAGGGTGTTCTCCGGCGCGTACGCGGAGGCACCGCGGTGGGCGACGGCGGTGACCGTCGCCGCGGCGCTCTCCACCGCGCTGGTCGCGTTCGCACCGGGGGCGGCAGGGGTGGGGAAGATGAGGGACAGTGAGGCAATGGTCAGCACGGCGAGCCGCTGAATCATGAGTCTCCTCTGGTGGGAAGAGATGACGACTCGACGGTGACAAGATCTTGTGACTTCGAGTTGAGGGGAGGGTAACCCAGCGGTGCCGCACGGATGAGCAATAGACACGCGGATCGAAGGTAAAGAAATCCGCGGGTTGGCCGACCTCGGGGAGGTTCGCGCGGCATTACGCGACATACCGTGCCAAGGGGGCAGGCGGCGGGGAGGGACGTTCCGCGCGGACGGCGCAGGCGGGTGGTTCTGTGCGAACGGCGCAGGCAGGCGGTTCCGCGCAAACGGGGGCGTGCGGGTGATTTCGTGTGGACGGTTGCGTGTGGGCGATTCCGTGTGAAGGGTGCAGGCGGGTTGTTCTGTGCAAACGGGGGCGTGCGGGTGGTTTTGTGTGGACGGTGGCGTGTCGGGGGTTCTGCGCAAAGGGCGCAGGCGGGAAGTTTCGCGTGAACGGTGGCGCGCGGGGCGGCTCTGCGCGAACGGTGGCTCGTCCGGCGAGGCGCGGCGTCAGCCGATGGGCAGGGACGTTCCGTACAGGCGGCTCACACGGATCCTGATCACGAGGCGCTGGTCCGCCACCATCCGACGCAGAAACGCCTCCTCCTGCCCCGGCCCCGAGACGGCGGACGGCGGCTGCATCGCCAGCAGCTCCCTGCCCACCTCGTCGCCCGGCTCGGTGCTCACCGGCGACAGCTCGGCCTCCCCCTCGGCCACGACGAAGGCCATGAAGTCGTCGCTGGCGACATACAGCGCGCAGCGCGGGTCCTTATGGAGCCGGCGCACCTTGAGCCGCCCGGCGATCGTGGAGATGCGGACGACGCGCTGCTGCGGGTCCCAGGTGTAGGCGACGGTCGACAGATGGGGGTGGCCGCTGCTCTGGTTGGTGGCCAGCGCGCCGAAGCGCTGCGCGGCCAGGAGGCCGGACAGTTGCTCATCCCGCATGGACTGGGGCGCGGGCCCCGCTCCCGGACCGTACTTCTCCGCCATTCACCGACCCATCGGCTAGATAAGGGGAAATATCACCTTATATCGAGATGCCGAGCTGGCGGCTGAAGGTCTGCAGGTCAGAGATCACCCAGTATTCGGCGAATCGCCCCTCCCGGGCCCGCAGAATGTCGTGCCCGCTGAAGGCGACCCCGGTGCCCTCGGGCGCCGTCGCCCCGGGCAGCCCACCCCGGTAGATCCCCGCGAACGTCCACCGCGCCGCCACGAGATCGCCGTCCACGATCGGCCCCACGTCGAGGGTCAGGTGCACGCCGGCGAACGGCTCGTGCGCCTGCCGCAGCGCCTCGGCGAGTCCTTCGGGCCCCGAGACGTCCATGCCGGGCCAGTGACCGACGAAGTCGGGGGTGACCAGCTCGCCGGTCAGGGAGAAGTCGCCGTTCCACAGCTCGAAGAGCCATCGTCGGTAGAGGTCGGCCGGCATACGTCCCCCCTACCCGGTGACCTGTAGGTTACGACTCATGAACCTCGCCATTACCAGTGGATACGTTGTGCCCGTCGACGGCGACCCCATCGACGGGGGAACCGTCCTCATCCAGGACGGCAAGATCGCCGCCGTCGGCCGGGACGTCGCGATCCCCGAAGGCACCCGCGTCGTCGACGCCGCGGGCCGCTGGGTGCTGCCCGGCTTCGTGGAGGCCCATGGTCACCTCGGCGTGTACGAGGAGGCCGAGGGCTGGGCGGGCCAGGACACCAACGAGATGACCGACCCCAACGGCGCCCGCCTGCGCGCGCTCGACGCCATCAACCCGGCCGACATGGCCTTCGGCGACGCGCTGTCCGGCGGCGTGACCACCGCCGTGATCAAGCCGGGCTCCGGCAACCCCATCGGCGGCCAGACGGTCGCGGTCAAGTGCTGGGGCAGGACGGTCGACGAGATGCTGATCAAGGAGCCGGTCAGCGTCAAGAGCGCGCTCGGCGAGAACCCCAAGCGCGTCTACGGCGAGCAGAAGAAGCTGCCCTCCACCCGCCAGGGGGTCGCCGCGGTGATCCGCGACGCGTTCATGAAGGCACAGGACTACAAGGCGAGGAAGGCCGCGGCGGCGGACGAGGGCAAGCCGTTCGACCGCGACGCGACGCTGGAGACCCTGGTACGCGTGCTCGACGGCGAACTGCCCTGGTGCCAGCACACCCACCGCGCCGACGACATCGCCACCGCGCTGCGGCTGGCCGACGAGTTCGGCTACCGCCTGGTGATCAACCACGGCACCGAGGGCCACCTGCTGGCCGACATCCTGGCCGAGCGGAACGTCCCGGTCATCATCGGCCCGCTGTTCACCAGCCGGTCGAAGGTCGAGCTGCGGGAGCGCTCGCTGCGCAACCCCGGCATCCTCGACCGGGCCGGCGTCGAGGTGGCGATCACCACCGACCACCCCGTCGTGCCCATCCACTTCCTCGTCCACCAGGCCACGCTGGCGGTCAAGGAGGGGCTCGACCGGGCCGCCGCGCTGCGCTCGATCACCGTCAACCCGGCCCGCATCATGGGCATCGACGACCGGGTGGGCGCGCTGCGTCCGGGCCTCGACGGCGACGTGGTCATCTGGGACGGCGACCCGCTCGACGTGATGAGCCGCGCGGTGCAGGTTTTCATCGCGGGCCGGGAAGTGTATTCCTACGCAGACGGCGAATCCGTGGTGGCAGATCCTTATTACCGGGAATCGAGCGACCGTTAAGCGTGCGTGACGGCCGGGGCGCATAGCCGGTCGGGGAGACGGGAAGAGAGGGCACCACCATGACTGCTCCGCTGCTCGCCCAACGCCCCAGCAAGGCCCTGCTGATCGGGCTTGTCGCCTCCGGTCTCCTCGCGCTCATCGTGCTCGCGGTGATGCTGCACGCTGGCGGTCCCGTCGGGTTCGGCCTGTCCGCGCTGCTGGGCCTTGCACCCCTTCCGGTGCTCCTCGCGGCCGTGCTCTCGCTGGACAGGCTCGAGCCCGAGCCGAAGCTCAACCTGGCCTTCGCCTTCGCCTGGGGCGCGGGCGTGGCGATCGTGGCGGGCATCGCGCTGACGCTCGCCGGCCAGGAGCTGTTCACCAGGGCCGGGTACGCCGCCGCGACCGTCCGCGACGTGGGCTCCATCGTGCTGGCCCCGGTGATCGAAGAGGCGCTCAAGGGCTCCGCTCTGCTGCTGCTCCTGCGCAGGCGCGCGGAGATCGACGGGCTGACCGACGGCATCGTGTACGCCTCCATGACCGGCCTCGGCTTCGCCACCGTCGAGAACGTCGGCTACTACCTGCTGGCCTTCGGCGAGGACGGCCCCGGCGCGGCCGTGCAGCTCTTCGTGATGCGCGGCCTGATCGACCCGCTCGGTCATCCGATCTACACCTCGATGATCGGTCTCGGTGTCGCATACGCGCTGACCCGCGGCACCGCGGGCAGGTACGCCGCCATCCCGCTCGGCTACCTGGGCGCGGTCTTCCTGCACGGCCTGTGGAACGGGGCGGCGAGCACAGGGTCGCTGAACGTGCTCGGCGGCGCGTACCTGGTGATCATGGTGGCGCTGATCGTGCTGATCGTGGTGACCGTCAACGAGCGCCGCCACCTCATCGCGAAGATGGCCTACTACCTGCCCGCCTACCAGGCCACGGGGCTGATCAGCGACGCCGATCTGCGCATGCTCACCACGCTGTCCACCCGCAAGGCGGCCCGCAGGTGGGCCAGGAAGGCGGGGCTCGGCCGGGCCATGAGCGACTACCAGCACGCGGCGACCGAGCTGACCATGCTGCACGTCAGGGCCGAGCGCAAGGGAATGGACCCGGCGCGGTTCGCGGCCGAGCGCGACGCGTACCTGGCGGCGATGGCCAGGTCGCGCCGCTGGTGAGGGGCGCCGGTACGAGCGGCGCGGCGGGCGCGGGTGAGGCTCGCACGGGCGGCACGAAGGGCGCGGGTGAGGCTCGTACGAGCAGGACGGCCGGCGGGGGTCAGGCTCGTACGAGCAGGACGGCGGGCGCGGTCAGGCCGGTGAGCAGGATCGCGGCCGTCACCGCGACCGTCGTGCCCTGCGACAGGCCGAAGGCCGCCACAGCGGCCGCCATGCCGGCCGCGCCCAGCGACGAGCCGATGTACCTCGCGGTGTTGTTGGCCCCCGAGCCCATGCTGACCCGGTGGGCGGGCACGCTCTCGATCGCCAGGTGGCTGATGGAGGAGTTGATCAGCCCTGAGCCCGTCCCGCTGACCGCCAGCCCGGCAACGAGCAGCGGCAGCGACAGCGAGGTGGCCAGGCTGAGCAGGCAGAGGTAGCCGGTCGCGCTGAGCGCGAGGCCGAGCGCGAACCGTTCGGCGGTGCGCAGGCGTACGCGGGCGGACAGCAGCGACGTGACGAAGGACATCCCCGCCCAGACCGCGAACAGCCAGGCGGTGTCCAGCGCGGTCAGCCCGTACGACGCCTGCAGCAGCGTCGGCAGGTAGCTGAGCAGTCCCACCACCGCCGTGCCCACGATCACCGCACCGCCGGTCGCGACCAGGAACAGCGGACGCCGGAACAGCGCCATGTCGAGCAGCGGCTCGCGCCGGCGCAGCTCGACGGCCACGAACGCGGCGATCAGCACCGCGGCCGCCCAGAACGCCCACACCACGACAGGCCGCGACCAGCCCAGACGCCCCTCGGTCACGCCCGCGACCAGCGCCGCCAGGCCGAGGGTGAGCAGCACCACGCCCGGCAGGTCCGGCCGGCGCGGCGCGGGCGCGCGCGACTCGTCGAGCGCCCTTGCCGACACCACGGTCAGGGCCAGCGCGGCGGCGGCGGTCAGCCAGTAGACCGCCCGCCAGCTCACCGCCGTCGCCACCAGGCCGGACAGCAGCGGGCCCGCCATCGTGCCGAGCCCGATCATGGCGCCGTAACGGCCGGTCGCGCGCACCCGGGCGGCGCCGGTGGGGAAGGCGTGTCCCACGATGCCCAGGCCGGCGGCCAGCATGGCCGCGCTCGCCCCGCCCTGCACGAGCCTGGCCAGCACGAACGTCACCACGCCCGGACTCGCCGCGGCCAGCACGCTCGACGCGGCGAGCACGCCGCTGCCGATCACGAGCACCCTCCTGCGCCCGTAGTCGTCCGCGAGCCCGCCCGCGACCAGCAGCGATGACGACAGCCCGAGCGCGATCGAGCCGAGGATCCACACCGGCCCCGTCGGCCCGGCCTCCAGCGACCGCGCGATCTGCGGCAGCGTCACCATCGGCGAGGAGAAGTTCGTCATGGCGAGGAACGGAGCCGACGTCGCCACGGGAAGCGTCCACGGCCGGGGAACGGCCACCGAAGGTTCGGTCATTGAACTCACACCGCGCACGGTAGCACGGTTCGGTGAATGAACTAACATGTGGGGCGTGGCGCTCGGAAAGGACTACGCAGGCCAGGACTGCTCGCTGGCCAGCGCGCTCGAAGTGATCGGAGAGCGGTGGACGCTGCTCGTCGTCCGCGACGCCCTGTACGGCGTGCGCCGCTTCGCGGACTTCCAGGCCCACCTCGACATCCCGAAGGCCGTGCTGTCCCAGCGCCTGTCCACGCTCGTCGCCGCCGGCGTCCTCGAACGCCGCCGGTACCAGGACTCACCGCCGCGCCACGAGTACGTCCTGACCCCCATGGGTCACGAGCTGTGGCCGCCCGTGCTGGCGCTGATCGGATGGGGCGAGCGGCACCTGTCCGAGCGCGGCCCGCGCCGGCTGTTCCACCACGTGGCCTGCGGCATCCGGCTCGATCACGCGTCCCGCTGCCCGTCCTGCGATCGTACGGTCCCTCTTGAGGAGATCGAGATCCGCCCGGGTCCCGGCCTGCGCCACGACGCCAGGCAAGATCCGGTCAGCCGCGCCCTTCAGACCCCGCACCGGATGCTTTCCCCCATTTCTGAAAAGATTGGGGAAACCCCCGAAGGGAGATCACATGACGTGGACGGAGATCGAGTCGGAGGCTGAGCTCCGCGAGCTGCTGGGAGAGGTCAAGCCCCGGGCCGCCACGAAGGACCGGCCTCGCCTGCACCAGCGCGACCGCGAGTGGCTGGCGGCCTCGCCGTTCTGCCTGATCGCGACGTCCGACGACACCGGCGCCTGCGACGTCTCGCCCAAGGGCGACCCCGCGGGGTTCGTCCACGTCATCGACGACACCACGATCGCCATCCCGGACCGGCCGGGGAACCGCAGGGCCGACGGATTCCGCAATATCCTGAAAAATCCGCACGTAGGGCTGATCTTTCTGATTCCGGGGCGGAACGAGACCCTCCGCATCAACGGCCGCGCCCGGCTCGTCCGCGAAGCGCCGTTCTTCGACGAGATGATCGTCAAGGGTCACCGCCCGCATCTCGCGCTCGTCGTCGAGATCGAGCAGATCTTCCACCACTGCCCCAAGGCGTTCCTGCGCTCGTCGCTGTGGAAGCCGGACACCTGGAACCCCGGCGCGCTGCCGTCGCACGCGCGGATCATCAAGGACGTGCAGCCGGTGGAGGAGACGCTCGAAGAGCTCGAACGTTACTACGGCGACTCTTACAAGGAGCGCCTGTACGGCTGAGTCGAAAGGGCGCCTGAACGGCTGAATCGGAAAGGCGCCTGCACGGTGGATCAAGACCGCTTGAAGCGCCTGAGCGGCTGCATTCGCCGCCTCGCGGTCCGGGCCCGGGTCGCGGCCCGGACCGCGGTGAGGCTCGGCGAACGGGGGTCTCAGGCGGCGGGGGTCGGCCCGCCCGGAAAACGGATGACGTTTCTGCCGGTGTAGGCACGCAGGTCGACGACCTTGGCATCGGCAGGGGGCTTGCGACGGCGATCCGCCGACCGGATGTCGCGGATCTTGTGCCTGGCAACAGCTGGCGGCACCACCACAAGCCTCTTCATCGTGAGCCCCCCGTGATAGTCCTGTTACCTATGTTATCTACAGATACCCCCGTAAGTTCGGTGTAAGGAGCAAGTCAGTAGGGAAGCCGGCGACCCGCCGGCGACCGCAGGTCGAGCTCCAGCGCCGGCCGGGGGCGCCGCTTGGCCGACTTCGTGACTCTGACGCGTTTCATGGTGTTTCCCCCTTCCGAAGCGCGTCCTTCTCCTTAACGTCCGTGTGCCGCGTCGGCGACGCGATGACGGCTCCTTGCCCGCCGCCATGCGCGCCAACCTAATCCGGGCCGCCTGCTCGCTCAACGTATTTCTACGAAGACGGCAGGAGTCTCTCGTGACGGGTGAATGGTCGCGGCGGGTGCTGATTCGTTTGAGAACGGGGACCGGCGCGTCTCTCGCGTCCCCTCTTCCGCACCCTACCCCTGACTCGCCACCTCATCAGCGCCGCTCATAAGGCCTGGTCATCAGCCCTGGCAGTTGCCCCACGACTTGCGCCCGCCCCACGCGGTGACGCGGTTGTCGGGGTCGCGCGTCCAGCCGCTGTAGCGCACACACTTCCAGGCCCCGTCGATGTGGCCGGTCTCGGCGTAGTAGCGGTAGCGCTGGACGTCCTCGCTCCGGCCGCCGCCGCGCACTTCGAGGTAGGCGCCGGTGGTCGTGCGGGCGCCCACGTAGGCGGTCTTGATGGCGGCCACGCAGTTCTTGCCGCTGCGCTTGTTGTACATCAGGTAGACGTGGCCGAACACGGCTCCGCGCGGGGTCTTCATCGCCCGGTGGCCGTCCTTGACGCGGTGGAAGCCCTTGCCGCAGACGCGTTCGGGGGTGTACGCGGCCGCGGCGGCGTACGCGGGGGCGGGGACGGCGGCGATCCCGGCGGCGGCGAGCGCGGCCGCGATGATCGTTCGGGTCAGCACGAAGAACCCTTCTGGAAGGTGAGCATGAGCAGGACGATCTTTACTGTGATTTGACCGAAATTTCAACCGAAACGATCGGATGCCCGTCATGTCGGGACTAGTGGTGAAAGGCCGGAATATAGAGCGCTCTTGGGGAAGGGGGACCGCGTAACCGGGTATGCGACCGGGCGGACCGACCGATTGAGGGGATCACCATGGCCGTCTGCGAGACCTGCGGAAACGACTACGACATGGCCTTCGAAGTGCGCGCGCAGGGAGCCGTGCACACCTTCGACTGCTTCCAGTGCGCGATCGAGGCCATGGCGCCCATCTGCGAGCACTGCGGCACCAAGGTCATCGGGCACGGCGTGCAGTCGGGCGAGCACTGGTACTGCTGCGCCCACTGCGCCCGCCAGGAGGGCACTCAGGGCATCGTCGACCGCGTGATGGCCGGCACCGCCACCTGACCCCGCCCCGATGTAGCAACGCCGCCCAAGGAGGAAGCGCGACGTGCCGCGCCGCCGCGCCCGAGCCGAGCGCGGCGGCGCGACGAATCGCGGCCTGGTCAAGGTGGACGAGCCTGAGGCCGGGGCCAGGCGGCGAAGCCTGAGCGTGGCGCGCGGCCGGGATCAGGCGGCGAAGCCTGAGCGTGGCGCGCGGCCGGGATCAGGCGGCGAAGCCTGAGCGCGGCGCGCGGCTAGGTCAGGCGGTGAAGCCGATGTCCTCGTACTGGAGGTCGAAGAAGCCGCGCGCCCCCACGTTGGCCAGCGTCTCGCGGACGGCCACCATCTGCGGGCGCTGGTAGAGCGGCAGCACGTTCACCAGCGGCCAGAGCAGCTTGTCGGCCTCGTTGGTCAGCGCACGCGCCTGCACCGGATCGAGGCTCTGCGCGGCCCGGCTCATCGCCTTGTCGATCTCCGCAGACCCGGTACGCCCGAAGTTCGCGTTCCAGTTCTGGCCGTTGGTCGCGTTGGCGTAGATGCCGTAGCTGCTGGAGACCGGGAACGGCGTGCCGATGTAGGCGAACGGCGTGATGTCGAAGTTGCCGGGGATGACGTACTTGGTGAAGAAGTCGTCGCTCGGCACCGCCTTGATGGTGAGCTTCACCCCGATCTGCGCGAGCATGCTCTGCGCCAGCTCGCCCTCGGCCTTGCTGATCTGCACCCCCGACGGCACCACGAACCGCAGGTCGAGCGTCCTGCCCTGCCTCTGCCTGACCTGGCCGTTCAGCTTCCAGCCCGCCGCGTCGAGGAGCTGCTTGGCCTTCTCGGGGTTGTAGACGCCGAGCTCACCGGCGTTGTCCTGGTAGCCCTCCTGGGTGTTCATGAAGAAGTGGTTGTTCAGCACGGTGATCGGCCAGTCGAGGCCCTGCAGGTCGGACTGCGCGATGGCCTGGCGGTTGATGCCGAGCTGGATGGCCTGGCGGACCCGTACGTCCCTGAGCAGGTCGCTGGAGCCGTTGAAGGTGAAGTGCCGGAAATCGGGGCCGGCGGCCGTGCGCACCTGCGCGCCCGTGGTGGCCTTGGCCCGCGCGTAGTCGGGGGCGGACGGCCCGATGTCGATGATGTCCAGCTCACCGTTGCCGAACGCGCTGATCAGCGAGTCCTGCTCGGAGGCCCGGAAGATGATCCGGTCGAGCTTGGCCCGCCGGCCCCACCAGGCGTCGTCGCGGACCAGCGTGATCGTCTTGGCCGTCTGGTCGAACCCGCCGAACTTGAACGGCCCCGCCGTCACCGGGATCTTGTTGAGCCACGCGGTGTTGAACGACTCGGGGTTACGGTTGGTCGAGGCCGGCAGCAGCGGCCCGAACAGCGCCTGCCAGTCGCCGAACGGCCGTTCGAACGTCACCACCACCTCGTAGTCGTCCTTGCCCCGCGCGACCTTCTCGATGTCCTGGTAGCCGGTGGAGGAGACGATGCGGTAGTCGGGGTCGCGCCCGTTGAGCGCCTGCCACTGGGCGCGGTAGTCGGCCCACGTGATCGGCTTGCCGTCGGACCACTTGGCCTTCGGGTTGAGCCGGTACGTCACCACCTGCTTGGGCTTCTGGCTGGTCACCCGGGCGTCGAGCACGTAGTCGGTGTCGACCGAGATCTCCGCCTTCTCGTTGGAGACGAACGGCCCCGGCAGCAGCGCGTTGCTGACCACCGCGGCCATCGCCAGGTTGCCGTCGACGTGGTTCCTGTTCCACTGCGTGGGGAACTCGTTGATGCCCCAGCGCAGCGTCCCGCCGTCCTTGACCTTCTCGCGCGGCTGCGGGTTGATGTCGTACGCCTTGAGCTCCCGCTCATCCCCGGCGCTGTCAAGGCCACTCGCGCCGCTGCCCTGCTGGTCGCCGCAGCCCGCCAGCAGCAGCGCACACGCCACGGCGGCCGACACGAGTCGACGTGATCGTTTCATCGAGCGTATCCCTCCCGGATCGAGCGAGGTCTAGACGACTTCGCGCCTGTCTGCGTAGTGGCAGGCCGCCCCCTGGTCCTCGTCGCCCACCATCCGCACCTCGGGCTCGACCTCGACGCAGAGCCGGCGCTCCGCATCGGTCAGCTCGGCGCGGAACTTGGGGCACCTGGTGCGGAAGCGGCAGCCCGAGGGGGGATGGGCGGGGCTCGGCAGGTCTCCTTCGAGGAGGATCCGTTCGCGGGAGCGCTCGCGTACGGGGTCGGGGAGGGGGATGGCCGACAGCAGCGCCTGCGTGTACGGATGCATCGGTGTGCCGTAGACCAGCTCCACCCGCCCGATCTCGGCGATCCTGCCGAGGTACATCACGGCCACCCGGTCGGCGATGTGCCGCACCACCGCCAGGTCGTGCGCCACGAACAGGTAGGACAGCCCGAGCCTGGTCCGCAGCGAGTCGAGCAGGTTGATCACTCCAGCCTGGATCGACACGTCGAGCGCGGAGACCGGTTCGTCCAGCACCAGCAGCCGGGGCTCCAGCGCGAGCGCCCTGGCGATGGCGATGCGCTGACGCTGGCCGCCGGAGAAGTCCTGCGGGTAGCGGGCCGCGTGGGAGGGGTCGAGGCCGACGAGCGCGAGCAGCTCACCGACCCGGCGCGCCGGGTCGGGCCTGCCGTGGGTGCGCAGCGGCTCGGCCAGGATGTCGTGGACGGTCATGCGGGGGTCGAGCGAGGCCAGCGGGTCCTGGAAGACGACCTGCATGTCGCGGCGGATCTCGTTGCGTTCGGCCCTGGTGAGCTTGGCGGTGTCGTGGCCGAGCACGACGATGCCGCCCTCCTGGGGCGCGGCCAGCTCGAGTATCTGCGTCAGCGTGGTGGTCTTGCCGCTGCCCGACTCGCCGACCAGGCCGAACGTCTCGCCCTGGCGGATGTCGAAGCTGACCCCCGCCACGGCGTGCACGGTGCCCACCCGCCGCTTGAAGATCGCGCCCTTGAGCAGCGGATAGTCCTTGACCAGGTGGCGCACCTCCAGCACCGTACGCTCGCCGCGCACCGCCAGATGGGTGCCCTTTTCGGGGGCCGCGTGCCTGCCGGGCGGCCGGGGGTGCACCTCCTGCCAGCGGATGCACGCCGCCCGGTGGCCCTCGCCGACGTCGAAGAGCGGCGGCTCGGCCTTTTCGCACTCGTCGATGCGCATCGGGCAGCGCGGTGCGAACGGGCAGCCGGACGGCAGCTCGCTCGGCGACGGCGGGTTGCCCTCGATCGGCGTCAGCGGCCGGCGGGCGCCCGCGTCCACGCGCGGGATCGAGCCGAGCAGCCCCACCGTGTACGGCATCCGCGTCCGGTAGAAGACGTCGTCCACGCCGCCCACCTCGACGGGCCGCCCCGCGTACATGACGAGCACCCGGTCGGCGAACCCGGCCACCACCCCCAGATCGTGGGTGATCATGATGATCGCGGCACCGGTCTTGGCCTGCGCCCGTTTGAGTACCTCCAGCACCTGCGCCTGGATGGTGACGTCGAGCGCCGTCGTCGGCTCGTCGCAGATGATCACATCGGGGTCGTTGGCGATGGCCATCGCGATCATCACGCGCTGCCGCATGCCGCCGGAGAACTCGTGGGGGAAGGCGAGCGCCCGCTCCGACGGGTGAGGGATGCCGACGAGGTCGAGCAGCTCGACGGCCTTGACCAGCGCGGTCTCCTTGCTGACCCGCTGGTGGACGCGGACGGCCTCGGCGATCTGGTCGCCCACGCGGTAGACCGGGGTGAGCGCCGACAGCGGGTCCTGGAAGACCATCGACATGGTCTTGCCGCGGAAGGAGTTGAGCGTGCGCTCGGGGGCGCCGATCAGCTCGCGGCCGTGCAGGCGTACCGAGCCGGTGACCCGCGCGCTCGGCGGCAGCAGCCCCATCACGGCGGCGGAGGTGACCGACTTGCCGGAGCCCGACTCGCCGACGATGCCGAGCACCTCGCCGGGGCGTACGGCGTAGCTCACCCCGCGCACGGCGGGCACGTCGCCGAACGACACCGTGAGGTCGCGTACCTCCAGCACCGGCTCGGCCGTCATCGCGCCCTCCGCGATGAGGAGGGGTCGAACGCGTCCCGCAGCGCGTCGCCGACGAGGTTGACCGCCAGCACCGTGATCACCAGCAGCCCGGCCACGAACCAGAATGTCCACGGCGCGTAGACCGCGGTCTTGGAACCATCGGCGATGAGCGTGCCGAACGACACGTCGGGCGGCTGGATGCCGAACCCGAAGTACGACAGCGAGGTCTCGGTGAGTATGGCGCTGCTGACGTTGAGCGTGGCGTCCACGATGAGCAGCGAGGACAGGTTGGGGATGACGTGGCGGAAGATGATCCGCACCGGCGGTACGCCCATGTAGCGCGCGGCCTGCACGTACTCGCGCTGTTTGATCGAGATCGCCATGCCCCGCACGATCTTCGAGGTGACCATCCACAGGAACAGCGCCAGCATGATCACGAACAGCGGCCACTGTCCCGCGCCGAACAGCGGCGACAGGATCGCGAGGATGAGGAACGCCGGCAGCACGAGCAGCAGGTCGGTCACCCAGCTCAGCGCCCGGTCGGTCCAGCCCATGAAGTAGCCGGCGAACGCGCCCACGAT
This sequence comes from Nonomuraea sp. NPDC052634, assembly GCF_040678535.1. Lineage (NCBI taxonomy): Bacteria > Bacillati > Actinomycetota > Actinomycetes > Streptosporangiales > Streptosporangiaceae > Nonomuraea > Nonomuraea sp. NPDC052634. The sequence continues at coordinate 176,502 of NZ_JBFATY010000008.1, read as the reverse complement.
CGCTGCCAGCGCCGTGGACACCAGCGCCGCCAGCAGCCCCACCACCAGCGACTTCTGCATGCCGCGCATGGTGACGGCGAAGACGTCGGCGCCCGTTTGGAGCGTTCCGAACCAGTGGCGCGCCGACGGCGGCTGCAGGAACGCGGTGAAGTCTTTGTCGGTGTACGTCCACGGGCTGAACAGCGGCCCTGCGAAGGCCAGCAGGAACATCAGCGCGAGCACCGCGAACCCGATGCGCCCCTGCGTGGAGGCGAAGAAGCGCCTGGACACCACGCGCGCCCTGGACGGCGCCCTGACGACCGTGCCGTCGGACAGCTCTTCCGCGAGCTCCTCGTCTGACAGCGTCATCCGGCCCGCACCCTCGGGTCGAGCGCGGCGTGCAGCAGGTCGGCGGCCAGCGAGGCGCACAGCACGGCGACGGCGGCCAGCAGCGAGATGGCGGCGACGGTGTTGACGTCGTTGCTGAAGATCGAGTTGATGAGCTGCTCGCCCAGGCCGTGCCAGCCGAAGATCTTCTCCGTGAACGTGGCCCCGGTCAGCAGCGCGCCGAAGGTGAACGCGAAGTAGGTGACCACGGGGATCATCGCGGTGCGCAGCGCGTGGCGGGTCAGCGCCTTGCGCCTGCTCAGCCCCTTGGCCCTGGCCGTGCGGACGAAGTCGGCGCCCAGCACGTCGAGCATCATGTTGCGCTGGTAGCGGCTGAACACCGCGATCAGCCCGACCGACAGCGAGATCGTCGGCAGCACCAGATGTTGCAGCCGGTCGGCCACGTGGCCCCAGAAGCCGGTGGTGAGCCCGTCGCTGTATTCGCCGCTGACCAGCAGCAGCGGGCGGCCGAACACGTTTTCGTTGGCCCACGACGCCACCAGGATCAGCATGTTGGCCAGCACCACCACGGGCACCGCGAGCACCACGAACGACAGGCCGGTGGACAGCCGGTCGAACCAGCCGTACTGGCGGACCGCGGCCAGCGCGCCGGTGGCCACGCCGAGCAGGCTGCCGCACACCAGGCCGAGGATGACCAGCCGGAACGTCACGCCCATGCGGCGCTTGATGTCGTCGTTGACCGGCGCGCCCGCGACCGTCTTGCCGAAGTCGCCGCGCAGCACCCCGCCCGCCCAGGTCGCGTACCGTTCGAGCAGCGGCGTCTTGTCGTTGAGGTTGAGCGCCGTGAGCTGGGCGTCGACGACGGCGGGCGGCGGCTTGGGAGTGCGGTCGGCGTAGTTGGAGCGCGGGTCGAGGGCCATGGCGGCCAGGAGGTAGGCGAGACTGGCGGCCACGATCACGAGCACGGCGTAGTTGAGCAGCCTGCGGGCCAGGAACCCCGCCATCGCCCTCCCCTCCTACGCAGCCGAACGTGCCGACACGCCACCGAATGTGGCCCATCGTAGCCATATTGCTACACGAAGTGAGGGGGTGGCGCACCTGATGCGCCGAAGAAAGTCGGGCCGGGAGCGTCAGCGGCCGGCGAGCTCGTCCACCGCGGTGCGGACGTCCTCGCCAGTGATCGTGGTGAGGTCCGCGGCGCTGGCCGATCCGCCGCGCGCGGCGTGGGCGGCGAGCCGGACGTCGCGGCGCATGGCCGCGCGCTCGAACAGCGAGCGGGCGAAGCGGCCGTTGCCGAGCCCGTCGATCAGCCGTTCTTCGCACACCCAGGCGAACACCTCGTCGAGCCTGCTCAGCGCCTCCTCGTCGAAGGTGTCGCCGGCCTGCTCGGCGAGCAGCACCGCGATCTGCCGCAGCTCGGCGGGGGTGTAGCTGGGGAAGGCCACGCGCTGGTTGAAGCGGCTGGCCAGGCCGGGGTTGGTGGCGAGGAAGGCGTCCATCTCGCGCTCGTAGCCGGCCAGCACGATGACGAGCCGGTCGCGGTCGTCCTCGGCCCGCTTGAGCAGGGTCTGCACGGCCTCGGCGCCGAACGCGTCGCCGCCCTGGTAGCCGGGGTTGACCAGGCTGTAGGCCTCGTCGATGAAGAGCACGCCGCCGAGCGCCCTGTCGATCAGCTCGTTGGTCTTGATCGCGGTCGCGCCGAGGTGCTGGCCGACCAGGTCGGCGCGGTGCGCCTCGACCACGTCGGGCCTGGCCAGCAGGCCGAGCGCGGCGAAGATGCGGCCGAGCACGCGGGCGACCGTGGTCTTGCCGGTGCCGGGCGGTCCGGTGAAGACGAAGTGGCGCATCTGCTGCGGCGTGGGCAGGCCGCGCTCCTGGCGCATCCTGGCCACCTGGAGCTGGGCGGCGATCGCGTGCACCTGCCGCTTGACCGGGGCGAGGCCGGCCATCCTGTCGAGGTCGGCCAGCGCCTCCTCCAGCGTGGGCGTGGCGACGTAGCCGCGGAAACGGGCGGTCAGCTCCTCGAACGCCTTGGTGACGTCGGCCGTGGTGGTGGTGACGAGGTCTTCGGTGGTCGGGGTGCCGCCCGCGCCCACCACGCGCACGTCGCGGGCCTGCGCGGCGGCCTCCACCAGGCTGCGCGCGAAGCGGGCGTTGCCCAGCTCGTCGACCAGGCCACGGCGGTGGACGTCCTCGTAGAGGCCGAGCAGCACGCGCCGGGTCTCGGGCGTCATCGTGTCGCCCCTGCGCCGCTGCAGCAGCTCGGTGACCTCGACCAGCTCGGCGGGGGAGTAGCCGGGGAAGCGCACCCGGGTGGCGAACCTGCTGGCCAGGCCGGGGTTGCTGGACAGGAACGCGCTCATCTCCTGCTCGTAGCCGGCGAGGATGATGATCAGCCGGTCGCGGTCGTCCTCGGCCCGTTTGAGCAGGGTCTGCACGGCCTCGGCGCCGAACCTGTCGGGCTGGCCGTCGGATGAGTTGATCAGCGCGTACGCCTCGTCGATGAAGAGCACGCCGCCGAGCGCCCTGTCGACGAGCTCGTTGGTCTTGATAGCGGTCGCGCCGAGGAACTCGCCCACCAGGTCGGCCCGCTGCGCCTCGACGACGTAGGGGGTCTCCAGCAGGCCGAACGCGTAGAAGATCTTGGCGAGCGCGCGGGCGACGGTGGTCTTGCCCGTGCCCGGCGGGCCGACGAAGACGAAGTGCCTGGTGGGACGGCCGGTGGAGTAGCCGGCCTCGGCGCGCAGGCGGCCGGCCTCGATGGAGGCGGCGATGGAGCGCACCTGCTCTTTGACCGGCGCGAGGCCGATCATGCTCTCCAGCTCGGCGAGCGCCTCCTCGACGGAGATCTGCGGGGGAGCGGCCTGCTTGTCCTGCGGGGCCTCGGGGCGGCCCTCGCGCGCCCTGACGCGGACCTGCTGCTCCTCGGCGGCGGCGGTCTCGGCCCTGACCCGGCGGGCCAGCAGGAACCGCTGCACGAGCACGGCCGCGGCGGCGGCGTACGCCACCCAGACCGCGATCGTGTCGGAGACGAGGGCGACGGCGGCGGCGAGCACCCCGGCGGGCACGAGCGCCATCAACGTGGTCACCCACGGCGTCACCCAGCGGATCAGATGGGCGGCCCCCGCGACGGGCAGTGACAGCGCGACCATGAGGTGCACGGTGCCCGCGCCTGGCGGGAACAGCGTCGCGAAGACCGGCAGCGCCAGCACCACCCATCCGGCGACGACCAGCACGGTGGCGGCGGCCCTGGGAAAGCGCATGGTCAGCGCGACGAAGGCGAGCAGCAGCAGCACCAGGGGGAAGGTCTGCAGGAGGTCCCAGCCGAGCGCGGCGCCGACGCCCATCGCGGCCACGAGCACGACCGCGTAGACGACCCGGCGCACGGCCGGGGGAATCTGGAAATAACGCAGCCGAACCTTCTCGAACAGATCCCGCGCCACGGCCCTCCCCGCGGTCTGGGTCCTGCCGGACTCACGCATCACGCCTCCCCGGTCCGCCCCCGGTTATACCGCACCGGGCCGACGGTTGGGCGGTCCTGACACGCTAGGTCGAGGTCACGAAACGGGCGATGTGCCGGCCGAGCTCGGCTCCCGCGTCCTCTTGCAGGAAGTGCCCCGCGCCGTTGATCACGGGATGCTCCAGGCCGGAGGCGCCGCGTAGCGACTTGCGAAGAATGGGCGCCATGCCCCCGGTGATCGGATCGCCGTCGGAGAACGCCACCAGCACCGGGCGGTCGAGCGTGGTGAGGATCTGCCAGGCAGCGCGGTTGGCGGGCGCCGCGGGGTCGTCGGGCGTGGTGGGCACCAGCCCCGGCATGGCGCGCGGCCCCGCCTTGTACGGCTCGTCGGGGAACGGCGCGTCGTAGGCCGCCCGCACCCGCGGCGGCAGCGTCGTCTTGCAGCCCGCCTGGACCAGCCTGGCGACGTCCAGCACGCGCGCCTTGCGCACGGTCTCCCTGAAGCGGTGCCAGACCTCGGGCATGGGAATGTCACCGGTCGGCAAGCCCGTGTTGGCCGCCACGATCCTGGCCACCCTGCCGGGGTGCTCGGCGGCCAGGCGCAGCCCGATGAGGCCACCCCAGTCCTGCCCGACGATCGTCACGCCGGTCAGGCCGAGCGCGTCGTACAGCAGCGCCCTGGTCCACTCGACGTGGCGGGCGTAGGTGTGGTCGGCCGGGTCGGCGGGCTTGTCGGAGCGGCCGAAGCCGATGAGGTCGGGCGCGATCGCCCGCAGCCCGGCCGCCGCCAGCTCGGGCATGACGTGCCGGTAGAGGAACGACCAGCTCGGCTCGCCGTGCAGCAGCACGACGGGCTCGCCGCCGGCGGGGCCGGCCTCGACGTACGCCATCCGCAGACCGTCGCCGACCTCGGCGTAGCGCGGCTCGTAGGGAAAGTCGGGCAGTCCGGTGAAGCGCTCATCCGGGGTGCGCAGAATCCGCATAGAACAATATTCTCATCAGCGCCGCTGGTGCCGTCCGGGAAACTCGCCGACAAGCACCTCCTTGGGCGTCACCCACAGCACGTCCGAGCCCGCCTGCGCCACCCCGCGCACCTCCACCCAATACCGGCGCTGCGTCGGATCGGAGGCGAACACCGCCACCCTGGGGTCCTCCTCGATGGCCCGCCACGCCTCGGTCTCGGCGATCAGCCGCAGCTCGCCCGACGAGGTGACGCCGGCCACCGCGCCCGCCACCCGGGGGCCGAGCGCGTCGCCGTAGGACAGCACGATGCTGCGGGCGTAGGAGAAGGTCTGGCGGACCTGCGCGTCCAGCGGGACCGAGGGCTCCGCGCCCATCGGCAGGTCGCACATGAGCATCGACGAGCGCCACGGGCCGGGACCGCCGCGCCACCAGGCGAGCAGCGCGCGCCCCGCGTACACCACGGCCGTCGCGAGCAGCGCGCCAAGCCCGATCCGCCACGGCCACGCCTGCCCCAGCAGGCCGCCCGCCGCGCAGCCCGCCGCGCCCAGCACCACCAGCGCCGCGGCCGCGGACAGCGCACGGTCGCCGTGCCGACGGGCCCGCAGGTAGCTCCGCACCATCGGGTACGGTACCGCCACCGCGGCCACCGCCGCCCGCGGCTCCACCGCCAGCGCGCCGCCCACCAGCGCCACCAGCACCGTCCACGTCCTGCCGAGCACGATCCACAGCAGCACGCCCACGTTGCGCCGGGCCGTGCGCTCGGCCGCGCGCGCCGGCAGCGTCTCGGCCAGCGCCAGGAGCGGACGTCCCCGCCACGTCTCGGCCAGCACCCTGACCGCCGCCAGTGCAGGCCAGCTCAGCACCACATAACCGGCCAGCCCCGCCCAGACCGGGTCCAAGGCGGGCGGCAGGGCCGGCACCGCGCCCAGCAGCAGCCAGGCGGCGAACGCCGGGATCGCCAGCGCCGCCGACACCACCGACACCCCCAGCCAGGGATCGCGGCACAGCATCGCCCTGGCGTACGCCCACGGCGTCACCCGCCGCGCGTGCCTGACGGTGAGCGGCACCAGCAGCGCCAGCACCGCGAACCCGCCGAGCCGCGCCTGCGCGCCCCAGTCGAGCAGCAGCGCGGCGGCGGCCACGGCCAGCGTGGCGATCGCCGGCAGCAGCCTGACCTGGCGCGACCACACCTCCAGCGCCCGCCTGGCCCGCCCCGTATCGCGGTGCGCGACCGGCCACGCCGGATCGTGGTGCGCGCGCGGCGGGTCCCAGCGCACCAGCGCCAGGCCCAGGTTGACGCGGGCCTGCGGGTTGCCGGGGTCGATGGCCAGCGCGGCCCGGTACGAGCGCTCGGCGCGTACGTGCTCGCCCCGCAGCAGCGCGAGGTCGCCCAGCATGACGGCGGGCGATGGCTGCTCGGGCGCGAACTTCCCGGCGAGCGCCGCGTGCTCGACGGCCTCCTGCCAGCGGCCGGGGATCCGGCGCAGCACCGAGGCGAGGCGCAGCCTGGCCGGCCATGAGCCCGGCGACAGCTCCACGGCGCGCCGGGCGGCGGGCAGGGCGTCGGCGTCGCGGCCGAGCCGCTCGTGGGCGAGGCTGATGAGCCGCTGCGGCCACTCGGCCGTGGGCTCGCGGTCGGCGGCGTAGCGCGCGGCGTCCAGCGCGGATTCTGGACGGCCGGCGTTCAGCCTGGTCACGGCCTCTTCGCACCATTCGCGGGAGGACCGGTCGGATGGCTCGGTGGTGCTGTCACGTCCGTCGGTCCCCACAGGTCCCATGATCGGCTGTCAATCGATCGATGGATAGATCCCGACATATGGCTGTATCTCTCTAGAGAGATCCGGCCTGACCGTGGATCGTCCGATACCGCTATGACAAGTGCCTGACATGGCCTAAGCTGCCACGCAAGCCCGAGCGCCGGAGCCACGACACCCCACCGCGGCTTCGCCGCCGGTCGATCAACAGCACGTGCGGGCCCTGTGATTCGGATCGGCCTGCAAGGAGGCCCATGACCGTCACACAGGCCGCACCCGTCGTACGCGTCGCCGACCGGAACCCCCAGGAGCGCCGCTGGTCCATCCTGGTGCTGCTCTGTCTGAGCCTGCTGCTCATCACGGTCGACGCGACCGTCCTGCACATCGCGGTGCCCGCGCTCACAGCCGCGCTCGAGCCCTCCGCGGTGCAGCTCCTGTGGATCATCGACATCTACTCGCTGGTCGTCGCGCCGCTGCTGATCATGTTCGGCACGCTCGGCGACAAGTACGGGCGTAAACGGCTCGTCCTCTGGGGGTTCGCGCTGTTCGGCGTGGCCTCGGCGGGTGCCGCGCTCGCCCCGACGCCGCTGACGCTCATCCTCGCCAGGGCGCTGCTCGGCGTGGGCGGCGCGATGATCATGCCGGCCACGCTGTCGCTGATCCGCCAGGTCTTCACCGACCGGCGCGAGCGGGCCATCGCGCTCGGCGTCTGGAGCGCGGTCGCCGCGGCCGGCGCCGCCGTCGGCCCGCTCATCGGCGGCGTGCTCGTCGGCATCTGGTGGGGCGCGGTCTTCCTCATCAACGTGCCGATCCTGCTGGTGCTGCTGCCCGCCGCCGTACGCCTGCTGCCCGAGTCGCGCGAGCGCCCCGACCGGCCGTGGGACGCCGCCAGCGCGATCCTGTCGGTGCTCGGCATCCTGGCGCTGGCCTTCGGGCTGAAGGAGGCCGGGTCGGGCAGCCTCATGCCGCTGTGGGCCTCGGTGCTGGTGTTCGCGGCCGGGCTGGGGCTGCTCGCGGCGTTCGTTCACCGGCAGACGCGGCTGCGCGAGCCGTTCCTGCAGATCGGGCTGTTCAAGCGGCGGCCGTTCACCACCGGCGTCGCCGGGGTGCTGCTCGGCGTGTTCGCGCTGGTCGGGCTCCAGCTCATGCTCGCCCAATACCTGCAGCTCGTGCTCGGCGACAGCCCCGTACGCGCGGCGCTGCGCATGCTGCCCCTGGTCGCCTCGGCCATCGCCGGCGGGCTCGCCGCCGCCCACATCCTGCCCAAGATCGGCATGCGGGCCACCATGAGCGGCGGCCTCGCCCTCGTCGCGCTCTCCCTGACCCCCACGCTGACCTGGGGCGTCGAGGGCCATCCCGTGATGCTCGCGTGCTGCTTCATCGGCATCGGCTTCGGTGTGCAGGTGGCGCTGCTCGCCGCGTCCGACACGATCATGGCGGCGGCGCCCGAGTCGCAGGCGGGCGGCGCGGCGGCGATCGAGGAGACCGCGTACGAGCTGGGCGCCGGGCTCGGCGTGGCCGTGCTCGGCACGATCACCACCATCGTCTACGCCCCCGGGCTCCCGCCCGTCCCCGGCGTGCCGGACAGCGGCATGGACGAGGCCCGCCAGTCGCTGGCCTCGGCCGCCCACGTCGCCGAGCAGATCGGCGGCCAGACGGGTGGTGCGCTGCTCGACGCGGCCCGGTGGGCCTTCGTCAACGCCCTGCACACGACCGTCGTCGTGAGCGTCGTCCTGCTCAGCCTGACCGCCGTGCTGGTGGCCATGCTGCTCCGCCGTGATTGAGGTGTGCCATGTCCCGATCAGGGCAGACATCTACCGTGAGACAGGCCCTCCGTGACCTCGCCGCTCTGGTCGCCCGCTTAGGCGTGGGCGGGATCTTCTTCTCCAACGGCTGGGCCAAGCTCGAAGACGGCCTGAAGATCACCGGCGCGAAGTTCATGGAGCAGGGCGCGCCCGCCCCCGGCGCCTGGGCCACGGTCACCATGCTCGCCGAGCTCATCGGCGGCGCGCTGCTCATCGCCGGGCTCGCCGTCTCCATCACGGGGCTCGTCCTCTTCGCCGAGGCGCTGGCCGTCTTCCTGGTCGCGCCGCCGCTCAACCCCATCACCCTCAACGAGCTGATCCTGCTCGCCGCGGCCTCGCTGCTGCTCGCCGTCGTCGGCGCGGGACGGGTGTCGGTCGATCACATGGTCGTCATCAGACGCAGGGAGTCGGAGGCAGCCGACGAGTTCGCCGCCGACACCGAGGCCGACCGCGTGATCGCCGCGCTCAAGGGGCCCGAGGCGCCCAAGCCGCCCGATCCGATCGAGAAGCCCGCCGAGCCCGCCGCCACACCGGCGCAGGCCCGTACGCCCGCCAAGCCCCCCGCGAAGACACCCGCCAAGCCCCCCGCCAAGACACCCGCCAAGCCCCCCGCCAAGACACCCGCGAAGCCCTCCGCGAAGACGCCCGCGAAGGCACCGGCCGCGGACGAGGACACCGTGCCGCACCCCAGGCCGGGCGCCACCGCCAAGGATCAGGGCGACGGCGGCGAGGATCAGGGCGACGGCGGCGAGGGCACGGCGTCCCCCAGCGACACGCTCGTGGCCGGGCGCAAGAAGTCCGCGCCGCGCAAAAGCCGGCCCGCCTCCGGGTGATCCGAAATCCCTTGGGTTCCAGCCCGCGCGGCGTTAGACTCCCCGACACATGAGACCGATGAAGATCCTCGCCCTGGCCGCGCTCGCCGTCTCGTTAACCGGCTGCCAGGCGGGCGGGCTCTTCGCGCAGGAGCCCAAGCCGGCGGCGGCCCGGTCCGCGAACGACACGGCCCAGGAGGCGGCACAGGAGACGGCACAGCAGCCCGCCCAGAAGCCGGCGCAGCCGGCCGCCCCGACCTCCACCGCACCGCCCGACAAGGTGCTGGCGAGCAGGGAGAGCTCGTTCGAGCACACCAAGTTCAGGGTCGACATCGTGCAGTTGCTGCGCCGCGACCGCTTCGTCAACCTCACCTTCACCGTCACGGTGCTCGATGATGGCGGCGATGTAACCGGCTGGAGTGTGCACAGCGCCTTCTCGGCCTCGCCCAGCGCTCAGCCGAAGGTGGACGGCGTCTTCCTGGTGGACGTCAAGAACGCCAAGAAGCACCTGGTGGCGGTCGACAGCGAGGGCAAGTGCGTGTGCTCCCGGATCCAGGCGCTGTTCCTCAAGAAGGACGACACCGCGGTGCTCTCGGCCACGTTCGCCGCTCCGCCGCCCGACGTGACGACCGTGGACGTGCACATCCCGAACGTGGGGACGCTGTCCGATGTTCCGATCTCTTAGCGCCGCCGCGCTGGCCCTGCTGCTCGGCGGCGCTGCCGAGCCGACCCAGCCGCCGCTCGCGGGGGAGACCCCGGTCAACGCGCCGGTCCTCGACATCGACCCCAGGACCCTCGACGTCAGCGGCAAGGTGCTCGACATCACCGAGCGGACCTCCAACCTGGACGAGTCGGTGACGAACGAGACCAGCGGCCGGCAGCGGACGATCATCGTCGCCGCCGACGTGCTGTTCGCCTTCGACAAGGCCACGCTCTCCGGCAAGGCCAAGAGCCGCCTCGACCAGGCGGCCGACGTACTGAAGAAGGAGGCGCAGGGCAAACCCGTCTCGATCGACGGCTACACCGACTCCAAGGGCTCCGACTCCTACAACCTCGACCTGTCCAAGCGGCGGGCCGAGGCGGTGCGCGACAAGCTGGCCGAGCTCGTGCCCGGCGTCCAGTTCAGCGTGGCGGGGCACGGCGAGGCCGACCCCGTCGCGCCGAACACCCTGCCGGACGGCAAGGACAACCCGGAGGGGCGCGCCAAGAACCGCCGCGTGGAGATCTCCTTCACGAAGTGAGCGGGGCTCACATGCCGGCGGTGAGGCGGGCGACCGTGCGCATCTTGTTCATCGCGTCCAGCGCCGCCACCTTGTACGACTCCGCCAGCGTCGGATAGTTGAACACCGCGTTGACCAGGTAGTCGATGGTGCCGCCGCACCCCATCACGGTCTGCCCGATGTGCACCAGCTCGGTGGCTCCCGTACCGAAGACGTGCACGCCGAGCAGCCGCCGGGTCTCGGGGGAGACCAGGAGCTTGAGCATGCCGTACGAGTCGCCGATGATCTGCCCTCTGGCCAGCTCCCGGTAGCGGGAGACGCCCACCTCGAACGGCACCTTGTCGCGGGTCAGCTCGTCCTCGGAGCGGCCGACGAAGCTGATCTCGGGGATGGTGTAGATGCCGATGGGCGGCAGCTCGGCCAGGTCGCCCGCCGGTTCGCCGCAGGCGTGCTGGGCGGCCAGCCTGCCCTGCTCCATCGAGGTGGCGGCCAGGGCGGGGAAGCCGATCACGTCACCGACGGCGTAGATGTGCGGCACCTCGGTGACGAAGTTCTCGTCCACCTTGATCCGGCCCCGGTCGTCGGCGGTCAGCCCGGCGGCCTCCAGGCACAGCTCGGCGGTCTTGCCCTGGCGGCCCGCCGAGTACATGACGCAGTCGGCGGGGATGATCTTGCCGCTCTCCAGCAGGGTGAGCGCGCCGCGGGGCCGCCGCTCGACGGCCGCCACGTTCTCGCCGAACCTGAAGGTGACCGCGAGGTCGCGCAGGTGGTACTTCAGCGCCTCGACGATCTCCAGGTCGCAGAACTCCAGCATGCGGTCGCGCCGCTCGACCACCGTCACCTTGGTGCCGAGCGCGGCGAACATGGAGGCGTACTCGATGCCGATCACACCGGCGCCCACGACGACCAGCGTCTCGGGGATGCGGTCGAGCCGCAGGATCGCGTCCGAGTCGATGATCGTCTTGTCGTCGAACTCGACGCTGTCGGGCCGGGCCGGCGAGGTGCCGGTCGCGATCACGATCTTGTCGGCGGTGACCTTCTTCTCCTCCTGGCCCTCGCCGGTGATGCCGATCGTGTGCGGGTCGAGAAAGCGGCCGGTGCCCTGGAGCACGGTCACGTGGTTGCGGGCGAGCTGGCTGCGGATCACCTGGATCTCGCGGCCGATGACGTGCTGGGTGCGCATGCCGAGGTCGGCGACCGTGATCTCCTCCTTGACGCGGTAGCTCGCGCCGTACAGCTCGCGCTGGTTGAGCCCCGTCAGATAGAGGACCGCCTCGCGCAGCGTCTTCGACGGAATCGTGCCCGTGTTGATGCAGACGCCGCCGATCATGTTCCGTTTCTCGACCACCGCCACGCGCCTGCCGAGTTTCGCGGCCGCGATGGCCGCCTTCTGACCGCCCGGTCCCGAGCCCAGCACCACAACATCGAAGTCCGCCACGCCGTCCAGTGTGCGGGCGGCACATCCGGCGGAAAACCCCCTTCTGGAAGACTCCGGGCTATGGCTCGCAGATTCACGCAGGTGGACGTCTTCTCCGACACCCCGTACCTCGGCAACGCGCTCGCGGTCGTGATCGACGGCGAGGGGCTGAGCACCGAGGACATGCAGCGCATCGCCAGGTGGACGAACCTGTCCGAGACCACCTTCCTGCTGCCGCCGGGCAGCCCTGAGGCCGACTACCGGGTCCGCATCTTCACCCCCGACCAGGAGCTGCCGTTCGCCGGGCACCCCACGCTGGGCTCCTGCCACGCCTGGCTGGAGGCGGGCGGCGAGCCCCGTACGAAGGGGCAGGTGGTGCAGGAGTGCGAGGCGGGGCTCGTCACGCTGCGGATCACCGATGACGGCCTGGCCTTCGAGGCGCCCCCGCTGGTCCGCTCGGGCCCGGTGGACGAGGGGCTGCTCGGCGGGGTGGCCGCCGCGCTCGGGGTGGAGCGCGGCGACATCGTGGCCGCCGAGTGGGTCGACAACGGCCCCGGCTGGATCGGGGTGCTGCTGGCGGACGCCGAACGGGTGCTCGCCCTGCGGCCCGGCACGATGCCGCAGGCGGTCGGCGTGGCCGGGCCGTACCCCGAGGGCTCGGAGTGCGCCTTCGAGGTGCGGGCGTTCTTCCCGCAGCACGGCGCCACCATCGAGGACCCGGTCACCGGCAGCCTGAACGCGTCGCTGGGGCAGTGGCTGCTGGGCAGCGGGCGGGCACGCGCCCCCTACATCGCCTCCCAGGGCACCGTGATCGGCAGGCGGGGCCGCGTCCGCATCTCCGCGGACGACGACGGCCGGGTCTGGGTGGGCGGCGCGGTCACCACCTGCGTCACCGGCGGCCTCACCCGCTGAACCGCTGCGCGAGCGCGAACCGCACCCGGTCGCCTGGCCGCAGCTGCGCGGCCACCGGCAGGTCCGCGCTCAGCACCACCGCGATCACCGGGTAGCCGCCCGTGGGCGGATGGTCGGCGAGGAACACGATCGGCTGCCCGCTGGGCGGCACCTGGATCGCCCCCGTGACCATGCCCTCGCTCGGCAGCTCGCCCTGCCTGGCCCGCGCCAGCTCGGCCCCGAGCAGCCGCACGCCCACGCGGTTGCTGTCCTGGCTCACCTCGTACGGCCGGTCGCACAGCACCTTCAGCGCGCCGGCCTCGAACCAGTCGTCGCGCGGCCCCGGCACCACCCGCAGCACGGGCGGCCGCGGCCCGGGCAGTGGCGCCTGATCGACGGTGATCGTCCCGTCGGGCACGCCGACCGGCAGCACCGTGCCCGCCCGCAGCGGCGGCGGCCCCAGCCCGGACAGCGAGTCGGTGGACCTGCTGCCCAGCACCGGCTCGACCGCGATGCCGCCGCGCACCGCCACGTACGTGCGCAGCCCCTCGGCAGGCAGGCCGAACCGCAGCTCGGCGCCGGCCGGCACCCAGAACGGCGCCCCCATGCCGGGCCGCACCCCGGACGCGCCCGCCGCCCGCACCTCCAGCGGCGCGCCGGTCACCGCCACCCAGGCGGCGTCGGCGAAGCGCAGCCGGGCGCCGCCGAAGGTCAGCTCGATCCCGGCCAGCCACTCGGCGTTGCCGACCAGGCGGTTGGCCAGCCGCAGCGCGGGCGCGTCCGCCGCGCCCGAGCAGGGCACTCCCAGATGCGCGAACCCCGGCCGCCCGAGGTCCTGGACCGTCGCGTACGGCCCCGGCGCCACGACCTCGATCATGCCGCCTCGAATCGCACCCGGGTGCCGGGACGGAACAGCGACGGCGGGTCGGCCGTCACGTCCCACACCCGCACCGGCGTCCGCCCGATCAGCCGCCACCCGCCGGGCGAGGCCGTCGGATAGACCGCGGAGTACGGCCCCGCGATCGCCACCGACCCGGCGGGCACCGACGTGCGCGGCGTGTCCAGCCTGGGCATCTCCAGCACCGGATCGAGGCCGGTGAGATAGGCGAAGCCGGGGGCGAACCCCAGCCAGCCCACCACCAGCTCGCGCCCGGTGTGCCGGGCGATCACCTCGTCCGCGGAGATCCCGGCGAGCTTCGCCACCGAGTCGAGGTCGGCCCCGTCATAGACCACGGGGATCGTCACCAGCGGCCGGTCGGGCGCGTCGCCCGCCGCCGCCCTGCCGCTCTCCTCGCGCACGACCGACTCCAGGCGCGCCCGCAGCCGTCCCTGATCGGCCCCAGGCGCCACCACCAGCACCGTCTCGGGGCCCGGCACGATCTCCACCACCCCTTCGGGACGCTCTTCCCGCAGCGCCGCGTCCACGCGGTGCGACAGCTCCAGCGATCCCGTCTCCACGAGCAGCCCGTGCTCCCCGGCCGTCCTGATCACGCGAACGCCTGGAGGACCACTCCGGCGGACAGCAACGCGTCGCGCACTCCCTGCGCCAGCCGGACCGCGTCAGGCGTGTCTCCGTGGACGCAGATGGATCGGGCGGAGATCGGCACCGAACCGCCGTCTACGGCCGTCACAGAGCCTTCCAGGGCCATCTGGCGGGCACGTGAGGCCACCGCCTCGGCGTCGTGGATGACCGACCCGGGCTCGCGGCGCGGCACCAGCGTCCCCTTCGGCGTGTAGGCCCGGTCGGCGAACGCCTCGTTCACCGTCGGCACGCCCTCGGCCGCGGCCACCTTGTGCACCACCGAGCCGGGCAGCGTCAGCACCGGCAGCGAGGGGTCGTAGTCGGCCACCGCCTCCACCACCGCCGTGGCCTGCGCCTCGTCGCGGCAGATCCGGTTGTAGAGCGCGCCGTGCGGCTTGACGTAGGAGACCCGGCCGCCCATCGCCCTGGCGATGCCGTCGACGGCGGCGAGCTGGTAGAGCACCTCCGCGCACAGCTCCTCGGGCTCGACCTCCATCTCCCTGCGCCCGAAGTGCGCCAGGTCGCGATAGGACACCTGAGCCCCGATCGCCACGCCCCGGTCGACGGCCGCCGCGCACGTGCGCCTGATCGTCACCGGGTCGCCCGCGTGAAACCCGCAGGCCACGTTCGCGCTCGTGACGATGTCCAGCAGCGCGAGGTCGTCGCCGAGCCGCCAGATGCCGAAGCCCTCGCCGAGATCGGCGTTCAGGTCGATCACCATGCCACCCACCATGCCACCCACCATGCCACCCACCATGCCACCCACCGTGCCGTCCACCATGCCATCCACCATGCCACCCATCATTGGGGCAACGGCTATCTCGGCGCGACGAACAACGTCTGACCGGCCGCGCCGATCTCGCCGTTCTCGTCATAAAGGGTGCTCCGGGTCAGGCCGCGGCCGGACGGGCCGTGCACGGTCGCGGAGTCCATGCACATCCATTCGCCGGTCGCGGCGCGGAACAGTGAGATCGTCAGATCGACGTTCACGAACAGGTGGGTGTCGAAGCCGAGCGCGGCGCTGATGCCGTTGCCGCTGTCGGCGAGCAGCGCCACCCGTTCGAACGGGGCCGGCTCCTCGCCCTCCACCAGCGGCACCCGCTGCCTGGCCCATACCGTCGCGGGGCCGGCCTGCGCGGGGCCTCCGGCGACGAAGCGCCACTCCATCGCGCGGCCGTAGCCGAAGCCGGAGGCGATCCAGGAGTCGTCGACCGGCGCCGAGCCGGGCGGGGCGGGCGCGTCCGCGGCGCCCACGGAGGAGGTCTCGGCGGCGCGGATCCGCCACAGGGTGGCCCTGACGTACTCGCGGCCGCCCGACGACACGCTCGCCGACAGGCACTGCACGCGCTTGCCGTCGCGTACGACGTCGGTGCTCACCTCGAGCTCGGCCACCGGCACCGGAGCGAACACGTCGGCGGCCAGCCTGGACGGCTCGAGCCCCGGGCGCGGCGCGGTCTGCGCCAGCTCGTGCGCGATCAGCGCGGCGACGGGGCCCATGTGCTGCGTACGCGGATCCCACGGGCCCTGGGTGTGCTCGGAGGCCAGGTAACGGCCGCGGGCGAGCCGCCGGTAGAACGCCATGGAAGAAGACTCTAAAACTCGTCCGGGATGTCCGCGATGTCGTCGAGCGCCGCCGCCAGCTCGTCGGGATGGCCGCCGATCCGCTCGACGATCTCGATCAGGACATGGAGCACGTCGTGGCGGTCGTGGCCGAGATCGAGCAGCCGCTGCGCCGCCTCCCAGAGCTGCGGCGGGTCGCCGTCCCACAGCCGGCTCGCGATCTCCTCGTGCCAGGCCAGGTGCTCCTGGTCCATGCCCGCGTCGTGGTCGATCTCGAGTAACGTACGGCGGTCCGCGGGGTCGGCCGGGTCGAGCCGGTCGAGGTCGATGCCGTTGTGCGTGCCCTGCAGGTAGGGGAAGGCGAAGGCCCGCCTGGCCAGCGCCGACAGGTCGCCGTCCGGCAGCAGCCGCTCGAGCAGCGCCCGGTCGAGCCCGAACGTCGTCGGGTCGCGGTAGGCCTCGGGGAACTTCCCTATCGCCTCCCACACCGCGTCGAGCGTGGCCTTGAGCCCCTGCTCGGGCAGGCCCGTGCGGCGCGCGGCGAAGCGCACCCACGCCGCCAGCACGTGCGGCATCGCCTCCTGCTCCGCCTCGCTCAGCATCACCTTGCGCGGCAGCCAGTCGAGCAGGAACGTCTCGCACTTGATCGGGCTCACCCGCAGCGGCCGGTTGAAGTCCTGCTCGCAGCCGTAGTCGATGATGTGGTCGGCGCAGCGCGAGGCCGCCGACGGGTCGGACAGGTGCTCGGCGTCGTCGGAGGCCAGGAACTCCGCCGCCAGCATGGCCCGCCGCTCCCTGCTGTAGGGGGCCTCGCTGTGCAGCGGCGCGGGCCGCTTGCGCCCGGGGGGCAGCGCCTTCAGCCTCGCCCTGGCGAAGGCGTGGTAGGCGCTGTAGCTGTCGCTGACCGGCGGCGGCGTCTTCGGCTCCCTGGTGGCCTTCATCGCCGACTCCAGCAGCGCCCTGGCCTGGTCGGGCTCGATCTCCTCGAAGATCAGCAGCGGGTTGTCCTCCGCCTCGGCCCTGGCCTGCTCCAGCAGCTTGTCGACCTGCGAGGAGACCCAGGCGTCGCGGGCCATGCCGTTCATGTTGTAGTCGACCACCAGGACCAGCGCGTGGCGGTCGATCGGCTGGTCGCTGTCGTTCCACCGGTAGGCGAAAGTGCAGATCACGGTGTCCTGGTCGCCGTAGGCGTCGCGCGAGACGTAGCAGCCGGCCGGCTTGACCGCGCCCACCCGGTCGGCCCAGCCGGGACGGGCCACGCCCGACTCCATCATCGCCAGCGCCGCGCCCTCGGCCTTGGCGCCCTGGCGCGCGGTGCCCAGGTAGGCCAGGCAGATCAGCAGGGTCAGCGAGGCCGGAGTGCCGGCCTTGGCGGCGTAGTCGACCAGCCCCTCCCCGAGCACCTGCTCGACGTCACCGCCCCTGACGCGCCTGCCCCACCAGGCGCCGATCATGTCGGAGACCATCAGCTCCGCGTCGAGGGGAGTGCGTACGGCCAGCAACTCACGAGCCGCCTGCAGCATCTCCTTGAACACGTCATCTGGAGGAGTGCTCTCCCCGGGAACTCGTCGGTGTCGGCGCACACCCTCACTCTCTCGTATTCCGGGCGCGGACAGTGCGGAGAACACGGCCCGGTGACCTCGATGTTATCGGCGATGGCGAGCGCGCCGGCACACGCCGATCAGGACACTTCGCGCCACGCCTGCCTCGTCCCGCGCGCCTCGCCGCTCCCTCAGCGGTGGCCGCGCGGCGGCGGCGCGGAGTTGACGATCGCGAGCAGGTGCTCGCGCGCGATGCGTTCTACGATCTCGGGTGTCGCCGAGATGCCCAGATGCTGCGCGCACGCGCACACGTCGGCCACGCATCGGTCGATCGTGTCCACGGGCACGGTCAGGAACTCTTCGGCCAGCCTGTGACTGACCGGCTCCCGCAGGAACCGTGTGGCCAGAGCGAGCATAGGAGTGAGATTCCTCTGGAACCCTAGGGGCAAACCCCCAGGAATGTCTGCAGGGCGACTTGCGCTCCCATTTCACCTTTTCTCGGGCGCGTGTCAAGGCTCCCTAGAGCCTGTGTTCACTTCACCCGGCGGGCTTTCATGCGAAGCTGTCTCCATGCGCATCCAGCTCGCCCAGCGGAGTGAGGCCGACGAGCTCCTCGGCCGCAGCCCGCTCGCCCTGCTCGTCGGCATGCTGCTCGACCAGCAGATCCCCATGGAGTGGGCGTTCACGGGGCCGTACACGATCTCCGAGCGGCTCGGGCACGACCTGACCGCCGAGGAGATCGCCTCCTACGACCCCGAGGCGTTCGCCGCCCTGCTCGCGGAGAAGCCGGCCGTGCATCGCTACCCCAAATCCATGGCGGCCCGCATCCAGGCGCTGGCTGCCTATATCGTCGAGCACTACGACGGAAGGCCGGAGAAGATCTGGGCCGACGCCGCCGACGGTCAAGAGTTGGTGAAACGACTCATGGCCCTGCCGGGATACGGCAAGCAGAAGGCCCAGATCTTTTCGGCATTGCTGGGCAAGCAGTTGGGGATCCAGCCACCAGGCTGGCGGGAAGCAGCCGGACTCTACGGCGAGGAGGGGTCGTACCGGTCGGTGGCCGACGTGGTCGACGCCGACAGCCTGGCCCGCGTGCGGGCGGCCAAACAGGAGGCCAAGCGCGCGGCCAAGGGCCAGTAGGGCCAAGAGGCCGTGGCGGGGATCCGCCCCGGCGATCTGGCGCTGTAACCTGATCTTGCTGCGCAATGTGGAGCGACTTTGACAGGATGCGTAGACCCTAGAGGCGACAGGGCCGCGGCGGGGGCTTCCGTCCGTACATGCCCATCGTCGATGATGTACTGCAGGATCCGGTCGCCCGGAGCTGCGCTACGCCGATACACAGTTATGGAGATGTGCCGCGTGGGAGACCCTGGCACGCGACGGAGGTGCGGACCATGAGCGCCGAGACCTCCGTTCCCCGTCCCCGGGAGTCGGATGTGGACATCTCAGACTCCGCCCTCTTCAAGGGCATGCTGTCGGAGGCCGAGTTCGCCTTCGCGTTCTTCGACGCCGAGGGCCGCATCCAGCGGGTCAACGACGTCTTCAGCGACGTCGTCAACGTGCCTGCGGACCGCATGCTCGGCCGGCAGCCGGTCGAGGTGCTGGCCGCCGACCTCAGCCAGATCATCACGCACGCCGTGCAGGCGGTCATCGAGGGTGACGCGCCGGTCACCGAGGGTCGCGTCCGCGTGCGCACCGCCGAGGGCGACACGCGGCACTGGTCGCTGTCGTTCTCGCCGGTTCACGACGACACGGGCGAGCTGCGCGCGATCGCCCTGATCGGCCTCGACGTGACCGAGAGCCGCCAGACCGAGGAGGCGCTGCGCCGCAGCGAGGAGCGCTACCGCTCGCTCGTCGAGGCGCAGTCCCAGCTCGTCTGGATCACCTCGCCCACCGGCGCCGTGGTCGAGGACGCGCCGCAGTGGCGCGCCATCACCGGCCAGGGCCTGGAGGAATACCTCGCCAACGGCTGGCTCGACGTCGTCCACCCCGAGGAGCGGCAGCAGACCGAGGAGGCCTGGCGCGAGGCGCTGCGCGGCCGCACGATGTTCGAGTGGAACTACCGGGTGCGCACCCGGGCCAGCGGCTACCGCCACTTCGAGGTGCGGGCCGTGCCGATCATCCGCCATGGCAGGGTGGTGGAATGGGTCGGCGCCAACACCGACGTCACGCCGCAGCGCGAGGCCGAGGAGATGCGCGGCAGGCTGACCGACCAGCTCGGCGCCGCCGCCCTGCGCACCGCCCGGCTGCAGGGCGCCACGGCCATGCTGGCCGAGGCGCTGACCGTCGAGCAGGTCGTCCAGGTCATCATCGACGTCGGCCGCACCGCCCTGGCCGCCGACCGCTCCGCCGTCGCGCTGCTCGACACCGACCGCGCCGCGCTCAAGCTGATCAACGGCGAGGGCATCATGGAGGCGTCGGGCGTCACCGGTGACGAGATCCCGCTGTCGCACTCCAACGTGATGACCATGGCGGTCAACAGCCGCCGCCCGGTCTTCGCCGAGTCCCCCGAGTCGCTGAAGGCCCAGCTCCTTGAAGCGGGCGGCGACGAGGAGATGCTGGAGCAGTTCCTCGCCCAGGGCGACGAGCAGGCGTGGGTCGGCCTGCCGCTGCTGGCCGCGGGCCGGGCGCTCGGCGCGCTGCGCTTCTCCTTCACCCGCCCGCAGAAGATCTCCCAGGAGGACGGCGTCTTCCTGGAGGCGCTGGCCGGCCAGTGCGCGCTGGCGGTCGAGCGGGCCACGCTGTTCGAGCGCGAGCACCGCACCGCCGAGACGCTGCAGCGCAGCCTGCTGCCCGACCGCCTGCCGGTGGTCAAGGGCCTGGTGCTGGCCCAGCGCTTCCGCTCCGGCAGCCGCCACGTCCAGGTCGGCGGCGACTGGTACGACGCGTTCGTGCTGCAGGA
Source organism: Nonomuraea sp. NPDC052634 (assembly GCF_040678535.1). NCBI lineage: Bacteria > Bacillati > Actinomycetota > Actinomycetes > Streptosporangiales > Streptosporangiaceae > Nonomuraea > Nonomuraea sp. NPDC052634. The sequence goes on along the minus strand of NZ_JBFATY010000008.1, from coordinate 156,328 downwards.
CGGGCGTGTCGCGGCGGTCGTCGGCGACGTCATGGGCAAGGGCGTCAAGGCGGCGGCCGGCATGGGCCGCATCCGCAACGCCATGCGGGCGCTGGCGCTGACCAACCCGCCGCCCGCGGCCGTGCTCACCGGTCTCGACCGCGTCTTCGAGGCCACGGAGGAGGAAGAGCAGGTCACCACGCTCGCCTACATGGTGGTCGAGCCGGTCACCGGCGAGGGCACGCTCGCCATGGCCGGTCATCCGCCACCCGTCCTGGTATCGCCGCAGGGCACGGCGATTCTCTGCGACGCCGAGCCCGGCACTCCGCTAGGCTGGCCGACCAGCCGTCGGCAGTTCAGGTTCGTGGTGCCGCCCGGCCACACCGCCGTGCTCTACTCCGACGGTCTCGTCGAGAACAGGAAGCGGGGGCTGGATGCGGGACTCGCAGAGCTTTGCAGTGTTGTGACCGAAGCGCCGCCGGAGGTGGTGAGCAGTCCTCACATGCTGCTGGACTTCCTGGTTGACCGGATGTTGTCTGGATATGAACAGGATGATGACGTTACCGCGCTCGCAATTCACGTCCCACCGGCCACGAAGAGTGACTGAATGAAACAGTCATAACGGTTGCTTTCGGGTATCAGTGCCCCGCTTACGTACGCACTACTGTCTTGGTCGGCCTAGGGTGGAGGTCAACCGCCGGGAGGTGGCCGTATGGATCGCGGGGTCGTGCCACAATGCTGTGCAGGTCCGTCGCGGTCCGCACGGCCTCACCGATCTCCGAGAGAGGCAACAGCCCCCCAGCGGGCATCTGGGTCCATAGTCGCCACGCGTTCGTTCGAGAGGTGTTCGTGTCGCCTGCAAGTTCGACTCGCTCGAAGCCACAAGAGCTGAACGAGCCCGTCATTCAGCGACTGCTCGAGCGTGGGCGCTCGCAGGGTTTCCTCGAGTCTGAGGATGTCCGTCAGGCCTTCGAGGAGGCGGACATCCCCATGTCGCACGCCGCCGCGTTCTTGCGGAACCTCAGCAAAGAGGGCGTGACCGTGGTGGTGACCGCCGCGGATTCGGCTGCGCCGAAGAAGTCTCGTCCAGCAAAGCGCCGCACCGCCGCCCCCGTCAAGACCAAGACGGCGGCGGCCGCAAAAGAGCAGCAGCCCGAGACCGTGACCGCGGTCGTGGGCACCGCTGAAGCCGAGCCGGCCGCCAAGAAGGCGGCCCCTGCCAAGAAGGCCGCTCCGGCGGCGAAGAAGGCCGCGGCATCCGCCGCCGCCAAGAAGGCCGAGCCGAAGAAGAACGCTGGGCCTGCCGAGAGCAAGACCAAGGCGACCAAGGCGCCCAAGACGGCCGACGTCCCGCGCGCCGACGCCGATGACGACGAGGACCTTGAGCTCGACGGCGACGTAGTGCTCGACGACCTCGAGGACATCGACGTCGACGACGAGATCGTGACCGACGACGACGCCGAGGCCGACGCTGACGACGACGCCGACGACGACGACGCGCCCAAGGCCGCCGGGTCCGCCGACGAGAAGAACGAGGACGAGGTCCTCATCCTCTCCGACGACGACGATGACGCGCCGGTCGCCCAGGTCGCCGCCGCCGGCGCTACCGCCGACCCGGTCAAGGACTACCTCAAGCAGATCGGCAAGGTCCCCCTGCTCAACGCCGAGCAGGAGGTCGAGCTGGCCAAGCGCATCGAGGCCGGCCTGTTCGCCGAGGAGCAGCTGGGCAGTCCCGAGGCCGAAAACCTGCCGGTCGACGTCAAGGCCGAGCTGGAGTGGATCGCCGAAGACGGCCGCCGCGCCAAGAACCACCTGCTGGAGGCCAACCTCCGGCTCGTGGTCTCGCTGGCCAAGCGCTACACCGGGCGCGGCATGCTGTTCCTCGACCTGATCCAGGAAGGCAACCTGGGCCTCATCCGGGCGGTCGAGAAGTTCGACTACACCAAGGGCTACAAGTTCTCCACGTACGCCACGTGGTGGATCCGGCAGGCGATCACGCGTGCCATGGCCGACCAGGCGCGGACCATCCGCATCCCGGTCCACATGGTCGAAGTGATCAACAAGCTGGCCCGCGTCCAGCGGCAGATGCTGCAGGACCTCGGCCGTGAGCCCACGCCGGAAGAGCTGGCCAAGGAGCTGGACATGACGCCCGAGAAGGTCGTCGAGGTCCAGAAGTACGGCCGCGAGCCCATCTCCCTCCACACCCCGCTGGGCGAGGAGGGCGACAGCGAGTTCGGTGACCTCATCGAGGACTCCGAGGCCATCGTCCCGGCCGACGCCGTCAGCTTCACGCTGCTGCAGGAGCAGCTGCACTCGGTTCTCGACACGTTGTCGGAGCGCGAGGCGGGCGTCGTGTCGATGCGGTTCGGCCTCACCGACGGCCAGCCCAAGACGCTGGACGAGATCGGCAAGGTTTACGGGGTCACCCGTGAGCGCATCCGCCAGATCGAGTCCAAGACCATGTCGAAGCTGCGTCACCCGTCCAGGTCGCAGGTCCTCCGCGACTACCTGGACTGATCCTTCCCCTCGGGGCCCCGCGCGGGCGGCCCCGCCTGGGTGTGCCAGACGCCCCGCCGGAATGTGGTTCCGGCGGGGCGTTTCGGCGTTCCGCTGCGCCGCTTGGCGGGCCTACTTCCGCGGCGCTGCCGCTGCCCCCCTGATTCACGCAGTGCTGCTTCTGCGGCGCTGCTTCTGCGGCGCTGCGTTCGTGGTCCCGCTTCCGTGGGTCCTCTCCCGTGGCCCTGCGTCTGCGGCACTCGGGCCTTTCCACGCTGTGCCGGGACACGCCGTCCGGGCGCGTTGTGCCGGGACACGCCGTCCGGGGGCGCTGTGCCGGGTCGTGCTGTCCGGGCGCGTCGCCCGGGGTCCTTCGTCGGTCGGAGGGGTTGGTCGCGTTCAGGCCGACAGGTGCACGTCCAGGACCCAAGGGCGGGTGGCGCGGGCCGGAGCGGTGAGGCGGGTGATGTAGCCGAGGGAGTCGAGGAGTTTCGCCAGCTCGTCGGGGGTGGACGGCTGGGTGGGCTGGTGGAGGAGGGCGCGGGCGATCTCGCCCCGGGTGGCCTTGGCCATGTGGCTGACGACCTTGCCGTCCCTGAACACACGTACCGTCACCGAGCGCGACCCCGGCTGCCAGGCCCCCGCGTACGTGGCCGAACGCAGGTCCACCACCAGCCCCGGCAGCCGGTCGAGCTCCTTGGAGATCCCCGGACGCCAGAAGGCGGCAAGACCGCCGAGCGGCGGCAGGCTGACGCCCATGGACAGGCGGTAGGGCGGGATGCGGTCAGTGATTTTCACCACACCCCACAGGCCGGAGAAGATCAGCAGGCTCTCCTCTGCCCGCGCTCGCGCCTCGCCGTCCAGAGTCGCCAGGCCGAGGTTGTCGTACAGGACGCCGGTGTAGAGGGCGCCGGCGGGCAGGGTGGGCGCGGTCGCCAGCGCGAGGTTCTTGTCCAGCTCGCCCGCGAGGCCCGGCGTCAGGCCCAGCACCTCAAGGGCGTCGCGGCGCTTGGAGGCGCGTACGAGCGCGTTCATCACCCGCTTGCGTGACTTGCCGAGTGAGGGGAAGGACAGCTCGCCCACGGGCGGGCCGTCGCCCTCCGACGCCTTGCCTTCGGACGGCGGCAACAGGATCAGCACGGTCACCTAGCCTATGGCCCTTACCGGGGCACCTTTCCGAAGGGGCTCCCGGCTCCGCAAGGGCTTCCGGCGCGCGGGTGAAAGGTCCGTCGCTAGGCTGCGCGGGTGAATTTCGACCTGCTCGTTCATGAGGCTTGGCCCGCTTATGAGGTGCGGGCGTACGAGGGCTGGCTGCTGCGACACTCCGGCGGGGTGACCAAGAGGGCGAATTCCGTGCTGGCGCTGGAGCGGCCGGCCGATCTGGACCGGGCGATCCGGGCGGCCGAGGACTTCTACCGCGAGCGCGGGCAGCGGTGCGTGTTCTCGGTGGGTCCTGGGACCATGCAGGGGCTGGACGACGAGCTCGAACACCGGGGGTACGAGGTGGTCGATCCCACGCTCATCATGTCGGGGACGCCCAAGGGCGAGCCCGCCCCCGAGGTCAGGATCCAGGAGCGGCCCTGGCCGGGCTGGCTTGAGACCTGGTGGGCCGTGGACGGCCGGTACGCCGACGGGATCGCGGCGGCCGAGCGGATCTGCACCGGCGTGCCGGCCTGGTACGCCGCGTACGAGGAGGACGGCCGGGCGGTGGCCGTGGGCCGGGCGGTCCCGCAGGGCGACACGCTCGGCATCTACTGCATGGCGACGCTGCCCGAGGCCCGGCGCAGGGGACTGGCGAGGACGGTGCTGCGAGCGCTGGTGGCGCACGCGGGCGGCGGACCGGCGTACCTGGTGGTGACGTCGCGGAACGCGGGCGCGCAGGCCCTCTACCGCGGCGAGGGCTTCACCGCCGTGGGCCGCTACCACTACCGCGCGGCCCCTCTCTGACCCGCACCCCCTACCCCGGTATCACCGCGATCAGGTTCCCCGGTATGACGACACGGCGGCCACCTCCCCTCTAGCCTTCGCCCCCCAGGGATCGGCAGGCGGGAGCGAGGGGGAGACAGGCATGCGGCCGTACGAGACGGCGCCGTCCACCGCGAAGGCGACCACGGGCGCCGATCCCGGCCTGCCGCACGAGGGGACCGGCCTCGTCGGCTCCCGCCGCCGGGCGCTGCGCCGCACGCGCGCCGCCGCGGACCGGGGAGAGGCCGGTCCCGGCCCGAGTCCGTCCGAATCCGGGTCTTAGGCTGTGTCCATGACCTCGAAGGTCGTCGGTCCGCGCGCGGTGGTCGCGGGCTCGTCGCGCCGGTGGGTACGGCTGATGCCCGCGGTCACCGCGCTCGCGCTGTGCGTCTGCCTGCTGCCGGCCACCGGCATCCTGCTCACCAAGTTCTACGGCCTGATCGCCGGCGTCGGCGCCGTGCTGACCATCACGCAGGTGGCGCCGCTGCTCCTCGCCGTCGTACGGCCGCTGCCCGCCTGGGGCATGATGTTCACCGCCGACGTGGCCGGGGCGCTCGTCCTGCGCGCCGCGGACTTCCCTGAGCAGCTGATGTGGCCGTTCCCGTCCACGGTGATCCTCGCCCACACCGCGGTCTGCCTCGCCCTGGGCCTGAGCGAGCGGGGCCGGACGCTGCTGCTGGTGTGGACGGCCACGGCGGTCGCGAACGTGATGCTGCTGTTCTTCACACCGCACGGCGTCGAGGCCAGGAACCTGCTGTTCACCGTGCTCGGCGGGGCCGCCCTGCTGATCGGCGGCGTGCTGCGGGAACGCGCCGAGGTGCGGCGCAAACTGGTCGAGCAGGAGACGATCAGCGAGGCCGAGCGCGCCCGGCGGACGCTGCTGGAGGAGCGGGCCAGGATCGCCCGTGAGCTGCACGACGTGGTGGCGCACCACATGTCCGTCATCACCGTCCAGGCCGACACCGCCGAATACCGCCTCGACCGGTTGCCGCCGGAGGTGCGGGAGGAGTTCACGAACATCGCCGCGACCGCGCGCAACTCGCTCGGCGAGATGCGGCGCCTCCTCGGCGTCCTGCGCAGCAGCGAGGAGACGTACGAGGAGCTCGCGCCCCAGCCGGGCCTGGCGCAGATCGGGCAGCTCGTGGACGCGACCGCGCGGGCGGGCGTGCCGGTGGACTTCGTTCCCTGCGACGTGGAGGTGCCCGCCGCCGTCGGCCTGTCGGCGTACCGGATCGTCCAGGAGGCCCTCGCGAACGTCGTGCGGCACGCACCGGGAGCGCGCACGCAGGTCTCCTTGTCGGTGCCGGAGCCGGGCGACGGCGGCGACGGCGCCGGGCGGCTGAACGTCCTCGTCGTCAACGGGCCGCCTCCCCAGCAGCCCGCCGCGCCGTTAGAGTCGAGCAGCACCGGGCACGGGCTGGTCGGTATGCGCGAGCGGGTACGGCTGGTCGGCGGCACTCTCGAGCTCGGACCGCTGCCGGACGGCGGCTTCCGGGTGGCCGCTCGGCTGCCCTTGAGCGAAGAGGACTCCACGTGACGACACGCGTCATCATCGTCGACGACCAGGCCATGGTGCGCGCCGGTTTCGCGGCACTGCTGGCCGCGCAGGGCGACATCGACGTGGTGGGCGAGGCGTCCGACGGCGCGCAGGGCGTGGAGCTGAGCCGCCGCACCCGCCCCGACGTCGTGCTGATGGACGTGCGGATGCCCGTGATGGACGGCCTGGAGGCCACCCGCCGGCTGCTCTCGCCCCCGGCGGGGGTGACCCATCGGCCCCGCGTGCTCATGCTGACCACGTTCGACGTCGACGACTACGTCTACGAGGCGCTGCGGGCCGGTGCCAGCGGCTTCCTGCTGAAGGACGCGCAGCCGGGCGACCTCGTCGCGGCGGTCCGCATCGTCGCCAGGGGAGACGCGCTGCTCGCCCCGTCCGTGACGCGCCGGCTCATCGCGGAGTTCGCCAGGCAGCGTCCCCTGACCCGCGGCAAGTCCGCGCAGCGGCTGAAAGAGCTGACAGAACGCGAGACCGAGGTGCTGACCCTCGTGGCGCGCGGCCAGTCGAACCAGGAGATCGCCCAGACCCTGATCCTGGCGGAGCAGACCGTCAAGACCCACGTCAGCCGCATCCTCACCAAGCTCGACCTGCGCGACCGCGCCCAGGCCGTGATCTTCGCCTACGAATCCGGGCTGGTGACCCCGGGCGAGTAGCACGCCCGCACGCCACCCCCTACTGCGGTATCCCTGCTTTTGGCTCCCCGGTATGACGCGGCGGACACGGCCGCCGCCGCAGACTCCTACTCAACCTTTTGAGCCCATCCCCCACGTGAACGGGGTTCTTCCAGGTCTCGGCTCGAAGGTGAACGCCTGTCGCACACCGGGCCGACATCCGGCCTACGCGACCTGACGCCATCACCCAGGAGGTTCCGCAGTGCCACCACAGGACGACACGACCGCACCCGCCGCTACCGAGACGAAAATCGTACGGGCGGGTGACTTCGAGGTCGGGGTCATCGAGAGCGGGTCCGGCGTGCCGCTCGTGCTCGTGCACGGCGGAGAGAGCGACCGCACCCAGTTCACGGCGCTGCGGTCCCACTTCGGCCCGGGCATCCGGGCCATCTCGTACGACCAGCGCGACTCGGGCGTCACCGTCAACCCGCCGCATCCGTACACGATGGCCGACCTCGCCGACGACGTCGTGGCCCTGCTGGACGCACTGGACCTGCCTCAGGCGCACCTGCTGGGCACGTCGTTCGGCGGCGCCGTCGCGCAGCACGCCGCCCTGCGGCACCCCGAGCGGATCGCCTCCCTCATCCTGGTCGCCACCGCACCCAGCTGGGCCATGCAGAGCGGGGTGGCCGACGAGCTGCTGTCCATGAGTTACGAGGAGCGGCAGCGCAAGGCGCTCGACCTCTTCTTCACCCCCCAAGGCCAGGCCGCGCAGGGCGACCGGGTGAAGGTGCTCGTCAAGCGCAGCCCCGAGCAGAACGCCCGCCGCGAGCAGGTCATCCAGCAGCACGAGGTCCGTGACCGGCTGCCGGAGATCACCGTGCCGACCCTCATCGTGCACGGCTCGGAGGACCGGCTGGCCCCGTTCGCCGACGCGCAGCTGATGGAGAAGGAGATCCCGAACGCCCGGATGCGGGTCATCGAGGGCGGACGGCACGCGATCGCGACGGAGTTCCCCGACACGATCGCGCGGTGGGTGCGCGAGTTCATAGGGGTGGACGCGTGAGCGCCGCCGCCGCACCCCGGCACGTTCAGAAACGCAAGGAGATGCAGCATGAGTGACGCGGCCCGCGAGGTTGCGGATCAGATGGCCAAGGCGGCCGGGGAGTGGATCGACTCCCTGGACGCCGAGCAGCGCAAGCTGGGTGTCGGACCGGTTCCGGGCGCGGGGGAGGCGTCCGAGGCCGAACGCACCAGCTGGTACTACACGCCCACCGACCACGGCGGGCTGACGTTCTCCCAGCAGCGGCCGGCCCAGTACCGCATGGCGATGCGGCTGCTCGCGAGCGGGCTGTCGGAGGCCGGGTACAACACGGTCGCCACCGTCATCGGCCTGGAGAACGTGCTCGACCGCGTCGAGGACTTCTCGGTGTACTGGGGCCGCGAGCGCTCCCGCGACCCCGGCATGTACTACCTGCGCGTCTTCGGCGAGCCCGGCGGGACCGAGCCGTGGGGCTGGCGCTTCGGCGGCCACCACATCTCGGTCAACTTCCTCGTGATCGACGGGCGGGTCGCCGCCAGTACGCCCCTGTTCATGGGCGCGGACCCGGCCGCCTCGCCCCTGCTCGGCGGTGCGCTGCTGCGCCCGCTGGGAGCGCCCGAGGACCTGGCCGGCGAACTGGTCCGCTCCCTGGGGCCCGATGCGGCCAGGCAGGCCATCCTGCTGCCGCGGCCGCCGTACGACGTCGTGGCGGGCAACAGCCCCCGGGTCGACGACCGCCTGATCAAGCGCCGCGAGCTGTGGCGTCCCGAGCAGAACGTGCCGGACCGCCCCGACCAGCCGCACACCCTCCTGGACGACGAGGAGCGGCGCGCGGTGTCGCTCACGCCGCCGCTCAAGGGCGTGCCCGCATCCGAGCTCGACGCCGGGCAGCGTGAGCTGCTGCGCGCCCTGCTCGGCACCTACCTCGGCCGGGTGCAGGACGGCATCTCCCCGCTGTCGCGCTACGACGACCCGGCGCAGCTCGACGCCGTGCACTTCGCCTGGGCCGGCTCGACCGAGCCCGGCGCGCCGCACTACTACCGCCTCCACGGCCCGCGGCTGCTCATCGAGTGGACCAAGGTCCACCGGGGCGCCAACCACTCCCACGCCGTCTGGCGGGACCCGGAGACCGACTTCGGCGGCGACGTGCTGGCCGAACATCACGCCGCACACCACGCGTCCTGATTCACGGCGTCCCGAGCGCCCCCGCACCCCCGGTCCGGCACGTGACCCCGTCCCGCGTGTCCACCCCCCTCACGGCCCGAGCCCCCACGCGTACGCACGCCACGGGGCCGAGCCGGCGTGTACCCAAGCCACCCGTGCCCCCCGGAACGGAAGGTCACCATGGCCGGTCAGCACCACGCACCGACCGACGCACCGCCTCACCAGACCCGCCCCACGCTGCGCGGACTCTTCGGCATGTCCGCATCCACCCACTGGCTGGCCTCCGCGACAGCCCAGTCCGTGCTGGAACGCGGCGGCAACGCCTTCGACGCCGCCACGGCGGGCGCGTTCGTCCTCCACGTCGCCGAGCCCCACCTCAACGGGCCCGGCGGCGACCTCGTCGCCGTGCTGGCCACCGCCGACGACCCGGCCCCGCGCGTGCTGGCAGGTCAGGGCCACGCCCCGCGCGCCGCCACCATCGAGCACTTCCACGCCGAGGGGCTCGACCACGTCCCGGGAGCGGGCGCCCTGGCCGCCGCCGTCCCCGGCGCCGTCGACTCCTGGCTCTGGCTGCTGGCCGAGCTGGGCACCTGGGAGCTCGACGAGGTCCTCGCCTACGCCATCGAGTACGCCGAGCACGGCGTGCCCGTCGTGCCCCAGCTCGCCCGCGTCCTGGCCACGGTCGAGGACCTCTTCCGCGAGCACTGGCCGACCTCGTACGAGCTGTGGATGCCCGGCGGCCGCGTCCCGCACCCGTACAGCACGCTCACCAACCCCGTCTACGCCCGCACCCTGCGCAGGCTGATCGCCGAGGGCACCGGCATGACGCGCAGGGCGCGGATCGAGTCCGCGCGCCGCGCCTGGCGCTCCGGGTTCGTGGCGACCGCCGTGGAGGAGGCCGCCGCCGTGCCGCACCGGCACTCCTCGGGCACCGACCACGCCGGAGTCATCACCGCCGCCGACTTCGCCGACTTCGAGCCCTGGCTCGAACCCGCCGTCACCGCCAGGTTCCGCGGGATCACGGTGGCCAAGGCGGGCCTGTGGTCCCAGGGGCCCATGCTGCTGCAGGCCCTCACCATGCTCGACCACTTCGACGACGCGCGGATCGACCCGTCGACCGCCGAGGGCGTCCACACCATCACCGAGGCGCTGAAGCTGGCCATGGCCGACCGGGAGGCGTACTACGGGGACCTGGACCCGGCGGACGCCAAGAAGGTGCTGGGCCGGCTGCTGTCCCCCGAGTACGCCAAGGAACGCGCCGGTCTGATCGGCCCGGTCGCCGCCACCGAGTTCCGGCCCGGCGACATCGGCGTCAGGCGGCCGTACGTACCGCCTCTGGAGACGCGCCGGCCCGAGGTGCAGGCCGACGGCGTGGGCGAGCCCACCGTGCAGCAGACCGGGCAGACCAGGGGCGACACCTGCCACATCGACGTCGTGGACCGCTGGGGCAACATGATCTCCGCCACGCCGTCCGGCGGCTGGCTGCAGTCCTCCCCGGCCATACCCGAGCTCGGTTTCGCGCTCGGCACGCGGCTGCAGATGACGTGGCTCGACCCGGCCGCGCCCTCGTGCCTCGTGCCCGGCCGCCGTCCGCGGACGACGCTGACGCCCACCCTGCTGCTGCGCGACGGCGCCCCCGTGGCCGCGCTCGGCACACCCGGCGGCGACCAGCAGGACCAGTGGCAGCTCATCTACCTGGTGCGCACCCTCGCCCTGGGCTTCGACCCGCAGCAGGCGATCGACGCGCCCGCGTTCCACACCACCGCGGTGCCGAGCTCGTTCTGGCCGCGCACCTGGACGCCGGGCGGGCTGGTGATCGAGGGACGCGTGGACCTGGCGATCGTGGACGAGCTGCGCCGGCGGGGCCACGACGTCACCGTCTCAGGGCCGTGGAGCCAGGGCCGGCTCTCGGTCGTCACCCGCGACCCGGACAGCGGCGTCCTGGGGGCGGCGGCGAACCCGCGCGGCGCACAAGGCTACGCGGTGGGTCGATGAGCAGCGTGGCGACGATGGCGCGACGGGTCTCGCTTCCCGGCCTGATGCTCGCGCTCACCTTCGCGACGGGCGTCGTGGACGCCGTCGGATACCTGCGGCTCGACCAGGTGTTCGCGGGCAACATGACCGGCAACGTGGTCATCCTCGGCATGGCCGCCACGGGCACCACGGACCTGCCGGTGCTCGGCCCCGCCGTGGCGCTCGTGCTCTTCCTCGCCGGCGCCGCGCTGGGCGGGCGGGTGCTGCGCACCGCGGAATCCGGCTGGGACGTCCGGTGCACGGGCCTGCTGACCGGCGTCGCGCTGATCCTGGGCCTGGCGGCGCTCGTCCTGGTCGTCGCAGGGGCGGACGCCATCCCGGGCCTGCGCCCCGCGATCGCCGCCTCGCTCGCCCTGGCCATGGGGATGCAGGCGGCCACGGCCCGCCACCTGGCGGTCAAGGACGTCACCACCGTCGTGGTCACCTCCACACTCACCGGGCTCGCCGCCGACTCCCGGCTGGGCGCCGCCCGCTCCCAAGGCGCGTTGCGGCGGGCCGCCGCCGTCGCGTGGATCATCCTCGGCGCGGCGGCCGGCGCGGCGCTGTGCCAGGTGCACGAGGGCTTCGCGGTCGCGGTGGCGGCGCTCGTCGTCCTCGCCGTCAGCGCTCTCGGCCACCTCGCCGCCCGGTCTGATTCCCACCCGGTGCCGGCCACGACAGGACAAGCCACCCCTCCGGCGGACACCCCCGCGTCCGCGCGGCCGGTGGCGCGTACGGACAAGGGCGTCCCGCGTGCCACCGGCCCTCATCTCGCCCGGCACCAAGGGAAAGGACGCCCATGACCACACCCCCCACCGCCCCGCCGGTCCGCATGAGCAGGGCCGCCGTGGCGGCGCTCGCACTGCTGGCCATCGCCATGGGCTCGCTGGAGTCCGTCGTGGCGCCGACGCTGCCGCTCCTGCAGCGCGAGCTGAACATGACCCCGACGGAAGGGGCGCTGCTCAACATCGTGCTCGCCGTCACCGGCGCGCTCGTCGCCCCGATCGCCGGCAAGTTCGGCGACCGCTACGGCGGCAAGCGGGTCCTGATGCTGCTGACGGCCATCGTCTCGGCAGGCGGCCTGACCTCCGCCGTCGCGCCCAACCTGCCGGTGCTCCTGGTCGGCCAGATCCTGCAAGGCGCGATGGTGGGCTCGCTGCCCCTGGCGGTCATCGTGGTGCGCAAGCACCTGCCGCAGGGCGAGGCCAAGGCCGCCATCGGGCTGATCAGCGGGATGCTGGTCGGCGGCTCGATGGTGGGGCTGCTGGTCGCGGGACCGGTGGCGGAGTCGCTCTCCCGGCACTGGATGTTCGCGCTGCCCACCATCGTGATCATCGCGGTCACCCTGCTGACGAAGAAGCTGCTGCCCGCCGACGCGCCGGGGGCATCCGACGGCTCGCGCCTCGACTGGCCCGGCCTGCTGCTGCTCAGCGGCGTGCTGTGCACCCTCATGCTCACGCTGATCCTGGCGGCCGACGCGGTCTCGCAGCCGCTGCCGTTCATCGTGATGCTCGTCGTGCTGGCCGCCTTCGTGACCGGGTGGATCGCCGTCGAACGCCGCGCCACCGCGCCCATGATCGACCTGCGGATGCTGGCCCGCCCCGTGGTCTGGAAGTCGTGCGTGGTGACGTTCGTGATCTGCCTCGGCACCGCCAACGGCGCCTACCTCGTGCCTCAGCTGCTCGACGTGTCAGGCGACGGATACGGCTTCGGGCTGTCCCCCAGCGCGATCGGCTTGATCCTCCTGCCCGGCGCCGTCGCCTCGACGCTGGCCGGGCCGCTCGGCGGGATCGGCGAGCGGCGCTTCGGCCCGCGCGCGATGACCTTCGTCTCGACCGTCATGATGGCCGTCGCCCTGCTCGGCCTGGCCGTCGCGCACGACGAGATCTGGCAGGTCACGCTCGGCAAGGCGATGATCGCGCTGGCCAACGGCCTGTGTGTCACGGCCATGATGACCAGCGTCGCCTCCTCCGTCGCCGAGAACGAGACCGGCATCGCCACCAGCATCATCCTGGTGACCCGCGTCACGGGCGGGGCCGTGGGCGGCATGCTCGGCGGCGCGCTTCTCACCGCTCAGATTCCCCCCGGCTCACACGTGCCGGCCGAGTCCGGCTTCGTCACCGGCTTCTTCATCGCAGGCATGACCGCGGCGCTGTGCCTGTTCGTCGTCCGCACCATGAACAAAGGAGTCAAGGCATGACACTCACCGATGCATCCGGCGGCGGCCGCGTCTCGCCCGCCCGCACCGTCCTGGTCTCCGGAGCGAGCATCGCGGGTCCCGCCGTGGCGTACTGGCTGAAGCGCTACGGCTACGAGGTCACCATCGTCGAGAAGGCGCCCGCGCCGCGGGGCGGCGGCTACGCCATCGACATCCGCGGCACCGCCCTGGGCGTCATCGAGCGCATGGGCCTGCTGCCCTGGCTGCAGGAGGTGCAGGTCCATGTCAACCGGAGCACCTTCGTGGAGAACGACGGCGACGTGGTGGCCACCCTGCGCCCGCAGGCCGTCACCGGCAGCGTCGCGGGCCGGGACCTGGAGATCCGGCGCGGCGACCTGACCGAGGCGCTGATCTCGACGGTCCGCGACGACGTGGAGTTCATCTTCAACGACTTCATCGTCGGCATGAGCGAGACCGGCCACGGGGTGGACGTCACCTTCAAGTCGGGGACCGCCCGCACCTTCGACCTGGTGATCGCCGCGGACGGCATGCACTCGCACACCCGCGAGCTGGTCTTCGGCCCCGAGCAGCCGTTCCACCGCTACATCGGCTACTGCTTCGCCATCTACACCATGGACAACATCCTCGATCTCAAGGACGAGATCGTGATGTGGAACGATCCCGGCCGGGCCGCCGCCTTCTACGCGGCGAAGAACGAGGTGAACGCCATGCTCACCTGGGCCCAGCCGGAGACGCCGTTCCACGCCTTCGGCGACCTGCAGGCCCAGCGCGACCTGATCAGCGAGGTCTACGCCGGCGCCGGCTGGGTGGTGCCGGACATGGTGGCCGCCCTGCAGAAGGCGGACGACGTCTTCTTCGACGCGGTCGCGCAGATCCGCATGCCCCGCTGGACCAGCGGCCGCCTCGCGCTGGTCGGCGACGCCGCGCACGCGCCGTCGTTCCTCACCGGGCAGGGCACCAGCACGGCCCTCGTCAGCGCGTACATGCTGGCGCTCTCGCTCGCGCGCGCGAACGGGGACCACGTGGCGGCCTTCGCCGCGTACGAGCGCGACACCCGCGGCTTCGTCACCGCGAACCAGGACCTGGTGGGCACGGGCCGCGCCACCCTCATGCCGACCACCGCCGAGGAGCTGAGGAAGCGCGACGACAGACTGCGCAGCCTCAGCGAGCTGCCGCCCACGCAGGGCAACCCGGTGCATTCCTCGCTCGTCCTTCCCGAGCCTTACACCGGCCGGTAGGCCACCCGCCTCCCGGGTGCCGGGCGCGGTCTGGGGCCGGGCCTCCGGCGGGCGCCGACGACGCCGCTCGCCGCCGCCTTCGTCCCTCGGCCGCGCCCGCCACCCGGGCCTCCCAAGCCCCGTCCCGGGCCCTACCGGCGGCCTCCGGTCGCCCGGGACGGCTTCTCTCCTCGGCACGGACGCGGACGACACGGTCGCGGACCGGGCCGCACCGGCCCTGCTCCGGACGGTCATCGCGTGGTGGCGGAGAGCACCGGGTGGCGGACCGATGAAAGCACGACGGCGACTCCGAGCGGACCCGGAGTCGCCGTCGTGCGTTTCGCTCTATGTGGTTGTCTTACACGACCAGCGCCGTATCAGCGCTCGTCGTTGCGGGCGGTTGCAGGGGTTTCGCTGAGCCGGGCCGACTCGTCCACGATGTCGGCGCCCTTTTCGCGCAGCGCTGCGATGTGCTGACGCCCATGGTGAGCGCAGAACAGCAGCTCCCCACCCACAGGCAGGGTCGCGCGAATGTAGGCCTGGGCGCCGCAGCGGTCGCAGCGGTCGAGGGCCGTCAGCGGCTTAACGGGGGCGAGAGCTCCAGTCACGTATCGCCTTTCGTGTCACCCTCGCCGGAGCGAGGATCTGGCGTCAGTCACTTGGAACAACATCTAACCGGACGTGGACGTTCCCAACCGCCCCCTCGCTACGCCCAGAGCGGAATGTGTCCGAAAGTAATGACGATCAGCCCGTTGGTAACGGCAAACGAGCGGCCATGGCAAGCTTGTACGCGCGCGTGCGGTAAGAACGGTAGGCTACGCACACGTGTTCGATGACTAGGCCAGGGGAGCTGAAGTGACGCTAGTGGAGGCGGGTTACACGGCTCGTCACCTGTCGGTGCTCGAGGGTCTCGAGGCCGTCCGCAAGCGCCCGGGCATGTACATCGGGTCCACCGACAGCCGCGGGCTCATGCACTGCCTCTGGGAGATCGTGGACAACGGCGTCGACGAGGCGTTGGCCGGCTACTGCGACCGCATCGAGGTCGAGCTCTACGCCGACGGCTCGGTCGAGGTGCGCGACAACGGCCGCGGCATCCCCGTCGACATCGAGCCCAAGACCGGCCTGGCCGGCGTCGAGCTCGTCTACACCAAGCTCCACGCGGGCGGCAAGTTCGGCGGCGGCTCCTACGCCGCGTCCGGCGGCCTCCACGGCGTGGGCGCCTCCGTGGTCAACGCCCTGTCGGCGCGCCTCGACGTCGAGGTCGACCGCGACGGGCGGGTCCACGAGATCAGCTTCAGGCGCGGCGTCCCCGGCATCTTCGACGGCGAAGGCCCCAAGGCCAAGTTCAAGAAGAAGTCCGGCCTGCGCATCGGCGACACGATCCCTAAGAACGTCACCGGCACCCGCGTCCGCTTCTGGGCCGACAGGCAGATCTTCCTCCCCGACGCCGAGATCTCCCTCGACGAGATCCACGTGCGCCTGCGCCAGACCGCGTTCCTGGTCCCCGGTCTGACCCTGGCCGTCTACGACAGCAGGCACGAAGAGCGCACCGAAGAGGAGTTCCGCTTCGACGGCGGCATCGCCGAGTTCGTCGAGTTCCTGGCCCGCGACGAGCCGCTCTGTGACGTGCTGCGCCTGCAGGGCGTCGGCCACTTCCACGAGACCGTGCCCGTGCTCGACGAGCAGGGCCACATGACGCCCACCGAGGTTCAGCGCGAGCTGAGCGTCGACGTGGCGCTGCGCTGGGGCAAGGGCTACGAGTCCACCGTGCGCTCGTTCGTCAACGTCATCGCCACGCCCAAGGGCGGCACCCACCTGACGGGCTTCGAGCGCGGCCTCGTCCGTACGATCAACGAGGTCCTGCGCGAGACCCGCCTGCTCAAGAACGGCGACGACCCCGTCACCAAGGACGACATCTCCGAGGGCCTGACCGGCGTGGTCACGGTCAGAGTGCCCGAGCCGCAGTTCGAGGGGCAGACCAAGGAGGTGCTCGGCACCTCCGCCGCCAGCCGCATCGTCTCCCACGTCGTCTCGCGCGAGCTGAAAGAGCTGTTCACCAACCCGCCGCGCGGCTACAAGCAGCCGCTCAGGTCGGTGCTGGAGAAGATCGTCGCCGCCGCCAAGGCCCGCATCGCCGCCCGCGAGCACCGCGACAACCAGCGGCGCAAGAGCGCGCTGGAAAACTCCGCGCTGCCCGCCAAGCTGGTCGACTGCCGCAGCGACGACGTCGACCGCAGCGAGCTGTTCATCGTCGAGGGCGACTCCGCGCTGGGCACCGCCAAGCTGGCCCGCGACTCCGAGTTCCAGGCGCTGCTGCCGATCCGCGGCAAGATCCTCAACGTCCAGAAGGCGTCCGTGAGCGACATGCTCAAAAACGCCGAGTGCGCGGCCATCATCCAGGTCGTCGGGGCCGGTTCCGGGCGCACGTTCGACATCGACTCCGCCCGCTACGGCAAGGTCATCCTCATGGCCGACGCCGACGTCGACGGCGCCCACATCCGCTGCCTGCTGCTCACCCTCTTCCACCGCTACATGCGGCCGATGGTCGAGGCCGGGCGCGTCTTCGCCGCCGTGCCGCCGCTGCACCGCATCGAGCTGATCAACCCGGGGCGCGGCAAGGAGAAGTACATCTACACCTACTCCGACGCCGAGCTGCAGAAGGTGCTGCGGGACCTGGAGCGGCGCGGCAAGCGGTGGAAGGACCCGGTGCAGCGCTACAAGGGTCTGGGCGAGATGGACGCCGACCAGCTCGCCGAGACCACGATGGACCCGCGCCACCGCATCCTGCGCCGCGTCCGCATCGAGGACGCCGAGGCGGCCGAGCACATCTTCAACCTGCTGATGGGCAGCGAGGTCGCGCCGCGCCGCGAGTTCATCGTCAACAGCGCGGCCGAGGTCGACCGCGACCACATCGACGCCTGACCCCGCGCCATCGGGTCATCCGGTCTCATCGATCGGCCGGGCTGCCGCGGCGTGGCCCGGCCGGTCGCCCTGGCCTGACTCACGCGGGCCGCGGTCCGGGGAGGTCTGCTGGGCGGCGTTCGGCTCGGCCCGACGTCGCGATCGGCTCGGCCCGATGTCGCGATCGGCTCGGCCGGGGGCGCCTGATCCCGCGCCGGGTGGTTTCTCGGTGAGCAAGGCGGAGCGCGCAGCTCGCCCGCCGACCCGGCCGACGCGACCAGGCCGGTCGGATCGACTCACGAGGTCGAGTCGCTCGGCGCGACTCACGCGGCGGGGCTGGTCGGTTCGACTCGTGAGATCGGGCAGCTCGGCGCGACCCGCGCGGCGGGGTCGGTCGGTTTGACTCGCGAGGTCGAGCCGCTCGGCGCGACACGCGCGGGCCGCGCTGCCCGGCCTGAAGCGGTCGGCGGGGGCGCCCAGCCTGAACCGGTCCGCTGGACGCCTGTTCGCCGGTCCGCCCGACGTGCCCGGTCGGCCTGACGTGCCCGGTCGGCCTGACGTGCCCGGTCGGCTCGACGCGCCCGATCTGCCGGCCCGCGTCCGCGACGGCGGGGCGATTTATCGGGTCTCGGGCAGAGGTTGATCCGAAACGGCCTTCAGCGTGGCCCGAGAGGCTTCTGCGTAGGGCCGGGACGAAGCCAGAGACGGGAGGGGCCGACGGGCCTCAATGGGCTTGTGAGGCGTTTAAGGCGTGCCTTGGTCACCTTTGACCGCCTGCGGCTCTTGCCTTGCGCTGATGGCGTCTCAGGGCCGTACCGAAGCCCTTCAGCTCGGTCAGCCGGTGTACGGCGACAACCGGCCGGTGTGTACGTCGTAGATGGCGCCGGCCACCGGCATGTCCGAAGGCAGGAACGGTGTGCTCGCGATCCGGGTGAGGTCGTGGCGGAGCGCGGCGGCCTGGTCGGGGACGGTGTGGAACTCCAGGCTGCGGGTGTCCACCCCCTGGGCCAGGGTGAGCTCGTGTACGTCGGCGTCCGTCACCTTCGTCATGCCGCAGTCCGTGTGCGGCATCACGAGCACCCGCTCCACGCCGAGCAGGTAAACGGCCAGCACCAGAGTGCGCAGGACGTCATCGGTGACGCGAGCGCCGGCGTTGCGCAGGATCTTGGCGTCGCCGGGCTTGAGCCCGAGCAGGCCGAGCGGGTCGATACGGGAGTCCATGCAGGTGACCACGGCCAGCCCACGGGCCGCGCGGCCGGTCAGCT
Organism: Nonomuraea sp. NPDC052634; assembly: GCF_040678535.1. Taxonomy (NCBI): domain Bacteria; kingdom Bacillati; phylum Actinomycetota; class Actinomycetes; order Streptosporangiales; family Streptosporangiaceae; genus Nonomuraea; species Nonomuraea sp. NPDC052634. Next base: position 137,941 of record NZ_JBFATY010000008.1, on the reverse strand, counting down.
CAGAGGCGCCGAAGCTTTCGGCGAACGTGGCGTTGGCGGCGTAAAGGTCGTCGAACGCACTCATGCCTCAAATGATCCCGCACCTCATATAAGTGATGTTCGCGGGGGCCCGACTGGCCGTACTTGGCAAACGTCCCACGAAAGAGCCTCACTTCGAGTGATGATGTCGTAGCCGTACGTACGTCACCGAAGAAGGTTTGTCGTGAGTAGGTCAGAATCGCTCGCCGAGTACCTCCGTGCTCAAGCCCGGCGTCGCCTCGACCGCGTGGAGTCCAGGGATGAGGGGCGGAACGCCAGGTGCGCGCTCGCGCTCCTCGACGCCGCCGCCTACGCGGCCACCCTGCCTGACGACGACCCGCTCATACAGATGCTCGACCAGGCCGGTTGCTTCGGTCCGCTGGGGTGCGAGGAGTTCGATCCGGGGGAGGCCGGCACCAAGCTGATCCGGCACTGGGAGGGCGGGGAGCCGCACGATCTGCTCCTTGCTCTGCCCGCCGCCATCGCCGCCGCCGCTTCCTAGCCGGGCCGCCGGGCTCGCCGGTTGCGCGCACGCCGGACCGCCTCGGCGGCCGCACCGGGGCGCATGCTGGACCGCCTCGGCGGCCGCACCGGGGCGCATGCTGGACCGCCTCGGCGGCCGCACCGGGGCCCGGCGGCGCTGAGCATGCCGGACCGCCTCGGCGGCCGCACCGGGGGCCCGGCGGCGCTACGCATGCCGGCGTGGTGGACGCCGGTGCCGTGACGCACCGGCCGCGACAGCGCCCGGCCGAACCGCGCCGAACGGGTCTTGCGAGGCTGCCGAGGCGGTGCCGGACGAAGGGCTCAGGCAGGCTCGTTGCCCGGCTTCCACTTGATGCCGCAGCCGATCGACGGGTTCTGCTCCTGCGGCACCGGCTTGCCCTCCAGCACGGCGTCGATGGCGGCCCGCAGCGACGCGCCGGTCACCGGCTCCTTGTTCCCGGGCCGCGCGCCGTCGAACTCGCCCCGGTAGACGAGCCGCAGGTCGCCGTCGTACAGGAAGAAGTCAGGGGTGCAGGCGGCGCGGTACGCCTTGGCCACCTCCTGGGTCTCGTCCAGCAGGTACGGGAACGTGAACCCCGCACGCCGCGCCTGCTCGGCGAGGTGTGTGGGATCGTCATCCGGGTAATTCACACTGTCGTTGCTGCAGATGGCGACCATCGACAACCGCGCGCCGTAGTCCTTGGCCAGCGCGCCGATGCCGTCTTCGATGCGCCGCACGTACGGGCAGTGGTTCGACAGGAAGGCGACGAGCGTGGCGGGCGAGCCTTCGAGGTCCTTCAGCGAGACGCTGCCGCCGTCGATGGCGGTCAGGTCGAAGGCGGGCGCGGGAGTGCCGAGTGGAACCATGAACGAGTTAGCAGCCATGACGTCCATTGTCATCATGGAGAGGCGGGACAGTGATGGGCGGGATCGCCGCGTTCAGGACCACCGTGCTCGATTGCCCCGACCCTAGGGGGCTGGCGGAGTTCTACTCCCGGCTGCTGGGCTGGCCGATCACCTCGGCGGACGACGAATGGGTGGTGGTCACCGACGGCGGGTCGCCTTTCCGGCTGGCGTTCCAGCTCGCCCCCGACCACCGGCCGCCCGACTGGCCGGGCGGCTCGCGCCCGCAGCAGATGCACATCGACGTGACGGTCACCGACATGGACGAGGCCGAACGCCAGGTGCTCGCGCTCGGGGCGCGCAAGCACGAGCACCAGCCGAGCGAGGACGACTCCTTCCGCGTGTTCCTCGACCCGGCGGGCCACCCGTTCTGCCTCTGCGTCGATTCAGCAACCGACTGACGCGGGGCGTACGAGCCCGGGCCGGGCGATGGGGACTGCTCCCGGCCCGGGATGAGGGGCTGACCTCCGCACATCGCGAGAGGTCAGCCCCGACTCCCAGCGCGCAGCCCGAAGGCCAGAGCCCGGAGCCTCCGAGCGTCAGCGGGTCGCCTGGACCAGCAGGTCCACCGCCTTACGGACGTTCCCTGCGGCCACCTCATGGTCGGCGAGCGCCTGCAGGCCGGGGCGCTTGCCGGCCTGCCGCGCCACGTCGCGGGCGACCGACGCCACGGCGTCGTCCACCTCGTACGCATCGCTCTTCGACCGGTCGAGCAGCGTCGCGGCGGCCGCCGACGCGCCGAGCACCGTACGCCGGTCGCGGACGGAGCCGTCGGCGTTCCAGTGGCGGCAGGACAGGGCCGGGGTGAGCGCGAGTGCCGCCGCCTTGGACGCGACGTCGCCGCGCGCCGGCCGGTCGCGGGCCGCGGCGATCAGGTCGGCGACGGCGGCACCGCGTACGGCTCATCGACGACCGGGCCGGAGTGAGACGGGCGCGGGGGACGCCGGAGCGTCCCCCGCCCGCCGTTACTCCTCGTCGGAGGCGGACGATGTCTGCTCGGTGGCCGAGTCAGAGCCGCCCGGCAGGGCCTCGGGGCTGGAGGCCAGCGCGCCGCCGATGGCGCCGATGGTGTGGGTCAGGCGTACGCCGGAGCCGTCGCGGCGGCCCAGCTCGCCGGGCAGCGGCACCGGCTTGCCCACCGCGGAGACCGCCTTGGCCGGGGCCGGGCCCGCCCAGGCGAGCAGCAGCACGTCTTCGCCCTTGAGGAACCGCTGGGCGCGGACGCCGCCGGTGGCGCGGCCCTTGGGCGGGAACTCGGCGTAGTCGGAGACCTTGCCGCCGCCCACCTGGGTGCCGGGCAGCGCCGTGGAGGACCCGGCGATGGTGACCACATGGGCCGGACGCTGGGGATCGACGGAGCCGAACCAGATCACCCGCGCGCCCTCGTCGAGCCGGATGCCGGCCATGCCGCCCGCGGGCCGGCCCTGGGGACGTACGAGCGAGGCTGGGTAGCGCAGCAGCTGCGCGTTGGAGGTGATGAACACCAGGTCGTGCGACTCCGACACCAGCTCGACCGCGCCCACGACGCGGTCGCCCTCCTTCAGCGTGATCACTTCGAAGTCGTCGCGGTTGGCCGGATAGTCCGGCACCACGCGCTTGACCACGCCTTGGGCGGTGCCGAGCGCCAGGCCGGGACCCTCGGGATCGAGCGAGCCCAGCCCGACCACCTTCTCGTCGGGCTCAAGGGAGACGTACTCGGAGACCGGATGCCCGCCCGACAGCGACGGCGGGTCGTCCGACGACGGCAGCGTGGGCAGATCGACCACCTGGATGCGGATCAACCGGCCGTGTGAGGTGATGACGCCGACCTCGCCGCGTACGGATGTGCGCACCACGCTGACCAGCACGTCGTGGGCCGACCGCTGGCCGTCGCCGGGCAGCGGCGAGGCGTCGGCGGTGCGGGCCAGCAGGCCGGTCGAGGACAGCAGCGCCAGGCATGGGTCGTCGGCGACCTGCAGCTCCGTCACCGGGGCGCGGGTCACGCCCGGCGACTCCAGCAGCTCCGTGCGGCGCGGCGTGCCGTACTTCTTCGCGACGTCGGCCAGCTCGCTGGAGACCACCTGGCGCAGCTTGGTCTCGGAGGAGAGGATCTCGTTGAGCTTGGCGATCTCGTCGGTCAGCGTCTCCTTCTCCCGCTCCAGCTCCAGCTTGTCGTAGCGGGTCAGGCGGCGCAGCGGCGTGTCGAGGATGTAGGACGCCTGGATCTCGGTGAGGTCGAAGACCTCCATCAGGCGGGTGCGCGCCTGGGAGGAGTCGTCGCTGGACCGGATGACCTGGATGACCTCGTCGATGTTGAGCAGCGCGATGATGAGGCCGTCGACCAGGTGCAGGCGCTCCTCGCGCTTGCGCCGGCGGAACTCCGAGCGGCGGCGCACGACGTCGAGCCGGTGGTCGACGTAGACTTGCAGCAGCTCGCGCAGCCCGAGCGTGCGGGGCTCGTCGTCGACCAGCGCGACGTTGTTGATGCCGAACGTCTCCTCCATCGGCGTGAGGCGGTAGAGCTCTTCGAGCACCGCCTCGGGGATGAAGCCGTTCTTGATCTCGATGACCAGCCGCAGGCCCTTGTGGCGGTCGGTGAGGTCCTTCAGGTCGGCGATGCCCTGCAGCTTCTTGCTGGTCACCAGCTCCTTGATCTTGGCGACCACGCGCTCGGGGCCCACGTTGTACGGCAGCTCGGTGACGACGATGCCCTTGCGCCGCGGCGTGATCTGCTCGATGGAGCACTTGGCCCGCATGCGGAACGTGCCGCGCCCGGTCTCGTACGCGTCGCGCACGCCCTGCAGGCCGATGATCTGGCCGCCGGTCGGCAGGTCGGGCCCCGGCACGAACTTCATCAGCTCGTCGAGCGTCGCGTCGGGCTTCTTGATCAGGTGGCGGGCGGCGGCGACGACCTCGCCGAGGTTGTGCGGCGCCATGTTGGTGGCCATGCCGACCGCGATGCCGCTGGTGCCGTTGACCAGCAGGTTGGGGAAGGCCGACGGCAGCACGACCGGCTCGGTCTCCTGGCCGTCGTAGTTGGGCTTGAAGTCGACCGTCTCCTCGTCGATCGACTCGACCATCAGCATCGCCGCGGGGGCCAGCCTCGCCTCGGTGTAACGCATGGCGGCCGGCAGGTCGTCGGGCGAGCCGAAGTTGCCGTGGCCGTCGATGAGCGGCAGGCGCATCGAGAACGGCTGGGCCAGGCGGACCAGGGCGTCGTAGATCGCGCTGTCGCCGTGGGGGTGCAGCTTGCCCATGACGTCGCCGACGACGCGCGAGGACTTCACGTGGCCGCGGTCGGGCCGCAGGCCCATCTCGTTCATCGAGTAGAGGATGCGCCGCTGGACCGGCTTGAGGCCGTCGCGAGCGTCGGGCAGCGCCCGCTGGTAGATCACCGAGTAGGCGTACTCGAGATAGCTCCTGCGCATTTCAGAGGAGACGTCGATGTCGACGATCCGCTCCTCGAAGTCCTCGGGCGGGGGTGCTGTCGTGCGTCGGGCCATCGTATGCTGCGCGGCTGCCTCGGCCGTCGCGCCGAGGGGAAGCGCATCCTCCTTCTGTTCTTGTGCTCTAACCGTAGCCGTCAGCTCGCTGGAGAAGCGTCAGATCGGCGTGCGAGGCGGCGATGCGGCCCGTCTCCCGGCGCCGCGCGCGGGCGGCGGGCCGGCGCGGCCACGCGGCCGGAAGGGGTGGGGACGTCTTCGCCTATGGCAGATGATCGCACGAGCCAGGTCGTCTGTGGCGTATCCATGGTGTCGCTCACGCTTGGGGTGCCCGGGGAGAAGATGGCGTCGACCATCATGCCGAGGCTCCGATCCTACTCGATCCGTACGAGTTATCGCAGACTTGTTCGATCGGCGCGCGCTCCTTTGGCCGATCAACTGCTTGGTCTTGCGTTCGGTGCGAGGGATCCGCATCCGTCTCCGGAAGGCGTCATGATCGAGTTCCATCCCGTGACCGAGCACATCGGAGCGCCCGGGTTCCAGTGCGGGCTGCGCCGGCGCCCGGGCAGGCCGGCCTTCTGGGACATCCGCTCCACCCAGCACCACGCCGTCGCCGACTCCACCGAGCGCCGCCGCATGCACCGCGTCACGATCAACGCCTTCCCCGAGCACGCCGACCCGGCGTGAGCCGCGTCCGGGGGCGGGATCGGCGAATTCCGTCGCCCGGAGCTGGTAACAAGGGAGGCATGATTGATGCCCCCGACGCCGCGATGCTGCGGGAAGAGGCCGAAGAGCGGCTGCAGGCCCTGGCCGGCGAGCACGCCAGGCTGCGTGACGACCAGTGGGCCGCCATCAAGGCCCTGGTGCTCGACCGCCGCAGGGTGCTCGTCGTGCAGCGCACCGGCTGGGGCAAGTCGGCCGTCTACTTCGTGGCCACCGCGCTGCTGCGCGAGCTGGGCGAGGGCCCCACCGTGATCGTCTCGCCGCTGCTCGCGCTCATGCGCAACCAGATCGCCGCCGCAGAGCGCGCCGGCATCAGAGCCGTGACGATCAACTCCGCCAATCCCGAGGCGTGGGAGGAGATCTACGGCCAGGTCGCCGACGGCATGGTCGACGTGCTGCTGGTCAGCCCCGAGCGGCTCAACAACCCCGACTTCCGCGACAACGTCCTGCCTGAGCTGGCCGAGAGCGCCGGGCTCGTCGTGGTCGACGAGGCCCACTGCATCTCCGACTGGGGACACGACTTCCGGCCCGACTATCGCCGGCTGTCCACGCTGTTCGCGCAGCTCCCGCCCGGCATCCCCGTGCTGGCCACCACCGCCACGGCCAACGCCCGCGTCACCCGCGACGTCGCCGAGCAGCTGCGCCTGCCGCCCGAGCTGCGCGGCGAAGACGACGACACGCTCGTCCTGCGCGGCCCGCTCGAGCGCGACAGCCTCCACCTGAGCGTCGTCCGCCTGCCCACCGCCGAGCAGCGGCTGGCCTGGCTCGCCCAGACGCTGCGTGAGCTGCCCGGCTCCGGCATCGTCTACACCCTCACCGTGGCCGCCGCCCACGAGATCGCCGGCTACCTGCGCGACCAGGGCTTCGAGGTGGCCGCCTACTCCGGCCAGACCGAGCCGTCCGAGCGCCTGGCCGCCGAGGAGGCGCTGCTCGGCAACAAGATCAAGGCGCTGGTCGCCACGAGCGCGCTCGGCATGGGCTTCGACAAGCCCGACCTCGGCTTCGTGGTCCACGTCGGCGCGCCGCAGTCGCCGGTCGCCTACTACCAGCAGGTCGGCAGGGCCGGGCGCGGCGTCGAGCGGGCCGAGGTCATCCTGCTGCCCGGCGCCGAAGACCGCGAGATCTGGGCGTACTTCGCCTCGCTGGCCTTCCCGCCCGAGCCCCTCGTCCGTACCACGCTCAAGACGCTCGAAGAGCGCGGCGTCATGTCCACCCAGGCCCTGGAGTCCGCGGTCGATCTCAGCCGGGGCCGGCTGGAGATGATGCTCAAGGTGCTCGACGTCGAAGGCGCCGTACGCCGGGTCAAGGGCGGCTGGGAGGCCACCGGCGCGCCGTGGGAGTACGACACCGAGCGCTACTCCCGCATCGCGGCGGAGCGCCGCGCCGAGCAGGAGGCCATGCTGGCCTACCTCACCACCACCGAGTGCCGCGAGCAGTTCCTGCGCCGTCACCTCGACGACGACACCGCCACGCCCTGCGGCCGCTGCGACAACTGCACCGGCAGCCACCGCTCCACCGAGATCGCCGCACAGGCCGTCGAGACCGCGCGCGAACGCCTTACCAGGCCGGGCGTCGAGATCGAGGCCCGCAGGCAGTGGCCCACCGGCATGCCCGACCTGTCCGGGCGCATCAAGCCCGAGCTGGGCGCCGAGCCCGGCAGGGCGCTCGGGCGGCTCACCGACATCGGCTGGGGCAACCGGCTGCGCGAGCTGCTCGCCGGCGACGACGCCCCCGTGCCCGACGACGTGTTCGCCGCCGTGGTCAAGGTGCTGTCGGCGTGGGAGTGGAAGGAGCGGCCCGTCGCGGTGGTCAACGTGCCGTCGGCGAGCCGGCCGAAGCTCGTGCGCGGGCTGGCCGAGCGCCTCGCGCAGGTGGGGCGGCTGGCCTATCTGGGGGAGCTGGGCTACCGCGCGGGCTCGCCGGGGCGGCAGTACAACAGCGCGCAGCGGGTGCAGGCGGTCAGGGCCACCCTCGCCATGCCGAAGGATCTCAGCGCCGCGATCGGGCGGTGCGGCGGGCCCGTGCTGCTGGTGGACGATCGTGTCGACACCGGCTGGACCATGACGCTGGCCGCGGCTCAGGTGCGCCACGCGGGCGCGCCCGCGGTGCTGCCGCTGGCGCTCGCCGTGACCAGCTGAGGAAGGGCTTCCTTTGAGAACGGCCTGAGGGCTGGAACGGCGGGCCAGGGGCTCGAAGGGCCGCCGGAGCGAAACGGCGGGCCAGGCTCGGGCGGGCCGCCGGGCAGAAACGGCGGGCCCGGCTCGAAGGGCCGGCCGATCAGAACGGCGGGCGGGCGCCCAGGTGCAGGATCGCCTTGGACGCCAGCCTGCAACCCGAGGCCAGCGCCTCGGCCGGGGGCTTGCCCTCCAGCCACGGCGGCAGGAACCCGGCACAGAACGCGTCACCGGCCCCCGTGCCGTCGACGACCTTCTCGACCGGCTCGGCGGCCACCCGCACGGGGTCGGGGCGGCCGTTGCTGAACCACAGCGCGCCGTCGGCGCCCATCTTGATCACGACCTGCGGGAACCACGCCGTGAGCACCTTGGCCGCCGCCTCGGCGTCGTCGCGGCCGGTCAGCACCTTGGCCTGGTCGACGTTGGCGAACAGCAGCTTCGCGCCGTTGGTCCACTCGAGGAACGGCTCGGCTCCCGTACGCTCCAAAGGCGCCGACGACGCGCAGTCGACCGAGATCGACATCCCGGCGTGCCGCGCCATGTCGAGCGCCGCGAGCCCGGCCTCGCGCGACCCCTCGTTGATCAGCGTGTAGCCCGACAGGTGCAGGTGGGAGCCCTGGGTGAACAGGTCGCGCGGCAGGTCCTCGGGCGACAGGGCGGCGTTGGCGCCGGGGTCGGACAGCATCGTGCGCTCGCCCTTGTGGGTGACCAGCACCACGCACGTGCCGGTGGGACGCTCGGGGTCCATGACGAGCCGGGCGTCGACGCCGTAGCCCATGAGTTCCATGTCGCGGTTGCGACCTGTGATGTCGGCGCCTCTGCGGCCGATGAAGGCCACCTCCGCGCCCTCGACGGCGAGCCAGGACGAGATGTTCGCCCCCGAGCCTCCGCCGTGCATCGTCACGATCGCCGGGGTGTCGCTCGCCCGGGCGAGCGCATAACGGGCGCGCGCGACCGCGTCGGTCATGAGATCGCCCACCACGACGACCCGCGTCATGATGTCACCACCTTGCTGCCTACAGATCGAGCCTGGCCACGGCAAAACGCCACCGCAAAACTAACAGCTTCCGAGCTGCTCGTGGGGCGTACCCCTATTACCGGGCAGGAGTCGATGCACAAGCGTTGCCCAATGGGGCCCCAGCGTCTTGACATGTGGGATCCGGGTTTACGCTCGTGTCTGTGGAGGCACAATATCCGGCCCACTGGGAGGCCGATGTCGTCCTTGCCGACGGAGGCACCGCGCACGTGCGGCCCATCAAGCCCGCCGACGCCGACCGCCTCCGTTCGTTCTACTCCCGCCTGTCCGACGAGTCGATCTATTTTCGGTTCTTCGGCCCGCGCCCCCGGCTCTCCGACCGCGAGGTCGAGCGCTTCACCAACGTCGACTACGTCAACAGGGTCGCGCTGATCGCCACCATCGGCACCGAGATGGTGGCCGTCATCCGCTACGACCGCACAGGACCCGGCGAGGCCGAGGTCGCCTTCCTCGTCGAGGACGCCCACCAGGGCAGGGGAGTGGCGTCCGTGCTGCTCGAACACCTGGCGGCCACCGCACGCGAGCGCGGCATCGAACGCTTCATCGCCGACGTGCTGCCCGCCAACATGCGCATGATGGGGCTGCTGCGCCAGGCCGGTTACACGGCGCAGAGCCAGTTCGAGGACGGCGTCGTACGCATGACGCTCGACCTCACGCCCACCGAGACCTCCGCCGAGGTCACCGCCGCCCGCGAGCACCGCGCCGAGTCCCGCTCGATCGCCCGGCTGCTCACCCCCGGCTCCGTCGCGGTGATCGGCGCCTCGCGCGAGCCCGGCGGCGTCGGCCAGACCGTGCTGCGCAACCTGCTGGCCGCCGACTTCACCGGCCCTGTCTACCCCGTCCACCGCGAGGTGCGTGCGGTGGCGGGCGTGCGCGCGTACCCGAGCGTGACCGCCATCGACGACAAGGTCGATCTCGCCGTGGTCGCCGTGCCCGCCGAAGGCGTCATCGACATCGTCAAGGAGTGCGCGGAGAAGGGCGTGCACGGCCTGGTCGTGGTCTCGTCCGGCTTCGGCGAGACCGGCCCCGAGGGCAGGGCCAGGCAGGACGAGCTGGCCCGCATCGCCCGCTCCTACGGCCTGCGCGTCGTCGGCCCCAACTGCCTCGGCATCGCCAACACCGACCCCGCCGTCAAGCTCAACGCCACGCTCGCCGCCACCGTCCCCGGCCGGGGCAACGTCGGCTTCTTCAGCCAGTCGGGCGCGCTCGGCACCGCGCTGCTCCAGCGGGTCGCCCAGCGCGGCATGGGCATCTCGACGTTCGTCTCGGCGGGCAACCGGGCCGACGTCTCGGGCAACGACCTGCTGCAGTACTGGGAGGAGGACGACTCCACCGAGGTCATCCTGCTCTACCTGGAGTCGCTCGGTAACCCGCGCAAGTTCACCCGGCTGGCCAGGCGCATCTCCCGGCGCAAGCCCGTCGTGGTGGTCAAGAGCGGCGGCACCCCGTCCGGCCACTCGGCCGCCGAGCTGGGGCTGCCCGACTCGGCGATCAGCTCGCTGTTCGAGCAGGCGGGGCTCATCAGGGTGGACGACCTCATCCAGCTCTTCGACGTGGGGCAGCTGCTGGCGTACCAGCCGCTGCCCGACGGCCCGCGGGTCGCGCTCGTCACCAACTCCGACGCGCTCGGCCTGCTCGCCGCCGACGCCTGCCTGTCCGCGGGTCTCGAACCCCGAGAGCCCGTCAACCTCGGCCCGGCCGCGGGGCCCGGCGAGTACGGGGCCGCGCTCGCCGGCGAGCTGGCCTCCGGCGAGGTGGACGCCGCCGTCGTCATCTACATGCCGCCGATCCCGGGCGACACCGACGCGGTGGCCGCCGAGCTGCTGCGCGTCTCGAAGGGCTCCGGCAAGCCGGTGCTCGCCACGTTCGAGGGGCATCTCGGCATGCACCCGGCGCTGCGCGTCCCCGGGGACGAAGGGCCCGCACGCGGGTCCATCCCGTCGTACGCCGCCCCCGAGGAGGCCGTACGCGCACTCGCCCACGTCGTCCGCTACGCCCGCCGCCGCGCCCAGCCGGTGGCCCCGCCGCCCGAGCTGACCGGCATCGACACCCAGCGGGCGCGGACGCTGGTCCGCGAGACGCTGGCGGGCACCGCGCCCGAGACCCCGCCTGGCGGGTTCGCCCAGCCGGGGCCGCCCGTCGAGATCGACGCGGCCGAGCTGCTGTCCTGCTACGGCGTTGAGGTCTGGCCCGCCGAGGTCGTCCGCTCGCCCGACGAGGCGGTGGCCGCGGCCGAACGGCTCGGCTGGCCGGTGGTGGTCAAGGCGGCCGACCCCGCGGCCTCGCGGCGGGCGGGCACCGTACGCCTCGGGCTGACCGGCCCCGAGATGGTCCGCCACGCCTACGCCGAGCTGGTGCGCGAGCACGCGGAGCTGGCCGTGCAGCGGATGGCGCCGCAGCCCGCCGTGCCGACCGTGGTCGGGGTGATCGAGGACCCGGCGTTCGGGCCGGTGGTGTCGTTCGGGCTGGGCGAGGTGACCGCGCGGCTGCTGGCCGACCAGAGCTTCCGCCTCGCGCCGCTCACCCGCGAGGACGCCTCCGACCTGATCCGGTCCGTACGCGCCGCGCCGCTGCTCTTCGGCCAGTACGGCTACCCGCCCGTCGCGGTGGACGCCCTGGAGGACCTTCTCGTACGCGTCGGGCGGCTCTCCCACGATCTGCCCGAGGTGGCCAGGCTCGACCTCGACCAGGTGCTCGTGGGGGAGTCGGCGGTGGTGATCCTCAGCGCCCGCGCGACCCTGCGCACCCCGGCGGGGCCGCGGCTCGACGGCGGCCCGCGCCGGCTGTCGTGACCGGGCCTGTGGGCGCTGACGGGGGTGCGTCAGCCCTGAGCGAAGGGGGAGGGGCCGAGTGCCCGCTGATGACCCGGCAAAAGACGTTATAGAGCGTTATATCCGGCGGGTGAGTGCACTGCCCGTCCCTGGCAGGATGGAGCCATGAGGGAAACCCGAGTCTCAGCCGCGGGCCTGCGCGACGCGATCGAGCGCAGCGGCTACTACCCCGACCTCGTCACCGATGCGGTCGAATCCGCGCTGGGCAAGGAGGCCGTGACCGCGTTCGTGGTCCACCACGAGGCGACCTTCGATCCCGCGATGGAGGTGCGCCGCCACGTCACCGTGCTGGTGCTGACCGCGACCCGGCTGCTCGTCTGCCACACCGACGAGCACCCCGCGGTGGAGGGGGTCTCGGCGTCCCACGCCTCCACCACCACCGAGGCGGTGCGGCTGAGCCGCGTCCAGTCGGTCGCGGTCACCCGTGTGGTGCCCGACCCCGCCTCCTACGTGCCCGGCGTCCCTCCCACGGAGGTGACGCTCACCATCGGCTGGGGCGCCATCTCTCACGTCGATCTCGAGCCCGCCACCTGCGGCGACGAAAACTGCGAGGCCGACCACGGCTACACCGGCGCCATCACCGCCGACGACCTGTCGCTGCGCGTCAGCGAGGCCGCCGACGGGCCCGAGGCGGTCTCCCATGTGCTCGCCTTCGCCAAGGCCCTCTCCGAAGCCACCGCCCGCGCCACCGCCTGACCCTCGCCCACCCGCGCACCTCTCACCCGCCAACCGCCACCCCACCCGGCTGCGAGCGCCGCGCGCAGATCACCCGTGCCCGCGCCGTGTCGCCGCACGCGGATCAGGCCCGCTCCTGGGCCGTGTCGCCGCGCGGATCAGGCCCGCGCCCGCGCCGCGTCTCCGCGCGCCGTCCCGTGCTCGGGCTCGCGTGCGGTGTCCGCGTGGGCGGCTTCCGCTGTGCACGTGCTCGCGCACCTAGCGCGCTCAGCGCCGGCGTTCGTGCGGCGGGACTGTGGAGTGCCGTTCGCGCCGGGCGCCGACCCGTGCTGACGCATGCGGCACCTGGGCTTGCGGGCACTCGCCCGCGCCGCGCTGAGCGTGTCGGTCGCTGAGCGTGTCGGCCCGCTGAGCGGGCGCCGTTTCACGCCCCCGCACCCACGGCGAGTCGTCCGTGTCGGTGCCGTGCGCACGCCAGTCCGTCAAGAGCCGCTCGTGCCGGTGCTTGCGCGGTGGGCCTGCGGGGTGTTGTCCGCGTCGCGCGCCGCCCCCGGCGACGCCACCGGCGACTCCACCCGCGCCTGCGCGCTTGAGCACTGCCTGCGCCCTGACCCGTACCAGCGTCGTCCGCGCCGCGTGCTCGCGTCGACCTACGCCTGCGCCCGCCCCCGCCCTGGCCCGGGAGCGTTGGTCGCGTCGGTGGTCAGGTCGTCTCCGCGTCCGCCTGCTGGGCGTCGTCCGCCCTGCGTCTGTGTGGTGGGGCCGGCGCAGTCTCGGCGGTGCGGTTCCTGGGCGCTCGCCTGGCTTTTCGCGCTGCTCTGCCGCCCCTGCTGAGGGTGTCGCGGAGCGCCGGGCGGCCGATCGGGGCGGGGCTAGACTGAGGGGCATGCTGGTGCCCGGATACGGCGGCGCGTCGCTGGCCGACTTGCCGGGTTCCCTGCTGGCCGCGCTCGGGCTGCCAGAGCCTAACCTGCTCGACCTCGATGCCGCCGACCGTGTGTGCCTGTTCCTGGTCGATGGTCTCGGAGCGGAGCTGCTCGACGCCCACCCCGAGCGGGCCCCGTTCCTGGCGGCGCACCGTACGTCCAGGACGCTCAGCGCCGGGTTCCCCGCCACCACCGCCACCAGCCTGTGCACCCTGGGCACCGGCCTGACGCCCGGTGAGCACGGCATGGTGGGCATGATGCTGGCCGTGCCCGGCACCGGAAGCATGCTCAACTGCCTGCGCTGGACCTTCCCGGGCGACGAGCCGATCGACCCCGAGGTGTGGCAGCCGGCCCCCACCGTCTACCAGCGCGCCGCCGCAGCGGGCATCGAGCCGGTCTACGTCGCCCCCGCCGAGCTGGCGGGCACCGGTCTGAGCCGGGCCACCTTCCGCGGCGTCCGGCACGTGGCGGCCGGCTCGGTCGACGAAAGGGTGGCGAGGGTCCACGACGTGCTGCGGGAGCGCCGCCGTTCCCACGTCACCGTCTACTACGGCGACCTCGACGCCGCCGGCCACATGCACGGCTGGGGCGGCGACGAGTGGCTGCGGCAGCTCGAGATCGTCGACGCCATGGCGAGCCGCCTGGCCGAAGGCATGCCGCCCGGCTCCGCCCTCTACGTCACCGCCGACCACGGCATGGTCAACGCCACCGAGAAGATCGATGCGGAGAGCGTCCCCGAGCTGGCGGAGGGGGTGGCGATGCTGGGCGGCGAGGCCAGGGCACGCCACGTCTACACCCGTCCGGGGGCCGCAGGGCAGGTGCTCGACGCCTGGCGGGAGACGCTGGGCGACAAGGCGTGGGTGGTGTCGCGCGAGGAGGCGGTCGAGTCGGGCTGGTTCGGCCCCCGCGTACGCGAGCCGTGGCTCGCCCGCATCGGCGACGTCGTGGCCGTCCCCCGTACCGACCTGGCCATCACCGCTCCCAGCAGGCATCCCGTCGAGGCGCAGTTCGTCGGTTACCACGGCTCGCTGACGGCGGCAGAACAGCACGTCCCGCTTCTGGAGGTACGCCCGTGACCAGCCCGCTCATCACACCCGCCGCGCTCGCGGAGCTCGCCGATCGTGGCGGGGTCACCGTGCTCGACGTGCGCTGGCGGCTCGGCGGGCCGCCCGGCATCGAGTCCTACCGCGAGGGCCACATCCCGGGCGCCGTCTACTGCGACCTCGACACCGACCTGGCCGGCCCGCCCGGCACGGGCGGGCGACACCCGCTGCCCAGTGCGGAGGCGTTCCAGAGCGCGATGCGGCGGCTCGGCGTCTTCGACGGCCGCCCTGTCGTCGTGTACGACGACGCGGCCGCCACGACCGCCGCCCGCGCCTGGTGGACGCTGCGCTACTTCGGCCACCAGGACGTCCGCGTGCTCGACGGCGGCCTGCCCGCCTGGATCGCGGCCGGTCACCCCGTCACCAAGGAGGTGCCCGCACCCGTCGAGGGCGACTTCACCGCCAGGCCGGGCGGCATGCCGATGCTGTCGGCCGACGAGGCGGGCGAGCTGGCCGGGCGCGGCGTGCTGCTGGACGCCCGCGCCGCCGAGCGCTACCGCGGCGAGGTGGAGCCCGTCGATCCCGTGGCCGGGCACGTCCCCGGTGCGGTCAGCGCCCCGACCACCGACAACGTCGGCCCCGACGGGCGCTTCCTGGCGCCCGATGAGCTGCGGTCGAGGTTCGCCGGGCTGGGCGTCGGCGAGGGGACGCGGGCGGGCGCGTACTGCGGCTCCGGCGTGACGGCCGCACATGAGGTGCTGGCGATGGAGATCGCGGGCCTGCCGGCGGCGCTGTACGTCGGCTCCTGGTCCGACTGGGTCAGCGACCCGTCCCGCCCCGTCGCCACCGGCTGACCGGCAGCGCCTGCGCCAGGGCGCCCCGGGGTCAAGCGGCCAGGGTCGGGTGACTCGGCTCAGGTGGCCAGGGCTGGGCGACCTCGGCTCAGGCGTCCGGGCTCAGTAGAGCGGGAAGTCGCCTGCGCCGAAGCAGGTGAAGCCCACCTCGCCGGTCTTGGCCGCCGCACACGCCAGCGCCGCGTCGGGTGCCTGCCCGGCCGCCACGAGCTCGTGGAAGGTGCTCATCACCGCCCGTGCCTCCTCGTCGCCTATCGGCACCATGCCGGCGATCACGCACGACGAGCCCTTCGCCAGGAACGTCCCCGGCAGCCCGAGCGGCGCGCCCTCCATGGGCGTCCGCGACATCCCGGAGTTGCACGCCGACAGCACCACCAGCCCGGGCGTCCGTGGCAGTTCCAGCAGGTCGTACGCCATGAGCGCGCCGTCCTCCAGCGTGATGCCCGACCCCAGCGGGGTACGCGCGTGGAACGTCCCGTGCGCCGCCAGGTGCACGACGTCGGCCGTGGACAGCGCCTCCCGCACCGGCCCCACCCGCCCCTCTGTGAGCCGTCCACCGGGGTGGCAGCGCACGACGTGGGCCACCTCGGTACGAGCGTGCTCCAGCTCCGGGCCCGCCGCGGCCACCACCACGGGCGGGCTCCCGGGCCGGCGAGCAGCAGCGTCGGCGTTGGCACGCGCCCGCAGCCAGGCGGCGGTGCCGGCCGCCACGCTCACCGGGCGTTCGCGGAGGGCGGGGAGCGCGCCCCAGGGGAGCTTGTGCAGGCCGGCCACCGGCACGATCACCAGCGGTCGATCATCGAGGTCGGCCAGCAGGGGCCGCAGGACGAGCTCTTCGAGGGCGACGGCGGCCGCGTCGGTGTCGTGGCGCTGGGTGGGGCGGCGCAGGGCGTACCGCAGGCGCAGGATCGCCTCGCTGATCTCCTGAAGGTCGCCGACCCGCCGCAGCAGCAGGTGCCGCTCGGTGATCATGACGGCGAGCAGTGCGCCGCGGTCGGCCACATACTCGACCAGGGCGCTGCCTCCCAGCTCCGCCCGTACGCGTTCGGGGTCGGGGAGCGCGCTCGCGTGGGCGGGCGAGGCGACGGCCCGCCAGCGTTCGGCCCACTCGAACACGGTGCTCGCGCTGCCCTCCCGTACGGCCAGCTCCAGCCCGAACGCCGCCAGCCGCTCGCCCGACCTGGCCGCGTGCGCGCGCAGCGACGGGTCGTCGAAGCCCTCCACGCGCCCGCTCACCTCGGCCAGCCCGTCGCGGACGGCGGTGAAGGCTCCGGCGGGGTCGTCCAGGAGCGCCGACTTGAGCGCGAGCGCGTGCTGGCGCACCGTTCCCGGGATCAACGCGGCCCGCACCGGTCGTCCGGCCCGCGCCGCCTCGGAGTCCGGCGCCCGCTCCCCGACCCGCTCATCGGGCCGTCCAGCAGGCTGTTCTGCCGCCCTGGTGAGGTGGGTGAGCTGGTCCAAGGCCGTGCGGCGGTCGTCCAAGGAGAGCGCCGTCTCGGCCGCGACCAGCCGCAGTGCCGCCGCGACGGCCACGTGAGCGTCGCACTCCTCCAGCTCTCCGGCGCACTCGGCCAGCTCGGTCAGCAGCTCGCGGGTGACGGGACCGAGCGCCAGCCGTGAGCGCAGCACCACCTCCCTGGCCAGCGGCAGCCACGTCGTACGCTGCTGCGCCGCGAGCTCGGCGGCGGCCTGCTCGGCCACCTGCAGGGCCCGGTGCGGGTCGCCGGTGAGCAGTTCCACCTGGGCGAGCTTCAGCCGCGCCTCGGCCAGCGCCACCAGCGCCCCGGACGCCTCCAGGTCGGGTACGGCCAGGTCCAGCATCGCCCTGGCCTCGCCCGGCTGGTTCACGGCCAGGAGGGCATCGGCGAAGTCGGCCCGCATCGTGGCCAGCCGTTCGGGAAAGCCGAAGAGGGCGTCCTCGGCCTCGTGGTAGTGCTTGAAGGCGGCGGCGAGGTCGCCGCGACGTACGGAGAGAAAAGGCAGGTTGGCGGCGGACAGCCGGGCGAGGTGCCGCAGCCCGGCCTCCTTGGCGATGCGCAGGCAGTCCGTGAGGTCGCGTAGCGCCGCGTCCCAGTCGCCCCGGTACGAGTGGATGAGCCCTCGGTTGAGCAGCCCGCCGGCCAGGAACCTGCGGTCGTCCATGGTGCCCGGCGCCTCCGCGAGGGCCCGTATCGCACGGTCGCAGGACGAGATGGCCTCCTGGTGATGCCCCAGCCGGGCGAGCGCGACCGCGCGCTGCGTGTCGAGCTTGGCGCGGTCGATCGGCGACAGATGAGCCCAGGCCAGGGCGGCCACGCGCAGTGCCTGGAGCGGATGGCCACGCTCGGTGCGTACGGTCACCAGCGACAGCCGCGCCTGCGCGACCCGCCCGGGCGGAGCGTCCGGCAGGGCGATGGCCTCCAGCAGGTGGTGCTCGGCGCTCTCCAGGTCGCCCAGCTCGCGCGCGGCCAGCGCCATCGACCGCAGCGCCACGGTTTCGGCCTCGGGGCACCCGTCACGCCTGGCGGCCTCCCTGATGGCGCCGGCGACTCGCAGCGCGCGGTCGGGTTCGACCAGCGAACGCATCAGCGCGGACTCCGCCGCCTGGACGAGCGGATGGACGCCCCTCGTGACCTGCTGGTCCGTCGCTGCGCTCATAACCGGCCTCGGAGGAGGAGACGGCCGGGAGCAACGCGCGGACTCCCGGCCGGGTCAGGGGTGGGTGCGCACCCCCGTGGCCGGTGTCGGGTCAGGGGTGGGTGCGCACTCACGTGGTCGGTATCGGTCAGGGGCGGATGCGCACCCACGTGGTCTGTACGGGTGGGTGCCCCGGCCTGTGGCACACCACGCTCAGCCACCCGGGCGGCAGGCCCGTGGCGACGAAGTGGCCGGTGGGGGCGATGCGCCGGGTCAGGGTCAGGTGCGGCGACCGTACGTCGACGAGCGCGCCTTCGCCGGGATAGGGGGAGATGTGACCGGCGACGTCGATGAGCCCGTCGCCCTCCGTCACCTCCAAATCGAACGTGAGGCCGGCGGCGATGAACCGCACCAGATGGGAGCTGTCGTTGTCGCGCACGCTGCGGATCGTGGCGGACTCGGTGTGGGCGGCGGTCACGGCCATCGGGACCCGAAGCCGATAGGCGTCACGTGCGGCGGCGGAGACGTGACCCGGGATCGGGTCGTTCCCGGCGGCCAGCCGGAGGGCCGCCAGGAAGTACTCGTCGTTGATCATTGCGCTGTCTCCTGTAGTGAGAGCAGAGTGCGCAGTTTCTCCAGGCAGCGTGCCTTGGTGGGCCCGATGCTGCCGTCGGGCAGCCCGAGCCGTGACGCCACCTGCTGGTTGCCGACCTCGTACGCGACAAGTTCCAGGATCGAGCGGCAGGGTTCTTGCAGTGTGGAGACCGTCTTCCAGAGCCGGCGCCGCCCGTCGGCCTCCAGCACGGCGGCGGCCGGGTCGGGCTCGTCGACCGGATCGGTCACGGAGACGAGGGGCGGCTCCTTGCGCTGCATGGCAAGGGCCTCGCGACGAACGGTGGTCACGAGCCAGCCGCCCACGCTCGCCGGTTCCCTGATGTCGTGCAGATGCTGCAGCAGGCGGAGCCAGGCGCCCTGGACCGCGTCGGCGGCGTCGACCGGGCTCAGGCCGCAGGCGCGGGCCACCGCCCACATGCGCGGCCCGTACCTCGCTTCGAGCTCGTCCCATGCGGCCCGGTCGCCCTTGGCCGCGGCCGCGAGCAGCTCCGCTGGATCACGCAGATCCCGCATACGGCCTCCTTCCGCCCGGCCAGGGGAGGCGATCATGCCTCCCCGTGATGCTCCGGGGACTGAGCGTAAACTCTACAGACTCGCCGGGAAGAGGACTCCCAGATCCTGAATTTGCGGGGTCGCCTCGGAGTCGAGGAGCCTGTCGATCCACTGCCGTGCGGGTTCGTTCCTGGCGGCGTCGGCGATGGCTCCGGCCACCAGCGCCGTGGCGAACGACGTGCCGCTCCACGCCGCGTACCCCTCGAAGTCGCCGGTGTGCAGGTAACTGCTCGTCAGCCAGTCGCCCCGGGCGCAGGCGTCCACCCACGTGCCGTAGCCGGAGTAGGGGGCCCGGCACTGCTGGGAGGCGTCCACGGCGGCCACGCCGACCACGAAGGGCAGCGCCGCGGGCCAGAACGGGTGGTCGGAGGCGGTGTTGCCGGCGCAGGCCACGGTCACCGTGCCGGTCGGCGTGGCGGCGAGCTCGGCGATGGCGTCCGACAGCAGGGGCGGCGGCCGGCCGTCGAAGGTGTAGCCGCCGAACGACAGGTTGAGCACGTGGGGCGGCCGCTCGCGCATGCGGTGCAGGGCGCGTACGACGGTCGCCTCGTCGGTCACGCCGTCGCCGTCGAGCACCCGGTGCACGCGCAGCGACACGCCCGGGGCCCGCCGGGTCAGAAGTCCGGCGATGAACGTGCCGTGCCCCGCCTGCTGGCCCTCCATGGCGTCGGCCTCCTGGGGGCCGAGCCTGGCGTACCAGTCGCTGCCCGCCCACCACGGGTGCTTGGCCACGCCGGTGTCGAGCAGCCCCACGACGACGTCGGAGCGCGGCCGGTGATGCGGCCGGTGACCGATCGGAGGCGTGGGGAAGGGCCGTGAGGCCGGGCCGCCGAAGAACAGCGGCTGGCCGCGGAAGACGTGGTTGGGAGAGGCCCGCAGGCCCTGGTCGCGCAGCTCGGCGGTGAGCTCGCACGGATCGACGCCGTCGGCCAGATGGACGACGCAGACGCCGTCGGCCTCGGAGACCGCCTGGGTCCAGCGGCGCGCGGCGGACAGCGCCGTGCGGTCGGTCAGCACCTGACGTGGGCGGACGAACGCCTCCCCGACTGATTGGATGTCCATGAGCCGGTATCTTTCCTTGGGAGGCGACCTGTCACCCGCCACTTCAGCACCAACTTGGTATGGCCCCCCTCTGGTGCCGATCAGCGACCGACGGTAGTCTCTCCCTAGTCACTTGTGATCATCCCGGGACGAGGCCGTTGGGGAAGGCGCACCTCGTACCGAACGGGAGGTCCGGTGTCTGCTCGTGGCGTTCTTTACGTCCACTCGGCTCAGCCCGCGCTGTGCCCTCACATCGAATGGGCAGTCGCGGGTGTCCTTGGCGTGCCCGTAGACCTGACGTGGACTCCGCAGCCCGCCGCGCCCAATGTCGTGCGGGCCCAGGCGGAGTGGGAGGGACGGCCTGGCATCGCGGCGGCCATAGCCTCCTCCCTCATGGGCTGGCAGCGTCTCAGGTTCGAGATCACCGAGGATGCCTCACCCGGGGTCGACGGCTCCCGCCATGCCTACACGCCGTCGCTCGGCCCGTTCACGGCCGTGATCGGCGCGAACGGCGACATCATGATCCCCGAAGACCGGCTGCGCACCGCGATGATGATGGCCGCGCAGGGGCGGTGCGTGCTTGAAGACGAGCTGGACAAGCTGCTGGGCCGGCCGTGGGATGAGGAGCTGGAGCCGTTCCGGTACGCCGGGGACGGCGCGCCCGTCAGGTGGCTGCACGCGGCCGTGTGATCGCCGGGGACGAGGCCGCCGGGGTGCGAGGGAGGCTCCCCGTGCGCCCGTCCCGCCGCCTGACGCGCGTGACGAACGCCTTTGACACGTGTAGAGCCCTGATCAGTCTGAAGAGCGCCTGCTGCTCGTAGAGAGCGCCTGTGAAAGACGAACGAGGCCCCGCACCGAAAGACGGTGCGGGGCCTCGTTCGTATCGCTCTAGCGGCTGCACAGCCGCGCCCTGGGGCGGTCCTACAGCGGGATGTTGCCGTGGGCGCCCCTGGCCGGGGTGGCCTGGGAGAGCACCTTGGCGATCGCGCCGCGCGTCTCGGCGGGCTTGATCACCTCGTCGATGACGCCCAGCTCCTGGGCCCTGACCAGCCCGCCGGCGAGCTGCTTGTGCTCTTCGGCCAGGCGCTGCTCCAGCTCGGCCCGCTCCTCCTCGGGGACCGCGGCGAGCTCGCGGCGCTTGAGCACGCGCACCGCGGCCACCTCGCCCATGACCGCCACCTCGGTGGTCGGCCAGGCGAAGACCTTGGTGGCGCCCAGCGCGCGGGAGTTCATCGCGATGTACGCCCCGCCGTACGCCTTCCTGGTGATCAGCGTGACCCGCGGCACCGACGCCTCGGCGAAGGCGTGCAGCAGCTTGGCTCCGCGCCGGACCACGCCGTCGTGCTCCTGGCCGACGCCGGGCAGGTAGCCGGGCACGTCCACCAGCACGACCAGCGGCACGCCGAACGCATCGCACATGCGGACGAACCGGGCGGCCTTCTCGGCGGAGGTCGCGTCGAGGCAGCCGCCGAGCCGCATCGGGTTGTTGGCGATCACGCCGACCGTGCGCCCGCCCATGCGGCCGAGCGAGGTGACGATGTTGGGCGCCCACTTGGGGTGCAGCTCCAGGCCGGGCTCGTCGAGCAGGCCGTTGACCAGCGGCTTGACGTCGTAGGCGCGGCGCGCGGAGTCGGGCAGCAGGGACGAGAAGTCGACCTCGCCGATCTCGCCGAGGCGGATGCGGCCCTGGTGGCCGAGCAGCGTGGCGAGCCGGCGCGCCTTGACGAAGGCGTCGGTCTCGGTCTTGGTGACGATGTGGGCCACGCCGCTGCGCTTGGCGTGCGGCTCGGGCCCGCCGAGCGCGGCGGCGTCGACGTTCTCGCCGGTGACGCTGCGGACGACGTCGGGGCCGGTGACGAAGATGCGGCCGGTGTCGGCCAGGATGACGAGGTCGGTGAGCGCGGGACCGTAGGCGGCGCCGCCGGCGGCGGGGCCGACCACCACGGAGATCTGCGGCACGACGCCGGACGCCTTGGTCATGGCGGCGAAGACCCGGCCGACCGCGTGGAGCGACTCGACGCCCTCGGTGAGGCGGGCGCCGCCGGAGTGCCAGATGCCGATGATCGGCACCCGCTCGCGTACGGCGACGTCGTAGGCGTGCACGATGTGCTCGCAGCCCTCGCCGCTCATGGCGCCGCCCTGGACGCGGGCGTCGCTGCAGAACGCGACGACGGGAACGCCCTCGACGCGGCCCGTGGCGGCCAGCGCGCCGCTCTTGTCCTCCGGAGTGATCAGCCGCAGCGAGCCCTCGTCGAGCAGCGCGGTCAGGCGGACGACGGGATCGCGGGGATCAGCGGGCTCCTGATCGGAGCCCTCGCTCACCACCCGGTTGTCGAGCACGGTCATTTAAGCCCCCTTAAAGACGACGGCCACGTTGTGACCGCCGAACCCGAACGAGTTGTTGACCGCGGCGATGTCGCCCTCAGGCAGCGCGCGGTTCGCCTCGTGGACGAGGTCGACCTCGATGCCGTCGTCGAGGTCGTCGATGTTGATCGTGCGCGGGACGATCCGCTCGTGCAGGGCCTTGATGGTGAAGACCGACTCGATGCCGCCGGCTCCGCCGAGCAGGTGTCCCGTCATGGACTTGGTGGAGGTGACGAGCGGGTGGCTGCCGATGGCCTTGGCGATGGCCTGCACCTCGCCGACGTCGCCTGCCGGGGTCGAGGTGGCGTGGGCGTTGACGTGCTTGACGTCGTTGCCGGAGATGTCGGCGTCGGTGAGCGCCATCGTCATCGCCATGATCTGGCCGCGGCCCTCGGGCTCCGGCTGGGTGATGTGGTGCGCGTCGGCGGAGTAGCCGACGCCCGCGCAGTAGGCGTAGATGCGCGCGCCGCGCGCCTTGGCGAACTCCTCCGACTCCAGCACGACGATGCCCGCGCCCTCGCCCAGCACGAAGCCGTCACGAGCGCGGTCCCACGGGCGGGAGGCGCCCTCGGGGTCGTCGTTGCGGGTCGACATGGCCCGCGCGGCGGCGAAGGCGGCCATGTTGAGCCCGTGGATGGCGGCCTCGGTGCCGCCCGCCACGACCACGTCGGCACGGCCGGCCCTGATCATGTCGAGCGCGTAGCCGATGGCCTCGGCGCCGGACGCGCAGGCCGACACCGTGGCGTGCACGCCGGCCTGGGCGCCCAGGTCGAGCCCGACCCAGGCGGCCGGGCCGTTGGGCATGAGCATCGGCACGGTGAACGGCGACAGCCGGTTCCAGCCGCGCTCGCGGTAGGTGTCGTAGGCCGACAGCGTGGTGTTGATGCCGCCGATGCCGCTGGAGACCACGACGCCCAGCCGCTCGGGCGCCACCTCGGGGGCGCCGGCGTCCTTCCATGCCTCGCGGGCCGCGACCAGCGCGAACTGCTCGCTGCGGTCGAGCCGCCGGGCCTCGGGCCGCGGCAGCACCTCGGTGGGATCGACCGCGGCCGTCCCCGCGAACTTCACGGGGACGGTGTCGACCCAGTCGGTCTCCAGGGTCTTGACGCCCGACCGACCGGCGAGGAGCGCCGACCAGGTCGAGGTGACGTCTCCACCGACGGGCGTCGTCGCGCCAAGCCCGGTGACGACGACACGTACCCGGTTCGCACTCACGTTTCGCGCTCCTTGCTGGTCAGTGATCGGTTGATCGGTGAAACAATCCGAGGTCAGCCCTGGATGAAGTTGAGGACGTCCTTGACCGTCTTCAGGTTCTTGAGCTGGTCGTCGGGAATCTCGACGCCGAACTCGTCCTGGGCGGCCACGGCGATCTCGACCATGGACAGGGAGTCGATGTCGAGGTCGTCCACGAAGCTCTTCTCGGGGGTCACCTCCGAGGCCGGAATGCCGGTGATCTCGTTGATGATCTTGCCGAGGCCTTCGAGGATCTCCTGCTCGGTGGCAGCCATGTCGCTAGTTCTCCTTTGATTTCCTGGGTTCTGTACGGGCGATGCCGCACAAGTCTGGAAGGGCGAGCGGGACCCCGTCAGGGGATCTCGATCACCTGTCCGGCGTACGTCAGACCCGCGCCGAAGCCGAGCACCAGCGCCAGGCCACCCGACTGCACTTCGCCGCGCTCCAGCATGCGCGAGAGCGCGAGCGGGATGGAGGCGGCCGAGGTGTTGCCGGCGTGGACGATGTCGCGGGCGATGACGGCCTTGTCGGCGCCCAGCTTACGGGCGATCGACTCGACGATGCGCAGGTTGGCCTGGTGAGGCACGAACGCGGCGAGCTCCGACGGATCGACGCCGGCGCGCCGGCAGGCCTCGAGCGCCACCGGGTGCAGGGCGGTGGTGGCCCACCGGAAGACGGTCTGGCCCTCCTGGTGGAGGCTTTCGTTGCGGTTCTTGATGTAGATGGCGTCGGCCTTGTCGCCGGCGCTGCCCCACACGACGGGGCCGATGCCGGGCGTCTCGGCCGGACCGACGACCGCCGCGCCGGCGCCGTCGGCGAAGATCACGGCAGTGGAGCGGTCGGTCCAGTCGACCCACTGCGACAGCTTCTCGGCGCCGATGACCAGGACGTGCTTGGCCGAGCCCCCGCGCACGGCGGCGCTGGCGGTGCCGAGCGCGTAGCAGAAGCCGGCGCAGGCGGCGTTGATGTCGAAGGCGCCGGGGGCGGTGATGCCCAGGCGGTGCGCCACGACGGCCGAGGCGTTGGGGATCTGGGTCTCCATCGTGCAGCTCGCCACGATGACGAGGTCGATGTCGTCGGGCGTCAGGCCGCTGGCCGCGAGTGCCTTGCCGCCGGCGATGGTGGCCATGTCCTCGACGGTCTCGGCCGGGGAGGCGATCCTGCGCTCCTTGATGCCGACCCGGGACTGGATCCACTCGTCGTTGGTGTCCATGGTCTTGGCCAGGTCGTCGTTGGTGACGACGTTGGCCGGCTGGTAGTGGCCGAAGGCCAGCACCTTGGCGCCGGGAACGATGTCGGGGATCTTCATGGGATCAGCTCCCTGGCCGCGTCGAGGTCGTCGGGGGTCTTCAGCGCCACGGTGCGCACGCCGCGCAGCCCGCGCTTGGCCAGGCCGGTCAGCGTGCCGCCGGGCAGCAGCTCGATCATGTCGGTCACGCCGAGCGCGGCCATGGTCTCCATGCAGGAGTCCCACCTGACAGGGCTGCTCACCTGCTTGACCAGCTTCCGCAGGAACTCGGCGCCGCTCGCGACGGCCTGGCCGTCGGCGTTGGACAGCAGCGTGACCTTGGGGTCGGCGGGCTCGACGGCCTCGGCCGCGGCGCGCAGGCTCTCGACCGCCGGTGCCATGTGGTGGGTGTGGAACGCTCCCGCCACCTTCAGCGGAATGAGGCGGGCGCGGGCCGGCGCGTCCTCCTTGAACGCGGCGAGCTGCTCGAGCGTGCCGCCCGCCACGATCTGGCCGGCGCCGTTGATGTTGGCGGGGGTCAGGCCGTGCTTTTCGATGGCCGCGAGCACGTCGGCCTCGACGCCGCCGAGCACCGCGGTCATGCCGGTCTCGGTGACGGCGGCCGCCCTGGCCATGGCCCTGGCGCGCTCGCGGACGAGGCCCAGCGCCTGCTCGGGGGTGAGCACCCCGGCGAGCGCGGCGGCGGCGAACTCGCCGACGCTGTGGCCGGCCAGCACGTCGGGGCTCGCGCCGAGCGCCTCGGCGGCGGCCAGCGCGGCGGCGACGAGGAGCGGCTGAGCCACGGCGGTGTCGCGGATCTCGTCGGCTCCAGCGGTGGTGCCGTAAGCGATCAGGTCGAGCTCTACGACTTCGGACCAGGCGCCGAGCCGGTCGGCGAGGCCGGGCAGCTCGAGCCAGGGAGTCAGGAAGCCCGGTGTCTGGGCACCTTGGCCCGGGGCGACGAGTACAAGCACAAAAACCACCTTGCCCTGTAGGACTTCGACACGCGGATAGAGATCCGCACGAACTTTGTCCGGGGTGATTTGTAGGTTCCCTACAGTGGGAGTTTCGGCGGCATTACGTTAGCGATCGCCATGTTTCGGCGTTTTCGGACAGCCTGCCGAGGATGAGACCCACCTGCAGAGTGAACGCCGAGCGGCCCTCGGTCGGCTGGTAGCCGGTCAGCTCGGTGATCTTCTTGAGGCGGTAGCGCACGGTGTTGGGGTGCACGAACAACAGCCGCGCCGTCGCCTCCAGCGAGGTGCCCTGCTCCAGGTACGTCGCCAGCGTGTCGAGCAGCGGCGTGCCGGCCAGCGGCAGATAGACGTTCTCGATGAGCTGCTGCCTGGCGTCGGCGTCGCCGTCGAGCGCCCGTTCGGCCAGCAGGTCTTCGGCGTGCACCGGCCGGGGCGCGTCGGGCCAGCCGCAGGACGCCTTGAGCCCGGCCAGCGCCGCCCTGGCCGACCTGGCGGCGGCGTGCAGGTCGGGCACCTCGGGGCCGATGACGATGGGGCCCACCCCGAACCTGGACACGACCTGCTTGGCGGCGTCGTTGGCGTTGCTCGCGCCGCCCACGATCACGATCAGCCGGTCGGCCTGGACTCCGGCCAGCAGGTCCATGCCGATGCGCCGGCCCTTTTCGCGCAGCCCGTCGATGACCGCGCGCGGGTCGTCGTCGGGCGCGTTGCCGGCGATGACCACCACGGGGGAGGAGGTCCAGCCGAGCGCGGCGGCCCAGGAGTGCAGGCCGTCGTCCACCTCGCCGCGCACGAGCGCGTCGACGATCAGCGCTTCGAGCCGGGCGTCCCACGAGCCCCTGGCCTCGGCCTCGCGCGCGTAGACCTGGGCGGCGGCGAAGGCGACGTCGCGGGTGTAGCGCAGCATCGCCTGCTGGAGCTGGTCCTCGCCGCCGGGTGCGGCCAGCTCGTGGGTGCGCGCCTCGACGACCTCGACGACGACCCTGACGACGTCGACGGTCTGCTGGAGCGAGATGGAGCGCTTGAGCTCGCGCGGCGCCGTACCGAAGAACTCGATGCTGGGTGTGGGACGGTTCTCGCCGGCGTGCTGGAACCATTCGACGAACGCCGCGATGCCGGCCTGGGCCACCAGTCCCACCCACGAGCGGTCCTCCGCGCTGAGCGCGCGGAACCACGGCAGTTGCTCGTCCATGCGCGCCATCGCCGCGGTGCCGAGCGCGCCCATGGCGCGCTCGAGCCTTCGTGTGGTGTCCTCCCGGGTCCGGTCTGTCACGCCTCCTAGAGTGCCAGGTCCCCCCGGATGTCCGGAACGGCGGTCAGCGCCGTACCGGGAGGGCGGTTCAGATGACCGCGACGGCGGTGATCAGGCCGATCGCGACGTGCGTGGTCGCGAGCAGCCGGGCGCCGGGCTGCAGCTCCTGCTCCTTGATGAGCTCGCGGACGGAGATGCCGACGATCTTGTCGAACAGCAGCATCGCCAGCGTCTGGACCACGATGCCGACCAGGCCGTACACCGCCGTGCTCGCCAGGCCCTCCGACAGCCGGCCGCCCGCCGCCCAGATGGAGGCGGCCACGATGAGGCCGATCGCGATCATGGCGGAGGTGGCGAGCAGGGTGGCGTTGGGGTTGCGCTCGGAGCGGATGACCTGGCTGAGCTTGCCCGGCGTGGCCAGGTCGATCACGTAGAAGCCGACGATCATCAGGATGACGCCGACGGCGGCGTACGCGGCGATGATGCCCGAGCCACGGGCGAGGGTCTCAAGGAGGGTCACTGCAGTTCCATTCGAATGAAGGACACGGGTCGGGACAGGTCAGTCAGCGATGCGGTGCGGGACGAAGGAGGAGGTGTCGTCGGTGATGTAACCGGTCGTCTCCCTGATGCCGAGCCCGGCCGCCTCGTCGGCGACCACCCAGGCGCCCAGCACCGGCCGCTGCCCTTCGAACTCCGGCAGCGGCTCGAAGGCCTGATGCACGTAGCCTTCGCGGCCGTACATGCCGGGCGTCTCCCGGACGCCGCCCGGGGTCACGATGCGCATCGACGCGCCTTCCCTGCCGAGCAGCGGCTTGGAGATGAACGAGGTCAGCTCGCGCGGCCCGTCGAGGTAGGCGGGCAGCAGGTTGGGATGGCCGGGGTTGAGCTCCCACAGCACGGCCAGCAGCGCCTTGTTGGACAGCAACGCCTTCCATAGCGGCTCGACCCACGTGCCGTAGCGTACGGCGTGCCGCCCGAACTCGTCGGCCAGCATCCACTCCCACGGGTACAGCTTGAACGTCGAGCGCATCACGCGCCCCTCGACGTCCACGAAGCAGCGGTTGAGCGGGTCCCAGCCGATGTCCTCCATGGCGATGGCCACGGTCTCGATGCCCGCCTGCTCGGCCGTCTCCTGCAGGTAGGCCACGGTCATGGCCTCCTCGCCGGTCTCGTCGGCGTTGGTGAAGGCGAAGTGGGTGGGGCCGGGCGGCAGGCGCAGCTCGCGCCAGCGGTCGATGAGCCGCTCGTGCACCGAGTTCCACTGGTCGCCGCCGGGGAAGACGTCCTGCAGCCAGAACCACTGCACCACCGACGACTCCACCAGCGACGTGGGCGTGTCGGCGTTGTACTCCAGCAGCTTGGCCGGGCCGGTGCCGTCGTAGCGCAGGTCGAAGCGGGCGTACAGGTGGTCGTCGCGGCGCTCCCACGAGCGGGCCACCGCCTCCCAGGCCCACTCGGGGATGGCGAAGTCGGCGAAGCGGCCGGTGGCGACCACGTGGTCGGCGGCCTGGAGGCACATCCGGTGCAGCTCCTCGACCTGGCTCTCCAGCTCTTCGACCTCGTCCATGGAGAAGACGTAGTGCACGGACTCGTCCCAGTACGGGCGGCTCAGCCCGGCCGGGTGGGCGGCGCGGTGGTAGGCCAGGCCGTGGCCTTCGATGATCTTCTCCCAGCCGTCCCTGGGAGGGGAGTGCTCGCGGCGCATCGCTCAGCCCCCGGAGCCCCAGCCGCGGCCGCCGAAGCCGCCTCGCTGGATCGACTTGCCGCTCCTGCTGCTGATGGTCACGTTGGACGGCTTGAGCGTGGTGCCGTCCATGACCCGGTTGCCGACCCGGCGGCCGCCGTAGTACCAGACGTACGCGCCGTGGGAGCCGCCGTAATAGTGGTGGCGGGTCGAGGTGCCGTCGTCGTCGCAGTAGGAGTCGTCCACCACCACGTAGCCGTCGCCAGCCGGCGTGCTGCCGGGGGTGGCCGTGAGCGGGCTCGGGCTGTCCGTCGGGGTCTGGGTCGGAGTTGAAGTCGGGGTCGGGGTCGGGGAGGCGCTGTCGCTTGCCGAGAGGGAAGCGGACGGGGAGGCGGTCGGTGTCGCGGGGAAGTCGCCGTAGCCGGGTGGCAGGTCGCCGTCCAGCAGGACGCAGTCGGCCGTGACCTGCTCGTCGTCGTCGACCGCCGCGCAGTAACCCACGACCATCACCGACACGACGCCGAGGACGGTCAGT
This sequence comes from Nonomuraea sp. NPDC052634, assembly GCF_040678535.1. Lineage (NCBI taxonomy): Bacteria > Bacillati > Actinomycetota > Actinomycetes > Streptosporangiales > Streptosporangiaceae > Nonomuraea > Nonomuraea sp. NPDC052634. Next base: position 108,756 of record NZ_JBFATY010000008.1, on the reverse strand, counting down.
GGGATGACTTTGGACGATTTGCGTGGCGGTTGCTTGGACGCCTTGGACGGCTGTGGCATGAAACTCCTGCTTTCCTGAGCCGATCACACTAGCGGCGGCCCTTACCCCCGATCAATGGCCCCTGGCAGATTTGCCCTGTTCAGGGTTGGTGCTCCCGGTCGCCGCCCTACTGGGGTAGGACTGGACGCATGGATCCCGTCGAGGCCCTGCGCGAGATCGCCTTTCTCCTCGAGCGCGCGGGTGAGCCCCCGTACCGCGTGCGTGCCTTTCGCCGCGCCGCCGCGGTGATCGACGAGCTGTCCCCGCAAGAGCTCGCCCGTCTCACCCGCGACGGCGGGCTCGGTGATCTCCCCGGGATCGGGAAGGTCACCGCTCTTGTGGTCAACGAAAGTGTTAAAGGTCAGGTTCCGACCTATTTGCGGCGAATGCGGGCGACCGTAGACGTCCAGCTCGACGAGGAGACCGCGCGGCTGCGGGCGGCGCTCAAGGGCGATCTGCACAGCCACTCCGACTGGTCGGACGGCGGTTCGCCGATCGAGGAGATGGCGCGGGCGGCCATGGCGCTCGGGCACGACTACTGGGCGCTGACCGACCACTCGCCGCGCCTGACCGTGGCCCGGGGGCTGACGGCCGGGCGGCTGGAGCGGCAGCTCGACGAGGTGGCCGCGCTGAACGAGCGGCTCGCGCCGTTCAGGATCCTGACCGGCATCGAGGTGGACGTGAACCCCGACGGCTCGCTCGACCAGGAGCCCGAGCTGCTCGACCGGCTGGACGTGGTGGTCGCCGGCGTGCACTCCAAGCTGCGCATGGGATCCGAGGACATGACCCGCCGCATGGTCACCGCCATCGCCGACCCCCGTGTGGACGTGCTCGGCCACTGCACCGGGCGCATCGTGCAGGCGGGCGGCAAGCGCGGGGCCAAGCGGCCCGAGTCGGAGTTCGAGGCCGAGCTGGTCTTCGAGGCGTGCCGTCAGTTCGGGGTGGCCGTCGAGATCAACTCGCGGCCCGACCGGCTCGATCCGCCCAAGCGGCTGTTGCGGCTGGCGTACGAGATGGGCTGCCTGTTCGCGATCGACTCCGACGCGCACGCGCCGGGGCAGCTCGACTGGCAGCGCTTCGGGTGCGAGCGGGCCGCCAGGTGCGGGATCGAAGCGGACCGCATCGTCAACACCTGGCCGCTCGACCGGCTGCTGGAGTGGACGCGCGCCTGACACGCCCGCCCCCTGGTCACCGCGCCTGACGGACCTCCTGCCGTGCCGCGCGCGTCCGCCTGCCGTGCCGCGCGCGTCCGCCTGCCGGCCCTGCCCGCTGGAGTGGACGCGCCCGTGAGCGGAAGAATCGCCGATCGTCACGTGGTGGAAAGCCGGGCGAGGCGCACCTGCACTCGCGTGAGGTGCCGCGCTCCGCTCGGCCGCCGGCGGAGGCGTGAGACTTCCCTGGCGGCGGGGTTACCTGGGTGTCGCGGGGCCGCCGCGAGGCCCGCGATTGTCGGTGGCGGCGCGTAGCGTTCCGGCTGTGAACCGTACCGACCGGCTCTACGCGCTCGTCGAAGAGCTGCGCGCCATCGCGCCCCGCTGCCGCTCGGCCCGCGAGCTGGCCGAGCGGTTCGAGGTGAGCGTACGCACGATCGAGCGCGACATCACCGCGCTGCAGGAGTCGGGCGTGCCGATCTACGCCGAGCCAGGCCGCAAGGGCGGCTACGCCATCGACAGGAAGGTGTCGCTTCCCCCGCTCAACTTCACGCCCGCCGAGGCCGTCGCCATCGCGGTGGCGCTCAGCAAGGCGGGCGACCAGCCGTTCGGCCGCCAGGCCCGTAGCGCGTTACGCAAGGTGGTGGCCGCCATGCCGGGCCCCGAGGGCGAGCTGGCCAGAGAGCTGGCCCGCCGCGTGCTGCTCGCCAGGCCGCAGTCCGAGCCGGGGGAGGAGATCCGGCCGCTGGGCGGCGAGGGCATCTCCAGGGCCATCGAGGAGGCGCTGCTGCGCCGCCGGGTGCTCAGGCTCGAATACGCCGACGCGAAGGGTGCGCTGACCACGCGCGACGTCGAGCCTGGGGTGTTCCTGGGCGGGCGCGGCGGGTTCTGGTACCTCGTGGGGTGGTGCCGGCTGCGCGACGACGTACGCGTCTTCCGCCTCGACCGCATCGCGTCCGCCACCGTCACCGCCGAGCGCTGTCCCGACCGGCCTTTGGAGGGTTTCGCCACCGATGTGCCAGAGATGGTCGTCCACGGCACCGTACTCGACTGACAATCCGATAATTCTTTCGAAAACACCGACATAGGGTTGTCGCCTTCGCCGGTCATCGTGGATCTGTCCGCACCCCCGAGGAGACGACGGCGTCCATGAACCTTCATCTCAGGTGATCATCCGCTCGCCGGTCGGAGAGAGCGCCTTCCCCGCGAGATCCCGGCACGGCGAGCGGGCCGCCCCGCGGCACGGGGCGGGTCACCCATCGCCCTGGACACGCCGCCGATCGCCGAGCGGCGGCGCGTCCAGGGCCCTGCGCCGGCGCCCCCAGCGTCCCCGAGCGTCCCCGAGCGTCCCCGAGCGTCCCCGAGCGTTCCCCGGCTTCCCCGAGCGTCCCCCGGCGTACCCGGTGCCCGCCTCCTTGCGCCGGCGTTCCCTGACGTCCCCCCTTCCCGCGCCGGCTTCGGAAGTGGGCGGCCCTGGGCGATCGCTCAAGGGCAGGCCGCCGCCGCTGCGGCCGTCCCTGGGCGGCCGTTCGGCGGCGGTCGTCTTACAAGGAGGCGGCCGACAGCCAGCGGTCGAGCAGGTCGCGGTCGCCGTGCACGGTGACCGCGCCGGGGGAGCGGCGGTTGTAGAGCACGAGCAGCAGGTCGCGGACCGGGCCCCGCAGGGCCACGTCGCCCTTGGCGTGCCCGCGCTCCCACGTGATCTTCCCGGCGGGGCCCTGCGTGATGGTCCACTCGCCGTCGGCGTCGCTCGCGTGGAGGTGGATCGTGGCCCCCTCCACGTCGAGCTCGGCCAGCGGTTTGGTGACCCAGCGGGCCTCCGGCAGGTTGTGCAGGAGCTCCTCGATGCCGTCGATCGCGGTCTCCGCCGGGAACTCCGGCTCGACGCCGAGCGCGATCTCGACGTCCGCCCGGTGCACCAGCAGCTCGAAGAACATCCGGCGCGGCCACCACGAGGCCCGCTTGTCCGGGCCCCACGTCCACACGGTCGTCGACGGGTCGGTGGCGCGCAGCGTCTCCAGCATCTCGGCGGCTCCCGCCGTCAGCCACGCCGCGTCGCCGTGGGCGCCCTCCGGCAGTCCGGTGGGCACCTGAAACGACCAGATCCGCTCTTGCACCTGGTTGCGCAGCACGTGCACCGCCCAGCGGTGCATCTGCCCGACGTGGGTGACCACGTCGCCGACCGTCCAGCCCGGGCAGGTCGGCACCGGGACCGTCAGGTCGTCCGCCAGCGTCGCCAGCCTGGCCGTCTCGGCCTCGATTCGAGCGAGGTAATCAGTCACCGTGCCTACATTAGGCGGCCGGGCACGTCGTTCCCTTCTGCGGCATCTTGCCTTCGATCAGGTACGCGTCCACCAGGCCCTGGACGCACTTGCTGCCCGACAGGTACGCCCCGTGCCCCTCACCCTCGTACGTCACCAGCGTCGCGGTCTTGAGCTGGGCCGTCAGCTTGGGCGCCCACTCGTACGGCGTGGCCGGGTCGCCCTTGCCGCCCACCACCAGGATGGGCGCGGAGCCGGTGGCGTCCACGTGCCGTGCCTCGTCGCTGCCCTTGGCCGGCCAGACCGAGCACAGCCCGCCCGAGCCCTCGCTGCCGAACAGCGGCGAGATCTTCAGCGCCGCCGCCTCGGTGCGCCGCAGCGTCGCCTCGTCGGGACGTTCGGCGGTGTCGACGCAGGTGATGGCGGGGAAGCTGGTCATCTGCGTGGAGTAGTTGCCGTTCGGATCGCGCCCGGTGTAGGAGTCGGCGAGGTAGAGCAGCGCGTCGCCCCGCCCCTTGAGCGCCTCGCCCAGCGCCCGCTCCAGGAACGGCCAGGTCAGCTCCGAGTAGAGCGCGGCGGCCACGCCGGTGGCGGCCAGGCCCTGGGTGAGCGCGCGGCCGCCCACCTGCAGCGGCTTGGTGGTGAGCTGGTTCATCAGCCGGGTGACGTTGGCGTCGGCCTCGGCCTGGGTCTTGCCGACCTCGCAGTTGCCCTCGGCCACGCACGCCTTCAGGAAGCTCTCGTACGCCTTCTGGAAACCGCGCGTCTGGGCGATCGTGCGCTGCTCGAAGGTGACCGTCGGGTCGAGCGGCGCGTCCAGCACCATGCGGCCGACGTTCTTCGGGAACAGCGTGGCGTAGACGCCGCCGAGCTGGGTGCCGTACGACATGCCCACGTAGTTGAGCTTGGCGTCGCCCACGGCCTCGCGGATGCGGTCCATGTCGCGGGCGGCGTTCACGGTGCCGATATGGGGCAGGATCTTGCCGGAGTGCTGCTGGCAGAGGGAGGCGAACTCCTTGTTGACCGCGTCGGCCTCCCGGCGCGTCTCCTCGTTCGCGGGAAGCGTGTCGAGCGAGGTGAACCTGTCCATCTCGGCGCCGTCGCCGCAGCGCACGCCCGAGCTGCGCTCGACGCCGCGCGGGTCGAAGCTGACCAGGTCGTAGTGGGCGCGCAGCGTGGTGAGCGCCTTGGCGGCCTGGTCGAGCGTGTCCACGCCGGACGCCCCAGGCCCGCCGAAGTTGAACACCATCGAGCCCAGCTTCTTCTTGCCCGTGGCGGGCAGTTTGATCAGCGCCAGCTCGATCTTCTCGCCGCCGGGCTTGGCGTAGTCGAGGGGCACCGCGAGCTTGCCGCACCGTACGGACTTGTCCTGGGCGGCCGGAGGCTCGCCGTCGGGACGCTTGATGTCGGTGCACGGACCCCAGGCGATCGAGCCGGACCCGGCGGCGGGCGCGGGGCTGGACCCGTCACGGGCCTCGGAGGCCGGCTGGGCCGGTGCGGTGGAGCAACCTGCGGCCGCCAGGACCAGGGCGGCGGCGATAACGCGACGCATGACGAAACTTCCCCTCACATCTCTTCAGGGGGAAGTAGTGCCCACAATACGGCAACCTGCACCAATGGCCGGTGAAGCGGCACGCACCCCTCCTGAACGTGCCGCCTCACCAGCGCGACGGGGCGGACGGCAGAATATGACGGCGCTCCCGCGAATCATTTCCCACGGGAGCGCCGGACGACGGATGGCTCAGACGCCCATCGACTGGGTGTCGTTGCTCTCCGCGCCGCCCGCCTCGGTGACGCCGTTCTTGAGGTGGTAGCGGGCGATGGCCTCGCGCAGCACCTCGCCGTCGAGCTCGCCCCGCTTGACCAGGCTGTTCAGCACGGCCAGCGTGATCGAGGCGGCGTCGACGTGGAAGTGGCGGCGCAGTGCCGAGCGCGTGTCGGACAGGCCGAACCCGTCGGTGCCCAGCGAGGTCCAGTCACCCGGCACCCACTGCGCGATCTGGTCCGGCACGGCCTTCATGTAGTCGCTGACGCCCACGAACGGGCCCTGCGCCTCCGACAGCGCCTGCGTGACGTAGGGGACGCGGCGCTCGGCGTCGGGGTTGAGCAGGTTGTGCTCGTCGCACTTGAGCGCCTCGCGGCGCAGCTCCGACCACGACGTCGCCGACCACACCGCGGCCGACACGCCCCAGTCCTCGGCGAGCAGCCGCTGCGCCTCCATCGCCCACGGGCCGGCCACGCCGGAGGCCAGGATGTTGGCCTTGGGCCCCTCGGTCTGCGGGCCGTCGGCGAACTTGTACAGGCCCTTGAGCAGGCCCTGCACGTCGATGCCCGGCGGCTGGGCCGGCTGCAGGTAGGGCTCGTTGTAGACGGTCAGGTAGTAGAAGATGTCCTCCGGCTGGTCGCCGTACATCCTCCTGAGGCCGTCCTTGACGATGTGGGCCAGCTCGAACGCCCATGACGGGTCGTAGATGACGGCAGCCGGGTTGGTCGAGGCGAGCAGCGGCGAGTGGCCGTCCTCGTGCTGCAGGCCCTCGCCGTTGAGCGTGGTGCGGCCCGCGGTGGCGCCCAGCAGGAAGCCGCGGCCCATCTGGTCGCCCATCTGCCACATCATGTCGCCGGTGCGCTGCCAGCCGAACATCGAATAGAAGATGTAGACCGGGATCATGTGCTCGCCGTGCGTGGCGTAGGAGGTGCCGGCCGCGATCGCCGAGGCCATCGAGCCCGACTCGCTGATGCCCTCGTGCAGGATCTGGCCCTGCACGGCCTCCTTGTACGACAGCAGCAGCTCGCGGTCGACCGCCTCGTACGTCTGCCCGTGCGGCGAGTAGATCTTGGCCGTCGGGAACATGGCGTCCATGCCGAACGTGCGGGCCTCGTCGGGGATGATCGGCACGAACCGGTGGCCGATCTCCTTGTCGCGCATGAGGTCCTTCAGCAGCCGGACGAACGCCATCGTGGTGGCGACCTGCTGCTTGCCCGAGCCCTTCTGGAAGGTGGAGTAGACGTCGTCGCCGGGCAGCTTGACCGGCTTGGCGCGGACCACCCGCTTGGGCAGCACGCCGCCGAGCGCCGCGCGGCGCTCCTTCATGTACTGGATCTCGGGGTCGTTCTCGCCCGGGTGGAAGTACGGCGGCAGGTCGGCCTCCAGGGCCGAGTCGGGGATCGGCAGGTAGAGCCGGTCCCTGAACTCCTTCAGCTCGGCCTTGGTGAGCTTCTTCATCTGGTGGGTGGCGTTGCGCGCCTCGAAGTCCTTGCCCAGCGTCCAGCCCTTGATGGTCTGGGCGAGGATCACCGTCGGCTGGCCGACGTGCTCGCGGGCCGCTTTGAACGCGGCGTAGACCTTGCGGTAGTCGTGGCCGCCGCGCGACAGCTTGCGGATGTCGTCGTCGGACAGGTGCTCGACCATCTTGCGCAGGCGCGGGTCGGAGCCGAAGAAGTGCTCGCGGATGTAGGCGCCCGACTCGACGGAGTATGTCTGGAACTGGCCGTCGGGCGTGGTGTTCATCTGGTTGACCAGCACGCCGTCCACGTCGGCCGCGAGCAGCGGGTCCCAGTCGCGGCCCCACACGACCTTGATCACGTTCCAGCCGGCGCCGCGGAAGAACGCCTCCAGCTCCTGGATGATCTTGCCGTTGCCGCGTACCGGGCCGTCCAGCCGCTGCAGGTTGCAGTTGATCACGAACGTGAGGTTGTCGAGCTCCTCGCGTGCCGCCAGGCCGATCGCGCCCAGCGACTCGGGCTCGTCCATCTCGCCGTCGCCGAGGAAGGCCCAGACGTGGCTGCGGCTGGTGTCCTTGATCTGGCGGTTGAGCAGGTAGCGGTTGAACCGCGCCTGGTAGATCGCCGCGATCGGGCCAAGACCCATGGAGACCGTGGGGAACTCCCAGAAATCGGGCATCAGCCGCGGGTGCGGGTAGGAAGGCAGCCCGTGGAAACCGTGCGACAGCTCCTGGCGGAACGCGTCGAGCTGGGCCTCGTTGAGCCGGCCCTCGAGGAAGGCGCGCGCGTAGATGCCCGGGGCCGCGTGACCCTGGAAGAAGACCTGGTCGCCGGACTCGCCGTGGTCCTTGCCGCGGAAGAAGTGGTTGAAGCCCACCTCATAGAGGGACGCGGCGGATGCGTACGTGGCGATGTGGCCGCCGACGTTGGTGCGGGCGTTGGCCCTGGACACCATGACGGCCGCGTTCCAGCGGATGTAGGCGCGGATGCGGCGCTCGATGTGCTCGTCACCCGGGAACCAGGGCTCACGCTCCGGCGGGATCGTGTTGATGTAGTCGGTGCTGCGCAGGCCCGGCACGCCGACCTGGTGCTCGCGGGCCCGCTCCAGCATGCGCAGCATGAGATAGCGGGCTCTGGTGCGGCCTTCGGTCTTGACGACGCTGTCGAGAGACTCGAGCCACTCGTTGGTCTCGCTGGGATCGACATCAGGCAGCTGGCTGGGTAGGCCGTCGCTGATGATCGAGAATCGCTGGCGTCCGGAAGCCACTGGGTCTCGCCTTCCGAGATGGACTGATGTCTGGTCTGGGTCGCCTTCCATCCTGGTCGCTAGCCGGAGAAAACGCATCTCTACTAGCAAGTAACCAGAGTGTCCCTGCTGGCAGGGCAGCCCCTGATGGCCTAGACCACCGATGGTAGGACGAATCGCCACCAAAGGTTACATGTCGCAAGCAATTTAACAAGACCAGAAAACTCACGAAATTTCGCTCGAATCCTGGCTGCTTGCGCGATGTCTCCTCCGTAGTCTTAGCCTCCCCCCTAGGGGAGGCTTCTCACGCGTGAGCGGGCGAGTCTATCCGCCCTGCTCGCCGGGGCGCTCCAGGATGGCTTTAAGACGACAACCCCCGACCGGCCCCTATGCCACGAATCCGCCCCTGGCTTTCGCGCGGCGAACCCCTCGGTATGGGGGCACCTATCGGTATGGGGACACCTTAGGGAACGGAGCGCCACAAATTCGTCCATAACGGACAGAGCGCGCTCGTCGTCCCGTGCCTCAGACTCCTGTTCCTCGGCCGTTCCTCGGCCCGGTCGGGCGATCGAGGGTGCTCGTGGGCTCTTGGTGCAACGCCCGGCGCCGTCTCGGACGCGGTGCCGGCGCGGCCGGGTGCTCTACGCGTACTACTACAGGTGCTGTACGCGTACTACTAAGGGAGACGCTACTAAGGGAGACGCTACTAAGGGAGACGCTACTAAGGGGGAGACGCTCCGCGCCTACCGAGGGAGACGCTCCGCCTCCGCCTACTAAGGGGAGGCGCTCCGCGGTTCGCTGAAGGGGCCGAGGGCTCTCCGCCGTCACTTCGATCGCCTTCGCCGCCATCTTGCCGCGCCGCTCCTCAGCATGCCTCCTTAATCAGAAGGTCTCCTTACAAGTCGCCTCGCTCCTGCCAAGGGGCCGGCGGCGGCATGCGTCGGTGATGCGTCCCCCTCGGCGGGTGATCGGTGGGGCGGGCCTGGTCGCTTGGGGCCGCGCTCGGGACCGGCTGAACACGGGGCTATCCGAGTCTGGCGGCATTCGGCCTGGCGGGATTCGAAGCCCGGCATCGAGCCGGCCCGGCACGAATCCGGCCCGGCATCGAGCTGGCCCGGCACCGGACCTGGCACCGGCCGGACCTGGCGCCGACGGGATCTGAAAACGGCCGGGAGCGTAACCTGCCGGGCCTGGAAGTGCTCGAAGGTGTGGGCCGGCGGTACCCAGGCGGGGCACCGCCGGCGGCGAGCGGGCCCAACGCATCCGCCCCTTCTCCGTAACAATTCGGTCATGATTTTCCGTCGCCCTCCAGAAGCGGCAAAACTTAGGAATCTCGCTTTTCATCCGGCATTCCGCGTACCAATGTGAGAGGTATGAATGCGACGGTTGGCGACCGCCTCCTGGTACATGGCAATACCGTTGGTGAAAGGGACAGGAGCGGCGTGATCACGGAGGTCCGGGGGCCGGACGGGGCGCCCCCGTACATCGTGGCCTTCGACGACGGCCACACCGGGATCGTCTTTCCGGGGCCCGATGCCGTGGTGCTGCATCAGTAAGATTCCCGCGTGAGATCTGAAATCATCGCTGTGGCCACCGGTTCCCGGGAGACGGTGCACGACATCACGGCCCAATGCGCCGATTTCGTGCGGGCTCAGGGCGGCGACGGGTTGCTGCACGTGTTCGTGCCGCACGCAACGGCCGGGGTCGCACTGCTCGAGCTGGGTTCGGGCAGCGACGACGACCTGCTGGCCGCTCTGCGTGATCTGCTGCCCGCCGATGATCGCTGGCGCCATGCCCACGGCTCGCGAGGTCACGGCCGGTCGCACGTCATGCCCGCGTTGATCCCGCCGTACGCCACGATCCCCGTGCTGGGCGGGCGAATGGCGCTCGGCACGTGGCAGTCGGTCGCCTTGATCGACTTGAACGTCGACAACCCGCAACGCCAGGTTCGCCTGTCGTTTTTGTCTGATTGATTCCGGCCGACCAGGGCCGTACCCGTGGCGACCGTTGACGACTGAGGGTCACAGCGTGTGGACTGTGCCGAAGCGATAAACCGCATAAGCGGGGCCACTCAAGCAGGAGGGATAAACGTGAGCGCGACCGCGGGTCAGGCGCAGGGCGAGCGCGGCCTGGCCGAACGGCTCGGCCTCAAGCCGGGTCAGGTGGTGCAGGAGATCGGTTGGGACGAGGACGTCGACGACGAGCTTCGCGAATCCATCGAAGACCTGACCGGCAACGAGCTGCTGGATGAGGACGCTGATGAAGTCGTCGACGTGGTGCTGCTGTGGTGGCGTGACGGTGACGGCGACCTCTTCGACGCTCTGACCAACGCCATGCGAGCACTCGCCGACGGCGGCCAGATCTGGCTGCTGACTCCCAAGGCCGGGCGCGAAGGCCACGTGGAGCCGAGCGACATCGGGGAGGATGCCGCCACCGCGGGTCTCTCGCAGACCAGCAGCATCTCCGCCGCGGCCGACTGGTCCGGGACCAGGCTCGTCCCGCCGAAGGGCAGCCGCCGATAGGGGCCGCAGCGCCTGCCGTACGGCAGGATGGACCTGTGAACGCACATCCTGCCGAGGTCGGCGCCCAAGCTCCTGATTTCGAGCTACAGGACCAGCACGGCACCCCGGTGAGCCTGCGACAGTTCCGGGGCGAGAAGGTCGTGCTGGTCTTCTACCCGCTGGCGTTCAGCGGGATATGCGGCAGCGAGCTGTCCGCTCTGCGCGATCAGCCCATCGAGGGTGCGCGGTTGCTGACCGTGTCCGTGGACTCGGTCTTCGCACTCCGCGCGTGGGCTGATCGCGAGGGCTACGCGTTCCCCCTGCTCTCTGATTTCTGGCCACATGGACAGGTCGCTCAGGCGTACGGTGTGTTCGATGAAGAGAAGGGCGTCGCCCGCCGGGGGACCTTCATCCTCGACGGCGAGGGCGTGATCCGGTGGTCGGTGGTCAATCCGATCTCCGAGGCGCGTGACATCGCCGACTATGTCAAGGCACTCGCCGACATCACTTGACGTTCAAGGACATCGCCGACTTCGGAGGATACGATGCCCTGCTTCCGGTGCGGGGCCCGGCAGACGGACCCGGTGCGCGGAGTGAGCCCGTGGCAGCGCGGGGTGCGCAACGATTCCCAGGTGCTCATCTGCCCGGACTGTCAGCGGCTGCACGACCTCGACCTCGACTCCTGCGCGACGTGCGGGTCCACGGCGCTGTTCTGCCGGCTGGGCGAGGTCGAGTGCAGGGGCTGCGGGGCCGTGTGGATGGCCCGCTCGTCCGCGGGCCCGATCGACCCGGCCGCCGTCGCCGCGCCGCCCGGGCTGTCGGCTGAGGTGGAGGCCGCGCTCAACCGCGTCCTCGGGCGGGCCTGAAGGGCCCTGTACGGTCCCCGGGGCGCCCGTTCGGCTCCCTCGCTCCTCACAGCGGTTTGCGGGGCTCTGTGATGCTTTGGGACCTCGTGGGCACGTACGTGCGGTTGAGCCGAGGAGGCAGGGCCGGCCGGCGAAGTGCTGATCGGCATCCCCGTTCACCTGCCGATCTCGCCGATCTTGTCTCTGGGGCCGGACACCCTTTCCAGACATTTGCTGAGCTGCGCTATCGTCTCCTTCCGTGTCCGCAATGAGTTCGTTCGTCGTCGCGCTTGACGTCGGTGGCACGTCCATGAAGGGCGGCCTGGTCAGCGAGTCCGGCGCGGTGCTGCTGAGCGAGCGGCGCCCCACCCCTCGGAGCGAGGGACCGGAGGCGGTCGTGGCCGCGATCTCCGACTTCATCAGCCACCTGGCCGCCTCGGGCGACGGCATCCCCGCCGGCGTCGGGCTGGCCGTACCCGGGCTGGTGACCGAGGACACCGCCGTGTACGCGACGAACCTCGGGTGGCGCGACGTCCCCGCCACGGACTTCACCACCCTGGACATCCCGGTCATGCTCGGGCACGACGTCCGCACCGGGGGCCTGGCGGAGAGCATCCTCGGCGCGGGCCGCGGCGTGTCGGACTTCCTCTTCCTTCCCATCGGCACGGGCATCGCCGGCGCCTCGATCATCCGCGGCGAGGCGTACGGCGGCGCCGCCGGCTGGGCGGGCGAGATCGGCCACACCCCCGTCTTCCCCGACGGCGAGCAGTGCGCGTGCGGGCAGTTCGGCTGCCTGGAGACGTACGCGTCGGCGGCCTCCGTCGGACGCCGCTACAGCCAGCGGGCCGGCGTCGAGGGCGTCAAGGCCGAGCAGGTGGTCTCCTCCGACGACCCCATCGCCATCGAGGTCTGGGACGAGGCCGTGGAAGCGCTGTCGCTGGCGCTGGCCACGTACACGCTGCTGCTGGACCCGTCCCTCATCATCCTGGGCGGCGGTCTCGCCGAGGCCGGTCCCGCCCTGTTCGATCCCGTACGCACGCGCCTGGTCAAGCGCCTGGCCTTCCGCGAGGCGCCCCCGCTCGTACCCGCCGCGCTCGGCGTCGACGCGGGCATGCTCGGCGCCGCCCTCCTCGGCTGGCGCGCCGCCGGCCGCCCCGAGCTGGGACCCGGGTGGGTGGTGGATGTGCGATCGGGCCCGTTGGTGTCGTAAGGTGTAGTGCCGATCAGGGGCGGTTAGCTCAGCGGTAGAGCACTCGCCTTACAAGCGAGGGGTCACTGGTTCGAACCCAGTACCGCCCACCTGCGACATCAGCCCCGTCTCCACTTAAGGAAACGGGGCTTCGTGCCATGAGCGTGCCATCAGGCTCCGGCGTCGCCGGTGATCTTCGCGTTCATCGCATCTCGCGGCTCCATGCGTGATCATGGGCCGGATCCGGTGCCGGGGTGGACCGTCTCGGTGACGGCTGTGGCGGAGTGGTCCGCCAGGCGTGAGATGCCCCCGGAGGGGAGAAAGCGGGCGGTTACCGGACTTCCCCTGCCTTCTGGTTCCATGATCGTCCATGAACGCAGCCCGAACGACCGTCCGGAGAAGGTGGCTCAAGCTTCTCACGGCCCTTCTCGCCATCCTCCTCCTCGGGTCGATGGGCCTGTACGAGCTGATGAACGCCCGGACCTGCCAACTTGCGGGAGACCTGACCGACCGCGTGGCGACCGGTGAGAAGGTCGTCGCCCTGACCTTCGACGACGGCCCTGACGAGCACACCCCCGAGATCATCGACGTCCTCGCCGAGCAGCGCGTTCGCGCGACGTTCTTCGTCGTCGGCTCTCAGGTCGAGGCCCGGCCGCAGGACGCGCGGGCGCTGGTCGCCGCAGGCCACCAGCTCGCCAATCACACCTACAACCATCGGCGAATGGTCTTCGTTTCCCCCGCCACGGTGGCGAGTGAAATCGAACGCACCGATGCGGCCATCCGGAGGGCCGGGCAGCGCGGCGAGATTCTGTTCCGCCCGCCGACCGGCAAGAAATTGCTGGTGCTACCGCTGTATCTGGCCGGCAACCAGAGGCGCACGGTGATGTGGGATGTGGAGCCGGATTCGGGTAAGACTCCGACCGCCACCGAGATCGTCACGGCTGTGCGCAAGGAGACGAAGCCAGGATCGATCATCTTGCTCCACCCCTGGTACGCCGGCGGGCGGAACACTCGCGAAGCCATTAAGGGCCTGATCACCGGCCTTCGTGAGGACGGATACCGATTCGTCACGGTCTCAGAGCTGCTCGCCTTGCGAGATCGTTGACATGGGTCCTGCCCTTGTCTCATTGCGTTAGGCCGCTGCTTCGAACCCGGTACCGCCGCCCGGTCCGGGGCTCATGTCGTCCGGTACGTTCCGCGCTGCTCCCGCCAGTGCCGCGACCACCGGTGGCGCTGCCGGCGTCGCGGCGCGAGGCACCGGCGAAAATGAGAAGCGCTCGTGAAGGGCGTTCTGACGGTGGCATAAGGCGGAAAGCGCTTCGAAGATACCTTCAAACCGCTTCAGCGGCAGCTTTCCGTCTTTGCGTCCCCCAATTGAACAGCACCTTCCCGGTGCGACGATCGATGCGGTTTCGCTGTATGAAGCCGCCGCCGTCAGTTTCTCGGGAGGGATAAGATGCCGGAGAACGTGCCCGGTGCGAAGGCGAGGAATGCTTCGTTAAGGTGCCGGAGAAATCCGGTTCCCTGACCCGGGTCTCGTCGGCTCGGCCGGCGGATCCTGGCTTATAGCCCTTCGCCGCTTGGATCTCGGGCACGTTCTCCTGAACGGATCCCTCCCGGTCTAAGTCCGAGGAGGATCCGTCGTCTCATGGCGAAGTTCAACCACGCCGCGCGCACGGCCGCGACGTCTCCGGTCGTCACGGAGCGGACGCCGTCCGTGCGCACGTACGAGGGCGCTCCCGGCTACGTACGCGACGCCAAGAGCGAGCTCTTCCTCCTCGCGGTCACTCACATGGTCGGCGAGCCCACCATGTACGAACGGCCCAGGAAGCGCGACCGGCGGTTCCGGAGGCTCGTTCACCAGGTGGCGGTCGAGGACGGCGAGTGGCTGGCCAGGTTCCTGCCGTGGCTGCGTACCGAGGCGAACATGCGTTCCGCTCCGGTCGTCGCCGCGCTGGAAGCGGTCAGGGCGCGGCTCGACGCGGGGCTGCACGGACTGAACCGGCAGCTCGTCGACGGCGTGCTCCAGCGCGCCGACGAGCCGGGCGAGGCGCTCGCCTACTGGACGTCCAGGTACGGACGATCCATCCCGAAACCGGTCAAGCGCGGCATCGCCGACGCCATCCGTCGTCTCTACAACGAGCGGAGCTTGCTCAAGTACGACACCGCCTCCAAGGGCTACCGCTTCGGCGACGTCATCGACCTCGTCCACCCGTCCCCGCACCCGGACAAGCCGTGGCAGGGCGACCTCTTCAAGTACGCGCTCGACCGGCGCCATAGACGCCGTAACGGCATCCCCGAGCGGCTGTCGGTGCTGCGCCGGCGCGCGCACCTGATGGCGCTGCCGGTCGCCGAGCGGCGCGCCGTGCTCACCGGCGACAATCCCGAGGAGGTGGCGGCGAGGCTCGCCGGGGCGGGCATGACCTGGGAGGCGCTCGCCGGATGGCTCCAGGGGCCCATGGACGCCGCGGCGTGGGAGGCCGTCATCCCGAGCATGGGGTACATGGCCCTGCTGCGGAACCTGCGCAACTTCGACCAGGCGGGCGTCGGCGACGCCGCGGCCGGGAAGGTCATGGCCAAGCTCGCGGACCCGGACGAGGTGGCCAGTTCGCGGCAGCTCCCGCTCCGGTTCTACTCCGCTTACGTGGCGGCGTCGTCCCGGTGGCGGCCTGCGCTGGAGCGGGCGCTCGCCCTCGCGACCTCGTGCATGCCGTCGTTCCCTGGCAGGACGCTCGTCCTCGTCGACACGTCCGGGTCCATGACGTGGCTTCGGATATCGGCGCGTTCTACGGTCTTGCCGGTGCAGACGGCGGCGCTGTTCGGCGCCGTCCTCGCCGCCCGGGGCGACCAGGTGGACCTGTACGGCTTCGCCGACGGCGTCTTCAAGCACCGGGTCCGGCCGGGCGGCTCGGTACTGGAGGAGGTGCAGGCGTTCTGCGAGCGGATCGGCGAGGTCGGTCATGGAACGCGCATCGCCGATGCGGTGCGGGCGACGTACCGGGGGCATGATCGCGTCGTCATCCTGTCGGACATGCAGGCCATGATCGGGTTTGCGAGCGACGGCGTCATGGACTCGGCGCCGGGCGACGTCCCGATGTACGGCTTCAACGTGCTCGGCTACAAGACCGCCGCGATGGCGACAGGGCGGGCTGACCGGCACGAGTTCGGCGGCTTCTCCGACGTCGCGTTCAGGCTGATCCCGCTGCTGGAGGCCGGGAAGAGCGCCGACTGGCCGTTCTGAGCCTCACGGGCTCGTGGTCGGGACCCAGTAGCGGCGCTTGCGTTCGGTGATGCCGATGAGCCGCCCGCCGTTGGCCTCGATGACCCGGCGTGAGGCGACGTTGGTCAGGTCGCACATGATCAGGGCCCGGTCGATGCCCAGCGAGCGGGCGATCGGCAGCGCGGCGGCCAGCATGGCCGTCGCGTGGCCCTGGCGGCGGGCGCTGGGGCGGACGTCGTAGCCGATGTGCCCGCCCTGCTCCTCCAGGGCGGGGGTCAGGCGGTGGCGGATGGCCAGGCGGCCGAGGAACCGGTCGCCCTCGGCCCACCAGAGGGTGGTCATCGGTACGAAGCCCGGCCGCACCCCCTCCTGGGAGCGCTCGTTGAGCACCCGCGTGACGTACGCCTGGAAGGCCGCCGGGCTCGTCAGGGCCTGCGGATCGACGTCCTCGACGAACCACGGCACGGGAAAGGCGCGGTCGGCGCGGAACTCCGCCACCGCGTCCCGGAAGGACGGCAGCAACGCGGGGTCCGGGTCGATCAGCTTCGGCATGGCGACCATGGTGCCCGCGACAGGGCGCGACGCCAAGTCTCACCTCCGGGAGGCGGGCCGCCTCGGGCCGTAAGGTCGTGTTGTGGATGATCAGAGGGCCCAGGCTCACGCTGCCGCTGGAGCGCTGTTCTTCGACGACGTCGGCCGGTTGCTGCTGGTCACGCCTACGTACAAGTCCTCTCTGGACATTCCGGGCGGGTACGTCGAGCCGGGGGAGACCCCGCACGAGGCGTGCGTCCGTGAGGTACGGGAGGAGCTGGGCATCCAGCCGGCCATCGGGCGCCTTCTCGTGGCCGACTGGGCGCCGGACTCCAGGGACGGCGACAAGGTGCTGTTCGTGTTCGACGGCGGGGTGCTGAGCGACGAGCTGCTCGGGCGGATCACGTTCGCGGACGGCGAGCTGAGCGCGTACGCGTTCCACCCCGTCGAGGAGCTGGACGAGCTGCTGATCGAGCGGCTCGCCCTCCGGCTCAAGGCCGCCGTCACCGCGTACGAGCGCGGCGAAACCGCCTATCTCGAACACGGCAGGCCGGTCTAGATGGCGGCAGGAGACCCACGCGTGGTTCCACGCGCACCTGATCGACCCGAATGACGTCGATCCCCGCGTCTACGATTGCGAGCTGAACCCGCAGGCCATGGCCTGGTTCAAGCGGGAGGCCACGCACTCACTCGAGCGGGTGCCCGGTTATCTCGCGATCCTCGCCAGGCACGGGGTGGAGTGCGTGCGGGTCAGAGGGACGATCCGGGCAGGGTGATCTACGAGGACCCCCATCAGATCGTCGCCGTCCCGTACGGCGGGAGTTAGCGGCGCCGGCCCCGGCGGTTGCGTGGGGGAGAGGTGCGGCGGGCGGTGCTCTTCTGCGCGGGCTTTCTGGATGTGCGGGGCTTCTCCGCCGGTGCGGTGGCGGCGGGGGTGCGGCCGCGGTGGCTGTTGACGGTCCGGCCGCGGACGATGCCGATGAAATCTTCCATCAGGTCCGTGGTGGCGTCGGCGAGCCAGGCGAGCCCGATCTGCGACTGCGGCGCGTCCGTCACCGGCCGGTACGTGAGGTCCTTGCGGTGGTAGAGCCGGGCCAGTGACTGGGGGACGAGCACGAGCCCCGCGCCGGAGGCCACCAGCGGGATGGTCTCGGCCGTGGTGTCCGGGCGGGTGAAGGCGGGCAGGCCGGGGCGTTCCGTCCACTCCAGGGCGTCGTCGAGCGGGTGGAAGATCTCCTCGTCGGCCAGGTCGGCCAGCGTCACCTCGTCGGCGGCGGTCACCACATGGTCCTTGGGCACCACGACCACCGTCGTCTCGATGTAGAGGGGGATGACGTTGAGCCCGTCGCGGTCGATCGGCAGCCGGACGAACCCGGCGTCGGCCCCGCCCTCGCGCAACAGCGACAGCACCTCGGGGGTGGGCGCCATGACCAGGGTGATCGGCACGTCGGGCTGCCGCTCGGTCCACACCCTGGCCCACTTCGCGGGGGTCACGCCGGGCGCGTACGCCAGCCGGAACGTCTCACCATCGGTCACCGCCACAGCGTACCGATGTCAGCGAACCCGCCCCGACTGGCTACGCTTGGCGACATGACCTCGTCCAAACCGAAGAGCATCCAGACGATGAAGCCCGAGACGGCGGCCAAGAAGCTGGGCGTGCTCTTCTCGGCGACCCCTGCCGAGTTCCGCGCGGGCGTCGTCTCCAGGGACGAGCTCAACGCGATGCAGAAAGAGCCGCCCGCCTGGCTCACCGAGCTGCGCCGCAACGGCCCGCACCCCAAGCAGGTCGTGGCCGCCAAGCTCGGCGTCTCCATCTCGGGCCTGGCCAGGGCCGGCATCACCGAGCCGCTCACCACCGCCGAGATCGAGCAGATCAAGGCGGAGCAGCCGGAGTGGCTGGAACGCGAGCGCTCCGTCTACGCCGAGGCCCGCAAGGAAGCCGCCCGCCTCAAGCAGCAGAAGCAGGACAAGCAGGACTATCAGGAGAAGCGGGAAAGGCGGCAGCGTTAGCCTGCCGCCCCGAGCGCTCCCGCCCCCACTCCCGCCGTCTTCAGGCCGCGCTTCTCGCTTGAGGCCGTGAGTCCCGGCGGCTCAGGTGTGCGGGTGGACGGTGACGAAGATGCCGCGCACCTGGGTGCCGTCCGGGTCGTCCCAGACGCCGGAGACGTGCCCGATCGCGTCCTTCGGGAGCGGCGCGGCGACCTGAAGGACCCGGTGCAGGCGCAGGGTCGCGCCGGGCGGGCCGGGCAGCGTTGTGCCCTCGGCGTCATCGGCGCTGTCGGCGGTGCCGCGCGCCGCCGTCCCCTGCGCCGCGGGGGCGGTGTAGGCGCGGGTGACCGTGGGGTCGGGGGTGTCGCTGACGTTCTGGGCCTGGGCCTGGACGCGTCCCGCCACGAACGCGGTGAGCTGGGTGATCAGGACGGGGTCGTGGCAGCCGTCGTAGATCCAGCGCCGTCCCAGCACCCCGTGCTCGGCGGTGCCGAGCAGCGCGTGCTCGGCGCCGTCCAGCGCGGCTCCCCGATACGTCAGCGGCACCAGGTACGTCGTCGCCGCACCGCCCGACACATCGTTGAGCACCATGAACTCGATGCCGACCTCTCCCTCGGGGTCGTCGAGCCGGAAACCGCCCGCCCTGACCAGCTCGGGCCGAGCCGGGCCGCCGCGGTACCACGGCCGGGTGGGCAGCCAGGGCGTGAGCAGCTCCAGCTTGGTCGGCTTCATCGTCGTGCGGTGGATGACGGCCATACCGGGAGATCCCTCTCGTCGAGCGGACACGGACCTCCCGGATTGTACGGATGCATCCCCGGTGTCAGACCGTCATGGGCTCGCCGTTGGCGATGACGTTCTTGAGCACGAGGTTCTCGACGTTCTCGATGACGTTCGGGGTGGCGGTGGTGCCGAAGTCCACGTCGGTGAGCGTGACGTCGCGGATGGGCGCGTCCGGGTAGCCGCGCAGGTTGAGCGCGCGTTCGGCGGTCCCCACGGTGACGTCCCTGACGTCGATCCCGCGTACGGACGGGTTGAACCCGTGCCCGGGCCCCTCCTCGTAGAAGAAGTTCACGTCGATCACCGAGCCGCCGACCTGGCCGATCTCCAGGTCCCTGGCGTGGAAGCCCTCGATGAAGCCGCCGCGCACGGAGTTCGTCTTGAACCGCAGCGCGATGTCGAGGTTGGGGCTGGACATCGCGCAGTCCCTGATGAACACCTCGCGCACGCCGCCGGACATCTCGCTGCCGATCGTCATGCCGCCGTGCCCGTCGCGCATGGTGCACTTCTCGACCAGGATGTGCTCGCTCGGCACGTTGACCCGGCGGCCGTCGGCGTTGCGGCCCGACTTGATCGCGATGCAGTCGTCGCCCGTGTCGAACGTGCAGCCGCGGATCACCACCATGCGGCTCGACTCGGGGTTGCAGCCGTCGTTGTTGGGGCCGTGAGAGACGACGGTGACGTTCTGGACGAGGACGTTCTCCGACAGCGTCGGGTGGATCTCCCACATGGGCGAGTTGACGATGGTGACGCCCTCGATGAGCACGTTGTGGCACCGGTACGGCTCGATGAAGGACGGCCGCAGATAGCCGCCCTCACCGTAGCGGCGCCGGGCCACCGGCACACCCCCCTCGGCCTGGGCGAACAGCGCGGCGCGCGCTGCTGACTGCTCGGGTTCGCCCGGGTCCCAGCCGTGGTCGCGCTGCCCCTTCCACGGCCACCAGTGGTCGTTGCCGGCCTGACCGTCCAGCGTGCCTGAGCCGGTCACCGCGATGTCGCTGCGGCCGTAGGCGTAGATGAGCGGCGAGTAGTTGAACAGCTCGACGCCCTCGAACCGGGTCAGCACCAGCGGCAGGTACGCCTTCGGGTCGGTGCTGAACAGCAGCGTCGCACCCTCCTTGACGTGCAGGTCCACCCGGTCGAGCAGGTGGATGGGGCCGGTGAGGTAGCGGCCTCCCGGCACGTCCACATGGCCGCCGCCCGCCTCGTGGCAGGCCCTGATCGCGGCGCGGATGGCGGCGGTGCAGTCGGTCGTGCCGTCGCCGCGCGCGCCGAAGCGGGTGATGTCGAAGCGGCGGTGCGGGAAGACCGGCGGGCGGACGCGGGCGGCGATGCGGTTGGCACGGGCCCAGGGTGCTCCCGGGTGCGCGGTCGACGCGCCGGCGGAGGACTCGCGGGCGAGGGCGGCTCGGGGGGTGAGAATCGGAACGGCGGCGGACATCGCCAGGGCACGCATGGCGGCACGGCGGCTCAGCACGGCAACTCTCCCTGTCACGCTCGGGGTGGCCCGGAGCATATGCCGACCCGTTGCGGTGATCTAGGGGTCAGGCGGCTGTTCGTGCTGGAAACGCGGTGCAAACGGTTGCAGGATTCGTGCAGGGGCCGCGCGCGGGACGGCCGCAGGGGCCACGGCGGCGCGCAGGGCTGTCAAGGGCGGCGCCGCAGGGCTGTGCGGCAGGGCGCCGCGACCGCCCAGGCATGGGCGGTCGCGGCGCGGAGCGGGCTCAGCAGGTGCTGGCGCCGTCGAAGTTGCGGACGCCGCGGGGCACCTTCGACCAGATGGTGCCGCCGGGACGGACCGTGTGGCAGCTGCCGTCGGTGCCGTGGGCCCACACGATCTTCAGGCGCAGGGTTCTGCTGCAGTCGTTGCGGGCGTAGCCGGTCTTGGTGATGGTGCCGGTGGTCTGCCAGACGACCACGCAGGACGGCGCGTTACCGGCGGGCGCCATGGCCTGGGCGGGAGCGGCGGCCGCGCCGAGGGCGCAGCACGCGACGGCGAGGGTGGTAAGAGTCTTGCGCACGGAACGTGTCCTTCCTGATGCCATCAGTTACCCAACGAGTAGTAATCGATTGACTACAGGAAGTCAACGACATGGATCATAAGGAAAGTGTCCGCATATCTATACAAAACGGACATCGAGCTACTAACCTGGCATCGCTCCAGTGGGGGCCGCCTGGAGCGCCAAACGTCGCAGACGTCGGGGCCCCTCCCGCCCCCGGAGGGGCCCCGCGCCCATGTCTCGGGGTCCCGTTGAGTCCCTCATATGGCGAAAAATCGAATGAGGGCGACTCGCTGCACCTCTAGGGTGTGATCCGTGACCAAGCTCAATCAGATCCTCGCCGTCGAGAAGGGTGTGAAGTCGGACGTCCAGCGCAAGGTGACGGACGCCTACAACCGGATCCAGAAGGCGCCCCTGCTGTCCGGTCTCTCTCGCACGTACCAGCCGATCGACGATGAAGGCGAGCAGCTGCCGCCCGAGTCGACGCGCGTGCAGGTGCAGGCCGAGGAAGTGCTCAAGGACGTCGGTACGGCGCTCACCCGGCTCTTCGACGTGACCGCCACCAAGGACTGGGCCAACTGCGAGGCCAAGGCCGACGTGGTGGTCGACGGCGAGGTGCTGCTCGAGGACGTGCCGGTGACGTACCTGCTCTTCCTGGAGAAGCAGCTCAGCGAGGTCTACGCGTTCGTCTCCAAGCTGCCCACCCTCGACCCGGCCGAGACCTGGACGCGCGACGAGGCCACCGACACCTGGCGCACCGAACCCGTCAAGACCACCAGGACGAAGAAGGTGCCGCGCAACCACGTGCTCGCCGAGGCGACCGACAAGCACCCGGCGCAGGTGCAGGTTTACAACGAGGACGTCGTCGTGGGCTACTGGACGAAGATCGCCTTCTCCGGCGCGATGCCGCAGCGGCGGGTGAACGAGCTGCTGGCCCGCGTACAGAAGCTGCAGGACGCGGTGAAGTACGCGCGCGAGGAGGCGAACGGCACGGAGGTCGTCGACCGTAAGATCGGAGACAAGGTGTTCGCCTACCTGTTCAGGTGAACCCTCCCCTAGACCCCCTCGCCTTCGGGCGAGGGTGCGCCAGGAGCGCAAGCTGAGGCTGAGGGCTGAAGCTGAACGGCGGTGAGTTGGGGGTTCGAGTCCTCCCCGGGGGCACATGCCCCAGGTGGCCCAAATGGTAGAGGCAACCGCCTGAGACTCAGATTCTCGCTCCAGATTCAGCATTCGCCGCCGGACGCCGAAGTGACCGAGGACGGGCTGTGATGGTGAGATGCCGGTTCGACTCCGGTTCGGGGCTCTTTCCTGCCCCGGTGGCTCAATGGTAGAGCGCACGTCATAACGACTGATCCGTTCTCTTGAAAGACTCCGGCGCCGAATATGGCGGCATCACTCAGGCCCCCCGGTATGGGTAGACCGGGGGGCCACCGCCTTTTCGCAGGTTCTTCACACGCCGTGTGATCAGCGGCGGCGCAGCCTGCCGGCGGCCAGATCCAGGACATGGATGCGCTCGTGGTGGGCGCCCGAGCCGCCGCCCCGTCAGCGCCCCCGACGCCCCCGACGCCCCGGACGCCCCGGACCGCCCGTACAACGTGGAAAAACTGCTCTAGGGCCCTTGCCGGGGCGCGGCCGCGGGACGATGGTGGAAAGAGACCCGGCCGGGGCCTGCTACCCGGCGGGAAGTCCCGCCCGGACGGCGAGATGGGTGGCGGTGACCGGCGAGGCCACCAGACCTGCCGCCGCTTGACGGCACCTCGGCCGCTCCGGGTGGGACGCGGGTCGCCGGCAGGCGCCCTCGCCCGGCGCGCCGGACCAGAGCCTTCCCAGCGCGCGCTACCAACGGTGGTGGACCTGCGGGCGGATGAGCTCGTCGTAGACGTCGCGGACCGTCGCGAGCGCCGCCTCGTCGAGCGGGGGCAGGGCGTCGGCGGCGGCGTTGGCCCTGGCCTGCTCGGGGTTGCGGGCGCCCGGGATCACCACCGAGACCCCCTCCTGGTCGAGGATCCAGCGCAGCGCGAACTGCGCCATCGTCGCCCCCGGCGGCACCAGCGGCGCCAGGCGGCGCACCGCCTCAAGGCCGGTGGCGAAGTCCACGCCCGAGAACGTCTCACCGACGTCGAACGCCTCCCCATGCCGGTTGAACGTGCGGTGGTCGTCGGGCGCGAACGTGGTGTTCTCGTCGTACTTGCCCGACAGCAGGCCGCTGGCCAGCGGCACGCGGGCGATG
This sequence comes from Nonomuraea sp. NPDC052634, assembly GCF_040678535.1. Classification (NCBI taxonomy): domain Bacteria; kingdom Bacillati; phylum Actinomycetota; class Actinomycetes; order Streptosporangiales; family Streptosporangiaceae; genus Nonomuraea; species Nonomuraea sp. NPDC052634. The sequence goes on along the minus strand of NZ_JBFATY010000008.1, from coordinate 85,555 downwards.
ATGCCGACCCCGGCGGCGCGGGCGGCGGGCAGGACCTGTTCGAGCGGCTTGAGGCGGAAGGCGTTCAGGATGATCTGCACGGTCGCCACGCCGGGCCTGGCGATCGCGGTCAGCGCCTCCTCGCAGGTCTCCACGCTCACGCCGTACGCGGCGATCTTCTTCTCCGCCACCAGCGTGTCCAGCGCGTCGAACACCGCGTCCGTCGAGTAGACCGGCGTCGGCGGGCAGTGGAGCTGCACCAGGTCGATGGTGTCCACGCCGAGGTTCTTGCGGGAGCGCTCGTTCCAGGCGCGGAAGTTCTCCATCACGTAGTTCTCGGGGATCTGCTCCACCCGGCGGCCCATCTTGGTGGCCACCGTCAGGCCCGGGTGCTCCTTGGCGAAGCGGCCGACGATCTGCTCGCTGCGGCCGTCGCCGTAGACGTCGGCGGTGTCGATGAAGGTGACGCCCGCGTCCACCGCCGCTTCGAGCGTGGCGATCGCGTCGGACTCCGTCACCTGGCCCCAGTCGGCGCCGAGCTGCCAGGCTCCGAGGCCGACCACACCGACCTGGCGTCCGGTACGTCCCAACACGCGCTGTTCCATGGGTGTCTGCCTTTCTCGAACGTGACCAGGCACCAGTGTCCCGGATGCCAGGACCCTCAGCGCACGCCGGGGCCAGGGGAGCGCGCGAGGCGGGGGAGCGCGGCACGTACCCTAACTGCCATGATTCGTCCCGCCACACCCGCTGACGTGCCCGAGATCGTCAGCATGATCCGCGAGCTCGCCGAGTACGAGAAGGCCGCACACGAGGTGCGCGTGACCGAGGAGCAGCTCCGCGACACCCTCTTCTGCGACCACCCCGCGGCCTTCGCGCACATCGCCGAGCAGGACGGCGAGGTGGTGGGGTTCACGCTGTGGTTCCTGACCTACTCCACCTGGCGCGGCGTGCACGGCATCTACATGGAGGACCTGTACGTCCGCCCGCAGTACCGGGGCGGCGGCCACGGCAAGGCGCTGATGCGCGAGCTGGCCAGGATCTGCGCCGAGCGCGGCTACGCCCGCCTGGAGTGGGCGGTCCTCGACTGGAACGAGCCGTCCATCGCCTTCTACGAGAAGCTGGGCGCGGTCAACCAGAGCGAGTGGTACCGCTACCGGCTGACCGACGAGCCGCTGCTCCGCCTGGCCGGCGAGGCGGCCGCCCGACCGTGATCCCGCCGTGAACGCGGCCACGCAGGTCACGCACAGTGACGTGACCTGCGTGACACAAATGCGGATCAGACGCCGGCGTGCGTCCTGCTCCGCGTGCTCTCGGACTGATCGAACATGCCCATCTCGGGCTCCTCGAGCTCGCGGTGGGTCTCCTCTATCCGCAGCGCGACGCCGATCGCGAAGAACGTCGGCGCCCACTCGCCTACGAAGATCCCCCACCTGTCGGCCCGGTCGAGCCCGGCCTTCTCGGCCTTCGTCGATACCGCCCAGCTGGCGAAGGCCAGCGCGATCGACGCCAGGCCGCACGTGTACATGTGGCCGGACTTCACGCCCATCTTGTGCAGCTGTTTGATCATGATTCCCCCCTTGTCTGAGAGCTGTTACCCCAGCAGGGGGCCGATAACCGATCATTAACGCCATGTTTCGAGGGTGACGGTTGTGCGGTGCTTGTTACCGAGGTGAATCACACGTAACGAACGCACAGCCACGCAGGGTCATCGTGCGTAATGAGCCCTTCCTACCTTGGGCATCCCCGGACGCCGAGCGTAGGAGAGGTCGATGGCGCGCTGGATCGCCGAGTGGCACCCCGATGACCCAGCCTTCTGGGAGAGCACTGGCCGGCGGGTGGCCCGGCGTAACCTGATCTTCTCGATCGCGGCCGAGCATCTCGGCTTCACCGTATGGACGTTGTGGAGCATCGTGGCGACCAAGCTCGGGTCGTACGAGTTCTCCACCGACCAGCTTTTCTGGCTGGTCGCGCTGCCCAACTTGATCGGCTCCGTGCTGCGGGTGCCCTACACGTTCGGTCCCGCCAGGTTCGGCGGGCGCAACTTCACCGTGGCGAGCGCGCTGCTGCTGCTCATCCCGGCGGTGCTGCTGGGCGTGGCGGTCAACAACCCGGGGACGCCGTACTGGCTGTTCCTGGTGATCGCGGCGCTGGCCGGGTTCGGCGGCGGGAACTTCGCCTCCAGCATGGCCAACATCACCTACTTCTATCCGCGCAGCAAGCAGGGCATCGCGCTCGGGCTGAACGCGGCGGGCGGCAACATCGGCGTCAGCTCGGTGCAGCTCGTCATGCCGCTGGTCATCGGCTCGCTGGGGCTGGCCGCCGCCGGATGGTTCTGGGTGCCGTTCATCGTGGCGGCCTCGATCTGCGCGTACTTCTTCATGGACAACCTCACCAGCGCCAAGGCGAACCCGCGTGAGCAGCTCGCGGTGGCGGGCAAGGCGCAGACCTGGGTGATGTCGTTCCTCTACATCGGCACGTTCGGCTCGTTCATCGGCTACTCGACGGCCTTCCCGCTGCTCAGCCAGAGCCTCTTCCCCGACGCGCCGTACGCGGCGGTCGCCTTCGTCGGCCCGCTGCTCGGCTCGCTGGTCAGGCCGGTCGGCGGCTGGCTCGCCGACAGGCTCGGCGGCGCCCCGGTCACCTTGTGGAACTTCGCCGCGATGGGCGGCGGCGTGCTGCTGGTGTGGCTGGCCGGCGCGGGCGGCTCGTTCTGGCTGTTCTTCCTCGCCTTCCAGCTGCTGTTCGTCACCTCCGGCATCGGCAACGGCTCCACGTACCGGATGATCCCGGCGATCTTCCAGGCCAAGGCCGTGGCCGAGCGCGGACCCGGCGAGGAGGCCCTGCTGCACGGCAAGCGCCAGGCCAGCGCCGCCATCGGCATCATCTCGGCGGTCGGCGCGCTCGGCGGGTTCCTCATCAACCGGGCGTTCGGGATGTCGTTCGCCGCCTCGGGCAGCCCCGCCGCCGCCTTCCTCGCCTTCGGCCTGTTCTACGCATCCTGCTTCGCCCTGACCTGGTGGTGCTACACCCGCAAGGTCGGCGTCAACATGGTGGCGAGCCTCGCGCATGCCAGGGTCTGACGTGACCGCGACGCACTGTCCGTACTGCGCGCTGCAGTGCGGCATGAAGATCGGGCCTGGGCCGGCCATCACTCCGCGCACGGACATCCCGGCCAACGCCCCCGGCTCGCTGTGCCAGAAAGGGTGGACCGCCGGCGAGCTGCTCACCAACGGCGAGCGCCTCACCACCCCGCTCCTGCACGGCGAGCCCGTGGAGTGGGACGTCGCGCTGGACTACGTGGCCGAGCGGCTGTCCGCCATACGCGCCGAACACGGCCCCGACGCCGTGGCCGTGTTCGGCGGCGGCGGGCTGACCAACGAGAAGGCGTACTCGCTGGGCAAATTCGCCAGGGTCGCGCTCGGCACCAGCCAGGTCGACTACAACGGCCGCTTCTGCATGTCGTCGGCCGCCGCCGCGTCCATCAGGGCGTTCGGCATGGACCGGGGCATGCCGTTCCCGATCACCGACCTGGCCGAGGCCGACGTCGTCATGCTGGCCGGGGCGAACGTGGCCGAGACCATGCCGCCGTTCGTCCGCCACCTGAGCGGGCCCCGCCTCATCGTCGTCGACCCGCGCCGCTCGCCGACCGCCCGCCTCGCCTGGCTGCACCTGCAGCCCACCCCCGGCACCGACCTGGCGCTCGCGCTCGGCCTGCTGCACATCGCGATCGGCGACGGGCTCGTGGACGAGGAGTACGTGGCCGCCCGCACCACCGGTTTCGACGAGGTGCGCACCGCGCTCGCCTCCTGGTGGCCGGAGCGGGTCGAGCGGATCACCGGCGTGCCGGTGCACAAGATGCGCCAGGCGGTCAGGGCGCTCGCGGCGGCGGAGCGGGCGTACATCCTGACCGGACGCGGCGCCGAGCAGCACGCCAAGGGCACCGACACCGTCACCGCGTTCATCAACCTGGCGCTCGCGCTCGGCCTGCCCGGCACGGAGGGCTCCGGCTACGGCTGCGTGACCGGGCAGGGCAACGGCCAGGGCGGCAGGGAGCACGGCCAGAAGGCCGACCAGCTCCCCGGCTACCGCAAGATCGACGACCCGGCCGCCCGCGCGCACGTGGCGGGCGTCTGGGGGATCTCGCCCGACGACATCCCGGGGCCGGGGCGGTCGGCGTACGAGCTGCTCGACGCGCTCGGCACCCCCGAAGGCCCCAGGGCGCTGCTGCTGTTCGGGTCGAACCCGGTCATCTCGGCGCCCGCCGCCGAGCACGTCGCCGAGCGCATCGGCTCGCTGGAGCTGCTGGTGACCTGCGACTTCGTCATGTCGGAGACCGCCGCGCTGGCCGACGTGGTCTTCCCGGTCACGCAGTGGGCCGAGGAGACGGGCACGATGACCAACCTGGAGGGCCGGGTGCTGCTGCGCCGCAGGGCGCTGACCCCGCCTCCGGGGGTGCGCAGCGACCTCGACGTCATCGCCGCGCTGGCCGCGCGGCTCGGCCACACCTTCGAGACCGAGCCCGCCAAGGTGTTCGACGAGCTGCGCCGCGCCAGCGCCGGCGGGCCCGCCGACTACTCCGGCATCACCTACGAGCGCATCGCGAACGAGACCGGCGTGTTCTGGCCGTGCCCGTCGGAGGAGCACCCGGGCACGCCCCGCCCGTTCCTCGACCGCTTCGCGCATCCCGATGGCCGGGCCAGGTTCGTGCCCGTCCAGCACCGGGCCGCCGCCGAGGAGATCGACGACGACTACCCCGTCTACCTGAGCACCGGCCGGGTGCTGTCCCACTACCAGAGCGGCGCGCAGACCCGCAGGATCGCGCCGCTCGTCGAGGCCGCACCCGAGCCGTACGTCGAGCTGCACCCCGACCTGGCCGAGCAGCTCGACATCGCGGCCGGTGACGTCGTGCGCGTCAGCAGCAGAAGGGGCGAGAGCAAGGCCGTGGCCAGGATCAGCGACGCCATCAGGCGCGACACCGTGTTCATGCCCTTCCACTGGGAGGGCGCCAACAGGCTGACCAACCCGGCCCTGGACCCGGTGTCGCGGATGCCGGAGTTCAAGGTCTGCGCCGTCAGGGTGGAGAGGGATTCATGAGGCTCGTCGTCGTGGGCAACGGGATGGCCGGGTCACGCCTGGTCAGCGAGGTACGCACGCGTGACCCGCACATGAAGATCACCGTGTTCGGTGCCGAGGAGCGGCGCCCGTACAACCGGATCCTGCTGTCCAACGTCCTGGCCGGCAGCGCCAGGCCCGATCAGGTCCGCCTCGTCGACCCGGGCTGGTACGAGGCCCACGGCGTCGAGGCCGTCTTCGGCGACCCGGTCGCCCACATCGACAGGGAGACCCGGCACGTCGTCACCCCCGGCGGGCGGCGTGAGCCGTACGACCTGCTGGCCCTCGCGACCGGCAGCGACGCGATCGTGCCGCCGATCCCCGGCGTGGAGCGGGCCGTCCCCTTCCGCACGCTCGACGACTGCGAGCGCATCATGCGGGCGGCCGAGCAGGCCCGCGCGGCCGTCGTGATCGGCGGCGGGCTGCTCGGCATCGAGGCCGCCCGCGGCCTGGCCGGGCGCGGCCTGCCGGTCACGCTGCTGCACCTGGCGGGCCACCTCATGGAACGCCAGCTCGACGTGGAGGCGGGCCAGGTGCTCGGCGAGACACTGACCGGGCTCGGCGTCGGCATCCGCACCGGCGTCAGCGCCTCCGCGGTCGAGGCGGACGGCGTCCGCCTCGACGACGGCGAGCTGATCCCCGCCGATCTGGTCGTGCTGGCCTGCGGCGTGCGGCCGGTGACCGGGCTCGCCGCGGACGCCGGGCTGGAGGTGCGGCGCGGCATCGTCGTGGACGACGAGCTGCGCACCGACGACCCGTCGATCTTCGCGATCGGCGAGTGCGCCGAGCACGACGGCACCGTGTACGGCCTGGTCGCGCCCGCCTGGGAGCAGGCCACGGTGGCCGCCGAGGTCATCACCGGCGGCAAGGCGCTCTACCGGGGCTCCCGCCTGGTCACCAGGCTCAAGGCCAAGAGCGTCGAGCTGGCCGCGATGGGCGAGACCCAGCTCGGCGAGGAGCAGGCCGAGGTGGTGCGCTTCAGCCACCGCGCCCGCGGCACCTACCGCAAGCTCGTCATCAAGGACGGCCGGCTGGTCGGCGCGATCCTGCTGGGCGAGAGCGACGCCGTCGGCACCCTCACCCAGCTCTTCGACCGCGGCGGGCCGGTGCCGGGCGACCGGGCCGGGCTGCTGTTCCCCGGGCTGGCCGCGGCGCCCGTGGCCGACAGCCCGACGCTGATGCCGGACGCGGCGACCGTCTGCCGCTGCAACAACGTGACCAAGGGCCAGATCAGGGCGTGCTGGGAGGCGGGCGCCCGCGACGTGGACGGAGTGGCGGCCGCCACCAGGGCCACCACCGGATGCGGAACCTGCCGCGACGCCGTGGAGGGCATCGTCGGCTGGCTGTGCGAGCAGGAAGGGATCTCAGTGTGAACAGGATCGTCGTCGTCGGGTACGGCCCGACCGCCCACCGGCTCGTCGAGACGCTCACGAGCAAGGGCTTCCACGGCAGCGTGACCGTCATCGGGGAGGAGCCGCGACCGGCCTACGACCGCGTCCACCTCACCTCCTACCTGTCCGGCACGTCGGCGGACGACCTCACCTACGCGGTGCCGGACGGCGTCGTCACCCGGCTGAACACCCGGGTCACCGGCATCGACCGCGAGGCCAGGCGGGTGACGCTGGCCGACGGCGGGACCGAGCCGTACGACGTGCTCGTGCTGGCCACCGGCTCGACCCCGTTCGTGCCGCCGGTGCCCGGCGCCGAGCACGCCTTCGTCTACCGCACCATCGAGGACCTCGACGCCATCAGGGCCGCCGCCAAGGACGCCGAGCAGGGTGTGGTCGTCGGCGGCGGGCTGCTCGGCCTTGAGGCCGCCGACGCGCTGCGCGGGCTCGGCCTCAAGACCCACATCGTGGAGATGAGCCCCTGGCTGATGCCGCGCCAGGTCGACGAGGGCGGCGGCTCGGTGCTCAAGTCGCACATCGAAGGGCTCGGGCTGACCGTGCACACCGGCGCGGGCGTCCAGGAGATCGTGCACGACGACGGCGAGGTGAGCGGCCTGCGCAAGCCCGACGGCACCGTCATCGACGCGCAGGTCGTGGTCTTCTCCGCGGGCATCAGGCCGCGCGACGAGCTCGCCAGGCAGGCCGGGCTGGAGGTCGGGCCGCGCGGCGGCATCGTGGTCGACTCCGGCATGCGCACCTCCGACCCCGCCATCTACGCCGTCGGCGAGTGCGCGCTGGCCGGCGGCATGATCTACGGCCTCGTCGGGCCCTGCAACACGATGGCCGAGGTGGCCGCCGACCGCATCATGGGCGGCTCGGCCACGTTCGAGGGCGCCGACATGTCCACGAAACTCAAGCTGCTCGGCGTCGAGGTCGCCCAGTTCGGCGCCATGGACGGCGCGCTCGACGTCACCTATATGGACCCGGTGGCCGGCGTCTACAAGAAGCTGTTCATCAGCGACGACGCCCGCACCCTGCTCGGCGGCATCTGCGTGGGCGACGGCGGGCCGTACACGGCGCTGCGGCCCTTCGTCGGCAAGGAGCTGCCCGCATCGCCGTCCGACCTGCTCTTCGCCGGGGCCGGCGCGGCGCTCGACCTGCCCGACGAGGCGCAGGTCTGCTCCTGCAACAACGTGTGCGCGGGCGACATCCGCACCGCCATCGCCGACGGCGCCACCGAGGTGCCCGCCATCAAGGCGTGCACCCGGGCCGGCACCACCTGCGGAAGCTGCGTGCCGATGCTCAAGCAGCTGCTGGAGAAGTCGGGCGTCGAGGTCAGCAAGGCGCTGTGCGAGCACTTCGCGTACTCGCGGGCCGAGCTGTTCGACATCGTACGGGTGCGCGGCATCACCACCTTCTCCGAGCTGATCGCCCAGCACGGCCAGGGCAGGGGCTGCGACATCTGCAAGCCCGCCGTGGCCTCCATTCTCGCCTCCCTGCACAACGGGCACGTGCTGGAGGGCGAGCGGGCCGCCCTGCAGGACACCAACGACGCTTTCCTCGCCAACATCCAGAAGAACGGCACGTACTCGGTCGTCCCGCGCATCCCCGGCGGCGAGATCACGCCCGAGAAGCTCATCGTGATCGGCGAGGTGGCCCGCGACTTCGGCCTCTACACCAAGATCACCGGTGGGCAGCGTATCGACCTGTTCGGCGCCCGCATCGAGCAGCTTCCCGAGATCTGGCGGCGGCTCGTGGACGCCGGGTTCGAGTCGGGCCACGCCTACGGCAAGGCCCTGCGTACGGTGAAGTCCTGTGTCGGCTCCACCTGGTGCCGCTACGGCGTGCAGGACTCCGTGGGCATGGCCATCGCGCTGGAGCTGCGCTACCGCGGCCTGCGCTCGCCCCACAAGATCAAGTCGGCCGTCTCCGGCTGTGCCCGCGAGTGCGCCGAGGCCCGCTCGAAGGACTTCGGCGTCATCGCCACCGAGCAGGGCTGGAACCTGTACGTCGGCGGCAACGGCGGCTTCAAGCCCCGCCACGCCGACCTGCTCGCCAAAGACCTCAGCACCGACGAGCTGATCAGGACCATCGACCGGTTCCTGATGTTCTACATCCGCACCGCCGACCGGCTGCAGCGCACCGCCGCCTGGATCGAGTCTCTGGACGGCGGGCTCGACTACCTACGCGAGGTGATCATGGAAGACTCGCTCGGCATCTGCGCCGATCTCGACGCGCAGATGGAGCACCACATCGCCACGTACGCCGACGAATGGGCCGCCACCCTGGAGGACCCCGAGAAGCTGAAGAGGTTCGTCAGCTTCGTCAACGCCCCCGGCGTTCCCGACCCGTCCATCGTGTTCGCCAGCGAGCGCGGCCAGATCAAGCCGGTGATGTCCCGATGAGCTGGACCGAGATCTGCGCTTACGACTCCCTGCTCCCGGAGACCGGCGTCTGCGCCCTCGTGGACGGCGTCCAGGTCGCGGTCTTCCGCACCTTCGACGGCGAGCTCCACGCGCTCGGCAACCTCGACCCGTTCAGCGGCGCGTACGTGCTCTCGCGCGGCATCGTCGGCACCAGGAAGGGCGAGCCGACGGTCGCCTCACCGCTGCACAAGCAGGTGTTCTCGCTGGTGACCGGGCGGTGCCTGGGCGACGAGAGCGTCTCGGTGCCGACCTATCCGGTACGCGTGAACGCGGCGGGCGTCGTCGAGGTCACCCTGGAGGCGCCCGGCCACGAGGCGCCGGCGATGCCCGGCTACGCGCCGGTCTCGCTGTCCGCCTCCAGGGTGCCGGCGTCGGCCGGTGGATAGACGTGGGGGCTGCGATGCGCCACCGGGAGCACGCACCGCCGTCCTGACTCGACGCTTTCGCAGCGTTCGGCGTCCTCGCGCTGCGGGAGGGGTTCGGGGTTCGCCATGATTCGCGGCACTGTAGGCACGCTATCGGCGCACCCCGGCCCGCTGGTATCAGGACGGCAACGAAAGAACCTCTGACCTGTCTCTCCCGAACCCGTTAACCGCTACCGTCTGAAATACCCGCACCCGGTAAAGGTGCCGTGCGAAGTGGCTAAACCCCGCATTCGCCGTTGAGCGGCGGGGGCATCTAAGCGGCCATGAGCAAGATTTTTCAGCGCAGGGCACTCCTGCTGGCCGCGATCGTCCCCGCCCTCATGGTTGCGGGCTGCGCCGCCAACACCCAGGCCATGAAGGGGGCCGCGAGCCCCACCGAGATGGAATCCCCAGGTGCCGACACCTCTCCTGAGGACTCGGCCTCGCCGGGCGACACCGCGGGCGGCGGGCAGGCGGAGACGGCCGTCCAGGGCTTCTTCGACGCGCTCAAGTCGGGCGACGTGGACCAGGTCACCGACACCTTCGCCGACGACGCGGTGGTCCTGCTCGCCGGGCAGCCCACGGCGGAGGGCAGCGAGGCTATCAAGTCGCTGTTCGAGAAGCAGCTCCAGGGCGGCAACGGCATGAAGCAGGCCACCCACACCATCGACGAGACCCGCACCGCCGGCGCGGACGACGCCATCGTCCGGGCGACGAGCAAGCAGGGCAACGACAACATGCGCGAGCTGTTCGTGCTCACGCGGGAAGGCGAGGAGTGGAAGATCTCGCAGTTCATGAACAACAAGGGCTGACGAGATCCGATCCGTGACGCCCTGATCGGGGGATTGACGAGCGCGCCGCGAGGAAACCGCCTCGCGGCGTTCAGGCGCTCGCCGCAGGGCGTCGTCAAGGCGCTGTACAAGGCGCTGTCATGGTGTGGAAGCGGGGGAGGCGGCGGGTCGCAGAGGGCCGGCCGCCGCCCTGACCGGCCCGCGAACGTGGCCGAGCCGGGCGCTGCCAGGGCCGCGTGTATCGCGAAGGGGGCGGCGCTGCTGGAGCCGGTATCGCGACCGGGACGCTGCCAGAGCCGGTATCGCGACGGGGACGCTGCCAGAGCCGGTATCGCGACGGGGACGCTGCCAGAGCCGCGGGCATCGCACAAGGGGCATCGCCGGAGCCGCGCGTCGGCGGCGCCGAGCCCGGCGCTGGGTTCGCAGGTCCGGCGCTAGGTACGCGGGGATCGGCCGGGGATGCGGGGGCTGATACGCCGCTGGTCCACCAGCGCGAGGTAGACGGCGAAGGCCCCGCGAGTCCACATGTCGGCCTGCTGCGCGGTCAGGCTGATCTCCTCGCCCTCATGCGAAACGATCATGTATCCGTTCAGCGGCAGGGGCTTCCACGCCACCAGCACGTTCTCGTAGACGAGCAGGTCGAGCATCGCGGATAGATATTCGCGTCCCGAGGCGGACACGGCGCAAGCCTCCTCGCTCCTCGCCGAATTCTCGCCCTCGCCTTTCTCGCCTCCCATTGTGCGCGCCTGGAGGGGATTTTCGCGCCTGCTCCGAAGGGAAAACGGCCCGCCGATCGAGAAATGGGCCCGCCGATCGTTCCGGGTACCGGGAACCTCTGCCGGGCCTGCGGTGTATGGGGACCGGAGGTGGTTCTCATGCGGAGAACGATGATCGCACCGGCCGCGCTGGCGCTCGCGGCGGCCCTGCTACCGGCCCTTGATTCCGGGGCGGCATTACCGGCGTCCGCTTCTGAGACGAGGTCCGCAGTGGCGTCCGCTGCTGAGGCGGTGGGCCTGCGTGCGGGGGCGGCGGGGGCTTCTGCGGTGGTGGGCGTTCGTGCGGGGGCGGCGGGCGCTTCTGAGGCGGCCGGTGTGCGCGCGAAGGCGAATGGTGGATGGGCGGTGACGTTGCTCGATCCCGTGCCGACCCGGTTCGAGAGCGGGCACACGTACGCGGTGGGGTTCTGGGTGCTGCAGCACGGCACCCACCCGTTCGAGGGGGAGCTGGAGCCGGTCGGGCTGCGGCTTACCCGGGCGGACGGCCGCAGCGTGACCTTCCCGGGGACGCCCCTGCCCGAGGCCGGGCACTACGCGACGTCGGTGGCGGTGCCGCGGGGGGAGTGGAAGGTGGAGGCGCTGCAGGGGTGGTTCCCTCCGTACGAGGTGGGGGTGCTCAAGGTGCCCGGTGACTTGCGCGTCGCGCCGGTGCCCGCCCAGATGGTGTCGGGCCGGCGTACCGAGGAGCGCTGGGGAGCGATCCGGCCTCCGGAGGTCGAACCCGGCGAGGTCCCGGTCTACGTCCCCGCCCCTGCCGCCGCGCTCGATCGGGTCGCGGCCCCCGCCAAGAGCCCGGCACCCGGCGCCCAGGCCCAGGGCACCACGCCTCCGGTGACGGACGCGACCACCGGTGACAGCACGGCGGGCGAGGATGGCACGGCGGACACGAACGGGACAGCGGCCGATGCCGGCTCGGCGAGTGTGGCGGGCGGGCGGAGTGCGGCCCCGGAGGCCGGGGTGCCCGCCTACGCCCTGCTGATCGCCGCCGTTGCCGGCGCCGGGCTCGCGGTGGCGGCGCTCCGGCTGGCGGCACGGCGACGGCGGCAGGAGCCGGACCCGCCGACGGACCCCTCAGCGGACACCCTCGCCTTCCCGTAACGGCCGCACCCGTGCCGGATGCCCTGGCCGTGAGGGCGGTGCCCAGGCCCGGTCATCCGCGCCTTCCCGTGACGGCCGCATTCGCGCGGGATGCCCTGGCCGTGAGGGGGTGCCCAAGCTGACGCTCCCGCTTCACCGTGACGGCCGCACCCGCGGCGGTCAGCGGCGTGCGGTGAGCCTCAAAGGTCTTGTTCCTGCTTGTCCAGGAGAGCGATCGAGACGGCGACGGCCTTGGCGCAGTCGCGGTTTTCGATGGCCTCCAGCAGATCGGCGTGCCAGGGGTCCGGCTCGAAGGCCGCCTCCTCCTGGTCCCTGACGCTGTCGTGCAGCGCCTCGCTCATGCTGCGGTAAAGGTCGCCGAGCAGCGCGTTGTGGGCGGCCATCGCCACGCTGACGTGGAAGTCCACGTCGGCGTCGGCGAACGCGTCGAGGTCGCTCGCCTCGGCGGCGGCGTCTCGGCGGGCCAGGGCCGCACGCATCGCGGCCAGGTCGTCGTCGGTGCGCCGCTGCGCCGCCAGCCGGGCGGCGACGAGGTCGAGGCCGCGCCGTACGTCGATGATGTCCATCGCCGCCGCCTTGTCGAGCCGGCGCCGCAGGGCGACCTCGGACTCGTCGGTGGCGGTGACGTACGTGCCGTCGCCCTGCCGGGTGTGCAGCAGCCCGGCGTGGGCCAGGACGCGTACCGCCTCGCGTACGGACAGCCTGCTCATGCCGAGGCTCTCCGCGAGCCGGCTCTCCGACGGGATCTTGGTGCCGACCGGCCACACCCCTTCGGCGATCTCCCGGCGAAGCTCGGCGATGGCGGCGTCCACGAGTGAGGTCCGAGCGACGTTACGCATCCACGTTCTCCTCAAACGGCTGACGCCATCCACCCTAGATGCCGGAAGGGGCGGTTGGACGATCACCCCTGGGGCCGGGCGAGTTCGGCGGCCAGCCGTTCGATGGTCTCGCGGCCTTCGAGCGGGCGCAGCCAGGCGGCGGGCAGTGCCTCGCGCCCGCGCAGCGCGCCGACGATGTTGCCGCACACCGAGCCGGTCGAGTCGCTGTCGCCGGAGTGGTTGACCGACAGCAGCAGGGCACGCTCCACGTCGGGCTCGGCGAGGGCGCAGTAGACGCCGATGGCCAGGGCCTCCTCGGCCACCCAGGCGCCGCCGAGCGACTCGACCGCCTCAGGGCCGGGCGTGCCGGTCGCGGCCAGGTCGAGGGCGGCCTGGAGCGCGGCGGAGGTCTCCTCGTGCTTCGGGTAGCCGGCCAGCAGGCCGAGGGTGCGGCGTACGGCGGGTTCGAGCGCCTCGCCCGCCATGAGGTGCGCGATGATCGCGGCGAACGCGCCGGCGGCCAGGTAGCCGGTGGGATGGCCGTGGGTGATCTGCGCGCAGGCCGCCGAGAGCTCGAACGCCTCCCTGACCGCCCGCTCCCCGCCCTCGGGCGGTGCGATCAGGCCGAACGGGGCGGAGCGCATCACGGTGCCGCAGCCCTTGGAGTCGCGGTTCACCGGACCGGGCTCGCCCCACGGGGCCGGTCCCGGGAAGGGCCGGTGCAGGCCGGACAGGCAGGCGTTGCCGGGGGCGCGCCTGGAGTACAGCCAGCCCTCCTCGCGCAGCGAACCCGTGTGGTGCGGCAGCGAGGCAGGGGGCGGGGTCCGGTAGTCCTGGGTGTCCAGCCACCGCAGGTACGCCTGCCGCACCGCCTCCACCGTGTCGCTGTTCACCCGGCCCACGTCCACCGGATTCTCGTCCACCGGGCGCCCGTCCACGGGGCCGGTGTCCGTGCGCACGCCCCGCGCGTCGGCGGGCGCTTTGGTCGCCGCTTCGTTACCGTGAGCCGCGGATGTGGAGGCGCGGGCGGTCAGGAGGCCCTCGACGGTGAAGAGCGTCATCTGGGTGTCGTCGGTGATCAGCCCGGTCGTGCCCCGCAGGCCCTCGACGTACCCGCCTATGCCGGCGGCGCCGTGAGCCCTGCGGATGTCCCGCAGCGAGTCGAACTCGATCGGCGCTCCCAGCGCGTCACCGATCGCACCGCCCAGGAGACAGCCCAGCACCCGATCCAGAACATCCATACGTCGGATCTTGCCACCTTCCTGACCGTCTGAGACGGTGGCGCTTGTTCACCAACGTCCCGGAGGTCACGCGTGTCACAATTACGCCCAGCCCTCTTCGCGGTCGCCCTCACCCTCGCGATCGCGACCCCGGCCCAGGCCGCGACCGGTCCGGCCATCACCGTCAAGGACGGCCGCACCCAGCCGGTCTTCTCGTACGCGGACGCGATCCGCGAGCACGTATATGTCGAGTCCACCGTCGACAGCGACTCCGACGGCGCGCTCGACAGGGTCAGGGTGGACATCATCCGGCCCAAGGAGTCCGGCCCGGCGCTCAAGGTGCCGGTGATCATCGATGAGAGCCCGTACTACGACAACTCGGGTCGCGGCAATGAGGGCGAGCGGAAGGTGTACGACGCCGCCGGAAATGTCGTGAAATTCCCGCTGTTCTACGACAACTACTTCGTCCCGCGCGGCTACGCCGTCCTCAACGTCGACATGCTCGGCACCACCAAGTCCGACGGCTGCCCCGACATCGGTGGCAAGGCCGACGTGCTGGGCGGCAAGGCGGTCATCGACTGGCTGAACGGCCGCGCCAAGGCGTACCGGGCCGACGGCACCCCGGCCGTGGCCGACTGGACGACCGGCAAGGCCGCCATGATCGGCAAGTCGTACGACGGCACCCTCGCCAACGCCGTCGCCGCGACCGGCGTGGACGGCCTGAAGACCATCGTCCCGATCTCGGCGATCAGCTCCTGGTACAAGTACCAGCGCTCGAACGGCGTCATCTACAACTACGACTACGCCTCCTGGCTCGCCGGCTACATCGACACCGACCCGGCGGAGAAGTGCGCGCACGTGCGCGACAGGATGGACGCCGAGGACGGCGACGACACCGGAGACTACAACCGGTTCTGGGCCGAGCGCGACTACATCAAGGGCCTGCTCGGCGACGCCTCCAAGGTCAAGGCGAGCGTCTTCGTCGTCCACACCGTCAACGACCTCAACGTCAAGCCCGACAACTTCTCCGTCTGGTGGAAGGCGCTTGCCGACCGCAACGTGCCGCGCAAGATCTGGGTCGGCCAGACCCAGCACGTGGACCCGTTCGACTTCGAGGGCCGCAGGGGCCTGTGGGTGGACACGCTGCACCGCTGGTTCGACCACTGGCTGCTCGGCGTGCGCAACGGGATCATGAACGAGCCCCGCGCGGACGTCGAGGTGGCCCCGGCGAAGTGGATCACCCAGCGCGACTGGCCGGCTCCGCTCGCGCTCAAGGTGCCGCTGCGCCCGTCGGCCGACGGCACGCTCGGGCTGAGGCCCGCCAAGCGCAACAGCACCGCCTCCTTCACCGACGTGCGTATGAGCGAGAACGACATGGTGGCCGACGTGGGCACGGACAAGCCCGGCCGGGTCGCGTTCACCACGGGCCCGCTCCCGCTGAACCTGCGCCTGTCCGGCACGCCGACCGCCGACCTGCGGGTGAAGCTGGACAAGCCGGCGGCCAACCTGACCGCGCTGCTGGTGGACTTCGGCACCGACACGCGCGTCGACTGGCGCAACAACCAGGGCATCACCACGCTCACCGAGGAGGACTGCTACGGCGAGAGCACCGCTGAGGACGACGCCTGCTACCGCAAGGTCGTCACGAACGTGGCCACCCGCCCGCTGGAGATCGTCGCCCGCGGCTGGATCGACGTGCAGAACCGCGACTCGCTCAGCGAGGCCAAGCCGCTGCCCGTGGGCACGTACGGCACGGTCAAGTGGCTGACGCTGCCGCAGGACTACACGTTCAAGAAGGGCCACCGCATCGGCCTGATCGTGGCCGGCACCGACTCCACCTACACCGGTGAGCAGGCCACCGGCGCCAACGTCACCATCGACCTGCGCAACAGCAGCGTCAGCGTGCCGTTCGTGCTCGGGACCCCGCTGGCCGACGTGCCGAAGGACGCGACGACGTTCCGCGGCCCGGCCGAGCCGGCGCTGCCGGAACCCGAGCCGGGGTTCCACTTCTTCTAAAGATCCCTCTCGGGTAGGGGGCCCGCACCGGGCCTCCTACCCGGCTCCTGCCCGGCTGCTATCCGCAGCTCGCGTCGGGGGAGGGCGTCCAGGCGACGTTCAGGGTGAGCGTGCCGCCGGCGGTGGTGGTGCCGCCCGTGGTCTCGCCGTCGCCGGTCGCGGTGCCCGCCCACTTGACGGTGATCTTCCCGCGCCGTACGTCAGGCCAGGCGTCGCAGCGCTCCAGCCGGTCGGGGACCCGGAAGCGGGTGCCCGAGACGGTGATGCCGTCGCTGCCGGTCGCGGAGACGATCTCGCAGTCGCCGGTGCACGCCAGCGCGAACGATCCCGTACGCCGCTCGCCCAGCCACGCCGACGACGGCGACAGCTCGGCCACCGGGGCCGCGGGCTTCGGCAGGGCGCTCTTCCTGGGCACGGCCTTGATGCCCGATCCGGCGGCCTCATCGGCACCCGCACCGGACGGCTCCCGGCCCTGCGCCTCTCGCCCGGTCGCCTCTGGCCTGGCCTTATCGGCCTTCGACTCCCTGCCCGCCGCCTCACGTCCCGTCGTATCGGAGCCTGGCGCCTCGCGCGCCGGCTCCTCGGGCCGCGCGCTGCTCCCGGCCTCCGGCTGCGGGCTGGTCGCGGCCTTGCTCTCGGAGCCGCCCCCACCGCCGCCGGCGGAGCCGGGCGTCGCGCTGGACTGGGCGGCGGCCTTGCTGAGCGCCGGCTGCCCCGCCTGGCCGTTCATGAGTGCCCAGATCAGCCCGGCGGCCAGCAGGCCCACGCCGGAGATCAGCGCCAGCCTGACCACAGTCCTGATCGGGGCGCCCTGCTCGGGGTCGTCGTCGGGCGGCTCGCGCCAGTACTGCTGCCACTGCCCGCCGTCCCCGCCGGGCGGCTGGACGAAGTTCGCCACCGTGATTCCGCCGTACCGGATGACCGGGGCCTCGTGGCGCACGCCGTTGCTCTCGCCCTTGAGCGCGGTGCTGTAGACGAGCTTGTCGCCGTTCACGCCGCCCCGGAAGGGCCTGGCGCGGCTCGGCGGCGTGAACGGATGCCGCCCGCGCACCGACGGCGCCGCGATGGGCTCCTCGGGGGCCTGATCGACGGCATCGCGGCCGGTTCCGATATCAGCGCCGGTGCCTGCGCCGGTGTCCGTGTCGTACTCGGCGTACGTGGGGGCGGCCAGCGGCATCGGCATCGGCTGACGTGGCGCGGGCGGCTTCGTGATGCCCTCCAGCGGCAGCCGCGCCGCGGGGATGGTCGGGGGCTCCTGGTCGGCGGCGGCCGCGCCCGCCGCCGACCAGGGCTCTCCCGGGGTCGCCGTCGTGGGGCCGGCGACCCGGGCGGACGGCATGGCGTCGGCGACCGGCGGAGACTGCGACGACGTCTCCACCAGTGTGCGTGCCTGCACCGGGAAGCCGTCAGCCCGCCAGAGAGGTCCCTCGCCGGGCAACGGCTGCGCGGACGCCAGCCGGTTGGGAAGCGTGCCGGGCAATGTGGCGATGGGCAGGCGGCGCAGCAGCGCGGCCGCCGTCATCGTCCTGGGCGCGGCCCGGCAGGACGCGCAGGAATGGATGTGCCGGCCGATCCTGGCCCTGGCCCGGCGGCCGGGCGCGGCGACCCACGCCTCCATTCGGGCGGCCAGGTCGGGGCAGCCGTCGCGGGAGCGGGCCGCGATGATCGCGGCGAACCACTCCTCCAGGCCGGATGCGGCCCTGGCGACGATGCCGTGCACCTCGGCGGCGGGCAGCTCGAAGATCACGGCCAGCTCGGCGTCGGACAGGCCGTGCCGTACCGAGAGGTCGAGCAGCTCACGCTGCGGCCGCTCCAGCGACAGCAGGGCCTCGGGCAGCAGCTCCGACATGCGGCCGGGGCGCGACCAGGAGCCGATGCTCGCCGGTGTCGCCACGAACGCCCGGTGCGCGCGGGCCACCGCGTACAGCCAGGGGCGGCGCAGGGCGGGATCCACCACGCGGTCCGCGTACAGGTGCGCCGTGATCGCGGCGCCGGCCACGGCCTGCTCGGCGTCGCCTGCGGCGAGCTCGGTGCGGCAGTAGTCGTAAAGGCGGGCGCCGTGCTTGTCGCACAGGTCACGGATGGCCTGGCGTGCGTCGTCCGGCAGGGTTCGCCACATCCGGTGTCACCTCCTCCATTCGGTACGCGGGCGGGTGGCGGTCAAGCGTCAGGCCCTCCCCACGGCTTTGGGCACGGCGTTCTGGATCGGCTTCACGGGATGCGGCACCGGGTCGAGCAGCGACGCCTGGGCCAGGTAGGCGCGGGTGGCATCGGGGTCGCCGGCGATGGCCCGCAGCCCGGCCATGGCCGCTTCGAGCCTGGCGCTGTCACGTTCCCGCACGCCGGCGGGCCGTGTCTCGCCGCGCGGGATCACCCGGTGCATGAGCACCGAGCGCCGCCGCCACGCCCACGCCTCCAGCGCGGCCGCGGGGGCGTACCCGCCGATCACCGCCGCGATCACCTTGGCGGCCTCGGCGGCGTCGTGGATGCCCGCGTTCATGTTGAGCCCGCCGATGGTGGAGGTCGAGTGCGCCGCGTCGCCCACGAACAGCACCCGTCCGCACCGGTACGAGGTCAGCACCCCGCGCGAGAGCTGGAACCTGTCGGCCCCCGTCACCCTGATGGGCTCGGTGGCGCCCGGCAGAGACCGGCGGACCAGCAGCGACAGGTTCGACGGCGACAGTGGCTCGTGCGCCTCGCACGGCAGCTTGAAGATGATCCGCCAGTGGTCGGGCAGCGCGAGCAGCGTGCACGACTGCTGCACGTCGCGTACGTACGTCAGCGGCGCCAGGCTCGGCAGCAGCCGGTCGAGCGGCGCGTCGGTGAAGACCCGCAGCGCCTGGGCCGTGCAGGTGTTGCGGGGGAACGGCAGGCCGAGCGACGCCCGCACGGTGCTGTGCGCGCCGTCGGCGGCGATCATGTACCGGGCCCGCGTCCAGGTGTGGCCGACGCGGACCCGGATGCCCGTGCCGCCCTCGGCGATGCCGTCCACCTGCGTGCCGAAGCGCACGTCCACGCCGGGGTAGACGTTGAGCGCCTCCAGCAGCAGCGGCGTCAGCGCGCTCTGGTCGGCGTGAATCCTGAAGGGGTGCTTGGTCAGGCCGTCGAGCCGGTTCATGCCCATCTCGGCCAGCACGAGCCCCGACCTGTCGCGCCACTGCACCCGGTCCACCACCCGGCCGCCGGCGACCAGCCTGGCGGCCACGCCGAGGTCGGCGAGCAGGTCGAGGGTAGCGGGGTGGAAGGTGCAGGCGCGCGGCTGCCTGGGCAGCTCGGTCTCCCGCTCCAGCACGGTGACCGGGATGCCGGCCCTGGCCAGGGAGAGCGCGGCGGTCAGTCCCGCCGGCCCGGCTCCGGCGACGATGACGCCGTTCATGCCCTGCCTCCCGTGTGCGCCACCCTCCGCACGACCGTCCTGCGGTGGGGGAGGGGGCTGAACGTCACCTGCCGCCCGAACGCCCTGGACAGCGACCACCAGGCCACGCAGAGGTTGGTGGTGAGCAGCCTGCGCTCGTTGCCGGTGGTCAGCGGCCCGAGCACGGGCAGGGTCGGCAGGCCGGTGCCGGTGAACAGCAGCGCCGCGTCCTCCGGCGGCTCGGCCGACTCGACCTGGGCGATCAGCTCCTCGGGGGTGACCGCGTACGAGGAGTAGCCGTCGCTCGCGCGGATCTGCACGACCTGCGTGACGGTGACGCCGGCCGTCTTCCAGAACCGTTCGGCGAGTTCGGTCACCCACGGCTCGTACGGCGAGACCAGCACGATCTCGCTCACGCCGAGATGGTCGAGCGCTTCGCGGGTGGCCATCGTCGCCGAGGCGACCGGCAGCTTCGTCGCCGCCGTCAGCTCCATGCACTGGGCGCGGTCCTCGTCGGGGCCCAGCAGGTAGCGGGGCTCCGTGCAGGCCATGACCAGCGCGTCCAGCCGCAGGCCGCCGAAGGCGCGCGCCATCGCGGGCAGCGCGGCGTTGTAGCTCTCCAGGCGGTCGGTCAGCGCGGGCAGCGGGCTGATGGGGAGGCGGGTGACGTACATGTCGGCACGCGAGCCGAACAGCCGGGTGAGTTCCGGCTCGGCGGAGGGGTTCTCCGGCGCGACGATCACGCCGATCCTGCCGCGGCTCACAGCGTGCCCCGGACGGTGCGCATGGTCTTCCTCCTGTGCGGGAAGGCGAGAAACGGTCACGAGGCTCGGTGCCGGAGCGCCTGGTCGATCTCGGTGATGGCCTCGACGGACACCTGCCGGATGCGGCGCAGCCGGTGCACGGTGCGCGCCTGCGGAGGCGGGCCCGCCCTGTCCTCGTCGCCGTGGGGTGGCGGCGGGCCGGGCCTCACGCCCCGCGGGTGCACTTCGTGCGGTTGTGACCTGCGCGTTTCGTCGGTGAGCATGGGCGCTCCTGATCTATAGCGGGGGTCCTGATCGGTTGCGGGCGAGGTCGGGGGCCTGCGGGCGGGCGCGGCCGCGTGCCGCGTACCCGGCCGGAGGCGGCGCGCCGTGCGGCGAGGAGCCGGCGCGGGACCGCCGGCCCCTCCTCCGCCGCGCGCTGAGATCGTCGTCCGGTCTCACGTCCCGCCGCCACGGCGACCCGCACCAGCGCCGTGGCGGCGAGCAGAACGGCGGCCGGCGGGACGGCCGAGGGCCCGTGCCCTGGCACTGCCGCCCGCCGGGACGGCCGGTCGATCGGCTCTGTGGCGCCCGCCCTGCCGATCGACCCGCCGATGCCGCGAAGATGAAGCCGGCCCCAGGCGCTACCCCTCGAGTTGGCCAGCACGCCAGCCGCTACCGCGCTGGCCAACAGCACCGCGCCGACTGAGTCGGGCACGTGCCGCACGGTGCCGGAGGGGCGGGGAAGCGCCGGGGCCGGCGCTGGGTGCGCTGCCACCGTTCCCGCACTGTCGGCGTACGGGCTTGGCAGGCCGCGCGCGGCCCGCACCCTCCCGTCGCCTGATGGCAGCGCCGGCATTCCGGCGCCTGCGCTCGTGCGCACCGGCGCGCCGCCCGAAGGCGGCCGGCCGGTCGAGTGAGCGCCGGTGTACGGCGCGAGCGAGGCGGAGAACCGCGCCGCGGCGCCGATGTCGGGACGGGACCCGTGAGGACGCCGGCCGTCGCCACGGAACCCGTCAGGACGGAAGCCATCCGAACGGGGCCGCCCTCCCCGCTGTCCTGGCCGGGGTGCGGCCGTGATGACCGCGGTCGCGCCCGTGCCTCGTGTGGTCGTCATCGGGCCGTCACCGCTCTCGCGGCCACGTTCGGGACGCTGACGCAGACCATGCGCTCCGTCAGCCCGGCACCGTGTGCCACCAAGCGGGGCCCGGCCGTCCGCGTACGCACCGGTCCCGCACCACCGGCGACCGTACGCGCGACCTTCGAGGCCAGGACGAGGTGCTCGCCGCAGCGCCGGGCCACCTTGGCCTCGAGACCGGCCACCTGCGCCAGCCTCAGCCGCATCGGCTCCAGCGACGACCGGCGTTCGAGCCCTTCGAGGTCGGCCAGCCTGGCGGGCCAGCGCAGCGCGTCGGCGCAGCGGGCCTCGACCTCGGCGGGCACGTCCCGCGCAGGGTGCCCGTCGTGGCACAGCCGGGTGGCGAGCATGACGGCGGTGAACGCCGTCTTGTCGAAGTCGGCCAGCCGTCCCTTGAGGGCCGCGCCCAGCATCCTGACGCGGTGGCTCAGGCAGACCGCACTCCACCCGAGCAACAGCAGCCGTTCCGGTCCCGTCTCCGTGTGCCAGCCGGCCAGCCGCAGCTCGCGGGCCATCCGGTGGTAGTAGCGCCAGCGGTGACGGGGGCTGTCCAGCCAGACCTGGAGGCCGCCCAGAGGCAGCTCGGCGACATGAACCTCGTCGCCCGCCTCATGCCCGGCCACGCGGGCGCAGATGCGGCGCACCGCCTGTTCCTGCCCGGCGGAGACCGGATCCTCCAGGAACCGGGAACCATCCCGGTGCTCCATGGTCATGTCCGGTGCCACCTCCTTACCCGGGGAACTCTCCAGAACCCGTAGGCTGTTAAGCCACAGTTACCACGCACTCCTGATAGTCCGCTTATATGGTGGGATATGTCAACTCACAGTTTGCGAATAAGTTGATACCCCTTCGCGTGGCAGAGCTTGCCCGCATGGCAGGGGACACCGGGCCCCGCGTCCCTTACGCTGGAAAAGTTCACGGGCGGTAGGAGGTGCGCCGTGGCGAACTTCGCCGAGCGGCTCGATCTCGCGCTGACCAAGCGCGGTTACACCGGCGCGCAGGTCGCCGCCGCCCTGACGGAGGCCGGCATCCCGATCACGCGCGCCTACATCAGCCAGCTGCGCACCGGCAAGCAGACCAACCCGACGCTCCAGGTGCTCAGGGCGCTGGCCTCGTGCCTGCAAGTGAGCGTGGGCTGGCTGGTCGGTGACGACTACCTCGAATCGGGCTCGGTCGAAGACCTGCAACTGCGGGCCGCCTCACTCGGGCTGGCCGCGTCCGGGCTGTCGGAGAGCTCGCTCGAAGTGCTGCGCGGCGTGGTCGAGCTGGCGCGCAAGGCCGAGGGCCTGCCGGAGGAGCCCGAGCGCGAGCGCACCGCCGACATCCCCGACGCGGTCGCGCCGCTGAGCGATCCGCAGCGCCGGGCGCTCGGCAAGCGGCTGCACGGCCTGCGCGTGTCCGCCGGGCTCTCGGCCGAGCAGGTCGAGACCGCGCTCGGCAAGGGCGCCGCGGCGATCCCCGCCATCGAGGAGGGCCGCATCGCGCCCGCGCCCATCACGGTCGAGCGCCTGCTGACCCTTTACGGCGTCACCGCGCCGCCCATCCGCGAGTACGTCCTGAGCCTGGCCAGGGGTGAACGCGAGGCCGCCTGGTACGACGCCCAGACGGTGCCGGTCTGGCTGGCCACCGGCTACGCGCTCGAACAGCGCGCCACCGTGATCCGCAGCTACCACACCCAGTTCGTCCCGCCGCTGCTGCAGACCGAGGAGTACGCGCGGGCCGCCATCACCGTGGCCGGCCCCGCCACCTACGGCCAGCAGACCGTCGACGAGGCCGTGGCCCTCGTCATGGCCCGCCAGGAGGCGCTGCCCCGCGACAACGGGCTGGTGCTGTGGGCCGTGATCGACGAGAGCGTGCTGACCCGCTCGATCGTCGGGCGGCACGTCCAGCTGCGCCAGCTCGACATGCTCCTTGAGCATGCCAAGCGGCCCAACGTCTCGCTGCACGTGGTGCCGATGGACGATCCCGTGTACGTGCCGCGCACCGGGCCGTTCACGATCTGGCGCTTCGCCGAGGCGTACGAGCCCGACATCGCCTGCGTCCACGGCATCGAGTCCGACACGCTGATCAGCGACGCGGCCTCGGTGGAGGTGTACCACCAGGCGTTCACCAAGCTGTCGGTGACGACGACCACCCGGGACGAGACGTTCGAGGTGCTCAACCAGCATCGCGAAAGGCTTTCGCGTTCGCTCGGGAAATGAGCGGCTTACCGCCGCACTAGATCTTTCACGCCGCGCCGCTTTCCGCCTGCCGGAAAGGTCGCTTCCTGCCGGTTGAATCGTCGAATACCGGGCCGCGCGCCACCCTGCCGAGATCGCCCTGGTTGGGCGGAGTAACCGCCTTGCGAGATCGTTCGTGCCGCGTCGCGCGCCTGCCCCACGAGCTCGTTGATGCGGGGCCGTACCCCGTCCCGTGAGATCGTTGTGCCGGGACCGCGCGCCTGCCCCGTGAGGTCGTTGATGCGGGGCCGCACTCCCGCCCCGTGAGGTCGTTGACGCAGGACCGCTTCCCGCCCGCGAGATCGTTGATGCGGGGCCGCTTCCCGCCTGCGAGATCGTTTATGCCGGGGATGGGGTAACTGACATATACCCAAAACCAATAGTTTTTCCGGTTGTTTTTCCCGGTCTGCGGGGGATCATAAGGCTTGGGTCATCGAGTGGGGTCCGTAAGGACAACTTTCTCCGAGATTGTGGGCGAGGGGAAAGGGGCAACACTCAATGCGTCAGCGTGCCATCCGAAATCTGGCGAAGCTGGAGCTGACCCAAGCGAGAGTCACCCGGATTCTCGACGCCGCGGCCGGCGGGAAGAACCATTTCTCGGCCGATCGTGACGTCGTGCGGCGCTACGACCAGGCCGCACCCGTCACCACCACGGCCGCCCGTGCCGTGCTGCGGTTCCTGACCCGGGTGGTCCACCACCTGGCGCTCCAGGGAGTGGACCAGTTCGTGATCGTCGGCAGCGGGGTGCCCAGCGGCCTGCCGCCGGGCCGGCAGTTGCACGACGTCGCGCGCAGGGGGCTGGCCGCGTCCGTGCCTCGCGTGGTCTACGTCGAGAACGACCCGATGGTGCTGGCCGGCGCGCGCGCCACCATCGAGCCCATCACCGATTGCGTCCGCGTCGTCGAAGGCGACCTGAGCGAGATCGACGAGGTGCTCGACGACCCCGTGCTGCAAACGTTCCTCGACTGGGACCGGCCCATGGCCGTGCTGCTGCTGTCGGCCTACAGCCTCAACGACGACGAGTACTTCCACTACGTGATCAAACGTATCCGCCAGGTGGCCCCCGAGCAGAGCTACCTGACGCTGGTGCAGACCACGTTCGACGCCATACCCGCCGAGCTGCTGCCGGCCATCCACGACCTGCTGGCGATGACGCTGCCGGGGCACGCCGTACGCACCCGGGAAGAGGTCAAGGCGCTGCTCGAAGGTCTGAACCTGGTCGAGCCGGGGCTGGTGTGGGTCCCGGACTGGCGGCCCGACGCCCTGGAGGACTGCGATCCCGGCGCGTCCGGCACGTACGGGGCCGTCGCGCACATCCCATGACACGGACGGCGGGGCCGGACAAGAACCGGCCCCCGCGCGAACGGCCCCTTCGAGCGGGGCCCGGTCGGCCCGGCCCGGCCCGGTCCGGTGGGCTCAGTCCCACCAGAACGACCAGGCGTGTCCCCCGATGATCTGCTCGGCGTACCCCTGCAGGTCGCCCGGCCCCTGCACCACGTTGTCAGGACAGAACGTCCAGTGCTCGGCCGCCACGTGCAGCGCGTGATCGGGATCGACCGGCGGCGCCGCCACGCTCAGGTCGAGCGTGTTGAACCCGACGCTCACCACTCGCGCCCCGAAGCGGTCCTCCCAGCTCCGCACGACCGCGGCCATCGGCACCATCCACTCGTTGTGGTGCAGCGCCCCCTGCCAGCCCATGACGGCCAGCGCGTCGGCGCCCCTGCCGGCCGCGACCAGCCCCAGCGGCATCCCCTTGGCCGCGAGCTCGCCGGCCAGCCACTCGGCCACCGCCTCGGGATCGGCCCGCAGCTTGCCGGGCGGTGCGGGACCCGGACAGATCGCGCCGAACGGCTCTAACTCCGACAGCGCCTCAGGCGGCATCTGCGCCACCCACTCCTCCCACACCTCGGCCATGAAGCCCTCGGCGGTGAAGTGGTCGATCTGGCGGGGATCGTCCGGCACGACCTGCCCGACCCCCCATGGCTGCGCCGACTCGTCCAGCAGCAGCGGCCACAGACCACTGTGCGGGTGCCATTCGCGCAGCAGCGCCCAGTCGGCGCCGGTCGCATGGTCATCGCTCATCCAGAACGCCGGTCGCGGTGCCTTGCCCTGCCCGGTGTAGCCGGGGTCCGGCCAGACGACGTCGCCGGGAGGCAGCGTGATGGGCAGTCTCCTCCCCCTGCCGCCGTCGGCGAACAGCTGGCACAGCTCGCGTGGCAGCTGATGATCGCTCATGCCCTACCGTTCCGATACCGAATGCTGTCTCGGAGATGGTAGTGCGGCCGGTCGTCTCGGCACCTGCGGCGGGGGCAGGGGTTGCGCGCACCGGGCAGAATGGTGGGCTGTGATCCCCTTCGACGCGGTTCTCACCGACTTCGACGGCGTGCTGCGCCACTTCGACCACGCTGCCCAGGCCGAGATCGAGGCCCGTTACGGCCTGCCGCTCATCAAGACGGCCTTCGACCCCGAGCTGATCATGCCGGCCACGCTCGGCCGGCGCACCGAGGCCGAATGGGCCGAGTCGATCGCGGTGGCCCTGGGCGGCGACGAGCGCGCCCGGCAGGCGGTGGCCGAGTTCATCGAGATCAGGTTCTGGGTGGACGAGCAGGTCAAGGAGCTGCTCGCCCGGGTGCAGGCGCACGTGCCCGTGGTCATCGTGACCAACGCCATGGACACCCTGGAGTCGCACATCGACATGCTCGGGCTCACGTACTTCGCCGACGCCGTGGTCAGCAGCGCCAGGGTCGGCGTGGCCAAGCCCGACCGGCGCATCTACGAGATCGCCGCCGAGCAGGCGGGTGCCGCGCCGGAGCGCTGCCTGTTCGTGGACGACCGGCTGCAGAACGTCGAGGCGGCCAGGGCGCTCGGCATGACCGGCGTCCACTACCGCACGTTCGACGATCTCGCCGCAGTGCTGGGTTGAACCGGGCCGGGTCGAACCGGGCCGGCCTGAATCGGGCCGGGTTGCATCGGGCGGGGATGAGCGGCGCCGGATTGAACCGGGCCGGGATGAGTGGGGTGGGGCGCCGCGCGATCGGGCGCCAGGAGCGAGCGGGCGTCTCCGGCGCGGCTCGCGCCGTCCGCGCCGGAGACCTTCCGGCCGCCGTCCCCCGCCCCTGCGGGCGGGCTGCGCTCCTCGCCGGGCTGGAGGAACGGCGGCTGAGCGCCGGTCAGTACCCGCCGTAGGGATTCTGGGAGGGGGGCCGGGTGGCTGGGGCGCTCGTCTTCTGGCCCGACGGCTTCGGCGCAGCGGCCGCCCCGTTCGAGCTGACCTTCGTGCCCTTCGGCGCGATCACGCCGATCAGGCCGTGCTTGGTGCCGTCGATGCCGGCGGAGAACCACAGGGCCTTCTCGCCGCCGGTCGCCGCGGTGCCACGCTCCAGGTCCCACAGACCGGGCAGCACGATCGGCTTGCCCGCGGAGTCGCGCAGCGCGCCGAGGTGACGGCCCCGCTTGTACGCGTGCACGGTGCCGTCGCCGAAGTTGCCGACGAGCAGCGCGCCCGCGTACTCGCCCCAGCCCTTGGGCGCGGCGGTCAGACCCCAGGGGGCGTTGAGCCCGGCCCGGGAGATGCGCCCGGTGAGCCGCCCGTTGGCGTTGAACCGGCTGACGAAGCCCTTGCCGTTGCCGAAGACCGGCTTGCCGGTCTTCGGGTCGCGCAGGGCGTAGGCGACCCAGATGTTGCCGTTGACCACCGCCACGTTGTAGGGCTTGTAGCCCTTGGGCAGCGCCGAGTCCCTGAACTGCCAGCGGGCCAGCTTGACGCGCCGGAAGTCCTGGTCGAAGGCGTGGATGCGGCCACTGGCGAAGTCGGCAGCCAGCAGGAACGCCTCGTCCTCGGTCTGGACGAGCTCCAGCCCCTTGTAGTCGGCGCCGCGGGTGAAGGCCGCGATGATCGCGTTGGCCGGGTCGACCTCCGCGTTCCAGCCGGTGATGGCGCCGCTCGGGCTGGAGAAGATGAACGTGGCCGGCTTGCCCTTGACGGTGAAGCCGTTGCCGGGGTTGAACACCTGGCCGGTCGGGGCTCCGCCCGGGATCGCCACCTCCGTCTTCTCCTTCTTGCCGGTGCCGGAGTAGACGGTGGCGGTGCCGGTCCCGGTGTTCGAGACCCACAGAGTCTTGCCCATGGCCAGGCCCCACGGGTTGACGACCTTGGGGTCGGTGACAGGGGCTTTGCCCTTGACGTCCGACACAAGGTTGATGACGTCGAAACGCGTCCTGGTGGTGGCGTGTGCGGGAGTGGTGAGAGTCGCTCCCAGAACGACCGCAACAGCGCAGAGTGTGATGATGCGTGGCCGCATCCGGTGCCTCCTAATGAGCGCTTGTGACGCGAGATACGTGGGCGGCGGGTAGCGGGTTCAGCCGGACCGGAAATGGAGTTCTCAGCCGTCCTGAGGGGGAGAGGAAAAGCATGAAAGTCTTGGGCATCGACATCGGCGGTTCCGGCATCAAGGGCGCGCCGGTCGACACGGAGACCGGTGAATTGGTGGAGGAGCGGCTGCGCATTGCCACGCCTGAGCCGTCGGGGCCGGACCCGGTGGCCGGAGTGGTGAGCGCGATCAAAGAACATTTCGACTGGAACGGTCCCGTCGGCGTGACCTTTCCCGGCGTCGTCGTGGGCGGTGTGGTGCGCTCGGCGGCCAACATCGACCGCTCGTGGATCGGCGTGGACGCGGCCCGGCTGTTCGGCGGCGCGACCGTGCTCAACGACGCCGACGCGGCGGGCCTGGCCGAGATGCGCTTCGGCGAGGGGCGCGGGCGGCAGGGGACGGTGCTGGTGCTCACGTTCGGCACCGGCATCGGCAGCGCGCTGTTCACCGACGGGGTGCTCGTGCCCAACACCGAGCTGGGGCACCTGGAGCTGCGCGGCAAGGACGCCGAGCACCGCGCCTCCGCCAGGGTGCGCGAGGAGCACGACCTGAGCTGGGAGAAGTGGGCGGGGCGGGTGGAGGAGTACCTGCGGCACGTCGAGATGCTGTTCTCGCCCTCGCTGATCATCATCGGCGGCGGTGTGAGCAGGAAGGCCGAGAAGTTCCTGCCGCACGTGAAGCTCGACACGCCCATCGTGCCCGCCGGTCTGCAGAACCAGGCCGGCATCATCGGCGCCGCCCACGCCGCCGCCGGACGCGCAGAGCCGCCGCAAGCGTCCGGCCGCGCGACGGCCGCGCATAGCCGCCGCAAGCCCCCGGACGCGTGACGGCCGCTGCAGGCCCGTCGCGCGCCGAGGTCTTTCACGGACGTGGTGCCCGAGCCGGTCACCGCGAGCAGGCCCGTCGCGCGCGCCGGGCCTTTCACTTCACGCCGGCGGCGTCAGCCTCCGAGGGCCTCGGCCATGGTGGCGAGGCGGCGCGCCAGCGCCTCCGCCTCCTCCGGGGTCATGGGGGAGTTCATCCGCTGCTCGACGGCCGTCACATCGGCCCTGGCCGCATCCAGGCGCCGCCGCCCCTCCTCGGTGAGCCGGGCGGGCAGCGCCCGGCCCGACGGGGCCGTCGCGGGCCGCTCGACGAGCCCGGCCTCCTGCAGGTGCTGCAGCAGCACGTTCATCGACTGCCGGGTGACGAACGTGCCGCGCGCCAGCTCGGCGTTCGACATGCCGGGCCGCTGCCTGAGCAGCTCCAGGCACGAGTACTGCGGGGTGGTCAGCCCGTGGGCGCGCAACGCGTCGTCCATGGCCGCCCGCAGGGCCGCCTGCACCCGCTTGAGCTGGTAACCCACGCTGAGATCGAGGTCCTCTTGCGCCATGTCAGCATTCTGACATACAGTCTCTATGTCAAAGTCCTGACATCGCAGAGGAGACACCATGACCGCCATCGGAATCGACTTCGTCGCCCTCCAGGTCCGTGACCTCGACAGGGCCGCCGAGTTCTACGAGAGCCGCCTCGGCCTCAAGCGCGCCCCCTCCGCCCCGCCCGGCGCCGTGGTCTTCGCCACCGAGCCCGTTCCCTTCGCCGTACGGGAGCCGCTCCCCGGCGTCGAGCTGCCCGAGCGCCCCGGCACCGGCGCCGTCCTGTGGTTCGCCGCCGACGACGCCCAGAAGCTGCACGACGAGCTCAAGGAGGCCGGCGTGCCGATCGTGGCGCCGCCGGCGGACGGCCCGTTCGGGCGCGTGTTCAGCTTCGCCGACCCCGACGGCTACGTGATCACCGTGCACACCCGCTAGGGCGGCGATATTTGGGATGCGCGCGGCGGGCGCGTGGGGCAGCATGGACGGTTGGCTCCGGTGACGCGGGGCTCAAATATCCTGAAAGCAGTATGGGAACGCCTTCGTTGTCCTCGCCGTCCACACCTTCCCACCAGGCCCACCCGGCCCACCAGGCCCGACCGGCCCGTGCCGATCGGCCGGCCCGGCCTTCCGGATCCCTCGCGGAGATCCAGGCCCGCCTGCCCGAGCTCATGCCGCGCGACCAGCGGCGGCTGCGGCGCAGGCTCGACGGCATGCGCCGGGTGCGCTCCCGCGAGGCGCGCGACAAGATCGCCGCCGAGATTCTGGCCGACGTGGAGCGTGCCGAGCAGCGCCTCGAACGCCGCCGCGCGGCCGTGCCGGCGGTGACCTACCCGGAGAACCTTCCGGTCTCGCAGCGCAAGGACGACATCCTCGCCGCGATCCGCGACAACCAGGTCGTGATCATCGCCGGCGAGACGGGCTCCGGCAAGACCACCCAGATCCCCAAGATCTGCCTGGAGCTCGGGCGGGGCGTACGCGGTGTGATCGGCCACACCCAGCCCCGCCGCATCGCCGCCCGCACGGTCGCCGAGCGCGTGGCCGAAGAGCTCGGCACCGAGCTGGGCGAGGTGGTCGGCTACAAGGTCCGCTTCACCGACCAGGCGAGCGACCGCACCCTGGTCAAGCTGATGACCGACGGCATCCTGCTGGCCGAGCTGCAGAACGACCGCATGCTCGACCAGTACGACACGCTGATCATCGACGAGGCCCACGAGCGCAGCCTCAACATCGACTTCATCCTGGGCTATCTGAAACAGCTGCTGCCCAAGCGCCCCGACCTCAAGGTCATCATCACCAGCGCCACCATCGACCCCGAGCGCTTCTCCCGCCACTTCGACGACGCGCCCATCATCGAGGTCTCCGGCCGCACGTACCCGGTCGAGGTGCGCTACCGCCCGCTGGGCGACGACGACGACCAGACGCAGGGCATCGTCGACGCCTGCCGCGAGCTGATCGGCGAGGGCCCCGGCGACATCCTGGTGTTCCTGTCCGGCGAGCGGGAGATCCGCGACGCCGCCGACGCCCTGGGCAAGGCCGAGTTCCGCAACACCGAGGTGCTGCCGCTGTACGCCCGGCTGAGCGCCGCCGAGCAGCACCGCGTCTTCCAGCCCCACACCGGCCGCCGCATCGTGCTGGCCACCAACGTCGCCGAGACGTCCCTGACCGTGCCCGGCATCAAATACGTCGTCGACCCCGGGTACGCGCGCATCTCCCGCTACAGCCACCGCACGAAGGTGCAGCGGCTGCCGATCGAGCCGATCTCGCAGGCCAGCGCCAACCAGCGCAAGGGCCGCTCCGGCCGTACGTCCGAGGGCATCTGCATCCGGCTGTACGAGGAGGAGGACTTCCTCAACCGGCCGGAGTTCACCGACCCCGAGATCCTGCGCACCAACCTGGCCTCCGTCATCCTGCAGATGACCTCCATCGGGCTGGGCGACATCGAGGCGTTCCCGTTCGTCGAGCCGCCGGACCGCCGCCAGGTCAAGGACGGCATCAACCTCCTGCACGAGCTGGGCGCGTTCGACGCGGGCAACAAGCTCACCCCGATCGGCCGCAAGCTCGCCCAGCTCCCCGTGGACCCGCGCCTTGGCCGCATGGTGCTGGAGGCGGAGAAGAACGGCTGCCTGCGCGAGGTCATGGTGATCGCCGCCGCGCTGTCCATCCAGGACCCGCGCGAGCGCCCCGCCGACAAGCAGCAGCAGGCCGACGAGAAGCACCGCCGCTTCGCCGACCCCGAGTCGGACTTCATGGCCTACGTCAACCTGTGGAACTACCTGCGCGACAAGCAGAAAGAGCTGTCCTCCAGCGCGTTCCGCCGGCTGTGCAAGGCCGAGTTCCTCAACTACCTGCGCGTGCGCGAGTGGCAGGACATCTACAGCCAGCTCCGCCAGACGCTCGGCGTCCAGCCCAACAGCCGGCCCGCCGACCCGCAGCAGATCCACGCCTCGCTGCTGGTCGGCCTGCTGTCCCACATCGGCGTCAAAGACGTGCTGGACAAGCAGCGCGATCAGGGCGGCCGCCGGCCGATCCAGGAGTACATCGGCGCGCGCAACGCCCGCTTCGCCATCTTCCCCGGCTCCGCGCTGGCGAAGAAGCAGCCGCAGTGGGTCATGTCGGCCGAGCTGGTCGAGACCTCGCGCCTGTGGGCCAGGGTCAACGCCAAGATCGAACCCGAGTGGGTCGAGCCGCTCGCCCAGCACCTGGTCAAGCGCACCTACTCCGAGCCCCACTGGGAGAAGAAGCAGGGCGCGGTGATCGCCCTGGAGAAGGTCACGCTGTACGGCGTGCCGCTCGTCGTCGGCCGCAAGGTCAACTACGGCCGCATCGACCCCGACCTGTCGCGCGAGCTGTTCATCAGGCACGCGCTGGTCGAGGGCGACTGGGACACCCACCACAAGTTCCTCAAGGAGAACCGCCGGCTGCTCGGCGAGGTCGAGGAGCTGGAGAATCGCGCACGCCGCCGCGACATCCTCGTGGACGACGAGACGCTCTTCGACTTCTACGACCAGCGGGTGCCCGCCGACGTCGTCTCGGCCCGCCACTTCGACGCCTGGTGGAAGAAGGCGAGCAAGGAGCAGCCCGACCTGCTCACGTTCTCGCCCGAGATGCTGGTCAACGAGGGCGCCGACGTCAGCGCCCGCGACTACCCCGACACCTGGAAGCAGCTCGGTCAGCGGATGAAGCTGACCTACCAGTTCGAGCCGGGGGCCGACGCCGACGGCGTCACCGTCCACGTGCCGCTGGCGCTGCTCAACCAGATCACCTCCGACGGCTTCGACTGGCAGATCCCCGGCCTGCGCGAAGAGCTGATCACCGCGCTGATCCGGTCGCTGCCGAAGAACCTGCGGCGCAACTTCGTACCCGCGCCCAACTACGCCAAGCAGGTGCTGGCCGGGGTCAAGCCGGGCGGCGAGCCGCTGCTGGAAGCCGTCGAGCGCGAGCTGTTCAAGCTCACCGGGGTACGCGTGCCGCGCGACGCCTGGCAGCTCGACCAGGTGCCCGACCACCTGCGCATCACGTACCGGGTGATCGACGAGAAGCGGCGCACGGTGGCCGAGGGCAAAGACCTCGACGAGCTCAAGCGCCGCCTGGCCCCGCGCCTGCGCGAGACGCTCTCCCAGGCCGGTGACGACCTCGAGCAGACCGGCCTGCACACGTGGAGCTTCGGCACCCTGCCCAAGGTGTTCGAGCAGGGACGCATGAAGGGCTATCCGGCGCTCGTGGACGCCGGCGACTCCGTCTCCATCAAGATCTTCGAGACCGAGGCGGAGCAGCGCCGCTCCCACTGGCCGGGCGTGCGCCGCCTGCTCCTGCTCAACGTCACCAACCCCGCCAGGTCCCTGCTCGGCGGCCTGTCCAACCAGGCCAAGCTGGCCCTGTCGCGCAGCCCGCACGGCGGCGCGGTGGCGCTGTTCGACGACGTGATCAACGCGGCGGTCGACAAGCTCATGCTGGAGGCGGGCGGCGCCGTCTGGGAGCCGGACGCCTACGACCGCCTCTACCAGCACGTCCGCGCCAACCTGTACGACACCGCGAGCGACGTGCTGGCCAAGGTCGAGCAGATCCTCAGCGTCTGGCACGAGGCGGGGGTCCGGCTGGAGTCCCTGCGCCCGAGCGCCGCCACCGACGACGTACGCGACCAGCTCGGCAGGCTCGTCTATCCCGGCTTCGTCACCGCCACCGGCTATCGCAGGCTGCCCGACGTGCTGCGCTACCTGCGCGCCATCGACCGCCGCCTCACCAAGCTGCCCGAGGACCCGTGGCGCGACGAGGAGTGGATGGACCGCGTCCACAAGGTCGAGGACGACTATGACGAGCTGCTGGACAAGCTGCCTCCGGCGCGGCGGAACGACCCCGACGTGGTGGAGATCCGGTGGATGATCGAGGAGCTGCGGGTGAGCTTCTTCGCCCAGACCCTCGGCACCCCCACGCCCGTCTCGGAGAAGCGCATCGCCAAGGCGATGGACCGGCTCCTGCCCTGAGCTTTGGCGCGGTCGCCGACACGCCCGGCGCGTGAGAGAATCGCCCCTTGCGTCGATTGTCCGGTTCTCCAGGGCCGGGTGGCCGGCGCTCCGTGGCCGTTCGCGCAGGAGGATCGATGATCAGAGCAGTGGTGTTCGACGTCGGTGAGACGCTCATCAGCGAGAACCGCATCTGGCGCCGCTGGGCCGAGCGGCTGGGCGTCACGCCCTTCGAGCTCATGGGCGCGCTGGGCGGCATGGCGGCCATGGACCGGCCGCACACCGACGCCTTCCGCCTGCTGCGCCCCGAAATCGACCTCGACGCCGAGGCGGCGGCCTGGGAGCGCGACGACCCCGATGGCCTGCGCAACCGCTTCGACGCCGATGACCTCTACCCCGACGTGCGCGAGGCGCTGGCGGCCATCAGGGCGGCGGGATACCAGGTGATCATCGCCGGCAACCAGCCGCGCCGGGCCTACGACGCGCTCGTGGCCATGGACCTGCCCGCCGACTCGGTGCACACCTCCGACGGCTGGGGGGTGGCCAAGCCGGAGGCGGGCTTCTTCGCCAAGGTGGCCGAGGTCGCGGGGTGCGCGCCCGGCGAGATCCTGTACGTGGGGGACAGGCTGGACAACGACGTGCTGCCGGCCGCGAAGGCGGGCATGCGCACCGCGCTGCTGCGCCGCGGCCCCTGGGGTTACCTGCACGCCGAAAGGCCGCAGGCGAAGGCCGCCGATGTCATCATCGACGACCTCCACGCCGTGCTCCCCGCCCTGCGCGACCTCACCTGAGTCACCTGGCGGGCGACCCTCGCGTGCGACTCCTTGCGGGCGACAGGCGAGGTCGCCGGACCGCGCCTGAGGTCCTCGGCGCGCGGGTCAGCTGAGGTGCGCGGGTCAGCTGAGGTCGTCCTCCGAGTCGATGCGCAGCGCCCGCTCCTCGGGCGACAGGTCGTCGGTGTCGCCGACGTACAGCGTGGCGATCTCCTCGCCGTCCAGGTCGGGGCCGAGCCCCTCGTCCGGCTGGGTCAGCCGGTGCTTGGGGCGCGGCCCGCGCAGCCGCTCGGGCGCCTCGCGCCGCAGGCGCTCGTCGAGCGTGTCGTGATGCCGGGGGTCGTCTTCGACGATCTCATGCCGGAATCCGAGGTCGTCGGTCCACTCCTCGACCTCGATCTCCTGCTCGTCGGCCAGACCGAACCGATCCGGCGGCAGCTCCGTCATACGACTACCCCTACCCTCTGGACGGGCCGGAATCCTAGGATCCGCCCTTCTTCGAAAGCCTGGGCCGGTTTCCGGGCGGCCCTGTAGCGGCACCCGCTACCCGAGGGGTCAGCGTCCAATCGCGGAGCCGACGAGCGAGCGCGGGTCGGCCGCGCCCGCCAGCATGCCGTCCTCGCGTACGTCGATGAGGTGGGCGTGGCCGAACGAGCTCCCGTAGGGGAGCGCCGCCACCCGGTGGCCGAGCGCCGCGAGCCCGTCGGACCAGCCGGCGCCCTCCTCCAGGTCGAGCACGGCGTCGTCGGGCGCGTCCCAGGTGTCGAACCCGGTGCCGCCGGTGCCGAGCCGCCAGCGCGGCGCGGCGATCGCGCGTCCCGGCTCCTCGCCGTGGCGCAGCAGGCGGGTGATGACCTGCAGCAGGATCTGCGGCTGGGCGTCGCCGCCCATGGTGCCGACGACGGACCTGAGCGTGCCGTCGGGGCGGGTGATCAGGGCCGGGGTCAGCGTGTGGGGCGGGCGGCGGCCGGGGCCGTACTCGGCGGGATGGCCGGGCTTGAGCGAGAAGCCGATGCCGCGGTTGTGGAGGTTGATCCCGGTACGGGGCTCGAACACCATGCTGCCGAACCCGGCCGCGTTCGACTGGATGAGCGAGACGCCCATGCCGTCGCCGTCGACCACGCACAGGTACGTCGTGTCACCGGGCTGTGCGGGCGCGGCGAGCCGCAGCCTGGACCGGGAGTCGATACGCGCCCGCCGCCGGTCGATCTCGGCCGGGTCGAGCAGGTCCTTGGCGTCCTCGTGCAGCACGTCGAGCCGGTCGTGCCCGGCGATCCTGGCCGACTCGGCGAGCAGGTGGGCCCAGGCGGGGTGGGCCGGCGATGCGGGCAGGTCGAGGCCCTCGGCGATGGCGAGGGACATCAGCAGCAGATAGCCCTGGGAGTTGGGCGGCATCGAGTAGACGTCGTGTCCGTACGCGCGGGTCTTGAGCGGCTCCACCCAGTCGGCGCCCGGCAGCGCCAGGTCGGCCTCGATGTACTCGCCGGCCCCGAGCTCCATCAGGCCCTGACCGAACTCGCCCAGGTAGAAGCCCTTGCGGCCGCGTTCGGCCACGGCCTTGAGCGCGCGGGCCACGCCGGGCCGGGTGACGCGGTCGCCCGCGGCGCGTACGGAGGCGAAGTCGCCGCCGCCGGGCCGCCGGGCGGCGCTCGCCGCGCCCGCCGGCATCAGCGGCGAGGCGGGGAACCCGGCTTCGGCCAGCCGGATCGCGGGCGCCAGCAGCTCGGCCATGGGCAGCCTGGCGTACTTGGCGTGGAGCGCGACCCAGCCGTCCACGCACCCGGGCACGGTGACGGATCTGATGTCGTGCAGGTGGGGCATGCGGGTATGGCCCTCGGCCCGCAGGCGGGCGGGATCGGCACCGGATCCGGCCCGTCCTGAGGCGTTCAGCGCGGTGACGGTCGCACCGTCGTGGACGAGGGCGAACAGGTCGCCGCCGAGCCCGCACATGTGGGGGGCGACGACCGCGAGCACGGCGTTGGCGGCGATCGCCGCGTCGGCGGCCGAGCCGCCGCGCTCCAGCATCGCCAGCCCGGCCGCCGATGCCAGGTGGTCGACGCTGCACACCATGCCGGATGGCGCGTATCTCGTGTTGTGCACGGCACGAGCGTACGCGCCTTCGTCACGCCCGACGTCACTCCTTCTCGCGCAGCCGCGCCTTGGTCTCCTCGAGCTCCTGGCGCAGGGCGGCGATCTCCCGCTCCAGCTCCAGGATGCGGCGGATGGCGATGAGCGTCATGCCTTCCTCGGCCATGCGGGTGACGTGCTGGACGATGAGGATGTCGCGCCGCGAGTAACGCCGCTGGCCGCCGCTCGACCGGCTGGGCTTGATCACGTCGTGCTGGTCGAGCCGGCGCAGGAAGGCGTGCTGCACCTTCAGCATCTCCGCCACCTGCCCGAGCGAATAGAGAGGCGCGTGCTCGTCGTCGAGGGGCAGGTCCGGCATGTCATCTCCTCACGTGGTCGGGGGCGGGGGCGGTCCGAGGATGCCCGCCCCCGGACCGCGTGTCAGGCCTTGAGAGCCTTGGGCTCGCCGCGCCGGATCGCTACCTTACGCGGCTTCGCCCGCTCCAGAACGGGGATGCGCACGGTGAGCACGCCGTTCGCGTAACCCGCGTCGATCTTGTCGCTGTCGAGGTGCTCCGACAGGTAGACACGCCGCGTGAACGTGCCCATCGAACGCTCGCGCACGAAGAGCCGCGCGTCGTCGGGAACCTGCTCCTCGCGCCGGGCGGTGACGCTCAGGACGCCGCGGTCCACGGTCACGTCGATCGAGTCGGGGTCGATGCCGGGCAGGTCGAAGCGCAGGATCACGTCGTCGTCGCGGCGCACGCCGTCCATCGGCATGATCGCGCCGTCGCCGTCGAAGGCCTGCCGGGCGATGCGGTTGAACTGGCGCTCGAACTCCTGCAGGAACGGGTCGATCGAGGTCAGCAACATTTCCACGTCCCTCCCTTGTTGGTTGTGAGTCTGTAGCTAACCTCCAACTTCAGTTATAGGTTAGCTACTCATCCGTTCGCAACCAAATCGGGGGAAAACCTATTCCCGCCCAGGTCAGGCGAGGATGCCGCTCAGCAGGCCGAGCACATGCCACGTTCAAACGCGGTCAGACGAATTCCGCGGGCTGGTCCCGGCTCACCAGGGCCGCGTAGTGCCCGCCGCGGGCGATCAGCTCGTCGTGGGTGCCGCGCTCCACGATCCGCCCGTGGTCGAGCACCACGATCTGATCGGCGTCGCGCACGGTGGACAGGCGATGGGCGATGGTGATCGTCGTACGCCCCTTCGCCAGCGCGTCGAGCGCCTCCTGCACGGCCTTCTCCGTCTGCGTGTCCAGCGCGCTGGTCGCCTCGTCGAGCACCAGGATCGGCGGGTCGCGCAGGATCGTACGGGCGATGGCCAGGCGCTGCTTCTCGCCGCCGGAGAAGCGGTAGCCGCGCTCGCCCACCACCGTGTCGTAGCCGTCGGGCAGCGCCGCGATGTGGTCGTGGATGCGCGCCGCCCGCGCCGCCGCCTGAAGCTCCTCGTCGGTGGCCGACGGGCGGGCGAAGCGCAGGTTGTCGGCGACGGAGGCGTGGAACAGGTACGTCTCCTGCGAGACCACCCCCACGGTCGCGCTGAGCGTCGCGAACGTCAGCTCACGCACGTCCACGCCGTCGATGGTGACCCGGCCGCCGGTGACGTCGTACAGGCGGGGCAGCAGGTAGCTCAGCGTGGTCTTGCCCGAGCCCGTCTCGCCCACGATGGCCAGCGACGAGCCCGCGGGCACCGTCAGGTCGATACCGGTGAGCGTGGGCGTGTCGCCGTAGGAGAAGTCGACCTGCTCGAAGCGGACCTCGCCGCGCACGTCCGTCAGCTCCCGTGTACCGGGTTGGATGTCCACCGGCAGGTCGAGATACTCGAAGATGCGCCCGAACAGCGCCAGCGAGGTCTGCACCTCGACGCCGAGCCGCAGCAGCGACACCATCGGCCGGAACAGGCTCGTCTGCAGCGTCGTGAACGCCACCAGCGTGCCCACCGAGATCGCCTCGGTGTGACCTGCGGCCCAGTAGATGGTGGCGGGCATGGCGGCCATCACGAGCTGGATGGACGCCTGCCGCCAGCGCCCCGCCATGCTGGTGGCGACGCCCAGCTCGGCCAGCTCGTGCGAGGACCTGGCGAAGCGCTCGGTCAGCTCCGCCGAGCGGCCCATCGTGCGCCCGAGCAGGATGCCGCTGATCGACAGCGACTCCTGCACCATGGAGGCGATGCCGGCCAGCTTGCGCTGCCGCTCGGAGGTGATGCGCTTGCGCTCGGCACCGACCTTGCGGCTGATCCACACGAACACCGGCAGCAGCGCGAGCGAGAGCAGCGTCAGCCGCCAGTCGAGCGCGGCCATGGCGGCGACCGTGGCGATCACCGTGGTCAGGTTGGAGACGAGCGAGGCGGCCGTCGAGGTGACGACCGCCTGCATGCCGCCGATGTCGTTGGCGATGCGCGACTGCACCTCGCCGGTTCTGGTGCGGGTGAAGAACGCGAGCGACATGCGCTGCAGGTGGGCGTAGACGGAGACGCGCAGGTCGTGCATGACCCGCTGGCCCACGGTGGTGGACACCAGCGTCTGCAGCACGTCGAACACCGTCGTCGTGATCGCCACGAGGATCATGCCGAGCGCCAGCAGCGTGAGCAGCCCGGCGTCCCTGGCCGGGATCGCGACGTCGAGCACTTCGCGCAGCAGGAACGGCGAGGCCAGCCCCACCAGCGAGGACAGCAGGATGAGCAGGGCCACGACGGCCAGGCGGCCGCGGTAGGCGCCGAACAGCCTGATGATGCGCCCGATCGGCGCGCGCGGTTCCTCCGCCAACGTGGAGCTCCCTTCGCAGACGGCCATCCCCACAGAGGGTAGGTCGCGGCCGGCCGGCGAGCCGCGCGCGGGCGGGCCAGGAACAGCCTGCGCCGCGACGACTTCGGCGCCCGCCGGAGAGCCGCGCGTGGATGGGGTCAGGACTGATCCGGCAGGTTCCTCGGCAGGTAGCGCCCGGACAGGCGGGCCAGCTTCAGGCTGAGGTGCAAGGCCAGCCGCTCACCGCCGTCCTTCAGGTCGGTGCGCGCCAGCTCCTCCACCCGCTGCAGCCGGTAGTACAGCGAGGTGCGGTGCAGCCGCAGCGCCCGCGAGGTGGCCACCGCGCTGCCCGCCAGGTCGAGGTACGTCTCCAGCGTCTCCAGCAGCGGCAGGTACTGCTCGTCGGCGAGCAGCCCTTCGAGCCCCGGATGCAGCTCCTGGTCGGGCAGGCGGGTGAGCATCCGGTAGACGCCGAGCCTGGCCCACTCCGCCGTGGGCCCGAGCCCCGGCACCCGGGCCGCCACCTCGGCCGCGCGCCTGGCCTCCCGGTACGACTCCGCCGCCTGCGCGAGCTCCGGCCTGGACCGCCCGATCCCGACCACCACCGGCACCGGCATGGCCGCGTGCAGCTCGTCGGCCGGCACCGGCGGCCCCGCCGTGAGCAGCACCCCGTGGTCGTAGCGCACCAGGTGCAGCGGGTGGTGCCCGCTCAGCCGCCGCCGCAGCGCCAGCAGTCCCTGCTCCACCGCCAGCCGGAGCGCGTCGTCCGGCTCGGCCGTACGCGGCCTGGCCACCTGTACGGTCACCGGCTGCGACTGCGGGAAGGCGCCGGCCTCGATGAGCTGCCTGGCCGCGTCCTCCTCGCCGAGCAGCAGCCCGGTCACCGCCTCCAGCTCCCGCTGCGAGGCGAGGTCGCCGGCCAGGCTCTCGTGGAATAAGGCCAGCGCCAGGCCCGGCGCCGCGCGGGCGGCCTCGGCGACGTCGGCGTCGGGCATGGGCGGTTCGGCGTCGATGAACCACAGGAAGCCGAGCAGGCCGTCGGCGTGCCGTACGGGGACGCAGACCCGCGGCAGCAGCCCGAGCTGCGGCGCGCCCGGGGTGCGCAGCGGCTCGGTGGCCTCGTTGATCCCGGCGGCGCGCAGCCACTGCCGCACCTCGGGCACGGTGTGCCGGCGCAGGATCGAGTCGCGGCGGACGTCGTCCACCGCGCCGCTCTGCTCGCTGTAGGCGACCACGCGCTGGTTGCGGTCCTCCAGGAGCAGGGGGCGCCCGAGACGCGTGGCGAGCTCGTCCACGGCCCGCTGAAGATCCGCCACGATGGCACCTTTACCTGCATTTTTCATCAAATGACGGAAATGTCACTACAGGTCTTCCCTACAACTGCTCGGTGATCTCCGTCAACAGTCTCTATACGGTCATGCCGTGAACGCCCCGAAGAAGCTGCTGAAGGGTCTCCTGGCGGCCATCGTGCTGTTCCCGGTGAGCCTGGTGGCGACCCCCGCTTCCGCAGCACCCCCCGAGAACCCGGAACATCCCTGGCGGCGCGACCACTGGCCGCAGACCCAGCCCTGGCAACTCGACGAGTCCCTCGACGCCGGTGAGCAGGCTCTGCGCAAGACGCCGAGCAGCGGGCTCAAGCCCATCGACCCGCAGAACTGGAAGAACCCCGACAACATGACGTGGGCGGACTACAAGAAGCCGCCCGGCACGAAGTGGAACGACCCGAACGTCAAGGGGTCGCAGCGCACCTTCAAGGGCGCGCTCGTGCTGCTCGACTACCCCAACCAGCCGTTCGTGGTGACCCAGCCGCAGAACTCCACGGTGTACGGCAACCCGAGCGCCGACGCCCACGACATCCCGCGCGAGAAGGTCGCCAAGTTCTACGAGGACTTCCTCAACACCCCGAACGCCCTCAACAAGGGGCACACCATCCACGAATACTGGATGGAGGACTCCGGCGGCCGCATCGGGGTGGAGCTGACCGGGTTCGGCCCGTACATGATGCCGGGCAAGGACCACGAGTACGCGATGGAGTACCAGCGCGAGTCGTGCCCGGCCGGCGACACCTGCAACAGGAACCTGCGCGCCGACGGCAACGCCGCCTGGATCGCCGACGTCGGCCAGGAGGTGGCCGACCAGTTCGACTTCATCTTCTACCTCAGCGCCGGGCAGGACGAGTCGGCCACCTGGCAGGAGTTCGGGATGATGAAGTTCCCGACCAAGGAGGACGTCACCGACGAGTGGGGCCCGCCGGACGACGCGCTGCCCAACTGGTCGCCCACCCGCTACGTCGAGTGGACCTCCTGGCAGGCCGGCTCCAACTTCTGGCCCAACGCCCGCTTCGGCATCGACTCGGTGCAGGCCGAAAGCTCCGGCATGGCGACGTTCGCCCACGAGCTGAGCCACATCATGGGCATCGCCGACAACTACAACAACCCGTAC
The DNA here is from genome assembly GCF_040678535.1 of Nonomuraea sp. NPDC052634. Lineage (NCBI taxonomy): Bacteria > Bacillati > Actinomycetota > Actinomycetes > Streptosporangiales > Streptosporangiaceae > Nonomuraea > Nonomuraea sp. NPDC052634. The sequence continues at coordinate 43,853 of NZ_JBFATY010000008.1, read as the reverse complement.
GGGCAGCCGCCGCGGCGCTCGTACACCGGCATCTGGGAGATGCTGAGCCGCGGCAGCTTCAACGGACCCGGCGGCCCGCACTCCCGCTGGCTGATCCCGCCGGTCGCGGGCGCGTCCATGGGTTCACACCACATGCTCCGCAACAAGATCAAGCTGAACATGGTGGACGAGGCGAACGTGCTGCGGCTCAGCCGCGAGGCGCTCGCCGAGTCGGGCCTGGTCACCGCCAGGGTGACCGCGCGCGTGGTCAAGCCGGGCAAGAACGAGCTGTCCGGCATCAACATCGCCATGGATCAGGACCGCAGCAGCTGCGACACCACCGATCCGCTGTGCGACGGCGGCGGCTACGACAACTACACCATCGAGGTCGTGGACCGCATGGGCAGCGACTCGTTCACCCCCGACTCCGGCGTTCTGCTCGCCAAGACCAAGGACGAGGACCGGGCGCCGTTCGAGTGGGTGATCGACGCCAACCCGCAGGACATCGGCATGACCGACTACGTGCTGCCCGACGGCACGAAGGTCCCGATCACCGTCGGCGACTACCGCCAGCTCTCCGACGCCCTCTTCCACGCCGGCACCGACTCCGGCAGCGAGTACGAGTACGTCGACGAGGCCAACCGGCTGCACTTCTACATCACCGACGTGCACCGCAACCGTGAGGGCGAGCTGTCGTACACGGTCGCGATCCGCTCGCTCGACGGCGCGGGCCCGCAGCGGCGCGGGGTCAAGCTGCTGCCCTCGGCCGGCCTGCCGTCCGGCAAGAACGTCTCCACCTGCAAGTTCCCGCTGATCAACACCGGCAAGAAGGCCCCGGCGCGCGGGCAGCACCCCGAGGACGTCAGCGCCTACCTCAACGCCGACATCTACCGGCTCACGGCCGAGGTCCAGGGCAAGGGCTGGAGCGTCCGCGTGCCGAACGCGCTGGCCTCCGTGGAGTTCGGCAAGCAGAAGCTGGTCAGCGTGGACGCCGTGCGCGACGGCGGCGCTCACGTGGCCAAGGTCAAGCTCACGGCCACGTCCGAGAGCGACCCGGCCAAGAAGATGACGGCCACCTGCACCGTCATCGGCTGACCGGCGATCCACTGGACGACGATGGGGCGCGGCCGGCGCGGGCCGTGCCTCATCGTCCCCAGATCGGCTAGGTCAGGGGCGAGCGGAGCAGCTCGCCCGCCGTCTGCCTGGCCTCCATGATGCTCTCCTCGAACAGCTTGCGGACGTGGCTCGCCTGGTCCGACAGCTCCCTGATGCGGTCGTGCGCCAGCTCGTCGCGTACGGTCTCCGCCAGCAGCTGCTGGTACTCCGGCGTCTTGGCGGCGAGCTTCTCCAGCCGCTGGTGCGCGTGATACGCCTTGTCCGCCTTGATCACCTGCTTGGCGTACTTCTCAAGGTGGCGTACGCGCCGGGTCAGCGACGTCCAGGCCGCGTCCAGCGCGCTGGTGTACGGCCGGAACGCCTCCTCCATGTCCGGCGGCAGCTCACGCGGCACCAGCTTGCGCTGCTCGGCGTGCATCGACGACAGCCGCCGCAGCCGCTGCGCGATCTGCCAGAGCTCCTCCGGCAGCGACACCTGGTTGTCCACGCTGTCGATCAGCCGTTCCTTGTGCACGGTGGAGTTCAGGATGGCATCCACGGCGTTCTGCGCCCTGCGCAGCAGCATCTGGCAGGGATGATCGAGATCCTCGGGTAGCACGTAGTGCTCGGCGTGCGCTCTGGCCAGCTGCAGTCTTCGCCTGGTCGTGCGGTAGGCGCCGTCCGTCGCCAGCCACCTGAGCAGCACGATGACACCGGCTCCCATGCCCATGACGAACAGCGGCGCGCTGCCGGTGATCATGAACAGCAGAAGGAGGAGGGCCGGGAGGACGAACAACACGGCCGGATTGTGCGTGGTGTCCATGCGCGCACCGGTACGAGCCTGGCGGAGAATGTGCGGGCTCGACCGCAGCTCGGCCGAGACCTCCGGGCGCAGCGATGGATCGATCACCAGCCGGGGAGGCAGAGCTCGTGGATCCATACGTTCATGCTGCGTTATGAATCTCCAATTCGCTGCATTCTCGGGGACATATAGGGTCGTGATCGTGAGCGAGACGACGAGGTGGATCGACCTTGAAGGCGCGGTCAACGCGCGTGACCTGGGCGGATTGCCCACGATTGACGGTGGCCGCACCCGGCGCGGGCGGCTCTACCGCGCCGACAACCTGCAGGCGCTCACTCCCGCCGACGTGGCGCTCCTCGTCGGCGAGCTCAACCTGCGGCACGTGGTCGATCTGCGCTCGACCGCCGAGGTGCACCTGGAAGGCCCCGGCCCGCTGACCCGGGTGCCGGAGGTGCGCCACCACCATCTGACGCTCTTCGCCGAGGGCGGCCGGCACACCGACGTCGATGCCGACACCGATGCCGACACTGATGCCGACACTGATGCCGACACCGAGGCCGACGCCGCCATAGATGGCATCGACGGCGAGCGGGTGCTGCCCTGGGTGGACCGGGTGCTCGACGAGGAGCTGCGGGTCACCGGGTTCTACTTCGGCTACCTGCGCGACCGGCCCGACGCGGTGGTGGCCGCGCTGCGGACGATGGCGCTGGACGACGGCGCTGCGCTGGTGCACTGCGCGGCGGGCAAGGACCGCACCGGCGTGGTGTCGGCGCTGGCCCTGGAGGTCGCGGGCGTCACCAGGGAGGCCATCGTCGAGGACTACGTGGCCACGGGGGAGCGGATCGAGCTGATACTCAAGCGGCTGCGCAGCAGCGACACGTACCGGGACGACCTCGACTCCAGGCCCGCCGACGACCACATGCCGCGCGCCCGCTACATCGAGCAGTTCCTCGGTGTGCTCGACGACCGGTTCGGCGGCCCGATGGGGTGGCTGGCCGCGAACGGCTGGACCGACGCCGACACGGCGGCGCTCCGCGGGCGCCTGCGCGACTGACGGCCCGGCGCTTTGGACCGACGGGCCGCTCTGAGGACGGCGAGCCGCTTGTGGGTGGCGGGCCGCTCTGAGGACGGCGAGCCGCTTGTGGGCGGCGGGCCGTTTTGAGGACGGCGAGCCGCTTGTGGGCGGCGGGCCGCTCTGGGGACGGTGAGCCGCTAGCGGGCGGAGGGCCGCTTGGACGGCGGGTTGTTTCCGTGCGGACTGCCCGGCTTCAGCCGAGGTTGACGACGACGCCTTCGGAGGCCGACCGGCGGGCCGCCTCGATGACGGTCAGCGCCTCCACAACGCTCTGCGGATCCACCGGGGGCGCGCCGCCGTCGCGCAGCGCCGCCGCCACCTGCCGGTAGAAGTCCAGGTACGCCCCCGGCTCGGTGCGCACGACGCGCCGCTCATCCGCGGGCTGATCCTCGGTGCCCAGCACGCCCCAGCGCTCCTCCACGTCGTCGCCGAAGCCTGGCGTGTCGGGCGTCATCCCGGCCCGCAGCCGCTCCTCCTGCACGTCCATGCCGTGCTTGACGAAGCCGGACGCCGAGCCGAGCACCCGGAACCTGGGCCCGAACCGGGCGGCCACGGAGCTGACCCACAGGTGCGACCGCGCCCCGTTCGCGTGGGTCAGCGCGATGAAGGTGTCGTCGTCGGCCGCCACCCCTTCGCGCCGCACGTCGCTCTCGCAGTAGACCGCGCGTACCGGGCCGAGCAGCTGCAGCGCCTGATCGATCAGGTGGCTGCCGAGGTCGTAGAGCAGCCCGGGAACATCGTCAGGGCCGCCGCTCTCACGCCAGCCGCCCTTGGGCACCGGACGCCATCGTTCGAAGCGCGACTCGAAGCGCAGCACCCGGCCCAGCGCCCCTTCCTCGACCAGGCGGCGCACGGTGCGGAAGTCGCCGTCCCAGCGGCGGTTCTGGAACACGGTGAGCATGAGGCCGCGCTCCTCGGCCAGGCGGATCAGCTCGCGCCCCTCATCGGCGGTCCTGGCCAGCGGCTTGTCCACGACCACCGGCAGGCCCTCCTTGAGCGCGGACGCGGCCGTTGACACGTGGGTGCGGTTGGGGGAGGCGACCACGACGAGGTCGCAGCGGCCCCACAGCTCCTGTACGTCGTCCACTGCGGCGGCCCCGTACCTGGCGGCCACCTCGGCCCGGCGATCGGGGTTCCTGGTCACCACGGCGGCCAGGGACAGGCCGGGGGCGGCGTGGATCAGCGGGGCGTGAAAGTAGGCGCCCGCCGTGCCGTAGCCGACGAGGCCGACGCGGATCTCGCTCATCGGCTCAGGGTAACCGCTGCCCACCCGCCCGCCCTAGAGCGCCCGCTACTCCTCGTCACGCCCGCTACTCCTCGTCACGCTCGGCCAGGAAACGCTCGAACTGGGCGGCCAGCTCGTCGCCGGTGGGCATCGGCGTGGCCTCCGCCAGCAGGTTCTCCTTCTGGGCGCCCGCGGCGAACGCGTCGTACTGCTGCTCAAGGCCGATGATCGCGGTGGACAGCTCGGCGGAGGCCCTGATCTGCTCCTCGATCTCCGTCGTCGTACGCCGGGCGGCCTCGTGCAGCTTCTCCATCGGGAAGACCAGCCCCGTGCCGCGCGTCACCGCCTCGAGCGCGGTCACGGCGGCGGTCGGGTACTCGGCCTGCGACAGGTAGTGCGGCACGTGCACGGCGTAGCCCACGGCGTCATGGCCCTTGGCGCCCAGCCGCAGCTCCAGCAGGGCAGCCGCGCTGCCGGGCACCTGCACACGGCCGAACACGCTGGACTGCGTGGAGATCAGCTCGGGCCGGCTGGCGTGCGCGGTGATGCCGAGCGGCCTGGTGTGCGGCACGGCCATGGGGATACCGTGCACGGTCACCAGCTTGCTCACGTTCAGCCGCTCCACCAGCTCGCCCACGGCCTTGGCGAACAGCTCCCACTCCCGGTCGGGCTCCGGTCCGTTCATCACCAGGAACGGGGTGCCGGTCGCGTCCTCGGCGGCGTGCACGGCCAGCTCGGGGCTCTCCCAGTCCACCCACCGGTCGGTGTCGAACGTCATGATGGGACGCCGCGACCGGTAGTCGAGCAGCCGGTCCACGTCGAACCTCGCCACGACCCGGTGCTCCAGCTCGGCCAGCAGGTGGCCCAGCGCGAGGCGTCCGGCACCGCCCGCGTCGACGAAGCCGTCGAAGTGGTACAGCAAGACCGGATCATGCAGCTCGGGCGCGTCGTCTGCGAGCTCGTAGAGATCCTTCGGGTCGAACACGGTTGGACAGCCTTTCCCTAGGTACTCTTCACCAGAACCTACGGCGGGACAGAACGATTCCGTGCACGGCACCCTATCGGGACGAACCAGTTCGTATGGACGAAGACCCGAAGGCGTAGGCGTCCTGGACGACGCCGATCTCCCTGGTCAGAGCGGGCGACATCGCGATCACGGCGCGCGCATGCCGCAAGCGGGGCCCTGGCGGACGGCGAAGGTGACACTTTGCTGGCCACCGCAGGCTCAAGGCGGTCACGCACGCAGCGCTCATCGAGAAGGGCACCGACGCCATGCGGGTGTTCCCGGTCGTGGGCACGGCCCGCATGGTCGTCAGTGAGATCGAGCTAGTCGGCCAGCTCGCGCTGGAAGCCGGTGACCTGGCCGCGCAGCACCGGATCGGCGAACCGGCGCGTCTCCTTGGCCCAGTCGAGGTAGCCGCGCATCCAGTTCTCGAGCCCTGTCACGCAGCGGAGGGTGCTGTGCCGGCGGTTCTCGTCGGTGCCGAGCTCGTCGAACGTGCGCTGAAGGTCCGCCTTGGCCGCTTCGAAAACGCGTACGCGCTCGGAGATCTTCTCGTTGACCATTTCCACGGCGACCTGAAGGGGGCAGTTCAGGGCCTTCCAATAGACGATGACGAGATTGTGGAATTCCCCTTGCAGCAGCTCGCGCCTTAAGCCGATCAGGTCGTTGGTGCAGACGACGACGTGCCCGGCTTCGTGGACGAGCGTGCGATACGCGGTCGAGGCGCGGATGTCGTCGGGCACCTCGAACTGCTCGGCAAGTTCGATGATGTCGAACGAGGGCGGGACGTAGGCGATGTTGAGCTTGTGCTCGACATAACTGTCGGGATCGGGGATCTCACCCCTCGTGCGGTTATCGACCTCCCACTGGGCGGTTTCGAAGCAGTCCTGAAGGTGGGTGGCGAAACGGTTCCACCACTGTGCGCTGGCGTGCAGGAGCATGCGGTCACGGATATCGGCCAGCCCGTGGAGTATCGGCCCTGCGGAGTCGTGCAGCGGCTCGCCGTTCAGCACCGCACGGAACTTGTCCGCCATACGCCGCGCCAGGTCGGGGTCCGAGCCCACCTCGGCCAGCTCGAACTGGTCGTCGTAGACGTGGAACCAGCTGTTGAGGTCGGCGGCCAGCGCCAGGGCCGGCACCGACGCCTCCGGATAGAGCCTGGCGACGAGCCGGGAGTACGACTCCCCTGCGAAGCGCGAGGCCGCGGTCTCGTCGGCGACGAGTTTGAGCCGCCGAGCCCAGGAGATCGTGTGCTCGGCAGCGACGGCCTCGAAGGGATTGATCCTGGAGGGGTACGGAATGGAAGGGGTGGGTAGCGAAACAGGCGGTATTTCGGGCATAAGTGCGCAGCCTCCCCACGGGAACTGTGGCAAATGCCCCTCGTTGGGGCAGATGTCGTTCCCGTGGGCCTACCCGAAGCAGAATTTGCCCAATCATCTAGTCGATTACGGGTAAGGGCGAAAAAGATTACGGACTGGGCGATTTAGCTGTCGTATGCATCATCCTGTGCGACCGTGACCGCTTGGTCCAAATCGAGCGCTGCACCCGCCTCAAACTCCATTTTGTAACGGTCCTCGCCGAGGAGCTTCTTGCACTCCTTGACGCATTTGTCGTGGTCCGCCGTGAGGAACGGGGCGCCGAGCATGGGCAGGCCGGACGAGCGCCAGTTCTGGTGCAGCGCACCGAGCAGCATCACGGCCCGCTCGGCCTGGCCCATAGACGAGTAGATCTTGGCGATCGTCTCGAGCGCCATGAGCGTGCCGACGGTGTCATGGAAGTAGCGCTTGATGCGCAGCGCCTCCTGGGCGGTCGCCAGCGCTTCCTCCAGCCTGTTCATCGCCATCATCGGGAGCGACAACGCCCAGTGCGCGTACGAGCTCACCCACAGCTCCCCGCGCTCGCGGCAGACCTGCAGGCAGTCCGTCAACAGCGACTCGGCCTCGTTGACGTCCCCTTGCTCGGTGAGCACGATGGACAGCTCCACGATGGCGGGAAGCAGGCCCGGGTTGAGCTCCTTGTTGTCGGTGTTGAACTCGATCGCCACGCCGAGCAGAGCGCTCGCCTTCTGCAGATCGCCCTGCAGCATCGCGGCCGTGCCCTGCATCTTGGAACCGAGGATCACGGCCCGGGAGTCGCCCACCTGGACTGCCTCGACGCTGCAGGCCTCGGCCGTCTCACGCGCGCCCACGCTGTCGCCCTGGGCGCTGCGGACATACGACAGCACCCACAGCGCCTTGCAGCGCTCCTTGCTGGGCTTCGGGTTGGCCTCAAGGGCGCGTTCGAGATAGAGACGGCCCTCGCGGGCGAAGCCGCAGCACACCCACATGAACCACAGCGACGACAGCAGGGTGAGCGCCAGCGGCTCCTTGCCCGGCGTGGACAGCGCGTGCTCAAGCGCGAGGCGGACGTTGTCGTGCTCCTGCCGCATGCGGACGAACCAGTAGATCTGCCGCGGCCCCGACCAGGCGTCCTCGCTGCGCTGCGCCAGGCTCAGGTAGTACTCCAGGTGGCGCTGGCGCAGCTGCTGGGTCTGGCCCAATTTCTCCAGCCACTCCTCGCCGTACTCGGCCAGCGTGTCGATCAGCTTGTAGCGCACGCCCGCGTGGTTGCTTCTGATGAGCAGGATCGACTTCTCCACCAGGCCCGTCACCAGGTCGGTGATGTCCTCCGACGGCAGCCGCCCGTCGGAGCAGACGAAGCGGGCCGCCTCCAGCTCGAAGTCGCCGGCGAACACCGACAGCCGCGCCCACAGCAGCCGCTCGGCGGGCTCGCACAGCTCGTGGCTCCAGCCGATCGCCGCGCGCAGCGTCTGGTGCCGCGGCAGCGCCGTACGGCTCGCGCCCGCCAGCAGGCTGAACCGGTCGGCCAGTAAAGCGAGGATCTGCTCGACCGACAGCGCGCGCAGCCGCACCGCCGCCAGCTCGATCGCCAGCGGGATGCCGTCGAGCCTGCGGCACAGCTCCGCCACCGGGCCGATGTTGTCCTCATCGAGCACGAAGTCGGGCACGCTGGCGCTCGCGCGGGCCGCGAACAGCTGCACCGACTCGTTGGTGAACAGGCTCTCCGCCGGGTCGTCACCCGGCACCTGCAGCGGCGGCACCGGCACGACGTGCTCGTACGGCAGGTGCAGCGACTGGCGGCTGGTGGCCAGCACCTTCAGGTTGGGCGCCGCCTCCAGCAGCTCGTGCACCAGCTCGGCGCAGCCCTGCACCAAGTGCTCGCACGTGTCGATGATGAGCAGCATGTCGCGCTCGCCCACCCAATCCGACAGCGACTCCGACTCCGCCCGCGAGGACTGGTCGGCGATGCCGAGCGCCGAGGCGATCGTGTGCCTGACCATGCCCGCGTCCTGCAGCCGGGCGAGGTCGGCGAACCACACGCCGTCGGGATATTGGGCGCGCACCTGATGGGCCAGGCGCAGCACCGTACGCGACTTGCCCACACCTCCGATGCCTGTCACGGTCACCAGGCGTGACTCGTTGAGGTGCCGTTTGAGGTTGGCGAGGAGACGTGTCCTGCCGATGAAGCTGGTCAGCTCCGCCGGTAGATTGCCTTCTCGCCGCCAGCCTGTCGGGGTGGCCATGAGCAGCCTCACGGGGGGATCGGCGACACCTGCCTACGCATCGTACCGCTGACCTCGCGAACTGTCCTTGATCCCGACGACACATCGGGAATGGGTTTGTACGCCTCGGTAGCATGTACGGCGTGAAGGATTTCCTACCCGAGCAGACCTTGGACGACACCGACCTCGGCTGGGGCGACTGGCGCGAGGCCGACGACGACTCCTTCTACCTCGAGAACCGGCCCCCGCACTGGGACTGACCAGGTGACCTCCGGCGACCACGTTCTGCGCCCCGCCAGGCCCGCCGACTACGACGCCATCGCCGCCGTGGTCGACGACTGGTGGGGCCGGCCGGTACGCGCCTCGCTGCCCCGGCTCTTCCTCGACCACTTCCACGCCACCAGCCTCATCGCCGAACGCCCCGGCTCCGGCGACCTGGCCGGCTTCCTCATCGGGTTCCCGTCGCCGTCGCTGCCCGACGATGCGTACATCCACTTCGTCGGCGTCCACCCCGCGGCCCGGGGGAGCGGTCTGGCGCGCACCCTGTACGAGAGCTTCTTCGCCCTCGCCCGTGATCACGGGCGGCGGGTCGTCCGGGCGATCACCGCGCCCGTCAACACGGCGTCCATCGCCTTTCACCGCAAGATGGGCTTCACGGTCTCCGGCCCGGTGCCCGACTACAACGGCCCCGGCACCAGCCTGATCACCTTCACCCGTTCTCTCTGACGGTTTCTCCGTACGTCGTCCGGCGAGAGGCGTCCGTGTTGTGCGGCGAGAGGCGTACGGACGGCACGTCAAGCACTTTGCGTAACTTATCCACCACTTTCCGTATGTGTTGATCGTTGATCGGGAAAGTCTCTGATCACGGTAAGGAGGTGGTTCGGTGGCGCATATCCTCACCCGGCGGAAGCTGACCGGCGAGCTCGTCGCGGAGTTCCTCGGCACGATGGTGCTCATCTTGTTCGGCTGCGGCGTCGTCGCACAGGTCATCGCCGCCGAGCTGGGCGACCACGACAGCATCGCGTGGGCGTGGGGCATCGGCGTGACGCTCGGCGTGTACGTCGCCGGCCGGACCACGGGAGCCCACATCAACCCGGCCGTGACGCTGGGATTCGCCCTGTTCAGGGGGTTCCCGTGGCCGAAGGTCCTGCCGTACGCGCTGGCCCAGACCCTCGGCGCGTTCGTCGCCGCGCTCATCGTGCGCTGGAACTACACCGAAGTGCTGGCCATGGCCGACCCCGGGCACACGATCAAGACCCAGATCGTCTTCTCCACCCTGCCCGGCAACGGCACACTGCCGGTCTCCATGTGGGGCGGGCTGCGCGACCAGATCATCGGCACCGCGATCCTGCTGTTCGTCGTCTTCGCGCTCTCCGACGTCCTCAACATGGCGCCGGGAGCGAACATGGGGCCGTTCCTCATCGGCCTGCTCATCGTCGGCATCGGCATGTCGTTCGGCACCGACGCCGGTTACGCCATCAACCCGGCCCGCGACTTCGGCCCCCGCCTGGCCAGCTGGCTCACCGGCTACGAAGGCGCCTGGCGAGATCAGCATGGGGACCCGTACTGGTGGGTCCCCATCGTCGGCCCGCTGGTCGGCGGAGCGCTCGGCGCCGCGCTCTACCAGCTGTGCATCGCCCGTTTCCTGCCGCAGGGCGAGGACCGCGACACCGTCAAGCCGTCAGATTGAGAGTGAGCCATGCCTGATTTCGTCGGCGCGGTGGATCAGGGCACCACCAGCACCCGCTTCATGATCTTCGATCACGACGGCGCCGAGTACGCGAAGTACCAGCTCGAACACGAGCAGATCCTGCCCAGGGCCGGCTGGGTCGAGCACAACCCGATCGAGATCTGGACCAGGACCGCCGCCGTCATCCAGACCACCCTTCAGCGCACCGGCCTGCACTTCGACGACCTGGCCGCGCTCGGCGTCACCAACCAGCGGGAGACCACCGTGGTGTGGAACCCGCGTACCGGCCGCCCTTACTACAACGCCATCGTCTGGCAGGACACCCGTACCGACCGCATCGCCGCCGCGCTCGAAAGCGACGGCCGCGGGCAGGTCATCCGCGACAAGACGGGGCTGCGGCCGGACGCGTACTTCTCCGGCGGCAAGATCCAGTGGATCCTCGAGAACGTGGACGGCGTCCGCGAGGCCGTCGACCGCGGCGAGGCCGTTTTCGGCAACACCGACACCTGGACGCTGTGGAACCTCACCGGCGGCGTCAACGGCGGCGTGCACATCACCGACGTCACCAACGCCAGCCGCACCATGCTGATGGACCTCGACACGCTCGACTGGGACGACGAGCTGCTGTCGTTCTTCGGCATCCCGCGCCAGATGCTGCCCGAGATCCGCCCCTCCTCCGACCCTTCGACCTACGGTGTCACCTTCCGGTACGGCCCGCTCGGCGGCGAAGTCCCCATCACCGCCATACTCGGCGACCAGCAGGCCGCCACCGTCGGCCAGGTCTGCTTCGCGCCCGGCGAGGCCAAGAACACCTATGGCACCGGCAACTTCCTGCTGCTCAACACCGGCACCTCCCGCGTACGCTCGGAAAGCGGCCTGCTCACCACCGTCGCCTACAAGTTCGGCGACCAGCCCGCCGTCTACGCGCTCGAAGGCTCGATCGCCGTGACGGGCTCCGCCGTGCAGTGGCTGCGCGACCAGCTGCACATCATCACCTCCGCCCCGCAGAGCGAGACCCTGGCGCGGCAGGTGGCCGACAACGGCGGCGTGTACTTCGTACCGGCCTTCTCCGGGCTCTTCGCGCCGTACTGGCGGGCCGACGCGCGCGGCGCCATCGTCGGGCTGTCCCGCTTCAACACCGACGCCCACATCGCCCGCGCGACCCTGGAGGCCATCTGCTACCAGACCCGCGACGTGGTCGAGGCGATGCAGCGCGACTCGGGGGTGGTCCTGGACGTCCTGCGAGTGGACGGCGGTGTCACCTCGAACGACCTGTGCATGCAACTCCAGTCCGACATCCTCGGCGTTCCCGTCAGCCGCCCCACGGTCTCCGAGACGACCGCCCTGGGTGCGGCGTACGCGGCCGGCCTCGCCGTCGGCTACTGGCAGGACACCGACGAACTCCGCACCCACTGGGCGGAGGACCGCCGCTGGGAGCCGACGTGGACGGAGGAGCAGCGCGAACAGGGCTACGCCGGCTGGAAGAAGGCCGTCACGAAGTCCTTCGGCTGGCTCGACTAGCGCCGCCGAACCGACCCCGCCCTTCGACCGGCTCGGGGCACTGAGACGGACATGGGTGTGGGGCTAGTGGTGTGGGTGGGGCTGACCACGTTGTGGGGCTAGTGGTGTGGTAGGGCTGACGCGGATGCTGGGCGAGCGGAGTGGGGTTGGGCCTGACACGGTAGCGATGAGGTCGCGCTCCCACCCGGTCGGGCGAGACCGTGCCCACCCGGCGCACGAGGTTCCGGGCCTGCCGGTCTGGCGAGCTTGCGCCTCCCACCCGCCGGGCCTTTGGGCTCCCAGCCTGCCACGCGAGATGGCGTGTCCTGCCGGTCTGGCGAGCTTGCGCCTCCCACCCGCCGGGCCTTTGGGCTCCCAGCCTGCCACGCGAGGCGGCGGGCCCTGCCGGTCCGGCGAATTCGCGACACCTCGCCCGGCGCGTGACATTCGTGCCCCGTCCGTCTGGCGAGGCTGTGTTCACAGGTCCCGGCGGACGAGGGACGCACACCCTCGCCGCCGGGACGCACAGCGTGCGCAGCAGCCGGCTCTGCCGGGTGGCGGCTCACCGGCGGTCGGTCGGCGGACCAGCTCAGCTCACTACGTCCTTCGTACGGAAGCGGCGGAAGGCGATCGCGATCAGGATGGCCGCGTACGTGATCGACACCGATGCGCCCTTGGCCATGCCGCTCCAGTCGAGCTCCGGCGCCAGGGCGTCGAGCCAGGCGTTGTTCCAGAACGTGGGCAGGAACTCGCGCAGCGACCCCAGCGCCTCGACCGCCTGCAGGATCGTGCAGACGATCCACAGCCCGACCGCCCCGCCCACGGCGCCGAGCGGGGAGTCGGTCATGGTGGAGAGCAGGAACGCCAGGGCGGCCACCACGAGCTGGCTGACCAGGGCGTACCCGATCACGATGCCGAACCGGGGCAGGACGTCGAGCGCCGGTATGACCTCGCCGGTGCCGGGCACCTGGATGTCGTCCCAGCCGAACGCCAGCGTGCCGGCGAGCAGCGCCATCAGCGGCAGGCAGATCACCGCCGCGGCCGCGTAACCGAGCGCGACGATCAGCTTCTGGCGCAGCAGCCGGTCGCGGGGGATCGGCGCCGCCAGCAGGTAGCGCAGCGACGACCAGTTGGCCTCGCTGGCCACGGTGTCGCCGCAGAACAGCGCCACCGCCACCACCAGCAGGAAGTTGGCGGAGACCGACAGGGCGAAGGCGGCGAAGTTGAGGCCGCTTTCGGTGGCGAGGTCGGAGATGCGCAGCGACGACTGCCCCTGCCCGCTCGACTGCGGCCCGAACTGGAACGCGATCACCAGGATCCACGGCAGTGCGAGCAGCAGCCCGAACATGCCGATCGTGCGCCGCCGCTTGAACTGCCTGACGATCTCGACCCGCAGCGGCAGCGTGCGGCGGGGCGCGTAACCGGTCGCGGCGGTCATGACTTGTCTCCGATGAGGTCGAGGAACACGTCTTCCAGGCGCGGCCCGTGCCCGTTGCCGGTCGCGGCCGAGCTGAGCAGCCGCGACACGGGGCCGGTCGAGACCAGCCGCCCGCGCCGCATCACCACGACGTGGCTGCAGCTCTGCTCGACCTCCGCCAGCAGGTGGCTGGAGACGATCACGGTACGGCCGTCGCGCGCGTAGCGCTTGAGCACCTCACGCATCTCGCGGATCTGGGGTGGGTCGAGCCCGTTGGTGGGTTCGTCGAGCACGAGCAGGTCGGGCAGGCCGAGCATCGCCTGGGCGATGGCGAGGCGTTGCCGCATGCCCTGGGAGTAGGTGCGTACGGCCCGCTCCAGCGCCTTGCCGAGCCCGGCGATCTCCAGGGCCTCGTCGAAGTGCGCGTCGGCGACGGGCCTGCCGGTGGCCGCCCAGTAGAGCTCGATGTTGTCGCGGCCGGACAGGTGCGGCAGGAAGCCGGGGCCTTCGACGAACGAGCCCAGCCGGGACAGCACGGGCGCGCCCGGCGTCACGCGTTCGCCGAAGATGCGGATCTCGCCGGCGTCGGGCTGGATGAGGCCCATCATCATCCGCATCGTGGTCGTCTTGCCCGCGCCGTTGGGGCCGAGCAGGCCCAGCACCTGGCCCTGCTCGACGCGGAACGACAGGTTGTCGACGGCCAGCTCACCGTTGCGGTACGCCTTGGTCAGCCCGCTGATCTCCAGCGGCACCTCCGAAGAAGAGGCCGTGGGCCCTTCGTCCGCGGCGGTGTCACCGGAGCCGGCGCGCTCGTGTGCCTTGCTCCTGTCGCCGTTCACGACGACCACGCGCGCGGACGGCGAACCGCCCGGGCTCACCTTCTCGGTGCCGTTGGAGCTCACCTTCTCCGCGGCCGCGCTCTCGCCGTCTGCGCCTTCCGCAGCCCTTCCGTTGGAGCTTGCGTTCTCTACGGACCTGCTCTCCACGGCCGTGCCATTCGCGACTGCGCCATCTGCGCTGTCCGCGACCGCGCCATCCGTGTTTGCGCCATCATCCGCGTTCACGCCATCCGCGACGGCGGCCTTCGCCGATGCGCCGGTGGCGGTGCTCACCACGTCGGGTGTCGGGTCCGTGCCGATCGGACGGGCGCTCTTACCGGCGAGGGCGGGGCGGCGGCGGGACGAGGTGCGGCCCGTCACCAGGATGACGGCGGCCACCACCACGGCGACCAGCGGCATCGCCCACACCCACCAGGCGACCCCGGTCGGCGCCGCGGCCAGCGTGCGGACGGTGGGGATCGTCACCGCCGGGGAGGCCAGCTCGACCTGGTAGGCGGCCGGCTGGTCCGGCGTCGCATAACCCATGTCGGTCGTCGTCACCACCAGGCGCAGGCGGTGGCCCACGGCGAAGCGGTGATCGACGGCCGGCAGCGTGATCGTCGCCTCGGCGCTCTGCGAGCCCTCCGGGATGGAGACCCGGAACGGCGCCACCAGCCCGGCGGGGAGTGTGGGCGGCTGGACGGTGTCGGCCACGTCGTACAGCTTGGCGAACAGCGTCACATCTCCCGAGCCCGACACCCTGACCTTGACGGTCGGGCTGCCCGTGAGCTGGAGCGGAGCGGTGAGCGGCTGCGACTCGAAGGCGGCGCTCTGGCCCGGCATGTCGATGGACACGCCGCTGCCCTGGCCGCCCAGCAGGCCGCCGATGCCGGGAACGCTGGAGATGGAGGCGGGCGCGCCGCCCGGCGGATTGACGATGTTCTGGGTGGGGCCCGCGAGCCGGACCGTCGTGGTGTCGGTGCCGGTCAGGCCGGGGTAGGAGCCGGCCTCGGGGTGGAGGCGGATGCGCTGGCGGGTGCCGGGGTCGCGCCCGCCGTCACGGGTCACCGTGAACGCGCTCACCGGCGGCGCGGCATCGCCGGAGCCCTCACCCTTGAGGTAGCGGGCGAACCAGGCCGCGGTCTGCTCGAACAGCCAGTCGGCCTCGCCGTTGCCGCCGTCGTGGCCGCCGTCGAACCAGGCGATGCTCACCGGCGTGCCGCCGCTCGCGATGGCCTTGGCGTTGGCGTCGGCGTGGCTGATCGGGAACAGCGAGTCGCGCTGCCCCTGAATGAGCAGGGTCGGAGCCTTGATCTGCCCGGCCACCGTGACGGGGCTCGACTTGCGCAGCAGCTCCACCGCTTCGGGCGTGGCCCGGCCGTCGGTGGCGACCTTCTGGTAGATGTCGCAGATCTCGGGCAGGAACCGGCCGCAGCGCGCCTGCTCGGGCGTCAGTGGCGCGGCGGCCTCGCGGCGGCCGAGCAGCGACGCGGTGTCGAGCGAGACGCCCTGGCCGAAGAAGATGCCGGCCCACATGCGCTTGAAGACCCCGTCGGTCCCGTCGGTCTCCCCCTGCCTGGCGGCGTTGGGGAACAGCGCGTCCGCCAGGTCGGACCAGGTGATCTGCGGGACGATCGCGTCGACGCGCTTGTCGTAGGCCGCCGTCATCAGCGCGATGGCGCCGCCGTAGGAGCCGCCCGCGATGCCCACGCGCGGGTCGCCCGCCGCGTCGAGCTGCACGTCGGGGCGTTTGGCGAGCCAGTCGATGAGCTGCTTGACGTCTTTGACCTCGTAGTCGGGCGAGTTGAGCGCGATCTGACCGCCGGAGCGGCCGAAGCCGCGTGCCGACCACGTGAGCACGCCGTAGCCCTGCTGGGCGAGGCGGATCGCCTGGTCACGCATGCTTCGCTTGCTGCCGCCGAACCCGTGGGCGAGCATGACGACAGGAGCTTTCCCGCCATCGGGCGGCGGGAAGAACGTCGTGTCGAGCTGGACCTGTTGGTCGTCAGCCGGTCCATCGACGACGGTTATCTGCTGGTCTTGGCCCCGCACTTGAGGCGCCGACGGCCATACGAGCCATGTCGCCACCCCAATGAGGGCGAGTGCCACTACCAGAGCGGCCACACGCTTCATGTGGTGAGCCTACTTTCCGCACCTGAGAGATCCCTGAGACGGCGTACGCGCGGACGCACGCCGAGTGACGAAGCGGCAGAGCAGGGGGTCTTCACGACGGTTGTCACGCCAGGAGCGCGTAGACCGTCGTCGCCTGGGCGGTGACGTCGGAGCCGCCGTCGGCCCGCATGGTGATGTCGGCGAAGGCCAGCGTGCGCCCGAGCTTGGTCAGGCGTACGTCGACCAGCACGTCTTTGCCGGTCACCGGCCGCTGGAACGTAGTGGACTGCTGCACCGTCGTCATCGGCACGAACCCGCCGCGCGCCGCCGAGATCGCGACGACCGTGGCCGTGTCGGCGGCGGCCATCATGGCCTGGCCGCACAGCCCGCCGCCCTCTCTGGCCAGGTCGTCGGACCAGGGGAGGCGGACGATCGCGTGGCGCTCGCCGACCTCCTCCACGCGCAACCCGAGCTGACGGATCCAGGGGGCGAAGTATTCCTGGAGGATCGCCTCTGCTTCTTCTGAAGTCACGCGGCCATCATGCACGCTGGACGGGACGGGCGGACCGCCTCGCTCACGACCTGTGGACAAGCGGCCCCGGCCCGCCGACGCCTGTGGACGAGCCGGGAGGACGGACGCGCATGCCGGCCATGAACGACGACGACAACAGCGACAACAGCGACAACAGCGACAGAAACGACGACAACGCCGCGGTCGAGGTGTTCCTGCCCTCCACCTACGAGAAGGCCGTCCCGTACAACCTCTTCGCCCGCCTCCGCGAGGAGAGCCCCGTCTGCCGGATTCCCGAGCCCGCCGTCGGCCCCTGGCGGGCCGGTCCCGGTTACTGGGCGGTTTTCCGGCACGCCGACGTCAAGCATGTCCTGCGCACCCCCGAGGACTTCTCCTCCCACCTCGGCGCCACCCAGATCCGCGACCCCGACACCCCGGCCGACCTGGAGTTCGTCCAGGTGCAGATGCTGAACATGGACCCGCCTGGCCATTCCAGGCTGCGCAGGATCGTGGCGGCGGCGTTCACGCCGCGCGCCGTGCGCGCCCTGGAGCGGACGATCGCGCAGCGGGCGGCGGCGCTGTTCGAGGAGGGGGAGTGCGACTTCGTGGAGGTGGCCGCCGACCTGCCCGTGTGGACGCTCGCGCACATCATGGGCGTGCCCGAGCAGGACAAGCGGCTGCTGTACGACTGGGCGTCCCGCGTCATCGGCTACCAGGACGCCGACTACGCGGGCCTGTCCACGGCGGACGTCAACGCCCTGACCCCCATGGGCCGCCGGGCCGTGCAGGTGAGGCCGCGGCCGGAGCCGGGCGTCAACCCGCGGTCGCGGGCGGCGCTCGCCGACATGTTCGCATACGCGCACGCGCTGGCCGAGTCCCCCGTGGACGACGAGTCGATCATTCCGCGATGCGCAGGGGCGGCTTGACGGAGGCCGAGTTCGAGAACATGTTCTTCCTGTTCGCCGTCGCCGGGAACGAGACCCTGCGCAACGGCATCCCCGGCGGCCTGCTCACGCTCCTTGAGCATCCCGCCGAGTTCGACCGCCTGCGCGCCGACCCGGTGCTGCTGGACTCCGCGATCGAGGAGATGCTGCGGTTCTGGCCGCTGGTCATGCACTTCAGGCGTACGGCGACCCGCGACCTCACGCTCGGCGGCCGGCGGATCAGGGCCGGCGAGAAGGTGGTCGTCTACCACGCCTCCGCCAACCGTGACCCGGCCGTCTTCCCCGACCCGGACCGCTTCGACATCGCCCGTACCCCCAACGACCACGTGAGCTTCGGTTTCGGCCCGCACTTCTGCCTGGGCGCGCACCTGGCCCGCGCCCAGCTCCGCTCGGTGTTCAGGGAGCTGCTCTCCTGGGACGTCGAGCTCGTGGGCACGCCCCGCCGTCTCGTCTCCAACTTCCAGAACGGCCTCAAGCATCTCCCCGTACGCCTGCGCCGCCGCACGAGCAACCGCTGAGGCCACCACGACAACCGCGGAAAAACCCCGCGACTGGCCGCACCCCCCGCCGCCTACCATCGGTGCCTGTGGTGGACTACCTGAGCATCAACCGGGCCGACTGGAACGCGCGCGTCCCCCTCCACGTCTCCAGCGACTTCTACGACGTCGAAGGTTTCAAGAAGGGACGCAACGCGCTGCGTACGACATCGTCTACACCGGCATCGGCGCTCTCGTCTGGCTGCCCGACATCACCCGCTGGGCCGAGACCGTCGCCAGGCTCCTGAACCCCGGCGGCTTCCTCTACCTCGCCGAGTTCCACCCGATCACCGAGGTGTTCGACGACGAGACCGGCACCGCCCTCACGCACGACTACTTCGACAAAGGGCCCCACATCTGGTCGGATCCGGGCACCTACACCGGCGGTCTGCACGATCACCCGACGTCGGTGCAGTTCAGGCACGGCATGGGCGAGATCGTCACGGCGCTCGTGAACGCAGGTCTGCGCCTTGAGTTCCTGCACGAGCACGAGTACACGCTGTTCCGCCGCTTCTACGCGCTCACCGAGCGCGACGGCGCCTACTGGGCTCCGGAGGGCGCGCCCAGGGTGCCGCTCATGTTCTCGCTGCGCGCCTGCGCACCTCCGGCGGCAGGGCGCTGATCTCGTACGTCGTCCTTCGAAGCGGCCCTGAAACCCCTCCGGGCACGGCTTTTCGGACGCTTGACCGTAAGATTTCCGGCGTGAAGTCTCCAGCATCGCTCAAGAAGGCAGCCGCCTGGGCCGCGCCCTACTGGACCCGCGGCGAGGCGGGCCGCGACACACCGCACGACCTGTTCAGGGTGCTCTACTTCGGCTGGCTGGTGGCGCTCACGCTCAAGCTGCTCGGTTCGGCCTGGGACGTCTCCTGGCACTTCAAGTGGCTGCGCGACGACCTGGCGCCCCCGCACCTGCTCAACTCCGTCGGCACGGCCCTCGTCGTCGCCCTGACCGTGATCCACGGCTACACCGGCTACGGCGTGGACAAGGCGGCGCTCAGGCTCATCCAGTGGGGCACCGGCGTCTTCCTCGTCGCGGTGCCGCTCGACCTGATCAACCACCGCATCAACGGGCTCGACATCACCTCGTGGAGCCCGTCCCACATGATGCTGTACGCGGGGACGTTCCTCATGATCGCAGGCGTCATCCGCGGCTGGTACATGGGAGCCCCGCCCGGCCGCGAGCGTACGGTCGTGCTGGGCGCGTTCTTCGCGTTCTTCCTGGAGAACGTGCACTTCCCCGAGCAGCACCAGGAGTACGGCGTGCTCTCGCTCGGCGCGTGGGACAACGGCGCGACCTACGCCGAACCGATCCTGCTGCGGTTCGCGGCCGACCAGATGCAGCGGCCGGTCGACAGGGAGATGATGGCCGGGTTCACGCTGCCCGTGCCCGACTACGTCTACCCGGTCTACGCGGTGATCGCCGGGCTGGCGGTGCTGGTGCTGGCCAGGCGGCTGATCGGCCGGTTCGGGGCCGCCACGCTCGTCGCGGCGGGCTATGTGGGGTTCAGGACGGTCATCTGGCCGCTGCTGACCTTCACCGGCTTCCCGCCGTCGGCGATCCCGTTCTTCCTGATCGCGGCCGGGCTGCTGGTGGACGTGGCGTTCCTGGTGCGCTGGCCGTACGTGCGGGCGGTGCTGGGCGCGGTCATCGCGACGGCCGCCGCGTATGGCGCGCTGGTCGTGCAGAACGCGGCCATGGGGCCCGTCTACGGCGCGATCAAGGGCCAGGAGGGGCTGCTCGGCGCGCCCCCACTGGCCACCTCGTCGGCGGTGTGGGCCGGGATCGGCCTGCTCGTCGCCTGGCTCGCGATCGAGGCCATCACGAGCCGGCGGAACGTGCCCGCCGGTGCCCCGGCCCCGGTGGTGGCGGCGCCGGCCACCACCTGAGCAGCGGCGGTCAGGCGATCGAGGAGCGGGTGATCGCCACCGCCACCCCGTACGCCAGACCCATCACGCTCACCTCGGCCACCGTCCACCCGATCAGGGCGGTGGCCTGTCCTTTCCTGATGGCGGGCAGCAGCCGGAACCGGATGTGCCCGGCCAGCGGCACCAGCAGCGCCACCAGCGCCGCCTTGGTCACCACCAGCAGCCCGTAGTCGCTGGTCACGATCGCGTCGGGCAGGGTCACGCCGGGCGTGAGCGCCATCGTGCTGAGACCCGTGATCAGCCCCGACAGCGACACCAGCAGCAGGCACATGGTGGCGATCTTGGAGAACCTGGGCAGCGCCAGGGCCAGCAGGTCGCGGCGCCGGGAGAGGAACGCAACCGTGACGATCAGCCCGCCGGTCCACGCCGCCGAGCCCATCACGTGGACCTCCATCGAGATCATGATGGGGTCGTGCCAGATCGAGTTGACCGCGTGGCCGGTGACCGGGATCGGCAGCAGCCCGAACAGCGCCACGATGATCCGCAGCTCGGCCGGCACCTTCTCGCCGAACCGCACCGCCATCAGCCCGATCCCGGCCGCCGCCAGCGCGCACGCGGCGCTGAACAGCAGGCCCTGGCCCGTGCCGACGCTGTCGACGTAGTCGGCGATCATTCCGAACGTCGGCACGACGCCGGGGTTCAGCTCTGCGGTCTGGAAGACGATGGTGAGCAGCGCGCAGATCGCCCACGCCCACGCGGCCGTCACGGCCAGCGGGCGCACCCGCCGCAGCACCGGCTCGGTACGCTCCGGCGCGTCGAAGCCGAGCAGCTTGGGCAGCAGGCTGAGCCCGACCACGGCCACGGCGGCGATGTCGAGCAGCGCCCGCACCACGGGCAGGCCGATCGCCACGACGGGCCCCGGCATGGGGATGCCCGGTACGGACTCCTGCGCGGTCAGCGAACTGGCCGCCACGGCGGCGACGACCGCGCACACCCCGAACGCGCCGGCCAGCAGCCGCCCGCCGGTCTCGCGCGTCTGGGGCAGCGGGGGAGCAGCGACACTCACGCCCCCGCCCCCTCACCGGGACGCCCGCCGCCGGCCCCGGTCCCGGCTTCGCCTTCGCTCCCGGCGCCTGCGGTGGACGCGGCGGCCGCGGGCGCGGCGGGTGCCTCGGAGGGCGCGGCGGCCGGCGCCGCGGGGGCCGCAGAAGCAGTAGGGGCCACGGGAGCGGCGGGTCCGGCGGTGCCGGAGGCTGCAGGGGCCGCAGGAGCGGCGGGGGCCGAGCGGCGCAGTGCGACGACGGTGCCTATGGCGAGCACGACCAGCGCCCCCAGAACCCACACCACGGCCATCCCGGCACCACCGTTGGCGGCCGCCTCGGCAGCGGCCGCGTCGGAGCCGGGCTCCTGCGCGGCGGGTGGGGTGGCGGGCGCGGCGGCGCCTCCGGCCGTCACGGTGAACCCGATCTTCCCGGTGACCGGGTGCCCGTCGGCCGACAGGATGCGGTAGCCGACCGTGTACGAGCCGGCGGGCAACGGCTTGACCTGTACGGTGACGCGTTCGGCCGCGACGACGGCGGCGCCGTCGGCCCACGAGCCTCCGTCGGCGGACGTGACGCCTACCTGCGCGTACCCCTGACGCACCGCCTGGTCGAACACCAGCGTCACCCGTTCGGGCGGGGCCGTCAGCGTGGCACCGTCCTTGGGATCGCTGCTGATCAGCACGTTGTGCGCCCGCGCCGGCGACCAGAGCACCCCGGTCGCGGCGACGGCGAGCAGCAGGACCGTGAGTAGCCGCCTCACAGATCGCAACCTTCCATCGAACCTCGTCATGAACCTGTATATGGTCCCATCCATGGCGGACCTGTTCGGCGGCGCGGCCCCCTACTACGCGCGATACCGCTTCCGCCACCCGGAGCCGGCGATCGGGCATCTGGCGGAGGCGTTCGGGGCGGACAGCACGGTGCTCGACCTCGGCTGCGGCCCTGGCACGGTGGCGATCCCGCTGGCCGGGCGGGTGCGCGAGGTCCTGGCCGTCGATCCCGACGAGGACATGCTCGCGGAGGGCAGGCGCCTGGCGGCGCGGCGGCCGAACGTGCGCTGGATCGCCGGCGACTCCGAGCGGCTGCGGGAGCTGCCCGCGTTCGACCACGTGGTGATGGCCAGGTCGTTCCACTGGATGGACCGGCGGGCGGTGCTCGCCGAGCTGGACGCGCTGCTGCCGCCGGACGGCGTGGTGGCGCTGGTGGGCCCGGCGGTCGATCACCCCGAGTTGCCGTGGGAGCCGGCGATGCGGCGGGTGCGGGACGCGTTCGGCATCAACACGTTCACGGCGCGCAACAGCTACCAGGCGACCGGCGTGCCGCACGAGGCCGTGCTCGGCGGCTCGCCGTTCAGCGTGCTCGGCAGGGCGCGGTTCGAGCAGCGGCTGACGTACGACGTGGCGGCCGTGATCGGCCTGCAGCTGTCGTACTCCTACACCGCGCCGGCCCGCCTCGGCGACCGGCTCGGCGCCTTCACCGAGGCGGCCAGGCGCGCGCTGCTCGCCGACCATCCGCCGGGCACGTGGGAGGTGACGACGGTCACGGAGGTGCTGACGGCGCGACGCCCGCCCGGATCCCCATGAGCTTCCCCGTGCGCCTGCCGGCCCCGGGTCCGCCTCCGGCGGCTCTCGGCGCGGGCCGGAGGAGCCAGGCGGAGGCCGTCCGATGAGACCGGAGGGTGAGGGTCACAGGTTCTCCGCGGGCACCCCCAGCTCCATCGCCGCCGCCGTGCGGATGAGCACGTTGACCCGGCGCCGTGACAACACCTTGGGATGCGTGTGCGTCTGCACCGCCAGCCCGTCGATCAGGGCGAACAGCCGCCACGTGGTCGCGTCGGGATCCTCGCAGTCGAAGTCGCCGCTCGCCACGCCCGCCTCGATGATCGTGCGCATCAGCGTGCGGCCCCTGGCGTCGATGCGCCGCGAGATCTCCTCGAGCTCGTCACTGCGCATGGCCTCGGACCAGGCGTCGATCCACAGCCGCCAGCCCTCCGTGGGGATCGCCGGCGAGCAGAGCCTGAGCAGGGAGCGCAGGCGTTCGAGCGGCGTGCCCGAGGAACGCTCGACATCGGCGAGCGCCTCGAGATGCACGCGCGCCGCGTAGCCGAATGCCTGCGCGAACAGCTGCTCCTTGGTCTCGAAGTGGTAGAAGAGCAGGGCCTGGCTGACTCCGGCGGCCCTGGCGATGTCCAGGGTCCTGGTGTGCCCGAAACCTTGCTCCGCGATCACCTCGCAGGCCGTCTTCAGCAAATCCTCGCGCCGTAATCGGCTGAAACCAGTTGTCACAGCGAGTAACTCTAACTTCTGATCACTAGTATTTATAGGACAAAACGGACGTCGGTCCTTCTGGTTATGTGAAGCCCCTGTATGTCTCAGTTGTCCCGTTCATCATGATCATGGTAGCCATGGCACTAGAACGGCTTTCGGTTGGGGTCGCAACACATTCCGTCAGCCGTTACTTCTCGGCATTCTGACTACAAAACGGGCACCCTTGTCGGAGTCCTCGACCCGCAGCGTCCCGTGGTGCGTCTCGGCGATCTCCCGCGCGATCGGCAGGCCGAGACCCGTGCCGCCCGCGTCCCGGTTGCGGGCCGCGTCCAGGCGCAGGAAACGCCGGAACACCCGCTCGCGATCCTCGGGCGCGATGCCCGCGCCGTCGTCCAGCACCTCCATCACCGCCTGGCCGCCCTCGCCCCGCACGGTGATGGTGATCGTGCTCTCGGCGTGCCGCTCGGCGTTGTCCAGCAGGTTCGTCAGCAGACGCGCCAGCCGGTGCCGGTCGCCGGTGACCACCACGCCCGGCTGCAGCGAGGTGACGATCCGCTTCGAGCGCTGCCTGGCGGTCTCGCCGGCGACCAGCTCGCCCAGGTCCACCGGCTCCAGGGCGCCGGGCTCGCCCGCGTCCAGCCGGGCCAGCGTGAGCAGGTCGCTGACGATGTTCTGCAGCCGGTCGATGCTCGTCAGCAGCTTCGACGCGGTCTCGCGCCAGTCGTTCTCGTCGGGATCGAGCAGCGCCATCTCCAGCTCGGTCCGCATGGCCGTGATCGGGCTGCGCAGGTCGTGCGAGGCGTCGGAGACGAAGCGGCGCTGCTGGTCGAGCGCGGACTCCAGGCGTTCGAGCGTCTGGTTCGCGGTCAGGGCCAGGCCCTTGATCTCGGCGGCGGTCTCCGGTACGGGCAGCCGCAGCGAACCGTCGCCGGCGGTGATCTCGGCCAGCCGTTCGGTGATGTCCTGGACCGGAGCCAGCGTCCTGGCGACCACCCGCGAGACGCCGAACCAGGCCAGCGCCACCAGCGTCACGGTGAACAGGAGGAGGAACGCGATCGCGGCCGGGCTGACGTACCAAGGCGGCAGCGGGCCGAAGGCGTAGACGAGCCAGTCGCCCTCCGGCTCGTACACGCGGAACGACACCATGATCTCGCAGCGGCCGCCGAACTCGGGCAGGTCGCAGATCGTGGCGACGCGGGTGGCCTCGTCGAGCGCGGGGGTGGCGTGGCTCAGGCGCGGCGATCCCGCCAGGTTCGGCGTCGAGGAGACCACCTGCCCGGAGGCGTTCACCACCTGCAGCCCGTCGAGGTCCATCGAGGTCACGCGGGGGAGATGGTCGTCCTTGATGAGGTGCACCACCCGCAGCGCGCTGCTGAGGACCTCGCGGGTCCTGATGTCCACGATCGTGCTGCGCGTCGCCCAGAGCAGCAGCGCCGCCGCCCCTACGCAGAGCAGCGCTGTGGCCACGCCGGCGAGCGTCGCCAGCTGCGTGCGTATGGACCGGCCCGGCCGTGCGATCACTCCCCATCCCCCTGAAGGCCAGGTGACCACATCGGGCGGCTTCTCCTCGAATCACCGGAGATTCCATGACGAATCGGGCGGGCAAGCACTAGAGCAATGCTCTATGCGTGCCGCGGTGAGCTGATTAGAGTAAGTGAGCACTGATGCCGAGGAGTCGAAGTGAACCTTGCTGAGTATCGGCGCGCAGCCCGCCAGTGGCTGCAGGAGAACGTACCGTCCGGCGACTACCCCGAAGCGGAGGCCATCCCCCGCGCCAAGGAGTTCATGGCCAAGCTGTACGACGCCGGCTACTCCGGCATCAGCTGGCCGAAGCAGTGGGGCGGACAGGGCCTGACCCAGGCGGAGGAGCGGGCCTTCGCCGAGGAGGCCCGCGACTTCACCCTGCCCACCTACGTCTTCTCGATCGGCCTCGGCATGACCGGGCCCACGATCGTCGACCGCGGCACCGACGCCCAGCGTGCACGGTTCATCCGCCCGCTGCTGCGCGGCGAGGAGATCTGGTGCCAGCTCTTCTCCGAGCCCGGCGCCGGCAGCGACGTGGCCGGCCTGCAGACCAGGGCCGTACGCGACGGCGACCACTGGATCATCGACGGCCAGAAGGTGTGGACGTCCGTCGCCCAGCACGCCGACTGGGGCCTGCTGCTCGCCCGCACCGACGTGGAGCAGCCCAAGCACAAGGGCCTGACCATGTTCGTGGTGGACATGCACCACCCGGGCGTGACCGTCAGGCCGCTGAAGGACATGTCGGGCCGGGCCAACTTCAACGAGGTGTTCGTCGACGCCGTCCCCATCCCCGACGAGCACCGCATCGGCGAGGTCAACGACGGCTGGAGCGTCGCCGTCACGACGCTGCTGCACGAGCGGCTGTCGATCTCGGCGGGCGTCGGCATGAGCGGCCAGAAGGAGAACCCGGCCGCGCTCGGCGCGCTGCGCAAGGAGGTCGACACCTCCGACCCGCTGGTCCGCGACCAGCTCGTCGAGCTGCACATCCGCAGCCGCGCCCTGGAGCTGTTCAACGAGCGGCTGGCCCAGGAGACGAAGGCGGGGGTCTTCCCCGGCGCCCGCGGCAGCGCCGCCAAGCTGCTGCTCGCCGAGCTGACCCAGTTCCAGGCCGACCTCGCCACCCGCCTCGTCGGCCCCGAGGCCACGCTGGCCGGCCACCCGCTCGCCCGCGCGATCTCCATGGCCCCCGGCATGGCGCTGGGCGGCGGCACCAACGAGATCATGCGCAACATCATCGGTGACCGCGTGCTCGGCCTGCCGCCGGAGCCGCGCGTGGACAAGAACGTGCCGTTCAAGGACCTGAAGGTGGGGACGCAGGGGTGAAGCTCGTACTCAGCACCGAACAGCAGGAGCTGCGCGCGGCCGTACGCGCCTTCCTCAGCGCCGCATCGCCGGTGTCGAAGGCCCGCGACGGTTACGACCCGCAGGTGTACGCGCGGCTGGGCGGCGAGCTCGGCCTGTCCGGCCTGATCGTCCCCGAGGAGTACGGCGGCGCCGGCGCCGGGCTGACCGAGCTGGCCGTCGCGCTGGAGGAGACCGGCGCGGCCCTGCTGCCGGGACCGTTCCTCGCCACCGCGTTCGCCGCCATCACGCTGAGCGGGGTGCCCGACAAGGAGCTGCTCGCCGGCATCGCCGAGGGCCGCATCGCCGCCACCGTGCACGCGAGCGAGGTCGCCTACGACGGCGCCACCGCCACCGGACGGCTCGGCCAGGTGCTCTCCGGCATGGAGGCGGACGTGCTGATCGTGCCCGCCGGAGCAGACGACGGCCCCGTGCTGCTGGCCGTCGAGCTGGCCGGGCCCGGAGTTGGCAGGAGCCCGCTGGAGACGCTCGACATCACCCGCGGCCAGGCCGAGGTGGTGCTCGACGGCGCCCCGGCCCGGCTGCTCGGGCCCGTCCCCGAGACGGGCGTCTTCGAGCGGATGTGCGTGGCGCTGGCCGCCGAGCAGCTCGGCGTGATGCGCGCCGCGCTCGACGCCATCGTGGCCTACGCCAAGATCCGGGTCGCGTTCGGCCGCTACATCGGCTCCTACCAGGGCGTCAAGCACAAGCTCGCCGACATGCACGCCAAGCTCGAACAGGCCGAGTCGATCGTCAGGTACGCCGCGTGGGCCGCCGACGAGTCGCCCGCCGACCTGCCCGAGGCCGCCGCGCTCGCCCAGGCGTACGTCGGCCGCGCCTGCTTCGAGGTGGCCCGCGACCACCTGCTGCTGCACGGCGGCATCGGCTACACCTGGGAGCACGACGCCCACCTGTTCTACAAGCGGGCCAAGGCCGACGAGGTGCTGCTCGGCGCGCCCCGCCTCCACCGCGCCAGGCTCGCCGAACTGCTGGAGCTCTGAATGGACATCAGCGGGCTACCCGGCTTCTACGCCATCGCCGCCGCCGACCCCGGCCGCCTCGCCGTGATCGACGCCGACGGCACGCGGACCACGTACGGCGACCTGCTCGCCCGCGTCAACCAGGTCTCCCACGGCCTGCGCGCCGCCCGCGGCCTCGCCACCGGCGACGTCGCCGCGGGCGTGCTGCCCAACGGCATCGACGCCCTGATCATGGTCATGGCCACCGCCCAGATCGGGCTCTACTACGTGCCGATCAACTGGCACCTGACCGCCTCGGAGATCGCGTACATCCTCAAAGACTGCGACGCCAAGGTCGTCGTGACCGGGCCGGAGTACGCCGTGCCCGGCGGCGAGATCGGCACGGACGGGCTCGCCGGAGGGCAGCCCGCCGGCGCGCCGGACGACCGCACCGCCGGGGCCGTCATGTGGTACACCTCCGGCACCACCGGCTTCCCCAAAGGCGTGCAGCGCCCGCTGCCCGGCAGGGAGCCCGAGGCGACGCTGCCGCTGCACCAGTGGTTCATCGGCGAGGTCGCCGACCTGAAGCCGGGCGACGCGCGGCACCTGGTCACCTCGCCGATGTACCACTCGGCGCCCTGCGCGCACGCCCAGCTCGCGCTGCACCTCGGGCACACCGTGGTCATCGCGCCCCGCTTCGACCCGGCCGGAACGCTGGAGCTGATCGAACGCCACCGCATCGACAACGCGATGATGGTGCCGACCATGTTCCACCGCATGCTGCGGCTGCCCGGCGACGTCAAGGCCAGATACGACGTCTCCAGCCTGCGGCAGGTCGTCCACACCGCCGCCGCCTGCCCCGTGGCGGTCAAGAAACAGATCATGGAGTGGTGGGGGCCGGTCCTGTACGAGTACTACGGCTCCACCGAGTCCTCCATCGCCTTCGCCGTCAAGCCGCACGAGTGGCTGGCCCGCCCCGGCACCGTCGGGCGGCCGGTGCCCACGTTCGAGGCGAAGATCTGCGACGAGTCCGGCGACGAGCTGCCGCCCGGCGAGCCCGGCCTGGTCTACGTCAAGTCCGGCATCGGCACGTTCGAATACCGCAAGGACCCCGCCAAGACGGCCGCCTCCAAGCTGGGGGAGCTGGGGGAGTGGTACACCCCCGGAGACATCGGCTACCTCGACGACGACGGCTACCTGTTCCTGTGCGACCGGCGTACCGACATGATCGTCTCAGGCGGGGTGAACATCTATCCCGCCGAGATCGAGGCGGCGCTGCTCGAACACCCCGCGGTGGCCGACGTGGCCGTCATCGGGGTGCCCGACGAGGAGTGGGGGCACAACGTGGTCGCCCTCATCCAGCCCGCCGCGAGCGCCGAGCCCGGGCCTGCGCTGACGGCCGCGCTGCTGGAGCACTGCGGGCCGCGTATCGCCAGGTTCAAGCATCCCAAGGTGATCGAGTACCGCGAGACGCTGCCACGGACGCCGACGGGGAAGCTGTCGCGGTCGAAGGTGCGCGAGGACTACCTGGCCTCCCGGCCCGGCACCGGTTCCTGATCGGCGACGGGGCTTACTCGGCCGGGCTCATTCGGCCGACGGGGTTCACTCGGCGACGAGGAGGAGCGCCTTGCCCACCAGCCGGCGTTCCTCCAGCGCCGCGTGCGCCTCGGCGGCCCGCTCCAGCGGCACCGCGAGCCCCACCTCGGCCGTCAGCCGCCTGGCCGCGGCCTCCCGCATGGTCTGCTCGGCTAGCCCCCTGAACTCCTCCGGCGCGAACTGGACCTGCTCCATCCCGACGACCAGCACCCCGCGCCGCTCGGCCTCGGCCGGGTCGATCAGCGCGGCCGACCCGCTCGGTACCCCGTACGCGAAGAACCGCCCGCCCGGCCCCAGCAGCCGGAAGGCGGACCCGCCCACCTCGCCCCCGACCCCGTCGAAGACCACGTCGAACGTTCCCGCGAACTCGGCGTAGCCGATGACCTTCGCCGCGCCCGCCGCCGAGGCCGCTTCCCGCTTGGCCGGGTCGTGCGCCGCCGCCGTCACCGTCGCGCCGGCCGCACGCGCCAGCCGTACGACGGCCAGCCCGAGCGCCCCACCGGCCCCCGTGACCAGCACCTCGGCGCCCGGCTTCAGCTCCGCCGCCCCCACCAGGCTCAGCGCGGCCGGACCCACCTGGATCAGCGCCGCCGCCTGCCGCCACGTGACCTCACCGGGCACCTCCACGACGGTCTCCACCCCGGCGACGGCCCGCTCGGCGTACGCGCCTCCGCCGGGGAGCTGCGCGGCCACCCGCCTGCCCAGCCATCCGGCGTCCACCCCGTCGCCCACGGACACGACCCGCCCGGCCACCCCGGTGCCCGGCACGAACGGCGGCTCGGCGGGGAACCAGTCCCGCCCCCACCCGGCGCGCAACTGGGCGTCGATGGACATGACGTCCACCACGCAAACGCCGATGACCACCTGCCCGGGACCGGCCACCGGCTCCGGCGCCCGGCTCACCTGGAGCACCTCGGGGCCGCCGTACTTCGTCACTTCAACGACTCGCATGCGGCCGAGTCTGGTACCTCGACTTCGCTTGAGGTCAAGCGCCGGCGTGCGCGGCGAGGATTCGCCGCGCACGCCGGGCCGCACGCCGATCGCAGCAGCCGTCAGCCGAACAGGTTCTGCGCCTGCTGGAAGACCACGATCACGGTCAGCGTGCCGAAGAACAGCACCGACCAGATCAGCGCGCCCAGCCGGTACGAGCGCACCTTGAGCGCCTCCGGCAGCGCCTTCCGGTTGAGGACGATCAGCAGGATCGAGTACACGAACATCATCACGGCCGCGAAGCACGCCGAGAACACCAGCAGGATCAGCGGCTGGTCCAGGCCCGCCAGCAGGATCACCGTGCCGAACAGCGCCAGCGCCCACACCACGATGAAGTAGACGCGGTTGACCGAGATCGGCTTGTCCCGCAGGTAGACCGTCTTGATCGTGTCGGAGGCCAGCCGCGAGGTGTAGTCGACGATGCCCATCGCCGAGGCGAACAGCGCCAGCGCGCCGATCACCCAGAACAGGATGCCGAACCACGGCCCGACGACGTCCTGCAGCACCTCGCCCTCGGCCTGCAGGAAAGCGATGCTGTTCTCCAGCCCCGGCTTACCGAACACCGTCGAGTACGCCAGCATCGACATGAGCGCGATCGTCACGAACGACACGACCGCGAACGTCCACGCCTGCTCCACGTTCGCAAAGCGCCACCAGTTCTTCCAGCGCGCCAGGTTCTCCTTGGTCGGCGCGAACTGGAACCCGGTCGACGAGACCGCTTCCTCCTGGCCGGTGACCGGGCTGACCAGGCGCGGCACGTACAGGCCCATGCCGAAGCCCTTGTCGCGGATCCAGTTGCTCTGGCACAGGTTCTGGCCGCCGCCCGCGCCCGCGTACGCGATGGCGCCCATGAGCACGGCGAACTCCAGCGGCGGGACCGGGAACCGGGCGTCGACCGTCAGGCCCCGGCCGAGCTGCACCCAGCTCTCGGCGGTGATCGCGACCACGATGCCCACCACGATCAGCGTCGCGACCAGGGCGATCTTCACGAAGATCACCTTCTCCAGCGCGGTGTAGATCACCGGCGCCAGCGTCAGCCCGAGCGCGATCACGATCAGCATGGCGATCGCGATGTAGCGCACCGAGCCCTCACCCGTGCCGGTCAGGTACGTCACCATGGTCGCGGACGTGGTCACCCAGCCCGGCCAGAGGTTCGAGCACAACGTCATGATCACGAAGACCAGGCCCCAGTGCTTCCACATCCGGCTGAACCCGGTCAGCGCCGTCTCGCCGGTGGCCAGCGTGTAGCGCTCGATCTCCATGTTGAGGAACCACTGGGTGATGATGCCGATCGCGGCACCCCAGATGAAGACGAGACCGACCTGCGAGGCGATGTACGGCCACAGGATGAACTCGCCCGACGCCAGCCCGACACCGGCGCCCACCAGGCCGGGGCCGATGATGCGCCAGGTGGAGCGCGGCGGCTCGGGAAGGTCGCGGACTTCTACGGTGGGCAGGACTCGCGAAGGAACGGTGGGAGTGAACTCCGACATGCGGATCTCCTTGTTCGGCATTCCTGCCGTCACATTACAGAGACCTATAACGGCGGTGGAATACCTAAGTAATCGACACGACATATTCTCCGCGAGTGGTGAAACCCACCACAAGTCCGCCCGCCGCCATGGCTCCGCCCAGCGCCTCGCGCATCGCCCGCCGCCAGGCGCGGGCCGCGTACGCGTTGTCCCGGCGCAGGCGTTCGATGTCGCTCGGCGTGCCGACGAGTTGCGTACGGCTCTGTGGTGAAATGCCAGGCTCAAGCGCCGGCTGTGGTGAAATGTCGGGCTCAAGCACCGGCTCCCCGTTCGGCCCCTCCCACAGCCGCACGGCGGCTTCCCGCGGATCGTGATCTGCCCCGGTGTCTTCGTCGAGATGCCAGACCGCCATGAGCCTGTCGGACTCGTCCCCCTCGTTGATCGCATCGGCCATCACCCCGTAGAAGTCCGGCAGGTACTCCTCGGGGCGGGCGCCCAGCTTGACCAGGTTGAAGTAGGCATTCCGGCGTACGAGGGGGTCGAACGTCCACGTGATCCGCTCAAGCCCCCGCTCCAGGCACCACCACTTCTGGTGGGCCTTGAGCGCGTACCCGATGCCCCGCCCCACCACGGCGCCCGTCACATGCGAGTGCAGCGCCCGCCCCGCCGCCCGGAACCCGACCGACGCCCCCACCAGCTCGTCGCCCGCGTACGCACCCGCCACGTAGTTGCCGGTGTGCGCGAACTCCACCATCAGCTCCACCGTCGCCGGCACGTTCGTCGGCCCGGGCCGCCAGATCTCGTCGAAGAGCCGGTAGACCTGCTCGAACTCGCCGATCTCGCACAGCTCCCTGACCACCACCCCGGCCCTGGCCGCCGCCTCCTCGTGCTCCATGCCCCCATTTACGCACGTCACCGGTATGTGCCCGCACCCGGCACCACCCTCCGTCCCGGAGTCCGGACGGCGGGCCCGGAGGACGGGGGCGCGCCGGCGACCCGCCCCCGGCCACCTTTCACCCCATGGTCTTCGCGCCGTCGAGGGACTCGCGGATGATGTCGGCATGGCCCGCGTGCTGGGTCGTCTCGGCGATGATGTGCAGCACCACCCGGCGCGCCGACCAGCGCGCCCCAGGCTCGTTCCACGGCGCCTCCGGCAGCGGGTGGGCGACGTTGAGGTCCGGCAGGGTGGCGACCACCTCGTCCGTCCTGCGGGCCACCTCCTCGTACGCCGCCAGCACCCCGGCCAGCGTCTCATCGGGCAGCAGCCGGAAGTCGGCGGCCCGCTGGGCGAAGTCCTCCTCGGTCATGTCGGTGAAGTTCTTCATGGCCGAGGTGCCGTTCAGGATGAAGTCCACCCAGCTCCGCTCGACCGAGGTCACGTGCTTGATCAGGCCGCCCAGGCACAGCTCGCTGGCGGTCGTACGCGCGCGGGCCTGCTCGTCGGTGAGGTCGCGGGTGGTGAAACGCAGGAAGTGGCGGGCCTGCGCCAGCTCGGCCAGCAGGTCGGCGCGCTCGCCGGTCACTTCGGGGGTGCTGCTCAGCGTCTCAACGGTCATGGGTGATGCCCTTCTTCTCGGTCGCTTCCCTCCACGATGACCTCCATTGCGGCCACTTTCCGTCCGCAATGACAAAGACAATGGAGAACATGGCGAACACCAGCACCCGTACGTTGCGACTGCTCTCCCTCCTGCAGACCCACCGCTACTGGCCGGGCAGGGAGCTGGCCGAACGGCTCGGCGTGTCGCCGCGCACCCTGCGCAGGGACATCGACCGCCTCCGCGAGCTGGGCTACCCGGTGCGGGCGCAGCGCGGCGTGGACGGCGGCTACCAGCTCGCCGCGGGCGCGGCCCTGCCGCCGCTGGTGATCGACGACGAGGAGGCGGTCGCCCTGGCCGTGGGCCTGCAGGCCGCCGCACAGAACCCGGTCGAAGGCATCGCGGAGTCGTCCGTACGGGTGCTGGCGAAGGTCGTCCAGGTGATGCCGGTACGCCTGCGCCGGCGCATCGACGCGCTGCGCGCCATGACCGTCTCCGCCGGCTGGGGCAACCCCGCCAGGGCCGCCGCCGACCCCGCCGTCCTCACCACGGTCGCCCTCGCCTGCCGTGACAGCGAACGCATCCGGTTCTCCTACACCGCCGCCGGCGGCAACAGGACCGAGCGGAACGTCGAGCCGCACCGCCTGGTGTCCATCGGCCACCGCTGGTACCTCGTCGCCTACGATCTCACCCGCCACGACTGGCGCAGCTTCCGCGTCGACCGGATGTCCGCCCCCGAGAGCACCGGCGCCCGCTTCCGCCCCCGCGAGCTGCCCACCGCCGACGCCGCCGAGTTCGTCCAGGCCGGCCTCGACAACATGCAGCCGCAGACGTACCGGACGAAGGTCCTCGTGTACGCCCCGGCCGACGAGGTGCGGGCGCGCATCGGCCGGTGGGCCACGGTCGAGGAGGCCGAAGACGGGCACTGCCTCGTCTACATGGGCACCGACGACCTCGACTGGCCGATCATGGCCCTCGGCAGCCTGGAGGCCGACTTCCGCGTCATCAGCCCACCCGAGCTCCTCACCCGCATCCACGCCTGGGGCGCCCGCTTCACCCGCGCCCGGTGACCACGTCCCCGCCTCTGGGCCAAATGATCACGTCCTTACGTCCGGGCCAGGGATCACGTCCCCGCGTGCAGGCCTGGTGATCACGTGCTTGCGTACGGGTTCAGTGATGACGTGCCTGCGTGCGGGCCTGGTGATCACGTGCAGGTGAGCGGGCTCAGTGGTCGCGCGTTCCTACGTGGCTGATAAGCCGGGAGACAGGATCCAGCCGCTGCCACGCTGACTACACGCCGCGCTGCGGCCCGCTCGTTTCGTCCTTTCTCGTCCGTCTCCACACCGCCCATGGCCGGGCCGCACGTGACCTACGGGACGGCTGGCCGCGATGTCGATCGCGTCCCATAACCGCAGACCGCCGATGCCGCCCTTGAGATCACGTCCGCTGCGCGCCGAGACGGCGGCGACGGCGGCGCGCTCCTGCTCGGCGTGCCTCACCGGCCCGCCCCCACCGCGCCTCGACCAGCCTGCCAGTCCGCCCTTGACCGCGCTTCGGCCGGACCGCCGGCCCTCCCGAGACGCTCCGGCCAGGGCCGTCGGTCCGCTCAACGACGCACGGCCGGGCTGGCAGCCCGCCGCCGACTCGCTCCGGACGGAGAATGCCTGGCCGCCCATTCGCGGACGTAACCGCGACACCCTCCGGTCGGAACGCCAGCTGGGCTTGCCCACCACCTTTCCACTGGAACGCCGGCTGGGCCCGCCCAACCGCATCCCGACCGGAGCGCCGGGCCGAGGCATGCGGCCCGAGACGGCTTGTGGCGGCCTGCGGCGGCGTGAAGCCGTGACCACCCCTTCTCCCCCGCGGAGAGCTGCTGCCCCAACCACTCCTCGATGTCTACGTCGTAGACTCCAACTACAGTGTAGACAGGCGGCGTAAGGAGACAGGGAGAACCATGGCGATCGAGTCGATTGAGGTGCCCGGAGCCCGGCTGCACGTGGAGCGCGCAGGCGACGGCCCCGCACTGCTGCTGATCCCCGGCGGCGGAGGCGACGCCGCCATGTACGCGGACGTCGTGGAGCCGCTCTCGCGGACGTTCACCGTGATCACCTACGACCGGCGCGGCAACTCGCGCAGCCCGTTCACCCGCCCCGACGCCTCGATCACACCCGCCACCCAGGCGGACGACGCGGCCGCCGTCCTCGACCACCACGGCCTCGACCGCGCCTACGTCTTCGGCAGCAGCGGCGGCGCGATCATCGCCCTGGAGATGGTGATCAGGCACCCAGACCGCCTCTTGGGCGCCGTCGTGCACGAGGCGCCGCTGGTCCAGCTCCTGCCGGCCGGCTCCGCGGAGCGCCGGGAGATCGACCACATCGCCCGCCTCAGCCAGGAGGGGCATCTGATGCGGGCGTACGCGGCCTTCGGCGCGATGACCCTGTCCGACCCGCCGCGGATCTTCCTGTCACCCGCCGGCCAGACCGCCATCGCCGCCGGAACCCGCCTCATGCTCGCCGCCGACACCCTGACGCGGAAGGTCACCCGCCGCGACCCTGACCCGATGACCCGTCAGCTCCACAACGCCGAGCTGCTGCTGCGCCGCGAGCTGCCCGCCTTCTGCTACGACTACCGGCCCGACCTGACCGCCCTCGCCGCCACCACGGCGCCGTGGTGCCTGGCCGCCGGGCGCGACAGCGTCGGCAAGCCGTATCACACCGCCGTCCGCCTGCTGTCGGAACGCCTTGGCGTACCCTGCCATGAGTTCCCCGGCGGCCACGTCCCGTACATGCAGCACCCGGAGGAATTCACCGCGACACTCAGCGCCGTCCTGGAGGGCTTCGCACCATGACGACCGATTCCAGACCGACGGGCGAGGTGCCCGAGCCGCCCACCCGGCCCAGGCTCACCCGCGAGTACCTCGCCACCGCCGCGCTCGCCCTCATCGACGCCCACGGCCTGCGCAAGTTCTCCATGCGCAAGCTCGGCACCGCGGTCGGTTTCGACCCCATGGCCGTCTATCGCCACTACGACGACCAGGAGGCGCTCTTCGACGGCGTCGCCGAGGCGATGTTCGACGAGATCGACGTGGACACCCTGCCCTGGGACGGCACCTGGCAGGAACTCGTCCGCGAATACTGCCTGCGGCTGCGCGACACCCTCCTGCGCCATCCCCACGCCGTCCAGGTGTTCGCGACCCGGCCGGTACGCTCTCCCGCCGCCATCGACGCCGGCGTCAAAATGCTGAGCGAGCTCCAGGCCGACGGCATCCCTCCGGCGCAGGCCCTGCGCCTCACCCGCTGCCTGCGCGAGTTCACCGTCGGCCACGCCCTCGCCATCGCCGTCACCAAGCTCGGCGCGGAACGCCGCAGCCGCAAACCCGAGCCCGGCAGCCCCGACTACAACCTCCTCGCCGAAGCCGCCGACGCCACCACCCTCGACGACCACTTCGAACCCGGCCTGACCGCCCTCCTGGAGGGCTTCGCCCACCCCACCTCCTGAGGCCACTGCCAGGTCTCGCCCCTTAGGGCCGTTGTGGGTGCCGCTCGTTGGGCTGGCCGCTGCGGGTTTCGCTCTCTAGACCCCGCTTTGGGCCTTACCCGCCGGGTAGCAGTGCGCCTGTCCGTTGAGGTCGCTGCGGGGCGTGCTTGCTGGGTAGTCGGTCACCCCGCACAACGGCCGATCAGCGGACCGCCTCGATCAGGGCGCGGAGGAGGGCCGTGCGGCCGGGGAGCTCCGACACAAGCACGTGCTCGTGGTCCGCGTGCGCCCCGCCGCCCACCGCGCCCAGCCCGTCGAGGGTCGGGCAGCCTACGCCGGCCGTGAAGTTGCCGTCGGAGGCGCCGCCCACCGAGGCGGAGGTGAGCGGCGGCAGGCCCAGCTCCGCCGCCAGCTCCTGGGCGCGGGCGAAGAGCGCGGCCGACATGGACGCTTCGAGCGGCGGCCGGTTAGGCCCGCCGACGACCTCCAGGCGGGTGCCGGGCACGACGGGCCGCAGGGCGTGCATCGCCGCGTCGACCCGCTCCTGCTCGGCCACCTCGGCGACCCGTACGTCCACCCCGACCGACGCGAAGGCGGGAACGGTGTTGAGCGTCGAGCCGCCCGACAGGACCGTCGGCGTCACGGTCGTCGCGCCCGCCCCCAGCCCGGCGATGGCCAGGATCTGGTGGGCCAGCTCGATGCCCGCGTTGGCCCCCTTCTCCGGCTCCAGCCCGGCGTGCGCGGCCTTGCCGTGGACGTTGACGGTGTAGAGCGAGGTGCCCTTCCTGGACGTCTTCAGCGCCCCGCCGTCGGCGCTCGCCTCCATGACGAACGCGGCGGCCAGCCCCCGCGCGGTGTCCTGGATCAGCCGCGACGACGTGAGCGAGCCGACCTCCTCGTCCCCGGTGATGAGCAGCGTGATGCCGTCGAGCGAGTCGAGCCCGGCCAGGGCGTGGAACGTCTGCACCAGCCCCGCCTTCATGTCGAACACGCCCGGCCCCCTGGCCACCCCGTCGATTACCGACCAGGGGTGGGTGGCGAGGCTGCCCATCGGCCAGACCGTGTCGTGGTGGCCGAGCAGCAGCACCTTGGGCGTGCCGAACGACCAGCGCAGGTGGGTGACACCGTCGATCACCAGGAACTCGGGCTCGCTGCCCAGGTGGCGGGTGCCCATTGCGGCCACCACCTTGGCGCTGCGGGCCACGGCCTCCAGGTCGCTGGAGAACGACTCGCAGCAGACCAGCTCCTCAAGGTCGGCCAGCATGCCGGCGAGCTCCGGAAAGGTGGTGTGGTGGTCGGTCATGCCGGTCGTCCCCCGAAGGTCGTACGTACGTGAACCCGCATCAGAGCAGCTCCCCGAACAGGCGCCGCACATTACCGCCGATGATCTGCATGACGTCCTTCTCCGGCAGACCGCGCGCCAGCAGTCCTTCGGTCACCATGGGCAGCCCGGCGGGACCCTCCAGGCCCGGGATCGCCTTCTTCGGGTCGAGGCCCCTCACGGGGACGTCCTCGCAGCACGGCGGCGTCAGGTCGTCCATCACCTCGCGGATGAAGTCGGGCCCGAGCCCCACGTGGTCGATGCCGGCCACGGAGACGATGTGCTCGATGTGGTCGAGCAGCCGGTCGAGCGTCATGTCCTCCTCGCGCTCGGCGAGGAACGGGGCGAAGAAGTTGACGCAGATGACGCCCCCGTTGGCGGCGATGGCGCGGAGCTGGTCGTCGGTGAGGTTGCGGTGGTGGTCGCGCAGGGCGCGGGCGGAGGAGTGGGTGGCGATGACCGGCCTGGTGGCCAGCTCGAGCACGTGGGCGACGCCGGAGGCGCCGAGGTGGGAGACGTCGAAGATGATGCCGAGCCGCTCGATCTCCCGCAGCGCCTCGACCCCGTGGGAGGTGAGCCTGCTGCCGGTGTCGTCTTCGCCGCTGCCGTCGGCCAGGGGAGTGCGGCCGAAGTGGGCGATCGACGCCACCCTGACGCCCAGGCGGTGCATGGTGGAGATGAGCTCGACGTCGGCGTCGAGGCCGGGCATGCTCTCCATCGCCAGCACCAGCGCGATCTTGCCCGCGTCGAGCGCCCGGTCGATGTCGCCTGCGTCGAGGCAGAGGCTCACGTGGTCGGGATTACCCTCGGCCAGCACGTGAGCGCACTCGATCATGCGCAGCGTCTGCCGCAGCGCGCCCTCGGGCCGGTATTGGTCGTCGATGAAGACCGGCAGCACCTGCACGTTGACCCCGCCGTCCTGGAGCTGCGGCAGCCATCGCTCACGGAAGAACGAGGCCCACTGCTGCGGCGGCCGTGCGGAGACCGCCATGAGAAGGTCGTTGTGGGTGTCGGCCACGATAGCGCGCTGATGCAGGGGAAGCGTCATGCTCAGGACGTTATCGCGCGCCCGTGACCTGCACCATCGTGCCCCGGTCCGATCTTTGGCGTCCGATCCTGGTCTGACGCACCATCACGGCGGCTCCTACCCTGCTCCGACGGGCTGGTACGCGGGCTCCGGCGGCCTGGCCGTCAGCCTGCGGTAGAGCGTGGTGGGCCCAGGCCAGTTGTTCGTCACGCGCCCGTCGGCCGTCTTGTACCAGCTCCGGCAGCCCGCGCCCCACACCATCCTGCTCATGGCCGCGTCGAGCTGCCGCCGCCAGGCCGCCATCGCCTCCGGCCGCACCTCGATGGGCCCTGACCTGCCGAGGTACGGCAGGCACGCCATGATGTGCGCCACCTGGCACTCGATCATGAAGACGATGGAGTTGTGCCCGAGGTTGGTGTTGGGCCCGTACAGCATGAAGAGGTTCGGAAAGCCCGGCACGGAGATGCCGAGATACGCCTCGGCGCCGTCCTTCCACCGCTCGTGCAGCGAGCGCCCCTCGCGCCCGATCACCTCCATCGGCGTCAGGAACTCGGTGCTCTTGAAGCCGGTGGCGTACACGATGGTGTCCACCTCGTACGTGCCCGCACCGGTCTCGACCCCCTTGGGGGTGATGCGCGCGATGGGATCGGTCACCAGCGACACGTTGGGCCTGCTCAGCGCCGGATAGAAGGAACTGTCGATGATCACCCGCTTGCAGCCGGGCGGATAGTCGGGCGTGAGCTTGGCCCGCAGCCCGGGGTCGGGCACCTGATCGCGCAGGTGGCGCAGCGCCCGCTGCCTGAGCAGCCCCTCGCTCCAGCCCCGCGCCAGCGCCGGATAGAGGGTGCCCTCGGCGTAACGGTAGATCCACTCGCGGTAGGCCCGCTGCAACCCCGGCACGAACCGGAACGCCAGCCGCGCGACCGGCCCGAACACGGCGTCCGGCTTGGGGATCACCCAGTTGGGCGTGCGCTGGAAGAGGTAGAGGTGCGCGGCCCGCTCCGCGACCCGCGGCACGAGCTGGGCCGCCGACGAACCGGTGCCGATCACCGCGACGCGCCTGCCGGTGAGATCGTGGTCGTGGTTCCAGCGGGCCGAGTGGAAGGAGACCCCCTCGAAGTCCTCCATGCCGGAAATGTCCGGCAGACGAGGCCGGTTGAGCTGTCCCACCGCCATGACGACCACGTCGAACGTCTCCGTACGCGCGCCGTCGGCGGACGACGTGGTGATGTGCCAGGCGCCGCCCTCGAAGACCGCCCGCCGTACCTCCGTCCGTAAGCGGATTTTCCGCCTGACGCCGTATTTATCGGCGCAATGGTGGAGGTATCCGAGGATTTCCGGCTGCTCGGGGTAGCGCCGCGTCCAGCTCGTGTACTTCTCGAATGAGTACGAGTACAGATGCGAGGGAATGTCGCACCCCGCCCCGGGATAGGTGTTGTCCCGCCACGTCCCGCCGAGATCGTCCGCCTTCTCGAAGACGCTGTACGTGCGGATCCCGGCCTTCTCCAGCCGGATCGCCATGCACAGCCCGCCGAAACCCGCTCCGATGATCGCGACGCGTGGCGCCATGCCCGTCCCTCCGCAAGTCAGGATTCACTTACATTACGCCGAACGCCGCCGCCGCGACACCCCTCGATCTCCCGCGTACCGGTAGTCTGCGCAGGTGGCTGCTGTGACGTTGAATGACGTGATCGGAGTGCTCGAGGCGGCCTATCCGCCCGCCCGGGCCGAGTCGTGGGACGCGGTGGGGCTGGTCAGCGGAGATCCGGCGCAGGAGGTGCGGCGGGTGCTGTTCGCGGTCGACCCGGTCGCCGCCGTGGCCGACGAGGCGCTGGAGTGGGGCGCCGACCTGATCGTCACCCACCACCCTCTCTACCTGCGCGGCACCACCACCGTGGCCACCACCACGCCCAAGGGCCGCCTCGTCCACACTCTGATCAAGAACGACATCGCCCTCTACACCGCCCACACCAACGCCGACGTGGCCAACCCCGGCGTCTCCGACGCCCTCGCCAGGGCGGTCGGGCTGACCGGAGACCTCGTGCCGCTCCAGCCGTTCCCCGACGACCCGTGGCGCGGGCTCGGCCGCATCGGCGAGCCGCCCGAGGAGACGACGCTGGAGGAGTTCGCCGAGCGCGTGGCCAAGGGCCTGCCGCGCACGTCGTGGGGTATCCGCGTGGCCGGCGACCCCACACGTCCCGTGCGGCGCGTCGCGGTCAGCGGGGGAGCGGGCGACTCCCTGCTCGGCGCGGCCAGGGCCGCCGGCGTCGACGTCTTCCTCACCGCCGATCTCCGCCATCACCCGGCCAGCGAGTTCGTTGAGGCGGGTGGCCCTGCGCTGATCGACGCCGCGCACTGGGCGACCGAGTGGCCCTGGCTCGACAGCGCGGCGTCCATCCTGCGCGAGAGTGGCGTTAACGTTGAAACGCGTGTCTCCGCCACGGTCACCGATGCTTGGACAAGAGGATATTGATCATGAAAGCAGCCCCTGAGGCACAGAAGCGACTGCTCGACCTGGCAGAGCTCGACACCACGCTTGATCGGCTGGCACACCGCCGCCGCACCTTGCCCGAGCTGGCCGAGATCGACGAGCGCTCCAAGCTGTACGCCAGGCTCGTCACCCAGGTGATCGAGGCCGAGACCGAGGCGGGCGACCTGGCGCGCGAGCAGGCCAAGGCCGAAAGCGACGTCGATGCCGTACGCACCCGCGCAGAGCGCGACCAGAAGCGCCTCGACTCCGGGGCCGTCACCTCGCCGCGCGACCTCGCGAGCCTGCAGTCCGAGATCGCCTCGCTCCACAAGCGGCAGGGCGACCTGGAAGAGGTCGTTCTTGAGATCATGGAACGCCGCGAGGCCGCCGACACCAAGGTGACCGACCTGATCGCCAAGCGCGACGAGGTCCGCGCCGAGCTGTCGGCCGCCGAGGAGCGCCGCGACGCCGCGCTCGCCGAGATCGAGAAGGAGGTGGCCGAGGTCCAGGGCCGCCGCACGACCGTCGCCGGCGACATCCCCGCCGACCTGCTCAAGCTCTACGAGAAGCTCAGGGAGCAGTACGGCGTCGGCGCGGCCATGCTGCGCGGCGGCCGGTGCCAGGGCTGCAAGGTGGCGCTGTCCATCGCTGAGATGAACGCCATCAAGGCCGCCCCCCACGACGAGGTGCTCCGGTGCGAGGAGTGCCGCCGCATCCTCGTCCGTACCGCAGAGTCGGGCCTGTGACCTCCTACGTCATCGAGGCCGACGGCGGCTCGCGCGGCAACCCGGGTCCGGCCGGCTACGGCGCGGTCGTCAAAGACGCCTCCGACGGGCAGGTCCTGGCTGAGGCGGCGGAGGCGATCGGCGTCACGACCAACAACGTCGCCGAATACCGCGGGCTGATCGCCGGCCTGCGCGCCGCGCTCGACCTGGGCGGCGAGGGCGCGCAGGTGGCCGTACGCATGGACTCCAAGCTCGTCATCGAGCAGATGGCGGGCCGCTGGAAGATCAAGAACGAGGGCCTGCGCCCGCTGGCGGCCGAGGCGGGCTCGCTGGTCAGGCGGCTGCGGGTGACCGAGTGGACCTGGATCCCGCGCGAGCGCAACCAGCACGCCGACCGCCTGGCCAACGAGGCCATGGACGCCGCCGCCCAGGGCCTGGCGTGGAAGGCGGGCGGCACCGCGTCCGGTGGAGCGGGGGAGTCCGCTCCGGCGGGCGCGTCCGGTTCGGCGGGAGTGTCGGGTACGGCGGCGCCGTCCGTGCCGAAGCAGACCGACCTCCTCGACGCGGGCGACATCGCCGAGCTGTCCGCCCCCACGGCCTCGGTCGCCACAGCCCAGCAGACGACGGCCAGGCGTACGGGTGCGGGCACCGGCACCGGCTGGGCCCCGCCCACCCGCGTCGCCACCTCGCTGCTCCTGCTGCGCCACGGCGAGACCGAGCTGTCCGTCGAACGCCGCTTCTCCGGTCGCGGCGACGCCGAGCTGACGGCCAACGGCCTGGCCCAGGCGTCGGCGGCGGCCGAGCGGCTGGCGCGGGAGCCGTACCGGCTGGATGTCATCGTCTCCTCGCCGCTGAAGCGCGCCCGCCAGACCGCGCAGGCGGTCGCCCAGCGGACCGGCCTCGACGTGGAGGTCTGGGACGACCTCCGGGAGGCCGACTTCGGCGCGTGGGAGGGGCACACGTTCACGGAGGTGCAGCGCCGCTGGCCCGCCGAGCTGAACGCCTGGCTCTCCGACCCCGATGTGGCCCCGCCCGGTGGCGAGAGCTTCGCCGAGACCTCCCGCCGCGTGCAGGCGGCCAGGGAGCGCCTGATCGAGCGGTACGAAGGCCGCACCGTGCTCGCGGTCTCCCACGTCACGCCGATCAAGCTGCTCCTTCAGGACGCGCTCACAGCGCCCCTGCAGGGCATCTACCGCATGCACCTCGACCTGGCGTGCCTGTCGCTGATCGAGTACTACGCCGACGGCCCCGCCGTGGTGAAGACTTTCAACGACACGGCCCACCTCCGCTGACATCGCCCGGGGCCGGGTTCGTGGGCACGGCCCCGGGCATGAGCGATCAGATCTCGCCGTTGACGGGGGATGACCGAGGGTTTGATACCCTCCTGCAGACGAGTCGGCCGGGCGGCCGCGTCGGGCCTCCGGGCCCGCCGAGGAAGGTCCGGGCTCCACAGGGCAGGGTGGTCGGTAACACCGACCCGGGGTGACCCGCGGGAAAGTGCCACAGAAAGCAGACCGCCTCCCGGTCTCGGCCGGAAGGTAAGGGTGAAAGGGTGGTGTAAGAGACCACCAGCGCCTGCGGTGACGCAGGCGGCTCGGTAAACCCCACCCGGAGCAAGGTCAAGAAGGGACTCCCTTCGGGGTGTCCCGCGCGCGACGCTTGAGGGCTGCCCGCCCGAGTCGCGCGGGTAGACCGCTTGAGGCCGCCGGCAACGGCGGTCCTAGATGGATGGCCGCCCCTTCGCAAGAAGGACAGAACCCGGCCTACAGGCCGACTCGTCCCTCACCTCTTCCCCTGACCTGCGGCGAAAGCCTCAGCCGTCGCCATAAAAGCTCTCAGTGGACGCATCGGGGACGCACTCGCTGGAAGTCTGCTGCTCAGTTACGGCAGCCGTAGATTGTTGTGATCATGGTGTTGTCTCGGCGTAGGTATGCCATCGCTGGTGGCAGAGGCGCGCTCGATATTGGTGCC